>NZ_JBGCCC010000001.1:0-1345249 GCF_041261665.1 Mycobacterium sp. MAA66 | reverse complement strand
GAAACGCCCGGACCCATCCCGAACCCGGAAGCTAAGCCTGCCAGCGCCGATGGTACTACCCTATCGGGTGGAAGAGTAGGACACCGCCGAACACACATTAGAATTACCCCCCACAATTTGTGGGGGGTAATTCTATATTCAGCGCGAAGAATGAAATTCAAGCCATTCTCGCGGATTGTGTAATTGCGCCGTATCCTTTGCTTGGCGAGCTCACAGGTGCAGGAAGGCAAGCGTGGTCCAAGACAGACAAGGCGGCGAAGATCGTCGTCAGAGTCCCCGGAACGATCACCGACCGCGCCGACAGGGCGGCCCGCCGACCCGTCCGCGCGTACCGCCTCGGTCCAACTCCGATTCTGCGGAGCCGCAGCGTGTCGGTCCACGGTTGCCTGATGACGTCGAGGCCAAACAGCTTGCGCCCGAGGTACGTCGGGAACTGACCACGCTGGACAAGGCCACCGCCGACTATGTGGCCAAGCACCTGGTGGTGGCCGGGGATCTGCTCGATGAAGACCCCGAAGCTGCCCTCGAACATGCGCGTGCCGCCCGTAGCCGGGCCAGTCGCATCGCTGCGGTTCGGGAAGCCGTCGGTATTGCGGCATATCACTGCGGCGACTGGGCACAGGCGTTGTCTGAACTGCGTGCCGCTCGGCGGATGGGGAGCAAATCCCCGTTGCTGCCGTTGATCGCCGATTGCGAACGCGGTGTCGGTCGGCCCGAACGCGCCATCGAGCTGGCCCGCAGCCCCGAAGCCGAGCAGCTCACCGGCGACGATGCCGATGAACTTCGGATCGTCGTGGCCGGCGCTCGTTGCGATCTGGGCCAGACCGAGCAGGCATTGGCTCTGCTTTCGACTCCGCCGCTGGATCCCGCCAGGACCGGCGAAACCGCGGCCCGACTCTTCTACGTTTACGCCGATGTTCTGTTGGCCCTCGGTCGTCGCGACGACGCGGTGCGGTGGTTCCTGCATGCGGCAGCTGCCGATGTGGAAGGCGTCACCGACGCCGAAGACCGCGTGACCGAGCTGGACTGAGGTGACCAGCCTCGCGCAGCGGCATGACTGCCTGCTGCTGGATCTCGATGGCACGGTGTTCCGCGGTCACGAGCCGACCGAGGGTGCTGTTGAGGCGCTGAGCCAGGTGACAGCGCGCAAGCTGTATGTCACCAACAATGCGTCGCGGGCCCCGGCGGACGTCGCGAAGCATTTGAACGATCTCGGATTCGCGGCCGTCGCTGACGACGTTGTGACCAGCGCGCAGAGCGCGGCTCGGTTACTGGCCGAACAATTGCCCTCGGGTGCAAAGGTTTTGATCATCGGCACCGAGGCTCTGGCAGCCGAGGTCGGCAATGCCGGGCTACGGCCGGTGCGTCTGTTCGACGAAGGGCCGGTTGCAGTGGTCCAGGGCCACTCACCGGAGACAGGCTGGTCCGAGCTGGCAGAGGCTGCGTTGACGATTCGCGCCGGCGGTCTGTGGATTGCGGCGAATGTCGACAAGACGCTGCCGTCCGAGCGCGGACTGCTGCCCGGCAACGGTTCGATGGTCGCGGCGCTGCAGACCGCCACCGAACAGGTGCCGCAGGTCGCAGGCAAACCGCAACCCACGCTGATGAATGACGCGCTGGCGCGGGGCACATTCATGGCTCCGCTGGTGGTGGGTGACCGCTTGGATACCGATATCGCAGGGGCCGCGGCGGCCGAGCTGCCGAGCCTGATGGTCTTGACCGGAGTCAGCACAGCCGCGGACATGGTCCATGCGTGTTCCGCCGAACGCCCCGACTACCTGGCTGCTGATCTGCGCTCGCTGACCGAGCCCGCGGCAGATCTTCGGATCGGGCCACACTCTGCGTGGCGGATCGAGATCGATGGCGACACCGTGACGGTGCATTCCGGCATCACCCCCAGCGATGACCCGTTATCGGTCGTGCGCGCCACTGCCGCGGCCGTGTGGTCGCTGCCGGAGGAGCGACCGGTGGTGATCGCGGCCGGTGATGCGGCGGCATCGGACGCGCTGGCTCGCTGGTCGCTGCTCGACGGCGGAGATCGGCTAGCGTGACTATCGCTATGAGTACCGATCCCGATCAGATTCGCAACGACATCGCAGTGCTGATGTCCCACCTGCCTGACGTCGAGGCCGAGGGGATCGACATGGACGCTATCGCCGCAGGTCTGGATCAGGCACACAACCTGCTGGTGCGTGCGCTGGAATCGGTCGAGAAGGGCTGAGCTCACGTGACGCGACGCGCACGTGTAGACGCTGAACTCGTCCGGCGCGGGCTCGCACGCTCCCGCCAACAGGCCGCCGAGCTGATCGATGCCGGGCGGGTGACCATCGACGGCATGCGGGCTTCCAAACCGTCGACCGCGGTGTCGACCGCGTCCAATCTGATTGTCACCGGGTCGGCGGAACGTACTTGGGTATCCCGCGGTGCACACAAACTGATCGGTGCCCTGGACGCATTCGGGGTGTCGCCCGATGGACTGCGCTGCCTGGATGCCGGCGCGTCAACCGGAGGGTTCACCGAGGTCCTGCTGGACCGCGGTGCCCGGCAGATCGTCGCGGCAGACGTGGGATACGGCCAGCTGGCGTGGTCGTTGCGCTCCGATGAGCGAGTGGTCGTCCTGGAGCGCACCAACGTGCGGGAGCTCACCGCAGACGACATCGACGGTCCGGTCGACCTGGTGGTGGCGGATCTGTCATTTATCTCGTTGTCGACGGTGCTACCGGCACTGACCGCCTGCGCGTCACAGCAAGCCGATATCGTTCCCATGGTGAAGCCGCAGTTCGAAGTGGGCAAGGAGCGGGTCGGCGCTGGTGGCGTCGTCTCTGATCCGGCGTTGCGCGCCGACGCCGTGCTGACCGTGGCCAATCGAGCCGCCGAACTGAATTGGCAGGCCGTGAACGTGACCGCCAGCCCGCTGCCGGGACCGTCTGGAAACGTCGAATACTTTCTGCACCTGCGGGCATCGACGGATCGGCCGCTGGTCGGCGAAGAGTTGATCGCGGCGGTGCAGCGTGCGGTAGCCGAGGGGCCACAGTGACCCGCGAGCGCACCGTGCTGCTGGTCATCCACACCGGCCGCGACGAAGCCACCGACACCGCCCGTCGGGTGGAAAAAGTATTGAGCGACAACGGTATTGGGCTGCGAGTGCTGGCCGCCGAGGCGGTCGATCGCGGACCATCGCACCTGGCTCCGGATCATATGCGTGCCCTCGGTGTCGACATCGATGTCGTCGATGCCGACGAGTACGCGGCCCAGGGGTGCGAGCTGGTGCTGGTGCTCGGCGGTGACGGCACCTTCCTTCGGGCGGCCGAGTTGGCCCGCAACGCCGAGATCCCGGTCCTCGGGGTGAACCTGGGGCACATCGGGTTTCTGGCCGAAGCTGAGGCCGAAGCCATCGATCAGGTGCTCGACCGCGTCATCACCCGGGACTATCGGGTCGAGGAGCGCATGACGCTCGACATCGGGGTGCGGGTCGGAGGGCAGGTCGTGCAGCGCGGTTGGGCGCTGAACGAGGCCAGTCTGGAGAAGAGCACCCGATACGGCGTGTTGAACGTGGTGCTGGAGGTCGATGGGCGTCCGGTGTCGGCATTCGGCTGCGACGGGGTGCTGGTCTCCGCCCCTACCGGTTCCACGGCCTATGCGTTCTCCGCAGGCGGCCCGATCCTGTGGCCGGACCTGGAGGCGATCCTGGTGGTGCCCAATAATGCGCACGCGCTGTTCGCCGGGCCTATGGTGACCAGCCCGACTGCCTTGATCGCCGTCGAGGTCGAGGCGGGTGGCAACGATGCGGTGGTGTTCTGCGACGGCCGCCGCCAGATGGTGGTGCCGGCCGGAGGGCGTCTGGAGGTCACGCGCTGCGGGATCTCGCTCAAATGGGTGCGTCTCGACAGTGCCCCGTTCACCGACCGCCTGGTACGTAAGTTCCGTCTGCCGGTGAAAGGGTGGCGCGGCCAGTAATGCTGACCGAGATTCGCATCGAGGCGCTCGGCGCCATCAGTGCGGCCACCGCCGAGTTCGGACGTGGCCTGACCGTGCTGACCGGCGAGACCGGTACCGGCAAGACCATGGTGGTCACCGGCTTGCATCTGCTCGGCGGTGCCCGCGCCGACGCCAGCCGGGTCCGGTCGGGTTCGCCGCGGGCCGTCGTCGAAGGTCGTTTCACCACAACCGAACTCGGCAATGTGGTGGTTGATCGGGTCGACGGGATCCTGGAGGCTTCCGGTGCCGACCGGGATGACGACGGTAGCGTCATCGCGGCGCGTTCGGTGAGCAAGGACGGGCCGTCGCGGGCGTATCTGGGTGGGCGCAGCGTCCCGGCCAAATCGTTGGCGACCTTCACCACGGAGTTGTTGGCGTTGCACGGGCAGAACGACCAGCTGCGGCTGATGCGTCCGGACGAGCAGCGTGGGGCGCTGGACCGGTACGTCGACGTGACGTCATTGTTGGCCAAGTACCGCACGTTGCGCGAGCAGTGGCTGACGGCGCGGCGTGACCTGATAGACCGTCGGCAGCGAGCGCGGGAACTGGCCTTGGAAGCCGATCGGCTGCAGTTCGGGCTCGGTGAGATCGAGGCGGTATCGCCAGAGGCGGGCGAAGACGAGGCACTGGTCGGTGATATTCGTCGGCTTTCCGAACTCGATGCGCTACGCGAAGCTGCGCAGACCGCACGCGCCGCGTTGGCCGGCCAGCTCGACGACGGACCCGACGACGCGGGCTCGGCGCTGGATGCCGCCGCGCAGGCCAAGTCGGCGCTGTTGGCCACCGATGACAACGCGCTGCGAGCGTTGGGGGAACGGCTGGTCGAAGCGCTGGCGGTGATCGGCGACGTGGCCGGAGAACTCGGTGACTATCTTGCCGAATTACCCAGTGATGCAAGCACTTTGGAATCAAAGCTGGCCCGGCAATCCGAATTGCGCAACTTGACCCGCAAATACGCCGCGGATGTCGACGGGGTGTTGCAATGGGCCACCGATGCCCGGCAGCGCCTGGCGCAGCTCGACGTTTCCGAAGAGGCGTTGGCCGGGTTGCAGCAGCGGGTCGACGAGCTGCACGACAACGTGGTGACTGCAGGGGCAGCGTTGACCAAGGTGCGAGCCAAGGCGGCCAAGTCGTTGGCCAAGGCGGTCACCGAAGAACTGGGTGGCCTGGCAATGGGTGGCGCCGGCTTCAGTATCGCGGTTCTGCCGTTGGAGGCGCGTGCCGACGACTCCGCTCCGCTGAAGTTGGCGGACGGCACCGCGGTGCATGCCGGCCATGACGGCGTCGACGCGGTCGAGTTCGGCTTCACCCCGCACAGCGGATCCGATGTGCTTCCGCTGGCCAAGAGTGCCTCCGGGGGCGAGCTGTCTCGGGTGATGTTGGCCCTTGAGGTGGTGCTGTCGGCATCGGCCGAGGGCACCACGATGGTGTTCGACGAAGTGGACGCCGGCGTCGGCGGACGCGCCGCGGTGCAGATCGGCAAGCGCTTGGCTCGGCTGGCCAGAACCCATCAGGTGATCGTCGTGACCCACCTGCCTCAGGTGGCGGCTTACGCGGACGTGCACCTGGTGGTCGACAGCGGCGAGCGCAGCAAGGCCAGCGAGGTGCGCACCCTCGGTGAGGACGACCGCGTGGCGGAGTTGGCCCGCATGCTGGCCGGGCTCGGCGAATCCGACAGTGGTCGGGCGCATGCGCGTGAGCTGTTGGAAGCGGCCCGGCGCGACCGCCAGGCGTAGTCGGGATTTGGGGCGTGTCGTCTCGCCCAGCGTCACAACACAGGTCTGAATCGCGATGGGCGTTACCCATCCGTGTGACAGTTGTGACGCAATTTAACTTATGAGGCTGGTGTTACGGCGCGCCTCCACGTGATAAGTGCCGTCGGTCGACAGAATCGGCGCCATGAAGATGTCAGCGCTGCTTTCGCGAAATGCCGAACCGAAGCCGGGCGTGGCTGGAACTGCCCGCGTTGATCGCGACATCGACAGGCTGCTGCGTCGGGTCGGTCCGGGTGACATCGTGGTGCTCGACGCGCTGGATCTGGACCGCATCACGGCCGACGCCCTGGTGGAGGCCGAGGTCGCCGCGGTGGTCAATGCGTCGGCGTCGATCTCCGGCCGGTATCCGAACCTGGGGCCGGAAGTTCTGGTGGCCAACGGTGTGACGCTGATCGACGAGACCGGCCCCGACGTCTTCAAGAAAATCAAGGACGGCGCCAAGGTTCGGTTGCACAACGGCGGGGTGTATTCCGGTGACCGCCGTCTGGTCTTGGGCACCGAACGCAATGACCAGCAGATCCACGAGATGATGCACGACGCCAAGAGCGGACTGGTCGCACATCTGGAAGCGTTCGCCGGCAACACGATCGAGTTCATCCGCAGTGAGAGCCCGCTGCTGATCGACGGCATGGGCATCCCGGACATCGATGTCGACGTGAACCGTCGGCACGTCGTGGTGGTCACCGATGACGTCGACGCGGCCGAGGATCTCAAGGCCATCAAGCCGTTCATCAAGGAGTACCAGCCCGTGCTGGTCGGTGTGGGTACCGGCGCGGACACCTTGCGCAAGGCCGGATACCGCCCGGCGCTGATCGTCGGTGACCCCGAAGACATGAGTTCGGACGTGCTGCGCTCGGGCGCTCAGGTGGTGCTGCCGGCAGACGCCGACGGGCACGCCAAAGGCCTTGAGCGGATTCAGGATCTGGGTATCGGTGCCATGACGTTCCCGGCGGCAGGCTCGGCCACCGATCTGGCGCTGCTGTTGGTCGACCACCACGGTGCGTCGTTGATCGTCACCGCCGGACACCGGGCCAATATCGAGGAGTTCTTCGATCGGTCCCGGCAGACCAGTGCCCCGTCGACCTTCATGACGCGGCTCAAGGTGGGCGAGAAGCTCGTCGACGCCAAGGCCGTGTCGACGCTGTACCGCAGCCGGGTCTCCGGCGGCGCCATCGCACTGCTGGTGCTCGCCGTGATGGTCGCGGTGATCGTGGCGCTGTGGGTGTCCCGCGCCGATGCCGCCGTCCTGCAATGGGTTACCAACTACTGGAACCAGTTCCTGCTGTGGGCCCAGAACCTGGTCAGCTAGGCGACGGACCGGGGATTTTGTCGTGATTACCCTACGCTCGCATGTGATCTCGCTTGCCGCGGTCTTCTTGGCACTAGCCGTGGGGGTGATGCTGGGATCTGGCCTGCTGTCCAACACGCTGCTCTCGGGGCTGCGTGACGACAAGCACGAGTTGCAGAACCAGATCAACAAGCTCACCGACGACAAGAACGGCCTGAACGAAAAGCTCAGTGCAGCAGGTGCATTCGACACGCAGATGACGCCGCGCATGGTGCGGGACGCGTTGGCCGGCAAGGCCGTGGTGATCTTCCGGACCCCCGATGCGGTGAACGACGACGTCGATGCGGTCTCGAAAACCGTTGCCGCGGCTGGTGGAGCCGTATCGGGCACCATCACCCTCACCGATGAATTCGTTGACGCCAATGCCGCGGAAAAGCTGCTGTCAGTGGTCAATTCGCCGGTCCTGCCGGCCGGCCGGCAGCTGAGCACGAAGTTGGTGGACCAAGGCTCGCAGGCCGGCGATCTGCTCGGTATTTCTCTGTTGCGCGGACGCGACCCGGCGGTTCCGCCGGTCGACGACAATCAGCGCGACACCGTCCTGGCCACGTTGCGTGACACCGGGTTCGTCACGATCGGTAACCAGCACATCGGCGTCGCGGACAGCGCGGTGATCGTCACCGGCGGAGCGCTCGGAGAAGACGCGGGCAACCGGGGCTCGACCGTCGCCCGGTTCGCCGCGGGACTGGCCCCGCACAGCTTGGGCACCGTGTTGGCGGGCCGGGACGGCTCCGCATCGGGCACCGCGGCCGTTGCGGTGGTGCGCTCCGACGCCGGCTTGGGCGGTGCGGTCAGCACCGTGGACGACATCGACAGTCAGTCCGGACGGGTCACCTCGGTCCTGGCGCTGCAGCAACTCGCAAGTGGTGGGCGGCCCGCGCAGTACGGCATCGGGCATGGCGCGGCGGCGGTGACGGTGCCGCAATAGTCGCCGGCATCGCATAGGTCACCGGCGCGCCAACGACAGGTGACGGGGGTCGGTGTTAAGGTGAGATTCCGTGGGTCGGCAGGCCCCGACCTGGGTTTGGCCCAGAGCTGAATTCAGCTTGTACCCGTCCTGCCCCAGTACCACGGAGGTAGTTCTTGCCATCGCTACGCAGGCATCCGCACACCGAGACCAAGCACATTTTCGTCAGTGGTGGCGTCGCGTCGTCGCTGGGTAAAGGCCTGACAGCCAGCAGCCTGGGGCAGTTGCTCACCGCGCGCGGGCTGCACGTCACGATGCAGAAACTCGACCCGTATCTCAACGTCGACCCGGGCACCATGAACCCGTTCCAGCACGGCGAGGTCTTCGTCACAGAGGACGGCGCCGAGACCGACCTGGACATCGGCCACTACGAGCGGTTCCTGGACCGCAATCTGTCCCAGTCGGCGAATGTGACCACCGGCCAGGTGTATTCGGAGGTCATCGCCAAGGAGCGCCGGGGCGAGTACCTGGGCGACACCGTCCAGGTGATCCCGCACATCACCGATGAGATCAAGACCAGGATCCTGGAGATGGCCCGGCCCGACGCCAAAGGTAAGCGGCCCGACGTCGTCATCACCGAGATCGGTGGCACCGTCGGTGACATCGAGTCGCTGCCGTTCCTGGAGGCCGCGCGTCAGGTGCGCCATGAGGTGGGCCGCGACAACTGCTTCTTCCTGCACGTGTCGCTGGTGCCGTACCTGGCGCCGTCCGGCGAACTCAAGACCAAGCCGACGCAGCACTCGGTGGCGGCCCTGCGGAGCATCGGTATCAGCCCGGATGCGCTGATCCTGCGGTGCGATCGGGATGTGCCCGAGCCGCTGAAGAACAAGATCGCCCTGATGTGTGACGTCGATATCGACGGCGTCATCTCCACTCCCGATGCGCCGTCCATCTATGACATCCCCAAGGTGCTACACCGCGAGGAGCTCGACGCGTTCGTGGTGCGCCGGCTGAGCCTGCCGTTCCGCGACGTCGACTGGCGCGAATGGGACGACCTGCTGCGCCGGGTGCACGAGCCGCAGGAGACCGTCCGAATTGCTCTGGTAGGCAAGTACATTGACCTGTCCGACGCTTACCTCTCGGTCGCCGAGGCGCTGCGCGCCGGTGGGTTCGCCCACCACGCCAAGGTGGAGATCCGCTGGGTTGCCTCCGATGACTGTGAGAACGAACTGAATGCGGCGGCCGCGCTCGGCGATGTGCACGGCGTGTTGATCCCGGGCGGGTTCGGTATCCGCGGGATCGAGGGCAAGGTCGGCGCCATCCGCTACGCGCGCAAGAACAAACTGCCGCTGCTGGGCCTCTGTCTGGGTCTGCAGTGCATCGTGATCGAGGCGGCGCGCTCGGTCGGCATCACCGGCGCCAACTCGGCCGAGTTCGATGAGCACACGCCGGATCCGGTGATCTCCACCATGGCCGATCAGATCGATGCGGTTTCCGGTGAGGCGGACCTGGGCGGCACCATGCGACTGGGTGCCTACCCGGCCGTGTTGGAAGCGGGATCGATTGTGGCGCAGGCATACCAGGCCACCGAGGTGTCTGAGCGGCACCGGCACCGCTACGAGGTCAACAACGAGTACCGGGACCGGATCGCCAAGAGCGGGTTGAAGTTCTCCGGAACATCCCCCGACGGACACCTGGTCGAGTTCGTCGAATACGACGCCGACCTGCACCCGTTCCTGGTGGGCACTCAGGCCCATCCGGAGTTGAAGAGCCGCCCGACCCGGCCGCACCCGCTGTTCTCCTCGTTCGTGGGGGCTGCGCTGGAATACAAGGCGGCTGAGCGGCTTCCGCTGGAGGACCTGTCGATGTCGGCGCAACACGCCGCCGACTCTCACGATGCCGAGCAGCTGCAAGAATCTCGTGACTGAACACGATTTCGCCACGCTGGACAGCGAAACCGTCTACGTCGGAAAGATTTTCGCGCTGCGGGCCGATGAGGTTGCGATGCCAGGCGGTAAGTCGGCGCGGCGCGAGGTCGTCGAACACTACGGTGCCGTGGCCGTGGTGGCGCTCGACGACGAAGGCAACATCGTGCTGGTCTACCAGTACCGTCACCCGATCGGACGGCGGCTGTGGGAGCTGCCCGCCGGGCTGCTCGACATGGGTGATGAACCACCGCACGTGACCGCCGCGCGGGAGCTGGAAGAAGAGGTCGGCCTGGCCGCAGCGCACTGGCAGACGCTGATCGACGTCGACTCGGCGCCGGGATTCAGCGACGAGAGCGTCCGCATCTTCCTCGCCACCGGATTGACCGAAGTCGGTCGTCCAGAGGCCCACGACGAAGAGGCGGACCTGAAGGTCGAGCGGGTGCCGCTCGACGACGCGGTGCGGATGGTGTTCTCCGGCGAGATCGTGAATTCGCTTGCGGTCGCAGGCATTCTGGCGGCATCGAACCGGCCGGCCGGACTGCGACAGCTGGACGCGCCGTGGCCGGACCGGCCCACGGCCCTGCGTGCCCGGCGAGGCAACCAACGATGACGTCGGCTGCCGCGATTCGCTCGAATGTGAAGAATCAGGTCCAGGCCTACCTGGATCACCTGACCATCGAGCGAGGCGTGGCCGCCAACACGCTCAGCTCCTATCGGCGGGACCTGCGCCGCTACGTCGGCCATCTGGCCGGTCGCGGCATCGCCGACCTGGGTGCCACCACAGAAGCCGATGTCAGTGAATTCCTGGTCGCCCTGCGCCAGGGCGACCCGGACAACGGTGTGGTCCCGTTGTCTGCGGTGTCAGCGGCACGCGCATTGGTCGCGGTGCGAGGGCTGCACAAGTTCGCTGCGGCCGAAGGTGTCGCCGAAGTGGATGTGGCACGCGGCGTCAAGCCGCCGACGCCCGGGCGTCGGCTGCCCAAGAGTCTGTCCGTCGACGACGTGCTGGCGCTGCTGGAGGGCGCCGGTGGCGACAGCGATGCCGACACTCCGCTGACGCTGCGCAACCGGGCACTGCTGGAGCTGCTGTATTCCACCGGCTCCCGGATCTCCGAGGCCGTTGGACTCGACCTCGATGACATCGACGTCGAGTCGCGCTCGGTGCTGTTGCACGGCAAGGGCGGCAAGGAGCGGTTGGTGCCGATCGGGCGGCCCGCGGTCGGTGCGTTGGAGGCCTACCTGGTGCGTGGCCGTCAGGAGCTGGCCCTGCGCGGCAAGGGCACGCCGGCCATCTTCCTCAATGCCCGCGGTGGCCGGTTGTCCCGGCAGAGCGCGTGGCAGGTGTTGCAGGACTCGGCCGAGCGGGCCGGCATCACCGCGGCAGTGTCACCGCACACCCTGCGGCATTCGTTTGCCACCCACCTGCTCGAAGGGGGCGCCGACGTGCGCGTCGTGCAGGAATTGCTCGGCCATGCCTCGGTCACCACCACGCAGATCTACACGCTGGTGACGGTCAGCGCGCTGCGCGAGGTGTGGGCCGGGGCGCACCCGCGGGCTCGGTGACTAGCCGCCGAGAAAATCGGACTCGAGTACCAGATCGGTCAGCAGCGACTGGTACTCGACGTGCGTCTTGTGCTCGACGGTGTGCCAGGTGCGGCCTTCCTGCTCCCGCATGTAGGCCCGGTACGCGGGTGCGCCCGGAACCTTGACGTTGTCGGCGACCACGATTGCGCCCGCGTGCAGCCAGCCGCGTTCCAGAATGGACTGCAGGTCGGTCAAGTAGGCGTTCTTGTCGTGGTCGACGAAGACGAAGTCCAGGTTTCCGGCCGCGAAGCCGCGCCCTGCGAGCGCGTCGAGGGTGGTTCCGCCGTCACCGATAGTGCCCACGACGCACGTGATCCGGTCAGCGACGCCGGCGTGAGTCCAGATGCGACGTGCCACCTCCGCGTTGGCCGCGGAGAACTCGACGGAGAAGATGTGCGCGTTCGGGGCGTTGCGGGCGATCCGCAACGCGCTGTAGCCGCAGTAGGTGCCCAGCTCCAACACCCGTGAGGGGTTGGCGCGGCGGACGGCGGTATCGAGCAGCTCGCCCTTCTCGTCACCCACGTTGACCAGCATGGACTCTTCCCGGGCGAACCGATCGACGGTGTTAAGCACGTCGTCGACGTCGCCGCGGCGGGCGTTCGATTCGACGTACGCGGCCGCAGCGGCCTCCCGGCCGTCGCCGATCTGACCGGTCCGCAGGAAGTTCGGCATGCCTGCCGCCATCCGCAGTATCGACCATCGAAGGAACGGCATCCGTTGCTTCCAGCTCATTGCCGCAACACTAGGCCAGCGGGTCTGCCGTCGGGGAGGTCCAGACACCGTTAAACTTGCCCGGATGTTCGCTATCGGAATGTGGCCGCTGACCAGCGATGGTCTGGCATGACCGACTTCGTTGGGAGTCCGGACCCGGAGATCGGTGGGCGCATGACCGAGGACGCCGGCGAGCAAGCCGAACAGGTGGTCGGGCTGACCGGGCGTCCCGCGCGGCACATCCCGGAGCCCTTGCCCCGCACCACGCATGGTCCGGCCAAGGTCGTCGCGATGTGCAACCAGAAGGGTGGCGTCGGCAAGACCACGTCCACCATCAATCTGGGGGCCAGCCTCGCCGAGTACGGCCGCCGGGTGTTGTTGGTGGACCTCGACCCGCAGGGTGCGTTGTCGGCCGGTCTCGGGGTGCCGCACTACGAGCTCGAGCACACCGTGCACAACCTGTTGATCGAGCCGCGCGTGTCGATCGATGACGTGCTGATCAGCACCCGGGTCAAAGGACTGGACCTGGTGCCCAGCAATATCGATCTGTCGGCCGCCGAGATTCAGTTGGTCAACGAGGTCGGTCGAGAGCAGTCTCTGGCTCGCGCGCTCTATCCCGTGCTCGACCGCTATGACTACGTCCTGATCGACTGCCAGCCGTCGCTGGGGTTGTTGACCGTCAACGGGCTGGCCTGTGCCGACGGTGTGATCATCCCGACCGAATGTGAGTTCTTCTCGCTGCGCGGCCTGGCGTTGCTCACCGACACGGTCGACAAGGTGCGCGACCGGCTGAACCCGAAGCTCGACATCAGCGGCATCCTGATCACCCGGTACGACAACCGAACGGTCAACGCCCGCGAGGTCATGGCGCGCGTCGTGGAGCGATTCGGCGACCTGGTGTTCGACACCGTGATCAGCCGCACCGTGCGCTTCCCGGAGACCAGCGTGGCCGGCGAACCCATCACCACGTGGGCGCCGAAATCCACTGGTGCCCTGGCGTATCGGTCCTTGGCGTGCGAGGTCATAGACCGGTTCGGCGCGTGATCTCCGAGGCCGAGGCCGAGGAGAAAGTGACCGTGGCCCCGGCTGAAGTTGAAGCGGAGCCGACGGGCGACGGTCCACCCAAGAAGCCCGGTTTTCAGGTACGGCTCACCAACTTCGAGGGCCCGTTCGATCTGCTGCTGCAGCTGATCTTCGCGCACCGCCTCGACGTCACCGAGGTGGCGTTGCACAAGGTCACCGACGAATTCATCGCCTACACCAAAGAGATCGGCAGCCAGCTCGAGCTCGACGAGACCACGGCGTTCCTGGTGGTCGCGGCCACCTTGCTGGATCTGAAGGCCGCGCGACTGCTGCCATCCGGTGATGTGCACGACGAGGACGATCTGGCCCTGCTGGAAGTCCGTGACCTGCTGTTCGCGCGACTGCTGCAGTACCGGGCGTTCAAACACGTGGCTCTGATGTTCGCCGAGCTCGAGGCCGCGGCGATGCGTAGTTATCCGCGCGCAGTGGCGTTGGAGGAGCGTTACACCGAATTGCTGCCGGAGGTCATGCTCGGCGTGGACGCCGATCGATTCGCGCAGATTGCAGCCGCGGCGTTCACCCCGCGTCCGGTGCCGTCGGTGCGAATGGATCACCTGCACGTGCAGGCGGTCTCGGTGCCCGAGCAGGCAATGAAACTGATGGGGCTCTTGCAGATTCGCGGGATCGGGCAGTGGGCGTCGTTCACCGCCTTGGTGGCCGACTGCGAGAGCGGCATTGAGATCGTGGGGCGTTTCCTGGCGCTGCTCGAGCTGTATCGGGCTCGGGCGGTAGCATTTGAGCAATTAGATCCGCTTGGAGTGCTGCAAGTTTCGTGGACCGGAGAGCGGCCGACGAACGAGCATCTGGCAGCAGCAGTGGAAGAAGACTCATGAGTGAAGACGATGCGGTGATGACCGCCGAAACCCGCGTGGACGAGGCCGCCGAGCCTGTCGCCGATGTGACCGACGAGACCGGGGCCGCCGAAGGTGACGAGTCCGACACCGGCGAATTCGATACTGGTGCTGAAGGCGAGATCGATACCGAGATCACCGACGACGAGCTCGGTTCGGCATTGGAGGCGCTGTTACTGGTGGTCGACACCCCAACTTCGGTGGATTCCCTGTCGACCGCGCTGGACGAGCCGGTCGATCGGGTCGGCGACAAGCTGCGCCGGATGGCGTCCGAGTTCGCCGAGCGGGGCAGCGGTATCGACCTGCGAGAGGCCGGCGGCGGCTGGCGGATGTACACCCGCGCGAGGTATGCGCCGTACGTGGAGCGTCTGATTCTGGACGGCGCCCGGTCCAAGCTGACCCGGGCGGCGTTGGAGACGCTGGCGGTGGTGGCGTATCGGCAGCCGGTGACCCGGGCCCGGGTGAGCGCGGTGCGCGGCGTCAATGTCGACGCCGTGATACGAACCCTGGCGGCGCGTGGCTTGATCATCGAGGCCGGTAATGATTCCGACAGTGGTGCAACAACTTTCGCCACCACGGAGCTGTTTTTGGAACGATTGGGGCTGACCTCGCTGGCCGAGCTGCCCGATATCGCGCCGCTGCTGCCGGATGTCGACGTGATCGACGACATCGCCGAAACGCTTTCCGAGGAACCGCGTTTCGCCAAACTCGGTGGTGCACATACGACTTCGGCTGTGGCCGGGTCGGCGAAATTCGATGTAGATCGGGACTGACGTGGCTGACGAAGAAGGTGTGCGCCTGCAGAAGGTGCTGTCGCAGGCGGGAGTTGCCTCCCGCCGGGTGGCTGAGCGGATGATTCTGGACGGCCGCGTTGAGGTGGACGGCCGGATCGTCACGGAACTGGGCACCCGGGTCGATCCGGCGGCGCAGGTGATCCGGGTGGACGGTGCTCGTATCGTGATCGACGACGAGATGGTGTATTTGGCTCTGAACAAGCCAAAAGGCATGCACTCCACCATGTCTGATGATTTGGGCCGGCCGTGTATCGGCGATCTGGTGGAACATCGGGTGCGCGGCAACAAGAAGCTGTTCCATGTGGGCCGCCTGGATGCCGAAACCGAGGGCCTGATTCTGCTGACCAACGATGGCGAGTTGGCGCACCGCCTGATGCATCCGTCGTTCGAGGTGCCCAAGACTTATCTGGCCACGGTGCAGGGCACGGTGCCGCGCGGGCTGGGCAAGAAGCTGCGCGAGGGTATCGAGCTCGATGACGGCCCCGCGCGCGTCGACGATTTCGCGGTGGTCGATGCGGTGCCGGGTAAGGCGTTGCTTCGGGTGACCCTGCACGAGGGGCGTAAGCGCATCGTCCGGCGCCTGCTGGCCGAGGTCGGATTCCCCGTCAAGGAACTGGTGCGGATCAACATCGGTTCGGTGGCGTTGGGGGAGCAGCGGACCGGAAGCCTGCGGGTGTTGACGCGCAAGGAGATCGGCGAGCTGTACCAGGCGGTGGGACTGTGAACGGGTCGTTGGTGATCGCGGTCGATGGTCCGGCGGGTACTGGAAAGTCCTCGGTGTCAACGGGTTTGGCGCGAGCATTGGGTGCCAACCACATCAACACCGGCGCCATGTACCGGATCGTGACGTTGGCCGTGCTGCGTGCCGGCGTCGATCCATCCGATACCGATGCGGTCATCTCGGTGTGCGAGCGCACCGAGTTCTCGGTCAGCTTCGACCCGGACCACGATACTTCTTACCTTGCGGGCGAAGATGTTTCGGGCGAGATCCGTGGCGAGTCGGTGACTCTCGCGGTATCGGCGGTGTCGGCGGTGCCCGAGGTGCGGGCGCGGTTGGTACAGCGTCAGCGGGAACTGGTCGCCGCTGCCGGTTCGGTGGTGGTCGAGGGTCGGGACATCGGCACCGTGGTGCTGCCGCACGCCGATCTCAAGATATTCTTGACCGCCTCCGCCGAGGAACGGGCCCGGCGACGCAATGCCCAGAACATCGCAAATGGCTTGGGCGACAACTACGAAGCGGTGCTGGCCGACGTGCAGCGCCGCGACCATCTGGATTCGACGCGTGCGGTGTCGCCGCTGAGGGCCGCCGACGACGCGGTGATCGTCGACTCCAGTGACATGACAGAGGCTGGCACGGTGGCACATCTGCTGGATCTCGCACAGCAGAAGGCAGGTGTACACCAGTGAGTGAAGACGGTACCTGGGAAGACGAATCCGATTGGGAGATCAGCCCAGAAGGCTTCGAGGGCGAGACGGAAGAGTATTCGGCGCCGCCGCCCGTGGTTGCGGTGGTCGGACGTCCCAATGTCGGCAAATCGACGTTGGTCAACCGGATCCTGGGCCGACGTGAAGCCGTGGTGCAAGACATCCCCGGCGTCACCCGCGATCGCGTGTCCTATGACGCGCAGTGGGTCGGGCGACGATTCGTCGTGCAGGACACCGGCGGTTGGGAACCCGACGCCAAGGGCCTGCAGATGCTGGTCGCCGAACAGGCGTCGGTGGCCATGCGTACCGCGGACGCGATCATCATGGTCGTCGACGCGGTCGTCGGGGCGACGTCGGCCGACGAGGCGGCGGCCAAGCGGCTGCAGCGCTCGGGTAAGCCAGTTTTCTTGGCGGCCAACAAAGTTGACAACGAGAAGGTCGAGTCCGAAGCGGCGGCACTGTGGTCGTTGGGGCTGGGGCAGCCGCACTCGATCAGTGCCATGCACGGACGCGGTGTGGCCGATCTGCTCGACGCGGTCCTGGAGAAGCTGCCGTCGGTGGCCGAATCGTCCGGCGGGAGCGGCGGCCCGCGCCGCGTCGCGTTGGTGGGCAAGCCCAACGTCGGCAAGAGTTCACTGCTGAACAAACTGGCCGGCGACGAGCGGTCCGTGGTGCACGACGTGGCCGGCACGACGGTGGACCCGGTCGACTCGTTGATCGAATTGGGCGGCAAGACTTGGCGTTTCGTCGATACTGCGGGCCTGCGTCGCAAGGTCGGGCAGGCCAGCGGCCATGAGTTCTATGCCTCTGTGCGTACCCACGGTGCAATCGATGCCGCCGAAGTGGCGATCATGCTGATCGATGCGTCCAAGCCGCTGACCGAGCAGGACCTGCGGGTGCTCTCGATGGTGATCGAGGCGGGGCGCGCGTTGGTCATCGCCTTCAACAAGTGGGACTTGGTCGACGAAGACCGGCGCTATCTGCTCGACAAGGAAATCGAACGTGAGCTGGTGCAGGTGCCGTGGGCGCAGCGCGTCAACATCTCGGCGAAAACCGGTCGGGCCGTGCAGAAGTTGGAGCCTGCGCTGGAGACCGCGCTCGCGTCGTGGGACAAGCGGATCCCGACCGGCCGGCTCAACACCTTCCTCAAGGAGATCGTCGCAGCCACGCCGCCGCCGGTCCGCAGTGGCAAGCAACCACGCATCCTGTTCGCCACCCAGGCGGCATCCCGACCGCCGACCTTCGTGCTGTTCACCACCGGGTTCCTGGAGGCCGGCTACCGACGCTTCCTGGAGCGTCGGCTGCGTGAGGAGTTCGGCTTCGAGGGCAGCCCGATCAAGATCAATGTGCGGGTGCGGGAGAAGCGCGGCGTGAAGAAGTGAGTTAGGGCGCGCCGCCGGACCCGTTTAGAGTCCGGCGGCGGGTCTGAGGTAGGCTTTCGATCCGTTGCCGGTTCATCCGGTAGCGCCGCGGGCTGTGGCGCAGCTTGGTAGCGCACTTGACTGGGGGTCAAGTGGTCGCAGGTTCAAATCCTGTCAGCCCGACTTTAGGAACTAGCTCTGAGCTGGTCTTTTGCAAAAATTTTGTGGTCGCTCTTCCGTTCGGTCACGCCCGTCGTTGTCACAGAGTGTCACAGCTGGTCGAAAACTCATTTTCTGCCGGTCACCGGTGTTACGGCACGAGGCCCTGCTCGTCGCCTACCTTGCCAGCGTGACTGGCAAGGACTGCGACCGGAGACAACACGGCGAGTGGGCGAACCCGTCGTGGGCACAGGGATGGTCGACGACTACACCGACCGTCGGCCTGCCCGGCAAGCCAAGGGCATTAACCTCCCAACAGTCGCCAACCACTTCAGCGCCCGATAATCACCGTTTCGTGACTTGAACGCGGACGCCAACGCAACGACGACCTGGCACCGTACGCCGGGTCGGCGCAGTGCAGCTTCGACCGCGTTGCGGCCGCCCTTCCCGGCGTCGAAACAGGTGGTGAAAACCATGCCGTTGTCGGTGAGTGTGGGGTATGGAATGCCATGTATGTCAATGGCTTTATGGAATTCGGCCAGGACTATGGGTCCGGTGATGCGGCGGTGGGCGGTAACGGATAGGCCGCAGCGGGAGTGGTCGTCGAGCCAGCGTTGTTGGGTTGTTCGGCGGCATGTGGATGCTGACTGATCGGGGCCGCCCAGACATGCAGTTTGTAGTGGTGCTCCAGGTGTCAAGCGATGGTGTGCGGGCGGGCGTCGAGCCCGTTGCCCGCCAAGGTATCTCGCAGCTCGATGATCAGGTCGACAGTGGCTTGCGGCAGTCGGGTCGGGCTGGTAATCGGGCGTCGTGATCGGGGTCCGAAAGCGGTTTCCCCGTCGAGGGCTTAGCGCTTGATCACTCGGATATCCAGCTTTGGGAACCCCGTAGTCGCGGGCGACCTGCGACTGTGAGCGGCCTTCGACGAGCACACGGTGATGACCAGACGAGCTTTCGACACCCGCGGAAACTGGCCGATTCACGTATTCCAATGTCTCAAGACAGCCCATTTGCATGTCCTGAAACACCACACTGGCAGCCCGGCTTTAGGCGCTAGCTCTGAGCTGGTCTTTTCCTTCAGTGGTAATCGTGCCTTTGTTCGAACTCCCCACCTGTTGTCATAGATTGACGCAACAGTTCGAGAACTCACTATTCTGCGAACATTGGTGTCGCGGATCCCGCCCAATTACGCATTTGGGCGGGAGAAGGGGCCTGGACTACAGGCTTTGGCCGCTGCCGTCTACCAGAGGCGTATGCGGGCGAATGAACGGACGTCGGCGAATGTGTTCGGAGCCGGTGAGTCACTCGGTGACGGACTTGCGGATACCGCTGTTGCTCGGCGCGGATCAGAATGGCCCGCGAGTCGAGCGGGCTTTGGCGCGATCTTGCGATCGGTCAAGCATCCGGGCATCAACGCTTCGGCTGCCTGGGCCGCCGCCGGGTTTCCAATCGCGGGTTGCCGCGCAACTACGCAGGCTTACTTCCGCTGCCGCACGGTTAATCCGGTATCTGCAGAAGGGTATCGCGCGGGACTGTCTGACCGAAGTTGCAAGCACGGATTTTTCAACATGAGGCGAAGGAGCGGCATGTACCAACGCCGTGTAGCACCCGGTTGCCCGCCTCGTCGAGGCCGCCAGCTGAACGAGGATGGTACGCGGGCACGTTGGTCTAGTTATGTTGCGGTTCAAGCACACTGGTACCGAACCATCGGCAGATCAAGAGGGCGAGTTCAACGTCGAGTCGGTCGTCGGTGATCGGGCGCCCGCGCCGTTCGATCGCGCGGTCTATCCGATATTTCACCGAGTTGAAGTGCAAATTGAGTTCCTTTGCGGCTCCCTTGTAGCTGGAGCCGTCCTGAAGGAAGACTCGCAATGTTTCGCGTAGTCGGGCGTCGTTCTCGTTGTCGGCCGCCAGTGGGCCAAGCGTCTCGCGCACCCAGATCATCGCCTCGGGCAGGTTCTCGGACAGCAGTGCCGCGGCGCAGAGTCCGGGATCTGCTGCGGCACTCACTGATCCGGCAGGCAGCGCGGAAGCGATGGCAATGGTGCGGGCGCTGTGTGCTTGTCGATGTGATCGTCGGAAACCTTCGATGCCCGGCCTTGGGGTACCGAGAGCAACGTATGGTGCGTCCGGGTACGCGGCGGTGAAGGTGCGAATGTGCCGGACGGCTTCGTCTGCGGTGATGTCGCCGAGCGGGATCCATCCCCAGCCGCTGACTCGATCAGCGGCAACGAAAATTGGATTTCCTTGGCTAACCATCGATTCGGCGAGTTCGCGGAAAAATTGCTCCAATCGGAGAAGGTCGTTCTCGACGATTCCGCTGTCGGTAAACCACGCAATCAAGGCAAGGTGTGTTCTGCGTAAGGGGTAGCGGATCGCCGCGGAGGAGGCGTCGACCTCCACGGTGGTGCTGTTGAGTAGTTCGCGGACGCGTACGGCACGCATGCCGTTTTGATTTTCTAGCCAGTGGTCACGCTCGGCTTCGTAGACCTCGACCACGTGTTGACTGATCCAATCGACGTAACCGGAGGTAATACGCATCATGTGTTCGAAGACGTCGAGTTCGATCGTCGGATCCAGATTGGCGTTGCGGGTCTCGGCCACAATGATGTTCAGCAACGCCCGCTGACCGAGGCGGTAGGCGCGAATCAGCGCGTTTACGGGCACACCGCGTTGGGCTAATCGGCGTGCGTACTCAAATGCCGCGGTCGGTGGTTCCACGCGCTCGATCGGAATCTCGTATTGGAGCGCGCCGAAGATGGTTTCGACGTTGCCTTCGACGCTTGCGCCCAATAGTTGGAACATCTGCGCGTCGATCCGAAGTTCTTCGATCTCGTCGTTGAGTGTCTGCTGGATTGAACGCGAGATCTCGGTCAGTCCGGCGCTGAGTCGACTGACGATCATCGCGGTGTTCTCACCGAGCGCAGATTCGTCGACCGCGTTTCGGTGCAGCATGGAGCAACAGTAGTTCGGCGTGTCAATCTCAGCGGTCGTTTTGGCTGAAAGTCTTTGCTGCTGAGGTTGTGTGGGTAGGTCAGCGTGTTTGGGGCTGCACTGAGGGGAGATGGTGTTGTGTTCGGGACACAGTTATCGGGTGAAGATTTATGGCGTCGACACAGTGCGATGGTGCGTGCTGTTTCCTATGGTGGTCTGGCACCGACACGTCGGTTAGTGATCAGGGAACAGCTCGTGAATGTGTGTACTTCGCCTGACGATTCGGTTTGAGCCGAACCTCGGGCTGCGCACCGGCACAACCGGTAGGCCGGAGCGTGGGCGTGTAGACGCCGGTCCCTGTCTGCCTGACCTCAGCTTGCAGCCACTGTTGAAACTCCTGGGAGGGGCAATTCCAATGGGATTCACCGCGCCAGACTTGCCCGACGTCGATCCGGACGAATTCCTGAGCAAGCCACTGATGGAGCGGATTCGGATTCTCAATCTCGATTGGGCCGAACAGGGGTTCGGCGCACCGCGGATGGTGCACTGCATCTACATCCTCAAGTTGTTCGTCTTCTACGCGATCGGTGGCATCTCGGTGGCGACGGCGACGTCGGGCTTGCCGGCGTTTTGGCATGTGTTGGACTGGTGGAATCAGCCGGTCGTCTATCAGAAGGCGATTGTGTGGACGGTGTTGTTGGAATCGATGAATCTTGCCGGGTCCTGGGGCCCGCTGGCCGGCAAGTTCAAGCCGATGACCGGAGGCGTCATGTTCTGGGCCCGGCCGGGCACTATCCGCGAACGACCCTATCGGTGGATACCGATGACCGGCGGCGATCGGCGTACGTGGGTGGACGTCGGTCTGTATATCGCGCTGTTGGCGAGCTTAGTCGTCGCGTTGATCATGCCTGGCGTCCATAGTAATTCGTTGTCGGGGCGGCTTGCAGATAACACGTCCGGGGTGATCAACCCTGCACTGCTGATTGCTCCGATCGGACTGCTGATCGTGATCGGGCTGCGGGACAAGATCGTGTTCATGGCCGCACGCAGCGAGCAGTACCTGCCGGCGCTGCTCTTTTTCGCAATCTTGCCGTTCACCGACATGATCATCGCGTTGAAGATGCTCATCCTGGTGGTGTGGGTGGGAGCCGGCGTTTCCAAGCTCACCAAGCACTTCGCTTACGTGGTGCCACCGATGGTCAGCAACACCATTTGGGCACCCAAGTGGTTGAGGCGCGCGCAATACCGTGACTTCCCACGCGACCTGAGGCCGTCGCGGGTCGCTGGTTTCATGGCACACGTGCAGGGCACGTTCGTCGAGGTCGCAGCACCGTTGGTCCTGTTTTTTTCGACGAACAAGTGGCTGACACTGGTGGCTGCACTGTTCATGGTGGGTTTCCACGCCTTTATCATCTCGACGTTCCCGCTGGCGGTGCCGTTGGAGTGGAACGTGCTCTTCATTTATGCCGTGGTGTTTTTGTTCTGGGGTTTTCCAGCCTGGCACGGCTACTACATCACTGACATGTCCTCGCCGTGGTTGGCGGTGGTGATCGCGGTCGGTCTGTTGTTCTTCCCGGTGCTGGGAAATGTGCGACCGGACAAAGTGTCGTTTCTAGCCGCCATGCGGCAGTATTCGGGCAACTGGGCCACTTCGTTGTGGGCGTTCGCGCCCGGCGCGGAGGCCAAGCTGAATTGGGTGACCCGCTCGGCAAGCAACCAGGTCGATCAATTGATCGCCTCCGGATACGAGCCCAAGTGGGCCGAGATCACCATGCAGCGCGCCATCGGTTTTCGCTCCTTGCACAGCCACGCTCGCGGCACCTTTTCGGTGCTGCTCTCGCGGGTGCCCGATATCGACAGCCGTGCGGTGCGCGAAGGTGACTTCTTGTGTAACTCGTTGGTCGGCTTCAACTTTGGGGACGCCCACTGGCACGGGGAGGACCTCATCCGAGCCGTGCAATGTCAGGCCGCATTCGAGCCCGGTGAGCTCCTGGTGGTTGTTGCCGAGTCCTCAGCCTTGATTGGGGACAGCCAGCGCTATCAGCTGATCGACGCGGCCGCTGGCGTGATCGAACGTGGCACCTTTCAGGTCTCTGACGAGGTCAAGGAGCAGCCCTGGCTACCCAACGGGCCGATCCCGTTGCGCGTGAGCTGGTCGGCTACGACGACAGTGCAACGAACCGATCCGGCGGTCGCGCAAAACAATCGGCCGTACGGCCGCGGCGTGTCCACCTGAGGGCGTCGGTTGTGGTCGGTGGTGGGCCCGATGGGCTCGCTGCGGCCCTGCCACCTAGCTATCAAAAATGTTGTGCCATCACCGATTATCAAGGGAGTATCAATGAACACCACCGCCGCAACGCCGTTGGCGGACCGCACTCTGATCATGTCTGGCGGCAGCCGTGGCATTGGTCTGGCAATCGCCAAGCGAGTTGCTGCAGACGGCGCGAACATTACGCTGATCGCCAAAACCGACATACCGCATCCCAAACTGCCAGGCACGATCCACACTGCCGCTGCGGAACTGGAGGAAGCGGGCGCCAAAGTGCTCAAGTTCGTCGGCGATGTTCGCGTCGATGAGCACGTCGCTGAGGCGGTGGCGCAAAGCATCGAGCGGTTCGGCGGCATCGACATGGTGGTCAACAATGCGTCGGCGATCAATCTCGCTCGCACCGAAGCGATTTCGATGAAGTCCTACGACCTGATGCAAGACATCAACTGCCGGGGCAGCTTCTTGCTGTCCAAGTTGTGTCTGCCCGCGTTGCGAGAATCGTCGAAGGCGGGCCGCAACCCGCACATTCTGACGCTGTCCCCGCCGCTCAATCTCAATCCGCGGTGGCCGGGCCGCATGTTGGCCTATACGATCGCCAAGTACGGAATGTCGCTCACTACACTGGGTTTGGCCGAAGAGCTCAAAGACGACGGCATCGGTGTGAACTCGCTGTGGCCGCATACGACCATCGCGACCGCGGCGCTGCAAATTCATCAAGCCGGTGAAGCGATGGCGGCCAAGTCGCGGACCGCTGAGATCATGGCCGATGCGGCATACCTGATTCTCACCTCGCAGGCCGCTAGCACGAGTGGCAATTTCTTCCTCGATGACGAGGTTCTCACGAAGCACGGTGCCATAGACTTCGACAAGTACGCAGTGACGCCGGGCAACAGCGAACTCGAGTTGGATCTGTACCTCGAGAGCTGATCTCAGGGTGATCGGGACGGGTGGCGACCCCGGGCCTCTCTTCGGCGATCTCGGTGTCGACATCAAGTGGCTTAGGTATCAGGTTTGACTGCGATCACCCAGACCAACGCAGCGGCCGCAAAGTGCGGTCTGTCGGCATTGACCTGCGCGGCGCGCCGAAGGGAAAGCGTTGGCCTACTGGTCGATCACGGCATCTGACGTCGTCCTGACAAGGCCCTAGTACTGCTCGTTCCAGAACGCATGCAGCCAAAGCTGCTCGATAACGCGCAGTGCGTGGGGTCGATCGGTGGCTGAAGGTACGAACGTGGTGTCGCCGGCGGCAACGAATTGCGTAGCGGCCGAGAGGACGCGTACCAATGTGCTGGTGTTGTCGACGATGGGCGCAGCGGTTCTCACAGCGATTTCGGCTGCGATGATCTTGTGCACCGCGGCGATGACAGCATCGTTGAGTGCATCAATCATGGTGCGGATCTGGCCGTCGGCGTGGCGGGCAGCGTGGCAGGCGACTACGACCGGGTCATTTCGCGCAATCACGGTGGCTACAGCACTGACCATGCGTGAGACGAACTGTTCTGGCGACTCGTCGGGGGCGCGGGCGGCGAAGTGGTCGGTCATTTCGTCGAGTTCGTCGACACGGTCCTCCAACATGGCCGCCAGCACGGCGTGTTTGGAGTCGAAGTAGAAGTAGAACCCAGATCGACCGATGCCCGCGCGGCTGGCGATCGATGTCACCGAAATGTCATTGAAACTGTTATCCCTCAACAGCTCCCGTGTGGATTCCAGGATCGCCTCGCGTTGCAATTCTCCACGCTGCGAGTGGAACCGCGCTGAGTATCGATCATGGTTGCTCCGGCCCTCTTGGCGCTGCGGGTCGGCAGGTTCATCCGGGCTGGTGGACATGGCTGGGAGGATCGACACGATAGAGTTCCTCAATGTCGTTGGAGTATTTCGCGGCAACGAGTTTGCGTTTGAGCTTCATCGTCAGGGTCAGCTCCTCTCCGCCCAATTCCCAGAACGTCGGCAGGATACGGAACCGTTTGACCTGCTCGACGCGCGCCAGTCGGGCGTTCCCTGCGGCTACACCGGCGCAAATCTGTTTGATCACAACGGGATCAGCAGCGAGTGTGGCGGCTGACGCGTCGGCCAGGTTGTGGTGCGCGGCGTGTAGTGGCGCGCTTTCGGCGTCCAGGACAACAAGGGCGGTGTTGTAGGGACGACCGTCACCGATGACTGCCATCGCGCCGATCAGTGGGGTTGCCGCCTTGATGGTGTTCTCGATGTTCGACGGCGACATGTTCTTGCCGGCCGCATTGATGATGAGTTCCTTCTTGCGGTCCACGATCCTGAGATAGCCTTCTTCGTCGATCGTGGCCACGTCACCGGTCCGCAGCCAACCATCGGCATCGAGAACTTCAGCGGTCTTGTCGGGTTCACCCCGGTAGCCCTTCATCACCAACGGGCCCCGGACCAGCAACTCGCCGTCCTGGGCGAGGCGGGCCTGCATACCCGGCACCGCAGTACCGACTGTGCCCAGTTTGGCCGCGCGTGGGTGGCTGAGGCTGCAGATGCAGGTGAGCTCAGACATACCCCAGACTTCAGTAATCGGAACACCCAGCCCGGCGAAGAACCCGAGCGTCTCCGGCGGGATCGGAGCCGCCCCCGACAACGCCCAACGCACTCGGTCCAACCCGACCTGGGCACGGAGCTTCGCGAGTACCAGTCCGTCGGCGCGTGCCCATTCGGCGGCAACATCGGCAGGGACGGGCTGCCCGGCCAACTGGGCACGGCCGCGTTTGGCTGCCACCGTGATCGCCCACCGTAGCTGCTGCCGTCGGGTCTCATCCTGCTCGTCGTCAATGCGCAGTTCGATTGCCGCCTTGAGCTTTTCCCATACCCGCGGTACCGAACCCCAGACCGTCGGGCGCAACTCGGCAAGCGCGGACGCGATCTGCCTGGCATCGGCAACGGCGGTCACTTGGGTACCCAGGACTTCGGCCATGTAGAGCGCCGTCAACCGGTCAGCGATGTGCGCCGACGGCAAGAAGGACGTAATCGTGTCACCAAATCTGACCCCTAACACGTCTGCCAAACCGTTCAACTGGAACAGCAGATTGGCGTGGGTGGTTTCCACACCCTTTGGGTCGCCGGTGGTGCCGGACGTGTAGATCAATGTCGCGACGTCCTCTGGTCGGACGGCCCGCCACGACGCCTCGAAATCAAAATCGTGGGCACCACCATCGATCAATTGCGCCACCGATATCGTGCCGTCGGGTGCGTGGTCGAGGCACACGATATGTTCAAGACGGGCGTCACTGGCTCTGATTCGCCCGACATACTGTGGCTCGCAGATCACCACCCGCGCACCAGCGTTGCCCAACACGTAGCGTAGTTGCTCGGGCGACAGCGTGTTGTACACCGAGAACGAGGTGGCACCCAGATGCTGCGCACCGACCTCCAACGGATAGAAGTCGATGCGGTTGGCCATCATCAGCGCCACCGTGTCACCGCGCCCGACGCCTAGGGCCGCCAACCCTGCGGCGGCCCCG
The DNA here is from genome assembly GCF_041261665.1 of Mycobacterium sp. MAA66. NCBI lineage: Bacteria > Bacillati > Actinomycetota > Actinomycetes > Mycobacteriales > Mycobacteriaceae > Mycobacterium > Mycobacterium sp. MAA66. Next base: position 1,318,672 of record NZ_JBGCCC010000001.1, on the reverse strand, counting down.
CGCACCTGCGCGGCATACTGCCACCACGTCATTGTCCGCGTGTCACCCGGCGTGCGCAGCGCCACCGCCTCAGGGTCGATGGACGCAGTACGCTGAAATGCTGCCGGCAGTGTCGCGGGAATAGCGTCAACCATCAGTCACCGTCCCCAGGCCGGACGATAATGTCATGGTGAATCTCATTGGCAGCAGCGACATTGGTGCCGACGATGCCGGACTGCAACATCGCATCAATGGTGTACGCACAGGCACGTCCGCACCACGCCGATACCTGGATACCTTCCAGTGCAGCATGACTGGCGAACGAAATGCTCGTCATCGTGACCATTTGGTGGACAGAAGATCTTGGCAAGGCAGATCGGTTCACCTTAGCCGTGCGCCTCAGCTGCGAGCGGCTGCCATTCTTCCCAGGTCTTGAGCCGACGTTCGTAGTCGGCCTTGGTGAGCTGCAATGGCATCACGCCGAAAAACACTCGTAGCGGCGGCTGATCCGCGTCGACAATCTTGAGGATCGCAGCACCGGTGGCCCGCGGATCACCCCCATTGGAGGCGTATCTGTTGTGCATGCGCAGGGACTCTTCGTGCGCCGCTCGGTAATGGGGCAGCGGATCGGAGCGCTTGGACGAGGACCCTGCCCAGTCGGTCGAGAACCCGCCGGGTTCGACCAACGTCACGTGGATACCAAATGGTGCCATCTCCTGGGCCAATGCCTCCGAAAGACCTTCCATCGCCCACTTTGAAGCGTGGTAAATCCCCATATTCCCGAATGCGATGATGCCGCCGATCGAGGAGACTTGAATGATGTGCCCGCTGCACTGGGCTCGCAGCAGCGGCAACGCGGCCTGCGTAACCCATAGTGCGCCAAATACATTCGTTTCGATCTGGGCTCGCGCCTCGGCCTCTGTCAGTTCCTCGATAAAGCCGAAGTGGCCGTAGCCGGCATTGTTGACGACGACGTCGAGACGTCCGAAGTGGTCGTGCGCTGCGCGCACCGCGGCGAAGTCGGCGTCGCGGTCGCAGACGTCCAACTGGATCGGTAGCAACGCCTCGCCGTATTTCGCAATGAGATCGTCGAGTGTCGACGTGTCTCGGGCGGTGGCCGCGACCTTGTCACCGCGCGAGAGGGCCGCGATGGCCCACTCCCTACCGAACCCGCGTGATGTCCCGGTGATGAACCAAATTTTACTTGTCACGCTCGGAAAGTGTAGTCCCGCTCGGCGTGTGAAGATGCGCTTTGAGATAGCTCATTTTAGTTCTCTTGCAAGCGAATTCGATGTCGAACGCGATCGAAGGTGACCGGTGTTTGCGCCGGCTGACGGCCCTTCGTGCGCACACGCGAACATTCACCGCGGGGCGAAATATCGCCTGCGAAAGTCGTCAATCGGACAGTTCCTCATGATGAGTCAGCTCGGGAAGCTGCGGAATATTTCGACCTTGAAGACGGTCGGCGGGAGGCGCGGTCGTGGGCGGCCCGGCGACCGCGTGGCCCTCCCAGAAGTGTTGATTGACAGGGTCATTCGGTACTACCGTCCGGCCAGTGGGTCGGGACCAGCGGTGCAGGGTGTCGCGCGGAACGGCACGTGCAGCGGCAGAATTTGAGGGCTTCGGTTTCTCCGTCGAGTCATGCGTCGCCTATGTGGGCGAGTACTGCGCCGACCTCGACTTGCTGGCCGGCCACGACATTGAGTTCGGCGAGCACGCCGCTGCTCGGGGCGGTGATGGTGTGCTCCATCTTCATGGCCTCCAGCCAGATGAGGGGTTGGCCGGCGGTGACTTGGTCGCCGGCCTCGGCACCGAGCCGGATCACCGACCCCGGCATCGGCGCGAGCAATGCGCTCTGAGCGACTGCGGCATCGGGATCGGAAAACCGAGGCAAGGCAACGAGTCGCACTGGTCCGAGCGGGCCGTCGACGAAGATCTGGTCTCCGTACTTGGCTACGTCGAAGGGGCGCTCGACACCGTCAGCTGTCAACACAACACGGTCAATCGTCGCTGAGACCAGCGCTACGTCGGCGGTGCCGGGGAGATCCAATCGGCCGCGCAGGAACCGGTATGAGACCGCGTGCTCGTCACCGGCGGCGTCCACGTAGCGCTTGGTTTGGTATCCGCTTGGTATGTTACGCCATCCGCTGGGCACGTCGCGGAAAACGTTTGCAGTGGAGCGGTTCTCGGCCGCTTCGGCCAGTGCCGCCGCCAGTGCGCACAGTCCCGAAGCCGATGGCGCGGCCAACGGCGCGGCGAGTTCGGTCAGGCCGTGGGTGGCGAAGAAGGCAGTGTCGGTGGCGCCGAGCAGGAATGCGGGGTGTCGGAGCACGTTGACGAGCAGATCGCGGTTGGTCCTGATGCCGTGCAGGTGGGTCCGCGCCAAGGCGTCGGCGAGGATGCTCGCCGCCTGCTCCCGCGTCCGCCCGTAGGAGATGACCTTGGCGAGCATTGAGTCGTAGAACACGGACACGACCGAACCGTCGTCGACGCCCGAGTCGACGCGCACGCCCGCACCGCCCCGTGTGGTGAATGCGGTCCGCGGGCGGGGTACGTCGAACCGGTGGATTCGTCCGGCCTGGGGCTGCCAGCCTTGAGCCGGATCTTCGGCGTATAGCCGCGCCTCGATCGAATGCCCTTGAGACGGTGGGGGATCTGGGTCGAGTCGACCTCCGGCGGCGACTTCCAATTGCAACTCGACCAAATCAAGGCCGGTGGTCTGCTCGGTGACGGGGTGTTCCACCTGCAGTCGGGTGTTCATCTCCAGGAAGAAGAAATCGCCTCGCTCGTCGGCCATGAACTCGACGGTGCCTGCACTGGTGTAACCGATCGCGGCCACCGCACGCCGGGCCGCCTCGAATAGCTTGGCCCGCATCCCCGGTTTGCGCTCGACCAGCGGGGACGGCGCCTCTTCGATGATCTTCTGGTGGCGCCGCTGGATGGAGCATTCCCGTTCTCCGATGGCCCACACCGTGCCGTGCTCGTCGGCGAGCACTTGGACCTCCACGTGGTGGCCGGCGGCGAGGTAGTGCTCGCAGAACACGGTCGGATCGCCGAACGCTGACTGTGCCTCACGGCGCGCGGCCTCCACTTGTACTGGGAAATCGGACAATTGGCTGACTACGCGCATGCCTCGGCCGCCGCCTCCCGCAGATGCCTTGATCAACACAGGGAACTGGTCGGCGGTGACGGTGTCGGGATGGAGTTCCTCCAGCACGGGCACTCCGGCGGCCGTCATCATCTTCTTGGCTTCGATTTTGGAACCCATCGCCCGCACCGCCGCCGCGGGCGGACCGATCCATATCAGGCCGGCCTGCTGAACCGCGTCCGCGAATGCGGGGTTCTCTGAGAGGAATCCGTAGCCGGGATGGATCGCGTCCGCCTCCGACCGCACCGCCGAGGCGAGGAGTTGGTCGACGTCGAGGTAACCGTCGCGGCCTTCGAGCCGAACGCGCACGTCTGCCTCGGCGACGTGGGGGCTGGCAGCGTCGGCATCGGTATATACAGCGACCGTGCCGATCCCGAGCCGACGGCAGGTTGCGAATACACGCCGCGCGATCTCGCCGCGGTTAGCAACGAGGACCCGGGTGATCATGGTGCTCACATCCTGAAGGCGCCGAAGTTCGACGTCCCCTTGATCGGGCCATTGGCTATGGCGGACAAGCACATTCCCAAAACGGTTCGGGTGTCACGAGGGTCGATGACGCCATCGTCGTAGAGCATTCCGGACAACACTGTCGGTAGCGATTCGGCCTCAATCTGGCCCTCGACGGCGGCGCGCAAAGCGGCATCTGAATCCTCGTCGACACGTTGTCCGCGAGCCTCGGAGGCGGCCCGGCTGACGATGGACAGCACACCGGCCAGTTGCGCGCCACCCATCACCGCGGACTTGGCGCTCGGCCAGGCGAATAGGAACCGCGGGTCGTATGCGCGCCCGCACATGCCGTAGTGGCCTGCGCCGTACGAGGCGCCCATCAGCAGCGAGATGTGTGGCACCGTCGAGTTGGATACGGCGTTGATCATCATCGAGCCGTGCTTGATCATCCCGCCCTCCTCGTACGCCTTGCCCACCATGTATCCAGTCGTGTTGTGCAGGAATAACAATGGTGTGTCGGAGCGGTTGGCCAACTGGATGAACTGAGTCGCTTTCTGCGCCTCCTCGCTGAACAGCACACCGCGAGCGTTGGCGAGGATGCCGATCGGATAGCCGTACAGCGTGGCCCACCCGGTGATCAACGAGCCGCCGTAGAGCGGCTTGAACTCGTCGAAATCCGAGCCGTCGACGATCCGAGCGACAACCTCGCGCGGATCGAACGGGATGCGCAGGTCGGCTGGAACAATGCCGACCAGCTCTTCCGTGTCGAACAACGGTTCGATCACCGGCGCCGGAGTCGGGCCCTGCTTGTGCCAGTTCAACCGGGCTACGATACGTCGCCCGATCCGTATGGCGTCGAGCTCGTCGATGGCGAAGTAGTCGCCGAGACCTGATATGCGGGCATGCATTTCGGCACCGCCGAGGGATTCATCGTCAGATTCTTCGCCGGTGGCCATCTTGACCAGCGGTGGGCCCGCCAGGAACACTTTAGAGCGTTCCTTGATCATCACCACGTGGTCGGACATGCCGGGGATGTAGGCGCCACCTGCTGTGGAGTTGCCGAACACCAGCGCGATGGTCGGGATGCCTGCGGCCGAGAGCCGGGTCAGGTCCCTGAACATCTGCCCGCCCGGGACGAAGATCTCCTTTTGGGTAGGGAGGTCAGCGCCACCTGATTCGACCATCGAGATGAGCGGCAAGCGGTTCTGCATCGCAATTTGGTTGGCGCGCAGGAGTTTCTTCAGTGTCCACGGGTTACTGGTACCGCCTTTGACGGTCGGATCGTTGGCGACAACCAGACACTCGACGCCGCTGACTGCGCCGATGCCGACCACGATGCTGGCGCCGACGGTGAAGTCGCTGCCCCAAGCTGCGAGTGGGCTGAGTTCCAAGAACGGTGCATCGGGATCGAGCAGCAACTCGATGCGCTCGCGCGGGGTGAGCTTGCCGCGAGCGTGATGACGCTCAACGTACTTGGCGCCACCACCGGCCAGCGCTTTGGCGTGCTCGGTGTCGAGCTCGGCGAGCTTGGCGGCCATCGCCTGGGCGGCCTCGCGGTATCCAGGGGAAGCGACATCGACTGTGGATCGAAGTGCCGTCATGGCTGGCATCCCCGGATTCTCGCGGCACCTTCGATGGCCGCCTCGGCTGAGCTCGCGTCGGCGACCAAGTTGGATCGGCACTGGAGTGGTCGGTGCGCCAGATGGCGCGTGCCTACCCGAGCTACGTCGATGCAGGGCGCTGTCATGGCAAGCATATTCAGCACTGGCGGAAGGGAAATCGTTGGTTTACAAAAGGTTTTGCTGTTGTCGCGCCGCATCGCTGCTGGGTCCAGATGCTGCGTACTCCTGTGCGCTTCAGCGGCTATGCCGACGGGATCGGGCACGGAGACTCCCTTCGTTTCTGGCAGGCCCACTGGCCGGCAGCGGCGGGTTGCCCGCAGCGCGGATCCGCGCTGCGATTCGTGCTCCTCGGCGAACATCGGCCGCGCATCCTCTCGCCCTTGGGGCATACGCAGGTGGTCAGAGCGTTTGTGAATATCTCGTTGACACTCTAACTGACTATCCGTACGGTTAGTCAAATCACGGATGTGGTGACAGTCACACCGGATAACCAGATGTGATGGGAGACACTGATGATGGTGCTCAAGGAGTTTCGCCGTGGTGATGGGCGACAGCCCGTCACGTCGTGTCGTCTCGGCGAACATGGCGACGTCAAAGGGCTGATGTCTGGGGATCCAAAAGTCTTGATCCTCAATCAATTCACGCAATCGTGGCGTGCCCCAACTGGGGGTTTCAGGCCGCGCGCGGCGTTCACCGATCCGGCCGAGAACAACCACAAATTCGCTGTCAGCTTCGGTGACAGCCTGCTGGCCGCGCGTCCGGGCGCTGACCGTGCATCAGAACTCGCATCGAGTGGAGGGCGCCTGCCGGTGAATGGTGATCAGCGGTGACGACAAACATCGATGACCTCGAGGTGGACGCGAGCGCGGCACCACCTATCGAGGACAGCGGGCTCGTCGATCGTCAGCCTGAAGACCGTCGATCGGCGTTGCGTGAGATTGCCGGCTGGGGTCGCCGGTACCTGCGCACACATCCACTGCTGTCACTCGACACGGTGGGTGGCCAGCTGCAGCTCGCGGCACGCACCATCCAGTACTTTTTCGTCGACCTGTTCACCGGCAAGTTTCAGTGGCAAGAATTTGTCCGCCAGGCCGCGTTCATGGCGGGAACATCTTTCATTCCAACGGTTTTCGTCACCATTCCGCTCGGAGTGACCCTGGCCATCCAGTTCTCGGTCATCGCCGGTCAGATCGGCGCCACGTCGTTGGCCGGTGCAGCGACCGGCATGTTCACGATTCGTCAAGGCGCGTCACTCACGTCGGCACTCTTGCTGGCCTCTGCGGTGGGGTCGGCGGTCTGTGCCGATCTCGGAGCACGCACCATGCGAGAAGAAATCGACGCCATGGAAGTGATGGGTGTGTCGCCGATCCGCCGATTGGTAGTGCCTCGATTTGCCGCGGTGATCCTCATCGGCCTGGCGCTGACAGGCTGGACCTGCTTCGTCGGTTTCCTCGCCGGCTACATATTCAACGTCTACATGCAGAACGGGACTCCGGGCTCGTTTCTTGACACGTATTCCGCTTTTGTCATTCCCGGCGACTTCGTGCTGGCGTTCGCCAAATCGGTGATCTTCGGTGCCATCGTGGCCATCGTGGCCTCACACAAAGGGTTGAACACGCGCGGGGGCCCTGCCGGAGTGGCCAACTCAGTGAATGCCGCCGTCGTCGAATCCATCCTGCTTTTGATGACCGTCAATGTGGTCCTGACTCAGCTGTACATCCTGATCTTTCCGAGAGCGACCCTCTGACACATGACCATTCGATATCGCTCGCGAGGTGGGCGCTTGATGCTGGAAGCTGCGGACTCCGCGGTTCTTCCGGTGGCCAAAGCAGGCCACTTCATGCACTTCTTCGTTGCCGTCATCGCGTCGGTGCCTGTTGCGCTCGGGCGGTACCGTAAAGAGTTCCTGCGCCTTCTGGCTGACATCTCGTGGGGAAACGGATCCATCGTGGTCGGCGGTGGAACTGTCGGCGTCGCTTTGGTTCTCGGAGTAACGGCGGGCGCCCTCATCGGTGTCGAAGGCTACAACGCACTCAATCTCCTCGGTCTCGGTTCGGTGACCGGTCTGCTGTCGGCGTTCGCCTCAACGCGCGATCTAGCCCCAATCATGCTCGGGGTTGCGTTTGCCACCCAGGCGGGTTGCCGCTTCACTGCGCAATTGGGGGCCATGCGCATCAACGAGGAAGTCGATGCGTTGGAAGCCATTGCTATAAAGCCGATTCCCTACTTGGCCAGCACCCGTGTCGTTGCCTCGGCGGTCGCCGCTGTTCCGTTGTTGTTGGTATGTCTGTCGGTGACGTACCTATCGTGCCAACTCGTCGTCGCTTTGTCGGGAAACAACTCACCGGGCACCTACATGCACTACTTCAGCCTGTTCATCAACCCCACTGACGTCCTCTACTCGATTAGCAAAGGCGTGTCGTTTGTCGTGGTCGCATCGACTATCCAGTGTTACTTCGGATATTTCGCCTCCGGTGGCCCGGCCGGAGTCGGTGTGGCAGCGGGGCACGCCATGCGCGCGGCGATCGTCGCCATTGTCGTGCTCAACATGTTCATGACGATGGGCCTGTGGGGCATCGACAACGGCGCCAGGTTGGGGGGCTAGCGTGCCGAACTCGTTCGATTTCGAACCCCGCAGCCCCTCCAATCGGCGGCTGCTGGTGCTCGGGGCGATCCTGGTGTCGATTCTCTGCGCGGTAGCAGTTTCGCTGGTGGCGAAGTCAAAAGGCGAGTTTGAACGCGTCGTCACCGTCACTGCGGCGATGGTGAATGTCGGCGACGGGCTTCCGGCGAAATCCGACGTGAAGTTCCGGGGCGTGTTGGTGGGAATGGTCTCCAGCGTGACCCCGGCACGCAGTGGTGAGCCCAATCTCGTCGATATCGCCATCAAGCAGGAATTTGCCTCGACCATTCCGAACACGGTGACCGCGCGTGTCGTTCCCTCCAACATCTTCGCGGTGTCCTCGGTCCAATTGGTGGACAACGGAAGGGCGGCCCCGCTGAGGGCGGGCGCGACCATCCCGGAAGACACCAGCCTGGATACGGTGCTATTTCAAACCACATTGGACAAGCTGCGTCAGTTGCTGGCCGCAGTGGGACGCAGTCCCACCCCAGACAGTGTCGGTCCGCTGACTGCACTGGGGGAGGCCCTAGACGGGCGTGGGCCGCGTCTGCGCGAGGCAGCCAGCGACTTGAAATCCATTGTTGCGGAGGTTCATAACGTTGTCGGAACCGATGACGGACCAACCACCATCTCGGCGCTCAGCGCGGCTGCACAGGGGTTGAAGGCGACCACCCCGGCATTGCTCGACGCGCTTGACAATGCAATCCAGCCGGCTCGTACGGTGGCGGAGAAACGTGTGGCCATGACTGCGTTCCTGGCACACGGACTTACCACGACGGGGACGCTGCGCGACGCGTTCGATCACCAAACCGACCGGCTGATCAACATCACCACCGAGCTGACACCGGTTATCGGGGTGCTTGCCGACAACTCTGCACAGTTCCACCCGATCTCGACTCGTTTCACGCAACTGGCACAGAACAGCCTCGCGGTCTTCCATCCGGAAAGGGGCGCTGCCGCACTCGAATTGAAGATCGTCCTGTCGCTGTCACCGCTACGTCAATACGTACGCATCGACTGCCCCCGTTACGGAGAGCTGCTGGGTCCGAGTTGTGCTACGGCGCCGGAGACCCCCACCGCACCCGACCTGCTACCCGCATTGGCCTCGCGTGGTTTCGATCATCCGCCCGGTTCCCTCAACGAGAATCGGCCTAATTTTGCCCCACCACGTGACTCGGTTGGCTCCATAGGACGACTCGAACAACCTGCGGTCACACCACCGGACAGTCCTACCGCGCCGCCCCTTCCCGCCGAGGCTCCTGCGTCGGTAGGTGCACCCTCCGCGGGCGCAGTTACCCCACAGTCGGCAGAGATCCCAGGCGACATCGGGCCGGTCGGCGGGACCGAAGAAAAGGCACAGCTGAGCCGGATCGTGGGCGGCCAGGCCAGTGCCGCCACGGTGATGATGCTTGGTCCGTTGGTGCGCGGAGCCACAGTGCACATCACTCCCGATACCGAAGGGCAGCAATGAATTATCGCAAGCCGTTGATCGGTCTGAGCATCTTCCTGGTGCTTGCCGTGATTGTGTCGTGGATGGTCTTCGTCACCTTGATACGCGCAGTCAATGGTCCGGCCAATACTTATTCGGCGGTGTTCACGGATGTGTCCGGTCTGCACGCGGGGGACGACGTGCGGGTTGCTGGTGTGCGCGTCGGCCGCGTCGACAAGGTGCAACTTCGGGGCACCCTCGCGCAGGTGACATTTCGCGTACAGAAGGAGCAACAGCTCTTCACCAACACCGACGCTGCGGTCAACTATCAAAACATCATCGGGCAGAGATACCTCGCCCTGCTGACCCCGCCCGGTCAGCGCATCCTCCTCGCACCCGGCGGCGAGATTCCAGTCGAGCGAACGACCCCGTCGTTCGATATATCGCGTGTGCTCAATGGCTTCGAACCGCTCTTTGCAGTACTCGACCCGCACCAGGCCGATAACCTTTCCAACGCCATTGTCGAGGCGTTCCAAGGTGATAGCGGCTCGGTACTTTCGGTCATCACGCAAACCTCAGCCTTCGCGCAGTCGCTCGTCGGACCCGACGACATGCTGGGCGGAGTCATCACCAACCTCAACGACCTGGTGGGCATTCTCGCCAAACAGACCGACAACCTCGAGCAAGTGATTCAGCAGACGCGCACTGCGCTGGTCACATTGAATGGCCGTCGGGACGCGTTGATCGCCTCCACCGGCTTGATTACCGGAACCGTGCAACGTCTGTCGGCGATCGTCAACAACATCTTCCCCGATCTGCAAGCGCTGATCCGGCGTGATCCGGGCTGGGTCACGATCATGAACGGTCACCCCGAACCGTGGGCATACATGCTGCAGAACATGCCGTTGATGCTCAAGAGTCTTGCCCGCATTTCTCAACGAGGTGCCTATGCCGATGGCTACTTCTGCAACCTCAACACGACCATTCTCGCGTCTCAGAGCCGGATACTGCGGGGAATCGTCAGACTCGCGTCACCGGGCAACGTCGTTCAAAACTCTGCGGTTTGTAGGTAAACGATGCATATCCGAATGAAACGTCCTATCGAAAGCTACGACCGCATCTTCTTGGCGGTGGTGGCGGTGGCAGTCGTCAGCGTGCTTGTCGCGGTGATCCTGCTGATCGAAGGGATATCGCCCGGCCAAAAGGAATATCGTGGCGAATTCGCGCAGGCTGCCTCACTACGGGCCGGCGATCAGGTGACCATTGCTGGAATCCCAGTCGGCGCGGTCAGCGGTCTACAGCTCGCCGGAGACCGCGTGATCGTCGAATTCAAGTTGGACAACGACATCCACCTCGGCAGCGCATCTCGGGCCGCGATCAAACTGACCACCCTGCTCGGATCGCGCTATCTGGAATTATCTCCGAGTCCAGACGGTGAATTGCCAAATCGCACAATCACGTTGCCCCATACGCAGGTACCCTACGATCTGCAGCAGACGCTGGCCGACGCGACGACCACTTTCGAAGAGGTTGACGTCAATCGTCTCGGCGATTCGCTGACTGCACTGGCCGGGAGTCTGCGCGGCGTCCCGCAGGCTCTCCCGCAGGCACTCGACAACCTCAACTCGCTGTCCTCGATCATCGTCAACCGGCGCGATCAGATCGGCACCCTGCTGGCCAGCACGGACAAGGTGACCACGATGATCCGAAATCAGAAGGCCGCGCTCGGTGCATTGGTGCTTCAGGGCCGCGACCTCTTCGCTGCAGTGGCACGCCGCCGTGCCGCGGTCGAAAGACTCTTCGCCGGAGCTACCGCACTGGTTGAGAAGACCAAGTCGATTCTCGATGACGAACCCCAGATCAACGCCATGCTGACGGACCTATCAAACATGATGGGAAAGATCCGGAAGAATGATGCGTTGCTGCGCAGCATGTTTCAGGTCATGCCGCCGGCGCTACGCAACCTGACCAATGCCACCGGCACGTCGATGGGAGTCGATCTCAGCCTTCCCATGGGACCCTTGATCGACTCGTGGTTATGCGCTATCAGTGCCCGCGGGACCCAGTTCCTGCTACCCCAATACTTCAAGGACTGTGCACCGGCCGTCGACCCCTGGCCTGGGTGGCCCGGTCCGGAGCCACTTGCCTACGGCTTCCCCGGCTTCCCCGCTCCTGATACTCCGGACACTCCTCCGGTGCCGGCGGAACCCGCTACCAACCCGCTCGCGCCCGTGCCGTCGCCGCAGCCTGCACCGCCGGCGCAGCTGGCGCCACCACCATCGAACCCGGGAGCACCTAACCCATGAACAAGAAGCTGAAGATCGCGGTGATCACGATGGTTGTCGGGATTGCCCTCGCCACCGCGGGGTTTGCATTTGTTCCCGCGGAAGGCGAACAGGCACTGACCGTGACAGCGCAGTTCGAAGACGCCGTCGGCCTTTACACGGGCAACGCGGTGTCGGTATTGGGAATGCGCGTCGGCGAAGTCGTCAGCATCGTGGCCAAGGGCAGCTATGTCGATGTGACGCTGAAAATCGATGCAGGCACCAACATCCCCGCCGACGTTCAGGCGGTCACGGTGAACACATCGCTGCTGACCGACCGGCACGTCGAGCTGACACCCGTATACCAAGGCGGGCCGAAACTGAAGAACGGTGATCTTGTCAGCCTGGCCCGCACCCGAACGCCGGTGGAAATCGGCCGGACCTTGGCCTCATTGGATCGCCTGTCGCACACACTGTCTGGCGACGGTAAGGGCAACGGACCGTTCGCCGAGTTCATTGCGATCGGCGATCAGGTGACCTCCCAGAGTGGCCCGAACCTCAAAGCCACCCTCGACAAACTGTCACAGGCGCTCAGACTGAGCGATGACCACGGCGAACACACCGCAGCAGACATCCAGTCAATCGTCAAAAATCTCAACGAGCTCACCCAGGCGGCGACCAATAACGACACTGCGATACGCGACTTCGGCTCCGACCTGCACCAGGTCAGCGACATTCTCGCCGACGAGCAGCTCGGCAGCGGAACGACTGGAAAGGATGCCAACCATGTCCTCGCGGTCGCCACAGATCTGCTGGAGAGAAACCGCGACAAGCTGAAAGGCGTCGTCAAGGACTCGCAGGGGTTGACCACCACGCTCGTCGACAATCAGCGCGGACTGGCAGAAACATTCGACCTACTTCCGCTCTTGGCCGACAACACCTACAACGCGGTGGACACCAACGCCGGGGCGCTGCGTGCGACAGCGTTGTTCGATAAGACGTTCTTGGACAGCGGCGTCACCAAGGAGCTGTGCAACCTGACCAACAAGAAGCAATTGGGCTGCGCCACCGGAACATCCCAAGACTATTCCCCCGATTTCGGGCTGTCGCAGATGCTCGACCTCATGGGAGTCAACAAACCGTGACCACCACACGCCACCTCACCTACAGGCCGTTGGGCGGCTTCTTGGCCGCAGCCAGCGTCACGCTCTTGTCCGGCTGTGGAGTTGGACTGGAGAGCGTTCCACTACCGGCCGGTGGCCCCGGCGAGCACACCATCACCGTGAACGCGGTGTTCGCCAATGCACTGAATTTGCCGACCAAGGCGAAGGTCAAGCTCAACGGTGCCGACATCGGCGAGGTCAGCTCGATCACTGCTCGCGACTTCACGGCGTTCGTGCAGATGCGCGTCGACTCCGATGTTCCGCTGTTCCTCGGCTCGACCGCACAGTTGCGTTCAGCCACACCGCTTGGCGACATCTTCGTCGCAATCAACCCCAATCCCAATCAAGCACCTACTGCTACCCGGTTGCACGACGGCGACACCATCCCGTTGGCGTCGACCAGTACCGCGGCGACCATTGAAGAAGTGCTTTCCTCCGGTGCGGTGCTCGTCAACGGCGGCTCGATTCGCCAACTCGTCACGATCGTCAACGGCACCGGCAAAGCCGTCGGCGGCAAGGGCGCGAACATCGCCACGCTATTGCAGCAATCCAACGACATTCTGTCGCATCTCAATTCGCGATCCCAGGAACTCCAGACGGCGCTTCGTACCACGTCCGAACTTGCCACCACCCTGACTGCTCGCCAAAACACCATCAACGAGGCGCTCGTCGCGGCCAGCCCCGCGGTTGCCGCGGTGACCGAGAACACTACGAAGATCACCGATCTGACCGATGCGGTCGGGCGCATCACTGGCCAACTGTCCCGATTCCCCTCTCTGCAGGGCACCGACACCCGCAGTCTGGTGGCGGACATGAACCGCATCTCCGATGCGTTCACTCAAGTCGGCACCGATCCCAACGCCACTATGGTTCCGCTCAATCAGCTGATCCCGATATTCCTCAGATCCGCTCACTCTACGGCGACAACGGCGAACGCCAATCTAGTGCAGTTGGCCTTCGGAAATCACCCCGACAAGAACTATCCCGGCGATCCTGCATCGCATGGGCCCGACGGTACCGACTATCACAGCATGGTCGGCAGCCTGCGATACGAATGGAATCTGTTGCTGGACAAGATCTACGGACCGAACCGATGAACGCGCTACTGAGTCCGCTGGAATTGGTCGCTCGACTGGTAGTCGATACTGTGCGCGCGCTGTCCAGATCCAGACTCATCACCTCCTGCGCGGCGCTCATCCTTGCGGCGACGATCGCCGGCGGGTACGTGGTCTTTGGTGCGCTGCAAATCAATCCAACCCGGACCGCGAAAACGATCAAGATCGAGCTACCCACCTCCGGCGGACTTCTGCCCGGCCAAGATGTCACGTACCGCGGCATTCCGGTTGGCCGCGTCAGTTCTGTGCGCCCCTCTGTTGACGGCGTGGAAGCGGACGTGAACATCCGCGCCGACGTACAGATCCCGCAGAATTCCGAGGTGCGCGTCTCGGGTCTGTCAGCGGCAGGCGAGCAGTATCTGGACTTCCGTCCCGCCGACAGCCATGGGCCATTCCTGGTCGATGGCAGCACGATCAGCAAGGATCAAACGGCGGTCCCGGTCCCCATCGAAAAATTCCTAGCCGACACCGATGGGTTACTGGGACAACTCGATCCCACCAAATTAGGGGCCATCTTTGATGAGCTTCGGGTGGGACCGCAAGGGCCGCAGAAGTTGTCAGCCATCTTCGACGGTGGGTCACTGATGGTGTCCACCCTGGATTCTGTACTCCCGCAAACCGTCAGTGTGCTGCGCGAGAGCCGGATCGCTCTGACCACCGTGGCTCAGACCGCTCCCGGTGCGAACCGGACGTCACAGAACTTGCGGGATATCTTGGCCGGGGCCGCGCGAATGGATCGAGGCTTTCGTACTCTCCTCGATCGCGGTAGCAGCCAGTTGAGTGCAGTAGATGACCTGCTGGCAGACAACTCGGACACGATGGTTCAACTTCTTGGCAGTCTCACGACCGTCGCTCAGTTGTCCTATGTGCGTGTGCCCGCTCTGAAGGCGCTCTTTCCCACCGACCGAGGCTCCGCGATCGAAGCGCTCGGCACAGCATTTCGTGACGGAGGCTTATGGGTGTTCACAAATCCGTACCCGCGGTATGGCTGCGATTACCAACTCCCGGCCAAGCCTCCCACCGTCCCGGATTTCCCCGAGCCCTACCTCTACACCTACTGCACCAACCCGGACCCGGCTGTGTTGATCCGAGGCGCCCGCAATGCGCCGCGACCGCCGGGGGACGACACTGCCGGACCACCTCCGAATGTCGACCCGCTGAAGACAACTGATCCCACGCCTGCGGGTCCATGGACCATCCCGACGACGTACGGAGGACCGCCAATGCCGTTCGCCCTGCCGCCGAAGTGATGCCCGCGTGACAACCAACATCTAGGAGAGCCAAGTGTTCAAGCGAACTACGACCCAGGACGTCTTCGACCAGATCATCAAGGAAATCGACGAAGAAGTGTCCGGGCCTGATCCCGATGAGACGCGCGGACTCGAACGTGACCGTGGCGTCGGCGTCGATGCGGCCGACCGAACGTTGCTCGACGAGGATACCGAAGAGGACACCTCGCGGGACGAAGCGAATGCAGAGGCCAGCGGCACCGGCGATGGCGCCGATGCCCCGACAGAGCGGTCCCTACTACGCCGCATCGGTCGGATCGCCGCGCTGAGCGCGGTCGGTGTGATTGTCGTTGGCCTACTTGGCTCTTCGGTATTCTTCGGCTGGCAACTCAAGCAGCGGGTCGACACAGCTACGGCTGAAAGCGCCGCGCTGGAGGCGGCACGTACCTTTGCGGTCAGCCTCAGCAGCATGGACAGCGGTGCCATAGACAAGGGGATCAGTCAGGTCCTTGACGGCGCGACGGGCGACTTCAAATCGAACTACAGCCAGGCATCCGCGCAGTTGCGTCAGCTGCTCATCGACAACAAGGCGGCATCGCATGGCGTCGTCGTCGATGCTGGGATCAAATCTGCGACGAAGGACAGAGTCAAAGTCCTGTTGTTCCTTGACCAGTCGATCACCAACGCAGTCAACCCGAACCCACGGATCGACAGATTACGCGTCGTTATGACGATGGAACTTGTTGACCACCGTTGGCTGTTGAGCGATCTGGCGATCGAATAGACGGATCGCAGCCGACGACCAATCGGGTCTCGGGATCGCCCTCAGTGCCGCATCGACACGCGTGCGCTACCTAGCTCCGTACCTCTCGACCGCACTCATCTCCCACCTTTCGTCTATCTAGGGCAGGCAAATGAGCCGTCATTACCGGGCCTTCGGCCAGTCGCGCGTTTCTGTTGATGCGACCCGGCCGGCTCCCATAGCGGATACCAGGCCGCAGCCAACAGCCTGGCGCCGTGGGTGTGCGGGAGCCACTATCGCGATACTCCTTCTCCCGCTGTTGGCAGCACCGGCGAGGGCCACCGCGCAGGGATGGTGCTCGCTGCGGTTGGGTGGAACCTGGGACGCCCAACAGCACATGTGTTCGGCATCGGTGACCTCGAAACAAGGTGCCACAATGAATATTGCGGTCGCGCTGCCCGATGAACTGATGGATGACCCGACGGCCGGCCCGGTACTACAGGCCTACAGCCGTGACCTCGTCGACGGTTGGCGCAAGACCGGTGAATTGGTGACCCGTGACAACACGGCAAGCGCTGAGTACCAGCTGTACAGCGCGACGTCTTCGGTGAAATCGGTTGTGTATCACGAACTTTTCCAGACGCAGGGCACGCTGCCGAATGACGCGTATCGCACGTTTACGTTCGACCTCGCGCGTGGCAAACGACTAGATCTTGTTGACCTCTTCGCCCCGGGAGTCGATCCACTGACCGCTATACCCCCGCTTGCCCGTCCGTACTTGATCCAGGCACTAGACCAGGCGTCGCCCCCGCATCAGCCCAACACCTATCCTTTCATTCTGGACAAGTGGGAGCCCCACCTTGACGGTTCGGGATTTTCCGGCAACTACCGCGCGTTCGCGTTGACCCCCGACGAACTGATCTTGTACATGCCTGATGCCCCGATGTCCCACGAAAATCCGCCCCAGCCAGGCGAATTCAGGTGGTCGATGGATGGCGGCACGGTGACGGTTCGTATTCCTCTGGCTGTTCTCAAACCTCTGCTACGGCCATGATCGCCGGACAAAGCCGCACCGCCCGTTGGCGCAATGTCATGCACGACGGGTTCACCCGTATCGACGCCGAGCTCAAGAAAAGCCTCATCACCGCAGTAACCAGTGCCGAAAGCGACGACGCCGTGCACCCACAGACATCTCTGGGCGGCAACGTTACTCAGCGGATTGGGCCGCTGGCACCGGCCTGCAACGCCAGCGGCCCTTCGTGTGATCCCTATACCGAGAAGGTGGCGATGCTATGTCGCGCCAGCGCCCGTCGACATTTTGATCCGTACGTCGATATCGACTGGGACGCACCAGAGAACGCGGTGGATCAGAACGATCCGAGGTGGCAGCTTGATCCAGAGACCACTCCGCTCGCGGCCACCGATTGGTATCTCGAGCAATCGCCACAGCGGCGCATCGACATGGGCCGCTGGATGACCGCGAACATTCTCAAGGTCACGCTCCAATTCGAGATGATGTTGATCCGCGGGGTGGTGCATTACGCCGGGTCATTGCCGAACGGTTCCCCGGTGTTTCGGTACCTGCTTCATGAGCTGGCCGACGAATGTCATCACATCCAAATGTTCCAGGAGTTCATCAATCGCACGGGCGAGGATGTTCCCGGGATGCGGCGTGGCTCCCGAATCATCGGGCCTATGCTGGCTTTTGTCGGCGGCTATGCCAACATCTTCCTTTTCATCGGAGTGCTCTGCGGTGAACAGCCGCTACACGTCCAGCAGACGCTGCAGCACCGTGGTGCAGCTCAGGTTCCGCCGCTGCTCAATAAGATCACCGCTATTCATTTAGCGGAGGAAGCCCGCCACATCACGTTCGCCGACGCTCATCTAGCTGAGCGCACGCAACGTGTTGGACGCGTGCGGCGGACAATGTATGCCATCGCCCTCCCGTTGCTTCTGCGGTGGTTGATCGGCGAAATGATCAGTCCGCCGCGTACCTTTGCCCGACAGTTCGGCATTCCGCGAAGAGTCTTCAAGTCGGCCTACTGGCGCAACCCTCTATCCCGCCAGATGATGGCCGAATCCGCCGCTGACGTTCGCCGTATCGCCGAAGATCTCGGTCTCCGACCGGCTTACACGCGTTGGATGTGGCAACTGTTGGGAATTGAAGGGCGCCTGCCGCGTTACCGCGGTGAGCCCGATCGCAGCCCCTCAGTCGTGCGCCTGACTGGGCGTCGAACCGTGGTGTGGTGGCGCGTTGCGGCTGCCGTACTCACGGCGAGCCTCGCCCTGACAGCAACGCCGGTTGGATTGCGCATCATCACAGTAGCCGCGGCCGCAGCGGGCGTGTGGGCGAGTTACCATATCCTGCAACGATGTTGGGGCGCCTCGGTAGGCAATCCGCCATTTGAATGGCCGCGACTATTCGTCTGGGTGGCGGTGTGCGCGATCATGATTCCCGTCGGCGGGCTCATCGGGCTCGCGGTGGTGGTGTTCATGATCCTTGCACTTGCCGAATGGCTACCCACTCCATGATTCCCAGCGAAAGAATGACTGAACCCACGAACCCACTGCGGTGCAACGTCATTGCTCGTGTTGCCACCGCCTCTCTCACTACTCCAAAGGATCCAGCACATTCCATGCACCATCAGGACCACATCGCCGGTTCCATTTCCGCTCTCGAGCTGACTGCCACCGGAGCTACCACAACAGCATCGGTATACCGTTCGCCAGTGCTGAACCTGCCCTACTTCGATCTACTGATCGACGAACGCCAGGGTGGCGGCGAGATAGGGCAGCTATGGCAGAGCCAGGTGCATTGGGGCTATTGGGCGAATCCTAAGGCGGCCGAGGGCACCCGGGCCGACTACATCGCTGCCATGGAGCGGATGAACGGTGTGCTGCTGCAGGCCGCAAAGGTTGCCGACGGGCAAAAACTGCTCGACGCCGGATGCGGATTCGGCGGGACCATCGGGCAGATAAATACTGCGCATGCCGACATGGACATCACCGGGCTCAATATCGACCCGCGCCAGCTCGCCGCCGCCGATGCTCAGATCAAGCCTGTCAACGGCAACAAGATCGGCTGGATTGAAGCCGATGCGTGCCAACTACCGTTCGAGGACAATGCGTTTGACCGCGCTCTGGCCGTGGAATGCATCTTCCATTTCCCGTCGCGAGAGAAGTTCCTGGCCGAAGCTGCTCGTGTGCTCAAGCCGGGCGGTTACCTGGCGCTGTCGGACTTCGTCCCGACGATGACGTTCTTCGGCAAGACCCCGATCTGGATGGCGATCCGTCCGCGGGTGGCCAAATCCTATGGCACCCTGGGAAATATCCCGCTGCGCGGATATCAAGCCATGGGCAAACACGCTGGACTCGAGCTGGTGGAAAACCGCAACATCCGCAAGAACACGCTGCCCACGTACCGGTTCCTGCTGAAATTCTTCCGTGAGGAGGGGACCGCCGATGCCCAGAAGACCATGGTTGTGGGTACTCGCTGGATGAAGCGGTTGACCCAGGTCGGTGTGCTTCAGTATCGGGTTTACACATTCCGCAAGCCCGTTTGACCACTGCGTCGACTTTTCTGGTTATCGATGTGGTGAGCAGTCGGAGATTGAGCGACGTGCGTGGGTATCCACAACCGAGCAACCTCATTCGGATGCTGCGCTGGGGGAGTGGGATCTGGAAACCCTGGCGCAGAGGGGGATTGGCCATTGTCCGGCGGCCTGCTAAGCCCACCCCCGCGTCAATACGGCAGGTAAGTTGACTTGAGAGATTGGTAGGCCGCGAGACCTTCCGGACCGAGCTCGCGACCGAGGCCGGAAGCCTTGACGCCGCCAAATGGCCCTAGCGGATCGGGCCCGTAATAGTTGATCCCGATGGAGCCGGTGTGGATCCGTGCGGCGACGGCCTCGCCACGTTGCGAATCCGCCGTCCACACGCTGCCACCCAGACCGTAATCCGAAGCGTTGGCAATCCGCACCGCGTCGTCGACGTCGGTGTACGAGATGACTGACAGCACGGGCCCGAAGATCTCCTCCTGGGCGATGGTCGTGCCGTTGTCGACATCGGCGAATACGGTTGGCTCGAGGAACCAGCCGCGTTCCATGGCCGGCGGACGGCTGCCGCCGGTGGTGAGCCGGGCACCGTCGCTCTTCCCCTTGGCGATGTAGCTCTCAACTCTGGCTCGATGCCGCGACGATGCCATCGGTCCGATCCGGGTGCTCTCGTCCAGAGCGTCGCCCACCTTGAGACTCTTCACGAAATCGGTGATGGTGTCGACTATTTCGCCGTAGCGCGAGGCGGGAGCGAGTATTCGCGTACTGAGGTGACAGGTTTGACCGCTGTTCAGCAAAACCGCGTCGTACAGGTTGTCCAGATGGGCATCGAGATCAGCGTCGTCGAGCACGATGGCGGCCGACTTACCGCCGAGCTCGAGGGTCACCGGGCGCAGCTGCCGGCCGCACACCTCGGCGATAGAGCGGCCGGCGGCAGTGGAGCCAGTGAACGCCACTTTGTCGATCTGCGGATGTTCGACGAGGTAGCGGCCGGTCTCCCTGTCGCCCGCCACGATGTTGATGACCCCGGGTGGAAGCCCGGCCTCGTGTACGGCTTCTGCGAACAGCTGCGCGTCGAGCACTGTCTCTGGACTCGGTTTGAGCACCAGCGTGCACCCCATGGCAAGAGCGGGACCCAGCTTGAAGGCAGCGAGAGTCTGTGGGAAGTTCCAGGGCACAATGCTCGCGACCACACCGATCGGAGAACGGGTGACTTTGATCCGGCCGCCGAGGCTGCCCGGCCGGATGTCCTCCAGCACAGCATCCCGAATCAGTTGCGCATAGAGCCGCAGCACCGCCGGTGGAAGCACGCCCTCGACGCGGCGGGCAGTGCTGATCGGCATGCCGTTTTGGGCCGAAACCCGTTGTGCCATCTCACCAGCTCGGGTATCGAGGGCGTCGGCAATGCGTTCGATACCCGCGGCACGCTCGATCGGATGCCAACTCCGCCAGCCCTGTGGGTCGTCGAATGCGCGCCGCGCGGCGGCGACGGCGACGTCGACATCGGCTTCGACGGCGTCCGGGACGCTTCCGATCAGCTCCTCGGTGCTGGCCGAAAAGACATTGATGGTGCGTGACGAGGACGGGCTGACCCACTCACCACCTATGTAAAGCGATTGGTAGACAACGTTCATCGTGCGACTCCTTTGCCTGATCGTCTTGATAAGCGCTCGCAGTGACGATGTCGCTTTGCCATCTCGATGATGTGCTGGGCCGGTGTGTCCGCTGATCGGTCACAGCGCCTGCAGAGTTTTCATCATCTCTGTCCACTGTTCGGGTTCAGCCTGGTAGGGAGCGTAGAAGGAAATCCGGTCCATGATGTCGCCGTATCGCCCGAGCAGAGTGGGGGCGATAGTGTCCGGCTCGCCGACCACGGCGAACGCGTTGAGCATCTCATCGTCGATGAGAGTGCCCATTTCCTGCCATTTGCCCTGCCGTGAAAGCAGATTCAACTCCCGCTGCAGATCTCCCCAACCGTGGTGTTCCAGCACGCCTCGGTACGGCGGAGTTGACCCGTAGAAGGCGATCTGCTGGCGCACCGCTGCGGCGGCTATGTCGAATTCTTCCTGATTGGAGCCGGTCACGATGAACACCGGTGCTGAAATGTCAAAGCTGTCAAGTGATCGTCCCGACTTAGCCAGGCCGCGCTGCAGGGCCGGGAGGGTGAAGGCGCGTAGGTACGGTTCGGTGGTGAACCCGTGGCAGATGAAGCCATCAGCCACCTCGCCGGCCACTTCCGTCATCAGCTGGCCAACACCGGCCAGCATGATCTGGGCATCTCCATAGGGATTGGGGCCGGGGTCAAAAAACGGCGTCATCAATGTGTGCTGGTAGAAGTCACCACGAAAGTCGAGTTTGGTGCCGTTGTTCCAGGCATCCCAGATCGCCTTGATCGCGCTGATCATTTCGCGCATCCGGAGCGCGGGATGGGACCACTGCATCGAGAAACGTCTGGTGATGTGCGCCTGGACCTGCGAACCGAGACCGAGAATGAACCTGCCTTTGGAAAATTTGTTCAGGTCGTAGCCGATATTGGCAAGAGTCATCGGGTTGCGGGCGAATGCCACGGCCACGCTGGTCCCGACATTGATGCGTTCGGTCTGCTCGGCAGCCAGCAGTAGGGGCATGAACGGGTCATGCGCCGTTTCGGGACACCACCCTCCGTCGTAGCCCGCGGCTTCAGCATCCCTGGCCGAGGCTCCCGCCTGATCCAAATCCAGCGAGATGGTTCCATCGACTTTCATACTGCCGACCTTCCTGGTGTGTGTTGACTGCCTGCCGACTATTGCGTGGGCCAAGGTTGTAGATGCTGCGTTGCGATTGCGACCGCACGCCAACGGGTCAGTGGCACAAGGGCTTTGCGTGGGTCCGGCGCGTATCGGCCGCGGCAACCAGGGTGCAGCCCGTTCCGTCGGCCAGGCCACCGCTCCGAGATCCGTAACCGCAGAAGACCTGTTGCCAACCTAACACAGAAGTGGATAGAGTCAATCAATATGTTGGCGACGATTGCCCTTACACTCATTCGATGAGTGTTGGTGAGATGCCGCGTCGCTCCTTACGGAAGGACGCTGAACAAAATCGACAGCTGGTGATCAACGCCGCCCGAGACCTGTTCGCCTCCCGGGGGCTGGAAGCGACTCTCAACGACGTCGCGCACCACGCGGGCGTTGGGGTAGGAACCGTGTATCGACGATTTCCGACCAAAGAGGCCCTGTTTGAGGCGATCTTCGAAGACGGACTGATCGAGCTCGCGGGGCTCGCCGAATCGGCGCTGCGCCAAAATGATTCATGGCGGGGCTTCGAATGGTTCGTCATGCGGATGTGTGAGATCACGGCGACGGATCGAGGAATGCGCGAGATCGCGTTCAGTAAAGTCGAGGGTGGCGAGCGGGTGGAAGCCGCGCGTCGACGACTCCTGCCGCCGTTGTCCAAACTTGTTGAACGCGCACAAAATGACGGCTATCTACGCCCGGAGCTATCGCCCACCGACCTGCCTATCGTTGGACTGCTCGCCGGTGCGGTGGGTGAATACGCCGGCCACATCGAGGCTGATCTGTGGCGAAGATATGTGGCGATTCTGGTTGAGGGTATGCGGGTTCACCGTGAACGGCCGCAGCTGGAATTCAGTGCACTCAACGAAGAACAGCTCAACGCGGCGATGCAAACCTGGCGTCCAGTCGGAGCCAAGGGATGTCTGACAAATGCTTCGGACGTGATGCCTGAGGCTTCGATCACGTCGCGGTTTCAGTTGCTCACCGATGCTCAGTGGTTGTTGATCGAAGATCTCCTTCCTGCGCGAACAGGTAAGAAGGGCAGGCCGTTTCGTGATGCGCGTCAGATCGTCGAGGGCATCATCTACCGGTACCGGTGTGGTATCGCGTGGCGTGACGTGCCGGAGGCGTTCGGGCCTTGGCAAACGGTGTGGACCTGGCATCGGCGGATGAGTGAGGACGGCACCTGGGATGCGGTGCTCGTGCTGTTGCTGACTGATGCACCGGGCGCGGGGTTGGTCGATCGGGCGGTGTCGATCGATTCCACGATCGCGCGGGCGCATCAGCATGCCGCGAACGTCACCCGCCACGACGGTGGCTGGGTCGAATTACAACAATTTGCACGTCGAGCCGCCTGATCAAGGTGCCGCCGCTCGCGCGGCGGATTGACCGGCAAGATATACCGTCTGGTCGATCGTGCGGGACTGCCGTTGGTGATTCATCCGCTGCGACAAACGGTCGTATACCGCGGCGCCGCCGTCCCTTGAACCATCAGGTTCGGGGGCAAGTATTTGTCAGACAGACCTTAGTTGACTGCTCTGCTGACATGAGTTTGGTTTCGTCCCGATTCCAAAATCGATTTGCGTGGCGAATTGGTGATCAGTCGGTCGTTGGACGGTGCACTGCGCTGTACGTGCCGGCCATCCCTCATCACGGTGCTCCACCAGAGTGTGTCGGCCCTCCGAGAACAAACCGTTGCGGATAGCTCAACGGTCCGCGATCTAGGAGTCGTTCCAGTGTGCGAGGACGCGCTCGCGGATGTCCGCTGGGTAGGCTTGGGCAAACGAGACATGCGCCAGGCGACCGTGTCCCGGGGCCGGTTGCAGCGCATCGTGCACCACGACCGAGCCTTGGCCCTCGGCCTTTTCCTCGTGGGTGAAACAGCCCAGAAGCGGGAAGATGAAGCCGGGCAATGCTTCCTGCCGCTTGCTCGGATGCGTCCTGGTCGCCAGTGCCCACAGCAAGTCGTCGTCATTGGAGGGGTCGATGTCGTCGTCGAGCACGAAGATCTGGGCCACGACGCGAGCGGGCCCCGACGTGTCGAGGACTTCGGCGATTCGGTGGGTGAATTCCGTGGTGTCCACGCCCGGTAGCAATTCGCGCCAGTTCGACGGCACGGTGACCACCATCCAGTGTGACGCCATTCGGAACGGTAACCACACCGTGGTGATCGGCAACCCCGCGGCACGCAGGATGCTCAGCGCCTGCGCGGCGTGGCCACTGCCGGAGACCGTGTGGTATTCGTCCACCGGCCGCCCTTCGGCTACGATCGGCCAGATAGGGTCGTTGCGGTACGTGATCGCCTCCACCGAATACACCGGCTGCAGCGACCTGTCTGGCACGGCATAGCCGGCGAACTCGCCGAACGGGCCCTCCATCGCTTCGCGATTGACCGACAGGTGCCCCTCGATGACGATCTCTGCGCTGGCGGGAACCTCCAGATCCACCGTCTCGCATCTGACGACTTCGATCGGTTCGCCGTAGAGCGCGCCAACATAGCCGGCTTCGTTGACTCCGACTGGGAGGGGGAGGCCGCCGGCGAATGGAATTGCCGGATCTCCGCCCTGCACAAGGGCGTACGGCATCGGCTTGCCGATGTCCACCCATTCCTGCCAGATCAACCCGAGTTGCTGCGGCGGCCCAACCAAACCGGTCATGTGGCGCCCGTCGACGAGCATGATCCGTGCGATCGACCAGTTCGTCCATCTGCCGTCGGGCGTCTTGGCTACGATGACGCCCCAGGTGTTGGGGTACTTCCCGCCGTCGTATTGATGCACCCTGGGTACCGGGAACTTATCGAGCGTGGCGTCCGCGCCGACCAGGATGTTCTGCTTGCACGCCGCCTCGTGTGCCGATACTAGTTTCGGTGGTATCGGCGGCAGATCCCTTGTGCGGGCGAGATGCTCGACCAGCTCGGTCGCGGTGATCTCGGCGGGTAGGCCGATGGACAGCGCGACCCGGGCCAGCGGACGGTCAGGCACCGAGGACAACGCGGCGGGTGCGCCGAACAGTCGGAACCCCCCGTCCACATTGGCCACGTTCTCGAATAGTGGTGCCGGTGCTCGACGCTCGTAGGACAACCGGGTGATCGCGGCGGCTTCGAGGTCCGCGCTGACCTGTCTGGTCACTCGGGCGAGGTCGCCGAGGTCTTCCAATGCATCTAGATAGGACCGAAGGTCTGCATAGCGTTTCATCGCGTAATTCCTTCCGGGGATTGCCCGTTGTTGACGTGGGTTGCATGGGTGCCGTTCTGCCGCATGCCCGACCAGCGTTTGGCACCATCCATATCGATCCCGAACTGGTCGAGCACCCGGGCAACGACGTGATCGACGATGTCCTCGACCGACTTTGGATGGGTGTAGAAGGCGGGCATCGGCGGCACGATTACCGCGCCCATCCGAGACAGGGCGAGCATGTTGTCCAGGTGTATTTCCGATAGCGGTGTCTCGCGGGGCACTAGCACCAGCTTGCGTCGCTCCTTGAGCGTGACATCGGCCATCCGGGCGACCAGACCATCGGCGTATCCGGTCCGGATTCCGGCGAGGGTTTTCATGCTGCAAGGGATGATCACCGCGCCGTCGGTACGAAACGACCCAGACGAGATCGCAGCCCCTTGATCGTCAGGTGCGTAGCTGACATCGGCCAACTCGGCGACTTGCCTTGCGGACAAGCCGGTTTCGACCTCGATAGTGGCTCGCGCCCAACGGCTGAGGACCAGGTGGGTCTCCACCTCGTCATGGATTCGAAGTTCGCGCAGTAGGCGCACCCCGAATACCGCCCCGGTTGCTCCGGTTATGCCGACGACTAAGCGCACCTAAGTTCAGCTCCTTATTCCGTGTACTGAACATCAGTGTACAGAGTATCATCGCGGGATGACGAAGACTACGAAACCCCCACGGGCGGCTCAGCTCAGCGACAGTGCGATGCATCAGCTGCGCCGAGCCAGCCAAGCACTGTCAATGGTCTGGCAACGGCATCTGGCCGAACTGACGCCACCGCAGTTCGCCGTCCTCTACGTGCTCGCCGAGCACGATGAGTTGGATCAGTCCGCGCTCGGTGCGCTCACTTCAATCGACCGCTCGACCCTTACGCCGCTATTGGACCGGCTTGAGGCCCGCAAGCTGATCGGCAAGACCATCGACCCGACCAACCGCCGCCGCCGGCAGATCACTATCACCGCGACCGGACGACAACAGCTCAGCCGCGCACGTGCCCAGGTGGCCAAGACCGAGTTGTGGATCGACGAAGTGCTCGGCGAGAAGAAAGCAGGCGAACTCGTGGCCCTGTTGCGTGCCTTCGCGGACGCCTCTCCGGGGCTGGGCATTTCCGACCTGTCCGAGGTCGGCCGATCGAGTCAGCGCGTATCCAACCGAAAATCCGCAGTCACACCCGAGAATGCGTTGACGGTATGAAGTCCGTCGTTTGTGAGCAGTTCGGGATCGACTTTCCGCTCTTCGCCTTCAGCCACTGTCGCGACGTGGTTGCCGCGGTGACGAACGCCGGCGGCTTCGGGGTGCTGGGTGCGGCTGCCTACACCCCCGAGGAGCTTGACCGCGAGCTGGCCTGGATCGATGAGCACGTGGGCGGTAAGCCCTACGGAGCCGACATCATCGTGCCGACGAAGTTCGAGGGGAAGGGGGAGAACCTTTCTCATGCTCAGCTGGTGGGCAGAATCCCGCGCGAATATCACGATTTCGTCGCTCAACTGCTCGCTGAGCACGGTATCGAGCCGGAGGCGCAGCCCAGCCTCGGTGGGTCCGCGCTTTCCGGCAACACGGGTCGCGAACTCCTCGAGGTAGCAATGAGCCACCCGATCAAGTTGATCGCCAATGCATTGGGTGTGCCCCCGGACTACATGATCGCGGCGGGACGAAGGCAGGGTGTCCCGGTGGCCGCACTGGTGGGCGCCAAGGAACACGCGGTCAAGCAAGTCGCGGCCGGGGTGGACATCATTGTCGCGCAAGGCACTGAAGCAGGTGGACACTGCGGCGAGGTATCGACGCTGGTGTTGATACCGGAGGTGCTGGAGGCGTTGGCGGCGGTCGGTAGCTCGGTACCGGTGCTCGCGGCCGGCGGCATCGTCACGGGACGGCAGATGGCCGCGGCCGTCGCGTTGGGCGCCGTCGGCGCATGGACCGGTTCCGTCTGGCTGACCACAGAGGAGGCCGAAACCGCGCCTGCGACAGTGCAGAAAATGCTGTCCGCAACGTCACGGGACACCGTGCGATCGGCAGCACGCACCGGAAAGCCGTCACGCCAACTGATTTCGGACTGGACCAATGCTTGGTTGCCGCAGTCCAATGGGCCTCAGCCGCTGCCGCTGCCGCTACAGAACATGCTCAGCGAGCCGGTGATGCGCCGGGTCGACGTGTTGGCCGATCAGGGACATCCCGGTGCGCGGCAGCTCGCGACCTATTTCGTGGGTCAGGGCGTTGGCTTGATGAACAAAGTCAGACCGGCGCGCGATGTGGTACTGGAGTTCATCGAGGATTACCTCGTCGCCGCCGAGCGATTGGGCAACTCGCTCGCGGAATGATCCCCGCACCAGCGCGTGGGTCAGCAATGGACTCGTCCGGACATCGCAAATGCCTCGTTGACACCTAAACTGACTATCCGTACGGTTAGCGAGGGTGATGCAGCAGACACCGCTGCCCCTGACGTGACGGGAGGCACTGATGTCGGTGTCGGCCGAGTTGGCCCGCGCTACGTGCGGGCGACAGCAATGACAAGGTGTTATCGAATTACGTGGGCGTAGCTGCCCGCGCCGACCGTAGATGGATTCGAATGAAGAATCAGGCATTTCCGACCAGCAGTGATCTCGTGGCCGATCTCGCCGTCACGGCGCACGGCTCAAGCGGTCCCACCGTTGTCTTGGTGCACGGATCGGCGCCGGCAAACTGCTGGGGAGAACTTCCTGCACGCCTGGCTTCGTCGCACAGGGTGATCACCTACGCGCGAAGATCCTTCTCGCCGTCGACCGCGCCGTTGCCGTCCAGCATTGACGACCACGTCGATGATCTTGTCGAGATCATCACGGGTTTCGGTGGTCGCGCGACGATTGTTGGCTGGAGTATGGGTGGCGTCATCAGCCTCGCCCTTGCGACCCGCCGTCCTGAGCTGGTCAACGGTCTCCTTCTTATCGAGGCGCCGGTGCATTTCGACCAGAGCCCGCCACCGAGCATGCTGGAGGCGGTAGGCGCCGCATTTGCTGCTTTGCCGACCAGCCCTCCGGAAGCCGCACGACACTTCCTGCGCTGGGCGATGCAACGCGCTGACGGATCCACCGACATCGACAGGTTCGACGACGCGGCGATCGATGAGTCGGCGCAAGCGCTACTTGGTGATCTTCGCCTGGGTGCCCACAACGATGGAGGTGTGCTGGGCTCGGCTGCCCTCGACACGTCGAAGGCAGCCGTGATCTGGCTGCTCGGAGGCGACGGATGTGCGCCGTTCGCTGACGCCGCTCACCGAAGTCGATTGGCGGACAACGCCATCGATGTCTTGACCGTGCCGGGTGCAGGACACGCCATTCACCTTGATCGCCCCGACTTCGTGGCCCATTGCGTGCGATCTCTGTCACCGGAATCGCCGAGACCGCCCAGCGAACCGCAGCGAATGGCCGGTGACACGTCCGTCGGAGGCGGACTGCGATGAGCGGCAATCGATCAGTGCCATCACGCGAGATGCGTGGAGTCATCTCGGGCGATCGCCATTTCAGCTTCGACGAGTTCGACGTGCGGGCGCGCAAGGGCGCCACGGTGTTGGCCGACCATGGAGTTCGCTCGGGTGACAGCGTCGGATTGATGCTCCGCAACGACGTGGCGTTTCTGGAAGCCTCGTTCGCCGCGGCGTACCTCGGCGCCTCGCTCACACCGATCAATTGGCACTTCACCGGGAGGGAGTCTGAATTCATCATCCGTGACTCCGGCATCGCTGCTCTGGTGATCCATGAAAGTCTGCTCGCCGGCGTCGCGGAGTTCCTGCCCCCTTCGCTACCGCTCCTGACCGTGGCCGACCCCCCTGAGATCGTGGCGGACTATGGCATCAAATCGGCGACGGCGCCGGGCATTTGGGATGACGCCATGGTGCGGGCCGAAATGTGGACGGGGGACATGCCTGCCAGCCCTGCGACAACCGTCTATACCTCGGGTACCACCGGACGGCCCAAGGGTGTGCGCCGGTCACCGCTTCCCGCCGCTGCCAGTGCCGATGTAATGGTGAGTTCAGCCGCTCTGGGCTTAGCGCCTGGGATGCGGACGCTCATTCCGGGCCCGCTCTATCACGCCGCGCCAAATGCCTTTGGCATCAACGCAATAAAGATGGATGGGCTGGTGGTGCTGCAGTCGAAGTTCGATGCCGAGCAATTGTTGCGCGCTGTCGAGCAGTTCGGATTGACGCACCTGCAGCTGGTGCCAACGATGTTCACTCGACTGCTCCGTCTGCCAGACGAGGTTCGTCGACGATACGACCTTTCCACCCTTGAGAAGGTTGTTCATACCGCGGCGCCATGCCCTCCTGCCGTCAAGGAAGCAATGATTGATTGGTGGGGGCCGGTTATTCACGAACTCTATGCCGGTACCGAATTGGGGCCCGTTGCCGCGTCGACTTCTGAAGAGTGGCTGAGCCGTCGCGGGTCCGTCGGGCGGCCCCTGCAGAACTCTGTGGTGAAGATCGTCGACGAGGCCGGCCACACGTTGGCTGCAGGTGAGATCGGTGAGATCTATGTACGAAACATCTTCACCAACTTCACCTATCACCGGCGCACCGGCGCACGGGGGAAGATCGAACACGACGGATTCGTGACGTGCGGCGACGTTGGCTATCTCGACGATGACGGCTACCTCTACATCTGCGATCGGCGAGTCGACATGGTGATTTCTGGTGGGGTCAACATTTACCCAGCAGAAGTCGAGGCGGCACTGTTCACCAATCGGGCAGTGGTCGACTGCGCAGTCTTCGGGATTCCAGACGAAGAGTACGGCGAAGCAGTGGTCGCTACGATCCAGCTCCGAGGCGACGCGCCCAAGGATGCTGACCTGGTCCGAGCTCACCTTCGACGAGAATTGGCCGGATACAAGGTTCCCAAATTCATTGAATTTGTCGATGAGCTGCCTCGCGAGGATTCCGGCAAAGTGCTGAAACGTCAACTACGGACGGATTGGATCGACGCTCATCGCCGGACCGGCACGGAGCTGGACGATGCCATTCAACGGTGAAACATCAATTGCCCCTGGGTAATTGACTTCACCAGCGGATCGTTGTTTGCCTTTGCGGACTCGTTGCAGATGCCCTTCGGGCACCGCGGGCCAGGGGCTTCGGGGTGGCGGGCCACGCCGGTGACCAGTTGAGCGCTGACCGGGAACGATGGCGTGGACGAGTTCGCGGTCTACGGCCGTGGGGTACTGCTTTGGATGGATTGTCGGATCAGCGAATTGATGAAACAAAACTACCTGTCCAGCAACGTCTTCGGTGCTGATTCGGGCACCGGGTTGGCGGCATGATCCGGCGCGACGGTCCCTTGACCTCTTGCCTGTCGCGCGTGGTGTCCGAGCTGTTGAATCGCAGCGCTACACGATCTCCGCGTCACGCAGGCGTCTGAGGTCGTCACTGTTCAACCCGATACGCGTGAGTACTTCTGCGTTGTGCTCGCCGAGGCTCGGGCCGGCCCAGCGGACGCTGCCGGGGGTGTCGGAGAGTTTCGGAGCGACGTTCTGCATGGCCAAATCATGGCCCCGTCCATCGTCTACTCGCACGATCGCGTCACGGGCCGTGAAGTGTTCGTCGGACAGCATGTCCTTGGCCCGATAGACGCGACCGGCGGGAACGCCGGCGTCGTGTAGGCGCTCCAGCAGAGTGTCGGCGTCGTACTCGACCGACCATTTCGAGATCAGCTCGTCGAGTTCCTGTTGTCGGTCACCCCGTTGCTTATGTGTCTCGAAGCCGTCCTCGGTAACCAGCGCGGGTCGCTCCATCGCGGCGGCGAGTCGGAGGAAGACGGTGTCCTGATTGGCGGCGATGAGGATCGTCTGGCCGTCTGCGGTCGGATAGACATTGCTCGGCGCGACGCCGGGCAGGATGGTCCCGTGGCGTTCTCGTTGGTAGCCGATGGCGTCCCACTCGGTGATCGTGGACTCCATCATGGCCAGCACTGCTTCGTAGATTGCCGAGTCGACGATTTGCCCGCGTCCGGTGGTGCGTCGGGCATGAAGTGCCGCGAGCGCACCGAGCGCGCCGAAGGTTCCGGCAAGCGAGTCGCCGATGCTGACTCCGACCCTGGACGGCAGCTGATCAGGCTCGCCGGTGATGTAGCGGAGTCCGCCCATCGCCTCGCCGATGGAGCCATAGCCGGCGCGTGGTGCGTAGGGACCGGTCTGTCCAAAGCCAGTGACCCGGACGATGATGAGTCCCGGATTGGACGCCCAGAGTCGTTCGGGGCCAAGGTTCCAACGTTCGAGAGTGCCCGGACGAAAATTCTCGATGAGAACATCGGCCTCGTCGAGTAGGCGGTGCGCGAGGCGTTGGCCCTCGGCGACCCGAAGATTGAGCGTGACAGATTTCTTGTTGCGGGCGATTACTGGCCAGGAGAGGAACTCGCCGTCGGGACCTGCCTGGCCCCAGACCCTCATCGGGTCCCCGACGCCGGGAGCCTCGATCTTGATGACCTCGGCACCGTAGTCGCCGAGCAGTTGGCCGCAGAACGGGGCAGCGATGAGTTGGCCCATCTCGACCACTCGAATGCCTGCCAAGGCGCCGGGTGAGATCGGGTCGGTCATGAAACTTCTCCTTCTAGTTTCGTCACAGCGGCGTCCTCAGCTAGGGCCTCCACAGTGAGCAGCGCTGTGCGAGCGGCATTGATGTGGGATTGCATGATCGAGGCCGCCCAGTCGGGCGCCCCAGCGTCCAGTGCCGCAACGAGTTCGCGGTGATGGCTCATGCTGCGCGACAGCGCTTCCGGGTTGTATCTGACAAAGGTGCGAACGGCGAGCGGCACCTGCACGACATTGGCGAGCATTGTCTCTAGTCGCGGGCTGTCGGCGGCCTCGGTAATCACACTGTGGAACCGTGAGTTGAACTCACTGAGTCGGACCAGATCGGCCGTCCGGCCACGGCTGGCGCAGGCCTCCATCTGCTCGCATAGTCCGGTGAGCTCTGCGATTTGGTTGCGTTCGATCCGGCTCGTTGCGCGCCTGGCGGCGTGACTTTCCAACATCGCACGCAGCACGTAAATCTCGTCCAGGTCTGCCGCTGACCAGTGAACAACTCGAGCGCCTTTGTTGGGCAACAGCTCGACGAGTCCCTGAGAGGACAGTGTGCGTAGCGCTTCCCGGACCGGTGTTCGACTGACCCCCAGTTGGGCGGCTAGCTCGACCTCGCCAAGGCGGGCGCCGGGCGCTAGGTCACCGGTCA
This sequence comes from Mycobacterium sp. MAA66, assembly GCF_041261665.1. NCBI lineage: Bacteria > Bacillati > Actinomycetota > Actinomycetes > Mycobacteriales > Mycobacteriaceae > Mycobacterium > Mycobacterium sp. MAA66. The sequence continues at coordinate 1,286,179 of NZ_JBGCCC010000001.1, read as the reverse complement.
AGATCAACTGACGCAGCTCCATTAAGGCCTGCTCAGATGCGGCTGCCATCCACGAATCCCTTCGTCGCGCGACGTATGCTGCGAACTCTGTTGAGTCGCTTCAGATTCCGGTCAGGTGGAGGTCAGGTCCAGAGCCGTCAGTCCGGCCTGGGCTACCGCCATGTCTTGGGTGTAGTGGCCGCCACTCACACCGATCGCGCCGATGACAACTCCGTCTACGTTGATCGGATAGCCACCGCCGAAAGTAATCAGTCGGTCGATGCCGGTCGGGGCTCCGACTCGTAGCGGTTCGTCGTCCTTGATGAAGTCGAACCATCCGTCGGTCGGAAGGCCGAAGCCAGCAGCGGTGTATGCCTTATCGCGTGCGACCTGCACCGACAGGAGCGGGGCTCCGTCCATGCGTGCGAACGCCTTTTCGACGCCGGACTCGTCCAACACTGACACGACGAAAGCGCCTCCGTCACGTGTGGCCTGAGCGACGGCCCGGCTGACAATCTCTTGAGCCAGCTCGAGTGTTATCGACGGTCTGGTGAATGTCTTGATCATCGGCTCTCCGGATTCAAGGTCGGCTATTGCATGCAATTTAACGCGACACGTGTCGTAGATGGCAAGGACTTGTCAGCTCGCATGTGGATGAACAGCCCGGTGCATCGGCTTCGACCTGCATGAATGCTCTTGATAGTACTGATTGTTCAACGTTGTCGGCACACGCCTGCCGCTGGTAAGCGTCATGGGTCTGTCAATTCGCTACTACTCTTGACAGGAGGGACTGACAACTGTTGTATACAAGACAGTGCTTTGGCTCGGCTGGAGCCGATCGTGGGTCGCCGGTTTGGTCAGCCCGCGGAATTCCGAACGGAGAGGCTCGAGGGCGAACATGGGCAAATCGGACGGGGCATGGCCAGAAGTGCCATCGGCGTGCGCGACAACCACCAGCAGATCGACGACTTCTGCTTTCGAGTGCCGGCGACAGCGGGCCGGACTGTGGCGCTGAGCTGATGGACGTGGCGATCTGCGAAGTCAGCCCACGCGACGGATTGCAGAATGAACCCGAGATCCTCGCGCCAGCAGTTCGAGCCGAACTCGCTGTGCGGATGGCGGCCACTGGCGTAGCCCGCGTTGAAGCTGCAAGTTTCGTTCACCCGGATCGAGTGCCGCAGATGGCCGGCGCCGAGGACGTGTTGGCCGCCATTCCCACACTTCCTGGCGTGACTCAGGCGGCATTGGTGCTGAACCAGCGTGGATACGAGCGGCTGCGCACTACTGCGTGCGAGGAAGTCCACGTTGCGTTCTGCGTCACCGAGACTTTCAACCAGCGCAACCAAGGCTGCTCCGTCGACGCTTCACTCCTGCAGGCTCGGCAGATCGTCGGCGCGGCGCATGCCGACGGGCGACGAGCGACTGTAACCCTGGCCGCTTCCTTCGGTTGCCCGTTCGAGGGCCCTATCGACTCTGGGCGCGTACTCGGGCTGGCCGAGCAGCTGACCGAAGCCGACGAGATCGTCTTCGCTGACACGATCGGCGTGGGGGTGCCGCGGCAGGTGCACCGGCTGATCAGCCGGGCGGCACACCTCGGTGTTCCGTTGGGGCTGCACCTGCACAACACCCGCAACACGGGCTACGCCAATGCCTATGCCGGCCTCGAAGCGGGCGTGGCCGTTCTGGACAGTTCCGTCGCCGGAATCGGTGGCTGCCCGTTTGCGCCCGGCGCTACGGGCAATATCGCCACCGAGGACCTGCTCTATCTGCTGGAGAAAGAAGGCCTCTACACAGGCATCGATCTCGACGGCGTGATCCGAGTGGCCGAGTGGCTTGGCACAATCCTGAAACGTCCGCTGCCCGGCCTGCTTCATCGAGTCGGCACCTACCCAAAGCGCGACTGGACGTGGCCCAGGCAGAACACGTCGAACGACGCCGGAAACTGCATACCGCGGCCGATTCGACTCTAGACATCGCCCGCTCGGCGAACTTGCTACCGACGGTATTTGCGATCAGTTGGTGTCGTTTGGAGGCAGACGTCCGGGCGCCCTCTGCACCGTTTCGATCGCGGTCGCAATCAGCTCGTCGAATGCCTCTGGGTCGGATGTACAGGCGAGGCCGGTCAGAATTGTGCGGGCGAAGTAGGTGGCGATTTGCTCCACTGTCCGACTGCCGTCTGGGCGGTACCACGTCCACGCGTAGTTACACATGCCGAAGATCTGCATTGCCGCCATGGTTGGATCGGAACTGACGAAGACTTCTTGCTTCACTCCGTCCTCGATGATGCGGATCACCATCTGGCGGTATTCGAGTCTCTGATCGCGCACCTGCTGGCTGAGCCCGCCCTCCACGTATCGGACGAACTCCCGAAGGAAAGTCAGACTCGCTGCGCGGTCGTCTCGGTGCCCCGCAAGCAGGGCATAGATCATGGCGGCCAGCTGTGAAACCGGATCGTCGAGCTCACGCAATACGAACTCAGCTTCGGCGAAGCGGCGCTCGAAGTATGCCGCGTGAACCTCCGAGAGTAGTTTCTCCTTGCTCCCGAAATGGTGGACGATCGTGCCCTTACTGAGACCAAGCATGGCGGCGACGTCGGCGATGCTGGTATCGCTGTAGCCCCGCTCGGCCACGCGCTCGGCGAATGCACTCAGGATCGCGGCGCGTGAACTGGCCCGCGGTACCCGGAACTTGCCCATGTCGGGAGTCTACCGCTCGCCGACCGTCCGTCCGGTTAGCCACGCGAAACTTCGCGCTGATGAGTATCGCCAGTCCCAGACCGTATCGGCACGCGGCAGAGGCGGACAACATGCCGGTATCTCTGTCATGCGCCGAGCGTGCGTAATGCAGTTGTACGCGCGGCGAGTGCGGAAACCACTGGCCGCCAGTACCGGCTGAATATCGCGAGCTGGGGTCGAGCGGACTGCGCTGCTGACACGTGTAGGCCGGGCGCAAGGCAGACGGCGCCAGCGGCTTGCAGCAACGGCTTGAGAAGCAGGTTGGCCGCGCACGGCGCCGGCCAGGCTCCTATGGTTAGCGCGAAGGCGAAGGGTCCGGCGATGCGGCCCGGACGAGTGCCGGCCAGTTCGAATGCGGTGTGCACGCTTGGCGGAAGAGCCCCGTCGGCGATCTCGGCCGCAACGATCAGTAGGTCGGCCCGGCCGAGTGCCGCGTAAGTGTCAGTGGGCCGCTCGAGCGGCAGTATCTCTGCCGGCTGGGCCCCGGTGAGCAGCTCGGCGAATGTCACTGCGAGGTCAGTGATCGGCGCTACTCGTTCGGCGGTTGCAGGTGCTGCTAATACGACCGTCTCCATGATGTGTGGGCCTCTCGACGATGTGACTCAGTGGGTTTCGGCGCGGAGGGTGGCGAGATCGTGGAACTCCCGCTGGTAGTAGACGGTCGGCGGGTCGGGAGAGACGTGGGCGGCGACGACCTGGCCGACGAGGATGGTGTGGTCGCCCCCGTCGAGGCGGGCGTGGGCTGCACACTCCAGGACGACGCTCGCTCCGTCGAGAATGGGCATACCCTGAGCGCTCTCGCGGAACTGTCCACCGGCGAACTTGTCGACACCGCGCGTGGCGAACTGCAGCGCGAGTTCGGCGTGGTCCTGGCGCAGCACGTGCACCGCCCACGCGTCGGCGACCGCGAACACCGGATGGCACTCGGCGGTGCCAGCCAGGCAGGAGAGCACCAGTGGCGGTTCTGTGGACACCGAGCAGAACGCTGTGGCGGTGAAGCCCCACCAGCGGCCGTCGCTGTCGGTGGTGGTCACGATCGTGACACCGCTGGGGAACGCGGCCATTGCCTCGCGGAAGTTGCTCACCGTGCCGCTCACTGTGCTCTTCCTTTCTGCGCGCTTTCTGCGCGTGGCATACCGCCACCGCGGTCCCCGTGGTGCTCCCAACACCTCACCGGGCCCGACTGACCGGCGACGCCGACTGATCGGGTGTTGAGCCATCCAAAGTTTCCGCGACCTAGTCGAATAAATAACCAGCAATTTGCGATGCTCGGGAATTGTGTCTCATGCGGACGGGCGAGGCATCGGCGCGACGAACGGTCGAGGGTCGAAGTAATCGCGCCAGTAACAGATCTTTCCGTCCTGCAGTCGAAAAGACCCGGCTACCTCCACGCCCACTGACGCCGAGCCATCCGAGGGCATGAGCCGATCGATGCGTTCGGTGAGAACAACGTCTCCATTCGCGGCAAGGGAACGGATGTCGACCTTGACGACCGGAAACAGCCTGGCGTGCTGTTCAGCCAACACCAGGCATGCCGACTTTCCTACGCCTTCGGACAATCCGGAATGTATCCACTCAACGTCGTCAGCCAGGTATTGCTCGAACGCTGAGATCCTCGCGCCAATCTTCCACAATCCCAAGAAATCTCGAATTACCTGCTCATTGCTTTGGGACATCGGGAATCCTTTCGAGCACGGCAATACCAGGAACGGAGCCTTCGGATATTCACCTCCGTTTGGATGCCGTTGTGGCCCCATCAATTCATACGAGCACTTTAAGCAGGAGATAGCTCGGCGGTCCTGCGCGCTTTAGACAGAATCGGCCGGGCGACTTGGATGAACTAGCCAGGGTTTTCATCAGCGGTTCGGCCTGTAGGACTCGGGAAGGCGAAAGTGCCCGTTGCCCGACGCCCGCGGTGCTGCCACGACAGACCTTCGATGGGCTAATTTGGACTGTGTGGAGCAACAATGGTTGTTGCGAGAGTTGTCGGTGCCGGCGCATCCCGGGACGGAAGCGCCGCCCGCGACGTCCCAGGCGAGGTGTGCCGCCGTCGCGGCCGTCATCGGGCAGGAGTCGCTCGACTGGGCGGTGTGGACGGCCGATCGCATGATGGAAGACGTCTTGAGTCGGGTACCGGAGGTTGCTACCAGCACCAATGCGCGCCACATGCTTCGTCTCGGTTTGGAAGCGCGGACGATGTCAGTGCTGAAGCACCTCGCGCTGGGCACCAGGCCGATGGTCGCAGATCCGCTGGGCGAGGTCTTCATCAGGGATCAAGCTCGCCGGGGTGTGTCAGCCGAGGTGGCGATCAGGGGGAGCAATCTCGCCCACCACTTTCTCAGTCGCGCGTTCTTGGAGGTCATCGAGCGTCAGCCGGATCGAGGTCGGCAGCACGCGCTGACCGTGGAAGTCACCGAGATTCTGTTCAAATATCACGATCTTGTGGACGTTCAGATTGCGCAGAGCCACGCTGATGAACGGAGGTCGTGGCTGGACGGCCGAGCAGTCGCTCAACGGAAGGTCGTTGACGAATTGCTCGCCGGCACGGAGGTCGATGTGCGCGAGGCGAGTCGGGTACTGCAATACGACCTCACCGGGCATCATGTGGCGCTCGTGCTGTGGTCGGTACCGAGCCGGTCGGTGGCGCCTGACTATCCACCGTCGCATCATTTCGCCATGCAATGGGCTCGCCGTGTTAATTGTTCCGAACCATTGATCGTCGATGTGGACGCGTTGACGCAATGGGTGTGGATCGGGCGTTCGGGCCCGGTCGATTCAACCGAGCTCGATCTGCTCATGACCGAATCGCCGGAACTCGACGGGTGGCAGGCGGCAATAGGCCGGGTTGCGAAGGGTGAGGTCGGGTTTCGGATCAGCCACCGCACAGCGGACTACGCGCGACGATTTGCCGCGAAGGCGTCCCGGCAGGCCGCTGTTACCGACTCCCGAACGGTCGGCCTTGCCGCACACGTCATAGGTGACATGGACTTGGCCCATTGGTATTTGGTGGACGAGCTGGGCGCGCTGAGCGATGAGACGGAACACAACGCCGTCATCCGCGAAACTGTCCTCGCCTTCTTCGACAGCGGGCACAGCTTGGCAGCCACGGCGCGTGAGCTGCACGTCGCGCGCAACACGGTGGTGTATCGGCTCAAGCGTGCCGAGGAGCTCCGAGGCCGGCCGATCAATCACCGGGCACTGGAATTTCACGCAGCTCTGCGTGCCCTGTCGCTGCTCGGTCGCTGACTATAACTGTTCGGGTCGCCAGGCTCGGTGGGTCCGGTGGCTTGACCGGGTCCCCGACCAATGCCCACCTGCAAACCGAATATCGCGCGGTGGCATAGGTCGAACGGCGTGCTCAACCTGTCAATTAGCGTGCCCGCGGTGGATGCGTTGCCTCACGCCTACACGCCTACATGCTGGGCTTGACGAACAGTCCGACTGAGCTCCATCAAATCCAATTGACCAATTAGCGGCTGCACGAGTATCGCCCCGATGACGAGGTGTTCGCCGAATCACCTTCTGGGACAACGAGAGCGGGCCAGGGCACGGAACTTCGAAATGTCGTCGTCCTCTGAGCGGCCGGCGCGGCCGCCTGATTCGTCAGTAGCTATTCGCTGATCGTGACCTTGCTAGTTTGTGATGCGGACCGGAAGGCTACGGATCGTCCTGAGAATGGCCGAGGGCGCATACTCGGGCTTCGCCATCACTTCGAATTCAAATTTTTGAGCGAAGAATTCCTCCCAGAGAATGCGTAGTTGCAGCTCTGCGAGCCGAGCACCGAGGCAGCGGTGGATTCCGTGGCCATACGAGAGGTGGCGTCCGGGGCGTTCGCGATCCACGATGAACTCGTTGGCGCGGTCGATGGCCTGCTCGTCGCGGTTACCCGACAGCCACCACAAAACGACCTTGTCTCCCTTATGGATTGTACGACCGTGAAAGTCGATGTCGGCGAGTGCATTCCGCCGCATGCACATCGACGGTGTCTGCCAACGCAGCGACTCTTGCACAAAGGATGGTAGGTACCCTGGGTTTTCGCGGAGCTTCTCGAGTTCTCCCGGATGCGACCACAGCGCCCACAGCCCTCCGCTCATCGTGTTCCGAGTGGTGTCATTTCCGCCAATGAGGAAGGTGATGAGGGTGTCCAAGCGCTCCTCAAGCGACTTTGAACTCATGAGATCGCTGTGGGCGACAATCGACAACAGTGTGGTTGAAGGTGGCTGTGCGCCATGTCGTTCCAACCAGGAGGCCATCGATTCCGCGAAACGGAGTACCTCCGCCTCGTTTTCGGAACCCCGAGCGCCACTCGTGATGGTGTCCGACCATCGGACGAGTTGTCGCCTTTCCTCCATCGGGTACCCCATCATCGCCGCGAGCGTGACCGCGGTGATCTCGATGGAGACACGGTCCACCCAGTCGAAAATCTCGCCCCGCGGCAGGTCGGCGAGCACCTCGCGCGTCGTCGTGCGAACAAGGTCTTCTAATGACGCGACCGTCCGGGGGAGTGCCAGCCCCTTCACTACATCTCGATGCCTGGTGTGCTCTGGCGGGTCCATCATGAGAAGACTTCGCAGCGGTGGAGCCAGCGGGTGGACCCCGCCCGAGTTCGCGTCGGACGAGAAGACGCCGCAATTGGTTTCGATCTCGCGGATGTCGTCGAATCGGGTGATGGCCCAATTCGCGCCGAATGCACTGTCCTCCACCCGATGAACGGGGTCATCTTGACGCAGAAATGCAAACAGATGTTCCCATTCGTCTCGTTGGTACGTCAACGGGTCACTGATCAAGGCACCTACCGACGCCAAGTCTGGCTTCATGCCAATCGCCACCGCCTACCTCCCCGCATTTCCTCGACTAGTGTCCAAATTGGCTAACCGTACGAACAGTCAGTCTAAGTGTCAAGGCAGTGCCAGGATCGAGCAGGGACAGGGCACGCAGAGCTCCGTGAAATTCCAGTGCCCGGTGATTGATCGGCCGGCCCCGGAACACGACGTGTGCGGCCAGGCCGACCGTTCGGGAGTCGGTAACAGCGGCCTGCCGGGACGCCTTCGCGGCAAATCGTCGCGCGTAGTCGGCTGTGCGGTGGCTGATCCGAAACCCGACCTCACCCTTCGCAACCCGGCCCATTGCCGCCTGCCACCCGTCGAGTTCCGGCGATTCGGTCATGAGCAGATCGAGCTCGGTTGAATCGACCGGGCCCGAACGCCCGATCCACACCCATTGCGTCCGTTGAGCGACGGCTTGGCCGTCCAGCCACGATCTCCGTTCATCACCGTGGCTGATGGCAATTTGCACGTCGACGAGTTCTGACGGTCACCGTTCCAGTCATCAGGCGAGCGGGGTTTGGCGGTGTGACCGCACAAGCGGGTGCAGAACCAATCTGCCGCCCTTCTCACGGCTGGCTAGTTCATCCAACGTATGCCGACGATTCTGTATCAATTGCGCAGGACCGTGATGTGTTGCGCTGCTTACGCTTCGAATATGACTGGATGGAACCCACCAAGTTTTACCGCTGCTTCGACCGATCGGGAGAATGAGCTCGTACGTCGGGCCGCCGAGCTCGTGCCGCTCCTGCGTGACAATGCCGATAAGGCGGAGCAGGAACGACGCCTCACCGATGAAGCCGTCACTCGACTTGAAGACGAAGAACTGCTGTCACTATTCGTCCCGCAGCGGTTCGGCGGCCCCCAGGCGGGTCTGGCGACACTCACGCGGGTAAGCGCAGAACTCGGCAGGGGCTGCGGTTCTACGGGGTGGGCGTCGATGATCATGAGCACCATGGGGTGGATCGTCGCCCAATTTCCCGAACAGGCTCAAGATGATGTCTGGGGCGAAACCAACAAGGCTCGAGCTTGTGGGTCGATTATCGGCAAACAATGTACGGCGACGAGGGTCGACGGAGGCGTGATCGTATCGGGCAGCTGGCCCTTCACGACGGGAAGTCTGCACGCGCAGTGGGTGATTGTGGGTTTCGGCGTCCTCAATGCTGACGGCGAAATGGAAATCCTGGATGGCCTAATACCCATCAGTGAAGTACAGATCGCCGACACCTGGCACGTAGCCGGCATGAAGGCCACCGGCAGCAACACCACGGTCGTGGACTCGGTCTTCATTCCGGACTACCGGATCTCAAAGGCTGAGGACCGCCGCACGGATGAGGTGCGTATGGCGCCTGATTCGGGCGTCGAGGCCCCCTACCGCAGCTCTTTCCTTCCGTTTTTGGTGACCACCGGCATCGGTCCCTGCTTGGGTATCGCAACCGGAGCTATCCAGCACGCATTAGAGACCCTGCCCAAGCGCAGCATCTCGTACACGAACTATGCGCGTGCCTCAGACGCTCCGACAGTTCAAGCCGCTCTGGCCGAGGCAACGGCCAAAGTGGATGCTGCCTACCTGATCGGCTACCGCAATGCGGTGCAGATCGATGAGTGGGCGACGGCGCGCAAACCGATGCCCCCGATGGAACGCGCCCGAATTAGGCGCGACGTCGGCTTCGCCTGCCGCCTGACCCGTGAGGCCGTCAACGTCCTGCTTGATGCAAGCGGAGCCGGCAGCTTCGCGTCGGCCAATCCGCTACAGCGGATGTGGCGCGACCTCGAAGTCATCACCCGCCACGGGATGTTGGTTCCCGCGCTCAACGCCGACATCTACGGCCGAGCAGTGTTCGGAGCGACTCCGATCTCCTCTATCGGCTGACGATTACAAGGCAAAGGAATAACAATGACCGAGAACGCGAAGTTCAAACTTGGTGGAGTCAATCACCTGGCGCTGGTGTGCGCGGATATGAAACGCACCGTTGAATTCTATTCTGGCACACTGGGAATGCCGCTAATAAAGACGTTGGATCTGCCCGGAGGTTCTGGACAGCACTTCTTCTTCGACTGCGGCGGAGGCAACTGTATCGCGTTCTTCTGGTTCCCGACCGCCCCTGACGGTGTACCGGGAGTCTCTGGACCGTGCGCGATTCCCGGCATCGGTGACATCGTGAGCGCGACCGGATCGATGAATCATCTTGCGTTCCACGTTCCGGTGGAGGAGTTCGAGAACTACCGCGAGCGCCTCAAGGCGGACGGCGTCGAAGTCAGCAACATCATGGACCACGATGAGAGCCCTGCGGGGGTAGCGAAGCACTTCTATGACGGTGTCTTCATTCGGTCCTTCTACTTCAAGGGACCGGACGAAGAGCTGCTGGAGTTCGCTTGCTGGACAAAGGCTTTCACTGAAGCCGACGTGCAACACGAGCCGCGCACCGCCGCAGAACGTCGAGTGCCCTCGACGATCAGCGGTTAGGACCACCCGTGCCCCGGCTGCGTGAGGTATCACGAGCAGAAGTGACCGACGAACGGATAACGTTCTACTACGACGCAGTATTCGGTAAGGAACGGGATCCGGTCGTCGAGCACGGCACCGAATCGGGAACGTCGGGCAACTGGTGGACCGTGCACGCCCTGTCCCCGGAAGTCTTCCGCCACGTCACATCGGGGTTCGCGCTTTATCGCAACGCGCGGCTGGATCCCGTGCTGCGCGAACTCGGGCAGAGTCGAGCAGGCTGGGCGCGCGGCAGTCAGTTCGTGTACTCCCAACACTGCAAGCAACTACGTGCGCTGGGTACCTCCGAAGAACGGATCGCGGCGGTTCCGCATTGGCCAGTGGCCGACTGCTACTCGCCGATCGAACGAACGGTCCTTGCCTATACCGACTGTCTGGTACTCGCCAGCGGGCGGGTACCAGACGCACTCTTTGCTGAACTGCGTTCCGAGCTCGACGACGAACAGATACTTCTGTTCACCTACATCATCTCGATGTACGACATGCACGCAACAATCAGCCGGGCGCTTCGGCTCGAATATGACGATGTGGCCGACCGTGTCGTAGAGGTCGCCGCTCCGGAGGGTTTCGGAAATCGAGACATGACGGCGGTCCTCGACAGGTCGTGAGGGTTTTCGGGGCGCGGCGTCGTCGGCGTCTTGTATGGGACACGGACAAAGGATCGGTGTGGAATACACGCGACTTGGCAATTCGGGGCTTCAGGTCAGCAGAATTGCGCTGGGATGTATGAGTTTCGGCAGGCCGGGCAGCGGCATGGACTGGGCGCTGGACGAGGGCCAGGCCGCGGCGATCTTCCGGTCAGCGGTCGAGTTGGGTATCACGTTCTGGGATACCGCCAATATGTACGGTGCGGGCAGCAGTGAAGAGATCACCGGCGCCGCGATCAACACCTACACCCGCCGCGACCAGATCGTGCTCGCCACCAAGGTTTGGGCCCGCATGGGTGAAGGGCCTGGCGGACAAGGGTTGTCGCGTAGGGCCATCTTCGAACAAGTCGACGCCTCGCTGCGTCGCCTCGGCACCGACTACATCGACCTCTATCAGATCCATCGCTTCGACCCGAACACACCGGTCGAGGAGACGATGGAGGCACTTCACGACGTTGTCAAGGCCGGCAAGGCGCGATACCTCGGTGCGTCGTCGATGTGGGCCTGGCAGTTCGGGAAGATGCAACACTCCGCACAACTTCACGGCTGGACTCCGTTCGTCTCCATGCAGGATCAATACCACCTGCTGCAGAGAGAAGAGGAACGCGAGATGTTCCCACTCCTGGCCGACCAAGGGGTCGGTGCCATTCCATGGAGCCCTTTGGGCGGCGGATATCTGACGCGCCCGTGGGGCGTTCACACCACCGCTCGAGGGTCCAAGGTCGCACAGAGTCATCGCGACAACCATGGCAGACCAACGCTATTGGACGGAGACGAGAAAATCGTGGGTGCAGTCGAACGCGTTGCAGGCGACCGTGGTGTCTCGATGGCGCAGGTGGCGATGGCCTGGGTACTGAGGCATCCCGCCGTGAATGCCCCGATCATCGGTCCGACGAAGACCGATCACCTCACGGACGCCGCCGCGGCAGTCGATCTAACGCTCACCACCGAGGAGATCAGAGCCTTGGAGGAGCACTACTTCGCCCGCCAGCCCACGTTCTTCCAATAGCCAGCAGGGCGTGGAGCCAAAGCGTCGTCACGCTGGGACCCAGCCCTCGCCCGAATGTATCGATAGACGGGATCAACCATGCCAGCGGATTTTCGCGAGGAGCACTTCAAGCGCCGCCTCGCCGACCTCTACGCCACCGATGCCCAATTCGCTGCGGCGGCCCCCGATGCCGAGGTCAGCGTCGCTCTTACCGAGCCGGGCCTTCGACTGCCTGCATTGATCAAGACCGTACTGGCCGGGTACGCCGACAGGCCGGCGCTCGGCCAGCGCGCCATCCGATATGCATCTGATCCGGTAACCGGCCGCACCGCAGTGACGCTGCAGCCTTACTTCGAGACCATCACCTATGGGCAGCTGGCGGATCGAGTGCAGGCAGTTGCCAACGCGTGGCACGGCCAGGTACAGGCCGGCGACCGGGTAGCGATCCTCGGCTTCACCAGCGTTGACTACACCATTGTCGACGTCGCTCTCGGTGTGCTCGGCGCAGTCTCGGTACCGCTACAGAACAGTGCCCCGCTCACCACATTGCAGCCCATCATCGCCGAGACGGAGCCCGTGCTGATCGCCGCCAGCATCGACTATCTCGACGATGCGGTGCAGCTGGCGTTGGAGTCCCAAAGCACCATTGGGCTGATCGTGTTCGATTATCACCCCGAGGTCGATGATCAACGCGAGGCTTTCGCCGCGGCCGTCGAAAGTGTGGGGGAGCAGGCTGCAGTCGAAGCGTTTGGCGATCTTCTGGCGCGCGGCGCGACCCTGCCCGATGTCGAAGGTGTGGTCGTCCCCGGCGAGGATCCCCTTGCTCTGCTCATCTACACCTCGGGCAGTACTGGAGCTCCCAAGGGAGCGATGTACCCCGAGAGCAGGGTCGCCGAAGCTTGGCGTCCTGTCGTGAACGCGAACGGGGACGGGGACGGGGACGAAAAGCAGGCTGTGGTGCCCTCAATTGGATTGGGCTACATGCCGATGAGTCACATCATGGGCCGCAACGCTCTGTACGGCGCGCTCGCCCGCGGCGGTACCGTGAACTTCGTCGCCCGAGCCGATCTGTCCACCTTGCTGGAAGATCTCGCGCTGACAAAGCCGACACAGGTGACCTTTGTCCCGCGGATCTGGGACATGCTGTTCCAGGAGTACCAGAACCGCCTTGCCAGCCGACCAGGCAATGAGGACGAACTGCTCGCCGAGATGCGGGAGAACGTACTCGGCGGACGCTGCTTCACGGCGCTCACCGGCGCGGCCCCCATGTCTGATCAGCTCAGGGCCTGGGTCGAGTCGCTGTTGGAAATGCATCTGCTGGAGGCTTACGGCTCCACCGAGGCGGGCTCGGTGCTTCTCGACGGTCGGATCGCGCGGCCGCCAGTACTGGAGTACAAGCTGATCGATGTCCCCGATCTGGGCTACTTTCTCACCGATCGGCCACATCCACGGGGTGAACTGCTTGTCAAGTCCGAGCAGATGTTCCCCGGCTACTACAAACGCCCCGAGATCACCGCGGAGATGTTCGACGCCGATGGCTTTTACAAGACCGGCGACATCGTTGCCGAACTCGGCCCCGACCGCGTTGCCTACGTGGATCGGCGTAACAACGTGCTCAAGCTCTCGCAGGGTGAATTCGTCACCTTGACCAAGTTGGAAGCCGTTTTCACCGCCAGCCCACTGATCCGCCAGATCTTCGTGTACGGCAACAGTGCTCAGCCTTATCTGCTCGCCGTGGTGGTGCCAAGCGAGGAAGCCGAGGCCTCGTACTCGGGTGCCGAGCTCAAGGCAGCGATCGCCGAGTCGATCAAAGAGACGGCCAAACGCGGTGATTTGCAGTCGTATGAGGTTCCGCGCGACTTCCTGGTCGAGACAACACCTTTCACCCTGGAAAACGGTCTGCTGACGGGTATCCGCAAACTGGCGTGGCCGAAGTTGAAGGCGCATTACGGGCCGCAGCTCGAACAGATCTATGCCGACCTAGCTCAGGGTCAGGCCGACGAACTGCAGGCACTACGCCACAGTGGTGCCGATGCCCCGGTGCTCGAAACCGTAAGCCGGGCCGCGGTCGCGCTGCTGGGCGCGTCCAGCGCCGACGTGGCGCCTGACGTCCACTTCACCGATCTCGGTGGGGATTCGTTGTCCGCGTTGACATTTGCCAATCTGCTCCACGAGATCTTCGATGTCGACGTCCCGGTCGGTGTGATCGTCAGCCCCGCAACGGATCTCGCCGCACTGGCGCGATACGTCGAGACCGAGCGCGCCGGTGCGGGGTCCCGCCCGACGTTCGCTTCGGTGCACGGCCGCGACGCGACGGAGGTGCGTGCCGCCGACCTCACCCTGGACAAGTTCGTCGATGCGGAGACATTGGTCGCCGCGCCGAGCCTGCCGGGACCGGCTGGCGAGATCCGCACGGTGTTGCTCACCGGTGCGACCGGATTCCTGGGCCGCTATCTGGCGCTGGAGTGGCTGGAGCGCATGGAATTGGTGGATGGCAAAGTGATTTGCCTTGTGCGGGCCAGGTCTGACGACGATGCCCGCGCGCGCCTGGACAAGACTTTCGATAGCGGTGATCCAAAGCTGTTGGCGCACTATCGCGAACTGGCCGCCGATCATCTCGAAGTCATTGCTGGCGATAAGGGAGAGCGGAATCTGGGTCTGGATGGGACGACCTGGCAGCGGCTTGCCGACACCGTGGATTTCATCGTAGATCCGGCTGCGCTCGTCAATCACGTACTGCCATATCGCGAATTGTTCGGGCCCAACGCCCTCGGTACCGCTGAACTGATCCGAATTGCGTTGACTACAAGGATCAAGCCGTTCGCCTACATCTCGACGATCAGTGTCGATGATGGGATCGAGGCGGGCGCGTTTGTGGAGGACGCCGATATCCGCACAATCAGCGCGACCCGCAAGATCGACGATAACTACGCCAACGGATACGGCACGAGCAAGTGGGCCGGCGAGGTGCTGCTACGGGAGGCCAACGATCTGTGTGGCCTGCCGGTAGCGGTTTTCCGTTGCGACATGATCATGGCCGACACCAGCTACGCGGGCCAGCTCAACCTTCCCGACATGTTCACCCGGATGATGCTGAGCCTGGCGGCCACAGGGATCGCGCCGTTGTCGTTCAATGAGCTCGATGCCGACGGACACCGCCAACGCTCCCACTACGACGGCTTGCCCGTCGAGTTCATCGCCGAAGCCATCTCCACCCTGGGTGCACACGTCGAGCACAGGTTCCGGACCTTTCACGTGATGAACCCACATGACGATGGCATCGGTATGGATACTTACGTCGACTGGCTGATAGAGGCCGGATACCTCATCACGCGGGTCCCCGATTACGCCGAGTGGTTGTCGCGGTTCGAGACGGCGCTGCGGGCTCTACCGGAGCGGCAGCGCCAGGCTTCGCTGCTGCCGTTGTTGCACAACTACCAGCGGCCGGGGATTCCGATGAATCACGGGTTGGCGCCGACCGACGTGTTCCGTAGAGCCGTGCGGGAAGCGAAAATCGGTGTGGACAAGGACATTCCGCACATCGGTGCACCGGTGATCGTCAAGTACATCACAGATCTGCAGTTGTTGGGGCTGCTGTGAGTCCATCCGAACTCACCGCTGTTCGCGGCGAATTTTCGCCGATGCCGGCAACGACGTTCGTATTGCTACTACAAAGGGAATGGTAATGATCTTGGTCACGGCCGCTTTCGGCCATCAAGGCAAGTTGCTCCTACCCAAGCTCGCCGCGTCGGGGGTAAAGGTCCGCGCGGCGCGCGGCAAACCGGGTCGGGACGATGAACTATTGGCACTGGGGGCCAGCGAAGTATTTGTCGGCGACATCAGTGACCCCGACGTCTACAGCGAAGCTGCGGACGGATGCGATGCTGTCTATCACGTCGGCCCGAGCGCACATCCCAAAGAGCTCGAAATGGGTTTCGCGGCAATTGAAGCCGCCAAACGGGTCGGTGTTCGCCATTTCGTCCTCAGTTCGGTGATGCACACGATCATCGACATCAAGCAGCATCGCTACAAGCGCGACGTAGAAGAAGCGCTCATCGAATCCGGGTTGAACTTCACCATCCTCAAGCCCTGCGATTTCATGATGCGAGAATTGCATGTCGCGCCCGTGGACCGAGGCGTCTTGCCTTGCTTCTGGACCGACTTGTCGCGCAAACACTCCTACATAGCCATGGAGGACCTCACCGACGTGGCAGCCAAGGTTCTGTTGGAGGGTTCGGCCCATTACTGCGCTTCCTATGAGCTCGCGGGCCCCGATAAGCTCGACGCCCCGGAAATGGCGCGCATCCTGTCGCGTGTTGTCGGCAAGGACATCGAGGTCCTGTCCTTGACTCCGGACAAGATGATCGAATTGTTCTATGGCTCAGCTGATCTCGGTGACAAGTTGCCGCACGAGGGTGAAATCGTGTTCTCGATCCAGCGGTGGTATTCGAAGTTTGACTTCGTCGGCAATCCCAACGTGCTGCAGTGGCTGTTGGGCCGTAGACCGACCACGTTCGAACAGTTCGCGACCGCGGCGTACGCCGACAAGTAGCCCGGTCACTAGGTGATGGATACGCCGCCGTCGACCACGATCGTCTGCCCGGTGACGTAGCCGGCGGCGGGGGAGGCCAGCCAGACCGCGGTGGCGGCGAGTTCTTCGGGATCGCCTTTGCGGCCGAGAAGCATTCGCGGTGCCATGCTGTCCAGGTAGCCGGGCAGGAGCTGGTCGGTCATCTCCGAGGCGAAGAACCCGGGTGCGATCGCGTTGACCCGAATTCCCTTGCGGGCGCTCCACTGCTGGGCGAGGTCGCGGGTCAGTCCGATGATCGCGGCTTTGCTGGCGGAGTAGGCGGCTTGGGGCAATGATGCGGTGGTGATGCCCAGGATGCTGCCGATGTTGATGATCGAGGAGCCGGGCAGCATCACTCGTGCGCAGGACTGGGCGGCCCAGAACGAGCCGTTGAGGTTGATGTCGACGACATCGCGGAATTGCTGCGCAGTCTCCCGGGTCGCCGGGACGGCGGTGCCGATGCCCGCGTTGTTGATCAATATGTCGACCCGTCCGAATTCGGTCATCGCCGCATCGACCATCGCCTGGACCTGTTCGGGGTCGACGACGTCCGTCTCGACACACAGGGCCCGCCGGCCGGCACCTGCGACCAGGCCGGCGGTGTCGTCGAGCTTGCCGCGGCGGCGGGCGGCCAGCACCACGTCTGCGCCTGCCTCGGCGAATCCGCGGGCGAAGGCGACGCCGAGCCCGGACGATGCGCCGGTCACGATGACCACGCGGTCGTTCATCTGGAATCTGTCGGCAATACCCATAGTTGGTCACCTTTGATCGAGTCATGGCTTGCACCAGGTCATTTCAGGCACAACATGCGCGTACTGCGACGAAGAACTTCGGTGTGGCTGGGGCCAACCTCTGGCACCGCGCACCGTCCGACAGGGCTGATCCCCATCATGGGAACCTGGTCCCGTCCCTCGGCAAACTACGGCTGAAGGGTGGAGTCCCGTTGAGCGCCCATAGGTTTCCCCGAGTGCTGCACCGTAGCAACACCCGAGCGAGACTTTGCCCGACGTGTCGGGGCGCCGGCGAAGGCTTGAGCGATCTCGAGCCAGCCGGTTGCCACCCGCCCTTCAGCCACCAGCGCGGTCTCGGTCCAGTGACGGCGCTGGGTGGCGACCAGCGCGAAATCCTCAGCCGGTCCGGCGACGCGGTTAAGCGCGTCGCCGGGTCCCCACGTCCACAGTTCTCCTGTGGCCGCACGCAATTCGACGAATACGGGCTCCTCTGGAACCGCGAGGTCGTGGATGGTGTGGGTGAACGCGAACGTCGAAACACCGAGATGGGCGATGCTGCGCAGGCCGCTGCTGGGCGGAGGCACCACGCCGAGTGCGTCGTAGATGTCGCGTCCGTGCGCCCACGTCTCCATCAGCCGAGCCGTGGCGCATGACGCCGCACTCATCTCCGGGCCGAACCAAGGTAGGCGCGCTTTCGGGTCCTGGTCCGACAACGCGTCGATAAGTTCGGCGCGCGAGGAAATAAGCCAACTCAGACACGCTTCCGGAGTCAGATCCCGATTATTCTCCGCGACCCGCTCCGGGATATTGGTATCAGCGGCCAACAACGTGTCAGCGAACATGCGGAACTCCGCGGGGTCGCGCAGCGCCGTCAGCGTCGCGTCGTCAAAGTATGCTAAATGGGTGACCTGGTCCTGGATGGCCCACCCGGCCGCCGGGGTGGGGATCGTCCACATCTGGTTGGTCAATCCCGATAGGTCTTCGATCAGGTGATCGGACTCGCGGCGCAAGTCGCTCACCAGCTGCAGATAGGCGTCGCGGTTCACAGGTCAGTGTCCCTTCCAGGCCGAGCGGTCGTCGCGGCGTGCGACTGGTGAGATACGTCTGACTAACCTCGGTGATTGGCTGCGATGATTCATGGCAATCGCGTCGCCTGACGTCACATCGAAGGCACGTCGGCGCTGGGGGTTGTCGGCGATGGAGCGCATGAGGTTGCTCAGGCGCGTGTGGTGAGCGCGTCGACCGGCTTGCTTGCCGCGGCGACTCCCAGGCCCAGCCGCTTGGCGATGATGTCGTTCATCACCTCGTCCGCGCCGGCTCCGATGCGCTGAAGGCGGCTGTCTCTCCACTGTCGGCTGACGCGGTACTCATCCATGTATCCCGCGCCCCCGTGCAACTGCACGCAGACGTCCGCGATGCGGCACTGAACTTGGGCGGCGTATTTCTTGACCATGGAAATTTCGAGGTCCTCGGGCACCCCCTGGCCGACCTTTATCGCTGCGGAGTACACGAATGCCTTGGCCGCCGCGAGTTCGGTCGCGGCATCGGCGAGCTTGTGGGCCACGACCTGCTGGGTGGCCAGCGGCGCGCCGAACGCGTGCCTGTTCTTGACGTATTCGATCGTCTCTTCCAGCGCGACGCTGGCCTGTGAGACCGACAGCACAGCGTTGATCAGTCGTTCCATCTGTAATTGCGACATCAGCTGTGCGAATCCCTGGCCTTCCACCTCGCCGATGAGGTTGCGGGCCGGCACGCGTACTTCGTCGAGAAACAGCTCTGCAGTATCCGAGGATCGCATCCCCACCTTGCTGAGTTTGCGCGCCACCGAGAAGCCGGGCAGATCGGTGTCGACCAGGAAAAGTCCGATACCGCGGTGGCGAGCGGAAGGATCGGTCGTGGCAACCAGGGTGCAGAAGTCAGCTCGAGTGCCGTTCGTGATGTAGGTTTTGCTGCCCGTGATCACGTAGCTGTCGTTGTCGCGACGGGCCCGGGTTCGGATCGCCGCCACATCCGAGCCGGCACCCGGTTCGGTGATCGCGATCGCGGCGATCTTCTCGCCAGAGATCGCGGGAGCTAGATAGGCGTGCTTCTGCCACTCGGTGCCAAAGCGAGCGATGGCGGGCGTTGCCATATCAGTCTGTACGGCCAGCGCCATCGGAATGGCCCCGCATCCGCACCGCGAAAGCTCCTCGGCAAGGATGACAGCGGCCAGGTAGTCGCCACCGGCTCCGCCGTACTCCTCGGGATAATGCAGACCCAACAGGCCGAGCTCGCCGGCGCGGCGGAACACTGAATCGGGAAAGTGCCCGGTCGCCTCCCACTCGTCGACGTGCGGCTCGAGTTCCTGACTGACCCAACGCCGGATCGATTTGCGCAGTGATTCGTGCTCCTCGGTGAACATCGGTTTCACACCCTCTCGCTTCTCGGAACCCGCGGCAGGTGATCCTGACGCGGGCGTCTCGTTGACACTCTAACTGACTATCCGTACGGTTAGCGAGATATGGATGGCACAGCGGTCGTACCGCTGCACCTGACTTGAGGGGAGGCGCCGATGAAGGTACTGAGCGATTTTCACGCTGGAGACCGGTGGACCACAGTCGGTCGCACTGTGACCGAGGCTCACATCGTGGGATTCTCGGGCCTCACCGGCGACTTCTACCCGCTGCACACCGACGAGGACTACGCGCGGACTACCGAGTTCGGAACCCGAATCGCGCAGGGACCGTTGATCTTCTCGATCGCCGTCGGCCTCGTGTCGCAGTCAGAGGTGTTCGGCGGTGCGGTGCTGGCCTACCTGGGTGCCTCGGATATCCGTCATCTGCGCCCGTGCCCGATTGACACGACCATCCGGGTGCGCGTCGGCGTGATTTCCACACGGCCCGGCCGGCACGCGGACCGTGGCTTGTGCGTGCTCGAATACGTCGTCCTCGACAGCGACGACCTAACGCTGATGACCGCCCAGCTCACGTTCTTGATGCGTGCCGAACTCGCTCAGCCCGTGACTGCAAAGCGCAACGGGGTACGCGCGTGAACTACGACGGCTATACCTGCCTGGACATCAAGCTCGACGAGGACGTCCTACGAGTCACCATCGATCACCCAGACAACGACCTCAACACCGTCGACGACCCCCTACACCACGAGCTCACGGCACTGTTCCGCGAACTCAAGCAAGAAAACGTCGCCCGCGCGGTCCTGCTGAACGGGCGGGGTAAGGCATTCTCAGCCGGGGGCAGCTTCCACTGGTTCCAGACTCTGCGCACCCCGAGTCGGTTGGCCGACCTCAACAGAGACGCCAAACAACTGATCTGGGATCTGCTCGACGTCGAGGTGCCAATCGTGACTGCCGTCCACGGCTACGCGATGGGTCTGGGTACAAGCATTGCCCTCTTCAGCGATGTGATCTTCATGGCCGAAAGCGCCCGCATTGCCGACCCGCACGTGCGCGCCGGGATCGTCGCCGGCGACGGTGGCACCGTGGCGTGGCCGATGGCGGTCGGCCCGGCGCGAGCCAAGGAATACCTCATGACCGGTGACGCGTTGACCGCTGCCGAGGCCGAACGCCTGGGCTTGATCAACCGGGTCGTGCCCGACGACCAACTCGATGAACAAGCGATGGCCTTCGCCCGCAGGCTCGCCGCCGGAGCGCCCCTGGCCATCCGCTACACCAAGATGGCAGTCAACAAGCTGATCAAGCAGTCGCTGGGCGTGGCCTTCGACATCGCGACAGCCCACGAACTGACCACCTTCATGAGTGAAGACCACGTTGAGGCGGTCGACGCGTTCTTCGGAAAGCGGCCACCCCGGTTCACCGGACGATGACAATCAAGCCTCGACGGCACAACTGATCTGGGTCCAGGGGTCACCGTGCCGCACACGAGGTCGGGCAACCCGCGCTGACCTCGCCCAGTCACCCACGGATGAGAAGAGCAACAATCGATGACGTTCCGTCCTGCGGCGGTTGTGACCGGAGGTGCTTCGGGCATCGGGGCCGCCACCGCCGCCCGCATGCGAACGGCCGGCTGGACGATCCACGTCCTTGACCGCAATGTCATCGCGACCAGCGATGGTCCCGCCGATGGTGCCGGTCCCGCGCGATTCACCCATCCCGTGGACATCACCGACTTGGCTACCCTCAGTGACATTGCCGCCTCGATCGGACCGATCGACGCTCTCGTGACGGCGGCTGGGGTGAACCTTCGACCCGACGACGGTCCAGTCGATCGCCTCTCCCTGGACGCGTGGCATCGGACCCTCGATGTGAACCTCACCGGCACCATGCTCACTGTTCGGGCATTTCTCCCCACGCTCACCGACGGTGGTGCTGTGGTCACGGTCGGTAGCACTGCGGGACTCGCCGCCACACCGGGGGTTGACGCGTACACCGCGTCGAAAGGCGCCATCATCGCGCTGACCCGCGTCTGGGCCTCTGACTTCGCGCGCTTCGGCATCCGAGTCAACTGTGTCTGCCCAGGTAACACCGACACCCCGCTACTCGATGGTATCCTGGCCGGCATCCCCGACGAGCGCCGGGGACAGACACCCCAACAACGGACGGCCACCGCCGACGAGGTCGCCGAAGTCATTGCCTTCCTTGCCTCGTCGGCGCCCTCGTACCTGTCCGGGGCGATCATCCCGGTCGATGGTGGGGCGACAGCACACCTGGCCGGAGTGCCCTTCGCACGCCGCCGTGCGCCACGCACGGGACCCTGACCGCGAATGAATTCCCTGGCTGCTCGCCACCGCGCCAGATGCTCTGCCGGGTAGCGCATCTGCGTTACTGTCCGGATCACACGCAGAACCGGATCAGCGCGGACAGTTATCCGGGGCGAGCTTGCGCGCAAATCGGTCGGCTACCCAGCTGCCCACCCGTGCGATGTCGATCTCGGGGTGATCGGTGTGGTCTCCAGGCCGGAGTTGATCGTAAAGCGTGGTGTGCGCAGCGCACATGGCTTTCACAGCAACATCGGTCCACTGTGTGGAGACCAACGAGTCGTGGTCACCGCGAGTAATCATCACCGGGATGCTGGTGTGTGCACGCCACGGCAGGTTCCCGTCGGCCAGGTACTTCGCCAGGTCAGTCTTGGCGGCCTCGGAGACGAACTGGGTGTCGGCAGCAGTCACCTGGCCGAGCAGCGAGGCGAACTTGGTGACGATCTCAGAGGCGCACGTGTTGGCGATCGCCGGCGCATCTTTGAGAAGCTCACCCCGCAATACTGACGAGTACTGGAACGCCGGGTAGTGCTGCTGCGCGCCGTACACAATGAACGGCAGGATCCCAAGCTGGACTGCCGTCAAGGTTTTGTTCTCGATCCCTGCGACGAAATCTAGCCGCAGGGCCGGCGAGGCCATGGCATTGCCGAGGATGTGCAACTCCGGCGTCAGCTCGGTCAGGGACGCGGCCGCTTCACTCGCCCGCCCACCTTGCGAAAGACCCACTAGCACAATCCTGTTCGATAGGTCATCGCGTGCCGCGCGTGCAGCCCGGGCTGCGTACAGCACATCGCGCGCCTGGCTGCCCGAGTCAAGGTATGGGTGGCGGCCGGGGCCGCCAAGTCCTTGGTAGTTGGTCGCCGCCACGGCGACTCCGCGGCTGAGCAGCTCGGCTATCAACGGATCGGATCCTGTTGGTGCGCAGGACTGTATGACACCTGTGGTGCCGTGAGCGTAGGCGGCGAGCGGCCACCCGCCCGGCGGCGCATGTCCTTGCGGCAGGTACAGGCGCGCTTCGACGTCAATGAGATCGCCGGCGGGCGTCACCGATCGGTAGCGGTAGCTCTGCGCCCGCACGTCGGTGGCGGTGTACTGCGGGTCCGAGTCCATTGGTCCTGCGTGCACGAGTGCACCGGCACGGTCCACGGGCGCCGATGGGTGGCCGGATACCGGCGGCGGGACGGTACCGCACGCGACGCTTACTAGCGTGACGCTGGCCGCGAGCAGCGCGGCGGCGATTCGCGGCAGCGCGTTCATAACGTAAGTGCTCCAATCGATTTCAGCACGTCCGGCGGATGGCGACGGAACTGCTCAGTACCTGGTCCACGTGATCCCAAACGCACTGTTCTGAGCAATGACTCACCGTAGCCACGGTGCGATCTAAACGCAAGATGCCGTGCCTTAGGGCTCATTGACGCCGACGAGACTTTCCCGACCGAACTTTCGGGCTTGATTTCGGTGCAGTAGCTGTCGTCACTCCCTGGAGTACCGCATGGACGATCGCCGCGGAGTCCAGCGTCTTGATGTCCTTACTGCTCAATAGCGCACGGGCAAGGAACGGACCCATCAGAAGTTCGAAGATGAGCCGGTAATCCGCGGTGGCGGGCAGCTCGCCGCGATCTTTGGCGCGCTCGGCGATCGAAGCGCAATGTTCCAGGCGGGCACTGAAATACACGCCTCCCAGTTGGGCCAGGGCCGGATCAGACGAACGGATGGCGCCCATGAGGGCGGTTCCCAGTGGCGATTGATAGAGCGCCAGTACGTCGTCGAGCATCTGGGTGAGCTCGTCGTGAAGGTCGCCGGTGTGTGGGACAGGCACCGCGGTGTCGACAGCATCCAACAATGCCTCGCAGATCAGCGTCCCCCGATCGCCCCAACGTCGGTAGATGGAGGTGTGGTGCACACCGGAGCGTTCGGCGATGGCAGTGATGGTCGCCGAATCGATGCCCTCTTCGAGAAGGATTGCGGTCGTTGCTGCCAGGACATCGCTGCGAACTCGGGCGCTGCGGCCACCGGCGCGCCGTACTGGTTGTGCCATGTCCTCGATTCTAATGCTCAGATCCTTGCGTTTTCATTGCGGTGCATCGCCCCATGCTGTCGGTTGTGAATCCAGCGGTACGTTCAGCGACCTTAGGAATATCGATGTCATCACGTAATGACCAGTGAGAAGGGCGATTTCGGCAATCTGTCGGTTGGTGAAGTCGGCCGTGAGCGTCTCGACAGTCAGTGGGTCGATGGTGTTGGAGACTGCGGCGTCGACGTAGGCGACGATCTTGGCCAGTCGGGGATCGTGGAAGCTGGCGTGTTTGGTGAGCAGTTGATCGATGACGGATTCATCGATCCCCACGGACGTTGCTATTCCTTTGTGCTGCATTGCCTCATAGGAGTTGTCGAGCAGTCCCGCGACCCGCAGGATGATGGTTTCGCGGTCTTTCGGCGCCAGCGTTGCGTATCGGAACGACATTCCGAGATTCAGGTAAGGCTGCGCGGATGCCTCGGCGAGCAAAAGGTATTGCGTCAGGTTGGCGGGAAAACGGTCGTAGACCGCTCTCTGATCGTCGGTGAGCGCCTGGAGTGCGGGAGGGACGAGCATCGGATCTCTTTCTGGTTCGTATGTGGCGATATCAATGTGTAATTGGGGCAACTGAGAGCTGTTCTGCCGCTGGATGGTTGACCGAAGCGATCGTGGGTTGAATCCGGCTGGAGAACGCGATGGCGAGATGTCGGCGATCGGCTGGGTGATCGATGGTGCTCGTGACGCCGACGGGGGATAGGGATGTGTTGCACCGTCGAGGACCATGTGTACGACGGTGCCCGGATGCAGGGATGTCACACTGTCGCCGCCGAGTAGTGCGCTGGCAAGAATGGGGCCCATCAACTGTTCAAATACGAGTCGGTGGTCGGCGTCTTCGGGTAGTTCGCCGCGTGCCTTGGCGCGTTGGGCGATCACGGCGCAGGACTCGAGTCGCGCGGCGAAGTAGCCGTGCCGCAGTTCTTCTAGCGCTGGGTCTCTCGATCGCAATGCGTCCATGAGAACCGGTCCGAGGGGGGACCGGTACATCGAGAGCACATCCTCGAGCACGTGCGTGAGTTCTTCGCGAAGGTCACCGATGTCCCGGACGGGCACCGCGGTGTCGACCGCGTCGCGCAGAGCATCGCAGATCAATGCCGACCGATCGCCCCACCGGCGGTAGATGGAGGTGTGGTGCACGCCTGAGCGTTCGGCGATGGCGGTGATGGTTGCCGCGTCAAGGCCGTCTTCGAGCAGGATTTCGGTCGTTGCTGCCAGGACGTCACTGCGGACGCGGGCGCTGCGGCCGCTGGTGCGCCGTGCTGGTAATGCCATGCCTCAAATTCTAAAGCACAAACACTTGCGTTTACGGTTCGGCAGTGCTTAAAGTGGGCTAATGCACAAAACGGTGCGTTTGGGATCGAGAGAACCAGTGGGGATGGCAATGAAGCTCTTCGTTATCGGCGGAACGGGATACATCGGGTCGGTGGTGTGCGAGCGGTTGCTCGCCGACGGCCACACCCTGCGGGGTCTGGCTCGTAGCGATGAATCCGCCGCGCAGCTCGCCGAGGCAGGAATCGACCCGGTGCGAGGGTCGATGGGTGATGGCGAGATCATCGGCGCGGAGGCGGCAGCAGCTGACGGGGTGGTGCAGATCGCCACCGGCGGATTTCTGAGCCAGGCGCTGGAGACGGTCAGCGAAACGGTGGTGACCACCGACGCGATCCTGGCGGCGCTCATGGGTACCGGTAAGCCTTATATCGTCACCGGCGGCACCGGCGCCTGGATGGATACCGGCCTGGTCAACCCGGAGCGGGTGGTCACCGAGGCGGACCCGATGACCCCGCCCTACTTCTACGTGCATCTGGCCGAGATCACCAAGAAGATCCTCGCGACCGACAGTGTTCGGGCCATCGTCATCTCGCCCGGGCAACTGTATGGTCGCCGAGGCGGCTACATCGGGCCCATCGCCCGGATGTTCAACGGCCTGCGCAAGCACGGCGTGGTGCACGCGGTCAACTACGACAACGCCGTCACGTTCGTCCACGTCGATGACCTGGCTGACCTCTATGCCCTTGCGCTGCAGAACCCTTCGGCCCGTGGACTGTATTTCGCGGCGACCGATACCGTTCCGGTTCTGCAGGTGGCCAAGGCGGTCAGCGCCGCCGCCGGACTGGGCGGTGAGCTTGAGATGGTCGACTACCTGACGATGCGAGCACTCAACGGCAGGTTCAACGAACTCGACTTCTTCGGCAACGTCCGTGCCACCAGCGCCAAAGCGCAGAACGAACTGGGCTGGCAACCTCACCGGCCCGGCGTCATCGAGGATCTAGCCGGATTACCGAAACCGCTTGACCCGAACAGTGTTTACCCCGAACCCAAGCGTCAAGCCGCCGCCGCGCGAGTGTCCTTCTAGACCGACGGGTAGGCAGAATGATTATCGGCACCCATCCGGCGGCCCCGCGACTTGGGGCCACGGATGCACCTGCCCCATCGCGTCGATCGACCTCGACGCACCGCGTCTTCCGCATAAATAACAACCACAGACCGAAGGTGATGGAATGCGTTGGGTAAGTTACAGCAGCAACTCGGGACGACACGTCGGCCTGTTGGATCAAGAAACCGTGCGTGCGGTGGACGGAGTCACCGATCTGGTGGCGTTGCTCGGCGATGACGGGCAGACATTGCGCGATGCAGCGCGAGCAGCGCACCGACACCCGGCGGAGGTCGTCGAGTTGACCGATGTCCACCTGCACGCACCGATCTCCAGACCGCCGTCGATCCGCGACTCGCTGTGTTTTCTGGATCATCTCCGCGGGTGTCGGCAAGCCATGGGTGCACCCGCCGAGCTACCTGCGGTGTGGAATTCCGTGCCGGCGTTCTACTTCGGTAATCCCGCCTCGGTGGTAGGGCCGTTCGATGATGTCGCGATCTCGCCAGGATCGTCGCTGTTCGATTTCGAGCTCGAGGTCGGTGCGGTGATCGGCCGTGGTGGCCGGGACCTGCATCCCAAGCTAGCCGAAGCCCACATCATCGGATACACCTTGTTCAACGACTGGACTGCTCGCGATCTGCAGGCCATCGACATGGAACTGGGGATCGGGATGGGGAAGGGCAAGGACAGTGCCACGACTCTGGGTCCGTGGCTGGTGACCCCAGATGAACTGGAACCTTTCCGCCGAGACGGGCGACTGTCGATCGAGCTGCGCGCTTTCGTCAATGATCGCGAGATCACCTGCGGCACTTTGGATCAGGCGGACTGGACGTTCGGAGAGATACTGTCCTACGTCTCTCGCGGCGTCGACCTGGTTCCCGGGGACGTCATCGGATCCGGCACGGTGCCCGGGGGCTGCCTGTTCGAGCACACCCGTATCGATACCCGCGAGGACCCCGCCAGCTGGCTCGCTGTCGGCGACGTGGTGCGGCTACAGGGCGACGGCCTCGGTTCGACCCGCCAAACGGTACGAGCGGCCAACCCGGTCCATTCGCTACCGGACCGAGCGGCCAACCCCATCTACGCGGTGGCGAATCGCGTGGAGGTCCACCAGTGACACTGCCATACACCAAAGGACTGCATCAGGTCGGCGACGGCGTCTGGGCCTGGCTGGCCCCGGATGGCAGTTGGGGCTTGAGCAACGCCGGTCTCATCGCCGGTGAAAGCTCAACCCTGCTGGTAGACACGCTCTTTGACCTCGAGCTCACCAGAGAAATGCTCGCTGCCATGAGCGCGATCACCGGAGTCCGGCCCATCGCCGACCTGGTCAATACCCACGCAAACGGCGACCATTGCTACGGGAACCAGCTGCTCGACAACGCAGTGCGCATCCACGCCGCACCCGAAGCCATCCACGAAATGCACGAAGTGCCCCCACAGGTCCTCGACACAATGTTGGGCACGGATCTCGGACCGACACTGACCCCTTACCTCCGCCGCATCTTCGGGCAGTTCCGATTCGACGACATCACCGTCCGGGTACCGGACACGACCGTGAGCGGCACGACCACAATCGACGTCAGCGGACGGGTAGTGCAGGTACTGCCGTTGGGCCCAGCCCACACACACGGTGACGTCGCAGTGTGGGTACCGGACGCCTCGGTACTGTTCACGGGCGATCTCTTGTTCATAGACGGAAGTCCCATCATGTGGGCGGGTCCGACGGCGAGCTGGATCGCGGCGTGCGACACGATGCTCGAGCTGAATCCGTCGGTGGTCGTTCCCGGGCACGGTCCCGTGACCGATGCGTCGGGCATACGCGCGGTCCGGGACTACATGGTCCATGTCGGCCAGGCGGTCCGCGCCGGCGTCGAAGCTGGGAAGACCTGGCAACAGACAGCGACCGACATTGATCTAGGCCGCTTCGCGACATTGCCTGACGCAGAACGGATTGCGATCACGGTGTACCACGAATTCCGTGCCCTCGATCCGGCAACCCCACCCGCCGACATAGCGGAACTGTTCACCGCGATGGCGCAATGGGACGCCACACGGTGAGCTCTGCCGACCCGTGCCGCGCACTGCTCAAAAGGCAACTACAACAACGGCTTCAGCCCACAACGCGATGACCCACCCAAAGCGCTCGCAGGACCGAGGTGACAAGAATAGGGCGGCGATTGTCAATGCGCTCCGCCAGGTGCTCACTCAGCAGGCTTTTACCGACGTGTTGGTATGCGACATCACGCGCCGGGCCAGTATCACCAGATCGTCGTTCTACTGCTACTTCGATTCTAAGTTCGACGTGTTAGCTGAACTGCTCAATGAGTCGATCACGGCACTTGATCGGTACGACGCCGCGTTCGCCCCACGTCGCAGCGACGAAAGCGATGCGATCGTGGTCGATCGGGTCGTAGCGGCGATCACAGCCGTCCTCGCCAGCAATGATCCGACGCTGGTAACTTGCCGCGCCAACCAGCACCTCGATAGTCGGATCGCCCACGGTCTCGATGAATTGCATGCGACGGTGGTAGCCAAGGTGGAAGGCGTAATTGAGCACGACCGCGTCGACCGAACATGGACGGCCCACGATGACCGTAAGGCGTTGATCGCGACGTTGACTGCCGTCACAGCGGCCACAGCTGCCGGCTATGGGTTGTTCGTTGGTCACGAGCGGGATCGCGATCTAGAACGGCTACTACGGGTCGTCAAAGGGTTGTGGCTGCGCGCGCTGTCAGGCTCAAAGCCTCAGTGCGGTGATGCGCATTAGCCTGCCGAGGCAGTCGTTAGACGAGCCGGCGCGCATCAGGACTGATCCGCTTCCGGCCCGGTCCTGGCTTGGTCACCAATCCCGCTGGCGGGTTGTCTCGAATGCGACCGTATTCGAGAGTCTCGCAACTTTGTGTCAACGAGGGGCGGCCAGCGTTGACTAGCTCGTCCACGCGATGTTCGACGGGTGCGGCGAGCGTCGAGCAGTGTCCCGCGTCGATGTCTGCTTGGTGGTTGACGAAGGGGGCGCGTTCCTTCGGGTCAATGACATATCGGTAAGCGGGTGGTGAGGTGGCGGTCTGTCTACGATCGGGAGCGTGCGTCCAGGAGGCGGCGCTCAACCGTTCGGTGTGGGGCCTCCTGATAACGGAAGGTCCGCCCACGATGGCAGAAGCACAGCATCGAGACCCTGTTCGCCGCGACATCCTGCCGGTCCCTGATGTGGCGCATGTGGGGTTGACGACCTACGACGCCAAGGACCCGGACACTAGCTATCCGCCGATCAGGGATGTCCGTCCGCCCGATGGCGCGCCCAACGTCGTGGTCATCCTGATTGATGACGTGGGGTTCGGTGCTAGCAGCGCGTTCGGCGGGCCGTGCCAGACCCCCAACTTCGAGAGGCTGGCCTCGGGCGGGTTGAAGTACAACCGTTTCCACACCACGGCGCTGTGCTCGCCGACGCGCCAGGCGCTGTTGACGGGCCGCAACCATCACTCGGTCGGTATGGGTAACATCACCGAAACTGCCACCGCTGCACCGGGTTACACTTCTGTACTGCCCAATACCAAGGCCCCGCTGCCGTTGACGTTGAAACTCAATGGGTACGCCACCGCTCAGTTCGGTAAGTGTCATGAGGTTCCGGTGTGGCAGACCAGCCCGGCGGGACCTTTCACTGCATGGCCGACCGGCGGCGGCGGGTTCGAGTACTTTTACGGCTTCATCGGTGGGGAGAACAATCAGTGGGACCCTGCACTGTACGAGGGCACGACGCCGATCGAGCCGCCGAAGACACCCGCCGAGGGCTACCACCTGACCGAAGATCTGACCGATAAGGCGATCAACTGGGCGCGTCAGCAGAAGGCGTTGCTGCCCGACAAGCCGTTCTTCATGTATTTCGCGCCGGGTGCCACGCACGCCCCGCATCAGGTGCCCCAGGAGTGGATCGAGAAGTACAAGGGCAAGTTCGCCCATGGCTGGGATCGCCAGCGCGAGATCACCTTCGGGCGGCAGAAGGCGCTCGGAGTCATCGCTGAGGACGCCGTGCTCACCCCACGCGATGCGGAGATCCCGGCCTGGGACGACATGGACCCGGCGCTGCGCCCGGTGCTGGAGCGCGAGATGGAGGTCTACGCGGCGTTTTTGGAGCACACCGACCACCACGTCGGTCGGCTGCTGGACTCGCTCGGGCCGGTGCTCGACGACACGCTTGTGTACTTGATCATCGGTGACAACGGTGCGTCCGCAGAAGGCACGTTGCAGGGCTGCTTCAACGAGATGGCCAATTTCAACGGCATGGCCGACATCGAGACCCCCGAGTTCCTGGCGTCCAAGATCGATGAGTTCGGTGGGGAAGGTTCCTACGGCCACTACGCGGTCGGTTGGGCGTGGGCGATGGACTCCCCGTATCAGTGGACTAAGCAGGTGGCGTCGCATTGGGGCGGCACCCGCAACGGCACTATCGTGCATTGGCCCAAAGGGATTGAGGACAAGGGTGGGCACCGCAATCAGTTCAGCCATGTCATCGACGTCGCGCCCACGGTGCTCGAAGCGGCGGGCATTCCAGCGCCGACGATGGTCAACGGCGTCCTGCAAAGCCCGTACGAGGGCACCAGCATGTTCTATAGCTTCAATGACGCCGACGCGCCTGAGCGGCACACGACGCAGTACTTCGAAATGTTCTGTAACAGGGGCATCTACCACAAGGGGTGGAGCGCGGTGACCAAGCACCGCACGCCGTGGGCGATGGGCGGTCAGGTGATGCCTGCCTTCGATGATGACGTGTGGGAACTCTACGACGGCAACGTGGATTGGACGCAGGCCAACGACCTATCGAAGGAGAATCCGGACAAATTGCATGAGCTGCAACGACTCTGGCTGATCGAGGCGGTCAAGTACAACGTGCTCCCGCTTGATGATCGCCAGATCGAACGCATCAACCCCGCCACCGCCGGACGACCGTCGTTGATCAAAGGCAACAGTCAGTTGCTGTTCGCGGGCATGGGGCGGTTGTCGGAGAACAGCGTCGTCGACATCAAGAACAAGTCGTTCGCCGTCACCTCGGAGGTCCAGGTGCCCGAGAACGGGGTAGACGGGGTAATCATCGCCCAGGGCGGTCGATTCGGCGGCTGGAGCCTGTATGCCAAGGACGGTCGGGCCAAGTTCCACTACAACGTCCTGGGCATCAAGTCATTCAGCGTTGACGCTGTCGCCCCCATCCCGGCGGGCACCACTCAAGTGCGCATGGAGTTCACCTATGACGGCGGCGGCATGGGCAAGGGCGGTGAGGTCACGCTTTATTACAACGGGACCGAGGTTGGTCGGGGCCGTGTCGAGCAGACCCAGGGCTTCATCTTCTCCGCCGACGAAACCACCGACGTCGGCTACGAATCCGGCACCACCGTCAGCCCGGACTACACCGCCCACAGCAGCAGGTTCACCGGCAAGATCGACTGGGTGCGGATCGACCTCGGTGAGGACGCCAAGAATGCCGACCACTACATCGATCCCGACGAACGCTTCCGGGTGGCAATGGCGCGCCAGTAATCACGGTCGCGATACCGCCGTCTCGCAATAGACCACATTTGAGACGGAGCCAACGCCTGATTCTGTGTTGGCGGCCTACCGGTGCTTGGTCGACTCTGTCTCAACGTCAGCCTGATCTTCTGACACAGGCTGCCGCGTTCCACGCCTGTCCGTGATGGCGAACAGCATCTCGGGCTGCGTCCCCGCCGAGCGCATCTGAGCCCCGCGCCTGGTGCGGGTGGTTTTCCTGTTTCTGGAGGACCGCATTCCGAAGCTCGCTATGGAACATCGGCAGGGGTGGCACTTCAGGCGAGCATGGCGAGCTATCGCGCTGCATTCCGATGGCGTGGCCGATGAGTTTGAGCTGAGTAAGGTGCTGCCAATGACCCACACCCCTGAGCCGGCGAACAGCCCTGAGCCGCCGCTCGAACCGGTCGCGGCTCGCCTCCTCGATGCGCAAGTGAGGTTCGCAATGCAACAGCTGCGCGGCGAGAACTACAACAGCTTGGTGCTCGATGAGATTGAGCATGCGTTGGCGGAGGCGTCGCAGATCACGCTGGCTGAGGCGGTGACACCCGCGATGATCAAGAACACCGCCGCGAAGTACGCCGTGCAGGTGCCGGTGGAAGGTGGCATCGCGGAACTAGTCAGCGAGGTTGCTTCGCGGCTGTTTGCGCTCACCGCGACCACTGACATCAGTTTCGGCGAGGTTATCGACGGGCGGCGTTTCGGTGAGCTCAGCGCGATGGTGGTCGAGTTGGGCGTCACCCAGCGAGTGCTGGAGCGAATTCTGAGCAGCGAGGCGTTCGCTGACTTCTTTGTGATGTTGGTTCAACACGCGTTGGCGGAATCTGTCATGCAGGGTGGCAAGTCGTTGACCCGTGGTCGACTGGGCCGCATTTTCGGCGGACTCGGCGCCCGAATGCCACAGGGTTCGGTCGAACGGTTGGAGCTTCGTGCGGAGGGTTTGGCGCGCCGTGGTGCCCGGTTCCTACTCGCCCGCACTCATGCAGACGAAAACGTGCTCGTCGAGGCGGTCAACGAGCTGTGGCGCCGTAACCTCGACAGCCCGTTGTCGTCGGCGCTTTCGGTGATTTCGGTCAACGACGTCGAGGACGCTGTTGTGCCGGTCTACGAGTTCTGGCGCACCTTCCGAGACACCGACTACTTCCGGGCTCTCCTCGATGAGGGCATTGACCAGGTCTTCGAAAAGTATGGCGATGTCAGCCTTTACGATTTGCTGCTCGATCTCGGGGTGGGGCGTGAAGACATGCTCGAGGAAGCCTTACGTTTCGGCCCTCCGGTGATCGCCTTGCTCGACGAGCGGGGCTATCTGGAGTCGGTACTGCGGCGTCGGCTCATCCCGTTCTACATCTCGGATCAGTTCCGGGAGGCTTTGGCGGGACGCTAGTGAAGGTCCAGCGGCGGTGGATAGCAACGCCAACGGCATCCAATGGTGATGCCGGTCAACACGGCAGCGTTCAGCGACAGTTTCAACGGTGTGTCGAAGAAGCCCAACAGCACGACATCATCGCCGCGCTGGGTCATCTGCGCCTCGGTAGAACACAAATCCGCGCTCGAACCGCGGCAACGATGAGGGTAAGCACACCCCTGCCAGAAATTAACGAATTCGACAATTCTTACCGGAAGTTCGGCGCACTGTTCAGACCTGGTTCAGTAATCCGCTCGAACGCAGGCGGAACCCGCGGCTGGGGTGTGGGGGAGCATCCAGTCCATAGCGGACCCGTGTGGAAATCCGTTTGTGGTGACCGTTGCGGCTCAGTGGATGACGAGGTAACGCTGAAGATCGCCCCCGGTCGGGGGAACCGGGGGCGATCAACTTCAGCGAGACTGTCCCACCCTCGCAGTGCGAGACGTTATAACCGTCGTATTGGGATTCCGTATCAAAAATGTGGGTTACGAGTATCGATTCCATCGACACGCTGAATTCGTGGACCTGACCCAGCGACCACCGTCGCGTAGGAAGTACAGCGGGTTGACCGCTCCTTGCCGCTCTTGTGTCCGGTGTTAGTGACCAGGGCGACCGGAATGTTCTGGAATGTTCCGCCGAGACCCTCTCCGCCGCCACGGTGGTACATGAAGGTGTTGATACGTGCCTGCCACTTGGTGAGGTAACGGAACAACGGCGAGTTCAGAAACCACTGCGGCGGTGTTATCGGGGCAATCAGATTGATCCTTCGTTCTCTTTGACAGGGTTCATCGGGTAATCGTGTCCCGCGCCAGGGTTCGATCGAGCCAGTCGAACATCCGTTGGTGTGCGAGGGAGAGCGCGCCGACGTGGCAATGTTCAGCTGCGCCTTCGTTTCTGGTGAATCGGGCGATGGTGGTCGGCGCGGTCATGACCTTGGCAAGTGCATCAGGCTGACCTGCTGAGAATTGGTCTTCCGCGGCATCGAGGATGAGGCTGGGGGTTTTGATCAGATGTGCCAGATCGGTGAGGGAGTACGCGCTGGTGCGCCTTATGAAGTCGGCGTAACTCGCCCCGCCCACCGCCCATCGCCCGTGGTTCAAGCCCCAGCGTGCCTGCGTATTGAACCGGGTCATGAGCCCGATCAGCAGATTCGGAATGCGGTCTCGCTCACGGTCGATGAGGTGCATGAGCGGCCCCGGGATCGCCTTGTCGTAGACCTGGTGCCAGTCGAGTAAACCGTCGTCGAGGATCAGCGCCGCAGCGCGGTCATCTTTGACGGCGGTCCGAGCGACGAGATAGGCCCCGAAGCTGTAACCGAAGTGGACGATCGCCGTCGCATCCACCGCGGAATGCGCGACGGCGTAGTCGATGACCGGCCCTAGGACGGCCTCCCAATCGGGCCGGAACCTGAGTCCCTGCTCGCGGATGACGGCGCCCTGTCCCGGGCCGTCGTAGGCAAGGACGTTGTACCCACGCCGTATCGCAGCACCAGCGACGGCAAACCAGGACTCCTCGGCCGTGGAGTCGTAGCCGTTGGTGTAGATCACGGTGGGACGCGGCACGGGCCGGTCGTCGACAAGAAAGAGATAGCCGGGAAGCTCGGTGCCTTCGTAGGGGATCGAGACCGGTGTGGCCGGGGTGTCGAAGAGTTCGATTGCGTGCGTGAACATCTGGCGTGACAGCCTGGAAAGCCGTTGCACGTCTGGGTCGTTCGCCGGTGCGGCCCGCTGGAAGAACTCGGCGTTTCGGTAGTAGTTGGAGGCCCGCAGGAACGCTTCGCGGGCACTGACCCGGTGACCGGCGCTGCTGGCCGAGTGGGCGATATCCGCGACGCGGTCGGCCGTCGCAGACCACTCCCGCAACCACGACGCGTCCTGTCCGGCACGCACACCGCGCATCGTCGCCACGATTTCCCCGATGTCGCCACCCGAGTAGACACCGGCGCCGGCAGCGCGCAGCGTCTCGAAGGCGTAGGCCTCGTCCTTGATGAGGAATGTCATGATTTACCCTAAACGCTAGAAAAATATCGTTAAGACGAGGATAGCTCTAGGGGGTTGGGCCGTCAAGGGCTCCTTGTGACCGCCTAAGGTGCAGGCTTACCGAGGCGGATTGTGGATGATGAAGGAGGCGCGTATGCCCATGCGCAAGGACGAGGCCGTGTCCGATGCCGCAACTGTCAGGACTCGCCCCGGGGGCCGCTCCGAGCGCGCGCGCATCGCTGTGCTGGACGCAGCATTGAATCAACTGATCACACACGGTTACGACGGCCTGACGGTCGCAAACGTGGCCCGCGAGGCCGGGGTTGCCGAGACCACCGTGTACCGGCGCTGGCCAACCCCGGCAGACCTCGCCGGCGGCGCGTTGGCTCATCTCGCCCAGGTCGACAATCCGCTGCCCGACACCGGCGCGCTGGAAGGCGATCTGCACACCCTGCTCTCGCAGATCATCAGGCTGGTGCGCCGCCCGGAAGTTGAGCGGATCCTGCGCGCGGCCGCGGCGCTGGACGGCGGGAGCCCTGCATCCGCGGAGGCTCGAAAGTCTTTCTGGCAGAATCGATTTACCGGCGCAGCACTCATCGTTGACCGCGCGATCGAACGCGGCGAACTGGCCGCCGACACCGATCCCTACGCTGTCATCGAACTACTCGTCGCCCCAACCTATGTACGCCTGTTGCTGCTGGACCGACCGATTGACGACGAACTACTGGAGGGGTCCGTCCAGCGGACCCTGAAAGCTTTCGGCGCAACCGATCAACCGCGACCTCGGACGAACTCGCGCCGCGCGTGATGTCAGTACAAGCGACGGCTCATCAGTCTTGAGATACTCAGCGAGGGCGCGGACGAATCGGCTCCGGCAAGAAACTGCCGTCATTCTTGCCTACTTCAGTGGCCATCAGCTCGTTCAGTAATGCGTTCATCCGCAGTATGAGATCTCGGTTCTTCCGCGGATCTAGCGCCAGATTGTTCGTCTCCTGCGGATCGACTTTGAGGTCGAATAGCTGGATGTCGTTGTCGCGCAGAATCTCTTGGAGGGTCATCGGCGTATTGAAGTTGTTCGGTGCGTAGTAACGCGCGAACTTGTACTGCCCGTCAAAAGCGAAACTCAAGAATCCGCGCTTGTTGAGCTTGCTTCCCAGCTCGGTCAACGGGGGCGCCGGCTTACCTTGAAGCAGTTGAGTCATCCCTGCCACGCAGTAGTCGGAATCGATGGTGAGGGGCCCGACGTAGTTGAACAACGCGCCGCGGCGCACGGCTTGTGGACCCGCTGTCCCAGCCGTGGCCAGCACGCCGGAGAAGTCGTGGCCGGGTAGACCCTTCACCGCCTCGACGCGCTGACTCTCCGGCACCTTGGCGAGCCCGGGCAGTGACGGCATCAGGTCCAGATGGCTGGTCACCACATCGGACGATTGGCCCTGGGGATAATCGGGATGCACGACGATCAACGGCACATGCGAGTTGCCCTCGTAAGCCATCGGACCTTTGCCGCGAATACCGCCATGATCGCCTGCCATCTCACCGTGATCCGCGGTGAAGATCACCACGGTCTCATCCCAGAGAGCAAGTTCGTCCAGTGCATCCTCAAGTTGTTGCAGACTAAGGTCCGTATCCCGAATCATGTTCAGGTAGTAGTCA
This sequence comes from Mycobacterium sp. MAA66, assembly GCF_041261665.1. Taxonomy (NCBI): domain Bacteria; kingdom Bacillati; phylum Actinomycetota; class Actinomycetes; order Mycobacteriales; family Mycobacteriaceae; genus Mycobacterium; species Mycobacterium sp. MAA66. The sequence goes on along the minus strand of NZ_JBGCCC010000001.1, from coordinate 1,249,470 downwards.
TTGAAGACTTCCCACATGTCTGGACGGTTCGTGGGAATGGTGCCGAGAACACCTTCCCATCCGGTGTGGTATTCGGCCAAGGCCGCAGGCATCCCTGGCGCAGAGAGTGATTCGGTCAAGGTCGCCGAGGGGGCGGTTCGCCAGCGTTGGCTGTACAGCGAATTCTTCGGCGGCGTGACGATCGATTCTTTCGAGATACCCTGCTGCACTTGAGGTGTGCCGGGAACGTTGGCGTCCGCATACATGATGTCGTGTGGATTCAGATAGCTCATGATCAAGAAGAATGGTTGCCCGGATTCGCGAAACTTGGGCACGTTGCGACGAAGCCAGCGGACTCCTTCGCCTGCGGTATACACATCGGTGTCGTAACCCTGATTCGGCGCGCCGACTTTATCGCCGTCCGGCTGATAGATGTCAAAACCGTAGGGCCGCAGCGCTTCGCTGTAGTTGACCGTCGGCTTGGGCGGGATGATCTCGGCTTCCATTTCCCACTTGCCGAAGAACGCGGTCTGGTAACCGAGCTTCTTCATCATCGAACCCATGTTGGGCTGGTCTTTGGACAGGTTCGGCACCCAACCCGTCTCCATCTGATCGAAGACCCCGTTGACTTGCGGTGGATGCCCGCTGTAGAACGCCGCACGGGAGGGGGTGCACATCGCCGAAGCGATGTAGTGGTTACGAAAGGTGATCCCTTGCCGCGCAAGGCGATCCAGTGCGGGTGTGTTGTAGCCGGCGGCCGCAGGCAAATCGAACCGGGTTTGGTCGCGGATGACCAGGATGACGTTCAGCGGCTGGTTCGCCGGCCGAGGCGTTGCCGGGGACGCGGGACCGTTGACGTCGGGCGAGGAGTGCTGCTTGCGATTTGCGCGATCAGAGCCCTGGACTGCGGTGGCGGCCGCGGCACCCGCAGCGGCACCCAGACCGAGTAGTCCGGCGCCGCCGAGCAAGTGCCGCCGAGTCACCTGCCCTGAGGGCCGCGCGGTTGGCTCTGGTGACGTCGCCGGAACGTCGGGTCCTTCGGTCATCTGACGGCCATCGTCGTACCGCGACGTGTCGATGCGATCACATACATGGAGACGTCCTCCTGACGAGGCAACCCCGATCTGTCGTGCTGAAGCCTAGTTCGAAGTGGTGGTGTTGCGCGCGTCATCCTTGACGGAGTCGTTGTCAATGCAAAATGTGCGGGACCAGGGTGGGATCACCTGTGGTGCCCGATGCCGAACGATCCCCGCGTCCCCGAACACACACATCGATGTCACGAATGAAGACAGACAGCCTCTCGTTCAGGGCTGCGGCGCCGATCACTGCGGCGTCGAGGCCACCGCGTGAAGATCGTCGGAGTCCGCGAATATCAGCTCCCCGGAATCGAGAGCGACGGCCCAGCGCCGGGCCGCCCCAACGATGCGGTCGTCACCGACGTGAACGGCGACACCGTGGTATCCGTCGTAATCCTCGATCACCACCCCGATGGCATCGAGCCGATCGGCCCGCTGCCACCGCACCCGTACCCCGACGGCGATGGCCGTGGTATCACCCGGATCGTCGGCACCCCGGTTCCGCCGCTGCCCCCATGCCCCGCGATCGCTCTTGCCCATTACCGTGCCCCCTTTCTGAGCCGGCTACCCGCACTGATCGCACCTCAGCTCGGGTTCCGCCAGCTCACTGGTACTGTTTGTACCATGTTGCCGCGTGTGTAACCACCGCCCGGATTGGTTCACAGATTCCCAGGCCAAAGACAGATATATTATCTGTGCCGCTATTCTATTGTTTGCTATGTGGCGGCGACCGTATCGTCCATTTGCACACGGGGTTGCTGTGGAACATGGGTATCGACGCGGCGCAGCGTGCGCAGTGACGGGCTGACGGCACGGACGCGGGCCAATTATGGCGGTGCGGAGCTAACGCCAAGCGCCAGTTCGTCATTCAACGGCATTTGCGCGTCTCGTCATGTCACTGCCCTGCGCAGACACCTTGTCCGCCCTGCGGAGGCCGGGTCTGGGGTGAATGTTCGCCGCTCGTCCTCGCAGGGCCGTGTCCGTGGTGGAACCACCGAGCGCCGCCACGCTGGGCCATGAGGAGGGCCACGGGTGTATCGAACCCTGACAAAGGACCCGGTATAACTATGCAGTCTGTTCTTCGCCCCTGATTTGGGCTAGGAATAGGACATGGACGTGGGGCCGGGGGGTTCTGTCACCATTTTGGATGCCGACAGCCGTAACGAGCGTGAGCAGGCGCGGCGGTTCGCCGCCATCCTTCGTGGTGAGATCGGTGATATGCGGCAGGTTGTCGCTATCGCCGAGCGAAAACGACATGCGCGCCAGCATGTCCGCACCGAGGAGGCGCCACCGGAGCGGATAGCCCGGTTGAATGCCCGGATCGAGGAAGCCGACCGCATCCTGGGCGCGCTAACTGTCCGCTTCAAGCTCTCGTAGCTGCGTTGCTACGTCAATGACGTTACGGTTCAAGGGAATCGTGCACCGGCCAGCCCGCGGAGACCAAGCGCTGACGGACCCGTCCGGTGTCTTCTGACGAGGGCATCTCGTCGGTCAGTTTGGTGATGGCCACCCGAATGTCGGTGCCGTCAATGGGTAGTTGGCCGGCAGAGACAAGCTCGTTGGCCACCTGAACGGTCTCGTCGTCGCTCAGACGTCGGCGCAGCACGGCAAGCAACGGAATGTAGTCGGCGGTAGGTACACCGTCGGGATACCCGGCTCGCAGAAAGGCCACCACGCGAGCGACCGCATCAGATAGTGCCATCGGCTGACCTTTCTCCGTTACGACGTGACACGTACGGTATGACCCTTGTTGGTGGCGTCAAACCTGGTGAACAGTTTTACTCGATGTCAGGCCACTATTGACGCAGCGTTTACCGCCACCGGCGTGGTGAATCTGGAGGTCCGCTCTACAGTGACCTGATGCGCGGCCTGTTTCACGAGCGTCTCGACGCCCTGACGACCACCCTGGCTGACATGTGCGGCTTTGCGGGCACAGCGATGGAGCGAGCAACCCAAGCGGTACTGCAAGCCGATTTGATCACCGCCGAGCAGGTGATCTCCGACCACGAGAATCTGCGGCGAATGAAAGCCCAGGCGGAAGATGAGGCCTTCCTGCTCTTGGCTTTGCAAGCCCCGGTCGCCGGCGACCTACGCAGTGTCGTTTCGGCGTTGCAGAACGTTGCCGACGCCGAGCGCATGGGCGGCCTCGCGTTACACGTTGCCAACATCGCGCGTCGTCGTCACCCCAGCGATGCGGTGCCCGAAGAGGTCAACGGCTATTTCGCCGAAATGGGCAGAATCGCTGTCGACCTCGGCAACACCGCACGCGAGGTCGTCTTGTCGTCGGACGCCGAGCGAGCGGGCCGCATCCGTGATGACGACGAAGCGATGGATGAACTGCATCGCCACCTCTTTCGGGTCCTGTTGGACAAAGAGTGGAAACACGACGTCGCCGCGGCCGTCGATGCGACACTGCTGGGTCGGTTCTACGAACGCTTCGCAGACCACGCAGTCGAAATCGGTCGCCGTGTGGTTTTCCAAGTCACCGGTGAGAAAGGCAAGCTCAGAGACTGACGTTTCGTGCGCCCGATGAAGTGGGGTGCCACGTCACGAAACGCCCAAACGCTACCGCCTGGGGGTTCCAGTGGTCGCAGATTGAAATCCGGTCGGACCGACCAGCGAATTCTCGTTGTTCACCGGCTCCATACCGGCACTGGTCACCACGAATCGCCAGATCTCAAGGCTAAGTGCCTCGCCTCGGGTACGACGGAATGGCCAAGGTGCTCGATCTTCGTGACGAAAGGCGACGTCATCGCCCGCACGAGTGCGCCGTATCCGATACCGAAAACGATCTCGTCGCCGACCGCCACAGGGTAATCCCCGACGTCGACCACCAGGTGGTCGCTGCTCATTCCGAGGATCGTGATGCCATCGGGCGGCTGCAGACCGTCCGGGTCCACATCCTGGCGGCCGAGGGCCAAGATTGCTTGGTGCACGGTCCTGCTGCCGGTGCGGACCGGCGCCACGCCGAAGGCTGCCTGAGCACGATCGCCCCAGGGTTGAGCCGGTTTCGTGCCGACTTCGATGACCTCGGCGGTCAACGTGAAGGCGTCCGTGTGCAGGCCAGGGATCGGTGTCCGGTACAGCGGATCGACGCCGAGAAGGATGGCTTCGCCCAGTCTGAGGTTGTCGATCCGTCCGACGTCGTGGGTGTGCAGAGCCCAATTCAGGTTCGCCGAGTTGCCTCCTGAGACGACGCCGAGCGCGATGCCGTGCCGTGCCTCGATGCCGTCCGCAAGCCCGGTGAGGATGCCCATGTTCCGGTCGTCGGGCACGACACCGTTCTGACAAGCGAGGTTGGCGCCGAGCCCGGCGAGCCGCAGAAAGGAATGACCCAGCACGGTCCGCACTGCCTCGGCGGCGTCGTCGAGCGCGATGCCCTCACGAAGGTCGCCGAGCTCGATCATGAGCACAACGGCATGTATCCGATGCTGTTGAGATGACGCCTGATTGAGCGCCGCCAGCACGACGGCTTCGGTGTTCAGGCTGACGTCGGCGACGTCAACGACCTGTGCCACTTGGCTTAGCATCGGTGAGCGGATCAATGTGCGTAACGGTGATCGGTCGAGTCCGGCCAGCCGAGCGAGGTTCGGCACCCGGGAATCACCAAGGCCGCGGGCACCGCCGCGCAGCATCGCCGCGCCGACACCTGGTGAGCCCAACACGGCCTTGGTGATCCCGGTGACCTCGATGCCCGTTAGGGCCAGCCGGTCAACCAGGATCCGCGTGTTCTGTTCGATCTTGTCGAGGTCGGTCTCGATCCGAAGCGTCACACGGGGGTGGTCGTGTCGGCCATCGCCGCGAGCGCCGGGAAGGCCGTCAGCACCATGTCGACCAGATCCGACGCGGGGCGTGTCAGCGGGTCGGTGACCGGGAGGCCGAGCTGCGAATGATGTTGGGAGATCGCATCGCTCAGCTCGCCGTCGGTCATCTCTTCGTGGTTGATCGTGACGCCGATGACGCGGGTGTCGACAAACGCCTCGATCAGTGCGATCTCGCTGGCCGCGGTCGGCATCGGCATCATCGGAAAATCGCCGAGCACAGTGCGTTTCGGCGCATGCTGCACGATCACGCCGGCCGGGCGGCTGCCACGCAGGATGTGAGCCGACGTGATGTACGCGGGATGGCTGAGCGCGCCCTGACCCTCGACCACGATCACGTCAGGGTTCTCACCTTCGAATGCAGCGACGACCTGATGCTCAACCTCGCCCGAACAGAACTGGGGGACCAGCGCATCCAGCGCGACGCCGTACTTGCCGCCCTGGATCAGGGTGGTCTGACCGGTGCCGACCATGATCGCCTTGATGCCGTGCGCGTTGAGCGCCTGGACCAGCAAGGTGGCGGTGGTGCGTTTGCCGATTGCCCCGTCTGTGCCCAGGACCGCGATCCTGGGACAGGTGACGTCGAAGATCCGGCCGGAGAACAGGTGCAGGTCGCGCGTGGCCTTCGGCCGGCGGACATCGGTGATGGTGACGCCGGCGATCACGGCTGCCGCCGCGAATTCGGCGTCGTCGTTGAGGAACTCGTGCAGGCCGTTGATGATGTGCATCCCACGGGCGATGCCGTCGAGCAGCACGACCCGCTGCTCGTCGGACAGGAGGCCGTCTGCAGGCGCGAGCCCGCAGATCAGATAGTCAGGTACGCGGCCGGCGTGCGCGATGGACTCGGCGAGCGACGCCAGCACCGGGATGCCGTTCGCGGTGCCGTCAAGGAACTTCCCGGCATCGACTCCGGCCCGGAGGCTGTCGATGACACTGAGGATCTCGTACTTGTCCGAGTGCCGGACCAGGCCGTTGGCCGTCTTACCGTCCTGCTCGCCGAACTGACCCTCGCAGTAGACGATCGCGGTGGAACCGGTAGGCAGCGCGAAGGGAGTTGCCGGAGCGATCGACTCGCTGTGTTTGGACGTGTCGAGAGAAGGGATACCACTGGTACGCGAAGACATTGAGATCCTCTGAGAAGTCTCAGAGGAGGCGACGGGATCGAGGCGAGGCGATGAGCCCAACATCCAGCGAGTGGTCTGCCCTGAGGGTCGGCAAGATTACCGACTTGTTAACACAATACCCGATTAAGGCTGACTGTCCTGCTGCCGCTGACCCCGAGCCATCTGGTGCTCGCCCGCGTCAGGTCGGCTGGTAGCGGGTTGGTTCACCGACTACCCGCACGTCAGACGACACTTTCCGACTGGCGCAAGCCCAAATTCGTTGCGCGGTGATGTGACCAAGAACGTTGCGCTCTTTTCAGGTTTGGTCGGTGACGCGCTCCAGATAGAAGCCACGATTTCCGATCGCGGTCCGCAGTAGCGTAGAAGCGCGATGCCCTCACCTGCCCAACCCGTTGCCAGTACGAAACGAGAGGCGAACCCGTTGTCCGCACTGATCTCCTTTCCTCGTCACGTTCGTATCGGGGCGGGCGCGATCAACGACGTCGCCGATGTGCTCGGCACTTTGGATTTGCATCGACCACTCTTGGTGACCGATTCGTACTTGACGGCGAGCGGCGCGGCAGAACGGGTGCTCAATCTGCTGCGTGAGGCCGGAATGGCCGCGGCCGTCTTTGATCGCACCGTCCCCGACCCCACGTCCGCATCCCTCGAGGAGGGCGTGGAGGCGGTGCGCGCGCACGATGCTGATTGCGTCATCGGTTTCGGCGGCGGAAGCCCGATGGATTCCGCGAAAGCGTTGGCGGTACTGGCGCATCGAGGCGGACCGATGCGCAAGTTCAAGGCGCCGAGCAGCTACGCCGGCCCGGCGCTACCAATCATTGCAATTCCGACGACAGCGGGAAGCGGTTCGGAGGCAACGCAGTTCACGGTGATCAGTGACAGCGATACCCACGAGAAGATGCTCTGTCCCGGCTTGTCGTTCCTGCCGGTCGCCGCGATCGTCGACTTCGAACTCACAGTGTCGATGCCACCGCGGCTGACCGCCGACACCGGTGTCGACGCCCTCACCCACGCAGTGGAGGCCTACGTCAGCCGTAAGGCCAATCCCATCAGCGACGGCCTTGCCCTCTCGGCGATCCGACTCATCGCCGGCAATCTCAAGCAGGCCTACCGGAACGGATCAGATCCTCGGGCACGTGAGGCCATGATGGTTGCCGCCACTCAGGCCGGGATGGCCTTCTCCAACTCGAGCGTTGCGCTCGTGCACGGAATGAGCCGTCCAATCGGCGCCAATTTTCAGGTAGCTCATGGGTTGTCCAACGCCATGCTCTTTCCGGCGGTCACGGAATTCTCCGTCGCCGGCGCCGAGGGACGATACGCCGAGTGCGCACGGGCCTACGGCGTGGCAGACGTTCACACCAGCGACCCCGCAGCCGCTCGGTCTCTGGTGGAGGCATTGACCGAGTTGTGCTCTGAACTCGAAGTTCCCACACCTCAGTCGTATGGCATCGACCGCCGAGCCTGGGAGTCATTGACGCCCTTGATGGCGCAGCAAGCGCTGGCGTCTGGTTCGCCCGCCAACAATCCGGTCGTCCCGAGCGCAACGCAGATCGAAGCGATCTACGCGCGGGTGTATGGGTGAGGTTTATCCCAGGTTCTCCGTCGCGGTCAGCGATCCAGGAGTTGGGTGAGCTCGCGTCGTAGATCCGGCCAGGGGTCGTGATTGATCGGTGTGGCCCGTGGTTGGGTGGCGAGTGTGAGCGCGAGGCCGCGCATGGCGTCGAGTGCTGCGCTGAATCGCCGGGTCCAGTCGGCGCGGGACAGTCTCTTAGGGGCGGTGTCTACGGCGATGGCGGCAAACAGGGCGGATTGGGGTCGTTCCAGTGCGGCTAGCGCGGTATAGAGCTCGGGGTCGTCGGCTGCGGCAATCCATACCTTGACCCACACGGTGTACAGGTCGCTGGTGAACGCGGTCCACAGCGCGTCGAGCAGTGCTGGGGTTCGCCCAGCGCCGGCAATGCTCACGGATTGCATTGCCCGGTCACGTATTTCGGCTTGCATGCGACGGCCGACCTCGTCGAGTGCGGTGGTGATGAGGTCGATCCGAGCCGGGAAATGATGCGCGAGGGCACCGAGTGAAGCCTCGGCGAGCTCGGCGACCTGCCGAGTGGTGGTGGCTGGATATCCGTGGTCGGCAATGCTTGTGATCGTTGCGTCGATGAGTCGCGCGCGGGTCTTGTCGCGCCGCTCCTGCTGGGTTTGGGGAGCGCCGCCGCGACCGGGGGTCGATGCCATCGGATCATTCTATAGACGGCAGGTCAGTTGACCTGTAACCTGGCGACAGGTCAATTGACCTGTAATATTCCGTTTGGAGGGTCTGAATTTGTCCAGCACCGGAACATCGGTCCGAGCGGTCCCGGCCAAAGGTGGGCTGCGCGTAGAACATCCGGCCGAGGGCGTGCGGGTGTTGGTGCTCGACCGTCCGGAGCGTCGCAATTCTCTTGATGCTGAGGTCCTCGCTCGATTGGCCGACGAGTTGGAGCGAGTACGCACCGATTCGGGGGTGCGGGTACTGATCTTGACCGGCGGGAATGGCGTATTCAGTGCAGGTGCGGATTTCAGCCAGCTGGAGAACTTGTCCCAGCTGGCCGAGTCCGAGGTGGCCGAATTACTCGGCAAGGTGATGTTGGTCGGCGAAATGCTGTGGGCGTTGCCGCAGCCGACGATCGCCGCCATCGACGGTCCTGCCGTGGGCGCGGGTATGTCGTTGGCGCTGGCCTGCGACATCCGGGTGGGGTCGCGGTCGATGACGTTGTTCCCGTCGTTCATCAGGATGGGCCTGCTGCCGGACACCGGTGCCAGCTGGTTCTTGCCGCGACTGATCGGTGAGGGTGCCGCACTGCAGATGTTTCTCGCCGGCCGACCCGTCGATGCCGATTCGGCTCAACAGCTGGGCTTGGTAAACCGATTGTGCGACAATGCCTTTTCATCCGCGGTCGAACTCGCCGCCATGTTCGCGGCGCGCCCCGCCACGGCGGTGATGGCGACCAAACGATTGCTCCGGGATGCCGCCCGCCGCGACCTCGCCCGAGCCATCGAGTTAGAAGGGGTGATGCAGGCGACGGCGATACACGGCGACGAGTTCGCTGACACGTTCTCGGGCTGGCGCATGTCCCGGAGCGCTGACTGATGTCCGGTGTGCGGTGTGGGCGGGTCTTCCGGGACTACGACGACGTGCGCGCGCGTGCGAGCGCGGTGGCCGGCGGGCTGGCCGCTCTGGGTGTTGAAGCCGGCGATCGCGTCGCGATTTGCCTGCACAACGACATCGCATTCATCGAAGCGAGCGTCGGTGTCGGCATGCTGGGAGCGATACCTGTTCCGGTGAACTGGCACTGGAAAGGGGCTGAGCTCGCCTACCTGCTCGACGACAGCGACAGCAAGGTGATCTTTGCGAACACCAGCCTCGTCCCAACTGCCGAGGCGGTCGCCGGCGGGCGGCCGCTGATCGAAGTCATTGAGGGTTCAGATGTTCCGAGCGGCAGGCATTCCTGTTACGAGGACTGGATCGCGGGGCACAGTGGGTGGTCTGAGCCACCGCGGCAGGCGCCGATGGCGATGGTCTACACGTCCGGCACGACGGGCAGACCCAAGGGCATCGTCCGAGCGCCGTCCGCTCCCGCGCAGTCGCAAGCCATGGCGGGGTTGCTGCTCGAGGCATTCGGACTGGCTCCGGGGATGCGAACCCTGGTGGCAGCGCCGATGTACCACAGCGCGCCAAATGCTCACGCACTGGTGAGTGCGGCCGCCGGCGTCGATCTGACGATCATGGGGAAGTTCGATGCCGAGGACTTGCTGCGACAGATCGCAGAACATCAGATCGATCATTTCCAAGCTGTCCCAACGATGTTCGTCCGATTACTGAATCTTCCGGACGAGGTCCAGGCGAAGTACGACGTCTCATCACTGAAGTCCGTCGTACACGCCGCTGCGCCATGCCCGATCGAGGTGAAGCGACGGATCATCGACTGGTTCGGCCCGATCGTCCGTGAGTATTACGGCGGCACCGAAACCGGTCCCTGCGTGGCGTGCGACAGCGCTGATTGGCTCACGCACCCCGGCACCGTCGGACGGCCGATCGGCGATGCCGACGTCAGGATCTACTCCGAGAACGGAGATCTGCTGCCGGAAGGCGAATCTGGGCGCATCCACCTACGGCCACCGTCGGTTTTGCCGAACTTCACCTACCACGGCAATCCGGACAAGCGAACCGCGATGGAGCACGACGGCTATCTCGACATCGGCGACGTCGGCTATCTGGACCACGACGGCTTCCTCTATCTCAACGACCGCAGCACCGACATGATCATCTCGGGCGGGGTGAACATCTACCCGGCCGAGATCGAGGCGTGCCTGATCGTTCTCGATGGTGTGCGCGACGTTGCGGTGTTCGGCATACCAGATGACGAGTTCGGGGAGTCCATCGCTGCTCACGTGGAAGCGACCGGCCTGACCGAAGACGATGTGCGCGAACATGTTCGGTCCAACCTCGCCGGCTACAAGGTGCCCAAAGTGGTTGTGTTCGATGACAACTTGCCCCGCGAGGACACCGGGAAGCTGATGAAGCGCAAGATCCGGGCGGGCTACTGGCCGGTCCATTGACAATTCAGAACCGAACGCTCGCCCGTCAGGCGGCCTGGGCTGCGACCTGACGAGTGCCGTCGGTCTGCCGCCCGGCAAGCAGGTCGTTGGGCAACGACAGGCGGATCACTTTGAGCCAGGCCGAGGCGACCTGCTTGACCAGCGGGCCGCTGGTATAGGTCAGCCCGTAGCGCTCGAAGACCGCCCTCACCGCAGGTGCGACCTCGCCGTAGCGGTTACTGGGCAGATCGGGGAACAAGTGGTGCTCGATCTGGAACGACAGATTGCCGCTCATCAGATGCATCAAGGGGCTGCCACTGATGTTGGCGGAGCCCAGCATTTGCCGTAGGTACCACTGCCCGCGGGTCTCACCGTCGATGCTGTCGTAGGTGAATGTCTGCACGCCTTCGGGGAAGTGCCCGCACATGATCACCGAGTGGGTCCATACGTTGCGTACGACGTTGGCGGTCAGATTGGCGGTCAACGTGGTGAGGAAGCTGGGTCCGGACAACAACGGGTGGACGACGTAGTCACGCAGCCCCTGCGTGCCGATCTTGCGTAGCGTGGCCTTGACCCGGCTGCGGAATTCGGGGTTCTGACGGCGCTGTGCGGTTTTGAGGTTCTTGCCGAGCTTGAGGTCGTAGGCGGCGATGCCGTACTGGAACATCAAGGCGTTGATGGCATTCCACAATGGCTGGCCGAGGTGGAAGGGGCTCCACGTTTGGTCTTCGTCGACGCGCATGATGCCGTAGCCGAGGTCGCCATCCTTGCCCAAGACATTGGTGTAGGTGTGGTGCAGCTCGTTGTGCGAGTGCTTCCACATATCCGACGGCGAGGCGTTGTCCCATTCCCAAGTGGTGGAGTGGATCTTGGGGTCGCGCATCCAATCCCACTGCCCGTGCATGACGTTGTGGCCGATCTCCATGTTCTCCAGGATCTTGGCGACAGACAGGCCGGCGGTGCCGAGCCACCAGGCGGGCGGGAACAGTGAGAAGAGCAGTACGGCGCGACTTCCGGCCTCCAGACCACGTTGGGTCTTGATCACGGTGCGGATGTAGCGGGCGTCGGCCTCGCCGCGAGTGTCGAGAACCTGTTGGCGGATGGCGTCGAGGTCACGTCCGAGGTTGGCGATGTCATCGGCACTGAGGTGGGCGATGGGATTGGTGTCTTTGTTCTGAATGGCGGTCATGAGGTGTCCTCCAAAGAAGGGTCTGGAACGTGAATGTGGTTGGACAGCTTCAGATATCGATTTCGCAGGAGCCTGCGGCGGTGGAGATGCACGTTTGCACCAGCACGCCTGCATCGGGAGCGCCGACGGTCAGTTCGCCGTTGCGGACGTCGCGGACCGTGCCGTTGCGTAGGGGCAGCACGCAGCCGAAGCACACTCCCATGCGGCAACCCGATGGCATGAGCACCCCGGCGTTCTCGCCGGCTTCGAGAAGGGTGGTGGCTGAGCCGGTGTCGACGGTCGTGCCGGACCTGGTGAACGTCACCGGGCCGCCCTCGCCGACTGCGATGGCGGGCATACTGAACCGCTCCGTGCGGAGATTCTCGGTGATACCGCGCTGGGCCCAGTGGGCCTCGAGGTCGTCGAGTAATGCTGCAGGTCCGCAAGCCCAGGTTGCTCGGTCGGCCCAATCGGGAACGAGCGCAACAAGTTCGGCGGTGGTGATACGTGGTGCGGTGGCGGTGTGACGCTCGATCAGTCGAATGGCGCCTGTTCGGGCAAGGGCACGCACCTCGCTGCCGAAGATCACGTCGTCGGTAGTGCGCGCGCTGTGGATGACGGTGACGTCGGTCAGCTCACCGATGTGGTTGCGCAGCATGCCCATCACCGGTGTGATGCCGCTGCCTGCGGTCACGAACAACACCTTGTCCGGTCGCGTGGTCGGTAGCGAGAAATCCCCGCCGGCCTGGTCGAGATGAACCAGGGCGCCGGTCTTCGCCGCGCGCACGAGGTGGGTAGAGACGATGCCTGCGGTTTGTGCCTTCACGGTAATCGCGATGTGGCGGCTGTCTGGCTGCGAGGTGATCGAGTAGGTGCGCCAGTGCCGGACGCCGTCGACGTCCACACCGACACGGACGTACTGGCCGGCACGGTGGCCCAGCCAGCCCCGTCCAACACGGATCCGCACGGTTGCGGCGTCCGCGGTCTCCGAAGTCACGGCGACGATGCGACCACGGAGATTATGTGGGCTGCCCAGCGGGTCGATCAGGTCGACGAAGTCCCGCGGCACCAGCGGCGTTGTGATCATCCGCGCGATGGACCGCAGTGGCCGGTAGGTGGTTCCTGCGATGAGCGAGGTCATGGTTCTATTCTGATTGTGATTACCGGATATTTCTCGACTGGTCCGTGTGAAAATCGCAAGATAAATTGTTCACTACGGATAAAAAGGTGAGAGGCGGGGTTGAGGGGTGGACGTAGCGCGCAGTGGTACACCGGCCGCGTTGCCCGAGGCGGTGCTGGCGGCCATGTGGTCGGTGCTGCCGGCTGTCGCTGAACGCACGGTGGTAGCCGTCATCGACGACGTACCCAGCTACGCCGACGCCTTTGGCGGGTCGATGGGCGAGAACATCGAGCGGGCTGTGCAGCAGTCGCTGGCCGCCTTCCTGCGACTGGTGTCCGACGGTGGTGACCCGGACACCTCACCGACGGTCCAGCCAGCGCTGGACGGCGCATTTGCGCTGGGAAAGGGGGAGGCGCGCGGGGGGCGCTCGACGGACGTGCTGCTGGCCGCGTTCCGGGTCGGGGCGCGGACGGCGTGGCGGGAATGGAGTGCTGTCGCGGTGTCACATGCAGTACCCGGCGACCAGCTGGCCGTATTCGCCGAGCAGGTGTTCGCCTACATCGACCGATTGTCCGCGACCAGTGTGGCTGGGCACGCTGACGAACTCGCCAAAACCGGATTGGCTCGGCAGCGTCACCGGGAAGCTCTGGTGCGGCAGCTTCTTGCATCCGCACCGACCGATGACCTGATCGCGGCTGCCGAACGTGCGCAATGGCATCCGCCGCGCACCCTGACTGCGGTGACGGTGCCTCGCGGAAATGAACGGCGGCTGCCCCCGGTCTTGGGAGCGGGGAGTCTGGAAGTTCCCGACGACGCACTCCCGTCGCTCGCGCACCCCGTCACTGTGTTGCTGTTGGCTGATCTGGGCGGCCGCTCGCGGGAGTCAGTGCTGCAATCGATTGAGATCCCCGGCGTGGTGCTCGGACCAGAGCGTCCGTGGGCGCACGGTGGGCAATCTGTCCGGCGGGCGCTGCGAGCCGTTGAATTATTGGGCGGGACAACGGCTCTCATCGATACCGAGGAGCATCTCATCGAACTCGTCCTGCATGCCGACGCCGACGCGCTCGCCGATCTGCGGGCCCGTGCATTGGCGCCGCTGGATGGGCTGCGCGAAACGGCCCGCGAGAAACTGGTGGAGACGTTGCGGGCGTGGCTGCTGCACCAGGGCCGCCGCGATGACATCGCTGCCTCGCTGTACGTGCATCCGCAGACTGTGCGCTACCGGCTGGGGCAGCTGCGCGAACTCTACGGCGATGCCCTGCAGGACCCCCGCAGAATCCAAGAGCTCACTATTGCGCTCGCGGAGTCTGAGGTATCCGATCGCCAATGACCGTCAATCTGCTTGTGGCCCGGGCTGAACGACACATGCCGCAATGCACAGCGACGCGTGTGTCACGAGGTCTAACGTCGTAGTCAACCGCCGACCAAGGGAAGCTGCGATGCCACTCAACCCAAAGGAATCGCTCGAGGCAGTGCGGGACATCGCTGCCCATTCGGTCGAGAAAGCTTCGGACATCGTCGATAACGCCGCCGACATCGTCAAGGGCGACGTGACCGAAGGGATCTCCGGGATCGTCCAGAACTCGATCGACATCGGCACCCACGCTGTGACGAAGGTAAAGGAGATCATTACCGGCAACAGCGCCGGGAACGACGACGACGTCGAGAGTTAGGGCCATAGCCCTGCACGAGGCAGCGGGCCGTTGCTCGCCGAATGCGGACTCGAGCCAGGTGTTTCGGTGCTCGCCGGGAACGCCTTCGGTGGAGGAGCATGTAGGTGGTGGGCGACGTTTCGGTGATCGGCTGTGTCGGGCCGCTGGTTGTGGCAACCCGCGGCGTCGAGGGCGCGGGAGAAGTTCTTCTGAATGTGCGGGGGGCGAAGGAGGCCTATCTGGCCTGGTCGAAAGAGCCGCTCAGCCGAGGGACCCAGGTGTTGGTGATAGATACCCGCGGTCCGCGCTCAGTCGTCGTCGAGGCTTGGTCCAGCTTGGATTTCTGAACCGCTCGTGTCCTAGGCAATAAACGCCAACAACCAAGGAGTCCAACATGTTTGGATACAGAGTTCCCGCACCGGACCAGGCCATGTTGATCTCCGGTGGCCGTGCCGCCGGGGATGCGCCGTTTCGTGTTGTCACCGGTCACGGCGCGTTCATCATGCCGCTTTTCCGAAAGGTTCGGTTCCTCACCCTGGCGATGTGTGAGGCCGAGGTCGAAGAGAAATGTGTCACCCAGCAGGGGATTACCCTGAATGTTCGTGCGGTTATCGCCTTCAAGGTCGGCAACGACAGCGAGAGCGTCGTCAGCGCCGGTCAACGTTTCTTGTCGGATCAGAACCAGATGGCGGTACTGACGGGGCGAATTTTCGCCGGGCATCTCCGTTCCATCATCGGGTCGATGACCGTTGAACAGATCATCACCGAGCGGCAGAAGCTCGCCACGGAAGTCCTCGACGGGTCCAAGCAGGAGATGATCAAGATCGGGCTGACCGTGGATGCCCTACAGATCCAGTCGATCGATGATGGCGATCTGGGATACATCCTCGCGATGTCTGCCCCACACAACGCCGCCATCCAGCAGCAAGCTCAGATCGCGCAGGCCAGGGCCAACCAGGCGGCCGCCGAGGCCGAACAGGAATCACAACGCAACCAGGCCGAGTTTGCGCGGCAGACGGCAATCGTCAAGGCGCAGTACAAAGCTGAGGTCGACAAAGCTCAGGCCGAAGCAGCCCAGGCCGGACCGTTGGCCGAGGCGCGGGCCCAGCGCGAAGTGCTGGAGATGCGGACCGAGTTGGCACAGCGCGCCGCGGACCTTCGACAGCAAGAGCTGATCTCGGAAGTGGTCAAGCCGGCCGAGGCCGAGGCGGAGCGGGTCCGGATCCTTGCGGTCGCCGACGCGGAGAAGATGAAGATTCAGGCCGAGGCGGCCGCGTCGCACAATCGGGTCGCACTGGACCGGATGTTGATCGACCAGCTTCCCGAGATCGTCAAGCAAGCCGCGCAAGGTCTTTCGGGGGCCAACCTGACGGTCCTCAACGGCGCCGATGGTCTCGGGGAGATCGCTACCGGACTGGTGGGGCAGGGGCTGGCGATCTTCGATTCGCTGCGCGGTGGAATCGGTCAGCACCCGTCGGACGACGTGCCTGATCGAGTCGGCCTCACTGCGTCGCCCAACAGCCAGTCGTCGGCATGAGCCGCGGCCCTACCTGATCGATGATGCGTTGCCAGCTAGCCGCACTCGCGGCGAAGGCAGCCCAGCAGGCAGACGACTTTTTATCGCTGGGATTGTGACGGGGACAGATTCGACCTGAAGGGAAGGGTCGCCTCGGTGACGGGCGGCAGTTGTGGGATCGGGCCGTGAGGCGACGTCCGGCGGCGCAACATCGGCACTAGTGCGATCAGAGCGACCACGGCGCCGGCGGCTGCGGCAGGTATGGCCAGCGACTGACGATCGGAGACCACCGCCGCGCACTGATCGGCGTAGTTGCTCACCAGGAACATCGGCCCGCCGGTGGTGTGTTGGTCGAGGTTGAGTTGGTCCTGTTCCTGGGCCACGGTGTATCGAGGCCGAAGCGCGTCGCCGCATGGGATGGGCGTGCCGGTTCGATCAACCGAATGCAGATGTACTGGTGCTGCCAAGCCCAACAGTGCGCCCAGCACCGTGGCCACGCCCGCCAGCACTACAGACCGAACAAACACGTCCCCCAGCTCCTTCTGAGCTCGCCCCTCCCCAGGTGTGGCTCACGATGTAGCTTAGATCAGCTGTAGCGAATACGTCAGGTTAGCTGGGTCGTGCCTTTGCCCAGGTCCGCTGGTGGTGGCTGCCAGGTTATTTTGGGTATTTCACAGGTAATTCGGTCTACTCATGTGCGCAAGAGCGTCGGTGCTCACAGCAAAGCCGGGAATGCCGAGTTAACGGACGGTTTGTTTGCAAGTGGTAGCCCGTAGTAACCCGCGTCTGCTAGCTGGCGATCGACATAGGGCTTGCGACAAACCGACTCGCGGTCCGTATGGTGGTGGTGTTAACGGCACTGCAGATTTTCTTCTGGTCTGTCGACCGGCTGAAGTCCACAGTGCCGCTACCTGTTTGGGGGAACGGGTCCGCCGGCGACGGTGCCGGCAGCCGTGCAGCCTGCGGGAGTCCTGCTGCGGCACCGCGGACGTATTTGGGGGAGGACGTCGAAGTTGGAGAAGGCAGATGCATCTTGCGCGGTGTTCGTCGCAGCGCCGCACCGATCGGCGGAGCATTTGGTCGCGGCGATGAATCAACACCTCGCGGGATACCAACTGTCCGGGGATTGTGGGCCGTCGGTGTGGGGCACCGAGCTCGATACGCAGATCAGGTCGGTGATTGTCACCAGTTCGGTCTACCAACATGACCGGATTTTCAGAGACGCCTTGTTCGGTGCGACTCACGCGCTGGTCGTCAGCTTCTCGAGGGCTTGTGCTGGCCCAATATCGTTGGCATTCAACATACTTGCTGAGCGATATCCGCTGCGTCACGTGTGCGGCACCCCCGGGCACTGCACGCTGGAGGCAGTGGGGCCAACGACCCGCGTACCCCGGTGCGCCGGCGGCGCCGGGCATCCCGCCGTGCTGCAACTGATTGCCCAAGCGGGCCCGGGTGAACTCCGCAGCTAGGCTCGGGTCCTACTCAAAATGGTTGTGGGGCAGCGCTTTGGGCAGCTGCGCGCACCTCGGGAAAGTACTGCTGGCAGTAGGCATAGATTGCAAGTCCATCGAAGATGACCGTGTCGTTGTCGGACAACGCGGAATTGTTCTTGATGTAGACAAGCGTCGAGATCAAGTCACCGCCATGCTGTAGTTCAGAGCACGCCCCGTGAGCGAGGTCGATGGCCCGATCGTTGGTCATGTGAATGCTCTTATCGTTCAACGCCTTCATGAACACCAGGTCGGTGGCACTTTCGGTGCCGACGTCGGCTATGGCTGGCGGCGCGGCCAGCCCGACAGCCATTGCGATGACGGCGGCATTGAGCGACCAGCTCGCCATTCTTGTTGTTTTCATGCGGCAACCCCCAAGCCATTGCATGTTCGACGACAGCGAACGTGAGCGTACGTTGAATTGTGCTGCCCTGGAGCGGATATCGCGACTTTTAGCTGCATCTACGATGACGTCAATTAAATAGGCTTTGTGAATAACTCGCGCAGCCGTCGAGAATTATTCGACTAATCCATCCGTGGAAGGTTGTCGACTTCAGGTGACGATATTTCGCTGGCCAATCCATGGCTAACGGCAATGGGCAATCATGATGGCAAGGACTGCGAATGAGCTGCAATTAAGGTCAGGGCGTTCAAATCAAGCAAACGAACTGCAAATGGCTAAAGATTGCTCCATGGGTAATACCAAAAGTACTATTCCGATTCGGTCGAGGATGACGCACCGCGATCTTTCGCTGGGGGTTGACTCTTGCTGTGGAGATTGCTAGCGGCGTGCGCCCACGTTGAATTCACTGACGCTAGAGTGCTCGCGCCGTCGCTAAGCCAATTTGGTGGAGGGGAAAGGTCGTGTCCGGTGCAGCGAATTCTGTCGGTGTGTTTCGGTCCCCGCTTCGACTGCTCTGGTCCTGGCCGGGTGAACGGGGAAGCGCGGTCCCTACGCTCTGTCGTACACCCCATCTGAAATCAGCGCGTCGTGCCAGCGCTTGGTATCGGTGATCTGGACGAGCGAGGCGATCTTTCTGTCGCGGATGGTGATGTCGTGCGTGAACGCGGCCTCGTACTGCCGGTGCGTGGCCCGGCTGCGCCCGCGGTAGTAGCCGAGCACGATGACGCGATCGCGGCCGACTGCGAGATATTCGTCTGGGTGGGGTGTGGTTTCGTAGTGGGTGTGCGTGGCGCCCCAGACGTCGCGCAGCATCTGTTCGGGGCTGTGCACGATGCCGCCGAGGCCGAATGGCATGCCGTCGCTGACTCGGCCGGTGAATTCTGGATGCAGCAGGCCGGCCAGTGTGGGGCCGTCGCCGGCGGCGAATGCAGCGTATAGGCGCGCGACTACCTCGGTGGCGGGAATCGCGTCAGATGTGCTCATGTGCAGCTTCTTTCGGGGATGGGAATGGACATCCAACCAAGGCGCATTTTTTTAGAGTTATTCATCTAAAACTCTAGTAGAGCATATCCTCTAGTTCATGGGTAGACCTCCGGTGCACAGCGCTGACGACTTCTTGGGCGCCGCCGCGCGCCTGTTCGCGGCGGGTGGGTTGCGCGCGCTGACGATGAATGCGGTTGCCCGCGAGGTGGGAGCCCCAAGCGGTTCGGTCTATCACCGCTACCCCGATCGAGCTGCGCTGCTCGCTGCCTTGTGGATGCGCACCGCACGCCGCTTTCAGAGCGGCTACCTCGAAGTTCTGGGGGAGCGGCCCACCGCCGACGATGCGGTGCGCGCAGCGGTGTGGACCGTTGACTGGTGCCGCACGCACCTGCCGGAGGCTGTCGTGCTGCAGGCCGGCGTGCGGACGTTCGAGCCCGAAGAATGGTCTGAGTCTGCCTGCACCGAACTGGCCACGATGGAGGACATTTCGCAGCGGCGCCTGAGCGGCATAGTGCGGGGGCTGGCCAAAGAGACCGGCCGGCCCCCCGATCAGATCACTTTCGCCATGCTGGATCTGCCACTGGCTGCGATGCGCCGTCACCTTCTGGCGGGTGAACCGCCGCCAAAACGGGTGACCGTGCTGGTCCGCGACCTCGCGGGTGTCATCCTGGCGACGCCCACGGATTAACACAGGAGTGCATCGCCGGCTCTGTTGAGACATGCAGGCGCGAGCGCCCGGTGTGCGTTCCCGGCAATCGCCCACACCAGGCGCCCCGCAGTGCAGTGGTAGTGCAGCATCGTCGTCCATTCCACGTCCGTGTCGGAAACGGTGAACACCATTCGCCCAGCCATGCGTGCCCCGTCGGCGTCCAGCACGAATTGGGTTGGTGTATCGACCAGAATCCGCCAGCCGACCAATGTCCCGTTCGTGCCGCGAGCGGCGAGGCGGAAGCCGAGCAGGCCCTGCCATGCGATGCGGCTGAACGCACGGTTCGCGGTTTCTGCGCCACGCAAACATAGTTGGGCCCACTCACGGGCCGGCCTGCTGCCCGCACCGGAGTTGACGCGGAAGCAGTCCCAGTAGTCGGTGGGAAAGTCTGCCGCCACCAATGGCATTGTGACGACGCGCGACGCGTGGGAAGTGGACACGCTGCCCCCTACGTCGTTCTCAGCAAGGCGGTCACGTTGTCGGCGAACGCCGCAGTGGTGAAACAGGTCGGTTCGGCGAACTCCTCCATGGTGAGCGCGTCGTTCCAGTTGGCGTCCGCGGCGGCCCGCAGCAGCGGTTTGGTCATTGCCACCACGTGTTCGGGCAGAGCGGCGACGCGCGAGCACCATTCGTCGGCGGCGGCAAGCAGCTGGTCGTGGGCGACGACGTCATGCACCAGTCCCATACGTTGAGCGGCGTGGGCGTCGATGTGTTCGCCCCGCAGGTAGTAGGCCAGCGCCCCCTGGTAGCCCAGGCGCCGGGTCAGTGCCCAGCTGGTGCCCACTTCTGGAAGGAGTCCGATGCGGCCGAACGCGGGCACGATCACCGCGTTGTCGCTGGCGATGGTCAGATCGCATGACATCGCCCAGGCCAGCCCGACGCCTGCAGCCGGACCGTTGAGTGCGGCGATGAAGATGGTGTCCGACCGGGCGATGAGTCGTGCGATACCGCCGAACTCGCGTCGAATCCATCGCCACACGTCGGTCATCCCCGCCGGTTCGGTCTGTCTGGCGATTACTTGACTCATCATCTGCAGGTCGCCGCCGGCGCTGAATCCGGCTCCGCCGCCGGTCAATACGACGCTGCGCACGCTCGGCTCGTCATCGATGGATTCGAGGGCCCGGCGCAGTTGGCGCACCAGCGGTGCCGATAGCGCGTTGAGGCGATCCGGTTCGTCGAGTGTGATTACTGCGCGGTCGCCGCGGTGCTCCACGCGCACGCGGCGTGGGGCGTCCGGGGCGTCGCCCTCGGTGATCAATGCCTGGTAGATGGATTGGGTCATCAGCGTTCCTCACTTTCAACACGGCGCCGGGTTGGCTGACCCTGTAGCGGCGAATGCCGCCACCACTATCCGACGAGTGCGGGCAGATCGCGGTCGAGTGTCCACCCAGCCGTTCTAGAGTGGGTCATCTAAAATGATATTAGAGCGCATCCTCTAGATTGACAACGGACCGACGATGGTGTTCGGCGCGGCGCGGCGAGGAGGACGTGCTGCCTTCGGACAAGCTGTGGCGCCTTACGGGCGCTAGCCTGGCGATCATGTCCAACAGCTTCTTCGACAACCCCGTCGCACGCGCATTCAACCGGCTCGCCGTCGGCCTGACCACCGTCCCGTTTCTCGGCGGACTTGTCGGCCGCAATCTGGTCGAGATCCGCTACACCGGTCGCAAATCGGGGCGCAGCTTCCAGACCCCGGTGAACTACCGACTCTCCGGTGATGAGGTCGTCATCAGCGTCATGACTCCGGATGCCAAGAGTTGGTGGCGCAACTTCCTTGGCGAGGGCGGACCCATCACGCTGCTCAACTTCCGCGGCGCCGACCGCACCGGGCACGCTGTCGCCGACCGTGATGACAAAGGCCGGGTCACAGTGCGGGTCGGGCTCGACTAGACGTCGAACCGCTTGCGCCGGTTGAGAATTTGGACCGCCGTCCGGCGCACAATGCGCGAGAACATCAGCCGACGTGGATACGCTGCCGATATGACCCACGCCAACGCTTCTGTCATCCGCTGGGTACGTGAGCACCGGATCGCGGCTGCGACGACCGCCTACGTCGGCTACTCCGTGGTGATGCTCCGATTGGAGAGTCGGATGCGCGCGGCCGGTGGCCCGGGCATCATCCCCTTCGAACTCGCGGGCAGCGCCGCCAAAGCCGAAGACATCATGAGGCGGTGGGGCCAGGACGGCCAACGGGCGGCGCGCCAATCGATGTGGCTCGACTTCGGGTACATGACCACGTACGGAACGCTGCTCGCTCTGCTCATCGAGCGGCGCCGGAGGTCCCGAGAGCACCCCGCGTGGCTGTCGTCCCTGGCTGCGGGCGCTGTCGCGGCCGACGCCGTCGAGGGAGTCTCGCTTATCCGCGTCCTGAACCGGCAGGACATCGCGGTGAACGCGCGACGCGCCCAGGTCGCAGCCTTGATCAAGTTCGGCGCTACAGCAGCGGGTCTCGGGTACTCAATGTGGAAGGCCGAGAGCGCCGGCGGCTGACCGCGTAGTCAACGTCACCGCCGCGCGTCGACCCGAACCGGGATGGGCCCTTTGGCGATGGTGGTGTACGGCGATTCGACGGCAAAGTCCTTGTCCAGCGAGCGGATTCGGGTCGATTGGATGATGGTGGCGAGCGCAAGTGTGGTCACCAGCATCGCGAAGTGTTCACCGATGCACGAACGTGGGCCGGCGGCGAACGGGATGAACTGCCAGCGGTTGCGGTTCTTCGAGTTCTCGGGGCTGAACCGGTCGGGGTCGAAGACCAGAGGGCGTTCCCAGAGGGTCGGGTCTCGGTGCACGGCGCTGATCCCGATGGCCACGATGCTGCCGGCTTCCACGCGGTAGCCGTCGACCACAATGTCGCGCATTGCCAAGCGCCCGACACCTGCTGCCGGCGGGCACAGGCGCAGCGACTCGTTCAGCACCTGGGCGGTGTACTTGAGCTGCGGTAGATCGTCGGGCGTCAGCTCCCGATCGCCGATGGCGGCCACCTCGGCAGCGACTCGGTCCTGCATCTCCGGATGGTGGCCCAGCTGCCACAAGGCGTACGTCAGCGTCGTCGCCGTCGTGTCGTGGCCGGCCAGCATGAAGATCAGCAGGTCGTTGCAGATGTCGTCGTCGGAGAGCGACCGGCCGGTGTCGGGGTCGGTGGCCCCAAGCAGCGCTTTGACCAGGGGCGCATCGCGAGTCGGATCTGCCCGGCACTCCTGCAGGATGTCCATGGTCATGTGGCGCATCCGCGCAACCGCGGCGCGAGCACGACGGCGTCCCGGCGTCGGGAGCCACTGTGGCGCCCGGATCGGCCGCAGGGCGCGGTCGGCCGTGTAACGGGATGCGACGTGCATGTTCTCTGCGATTGTGTTGCTGTGTTCGTTGATGTCGAGACCGAGAATCGAGTAGCCCAGCGACCGCATGGCCAGTCGACGACACTCGATGTCGAGGTCGACTTCGCTGCTTGCGCGCCAGCGATCGGCGGTCGTTCGCGCCGCCTGGGTCATGTGTCCGCCGAAGCCGTCGACGTGCTGTTTGGTGAACACCGGTTGCAGTGCGCGTCTCCGCGGCGCCCATGAGCGGTTGGGTAGCACAAAGAGGTTGTCGCCCACAATGTTTCGTACCTCTTCGTGGATCTGGCAACGCTCGGCAAGGCTGTCGGTGCGGCCTAATACGTCGCGGATACCGCCGGGTGAGGTGACCAGCACAATGGGCGGGGTCACTACCTTGGGCACCACTGCGATGCGGCTCACCGGTCCACCGACTTCACTCAGCAGTACCAGTCCGGTGTGTAATTGCCGCGTCGTGAGCAACTGCCGTAAGGGCAGTGGGTTTCTCGGCGCGAGCGGCAGTGTGCCGACGTCGCGTGCGTCGATTGTTGCGGTCATGACACCAAGAATCAGGCTGCTCCTCGCGGATTGCAAGTACCTGAAGGTGTCCTGGTGTAGAGCCCGTCAGTGCGACAGTGGTCGTGGTACGCCGGCGATGATTCTCGACCGGGAGCGAGAGCCGCCTCTCGTTACGCGGCACAGATGTGCTCGGTGGAGACGACAAGCCGCCGGAATCGCCTCATATGACACTCGCGCCACGCGTGTGCGGCGAATAATGCTTCTCCACTGCTGCATCACCAGGGAGAGTCAGGAGCGTCATGCGGGGGAAACGACTACAGCAATTGATCGCTATCGCGGGCGTGGTGGGGTTGGCGGCGTGCAGTAACAGCACGACGAAAACAAACGAGAGCAGCGGCGCACCGTCCATCACCAGTGAGCCGTTCGGCCAGGTGGGTGGCACCCTGGTGAGTCGATACACACTGAACAACGGTCACGGTGTACGCGTGCGGATCCTGACGTACGGCGGCATCATTCAGTCGATCGAGACGCTCGATCGTGCCGGCCGAGCTGACAACGTGGTGCTCGGTTTCCCCACGCTGGATGGCTACGTGAACAACACCGGCGACGGGAAGACGTACTTCGGTGCGATCATCGGCCGCTACGGCAACCGCATCGCCAAGGGGACCTTCAAGCTGAATGGCGCCACGTACCACGTGCCGATCAACAACAACGGCAACAGCCTGCATGGCGGCACGGTGGGATTCGACCAGAAGGTATGGCAGGCCAGCCCGCAGAACGGCAGTGACAGCGTTGGGCTGAAACTCCAATATGTCAGTCCCTCAGGGGAAATGGGATATCCCGGCGCATTGACGACGACGGTCACCTACACCGTCGACGAGAAGAACGAACTGCGCATCAACTACCACGCGACGACCGATGCGCCGACTGTGGTGAATCTGACCAATCACAGCTACTTCAACCTGGCCGGCGAGAGCACGCTAGGTATTTACAACCAGAAGCTTACCCTCAATGCCGACAATTACACGCCGACCGATGCCACCCAGATCCCGACGGGGCAGATAGCCCCAGTCCAGGGCACCCCATTCGATTTCACGTTGCCGACGGCGATCGGTGAACACATCAATGCCAACGACCCGCAGCTCCTGCTGGCCCACGGCTACGACCACAACTGGGTGATCAACCGCGCCAACAACACTGGGCTGGTGCAGGCGGCCAAGATCGAGGATCCCGAGACCGGGCGCACCCTGACCGTCTCCACGACCGAACCGGGCGTGCAGTTCTACACGTCGAACTTCATCAACGGCGCATTCACGGGTACCAGCGGGCATATCTACCGGCAAGGTGCGGGATTCACCATGGAAACCCAGCACTTCCCGGATTCGCCGAATCATCCCAACTTCCCGAGCACAACCCTGAACCCGGGCCAAACCTACGATTCGACAACAACATTCGGCTTCGGTACCGAGTAGGCGGCGGCACCCGTCGTCAGTCGCCGGCGCTCGAACGGCAGTGCTCGAGCACCAGATCGACGTACTCCGCGGCCAGCCGATGGCAATCGCCGGGCCACCGGCCCGACAGATAGTGGCCGTCCCGCACGGTGAACCCGCGGCCGAGGTGGCCCGAGCTGTCGCGCAACACGGTGAAACTGGGTCCGCGCTCGAAATCCTGCTCCGAGGCCAGAGCCGCAGTGACCTCGGCTTCGACAGTGACCGGGTAGGTGCGGTAGTAATCGCCCAGCCAGAGCCGGGTCAAGCGCCAACCGCTCAATTCCAGAGACTCAGTGAGCGCGGTGGTGCGGCGTCCGTACAGGACGGACCGTCCCGTCGAGGGATCGATCGAGCGGGCGAGCAGGAGCACACCGTGGCAGACGGCGCCCACGGGTAGGTTCCGGTCGAACACCGATACAGCAACCTGTTGTGCCACTGTGGATTCCAGTAGCGAGCGGACACCCTTGGCGTGGCCGCCGGGGATGAAGAGACCGTCGATCTCGTCGATATCGATGCCGTCGTAGGCGTGGGGCCGTGCGAACAGTGGATCGTCGGTCATGCGCCGGTAAGCCGACAGTGCGTCCGGCCGCGTCATGAGAACAGGCGACAGCACCGAGAAGCCCTCGTCCACAAGCCGAGAGTCGGCGTACGCGGGCTCACCGCCTGGGGTCGCGAACTGGACTTCGACTCCGGCGGTCGTCAGGCCGTCCCAGATCACGGCCGACTCGGTGGGGTCGTAATCCATCGCGGGGAGCAGCATCAGGACAACGGGCTTCGACCGGCTCATCTCCAGTCCTCCGAAAGACGCGCGTTCGCCGGGTGCGAGCGCCGTGTCGACAGCATATTGAGGACCGGACACGGTGTCGACGGCGTAGGGGAGTGCGGCGAATCAGGGCCGCCGATTGCGCCGCCAGATATCTGTGCACAACACGGTGGCAAAACCGCACCACAGCGGATAGAGCGCCAGCGGTCTTGCGCGCGGACCGAGGACGGTTTGTGCACGCCGAGCCAAGTCGACGCTGCTGGCGGTCAGGCCGGCACTGACCAGGACTGCAGAGCCAATCCGGTGTCTTCTGAAGAACACCCACGACCAGGCCGTATTGAGCACCAGATTGACCGCAAGCGCGGCTTGATAGCCCCGGCGTTCACTCTCGGCCCCGGAAGCATTCAGTCGATCAATCGTGGCGGCTGATACAACCGCGATGTCGGCATACAGCGCGGGCCAGACAATCGGGAACACCGCTTGCGGTGGCTGATAGGCGGGTTTGTCCAGTTGTTCGTACCAGTGCGATCGGACGGCAGGGCCGGTCGCCAGACCGCCCAAGGCCGCACTCGCGGCACTGGCTGCTCCGGTGATCAGGAGGGTGGTGATTCGCACCGGACTCCTTTCGTCGATGACGTTCAACTAGCAGCCGTCAACATCGGCATGGTCAAAATCGTTGTGGCACTGACTGTTCAATTGCCAAGTCGCCGAAGCTGAACGCTTCGGGCCTGGCGGTCAGCCGCCTCGGCTAGTCGTTTTCGAGGCTACCAGAATGTGCCCGGCCGGCCTTGATGGCCCGATAACGCAACAGCGCTTCGGCCCGTTCGTGCCCGTGATCGACGATCGGTGACGGATAGCCGGCCGGTCGCGGTCCATTCTTCAAATGTGCGTCGTCGACGGTGGCCAGCTCGGGAACCCACCGGCGAACGTAGTCACCGTCCGGGTCGAATTTCTGCCCCTGCGCTGTCGGGTTGAACACCCGAAAATACGGCGCAGCGTCGGTGCCGCTGCCGGCGCACCATTGCCAGCCGTGCTGATTGTTCGCGACGTCGCCGTCGAGCAGCTGTTCCAAGAACCAGCGGGCTCCCCACTGCCACGGCAGATGCAGGTCTTTCACCAGGAATGAGGCAGTGGCCATCCGAAGTCGGTTGTGCATGAAGCCGGTCTCGCGCAATTGACGCATACCGGCGTCAATGAACGGGAACCCGGTCCGACCGTCCTTCCACGCTTCGAATAGTTGCATCGCAGCCGTGTCCGTGTCGGTCTCGATGGCGTCGAAGTCCCGGTTCCAGTTGCACCACCCACTGTGCGGCCAGTGGTGCAGCACCGCGGCGTAGAAATCGCGAAAAGCCAACTGGCGCAGGTATGCTGCGTCGCCTGGTTGGTCCAGCGAGAGATCGGTAACCAGGGTGCGCGGGTGGATGGTGCCGAACTTCAGATGTACCGCCATCTGGCTGGTCGCGTCGATGTTTGGAAAGTCGCGCTGTCCGGCGTAGTTCCCCAGGTTCTCTTCGATGAACTTCTGCCACTGGAGTAGGGCATGCTGCTCACCGGCGGCGCAGTGCAGTGGCACCCGTGGGTTTGGTATGTCCACCGATCCGGTTGAGGCGTCGGACAGCTCAGCCGGCTCAAGCCAGCGGGCGCATTGGACATCGGATTGGGCGGGCGCCCGCCAGCCGTGCTCGCGCCAACGTCGGAAGAATGGTGTGAACACCCGATATGGGTCGCCGTCGTCTTTCACCACACGGCCCGGCGAGACCAGATAGGGGGAGCCGGTCATGACCAGCGGCACCGCCCCAAGCGCTGCCTGAACCCTCTCGTCGCGGCGACGCCCGAAGGGGGTGAACTCGGCTGAAACGTGAACTGCACTGGCGTTGAGTTCTTTGGCGATCAACGGAATTCGCTCTTCCGGAAGCCCGCGGGTTACCAGTAGCCGACCGTCGAGATCGTCGTGTAGGTGTCGGAGGCAGTCGCCCAGAAATTGCAGTCTGCGCGCACCGGAGGAAGCCTCTAGGCGAGGATCCAACACAAAGCAGCCGAGAACCTCCGGGCCCGCATTCGCGGCGGCGAGCAACGCGGGATGATCGCGTAGCCGCAAATCACGGCGAAACCACAGAAGTGAGGGCATGAATCTATCCTGGTCGTCGGTCATGCGCCGGACCAGGCGGGGTCGTACGAGAGGTCGGACCTGCAGCTTGCGGACAGCCAGCGCAGCGTACTTGGGGCAGGATGGATGCCGACAGACCGCACTCGTATCCAACGAGGAGTACGCAACGTGACTGACGTCCTCAACCACAGACACCTCGCCGGCGCAGCCGCTGCTGTTGCGGCATTGGCTGCTGCGGTGCTTAATCCGCCTGCAGCACAGGCAGATACAGCTGGTTACCTGATCAACATCACGGTGCGACCCGGCTACCAGTTCGCCGGGCCCGACGATGCGCTGCGCTACGGGCGCGGATTGTGCGACGACGTCGGCGCGGGCCATCCCTATTCTGTGGTGATCGGCCAGGTCAAGGCTGATCAGCAGACCGCCGATGAATACCAGGCCGGCTATCTGATCAACCAGGCCATCGATGAGCTGTGCCCTGAGCAGATTTGGCAGCTGCGCCAGTCCGCAGCCGGATACAAACCGACGTCGGAACCGGGATGAGAGCCACCGCCGCGGCTCGGGACGTCGTTCCGTACCCCGCGGTGCGGGCCCCTGATGGTGACGGGTTCGATTCAGTCTGACGCTAACGGTGTCCACGGCCGTTGCCGTTGCGCAGAATCGAGTTCTGATCGACAAGGGAGCGTGGATGTATCAGGGCCGCAGTGTCCGGGCATCGAAAGTGGTGCTGACGGTGGAGCTTCCCACTGCGACCGACGATGCTCAGGATCAGGTAATGGCCCTGATCGACGAGTTCAGCGCGTACATGGCGTATCGGGTGCCCGGTGCCCGGGTGGGAAAAGCGGCGATCACCCCGGATTCTGGCCCGACCTCGGCGGCGGTGCCGGCCGGCGGATTGGTCATCGACCGATCGACACGGCAGGTCAGCGCCGATGGGCGGCCGATCTCGATGGCGTACAAAGAATTCGAATTGCTCGCGTACCTGGCGCAGCATCCCCGTCGGATCATCTCCCGCGAAGAGTTGATCGAGAACGTCTGGGACTACGGGTTTGCATCACTGCGGACGATCGACACCCATGTCCGCCGCATCCGGATAAAGCTGGGGGTCCATGCGATGACGTTGACGACCGTGCGCGGCCAGGGCTACCGGTTCGATCCGCACCCTTCGACGCGATTCCGGGGCCAGCGACCGATCCGGTCCGCCTGACCTTCAGAACGCGGCAACAACCTGGTCTCCGTACGCGCGGGCCAGAAATGCCCGCACGGATTCTGACTGTAATGCGCTAGCCAACAACCTGATTGGCTCACTGTGGCAGTTGTCCGGTCGCGCCACGAGGTATTCGGCATAGGCGCTGTTCGCCCGGTCGCAGTACAGCGCCGAGCGTAGGTCGATCTGGCGATCCATCGCGTAGTTGCCGAAGAGGAAAACCAGATCGAAGTCGGCCAGGACATCGGCAAGACGCGCGCTGGCAATCTCTTTGAACAGCAATTGTTTTGGGTTGTCCGCGATCGCGTCCAGGCCTGGATGGTCGAGCGCCTCATGGCGAAGGGTCAGCAGACCCAGCTCGTGGAGGATGCGCAGTGCCCGTCCGACGTTCGCCGGATCTCCGGGAAGCGCCACCTGTGCGTACGTCGGCACATCGGCGAGATCGGCAATGGATTCTGAGTAGAGGGCGAATGGCTCGATGTGCACCGGTGCGACTGGGATCAACTGCAGGGCCGAAGAGGCGTTGAACTCTTGGAGAAAAGGCAAATACTGAAAGAAGTTTGCATCGATGGACCCGGTGACCAGGTGCCGGTTCGGCTCATCGAATGTATCGAATACGTCGATGTGGAGGTCGATTCCGTCACGAGCGAGGGCTGGCCGGATGTGGTCCAGGATTTCTGCGTGGGGCACCGGAGTCGCACCCACGCGTAAGACCTCGCCGGATCCCCGTATCGATCGAATAGTGCCCATCGGCAACCCCTTTGGATGATGCTCGCCACCGTCGTGTGACAGGAACACTACCGATGGTCGCGCGATCTGTGAACCGTCACGTGCCCTCAGTGTTACCCAATGTTACGTACTGTCAGCGCCGGTGTACTCCTGGCTGGAGCCGTCGAGCGGAAGCCAATAGTTTTTGTATTCAACAACATTCATCGAGCATCTAGGGGACTGGTCGTGACGGTCGAACATACCGCCGCACGCGCCGATGGCGGTTCTCCCGCCGTCGGTGAGCGTTTACGCGGAAATCTAGGAATCCTGGCCATCGTCTTCATGGTGCTGGCCGCGGCGGCACCCCTGGGTGTCATCGGTGGTCCGGTGCCGCTCGGCATCGCAACCGGCAACGGCCCTGGCTTCCCGGCAACCTTTGTCATTGCCACCGTCGTGCTGCTGTTGTTCGCGATAGGTTTCACCGCCATGACGCCCTTCGTTCGCGAGGCCGGAGCGTTCTTTTCCTATGTGCAGCAAGGCTTTGGGGTCAGTCCGGCGATAGGTGCGGCGTTCGTGGCAGTGCTCACCTACGCGTCCATGGAAGCCGCCGTGTATGGCCTGTTGGGTCCTCAGCTCGGCGGCCTGCTGGCCTTGGTCGGCGTACCGCAGCTGCCGTGGCCGGTATGGGCCTTGGCCGGGCTCGC
Source organism: Mycobacterium sp. MAA66 (assembly GCF_041261665.1). Lineage (NCBI taxonomy): Bacteria > Bacillati > Actinomycetota > Actinomycetes > Mycobacteriales > Mycobacteriaceae > Mycobacterium > Mycobacterium sp. MAA66. The sequence continues at coordinate 1,219,041 of NZ_JBGCCC010000001.1, read as the reverse complement.
GGTCATCACGTATCTGGGCTACCGCAACATCGAGCTCTCCAGTCGAGTGCTTGCCGTCCTGCTCATCGCCGAGATCGCCATTGTCGTTGTGCTCGACGCTGTGATCGTCGGCCGCGGCGGTGACCATGGATTGTCGACAGGACTGCTCAACCCGACGGAGATCGTCTCGGGGGCACCAGGAATCGGGCTGCTCTTCGCGATCATCTCGTTCCTCGGATTCGAGGCCACGGCCATCTTCCGGGACGAGGCACGCGACCCGGACCGGACCATTCCCTACGCGACCTACATCGCGCTGGCCGTCATCGGACTCTTCTACACGGTGTCGAGCTGGGCACTGATCTCGGCCTGGGGCGACCACGAAGCTGTGGAACGCGCAACGAATTCCGGCGGCACCATGCTTGTCGACACCGCGCAGCGTTACCTCGGTGCCGTCGGCGCCGACGTGATTCAGGTCCTCTTCGTCACCAGTCTCTTCGCCTGCATCCTGTCCTTTCACAACGTGGTGTCCCGATACCTCTTCGCGCTGTCCGGCCGCGGAGTTCTGCCCGCTGCCTTTGGCCGGCCGCACACCCGTCATGGCTCACCACACATCGCGTCGCTGGCACTGTCGGCGCTGATCCTTGCCGTTGTCGGCGTGGCCACTGTGGCCCAACTCGATCCCAGTACCGAGTTCTACACCTGGCTCTCGGGGATTACGACGGTCGGTGTTCTCGCGCTGATGGTGCTGACCAGCGCAGCGGTCCTGAAATTCTTCTCGCGCGACCGGCGGCACTATTCGTTGTGGCGAGTCCGTATCGCCCCGGCTCTCGGACTAGCCGGATTGGTGGCGTTCCTCGGGTTGATCCTGGTGAACCTGAAAGACCTGGTCGGCGGTTCGTCGGGATTGGCCTTGGCCGTGATCCTGGTGCTCGTGCTGAGTTTTGTCGGCGGTGCGGTACTGGGCTTCAGGCGAGCCCGAGTGGTGCCACCTCGCAGCCAGACGTCTATCGATGTAGCAGAGGAGGGCTGACATGTCCGTGACCACAGAAGCCGGAATTGACCAGCGACACAGGGGCTTTGTCGACCTGATCGACACCGCGGTGATCACCGAGGTCGAGGTCGCTTGGAGCGACCAGTTCGGTCACGCACTGGGCAAGCGGGTACCCGCGGACCAGTTCCTGCAGCGCGCCGAAGCACCAGGTTTCGGCTTCTGCGATGGGGCACTCGCGTGGAACACCAACGCGCGGGTAATCGAGAGCCTTCGCCTCACCAATTGGAATACGGGTTACCCCGACGCGTTCGCGATACCCGATTTGGGTACTTTCCGAGAGCTGCCCTGGCGGCCCGGCGTGGGGCACGTCATCTCCGACATCGTCTCCCACGATCGGACGCCGTCACCACTGGATCCCCGAGGTGTCCTACGGCGAGTGATCCGGCGGCTCGAGATACTTGGATACACGGCCAAGGTCGGTGCTGAGTTCGAGTTCTACTTGCTCAATCCTGATGGATCGATCTTCCAGAACGACGTGCACGCGTACTCATTACAGAACGCCAACACATTGGAGCCACTACTCGGTGAGCTCTATTCGGTGTTGCGATCGTTCACCTCGTTGGAGGGGTTGCTCACCGAGTACGGACCCGGTCAAGTCGAGGCGAACCTGGTCTACAGCGACGCGCTCGACGCCGCAGACAACAGTGCCAGGCTCAAGTACGCGGTAAAGGAAATCGCCCGGCGTAACGGCAAGTTGGCGACGTTCATGCCGAAGCCGTTCTCGGAGCATTCCGGCAGCTCTGCGCATCTCCATATCTCCCTGTGGAGGGACGGTGAGCCGGTGCTGGCCGGCGGCGACGGAACAGAGAGCCAGATCGGACTACATGCGATAGCCGGTCTACTCGAACACCTGCCATCGATCACGTTGTTCGGCGCACATTCGGTAAACGCCTACCGCAGGTATGTGCCCGGATCGTTTGCCCCGGCCACTCTGACCTGGAGCCGGGACAACCGTACGTCCGCAGTCAGGTCGCTACTCGAATCCTCGCCGGGGGCAACGCGAATCGAGCTCCGAACGGGCGCATCCGATGCAAATCCATACTGGCTCATCGCATCCGCGCTGGCTGCCGTAGTCGCCGGCCTGGAAGCCAGGCGTGATCCGCCGGGACCGCTGACGGGCAACCTCTACGACGTCGGTGTGCGGCTGCCGGAATCGCTCGGCGTCGCCATCGCCCTGGCCCGCAGTGATGACGCCATCTTGGACATCCTGGGCGCCGACTCGGTGCACGACTTTGCCGAGATTGCCCAGAGTGAGTGGGACGAATATTCCAGTGCGGTCACCGACTGGGAATTCCAGCGCTACCTGGCCAACTCATGACCGCCACACTGACTGCGCCTCGATTCGGGGTGTGGGCTCCCGTCTATGGAACATGGGGTGCCAGAACGCATCCCATCGAGATGCCCGACGCGAGTTACCGGCGTACGCGCGATCTCATTGTGCGGGCCGAACAACTGGGCTTCGATTCGACCCTGGTGGCCCAACACGTACTGCACCCGGGCGGCCCCGAACACGACGTGCTCGAAACCTGGTCGACGCTGGCAGGGCTCGCCGAGGCCACCAGCCGTGTCGAATTGATCGGTGCGATAAAGCCACTGCTGTTCAATCCGCTGGTGTTTGCGAAAACTGTTGCAAATATCGAGCAGATTGCCGCCGACAGGTTGGCGATCAATCTGGTCAGCGGATGGTTTCTTCCCGAGCTGGAAGCGATCGGTCTGGGTGACGTCACCCATGGTGATCGATATGAATACTCACGCGAATGGCTTGACGTGGTCGGGCGACTGTGGCGCGGTGAGGCCATCGAGTCGGGGCTTGACGGGGCAGTAGCAGCCGGCGCCCAGTTGCGGCCCGCGCTCACGCGTGCACCTCGGGTCTATCTGGGCGGTGAATCCGACGCGGCCCGGGCCTTGGCCGCAGCGCAGGCCGATGTGTTCTTCCTGAACGGACGGCCACCGGCTGAGGTCGCCGAACTCGTTGACGATATGCGGCGGCGCGAACGAAATAAGCTGGATCCGTTGCAGTTCGGCTTGTCGGCGTTTGTGATCGCCAGGGAGTCAGAGGAAGAAGCTCAGCGCGAGTTCCACTACCTGCAGAGCCTCGTCGACAGTTCGGGGCAACGTGACCGCACCGCGGGGGCCGATGCGGCCACTGCGATGTTCAAGGTCCATGAGGGTGTCGCTCGTGTCGGCACCAACGGCGGCACCCTGGCCGGACTGGTCGGCAGTTACGAGCAAGTGGCCGAACGGATCACGGCGTTCGCCAATCTCGGCATCGACCTGTTCATGCTGCAGTTCCAACCGCTGGAAACCGAGATGGAACGTTTCGCCACCCACATCATGCCCCTATTCCGATGAGCTGAGAAGGAAAACCCCATGACCGTAACGGCATTGGCCGCTGGTTCCGTCGCTGATCGGCGGGCACTACTGGAGTCGGTCGTCGAAACACTCGCCGAGGAAGACGCCCGATACGAACTGAACCGCACGTTGCACCACGAGTCGACACGGGCGATCGCGGACACCGGGGTACTCGCGTTGCGGATACCGCGCGAATTCGGCGGCCCCGGCGGTTCCATCGTCGACGTCGTCGCGACGGTGATCGACATCGCGGCGGCGAGCTCCAACGTGGCCCAGGCTCTCCGCGCCCATTTCGGATTCGTGGAACGGCTTCTGGGTAACCGCGGCAGCCATGTTCTACGTGCTCGGTGGTTTCCCGAAATCATCGGCGGAAAGATCGTCGGCAATGCGATCACAGAAGCTGTCGGCGCATCGCCGGCGTCGACTGGCACCACGCTGCGTGCCGACGGTCCCGGTCAATATCGGTTGGACGGCCGCAAGTTCTACTCGACCGGCACCTTGTACGCAGATCTGATCGCGGTCTCCGCCGAGCGTGAGGACGGCCGAGAAGTGCACGTGATCATCCCTGCCAACCGACACGGGGTGACGTTGTTCGACGACTGGGACGGATTCGGGCAGCGGCTGACTGCCAGCGGGGCAACGTCATTCGACGCCGTGCCGGTCTACGACGAGGAGATCTCGCTGGTTCCAGAAGACCGCCGCCTGGCACACAGCCAGACCTTCTTGCAGCTCTACCTGACGGCGGTGGCCGTGGGAATAGCCAAGGGCGTGTTGCGCGACGCGATCTGGTTCATCCAGAACAAGGCACGTCCGGCAGCACATTCGCTCGGTACTTCAGCCACGCAGGATCCGTTCGTGCTGCAGGCCGTCGGGGAGATAGCGGCCTGGACGTCGACCGCCGAGGCCGTCACCATCAGTGCTGCGGAGGCACTGGATCGAGTGGTGGATTCGGATCGGATCGACGACCAGCAGGCCATCGGTGCTGCGGCGATCGAGGTGGCCAAGGCGCAACTCGTCGCTGAACGGCTCACTCTCGACGCCGCACAGCGGCTGTTCGACACCGCCGGCGCGTCGGCCACCGCGCGGACACTGAATCTGGACCGCCACTGGCGTAACGCGAGAATCATCGCAAGCCACAACCCGCTTGCATACAAAGCCTGGGCAACTGGAGATTTCGTCGTCAATGGCACACTTCCGCCCAACTCCGGATACTTCTGAGCAGGTGCCGTCAGGAAGGACCCAAAGGTGACCCCACGGGTTGTCGTCGTGCCGCGTCGGTTGTCAGTTGGCGACGATCCCCGCGTCACCGCTGCGAATGAGCTCTTCGAGCGGATCGTCGAGCTGGTGCGCAGCGCGGGACTCACACCGCTCGTGGTCGACGATCCGTTTGTGTCGTTGTCCGATGCCGGCGGACTCGTGCTGACCGGCGGCGGCGACATCAACCCGCTGCGCTACGGCCGGGCCGCGACCCCTGCGGTGTACGACGTCAACGACGAGCAAGACGAACTCGACTTCACCCTGGCCGCACGGGCACAGGACGTGGGCCTACCAGTGCTCGGAATCTGTCGCGGAGCACAAGTGCTGAACGTAGCGCGCGGCGGCGATCTCCACATCGATCTGGCGCCAGGCGAAGTAGCGCACCAGAGCGCAACTGCCGGTGAGGTATTCGCGTGGCACCCGGTCAACCTCGCGACGGGTAGTCGCGTTCGTGCTGCACATGACGCGGACACCGTCGTCGTCGCATCGGCTCATCACCAGGGCATCGCGTCGCTGGGTACAGGTCTCGTGGCCACGGGATACGCGCCAGACGGTTTGATCGAAGCGTTCGAGGCGAGCGACGGTTGGGTGCTTGCCATCCAATGGCATCCGGAGGCGCCCGGCACGTCGGAATCGGTGAAACGCGCACCCTTCATTGCGCTGGCGCGCGCCATCGCGTCAAATCGGCTGGAGTATCCGGCTCTAGCTGATCAGACCGACGCGATGTAGTTGCTGCTGTAGAACTCTCGTGGCATCTGCGAGTGTGCGGACGGCAGATCGACCGCGAGCCACACGCCGGTGGTGAAGCGTGCAAGTGGAGCCTGCAGCGTCACGCTGCCGGTACCGAAATCATCGGTGTGCAGCAGTCCGGTGGTGATGCCGGGGTCGCCTGCTGCGCAGCCCAGTACCGCGTGTGGGGCTGGAATCATCCGGACGACATACTGGGCGTTGTCTGCGCCCTGTGTCATGTTGATGTGCGCGACAGCGGTTTGCCCGTCGAAGGTGATATCCGCAAAGGACGTTGCCCCGGCGCGACCGAATTGGGATGTCACGGGCTGGAAGTCGCAGGTGTGCATGTTTGGGAGTAGGAGCATCCGATGCGCCGGGGACGCCCATACCGGTTCGGCGCCCGCGACCGTGGCGGCGACCGCCATTGCCACCGCCACGGCTACCCGTGGGCATCTGGTGTTTGACGAATCCGGCGGATTGTCCATAAGCCCTCTCGCTTTCGTGCGCCGGTGCCGGGACCTTCTTTGGTCGTGATGTCCGAAATCGGCTGTGCACTGTGTATTCAGTAGCGTAGGAAGCGCGGCGTGCAATCGGATCGTGCTGCGGTCGGAAATTTCGACCTGGACCTTCTCCTACCGCAGTAGGGGTCGACCACCGTTCCGCGGGTGGGCCGATCTGCGCAATTACTGCAACTCGGCTGCACTAATAGTGAAACTGCATTGCACTAAAAATATGGCCATCGGCACCCGGCTCCTCACGGGTCGATCTCGCCGACCGGTCGTAGATGAGTCGGTACTTGGCAGCATCGGATCGAAGGTCGGCGCACCTCCTGCGAAGCGCCTGTCTCTCAATTTGGTGTGCCGGCCGGAATCAGCTGGTGACCAGCGATGGTCGGATTGTCAGGGGCGAGAATTTGTCGGTGGCCTCTGCGATGATGGGGTTATGTCCACCGCCGCAACACCTTTGGCCACCGGGGCGTATCCCGGTGAGCGCCTGGAGGTGTTGTTCGAGGAGATCGCGGAGCTGACCGGTCAGCGCAACGCGATCGACGGTCGTCTGGTGCACATCGTCGCCGAGATCGAGCGCGATGGATTGTGGGGTGCCACCGGCGCCCGGTCACTGCCATCGTTGGTGGCCTGGAAAACCGGGGTGACACCACACAATGCAGCGGTGATGGTCGCGGTCGCCCAGCGGCTGGCGGGGTTCCCGCGCTGCGCCGACGGGATGCGCGAAGGCCGGCTGTCGTTGGATCAGGTCGGGGTGATCGCCGAACACGCTGCCGAGGGTTCCGATGCGCACTATGCCGAACTGGCCGCAGTGGCTACCGTCACCCAGTTGCGCACCGCGGTCAAACTGGAACCGCGCCCTGACCCCGATCCGCGGCCTGAGCCGGAGCGCTTCATCACCAAGACGATCGGCGACCAGTACACGACCTGGCGGATCCGGTTACCCAAGCTGCAGGCCGCGACATTCGCCGCCGCGTTGGCATCCCATCACGATGGGTTGATCGCGGACTGGAAACGTGATCACGACACCGAGGCGTCGGTGTCGGAGCAGGCGCCGCCGTTCCCCGACATCGTCGATGCGTTCATGAGCCTGATCGAAGCGGGCTGGGACACCGAGGTGGCCCGCCGCCCGCACGGACAGCACACCACCGTCGTCGTACACCTGGACATCGAAAATGACATGGCCGCATTGCATCTGGGCTCATTGCTCACCGATGACGAACGTCGATTGCTGCTCTGCGACACCACCTGTGAAGTATGGCTAGAGCGCCGCGGGCAGGTGATCGGCGCCGGACGTACCACCCGGCAGATCAACCGCCGCCTACGCCGGGCCCTGGAGCACCGGGACCGGTGCTGTGTGGTGCCCGGCTGCGGGGCCACCCGCGGCCTGCACGCCCACCACCTCCAGCGCTGGGAAGACGGCGGCCCCACCGAACTACACAACCTGGCACTGCTGTGCTCCTACCATCATCGATTGCATCACCGCGGCGCCATCACCATCACCGGACCCGCCGACCAACTCATCGTCACCGACACCACCGGACAACAACTCACCAGCCGGTCACTGGCCCGTCCGCCAACCACCCCACCACCCGACGTCCCACCATGCCCCGGACCCACCGGCGAACACGCCCAATGGTGGTGGTACCAACCATTCCACCCACCACCACCGGCAATCAACTAGGAGACGTTCGGCGACGCAGCGAGTTGGATCGACATAACGCTTAGCGTTTCCATGTCGCTACTCCTTTTGCAATCGGCCGGCGCGGCGTCCCTTACTCTGACACGCGTGACCGAGAACGACGACAGCCGGCTTCAGATTCGCGGTTCGGTGCAACTGCGTCGCAAACGCTGCACCGTCACCACCGCGGATGAGCGTCTGCTGGACCGACACGATGACACCCAATGGCTGCACACCGACCCCTGGCGGGTGCTGCGGATTCAGGGCGAGTTCGTCGAGGGATTCGATACGCTCGCCGAAATGCCCAAGGCTGTAACGGTTTTCGGCTCCGCTCGGACCGAACAGGACTCGCCCGAGTACCGGCTCGGGCGTGAACTGGGAACCGCGTTGGCGCAAGCCGGCTACGCGGTGATCACCGGAGGCGGTCCCGGGGCGATGGAGGCGGCCAACCGTGGGGCCAGCGAGTCCGGCGGCTACTCAGTCGGTCTGGGTATCGAGCTGCCTTTCGAACAGCGACTCAACCAGTGGGTCGATCTCGGGATCAACTTCCGTTACTTCTTTGTCCGTAAGACGATGTTCGTCAAGTACGCGCAGGCGTTCGTCTGCCTGCCTGGAGGATTCGGAACTCTCGACGAGCTGTTCGAGGCCTTGACGCTCGTGCAGACACACAAGGTCACCGAGTTTCCGATCATCCTGCTAGGAGTCGATTACTGGTCGGGTCTGGTCGACTGGATCCGCAACACGGTTCTGCCGGGAGGAAAGATCTCCGAATCCGACCTTGCCTTGATCCACTGCACCGACAGTGTGGCAGAGGCGATGGACCTCATCGTTGCGTCGTCGCCGTAGCCGTCCTGCCGCTCAATCCAGTCGCCCGGCGTCGGTCAACGACAGCACCGCCGTTCCGGCCTCGTTCGAAGCAGCGAGGTCCACTTCGACCTCGAACCCCCAATCGTGGTGGCCAGAGGGGTCATCGAGGATCTGCCGCACCCGCCACACATCGGGCTGCCTATCGAAGACCAGCAGTGCTGGACCGCGGGCGTCGGGGCCGGTGCCCACGTCGGAGTGTTCGTCGAAATATCCGGCCCCCAACGCTGCCCAGCGTTCCGCGGTCCACCCCGTAGCACCGTCGAGCTCGCCCAGTTGGTCCCACCGCTGCCGAGCGAACAGCTCTACCCGCCGGAATAATGCATTGCGCACCATCGCGGTGAACGCGCGGGTGTTGGCGGTGAGCGCCCGTACCGGCGTCGCGACCGATACCTGCTGTGGCTCGGCACCGCTGGTCAACTCCTCCCATTCGTCGAGCAGGCTCGAATCGACCTGGCGGACAAGCTCGCCCAGCCACTCGACGATGTCGGTGATCTCCTCGGTACGGGCAGTGGCCGGGACGCCGGACCGCAATGCCTTGAAGGCGTCGGACAGGTACCGCAGCACCGCTCCCTCGGACCGCATCAGGCCGTAGCCGCTGACGAATTCCCGGAATGTCATCGCGTGCTCCCACATCTCACGCACGATCGACTTGGGGGAAAGTCGTCCGTCGGCCGCCCATGGGTTGCTGCGTAGGTACACCTCGAATGCATGGCCGAGCAGTTCGTCGAGTGGTTTGGGATAGGTGATGTCGTCGAGAAGCTCGATTCGTTCCTCGTACTCGACACCGTCGGCCTTCATCTGCGCAACGGCTTCGCCTCTGGCCTTGTTCAACTGGGCGGCCAGGATCTGGCGTGGATCCTCCAGTGTCGCCTCGATCACCGAAACCACGTCCAGCGCATGGCTTTCCGATGTCGCATCGAGCAGGTCGATGGCTGCCAGTGCAAAGGTGGACAGTGGTTGGTTCAGTGCGAAGTCAGGTGGCAGGTCGACGGTCAGCCGATACCGGCGCCCGTCGGCTTCCGGTTCTTCGAGACGCTCGATCACCCCGGCCTGCAGCAGCGAGCGGGCGATACCGACCGCCTCACGGATCAGTCGCAGCTGCTTCTTGCGCGGCTCGTGGTTGTCGGTAAGCAGTCGGCGCATGGCTACGAACGGATCTCCGGGCCGATCCACGACGTCGAGAATCATCGCCGTCGACACCCGCATGTTGCTCGTCAACGGCTCCGGAGCGGCGTCGACCAACCGGTTCATGGTGGCTTCACTCCACGGCACCATGCCTTCGGGAACTTTGCGGCGCACCAGCTTTCGCCGTTTTTTCGGATCGTCGGCCACCTTGGCGAACTGCTTGAGGTTCTCTACTTCGTGTTCGGGTGCCTGGACCACGACGGTGCCTGCGGTGTCGTAGCCGGCCCGTCCGGCGCGGCCGGCGATCTGGTGGAATTCACGGGCATTGAGCAACCGGGTGCGGGTGCCGTCGTACTTTGACAACGCCGAGAACACCACGGTCCGGATCGGCACATTGATGCCGACGCCGAGGGTGTCGGTACCGCAGATGACCTTGAGCAGGCCGGCCTGGGCGAGTTGCTCCACCAGTCGCCGGTACTTGGGCAGCATCCCGGCATGGTGCACCCCGATCCCGTGCCGGACCAGCCGCGAGAGTGTGGCGCCGAAGGCCGACGAGAAGCGAAACGCACCAATGGTTTCGGCGATTGCCGCCTTCTCCTCCTTGGTGCTGACATTGACGCTCATCAGCGCCTGCGCGCGCTCCAGCGCCGAGGCCTGGGTGAAATGCACGACATAGATCGGTGCCTGTTTGGTGTCGAGCAAATCTTGGATCGTCTCGTGCATCGGCGTCGTCGCATACGAGTAGAACAGCGGCACCGGGCGTTGGGCACTGGCGACCAGAGCGGTCGGGCGTCCGGTACGGCGGGTGAGGTCCTTGCGCAGAAACGTGACGTCGCCGAGGGTGGCGGACATCAAGAGGAACTGGGCGCGCGGCAGTTCCAGCAGGGGCACCTGCCACGCCCAGCCGCGATCTGGATCTCCGTAGAAGTGGAACTCGTCCATCACCACCAGCGCGATGTCGGCCTGCGCACCCTCCCGGAGTGCGATGTTGGCCAGCACTTCCGCGGTGCAGGTGATGATCGGCGCGTCGGCATTGACTGCCGCGTCACCGGTGAGCATGCCGACGTTGACCGCGCCGAACACGTCACACAGGGCGAAGAACTTCTCACTGACCAGCGCCTTGATCGGCGCGGTGTAATAGCTGCGGCCGATACCTGTCTTACTCGTCGCGTCCGCACCTGCGGCCAGCGTCGCGTAGAGCGCACCGGTGGCGACCAGCGACTTGCCCGATCCGGTCGGGGTGGCCAGCACCACGTTGGCGCCGCTGACCAATTCGATCAGCGCTTCTTCCTGCGCCGGGTACAGCGACGTGCCATTCGCCTCCGCCCACGCGGCAAAGTCGGTGTACAGCGCGTCGGCATCCGCGCTGCGCGTGCGCAGCGCGGACAGGTCATCCGGGTCATCCAGAAGGAGCGGGGGATCGGGCAGTGGGGCGGGCATCGCTGTCAAGCCTGCCTGATCCTTGGGAGCTGTCGCGGACTGGGCCCGCGACGCCACCTCACGTAGCTGCGATCCCGTTCATGATGAGTTCGATCACGTCCTGGGCCACAGCGTCTTTCGTCTTTTCGGAGTTGATGACGTTGTGTAGCAGAGCGGTCATCATCATGGCGCCGAAGATACTGATCGCGACGGTCTGCGGATCGTCGATGTCCTTCAAAGAGCCGTCGGCAGCACCCGCCGCAAGTACCCGAGCGATCGGCTCGTAGAAGGCCTCTTGCACAGACGACGTCAGCTCGGGTAACCGAATTGCGCGTCCGAGGTCACCGACGAGTGCCCGGCTGGTGCCTGGGCGGTCCATGGTGTGGGCGATCTGGACCTGGATTACGGCCGCTAATCGGTCCCGACCCAGACCGGGGCCGTCGGCGGCCGCGGCGACCTCGCGTGCCAGTCCGCCGAAGGAATCGCGGAGAAGAAAGGCCAGGATGTCGTCCTTGCCTTTGAAGTAGTAGTAGAGCGTCGCTTTCGGGACGCCCGATGCCGCGGCAATGTCTTCGATCTTGGTGTTCTCCAGGCCGCGGGCGGCGATGAGGTCTGTCGCGGCGTAGAGCTTGTCAGCAACCGACGCGGGCACCGTTCGCCCATTTTGTTCAGCCACGAGCGCAGTCTACGAGCTGAACCCCCACTTCTAGTTTGTACTTGTGGTACAAACTAGAAGTACAAACGGTGGTTGTCGGGGAGAGTCATGCCAAAGACACAGTCAACGGACGTTCTTGTGGTGGGTTACGGTGCCGCGGGCGTCTGCGCTGCGCTGGAAGCCCGATCGCGGGGTGCTGAGGTGCTGGCCATCGACCGATTCAACGGTGGTGGGGCGACTCAGGTTTCGGGCGGAATCATCTACGCCGGTGGCGGTACCTGGGTTCAGCGCGAGGCTGGTGTCGATGACAGCGCCGACGCCATGTACGCCTACTTGCAGGCCGAGATCGGCGATTCCGTACGTCCCGAAACACTGCGACGTTTCGTCGACACCAGCCCCGCGATGATCGACTGGCTCACCGACCATGGAGTGCCGTTCGAGGCCTCGGTGTGTCCGTACAAGACGTCGTACCCGAACAACAAGTACTACCTCTACTACTCGGGCAGTGAAAACTCCGGGCGCTTTCGCACCATCACCCCGCCGGCGCAACGCGGGCATCGGGCCAAAGGCGCAGGCGCGTCGGGCAAAAAGATCTATCAGCCTCTCGCGGCCTCGGCAGCCGCTCTCGGGGTGCGCACGCAGTTCCTCACTCGCGCCGTGTCCCTGTTGACCAACGCTGACGGTCGGGTGGTCGGGGTCCGGGCCAGCACACTGGCCGACGCACCGGCTCGGATTCAGCGCCGTTACCGTTCGTATGCCGCACTCGCGATCAAGCCGGGCATCTACTACCCGCCGCTACGGGCCACGATGGAAAGACTGATGAGCGGTCTGGAACGTCGGTACGCGCGCACGGTCGACATTCATGCGCGCAAGGCCGTCATCCTCAGTGCGGGTGGCTATATCGCCAATCGAGAATGGATCGCCGAGCACGCGCCGGCGTACCGCGACGGGCTGCAGCTCGGTACCACCGCGGACGATGGCAGCGGAATCACCCTCGCGGCCGATGTCGGCGCCGCTGTCGATCGACTGGACAACGTGTCCGCTTGGCGTTTCATCACTCCGCCCAGCGCGCTCCTCGGGGCCCTCGTGGTCGACGCAGATGGCCAACGATTCATCGACGAGACGCGCTACGGCGCCGCCGTAGGCCACGCCATGATTCAGGACCACGGTGGCCGCGGGTGGATGCTGGCCGACCACTCATTGCTCACCCAGGCGCGGGCACAGCTTCCCAAGCAGGCCATCTGGTTTCAGCGTCTGCAGATGGAAGCCATGTTGCGCACCGACCGGGTCTCGGCCTCGACCTTGGAAGAGGTCGCAGCCAAGGCCGGAGTCGATCCGGCAGGGCTGCGCGCCACCGTCGAGGCCCACAACTCGGCGGCCGCCGCAGGCTTGCCCGATCCGATGGGCAAGCCCGCCGATTTCGTACATCCGGTCGAGCAGGGGCCTTTCTCATTGATCGAGATATCTATCAAGCCCAGCCTGATCAATCCGTGCCCGATGTTCACCCTTGGTGGTCTCGTGGTCGACGAGCTCACCGGGACTGTGAAAACTCCTGCAGGACAGTCGATCGAAGGGCTCTACGCTGCCGGCCGTACGGCGATCGGTCTGTGCGCAGATTCATACGTCAGCGGACTTTCCTTGGCTGATTGCGTCTTCTCTGGCCGTCGCGCAGCGGAGCACGCGGTCACGGCCACCAGTTAGCTTCAAACAATCTGTGCAGTCTGGCGATTCGGCTAACACGTGTTGCGGCCCCGGGCTATGAATCAATGATGAGCAACCACGTGAACCTGACCCCACAGGAAAACGCGCTGATCGGCGAGTGCCATCCCGACGCTCTCGCACGCATGGACGAGAAGTCGTTGAAGGAACTGCAGGGTCGACTCAGGCAAGCACGCGAGAAGAACTTCAGCTTGCTGCGGCGCCAGGGCGCTGCCCGAGTGGAGGCCGAGGGCGGCCGCGGCGCTGCCCAGCCGGCCAGTGAGAAGCGTAGTGAAAAGGTGGAGGTCTTCGACGAGGCGCTGACTCGGGTGAATCAGCGCCTCGACGCTGTCAGGGACACTGAATAGCCTTGCAGCCTAGATCAATACTGGTGGGGCATCACTTGGGCGGGAAGCCGCCCGTGGCCACCGGCCCCCAGCGGCGCGGTGTGATCCGGATCAGGCACTTGCCCTGATCGACCATCGCCTGGCGGTACTCCGACCAATCGGGGTGCTCTCCGGCGATCGCGCGGTAGTAGTCGACCAGTGGTTCCACGGCATCCGGGAGGTCGATCACCTCAGCGTCACCGTCGACCTGCACATAAGCGTCGTTGAACTCGGCGGACAGCACGACCACGCTGGCGGTGGGTGTCCGGCGGATGTTCACGCATTTGGCGCGTTGTGGATAGCTGGCAATGACGAGCCGTCCCTGTTCGTCGAGGCCGCCTGTGACCGGTGAACTCTGCAGGGACCCGTCCGTACGGAACGTGGTGAGCACCATCGCGTGCCGGGGACGGACGAAGTCAAGCAAATCGGGGAGGCCGACCATATCGGCTGTCGCGAGTTTACGGGCCATGGCAAAACATCGTAAACGTCAGACGCGACGGCGTCGAGTCTCAAATCGATTGTCGTGCAACGGGTTCTGCCTGATCTGGCGACCGTCAGGTGTCACGCGAGTTTTCGGTGTGCGGCCTGCTCGACGAACTGCGGGATGAAGTCGCGGATTGCATGATGGTGGAAGTCGGCGTGGATGCGGCGCACGATTGCGGTCACCGTCCGGGGATCGACGTTCGGATAGGTGATGCTGAGCTGGGCGACCAGTGCGTTGATGGCGGCATATTCGGCGGCTCTGGCGGTCAATGGATCATCGTCCGGTAGTCCGATCGAAGGGGTGGTGCCCAGACTCTCGATGGCGTAGGCGTCATAGGCGGCGACGATGTGTTCCGGCGCGGCGTCGGGGTGCTCGCGGGCCACGATGTCTATCGCGACCTGGCACGCTGGGCCCAGGACAGTGTTATGCGCAGGCCTGCGGCCTGTTGCGAGCGCCGCGGCGAGCAGGTCCTGAAAGGTCTGCTCGACCAAATCGGGGGAGTCTGCGGCCATGGGTGCGACTGTACTGACCGTCGGTTACGTGCCGGCGACACACGAGTGCCGGTTGTGGTTGGAGTGTCTCGCCGGCGTTACCGGTATGGCAGCTGAGCTGGGTGCGATTGCGCGGCAAGTAGGTCAGAATATATTGCGTGATGCTCACGATGAGTGAAGACCAGCAGATGGCCGAGGTGATGACTCGCCTGGTCACGCGACACCCATCGCGCGATCCGTCGGACATCGCCTATTCGGTGCAGCGTGCGCGTGAGTGTTTCGCGTCCAGCCCGATCAGGGATTTCGTGCCGCTCTTGGTGGAGCGTCGGGTGAGCACAGAACTGTCGCGCGAATCGGCGTCCTGAACACTCAAGGGACACAAAGGATCCGATCTCACGACAGCGCCGGGCAGCGCCGTCGATCTACTTCCTCATGCGGTGCTCTGGTCTTGAGCATTCTGCGTGAAGATATCGCCGGACGTTTGGCCCTGGTCGTTGACGCTGTTCCCGTTGTCATCGTCAACGGCGATGATGCGGCCGGTCAGTGGGGATTGCGGGCCGGCCGAAGTTGTCGCTGCTATCGAACCTGATGCCACGGCGGCTTGGGCATTGGCGGGAGAAACGGTGCTGAACAGCGCAAACGTTGCGACGGTCGCGGCCCCGGCCAATACAACCGATGCCACGTGCCCAATGGGACTTGATGGTTTGTTTGTCATGCCTCAATGCAGCGCCTGATTTTTAGCAGCGAGATTGGGCGACGTTAGCTATCCGCTGTGAGGTCGCGTCGATATTTGCCTTGAGGAGTGCATCGGACAGATTTGTCGGATGCGGCCACTTCGCGGCGCCGCCAGGCCACAAGCGCAATGCTTGGTGAATGGCCAAGCGCATCTTGAACGTCGTCACCAACGTCTCGCACTACGCGGACCCGTCCGAGCCGACCGGCCTGTGGCTGTCGGAACTGACGCACGCGTATCACGTCTTCGCCGAGGCGGGGTACGAGCAGACGATCGTCAGCCCGAACGGTGGCCTCTCGCCGCTGGAACCGCGATCACTGAAGTTCCCGAACTATGACAAGAGCGCCAAGGCGTGGAAAGCCGATGACGCGAAGATGGCGCTCTTGGTGAACACTGCCTCACCCGCGAACATCGACTCCGCCGATTTTGACGCGATCTACTTCACCGGCGGTCACGCGGTGATGTTCGACTTCCCTGATAGTGAAGGCCTGCAACGCATCTCGCGGGAGATTTTCGAGCGTGGGGGAGTTGTGTCGTCTGTCTGTCACGGCTACTGCGGTTTGCTCAATACCACACTGTCCGACGGATCGCTGTTGGTCGCCGGCCGCAAGCTCACCGGGTTCTCCTGGGCGGAGGAGGTGGTGGCTCGCGTCGATAAGTTGGTGCCCTACAACGTCGAAGCCGAGATGAAGAAGCGCGGCGCCCGCTACGAGAAAGGACTGATTCCATTCGCCTCGTATGTCGTCGTCGACGGTCGGCTGGTCACGGGCCAGAACCCGGGGTCGGCGAAGGCGACGGCCAAGAAGGTCGTCTCGGTGTTGCAAGGCTGAGCCAGGTCACGGCTGAGCAGGGTCGCGGGGCGAGATCTCGATGGCGAATGATGCCTGTTGGCGCCGGGTAATCCAGACGGCGAATTCACTCAGCGGCCCTAGCAACCAGTACTTGCGGTTCATGATCTTGCGGACTCTGCCGGCGTCTTCGAAGCCGAGGACGCGTGCAGTGCCGTCGACGATCGGCGAGCCGGCAACGATATTGCCCCGAATGTCGCAGGGTTGCAATGTCACCGCGGAATTGCGACGGATGCGTTTCACTTTGTGCGAGCCGACCTCTGAAAAGAAGTAGAGCTTGCCCTCGCCGGGCGCGATCCAGACCGGGGTTGATATGGCGCTGCCGTCCTTGCGGTAGCTGGTGAACGACACGTAGCTCGCCCGGCCGACCACATCCCAGGATTCGATCATTGTTGTTTCCCCTGCCTTTTGCGCCGCCGCGCAGATTCTGCCGCAAGAAGGTCGGCGCCGCCACGATGTCGGCTTCGTCGTCCTGGACCGGTTACGGAGCGAGATGTTGCATCGCATTGGCTTCAGCGACTTGCTCACGCCGGCAGAGCGTCCTGTGACCATCTGCCGCGCATGACGTGCTGGGCCCACTCATAGTCGCCTTTCATGAAAGTACGTGCGGCAGCAATCCAACCGTCAACAGGATGGACCACACCGTGAAAATCACCGGCAACACCGTCTTCATCCCGGGCGCCACCAGCGGAATCGGGTTAGCCCTGGCCCTCGCGCTGCAGGGCAGGGGCAACACCGTCATCATCGGTGGCCGTCGTGTGGACCGGCTACTCAGATCGCGGCCCAACACCCCGGCATCGACACCGTCCGCATTGATACCGCCGATCCCGCAGGTGTCACGGCAGCTGCCGCCGATGTGCTTGGCGCGCACCCCGATCTGAATGTTCTCGTCGCGATGGCAGGGATCATGAAGATCGAGGGCTGGCATCAGCCCGAAGGGTTTTTGTCTTCTGCCGAGGAGGTGATCACCACCAACGTCCTCGGCCCGATCCGACTGATCGCCGCATTCATCGAGCATCGTCAACAACAGCGTGACGCCGCGATCATCGCCGTCTCATCCGGTCCGGCTTTCGCGCCCGTTAAAGCAACGCCTAGCCACGACGCCTCGAAGGCTGCCATCCACATGCTTACCGAGACACTGCGGTTGCAGCTGGCCGACACCTCGGTGCAACTTCTGGAGCTGCAGCCGCCGACGGTGGCCACCGATCTGCTTCCGGGACAACGCGAGAGTGATTTCGCCATGCCACTGGACCAGTTCGTCGCCGAAGTGATCGGTATCCACGAGTCTCAGCCCGATGCCGCCGAGATCCAGGTCGAACGGGTCAAGTTCCTGCGCTACGGTGAAGCACGTGGCGACTACGACCATGTGGTGGCAACGCTCAACGCCGCTGACCCACATGGCAATTGATGTGCATTCAGGCCGCTCGTTCGAATGTGCCGTCGCACATCTGCTCGGCAGCTCCAGCATTCATAGCTCACGTATAACGCCCGCAGAGCCCTTCGCTAACCTCGCGTCCTAACTTGGCTTCACTCGGACGAAATGGATAGTTCGACGATGCTGCGCAGGGAGGCAGCGAAGATGAGGCCGGCACCGTTTCGGTGATCGCGGCCGCAGCGTTGGTGGGGGTATGCCGGGAGGCACGCCATGAAAATTGGACAACGAGTTGTCAGCACGGCCTTCGCCACGGGCCTTGGGATCGGATTATTCTGTGGCACAGCGGGAGTGGCGAATGCCGTCGTCGCGCAGGGATTGGAGACCGGACCGGCGCCGATGGCGCCCAGCGACTCAGGCTCGTCTGCTGGTTCCAGCAACTCGGGTAGTTCGAGTTCTTCGGGGTCGTCGTCATCGACGAGTGGCGGTTCGTCGTCGAGCGGTTCGTCAGCCGAGACCGGCGGCGGCGCGGTGTCATCACCGAGTTCCGGCGGCGGTGTTTCATCACCGAGTTCGGGCGGCGAACCAGGCATCTCCGGGCCCAGCGGGCCTGAGGTGTCGGCTCCGTCGAACTCCGGCCCCGCGACCCAGTCGGGCACGGGTGCCGGCGAGTCCGGGGCGCCGCCGGCCTCACCGGGTGCTCCACAGGCACCCGCCGGTCCGAGCGGCCCTTCATCGGAGCCAGACCGAAGCGCGCCGCCGCGCAGTGCCGACGCCGCAGGACCGCCGCCTGACAGCGGCGCACTCGGCCCGGTCGCGCCCCCGCGTGGCCACGGTGGCCCCGGTGGCGAGTCACCCGGCGGACCTCCGAACGGGCACGGCGGACCCGGCGGACCACCTGTCGGGCCCGGTGGCGGACCGGGCAACCGGCCGCCGTGGCACCGGCCGCCGACCGAACCGCCTTGGTGGTGGTGGCAGTTGCCCGACAACACCACCGACAACGCCACCGATGACGGCACTGACACCGAGCCGCCGGCGTGCCAACAGCAGCCACTCCGTCGCGACGCGACACCTCCACCACCCTTCGCATACCAGGGTCAGACGGTGAATCCGACCTTCGATCCGAATATCGGACAGTGGGGATTCTGGTTCCAGAACAAGTGGATACCGCTGTACGAGCCCGGCTGCTAGTCATCGGTTGGTGGCCCATGGCCGACAATGGATGGCGTGGCACTGACTGCAGCAGTGATCGTGATCCTGACCTTGGTGGCGATGACGACGGGGCGGCTACCGGCGGTACTGGCCCTGATTTGCGCGCTCGTGGCGGGTGGCTTGCTCGGGATCGCCACGCCCGGTGAGCTTTTCGCCGGTCTGAGCAATGGGGGCGTGATCACCGTCGCGGCGATGCTGGTGATCGCCAAAGGTGTGCTCCACACCGGAGTGGTCTCGCGGGCCACCTACCGGCTGTTGTCGGGCGTGCAGACCTCGGGGCAGGCGCTGCGCCGACTCATCCCGCCGGTCGGCTTCATCTCGGCGCTGATCAACACCACACCGATCGTCGCAATGCTGATCCCGGCTGCCAAGGAACTACAGCAGCGCTCCGGCGTTGCCTCTCGGGGCGTGCTGCTGCCCATCGCGCACGCCACCACGCTGGCCGGCTCGGCCACCCTGATCGGCACCAGCTCGAACCTGCTCATCGCCGCCCTGGCGGCACCTTCGGGTGCCGAGGTGACCATGTTCTCGTTCGTGCCCATCGCGGTTCCGGTGGCGTTGGTGGGCTGGATGGTCCTGCTGTTCACGGCGCCGGCGATGTTGCGCGGGCGAAGCGAGGACAAGGAACGCGACCTGTCTTGGCAGGCCGAGATCCCGGTCGCGACCCAGGCAAATGCGGTCGGCCGCACTGCCGCCGAACTGGGCATCGAAACCACGGTCGAGTTCGAACTGGTGGAAATCCGGCGCTGGGGCAAGCCGGTCGACATGCTGTCCGTGCTGCAAGCCGATGACCGGTTGATCTATCGGGCCACCGAGGAAGGGGTCCGAATCCTCTGGGGCAGCCCGCGTTTCGGGTTGTCACCGAAGCCCCTCTACCTGGTCGCCATAGCCACCAACGAGCAGGCTACGGTTCGTGACCTGGAGGACGACGAGGACATCATGGTGGTGGCCGCGCAGACCACCGGAGCGCTGCGGGAAGCGCCGGCAGAACCGGGTGAGCTCTGTCTGGTCACCGCCGACTCGGTGGCCGCCCTCGACGAGCATTCGCTGGTCGGCCTGTGGCAGCAGACAGCCGGCAAGGCGCCGCAGACCGGCAAGACGTGGATCGCGCTGCTCATATTGGCGGCCGTCATCGTGGCCGGTTCCTTCGGCTTGGCTCCCGTAGAACTCATCGCAGTGACCGGCGCGTCGATGATCGTCCTCACCGGCGTCTTGACGCCCCGCTCGGCGGTACGTGCGCTCAACTGGAACATCCTGGCGATCATCGCCGGGTCGATCGGCCTCGGCGCGATTGTCGTGAAAAGTGGCTTAGGAGGCTATATTTCGGACGCGGTCTTGACGCTGTCGGGTGGTAAGACGGTATTGGTCGTGGTAGTGCTCGCAGTGTGCACCACCGTTCTGACGAATGTCGTCACAAACGCTGCGGCGGCCGCCATCCTCACGCCGGTCGTACTGACCATCGCGGCCAGAACCGACCTGAATCCCGTACTCCTGCTGACGATGGTGGGTACGTGCATTTCGTTCACGTTCTTGAACCCGTTCAGCCATCAGTCGAATCTCATGGTCATGCGTCCGGGTGGGTACTCCACCGGCACCTTCGTCAGATTCGGTCTGCCGCTGACGGTGGTCTGCCTGGTGACGGTGTGCGCAGTCAGTTGGGTGCTGCTGGCCGCCTGACCTTGGCGCCGGCAGTGAACAGCTCGAGCGGGAAGACCAGCACGTGGTAGTCCCGGTCCTGGTGACGAAACCCCGGAACCTCGGTCATTCCGTAATGGCGGTGTACGGCAAGGGATTTCTGATTGGCGTCTTCGACGAAGGCCACGCCCACATCGAATCGGTCGCACAGTTCCCGGCTGAGGTACCTCAGCAGCGTCGTCAACACGCCACGTCCCTGGAACTCGGGAGTCACCGCAGCCGGGCCGTACATGAAGATCCGTTGTTGTTCTCCGAGAGCGCGTTTGGCTGCGTCCGCGGCGAGCTTCGGCGGACCACCAGGTGTCGTGTCGGCGACGCTGGTCATCGCAAAGCCGGCCAACCGAGTGTCTTCCTCGGCCAGGAAGACCCCGGTTCCCTGCTGGAACCGGGTCAGCATCTCGGCGTTCATCGCACCTTGGACAAAGCCCTGTTCGGCTCGCTGCGCGGGTGACAACGCATCGCCTCGGGATCGGCCCATCAACGCCATGATGGCTCCGATGTCCGCAGAGCCTGAGCGGCGCACGCTGATTGTCATACCACGCCGGCAGCGTCCCCGGCGGCGACGATGGCCGCGTTCTCCGCGATCACCTGCTCGAGCACACCGAGCGCGGGCTTGGGTGTCCAATCCTCATGGAACAGGCCCATTGTCGCCTGGGCGGGGTCGGGGTCCTGATAGTCCACCAGGGCCTGGATGAACGCAGGGCCGGCGTAATCGAGTGTGCGCCAGGTACGCAGGAAGTCTCCGATGTACGCAGCCTGGGCGTCTTCGGACACTTCGGACGTCGGTTCGCCGTATTCGGTGGCCCAGATCTTCTTGTTGCCATCACCGTTGGCGACCATCACCGCGTGCAGTTGCTCGGCTTGCGTGATCGGCATGCCGGCATGGCCTTCGCCGACCGAGAACATCACGCCGTATTGGTACGGGTGGAACGACAGCGCGTCGAAGTATCCGGCGGCGCCGGCCGCATACATCTCGGTCAGGAAGGTCACCGGGTTGATCGCCGGACCGCCCGGCGTTTCCGCCACCGCTGCTACTCCGGCGGCGATGACGAGGGCGTTCGGGTCGGCTTCCTTGATCGCGGTGTAGGCGACCTTGAGCAGCGCGGTGTACTGCGCCGAGTTGGGTGTGGGGGCCCAGAAGCCGTTGTAGTTGGGTTCATTCCAAATCTCGTAGTCGGCGACCTTGCCCTGGTACCGGGTCGCGACCTGGCTCATGAAATCGCCGAACGCGGCGAGATTGGCCGGCTGCCCTTGGTACAGCGGTTGACCCGGTACCGCAGCCCAGTCCGGCGTCGAGTCGACGGTGGCGAGCACCTTGATGCCGTTGGCGTTGGCGCTGTTGACCATGCGGTCCACCGCACTCCAGTCGTACGTGCCCTGCGTGGATTCGACTCCGGCCCACGGCAACATGATTCGAATCGTGTCGACGCCGGCGGCTTTGAGCAGACCCAAGGCCTTGTCGGTGTCGGTCTGCGAATAGAAGTACAGCTGCTGGGTGTTGACGCCTATCGTCGTCGCACGTTGATCGATCGCGCTTGCCGATGGCGGGGCGATCGTGACATTCACTGTCGCCGTGGCCGTTCCACCGAACGCGTCGCTGATGTTGACGGTGAAGCTATCGGTGTTCTGTCCGGGGACCGCGAGCGCAAGGTACCGCGCATCCACATTGGGTGTGTAGGTGAACTGACCCGTAGATGTCACCTTCGCGACGCCGGACGCCGGCCCCGTACCGAGGCTGTATGCCAACGGGTCGCCTTGGTAGCCGGACGCGGTGACCGTACCGGTCACGGTGCCAACGGCTGTCGACGGATTACCAACTGTCACAGTGACATTCGATGGAGGTGCAGAGGTTGACGGGTTCGGGGCGATGGATACCTTCACCGATGCCGTTGTAGTGCCGCCGAATCCGTCGCTGACGGTGAAAGTGATGGTCTCTGACTTGGTGGATGTGCTGGCTCCCACTTTCGAAGCCGTCAGTCGGGCAGCGGCGGTGGGCGTGTACGTGAAGGACCCGTCAGCGTTGACGACGGTGGTGCCCTTCGTCGTGCCGCTCGCGGTATAGGTCAGCGTGTCGCCGTCGGTGTCGGTGGCGCCGACGGTGCCTGTAACCACTCCTGAGCGCGGGTCGGAATTCGTCAAGGTCGCCTTGGCCCCAAAGGGTTTGGTGTTGGCAGCACCGATCTTGACATTCACCGTGACCGGCACGACGCCGCCATGGCCGTCGTCGACCGTGACGGTGAACGTGTCCATCTTGTCGTCGTGGGTGGCGTTCGGCGCGGTCGCGGCCGAGCGGGCAGCAGCGTTGGGTGTGTAGGTGAACGACCCGCTTGAGGTGACTGTCACGGTGCCCTTTGCCGGCGTGCCGGTCACCGAGTAGGACCGCTTGTCGCCGTCGCTGTCGGAGGATGCGACGGTGCCCTTGACGACGCCCGTCGAGGTACTGGGATTACCGATGGTCGTCTTGACTGTCGGCGCAGTGTTTTTCGGGTCGATGGTGAGAGGGACGGTCTCGGTGAGGGTGCCGTTGCGGCCATCGGAGACCGTGATGGTGAACGAGTCCTGTGTCACCGAACTCGGTGCGCCCGGCACGGATGCGGCATGGCGAGCAGTGGAAGTCGGTGTGTAGGTGTAGGTTCCGTCGGAGTTGAAGACCAACTTGCCCTTGGTGGGTTTGGTGTTCACTGTGTAGGTAAGTGGATCACCGTCGAAGTCGACCACCCCCACCGTCCCGGCGAGCGCGCCCGTCGACGGGTTGGAGACACTGTACTGCGGAGCGCTGGAGAACGGTGGTGTGTTCGGCGGGACGAGTGAGACGACGTGGACGCTGTTGGTGTCGGCGTCGGTCACGAACATCTGTGTGCCGTCCGGGCTGAGCGCGACGCCGGGCAGCACCGTCTCCGGGCCGGCCGTGGTGTCGCGAATGCTGGTGACTCCTGCGTATCCGCCGGCGGTGGTGTTCAGCGCCGCGAGCAGGCCGGTGCTCGTGGTGATCATCAACGCGCTGCCGTCGTTGGTCAGGGCGATACCATTCAGTGGTTGACCGAGGTCGAAAGTTGTTGTGCCGCCTGTAGTGGTATTGACCATGGTGATGCCGCCGGTGCCGGTGGCGGCGAACAACATCGGGTAGGTCCGGCTTACTGCGAGACCGATTGGGGCACCGGCGATATTGCTGAGCGTCGTGGCTGTCGTCGCGCCGGACGAGAACCACGAGAGATTGCCGCCCGCCGACGTGGCGCTGCCGACGTAGACCTTGTTGCCATCGGAACTCACCGCGAGCTCCGTGGGGTTGAGGCCCGCTGCGAGCTTGACGGTGCCGGCGACCTTGTTGGTCGACGTACTGATCTTGGTGACGGTCGCGCTGCTGCCGTTGGCGACGTAGACCGTACTGCCGCTGGGGTTGATCGTGATGGCGGTCGGATTGGTAACTGCCAGTGTGGCTTTCACCTTGCCCGTCACGCCGTCGATGACGGTGACCGTGTTGTTGGTCGAGCTCGACACGTATAGCCGGGTGCCGTCACTCTTGACCGCTATACCGTCAGGTGCCGCGCCCACCTGATAGGTGGCGATCACCGTGTTCTTGATGGTGTCGTAGATGGTGACGGTACCGGCGTCGCGGCTCGTGATGTATGCACGATTGCTCGTGGTCGCCACCGCGCTGGGGGCGGTCACGGTGGTGATGTCGGTGGACTTGTAGAACGGTGATGGGCTCACGGGGATGTTCACCGTGACCGCGACGGGGCTGACCCCGTCTGTCACACCAAGTGTCATGGTGACCGTGTCGGTGGCGGACGACTGGCTGGCCGAGAATCGCTGCGCGGTCGTGGGCGTGTAGGTGAAGGTAGCCGTTTTGGCGTTGTAGGTCAGCGTGCCCGCGCTCGGTGGAGTCAGCACCCCTACGGCGACCTTGTTGCCTTCCGGGTCGCTGGTGGTCAGTTGTCCCAGCACCTTGCCCGTCGTCGCATCGGGCCTGCCCCAGGTGACGTCCGCGGTCGGCGGTTGGTTGGTCACCGTCGCTGCCGCCGGCTGCGCGGCGGTCATCGGGGTCGCGGTCGCGGCGATGGCAGTGGCTTCGGTCGTTCCTACTTGTTTCCGCGCTGCGGCAAGCAACGTCCACGCGAGAGGCGACTCCGCAGTGCCACCGGGGAACGCACCCAGCAATGAAGACAACACCGGACGTACGACGCTGGTGATCACGTTGGTGATCGAGGCCTGAATCGGGTTCACCGCCACAGGGCGGACCGCGGCCACCGCGACCGAAGTCGTCGGCTGCATCGCGACGCCGACGGGTACCGGCACAGCGGCTACTGGCGCCATGGGACTCGGCGACACGACCGCTGCGACGGGCGTCTGGGTCCGCGGCCGCTGTGGCTGGCTCGCGCTCGATGCGGAGTCCGTTGTGCCGATATCGCTCTTGGCGGTCGGCTTCGGCTTTGCTTTGGGTTTTCTCGGTTTCGACACGGACGTCCCGTCCGCAGGTGTCGTGGCAGCGGTGCCGGACGGCGCATCGTCAGAACCCGCTGGACTCGGTTTCTTCGGCTTCTGCTTCGAAGCGCCACCGGGGCGCCCGTGTGGCGTGGCTGCGGCATGCGATGGACCGGATGCATTGGTCGGGGTGTCCGAGGAGGGGGAGGAGTGGGTCGCATCATCAGGGGCGGCCCAGGCGATACCTGCCGGGGTGGCGATGGCGTATCCGACCCCGAGTGCGACGGCGAGTGCGCCGACCCGTCCGACGTACCTGCCGTAGCGCGTGTCCATCAGCTCCCCATGTTGCTCAGTAGATGACATCTTTTGCTGAGCATCGGCCGTGGGCCAGCCCTGCGAAATGACCAGAGTGCCCGGTGAGTTTACGGTTTGCCGTTGGCGGCCGCGTCAAAATTTGCGAACGCACCTGGACGGCCGGCGGGATGTGTCGATTTGCCATGTCCGCCATCCGATGTGTCGATAGACCCGCTGGTTGAAACCGTGCATCCCATCAGAGATTGCTGGTATCCGATACCGGCCGGACTACGATCACCTGAACCCAGGAGTGAGAGAGTCGATGACCACGGAAACCGATGCGCCCGCTATCCAAGAGCGGGTTGGCCACTACTACAAGGCGGACCGGACCTACCGGGTAGGCCAGGAGAAGGTCCGCGAGTACGCCCGGGCAGTGCAGGACTACCACCCGGCGCACTGGGATGAGGAGGCCGCGGCCGCGTTGGGTTACTCGGGTCTGGTGGCGCCATTGACGTTCACCGCGATCCCCGCCATGGCGGCCAATCAGAAGCTGCTCCAAGAGGTGGTCGTGGGCTACGACACCTACGTGCAGACCGAGCAGGTCTTCGAACAGCATCGGCCGATCGTCGTCGGTGATGAGCTCCTCACCGACGTCGAGCTGTCATCGGTGCGGCGAATCGCGGGCCGGGACATGATCACCATCACAAATACGTTCGTCGATACCGCAGGCGAGACCGTTCACACCATGCACACCACGGTCGTCGGAGTCACGGCGGACGAGGTCGATCCGGCGATCACCACGGCCGTGCGGAAGGTCATGATGCACGACGTCGACGTGCTTGCGGCCGAGGCCGCGGTGACCGACTACGTCAAGACGGTCCGACCCGCCAGCGAGCAGCAGCGGATCTCCGACGGTGGTGAGACCCGCGCGCCGCGCAGCTGCGCATTCGAGACCCTGTCTGTCGGCGACCAGCTACCCGAGCGTCACCTACTGCTTTCGCGCGGTGACCTGGTCAATTACGCGGGCGTCGCGGGCGACGCGAACCCGATCCACTGGGACGAGAGCATCGCCAAGTTGGCCGGCCTGCCGGATGTGATTGCGCACGGCATGCTCACCTTGGGGCTCGGCGCGGGATTCGTCGCCTCATGGTCAGGAGACCCGGGGGCCGTCTCCAAGTACGCGGTGCGACTTTCCGCACCCGCGATCGTCCCGGCCGATCAGCGTGGGGACATCGAGTTCACCGGTCGGATCAAGTCGCTCGACCCTGACACGCGTGACGGGGTGGTCATCGTCGGTGCCAAGTCTGCAGGTAAGAAGATCTTCGGCATGGCGACGATGAAAATTCGATTCGCCTAGGCCATGTGGTACGCGCGTTTACTAACGGGGTGCTAGGGTTTCCGGCGTGGATGTTTTTGGTACATCCTCGGCTAGATGAGAGAAGTTCTAAATGGCACAGGGAACTGTGAAGTGGTTCAACGGTGAGAAGGGCTTCGGCTTTATCACCCCCGATGACGGCAGCAAAGACCTGTTCGTCCATTACTCGGAGATCAGCGCAAGCGGATTCCGGACGCTGGACGAGGGTCAGCGCGTGCAGTTCGAGGTTGGACAGGGTGCCAAGGGCCCGGCGGCCATTGGCGTCACCGCGATCTAACTGATCCGAACACAATGATGGGCTGATGTGGAGTAATCCGCATCAGCCCTCATTTGTTTTCACCGACTGCGTCGGTTGGGGGACTTCCCGGTCTATCTGACGTGTGCGTTGATTAATATCAGCAGTCACACCACGTCAGCACAGGAGGCCGATGAAAGTCTCGCGACGCAGCGCATTCGGGCTTGGCGCCGGATTCGCGGCAGCCGCATTGTCGGTGCCGGGCGTTGCGCACGCTGAGCCCGCCCGAGACCTCGCGGACTCGATCTCGAGGAAGCTGTTCGCTCACGACGGCCTGGCCCGCCCGGTGCCCGTCACACCGACGGCTTCCGAACTGGCCACCGGCCTGGATCGGACCCTGGTCCTGGGCGGGGGAGGCGAGTACTACCTGGCTTGGTACTGCGGCTTCTTCCATGGCCTGATGGAGGCCGGCGTCGACCCGGCAGGGCAGGCGCAGGTGGTGGTCGGCACCTCCGCTGGTGCGTACATCGGTTCGTCGCTCACCTCGGGGCACTTCCAGCACCTGCGCGCGGAGTTCGACTTCTTCGGAGAGTTCCCGGACCGGTTCGCGCAGCTGGCACCCGTCGCAGCCGCCAATGTCAGCCAGCAGCGGGCGCGGGCGATCAACTTCGCCGTCGACAACGGCAATCCCGAGACCATACGCGTCATCGGACACGCCGCCCTCGCGGCGGACAACGCGCTGAGTGGCGACGCCCTAGAGCGCCTGGCGTGGATGCTCACCGACGACAGTCGCACCGACTGGCCGCCGGCGAAGATGTTCACCACGGCCAACGACTGTTATACCGGTGAGCGACTGGTAATCGGCCAGGATGTGGCGCGGCGCAACAACATTGGGCTGGTCCATGCAACGGCGGCCAGTTCTTCACTGCCCGGGATCATCGGCCCGACTTTGGTCGGTCAACGGTTCGGGATGGACGGCGGCATCAGCAGGACGTGGGCGCATACCGACCTGGTCGCCGGGTCCAGGCGGGCATTGGTCATCACGTTGACCAACGGCCACGACGGTGCCCTGCTGAGCGGGATCCCACACAACATCGACGCCGAGATCGACGCGCTCCGTGCCACCGGCACCGCACCGATGCTGATCATCGCCGGCACCCCGCCGGGCGTGAATCTCCTTGACCCCGAACAGATCCGACCGGCATTGCGGACCGGTTACGAGCGGGCTGCCGTCGAGGCGCCGAAGATCCGCGAATTCTTCGGGTAATCCGGCCGGCGCCGCGCAGGGTTGACGGCTGGATATCGGACGCCTAGATTTTGACTACATACGTTGTCATTAGGTGTTCGAAAGGACAGTGACGATGCCTCTGCCGATTCCGGCGCGCCACCCCGACAAGCCACGCCCAGTGCCGATCGGTATCCAGGTCGCAGCGTCAGTGCTCGCGCTCCGACAGCCCGACGCCGATCAGTGGCGGCGGTTGGGCGAGCGACTCAACGTCGGTGACGAGCCGATGGACGAGTTGGTCGAATCGATGTCGGCTGCCGGGATGAAACAGCAACGTCCGCTGTTCGACAAGGCCTTGGCGGGTGGCATCGCCTCCGTCCCGGAGGCGCCCGAACCGTTGCGCCAGTTCCTCACTGCGGTCGAGGCCCGCCCGGACTGGGTGAACGCCGACATGCTGAGGGTAGGGCAACGGGCACTACGCCGGGGCGGCGCCGACGGCATGTACATCGCGCGCGATGTGGCCCTGTTGGGTGGCTATCAGTTCTCCGGATTCAACCAGACCTTGCTGCGCACAGGGGCTTTGGAGAAGGGATCTAATCAGCGTTTCGCCGAGACCATGCGGTGGGCATTGGACGTGATCAGTGTCGGTGGGCTGGAGCCGCAGGGGCTCGGCTACCAGTCGACGCTCCGGGTCCGGTTCGTGCATGCTTTGGTTCGTCGCCACGTAACGGCCATGCCGGACTGGGACGCCGAAGAATGGGGGGTGCCCGTCAATCAGACCGACATGGCGGCGACCCTGGTCGGGGCCCTCATCGCGCCGGTGGTCGGTGGACTGGCCATGGGCATCGTGATGACACCGCGCGAACTGACGTGTATCGCTCACTTGACCCGGTATGTCGGCTGGTTGATCGGCGTGCAGGACGAATGGCTGCCCCGGTCGTTCCGCGATGCCATCCGCATTCTCTTCCACACCTCCACGGCACTGTCCACACCAGATGGGACCACACAGCAGCTGTCGGTCCCGATGGCCAAAGACCCGTTGGCCTGGCATTACGAGAGCTTGGCCGGTGTGCGCCGCCGACTGGCCTGGGCCCAACATTTGTCGGTGACCACTGCATTCCTCGGGCCGCGCGCGATGCGCACGCTCGGGCTACCGGCGTACATGCCGCCCTGGTATCCCATAGTCAAGATTCCGGTAAACGGTGTCCGCAGCATTGCGGAACTGGTAACGCCGGGAGGGCTGAACCGCTCGGCGAGGCGTGGCAGCCGGGAACAAGAAACGTTGCTGCACACCATGATCGGTGATAGTCCGGCAACCATTGGCGCCTCGGTGGCACACGTGCGCGGGGTGGCATAACGCGCCTCGGAGTGTCCGGCCGGCCGCGGTGTCAACGCCTGTCGCGGCGTGTTCTTGGCGAACCGTCGACATCAGGTGGTGTGTGACGGTCGAAACATTCAGCAGTGAAACAGTTTCCGCGGCAGGTCGCCGGGTACCCAGGCTAGACATGCAAAAGCATGGACGTGTTAGTACGGCACGTACGGGTTCAGCGGCACCGTCGCGAGGTCTCTGCTCTACAGCGTTGTTCGTGGCGATAGATCTCGCGCATGTGAAACCGATCTGGAGTGAATGGAATCGGTGCCGTGTCCGAAATGGCTGGTGGCTGGACAAGATTCGCCAACCGGCCGGATACAAGATGAGGAGCGGTTCAGTGGGCGAACGTAAACATCAGAGTGGCCCCGAAGAAGCAGTCAAAGGCATCGTCGAGGGCGTAAAGGGTAAGGCGAAAGAGGTGGTAGGCGGCCTCGCGGGACGCGATGATCTGGTCAAGGAGGGGCGTGCACAGCAGGACAGGGCGGACGCCGCACGTGACGCCGCCAAGAAGGAGGCTGAGGCGGATGCGGCTCGCGCCGGCGAACGCTTGGCCGAGCAGCGTCAGAAGGCCAACCAACGGCCCAGCCAGTAGCTGAATGAGGGTTGCTCGATGGCCCGGTTCGCAGTTCATGTGGCCGGGTCAACGAGCAACCTGCTGTGGAACCGGACGTTGCCAAAAGTTCAGTGGCGTGCGCCGTGATGAGAATGATGTGGATGTTGGATCAGCCGGGCGAGCACCCACAGTGAACCGAGTGCGACGCTGACGAATGCGATGAATAGTGCTGTGGCGCCGAGATACAGATGTCCGGCGCCGAGGGCCAAATAGCCTGTCAACAAGGCAATCATGCCGATCAGATAAGCGACCATCGCGGGCACGGAGGTGCCGTAGTCAAGGTCCGTCTCGTCCGCGAACAGCTGCTCCGATCGGGAGATCAGCGGATCGCGCATCTTGTTCATGATGTTTGCCTACCCGCTGGCGCCGGTGGCAAACATCAATGCCGACCAAACGACGCCGAGGGCAGGTGCGCGGCACTCCGATGTCGAATTGACCAGATTGGGCGTTGTGGCTGGTTGAGCGGCCATAACGGAGCGGCCGAACTGTGTCATCGCGCCAAGAGGCTGGTCCTGGCATGTGTTCGCGTGTAGTGTTTGTTTTAACGCTGTTTCAGCGTAGCTGCTTAGCCAAAAGCGGTGCCGGTCGAGAATCTTTCGTGCGGCGCGTGGACGCGGTCCAGCATGGGGCTACTTTCGCGATATGCCGGAGATTGACGTCTCGACGATGGCAAATTGCCAATTCCGCCATTACGGCGGAGATCAACTCGCAACTGTTACCAGTGGTCCATATGCGACGAAGCGCGCGGACCACGGTCAGACAGTGCGTGTTGAGAGCCCGGGGAGGGCATCGCATGTCAATTCCAGTGCAGAACAACGCGTCACAGAACATGCAAGAGGGACCTCGGACAGATCGTTCGGCGCCCCGCGAAGTCGGACACGATGACGAGTACGCCGACGTCGTTGCAATGGTGGCCGAATTGCGAGAATTGCCTACAGGTTCCGAGGCGTACACCCGGCAACATGAGCGCATCGTGCTGCGGTGCTGCCCGTTGGCGGACCATGTGGCGCGACATTTCAACAGGCGCGGTGAAAGTATTGAGGACCTGGTCCAAGTCGCGCGCGTCGGGCTGATCCATGCGGTCAATCGCTTCGATCCCAGCCGTGGTTCCAGCTTTGTGGCTTTCGCATTGCCCACGATGATGGGCGAGTTGCGACGTTATTTCCGGGACTACGGATGGAAAGTCCATGTGCCCAGGAGAATTCGCGACAGGCAGCACGATATCAGCAGTGCCACTGCTGATTTGATGCATGACATCGGGAGGTCGCCGACGGTTGACGAACTGGCGACAGCTCTGGACCTTGAGCGCAGCCAGGTGGTCGAGAGTCTGTTGGCCGCGCATGCGTACCAACCCGATTCGCTGGATGCTGCGGTGACAGACCAGGACAACGGCTCGCAGTCGGTTGGGGACACCTATGGAGACATCGACGAGGGTTACCAACGAGTGACTGACAGAGAGTCCGTCAGACCGCTGTTGGCGGCGCTCCCGGAACGAGAGCGGAAGGTGTTGTACCTGCGCTATTTTGCCTCGAAAACTCAACGCCAGATCGCTGATCGCATCGGCGTATCGCAGATGCATGTGTCTCGGATCCTCGACCGCACCCTGCGGGATCTGCGGAGCCAGGTCGGGGTCGCGGGGTAGCGCGGTGTCGTGGTTTGAGCTGGGCTGACGCGGGTATCTCATACCCACGAGAAAGCAAGTTCGATGTTGTCGTAAAGGTTTTGAGCGACGCGACGGCTCGGCATTCGACATCTGGAGGACGCATGTGGCGCGGGACAGTGAGTACGGTCGTCGTAGTTTGGCTATTGGTCGGCGTCCTCGCCGCATGGCAACGTGACTACTTCCGCGGCGGCCCGACGAGTTGCGGCACGGCGGGCCGTATTGCGTTGACAGTCGTCGCCGGTCCCCTGAATTATGCCGGCGTGAATCCCAAAATGGTCGAGTGTCGGTTGCCTGAGCCGAGTTCCATGCGTTGAGATCCCGGTGCAGAGGTTCGGGGAGTAACGAGAAGTTATCGTGATTGCGCTCGGTGTCATCCTGTTGATTCTGGGTTTTGTCTTCAACGTGTACGTGCTGTGGTCTATCGGCATCGTCCTGACCGTCGTCGGCGTGGTGCTGTGGCTACTCGGGTCGATCGGACGTCCGGTCGCCGGCCGACGCTATTGGTATTAGGCGCGGTCCGCGCGGAATCGGCGCCAACCGGCCTTCAACTGCGCTCCGCCGTGCGGGCCGCCGTCGCTGGAAGGCAATGCATTCAACAGCGTTTCGGCGGCCCGGCGGCCGGCGCGCCGTCCCCGCCAACCCAGCGACGGTTTCCCCGCGGTGTCGGCGGCCGCCAGAACGAGGGCTCCGACGAGGCTGACATCGGTGAGAAAAGCACGGCGTTGCTGAGCTTTTCGCAGCGAATCCGTTTCGGCCCAGTACATGTGACTGCCGAAGTTGGCAGGTATCGCCGTTCCGGCGAGCAGCGCAGCAGCAACCCGTGGCATCCGGCCGGTCGCCAACAACATTCCTGCTGCGGTCTGTATGGCGCCGCTCACCCGTGCCACCGACTCGGCATCATTGGGGATCCTGTTTCCGATCGGATTCGGAAGGCTCCGCATCGCGTTGAGCGCTGGTCGGATATCGGCGCCGTCCGATTCGGTCGCCAATTGCATTTCGATGCCCTGTGCCACAAAGGCGGTAGCCAGCAGTGGGCGGGCGACTTTACGAACGATCATGGTCGTGGGGATGCCCCATATGAGGCACCCCAAACGTGAATTGGTCGGCAGCGCGACTGCGGTACCGAACAGAGGTGACCGCCGGCTTGGTGTGCGCTTCGCATGTCATCCGCCGGAGCGCTTTCACCGTCATGGGAACGTCACGACAAGTACGACGAATGCCGCGATCAGCAGTAGCCAGGCGGCTGCCGGCACCACCGGCGCCCAGGGCTTGCGTGCCGTCGAAAACGACAACAGGATTGCCACAGCAGCTACGATCGGCGCCCCGTAGGTGATCACGGTGAAACCGAATTCACCAGGACCCACGTGCGGGCATGCCCGGTCACTGCACCCCGCGGTGCCCAATACCTGGACGTAGGCGAACACCACAACCACGGCTGCGCCAAGCGCAGTTGACAGTGCTGCAGCCCAATTCGCGACAACCATGTTGCGTTTGGGTCGAGCGTCCGCGACGTCGGCCCGGGACCGCGAGTCATCACTCATGAATCGGCTGATACCCCGGCCGTGATCAGGTCAAACCGCGGTCGGTGGGAACAATGGCGCAGAAATGTGTTTGGCGACCACAGCGCCCGGGTAACCGTCTGACGACGGCACGTCCGTGTCTTCGCTGTATGCAGCTGTATCCACCTGAGGGAGGTTTTCTTTGATGGCCACGAAGCACAACGCGAAACGAATGAGCCGACTCGCTGCGATCACCGGTGTCGCCGGTGCGCTTGCAGTGGGGGTGATCGGTGCGGCGGTGAGTGCGCAGCGGGAAAGCACGACTTCGGTTTCTCAGCCGAGCACTCAGACGCCGACTGCGACGTCAACGTATACGTCGGCTCCTTCGGCACCGCCGACATCTGCGACCGGATCTCCGGGCGTGGTGCCGGGCGCGGGTGGCTACGTGCCGGGTTCGGGCCGTTAGCGGACAAGAGGTTTCGCGACACCATGGTCTACCAACAGACACCGGTAGATCATGGAGTCGGCGACCCGATGCGCGAAACGCATTGGGAAGAAGTGAAATTGCAGCAGACACCCGATCGGGTGCACACCGGACATCGAGCGTGAACGTATGTATGGTGGATTGCAGGTCCATCAAGGGAGTTGACTACCACCATGTGTGGCATCGCCGGCGAAATAGCCTGGGGGCGTAAAGCTGACGTGACGGCCGTGGCCGCCATGACCGACAGCTTGGTACCGCGTGGCCCGGATAGCAGCGGCTCATGGGCGCGCGACAGCGTCGCCTTCGGGCACCGACGCCTCGCCATCATCGATCTGTCGAGCCACGGGCACCAGCCAATGCACGACCCGGAACTCGGGCTCACCGTTGCCTTCAACGGGTGCATATATAACTATCCTCAACTGCGCCGGGAACTTTCGGACAAGGGCTACCGCTTCTTTTCTCATAGCGATACCGAGGTGGTGCTCAAGGGCTATCGGGAGTGGGGTGAGCGGGTTGTAGAACACCTCTACGGCATGTTCGCATTTGCGATCGCCGAAACCGACAGCGGCAGAGTTTTACTGGCTCGGGACAGACTTGGTGTCAAACCGCTCTACTGGTGTGAAGCCGCTGGTGGTGCGCTGCGCTTCGCGTCCACATTGCCGGCGTTGGTGGCGGCCGGCGGCGTGGACACTGACATCGACCCCGTTGCGCTGCATCATTATTTGAGTTTTCACTCGGTGGTACCGGCACCCCGCACGATCTTGCGGGGTGTGCACAAACTCCCTCCGGGAACACTCATGCGTATCGAACCCGATGGCAGGAGAACTGAAACCACTTATTGGGAACCAGTTTTCGAGCGCTGCACCGAGCGCTCCGGTTGGTCGAAGCGTGACTGGGAAGACGCCATCCTCGAGTCGCTGCGTACCGCGGTCGAGCGTCGCCTGGTGGCGGACGTTCCGGTCGGCTGCCTGCTGTCGGGCGGCCTGGATTCCAGTCTGATTGTCGGCCTGCTCGCCGAGGCGGGCCAACATGGGCTGGCCACGTTCTCGATCGGCTTCGAGGCGGCTGGGGGAGAAGAGGGCGACGAGTTCAAGTATTCCGACGTCATCGCCGCTCATTACGGCACAGAGCATCACCAGATACGCGTCGACTCCGCACGCATGCTGCCCGCGTTGTCCGGGGCGATCGGCGCGATGAGTGAGCCGATGATGAGTCACGACTGCGTGGCGTTCTATCTGTTGTCCGAAGAGGTCAGCAAGCACGTCAAGGTGGTGCAGTCCGGACAGGGTGCCGACGAGATCTTCGCCGGGTATCACTGGTATCCACCGTTGGCCAACGCCGCTGACCACGATCCGATAGACGCATTGAGCTATTACCGGACAGCATTTTTCGATCGCAGTCACGAGTCGATCAACCGACTTTTACAGCCGCGGTGGCGGCTGGACGCCGACGTATCCGGCGAGTTCGCGCTGCGGCATTTCGCTCATCCGGGTGCAGCGACCGCCACCGATCGGGCGCTGCGACTGGATACCACTGTCATGCTCGTCGACGACCCGGTCAAACGCGTCGACAACATGACCATGGCCTGGGGTCTGGAAGGTCGGGTTCCCTTCCTGGATCACGAGCTGGTCGAACTCGCCGCGACCTGTCCTCCAGAATTGAAGACCGCGCAAGGTGGCAAGGGGGTGCTGAAAGAGGCTGCGCGCAAGGTGATTCCACACGAAGTCATCGATCGGCCAAAAGGCTACTTTCCCGTTCCGGCGCTCAAGCACCTCTCCGGGCCGTACCAGGCTCTGGTATTCGACGCACTGCACAGTCGGGCCGCGCGCGATCGCGGGTTGTTCACCGCGGAAGAACTGACTGCGCTGACCGACGATCCGAACGGAAGCCTTACCCCACTACGTGGAAACCCGTTGTGGCAAATAGGTTTACTGGAGCTGTGGCTGGCGCACCAGGTGGATGGAGTTGGCGGGTGATGGCACTCGACACGAGCAGTGACGGATCGGTTGAAAGCGTAGTCCAGGATCTCGGCTGGGGTCGGTTGGTTTTCGGTCAAACCTTCCCCAACCCAGACGATTTCGGCAACGCGCTGCGTGAAGAGGCCAGTGGTCGCCGGGACATCGGCATGTATCTCGACGCGCCGCACGTGTTCGTCGCGCTGCATCCGCAGGAGTTCTTCATCGACCCGAGCTTCACCTATCGCCTCAATTTGACCACGGCGCCGCTGTATCGCCCGCCGGACGTTCCGGGGCTGACAGTCCGGCGGGTCATGTCGCCGGAGGACTGCGCCGCGATCAACCAGATCTACGTGAGGTGCCACATGGTGCCGGCCGACGGTGATCTGATGTGGGACAACTGCCGGTCAGAACGTCATGTGGTGTACCTGGTCGCAGTCGACGACGAGACCGGTCAGGTCGTCGGTACGGTCACCGGAGTCGACCACGCACAGCTGTTCGGCGATGCCGACAACGGCTCGAGCCTGTGGTGTCTGGCGGTTGAGCCGACGCTGGCGCGTCCGGGCACCGGAGGTCTGCTGGTGCGCTCCCTCATCGACGAGTTCGGCCGACGCGGTCGTGCGCAGCTGGATCTGTCGGTGCTGCATGACAATCAGGGAGCCATCGCCCTGTACGAGCGAATCGGTTTCGAGCGAGTCCCCGCCGTGCTCGGCATCAAGCGCAAGAACGCCATCAATGAATCTCTCTTCGCGCCAGTGAATCCGGCGGAGGATCTGGCGCAGCTGAACCCCTACGCGCGCATCATCGCCGACGAGGCGATTCTGCGCGGTATCGCGGTGGAGGTCCTTGATGCCGAGGGCGGCTATTTGCGCCTCACCCACGGCGGCACCAGTGTGGTTACCCGAGAGTCGTTGTCAGAGCTCACCAATGCCGTCGCGATGAGCCGCTGCGATGACAAGAGGGTGGCCCGCGCGGTGGCGGCCGAAGCGGGGGTTCGGGTGCCGGAAGGCTGCACAGCGACATTCACCGACACCGATTACCGATTCCTGGAGAAGGTCGGATCGGTGGTGGTCAAGCCCGCGCGTGGGGAACAGGGCGCCGGTATCACAGTCGGCGTGACCGCCGCCGAAGACCTGGACCGCGCGGTCGGGTTGGCCCGCCGGCACTGCCCGGAGGTGCTGCTGGAAGAGCGTTGCGCGGGTGAGGATCTGCGCGTCGTGGTGATCAACGGCAAAGTGGTCGCCGCCGCGATCCGGCGGCCCCCCGAGGTCATCGGCACCGGCAGCCGCACCGTCCGTCAGCTCATCGAGGCGCAGAGTCGGCGTCGCAGCGCCGCCACCCACGGCGAGTCGGCGATTCCGGTGGATGACATCACCGAAGGAGCGGTACGCGAGGCGGGATGGTCGTTGGACGACGTGCTGCCCGCCAACGAACGCCTGGTCGTGCGGCATACGGCGAATCTGCATACCGGAGGGACCATTCACGACGTAACCGATGAGCTCAATCCGGCGCTGGCGAAGGTGGCGGTGGATGTCGCGGACGCGATCGACATCCCGGTGACCGGAATCGATCTGATCGTGCCGTCGGTGCAGGGCACCGAGTACGCGTTCATCGAGGCCAACGAGCGCCCAGGTCTGGCGAACCACGAGCCGCGACCCACCGCCCAGGCATTCATCGATCTGCTGTTTCCACGCACTGCCGGTACCCCGTGGGCGTGGCAGCCAGATCCCGTCGGATAAGGGGGGATTCATGACCGATTCTGTGGGCGCCGAGGTCCCGAGGATGCCGCCGAAAGACCAAACCTGGTTGGTGGATACACTTTTGGCGTTGCTTCAGACGCCGAGCCCGTCCGGGAGAACCGACGCGGTGATGCAACTGATCGGCCGGATTCTCACCGACCTCGGTGTCCCGTTCACGCTCACTCGGCGCGGTGCGCTCATCGCCGAACTGCCCGGCCGGTCGCAGACCACGGACCGGGCGATCGTCGTGCACGCCGACACCATCGGATGCATGGTGCGCGAACTCAAGGACAACGGCCGACTCGCGTTGGTACCGGTCGGCACGTTCTCCGCGCGCTTCGCCACGGGCGCGCGGGTTCGCATCCTGCTGGACGACACAGAGCAGTTCTTCACCGGAACGGTGATGCCGCTCAAGGCGAGTGGCCACGCTTTCGGCGATGAGATCGACACCCAGCCGACCGGCTGGTCCGACGTCGAAGTCCGGGTGGATCGCAACGTCTTCTCACGTGAGGACCTGCAACGCCTCGGACTCAACGTCGGCGATTTCGTGGCCTTGGTGGCGAGCCCCGAGCTCACCGAGGACGGCTTCATCGTCTCCCGGCACCTGGACGGCAAGGCAGGCGTGGCGATTGCGTTGACCTTGGCCAAGGACATCGCGGAGCGCAATGTTGTGCTGCCACACCGCACGACGATCATGGTGACCATCACCGAGGAAGTCGGGCACGGTGCCAGCCACGGATTGCCGGCTGATGTGGCGGAGTTGGTGTCGGTGGACAACGCGGTATGCGCGCCTGGGCAGCAGTCCATCGAACACGGCGTCACCATCCCGATGGCCGACATGCACGGCCCATTCGATTACCACCTGACCCGGAAATTGTGCCGAATCGCCCGTGACGAAGGAATCCCACACTCGCGCGACATCTTTCGCTATTACCGATCGGATGTCGCGGCCGCGATCGAGGCCGGCGCCGGTACCCGAGCGGCCTTGGTGGGGTTCGGCCTCGACGGTAGCCATGGCTGGGAACGCACTCATCTGGATTCCCTCGAGGCCACCTACCTGCTCTTGCACAAATGGCTGAACACCCCGCTGACGTTCGAGGCGTGGGACTCGAAACCGTATGGCGTCCTGGAGGATTTCCCGTCCGAGCAGCAGGTGGCCAGCGAGCAATGGGTGCCACTGT
This sequence comes from Mycobacterium sp. MAA66, assembly GCF_041261665.1. Lineage (NCBI taxonomy): Bacteria > Bacillati > Actinomycetota > Actinomycetes > Mycobacteriales > Mycobacteriaceae > Mycobacterium > Mycobacterium sp. MAA66. Next base: position 1,180,444 of record NZ_JBGCCC010000001.1, on the reverse strand, counting down.
CTCGTGGAGACTTCACCGATCCCGGGTCCATCTCGCAGGGCGAACACTGGCCACCTGCGGATGGACCGATCGAGACCCCGTAGCGCCCCTTAGCCGCGGGTCCCGGCCTGGCTGACCACCTGGCCCGGGCTGCTCGACGGCACGTGGTGTATCACGAAATCTGCTGCCTGATCAGCCATTCCGTTGTCGGCATACTGGGCATGGGCCGCGTTGTCCGAGCCGGTCGGCGAGCAGATCGGATCGGTGGGAATGCAGAGATCGAGGGTCTTGGCCTGATACCGCGAGCCGACATTGATCGGCGGTGCGCCGGTGTAGACCATCTGGAGAAAGCCGCTTGACGGCTTTCCGAACAGCGTCACGGCGGCCACATGATCGGCGACCCACGCCGGCATCGGCCCGGTGATCCCCGGAGGCAAGTTGAAGCCCGCCGGAATGGCGTCCTCGGTGATGTAGGCGGCGACTGCCGCGCCCTGTGAGTAACCGCCCAGCACGATCTTGCTGTGGGGGCACTTTGTGGCGGTATCGATGACCTTGTTCGATGCGTCCACGACGCCATCTGCCGCTGTGGCGAAGTCCAGCGATGCCGGATAGTTCACCGCGTAGACGTCGACCGACCGTGCCCCGGCCCGTGCCGTCAGGGAGTCGACGAAAGCTTGTCCGACGTTGCCGACGCCCGGGGGTTCCATCGTGCCGCGAGCAAATACCACCTCGACGTCGGGACAAGCATCGGCGTGGACCTGGGCGGCGACGACGGGTGCCCCCGACATCACCAGTGGCAGCAGAGCACTGACGTAAAGACCGATCTTCTTCATTTCGACCCCGAATAGTCGTCTGGTTTCTCGTGGTCGGCTCGCCTCTATGCGCTCCGACGCGCTACTGGACCTGGACCGTATCTACCCGCGACAACTCGATCTGAAACGTGCCTATTGGCCGGGGTAGCGGGCGCCGTGGGACGTGTTGTCGAAATGCCAACGGCCGCCCGTCCACGAATCCGGCCCCACGGGACCTTCCCACTGCGCGGACTGCGCGCAATGGGGACAGCAGTAGGGGTGGCCGTCGATCAGCAGGGAGTGGCCGAGAATTCGGCAGCCGCAGTGTCCGCATATCGGCGCCACCATGGTGGCCAGGCATTCGATGCAGTCGAACGTGGCACTACGCCCTTCCCACGTGACTGTGAACACCTGGTCGGTCTCTGTCCCACACGTAACGCACACCGCCATCAGCGAATCTGCTTTCCGTCATTCATTTGAGATAAGGGGCATGGTTCGCAGTACCCAGTTATTTGGCGGACAAACATCTTTGGCGTGATGTCACTGAATTCTCGGTCGGCGCCCCGAGATCTGCTGGGCAGATGCAGTGTGACGGCGAAGTGCCGATGTGACTGCGTGATCGGTCGACCGGCGTCTATGGTGCGTATTCCCGTTGGTGCCCCGGCGATCGGCCGACCTAGAATTAGCATCCAGTCCCCAACCCACCGGAGATCGTTCACTGATGATGCCCGACATGTCCGTCGACGAGCCTGAGTCATGGGAAGTTGCCGCCGTCTTCGGCGGCGGTGAGGCGCAGCGCGTCGGCAAGTTCAAGTACCTGATCGAGGACCAACAATGGTTGTGGTCGGACCAGGTTGCCCGGATGCACGGTTATGAGCCCGGTGCGGTGCAGCCCACCACAGAGTTGTTGCTCAGCCACAAGCATCCCGACGATCGCGCCAAGGTTGCCCAGATTCTGGAGCGGGTCAGAACCGGAGGTCAGTTCTCCAGTCGGCACCGGATCATCGACGCTGCCGGACGCACGCACTGGGTGGTCGTGGTAGCCGATCGGATGCTCGATGATGCCGGTGAAGTGATCGGTACCGAAGGCTTCTACGTCGACGTGACCGACAGCTTGCAATCCGACGTCACCAAGGTCATGTCGGGCGTCGTCGAGTCGCGCTCGGTGATCGACCAGGCCAAAGGTGTGCTCATGGTTGCGTACGGCATCGATGCCGACCGGGCATTCGACATCTTGCGATGGCGCTCGCAAACCACCCAGGTCAAACTGCGGGTGGTCGCCGAGAACCTGCTCGGTGCGCTGATCGATCAAGGGCTGCCGGCGGAGACCACCGGCGCCCTCGACCGACTCCTGCTCGCCGAAGAACCGGCTACCGACCCGCAGGGCTAGCGCGGCTTGCTATCCGTGTCCACCGCCGCAGCCGACACCGGGGAGGCAGCCGTTACCGCCGGGCAATCCGCCCGGCCCGGCATTGGCACCACCTGATCCGCAAGCCGTGCCATAGGGCGTCGGTACGCAGCCGGTGCCGCCCGGGCCCCCTCCGGGACCGCCGTTGACGCCGCCGGATCCGCACTGACCGTTGACACAGCCGCCACCGCCCGGCCCGTCGTCCGCAGGCAGTGGGGCGTAGTTCGATAGCACCACCGGGTTTCCGGATGTGCCAGGTACCGGTTCGGTCGCGACGAACGCTCCAGCGCCAACGGCTGATACGACTGCGCCCGCGACAAGCAGGTGGGTGAAGTTGAATTTCGTCATGCCCTAGGAGTAGCCGCAGATGGCCTGCGCCAAACCTACGATTTCATCGAGGCATGCAGCGGGGTGTGCATGACGCGGCGGGAATCGCTGATTGCCAGGGAATGGGGGGGATGCGGCGGGTAGGTTGCCATCGGCGGTGAAATCGGGTGGCAGCTTGCTTGCCCCCAGCCCGGGCATGGAGGAGCCGACAGGTGGATGCTGACGTAATCGTGGTGGGCGCAGGGTTGGCCGGACTGGTCGCCACCCGCGAATTGACCCGGCGCGGAAAGAAAGTCGTCATCGTCGACCAGGAGAATGCCGCCAACTTGGGTGGTCAGGCCTTCTGGTCGTTCGGTGGCATCTTCTTGGTGAACAGCCCCGAGCAGCGCCGGTTGGGCGTCAAGGATTCGTTGGAACTGGCGTGGAACGACTGGTCGGGTAGCGCGGGATTCGACCGTCTCGACGACGAGGACCAGTGGGCGGCCAAATGGGCCCGGGCCTACGTCGAGTTCGCGGCCGCGGACAAACGTTCGTATCTGCTCGAGCACGGCATCAAGTTCCTGCCGACCGTCGGTTGGGCCGAGCGCGGCGACCTGCGCGCCGACGGGCACGGCAACTCCGTACCGCGCTTCCACATCGCATGGGGAACCGGCACCGGAGTGGTGGGACCGTTTGTCAACGCGGCCCTGGAGGCGTCCGGCCGGGGGCTGGTGACCTTCCATCACCGCCATCGGGTCGACGAATTGGTGTTCACCGACGGGGCCGTCACCGGTGTTCGCGGTGTGGTGTTGGCGCCGGACGACTCCGCGCGTGGTGTGTCGTCCAACCGGGAGGTGACCGGTGACTTCGAGCTGAGCGCGGCGGCCGTCATCATCGCGACCGGCGGTATCGGGCACAACCATGACATGGTCCGGCAGTACTGGCCGAGTCGGATGGGTACTCCACCGAAGTCGATGATCACCGGCGTGCCGGCGTATGTCGATGGCCGGATGCTGGGTATCGCCAGCGAAGCAGGCGTGCGACTGGTCAATCGAGATCGGATGTGGCACTACACCGAAGGCATCCAGAACTGGAATCCGATCTGGCCCAATCACGCCATCCGAATCTTGCCCGGGCCGTCATCGATGTGGTTCGATGCGATCGGTCGGCGCCTGCCCGAGCCCTATCTTCCCGGTTACGACACCCTGGGCACGCTGCGTTACCTGCGCACCCAGCCCGACATTGCGCAGTACGACCATTCATGGTTCATCCTCACTCAGAAGATCATCGAGAAGGAGTTTGCGCTGTCGGGGTCCGAGCAGAACCCCGACATCACCAATAAGGACATGAAAGCCGTTGTTCGGGAACGACTTCTGAGCAAGTCGGCGACCGCGCCGGTGGAGGCGTTCAAGCGTCACGGCGCAGACTTCGTGGTCGCCGACGATCTGGATTCGCTGGTCAGGAAGATGAACACCCTGACCGACGAACCGCTGTTGGACCCGGCGGGTATTCGCCGCCAGATCGAGGCCCGCGATCTGCAGATGGCCAACCCGTACTCCAAGGACGCGCAGGTGCAAGGTATTCACAATGCCCGCCGGTACCTGGGGGACCGGCTGGGGCGCGCGGCGTCGCCGCACCGCATCCTCGACCCTGCCGCCGGCCCGCTGATCGGTGTGAAGCTGCACATCCTGACCCGAAAGACATTGGGCGGCATCCAAACCGACCTGTCCTCACGTGCCTTCGGAAATGATGGCAACGTCATCGGCGGCCTGTATGCAGTCGGGGAGGCTGCCGGTTTCGGTGGTGGCGGCCTGCACGGCTACAACGCGCTGGAGGGTACGTTCCTCGGCGGCTGCATTTTCTCAGGGCGAGCCGCCGGAACCGCCGCGGCGCTTGCCGTTTGACGGAGTCCGGCCCGATGTGAGCTAGCTCATAGACCGGACTGAGCTGGCACCCTTCGGTTGCGTAACCGTAAGTCGATCCAACTTACGGTTGCGTACGTTAGAGCTGCAGGTCAATGCTGGTGTTTCGTGAGCCACTACATCGCCAACGTTCGCGACATCGAGTTCAACCTGTTCGAGGTGCTGCAGCTCGGCGGGCTGCTCGACGCCGGTGAGTTCGGGGAACTCGACACCGAGACCGCACGAACCATGATCGACGAGGTCGCTCGGTTCGCCGAGACCGTGATTGCCGAGACCTTTGTCGAAGCCGACCGGAATCCGCCCACCTTCGACCCGGTCACGCACGAGGTCGCCATCTCGCGTCCATTGGCCAAGACGGTCCAGGTGGTCAAAGAGGCGGAGTGGTGGCGGGTCGGACTGGCTGAAAATGTGGGTGGCACAGCGGCTCCCGCCCCGCTGGTGTGGGCCCTTCAAGAGCTGACCGTGTGCGCCAACCCGGCCTTGACCTTCCTGCACGGTCTGGGTCCGGCGATGGCACACACCCTCGCCGAAGTCGGTACCGCCGAACAGCAGCGCTGGGCGCGGATCAGCCTGGACAAGGGCTGGTCGGGCACCATGGTGCTCACCGAGCCCGATGCCGGCTCGGATGTCGGTGCCGGCCGTACCAAGGCCATTGCCCAACCGGACGGAACCTGGCACATCGAAGGCGTCAAGCGATTCATTTCCGGCGGAGATGTCGGCGACGCCGCCGAGAACGTCTTCCACCTGGTGCTGGCCCGTCCCGAGGGTGCCGGCCCGGGCACCAAGGGGTTGAGCCTGTTCTACGTGCCGAAGTTCCTGTTCGATCCGGAGACGCTCGAACTCGGCTCGCGCAACGGGGTGTTCGTCACCGGCCTGGAGCACAAGATGGGCATCAAGTCATCGCCGACCTGCGAGTTGACGTTCGGCGCGCATGGCACTCCCGCCATCGGGTATCTGGTCGGCGACGTGCACGACGGCATCGCCCAGATGTTCCGGGTCATCGAGAACGCCCGGATGACCGTCGGCGTCAAGGCCGCGGGCACCTTGTCCACCGGCTACCTCAACGCGCTGGCGTACGCCAAGGACCGCATCCAGGGATCGGACATGCTGGCGATGGCCGACAAGACAGCCCCTCGGGTCGCGATCATCGAGCACCCCGATGTCCGCCGCAGCCTGCTGACCCAGAAGGCCTACGCCGAGGGTTTGCGGTCGGTGTATTTGTACACCGCCGCGCATCAGGATCCGGTGGTGGCGCAACAGGTTTCCGGTGCGGACGCCGGCTTGGCCCATCGGGTGGAAGAATTGCTGCTGCCGATCGTCAAGGGCGTCGGTTCCGAACGTGCCTACGAGGTTCTCACCGAGTCGTTGCAGACCATCGGTGGCTCGGGCTTTCTGCAGGATTACCCGATCGAGCAGTACGTCCGGGACGCCAAGATCGATTCGCTCTACGAGGGCACCACGGCCATCCAGTCGTTGGATTTCTTCTTCCGCAAGATCATTCGGGACCAGGGTGGGGCGCTGGCCCACGTCGCGGCCCAGATCTCGGCGACGATCGACTCCGGCATCCCCGCTCTGAAGTCCGAGATCGACCGGCTGGCCAACGCTTTGGCTGATGTGCAATCGATGGCCGCCACCCTCACCGGCTATCTGATGGCAGCCCAGCAGCGACCCGAGCAGCTGTACAAGGTCGGGCTCGGATCGGTGCGGTTCCTGCTCGCCGTCGGCGATCTGGTGATCGGCTGGCGACTGCTCGTCGGAGCCGGAGTCGCGCAGGCGGCGCTAGAGGCCGGGGCGGACGACCGTGCGTTCTATGAGGGCAAGATCGCCGCGGCAAAATTCTTCGCGCACAACATGTTACCGATGCTGACCGCGGTTCGTGAGGTCATCGAGTCGGTCGACGTGGAAGTGATGGAACTGGACGTCGCCGCGTTCTAGCGTCGGCCTGGAGGCCACCCGGCAGTTCTACGCGGCGCTCGGCTGGTCGCCGGCCCTCGACGTGCCCGGCGAGATCGTCTTCTACCAGACTGCGCCCGATCAACTGCTTGGGTTCTTCCGTCAGCGGAATCACGTTGGCGCACAACGTCGGTAGCCGGGATTAGGTATTCGGGCTGACCGAGGTCGCCGCCGCGGCAGGCGGATCGATCCTGAAGACGCCTCAGCCGGGGCGGTTCGGCCCGGACGGATCAGTGCACCTGGGCAGCTGAGTGCGGATGTGTGCCGAGGTACGCGGTGATCCCTTGGACCACCGCCGCGGCATATCGTGCACGGCCGGCGGGGTCGGTCATCTGGTCGGAATCGCCGGGGTTCTTCATGTTTCCGAGCTCGGCCAGAACGGCGGGGTACTCAGCGAGATTGAGTCCGGTCAGATCGCTTCGGCCGTACAGCCCGTTCGAACCGAGGTAAGTGGACGGAACCATTCCCGATGCGACCAGTGCATCGCGCATGGTGTCGGCCAGCTGCATGGCGGGCGCGGCTTGCGCGTCGTTCAACGGCGGCGCCGAGTAATTCACGTGAAAGCCGTGGCCGCCCGCGGGCCCGTCGTCGGCGTGGATGGACACGATCGCGTCGGGCGCGAGCGCGTTGGCTGCCGCCGCCCGCTGGTCGACGCAGGGACCCAGCGAGGCGTCGTCGCTGCGGGACAGTTGCACGCGCACCCCGCGGGCGGTGAGCGCGGTGCTGATCTGCTGCACCACATCCCAATTGAAGGTGTGCTCGGGATATCCGCTGTCGGTACTGGCGCCGGCGGTCTGGCAATCCTTGGTGCCGCCCCGGCCGGTGGGTACCTGCCGGGTCATCGAGGCGTCGTACCGGCCGCCGTGCCCAGGGTCGAGAAAGACCGTCGTCCCAGCCAGATCGGGGTCGGCGTGAGCGGCTGGTAGTGCAGCGGCACACACGACGACGACGGCCCCGAAGGCACCGGCCAGAGTCCGCAGGCGGATGCTTGATCGCGGGTTGTGCACCGCCCGAGCCTAACGTGACAGGCGGCGTCTACATCTTGATCGCGGGCAACAGCCGGATCAGATTCCAGGTCCGGTTGCGCCGGGCACACAGGGTCGAAATACCCAGCGATCCGATACCGATGCAGAACAACACGATGATCGAGTGCCACAGCCGTTCGTCGATGCCGCCCAACACCAGTTGCCGGAGTCCATTGACGCCGAACGTCATCGGATCGAACTTGTGCAGGGTCTGGAACGGCTTGGTGGTGGTCTCCACCGGGTACATGCCGCCGGCGCTGACCATCTGCAGCATCAGCAGCGCCATGATCAACACTCGGCCGACGGCCGCGCCGACCAGCGCATTGATGGCCTGGGTGGCCGCCACGAAGGCCAACGACACCAAGATCATGAAGAACACCATGGCAACCGGGTGCGCCACCTGCATGCCGAGCGCGAATCGCACCACGCAGTACAGGATGATCGCCTGACCCACCGCGAGCAGCGCCGCAGGCACGTAACTGACCAGTGCGACCCGAAACGCCAGCACCTCGGCGGCGATCGGTCGATTCTGCAACGGCCGCAACACCATCCACAACACCAGCGCCCCGAAGAACAGCGCCAGGGTCAGGAAGAACGGCGCCATACCGGTCGCGAAGTTGGGGGCGCCGTTCTCGTCGGAGGTCTTCAGCTTCACCGGTCCGCCGATGGTGTCGGCGATGGCGTCCTTCTGCTGGCTTGTCCAGGTCGGCACCTGCTTGGCGCCGTCGGCGAGCTTGGTCGCCAGCTCGTTGGAGCCGTCCTGAAGACGGGCCGATCCGTCCTTCAACTGGACGGTGCCGGCCTTGAGCTGCCGGGCACCGTCATCGAGTTTGACCAGACCGCTTGATAATTGGGCGTTTCCGGTCGCCAGCTGCTGGGCACCGTTGCGCAGCTGGTTCAGCTTGTCGGTCAGCTGCTGACCGCTGGCGCCGACCTGGTCGAGTGCCGTGTGCAGCGGGCTGCCCGGAGCCCGCAGCGTCTCGGTCATCGAGATCGCCGCGTTGTGCGCGTCGGTGAGCTGCTGGCGGATCTGCGGGGTGAACTGATGAGTCTGCAACTGGTCCTGCACACCGCGCAGGGTGTTGACCGCTCCGACCGACACCGGGTCCTGGTTGACCGAAAGTTGTTGGATCACCGAGGCGACCGCGGCGGCCGCAGTGTCCTGCGCGGTGCCGATGGTCCCGGCCTGGTCGGTGGCCTGTTCCAGCGCAGCCGCTCCGGCCTGCAGCTGATCGGTATTGCCGCCGACCTGAGAAAGGGCCTTGCTCACTTTCAGCAGGGGATCAGTGGCCTGATTGATTCCATCGGAGAGCTGCTTGGCGCCAGTGGCGAGCTTGGCCGACCCAGTGCGGGCCGAATCCAGACCGGTCGACAGTTGCCCGGCGCCGTCGTCGGCCTTCACTATGCCGGTGTGCAGTTGCGCGGCTCCGTCGGCCAGCTGCCGAGCGCCGTCCGCGGCCTGCTTGATGCCGGTGCCCGACGAAACCACCACGGACAGAATCTGATTCACCGCTTGGCCGGAGATCCGGGTGGACACTGCGTTGAGCACCTGGCTGGTCGCGGTGCGGCCGATGCTCGAGGAGATGTAGTTGTTGGCGTCGTTGTACAGCGCGATCAACTCGGCCTTCTGGGGCTGGCCGGTCATCGGAGAGGCGATAGCCTCGCTGAAGTTCGCAGGCAGCTCCAGCATGAAGTAATACTTGCCGTGCTTGACACCGTCGCGCGCCTCCTGATCGCTCACCATGTGCCAATCCAGGCTGTGGTCGGCGGTCAGGCTCTTCGCGATCTCGTCGCCGGCATTGACATGCTGGCCCGAAACCACGGCGCCGCGATCGGAGTTCACCAGTGCCACCGGCATCTTGCTGACCTGACCGAACGGGTCCCAGAACGCCCACAAGTACAGCGCGCCGTACACCAGGGGCAGCAGCATCAGCACCACGATGGCTGCGCGGGTCATCCGGCTACGGCCGAATCGCTTGATCTCCGAACCGAAGGAGAGTCCAGCCAGCATGTCAGTCCTTCCCCGCGGGGATCAGATGGTCGTGAAGGGTGTGTGCGGCCGCGGCCTCACCGAGTGGATTGGTCACGCCTACCACCACGGTGCGCTGTTGTGCGATTGCGCCCAGGCGTTCGACGGCGGTCGCCCGTCGGGTGTTGTCGCGCACCTGTTCCAGATCACCGACCACGAGAATCGGCCGGTCGGACATCAACGCGAGGCTGATTCGTAGCAGGAACAGTTCCAGATCGGACAACTCGATGATGTAAGTGTCTGGAGTCGGTGCAGGGATCTCGCCGAACGCGATGTTGAATTCGGGGGCGGTGGTCTGGTTTGGCACCCAGGAGAACCACGGTGACAACCAGCGACGTTGCTCGGTGAGCACGGTCTGCACCGTGACGGTTTCTTCCAACTCGTCGATGTCGGTGAAGGCGGCAATGGCGCAGTGCTGACGGATTCCTCGCGCCGTGCTGTCGCCGTTGACCGTCACGATGCCGTGTGTCGGTTTGAGGCGGCCGGCAAGCGTCAGCAGCAACGTGTGCTGAGACGGCCCGCCCGGCATCCGGATCGCGTGAAAACCCGGGTCCAGCTCCAGATCGACACCGGAGTACAGCGGCCCGTGTTCGCTGTCGAGGCCAAGCCCGCTGGCCTTGATCAGCGGCGGTGCTGAGACGGGTTGCCCGGCAGGTGGCGCCGGTGCCGCGGCGTCCGGTTCATCCATGGCTGTTCTTCTCCGAGTTCAGGGGATCCACGCAAGTAAATCAGCGTGGACAGGCAAATCCGCTACTCAAGGTCGCTGGAGTCCCTGTGATGTCGGGCGGATCTGTCCACGCTATGGCGTGGGTGACAGGACCTCGGCGGCCGACGGTGCCCGTACCCCGGCTGGTGGCCGGGGCCAGGAAATACGCAGCGGACCGGAGCGTATTTGAAGTTGGAGTCGTTGATATAGGTGTGGCCTGAGGAATTTGGCCTTTCGGGCCCGGTTTTGCGGATTGCCGCCGGGCCGGCGGCGTGGGTGGATGACTACCGTGTCGAGCGGCTGGCAAATTGCGTCCGATGGCGTGCGAGAACAAGATTCTCGGTTGTGAGTACCATGATTTCGTTTGCGAGAGGCATATTGTTACTGTTTCGTTGTGCGTGGCTTTCGGGGGTTGTTTGCCGTCCTCTTACTGGTTGGCTCGGTGTTCACCAGCAGTGCGACGGCATTGGCCGACGGTGACGAACCGCAGTATGAGGCGTTCTATCTGCCGCCAGATCCGCTGCCGCCGGGGAAGCCCGGCGATCTCATTCGCACCGAGCCGTCGCGACTGGTGCTCGAGCCGTCCGGCCAACTGGGGGCCATCATGGCCACCGGAACGCGGATCATGTACCGCAGCACGGATGCTCGCGGCAATCCGGTCGCGGTGACGGGCACCTATTTCGAGCCCTACAACGACTGGCCGGGTAAGGGGCCGCGTCCGTTGATCAGTTATGCCGTTGGCACCCAAGGCCAGGGCAACCAGTGCGCGCCGTCGCGCCAGTTCAACCAGGGCATCCATTACTCGGGCGGCTGGGACATCATGGTCAACTACGAGGAGGCGTTCATCGCGACCATGGTGGCCCGAGGGTTCGCCGTCGTGATGACCGACTACGAAGGTCTCGGCACCCCCGGCATGCACACCTACGTCAACCGGGTGGCCGAGGCCGCCGCCGTGCTCGACGCCGCCCGAGCGGCCAAGAACCTCCCCGGTACGTCGCTGGATCCCGATGGGCCGGTTGCCTTTTGGGGTTACTCACAAGGCGGTGGTGCGGCCGCGTCGGCAGCGGAGATGGCAGCGTCTTACGCACCGGAACTGCACGTCGTGGGCACCTACGCCGGCGCGCCGGTGGCGGACCTCAAAGAGCTGTTTCCCTACACCGACGGCAGCGCCCTGGTCGGTGTGGTCGGCTATGCGCTCAACGGTGAGATCTATGCGTACCCCGAATTCGCCGACCTGATTCGCTCCAAGCTCACCCAGCGTGGCAAGGACATGCTCGAAAGCGTGTCGCGCCAATGCGTCGGCCAGACCATCGTCGACTTCATGTTCCGGCATCTGCAGCCCTATTTCACCGACGACATCAACGTGCTCATCGACGAAGAGCCTTTCAAGTCGTTGTTCGAGATGCAGAAACTGGGCAAATACAAGCCCAATGCGCCGGTCCTGATCAACAGCAATCGCTACGACCCGCTGGTTCCGTGGACCGCTGCCAACCAACTCGGCCGGGACTGGTGCGACAAAGGCGCCGATGTCGAATTCCGTACCAACGAAGAGCCGCCGTTCCTGAACAAGTTGGTGATCAACCACGCGTTGCCGATGTTGGTCGATGGTGAGCCCGCCATGCAGTGGATCGCCGCGCGCTTCAACGGCGCACCGACCACGCCGAACTGCGGTCAGTACTGAGGTACGACCGGGAGCGGCTTGTGCGAATGCTCAAAGCGCAGTCGGATGTTTTGCGCATCAACCCGTCGCCACACGGCCTTGTCGAAGACGATGCTGAAGTCCGAGCACCCACCGCTGTGAACGGAGGCACAATCCGATGAGTAACCGCAACGGAATCGTCGGCGCGGTCCCCGCGACCAAGGTTCCGCGCTACGCAGGCAAGAGCACCTTCGCCCGCATTGCCGATGTCGCCGAGGTCTCCGACTATGACATCGCCATCCTCGGCGTACCGTTCGACGGCGGCACCTCCTACCGTCCCGGCGCCCGCTTCGGTCCGCTGGCAGTGCGCAATGCCGCCCGCACACTCCGCCCCGGTTACCACGTCGAACTCGGTGTCGCGCCACTGCAACACGTGCAGGTGGTCGATGCCGGTGACGTCGCGGTGACGCCCTACGACATCGCCGAGGCGTGCCAGCAGATCCAGGATCACGCGAGTGAGGTACTAGGGGACCGGGATCGACGGATCGTCTCCATCGGTGGCGATCACACCATCGCGTTGCCCAATCTGCGTGCGCTGCATGCCAAATACGGGCCCGTGGCACTGGTGCACTTCGACGCACATCTGGACACCTGGGACACCTACTTCAATGCCCCGATCACCCACGGCACCATCTTCCGTCGCGCGTTCGAGGAAGGTCTGTTGATCGAGGATCACTCGATCCACATCGGTATCCGCGGCCCGATCTATGACCAGATCGACCTCGATGACGATGAGCGTATGGGGTTCAAGATCATTCGGGCCGGCGACCTCGACGTCATCGGTATCGATGCCGCGGTCGACGTGGTCCGGCGCCGGGTTGATGACCTGCCGGTGTATCTGTCCATCGACATCGACGTCCTGGACCCGGCGTTCGCGCCCGGCACCGGAACGCCCGAAGCTGGCGGCCTGACCTCGCGTGAGCTACTGCGGATGTTGCGCCGGCTCACCGGGCTCAACATCGTCGGCGCCGACGTGGTCGAGGTCGCCCCGGCCTATGACCACGCCGAGATCACCTGCGTCGCGGCGGCCACCGTGGTCTTCGACCTGGTATCGCTCATGGTCGCCGGACAGCAGGCCGGTAAGGCCGTGAACGGCGAAACAGTAGCCGCAGCCACCTGATCCGACGTAGCATTTCGGACACAACTGAATACGCCGTTGATACGCAGCGGGAGAACCTCCACTTCGGAGGCGCCGTAGGAGCAACTCCTCCCCGGGAATCTCTCAGGCCCAACACCGCAGCGTCGAGGCAACTCTGGAGAACAGCGCCGTCGTGCGCTTACCGAAGGTGAACAGCGCACTTCGCGCCCAAACTCTCAGGTTGAAGGACAGAGCGGGGAGGTGTCAGCACCGCATGCGTGCCGGGGTAGTCCGGCACCCGGAACTGGAGTCGCCTCATGTCACACGCTCTTGGCAATGCCGCAGCTATCGCGGAATCGCCGCTGCTGGAAGAACATCGGACGCTGGGCGCCAAGTTCACCGATTTCGCGGGGTGGCAGATGCCGCTCAAATACGGCAGCGAACTTGCCGAACACCGGGCGGTTCGCGGCAGTGCCGGGCTGTTCGACCTGTCCCACATGGGCGAGATCCGGATCACCGGACCGCAGGCCGGCGCCGTCCTCGACTTCGCACTGGTCGGCGAGCTGTCGCAGATCGCGGTCGGTAAGGCCAAGTACTCATTGATCTGCAACACCGCGGGTGGGGTGATCGACGATCTGGTGGTCTACCGACTCGCCGACGATGATTTCCTGGTGGTCGCCAATGCGGCGAACGCCCCGACGGTCGCGAGTGAACTATTCAGTCGTGCAGCGGCATTCGATGCCCAGGTCATCGACCAATCGGCGCAGACCGCACTGATCGCGGTGCAGGGTCCGGCCGCCGAGACCATCCTCACCGCGTTGATGCCCGACGAGCAGCGGCCCGAGGTGGTGGCGCTCAAGTACTACGCGGTGATGCCCGCGCAGGTGGCCGGCATCGATGTGCTGCTGGCGCGCACCGGTTACACCGGCGAGGACGGATTCGAGCTGTACGTGCCGAATGGGCAGGCGGTCGAGTTGTGGCGGGCGCTGTTGGCCGGCACCACGGGCGCCGGCGGTGTGCCTGCCGGATTGGCCTGCCGCGACACGCTGCGCCTGGAGGCCGGCATGGCGCTCTATGGTCACGAGCTGACCATCGACACCGACCCGTATCAGGCCGGCCTGGGCAAGGTGGTGCGGCTCGGCAAGGACTTCGTCGGACGCGATGCGCTGCAAGAACTTTCATCTCAGCCCGTACTACGCAAGCTGGTCGGGATCAAGGGAGGCGGGCGCCGCGCGGCCCGCGCCGGATACCCGGTGTACGTCGGCGACACCGAGGTCGGCGTCGTGACCTCGGGCGTGTTGTCGCCGACCCTCGGGTACCCGATCGCCTTGGCGTACGTCGACATCGCGCACGCTGGGCCGGGCACCGAGCTGACCGTCGATGTCCGTGGCACCCGGGAGTCTTTCGCCGTCACTGCATCGCAGTTCTACCGCCGAGCGGCGAACATCTAGGCCATTTCCGTATCCCGACAACATTTTTGGAGGAGACCAAATCATGGCTTCAGGCGGTATCCCGAACGACCGCGGTTACACCGAGGAGCACGAATGGGTTTCGCTGCTGCCCGGAGCAGAACTGCCCGACGCGCCGGTGCGGGTGGGTATCACCTCGGTCGCGGCAGCTGCGCTGGGCGAGCTGGTCTATGTCGATCTGCCGGAAATCGGTAGCACGATCGTGGCGGGTGAGACCTGCGGTGAGGTGGAATCCACCAAGACGGTGTCCGAGCTGTATCCGCCGGTCAGCGGAGCGGTCACCGCACTGAACCAGGCCGCCGTCGACGACCCGAGCGTCATCACCGCCGACCCCTACGGAGACGGCTGGTTGTTCGAGGTGCAGGCCACCGCTGCTGGCAACCTGCTGACCGCCGAGCAGTACGCGGAACTCAACGAGGAGGCCTCATGAGCGTCTTGGACCACCAACTGACCGACTACGACCCGGAAGTCGCAGCGGCGATCGCAGCCGAACTCGACCGGCAGCGAACAGGTTTGGAGATGATCGCCTCGGAGAACCACGCGCCGTGGGCCGTCATGCAGGCGCAGGGCTCGGTGCTGACCAACAAGTACGCCGAGGGTTATCCGGGCCGACGCTACTACGGCGGCTGCGAGCACGTCGACGTCATCGAACGGCTGGCCATCGACCGGGTCAAAGCACTGTTCGGCGCGGAATTCGCCAACGTGCAGCCACATTCGGGTGCGCAGGCCAATGCGGCGGTGATGCATGCCTTGATCAAGCCGGGCGATACCATCCTGGGACTGTCCCTCGACTGCGGTGGGCACCTGACCCATGGCATGCGGATCAACTTCTCCGGCAAGCTGTACAACGTTGCCGCATATGGGGTTTCCAAAGAGGATTACCTGATCGACATGGATCAGGTCGCGGAGGCCGCCCGCGAGCACCGGCCGAAGCTGATCATCGCCGGCTGGTCGGCGTATCCCCGTCATCTGGACTTCGCCCGGTTCCGGCAGATCGCCGACGAGGTCGGCGCCTACCTGATGGTCGACATGGCGCACTTCGCCGGACTGGTTGCCGCCGGTCTGCACCCTTCGCCCGTGCCACACGCTCACGTGGTGACCTCCACGACGCACAAGACTCTCGGTGGCCCCCGCGGCGGTGTGATTCTGACCAACGACGCCGACATCGCGAAGAAGATCAACTCGGCGGTGTTCCCCGGGCAACAGGGCGGGCCGCTGGAGCACGTCATCGCGGCCAAGGCCGTTGGATTCAAGATGGCAGCAGAGCCGGAATTCGTCGAACGCCAACAGCGTTGCCTGCGCGGCGCGCGCATCCTGGCCGACCGGCTCGGGCGGTCCGACGCCAAGGATGCCGGCATCACGGTGCTCACCGGCGGTAGCGATGTACACCTGGTGCTGGTCGATCTGCGCGACGCCGCGATCGACGGTCAGCAAGCCGAGGACCGGTTGGATGCCATCGGAATCACGGTGAACCGCAACGCTGTTCCGTTCGACCCGCGCCCGCCCATGGTGACCTCTGGCCTGCGCATCGGAACCCCGGCGCTGGCGGCGCGCGGCTTCGGTGACGAGCAGTTCGCCGAGGTCGCCGACCTGATCGCGGAGGCACTCACCGCGGCGCCCGACGCCGACACCTCCGCGCTGGCCGCACGGGTCCGTGGGCTGGCCGACAGTCATCCGCTCTACCCGGGGATGTAATGGCGATCAGCGTCTTCGATCTGTTCTCCATCGGTATCGGGCCATCCAGCTCGCACACCGTAGGGCCGATGCGGGCGGCGCACCGATTCAGCGCCGAGCTGGCGGCCCGCGGGGTCGAGCGAGTCGCTGACGTGGGGGTGGACCTGTACGGATCGTTGGCAGCCACCGGCGCCGGGCACGGCACCATGCCGGCGATCCTGCTCGGCCTGGAAGGCTATGCACCGGAGACGATTTCGACCGAGACTCTGGAGAAGCGACTGTTCGCTATCCGAGCCGACGGGCGGATTCTGCTGTGCGGCACAGTGTCGGTGGCCTTGACGGAGGACGGCATCGACTTGCATCCGGAGTGCGTGCTCGAGCGCCACCCCAATGCCATGACGCTGACCGCGACGGCCGCCGACGGCACTCTGGTGTGGCGGCAGACCTACTACTCGGTCGGTGGCGGGTTCGTCATTGCCGAATCCGACTCGCCGGACTCCGAACAGATTGCACCTGGAGGGTTCCATTCGGCTGCGGAGCTGCTGGATCTGGCTGAACGGCAAGAGAAGTCGATAAGTTCGGTGGTGATGGCGCAGGAATGTGCGTCGCGCTCCGAAGCGGAGGTCCGGTCGGGTCTGCTGCACATCCATCAGGTCATGGTGGGGTGCGCGGCCAGTGGGCTGGCTCGTGACGGCTACCTGCCGGGTGGTCTACGGGTGCGGCGCCGGGCGAAGGACTGGCATGACCGCCTAGCCGCGGAAGACCCGGACCGTAACCCGTTGTTCGCCGAGGATTGGGTGAACCTGATTGCCTTGGCGGTCAACGAGGAGAACGCATCCGGCGGCAGAGTGGTCACCGCGCCCACCAACGGGGCAGCCGGCATCATTCCGGCGGTGCTGCACTACGCCTTGCATTACACCAAGGCCGGACCGGCCGATCCCGATGACACCGTGGTGCGGTTCCTGCTCGCCGCAGGCGCGATCGGCTCGCTCTACAAGGAGCGGGCGTCGATCTCCGGGGCCGAAGTGGGCTGCCAGGGTGAGGTCGGGTCAGCAGCCTCGATGGCTGCTGCTGGACTGGCCGAAATCCTCGGTGGCACACCGCAACAAGTGGAGAACGCCGCTGAGATCGCGATGGAACACAGTCTGGGGTTGACCTGCGATCCGATCGGCGGCCTGGTACAGATCCCATGTATCGAGCGCAACGCCATCTCGGCGGGCAAGGCGATCAACGCGGCGCGCATGGCTCTGCGCGGCGACGGTACCCATCGGGTCAGTCTCGATCAGGTGATCGAGACGATGCGGCTGACCGGGTTGGATATGAGTGCCAAGTACAAGGAGACCTCGACCGGCGGCCTGGCCATCAACGTCGCGGTGAACGTGGTGGAGTGCTGAGCCGACCGAAGGCCCGGCAACTGAAGTGACACAAGGAGATACCGCATGAATACAGCTGACCTCGTCGTCCTCGGTGGCGGGCCCGGAGGATATGCCGCCGCGATCCGCGCCGCCCAGTTGGGAAAATCGGTGGTGGTCGTCGACGAGGCCGGGCTGGGCGGCACCTGCTTGCACCGCGGGTGTATCCCGACGAAGGCGCTGCTGCACGCGGCAGAGGTGGTCGACACCGTTCGGTCGGCCGCCCAGTTCGGGGTCAACGCGGCCCTGGACGGAATCGACGTCGACAAACTCAACGGCTACAAGACCACCGTGGTCACCCGTTTGCACAAGGGGCTGAGCGGACTGATCGAGTCACTCGGCATCACCGTGATCGCAGGCCGGGGCCGACTGGCCGGACCGACCGCCGTGACGGTGGGCGATCAGACCATCACGGGTGACTCGATCATTCTGGCCACCGGATCGGTGCCCAAGCTGCTGCCGCACGTCGAGGTCGGCCCGCGGGTCCTCACCAGCGACCAGGCCCTGGAGTTGGCGCACATACCAGACCGCGCGGTCATTCTCGGTGGTGGCGTGATCGGCGTCGAGTTCGCCAGTCTCTGGGCATCGTTGGGCGCAAAGGTGACCATCGTCGAGGCGTTACCAAGGCTGGTGCCCAACGAGGATGAGGCGATCTCGGCCTACCTGGAGCGGCTGCTGCGGCGCCGCAAGGTCACCGCCAAGACGGGTGCCCGAGTCGATGCGGTGATCGCCGACGACAACTCGGTGCGCGTCACGCTCGATTCGGGCGAGGCGTTGGAGGCCGACGTCCTGCTGGTGGCTGTCGGCCGCGCACCACATACCGCGGGCATGGGCTTCGAGGAGTGCGGGGTGAACCTGGACCGCGGCTTTGTGGTCACCGACGACCGGTTGCGCACCACCGTCCCGAGCGTATACGCCGTCGGCGATATCGTTCCCGGAATTCAGTTGGCGCATCGGGCTTTCCAGCACGGAATCTTTGTTGCCGAACAGCTGGCCGGCGGCACGCCCGAGCCACTGTCCGACGCGGGCATACCGCGCGTCACCTACTCCCGTCCGGAGATTGCGTCGGTCGGACTCACCGAGGTTGCCGCTCGTGCCGAGTTCGGCGACGGGGTCAGCAGCGTCAACTACGACCTGGCGGGGAACGGGAAGAGTCAGATTCTCAAGGCCTCCGGCGTGGTCAAGGTCGTTGTCGCACCCTCGGGTGCGGTGGTCGGGGTACATATGATCGGTGACCGCGTGGGCGAGCTGATCGGTGAGGCACAGCTGCTGTACAACCTGGAGATCAAGGCCAGTGAGGCAGCCCGACTGGTGCACGCCCACCCGACTCAGAACGAGGCACTGGGGGAGGCTTTGATGGCGGTATCGGGGGCGCCGCTACACCTGCACAGCTGACGTCATGCCGAGGATCGCGGTCACTATCTGGCAGAAATCCTCGGCGTTGTCGCTAGACGCCGGTCACTCCGGTGTACTCGCATCCCGCCCGCAGGCGTGGCTATTTACGGCTATCCCGTGCTGCCGCAACACCTGAGCGATTTTGGCGGCAGTCTGACAGGATCGATCGAACACCTGGTGGTAGCTGAGTCGGACGGTTGATCGGCCACCGACCGCGGCGTCGAGATCACGCTCGAAGTCCCTGTTCCGTGCAGACGCTGAGTCGTGAAACAGGCGCCCGTCGAGTTCGACCACGAGTCGTTCGCCGTATTCGGTGTCGCGGTAGCTCACGCCGACCGAGGAGGTCGAGCGGGTCTGCCGCGCGGCCCGGGGTAACCCATGCGCCCGCTCCACACGATTGAGGTACCGGTGCTCGAGGACCGAGCAGGTTCCCTCGGCGATGTCGACCAGGACCGCTCGCAGCCAGCTGCGACGGCGAACCCTCCGACGAGCGTCGAGGACTCGAAGTAGACGGCGCGCGGTGGTGCGCCGCGATTGACAGGCGTCGGCCAGTATCGCGACGGCGTCGAACCCCTTTGCACGGGAGGCGATGTCAAGAATGGCTTCCTCGCGACGCAACCTTGGCGGTCCGACGTTCCAGAGCACCCGCTCGTCAAGGTGGTCGAGGTGGTGGATACGCACACCGTCCGGTTCGACCAGCATGGCCCGGTTACGGGACACCGCGACATGGATCAGCGGGCCTTCGTTCGACAAGGCCGACTCAAAGCACAGAGCTGTCGGCGCCGCGTAAAGTACTGCAACCCAGGCCCGTTGCAACCACGGCAGCGGTCCGGTGTGGTCGACATATACGCCGTGGCGGACCCGCGCCCATTCATTGCGCCTGAGCATCCGTCGAATCTGATGGGGCTGCAGCCCGGCATCGAGAGCTTGCCGGCGCGATGCCCACCAGACCCCAGTCTTCGATCTGTGGATAACTCTGTACGCCGAGGATCGCGGTCACTATTCGGCAGCAATGCTCGGCGTTGTGGACGTGCTCCTAGGCTGTACCGCGGCGGCCGGCGAACTCCTCGTCGAGGATGGAAACGAGGCGATCGACCATCCACTCGGTGAGCATCTCGCCCTTCTCCGCGCTGGCCGCCTCGGGGGAGGACAGCGTGCCGGTAGCTGTGGACATCCGGGTATCTATCGGCAGCACATCGTGATTGACCACGCGCTCGGGAGCATCGGCCGCGATGTGCGCGGTCCGCACCAGGTGCGGCGCATGGTGGAGCAGCAGTGAGGTCTCGATCACTGCTGCGTGTTCCAAGGCCAGACCGGGGAATCCGTCGGGCCAGATGGCCTGCTGGCGGTCAGGGGTGAAGTCGGGGTTCACGTCCTCCATGACCAGGATCTTGAGCTCCGGGTGCTTCTCTGAGATCAGGAACGCCGGCTCGTAGATGAAGCCGCTGTTCTCGTAATGCCAGTTGTACAGCACGATGTTGCGGAACCCGGCCCGCTTCAGCTCGCTGAGGACATCCTCGAGCAGTGCGATGTAGGTGGTGGCCCGCAGCGACAAGGTGCCCGGGATATGTTGTCCGCCACCGCTGGCCGGCCGGCTTCGATAACCAAACGGGACGAACTGGCCTACGACGAGGTCGGTCCGGTGGCTGGCCGCCTCCAGCAGCTTCTCGGGGATGAGCCAGTCGGTGCAGACCGGCAGATGGTGGCCGTGCTGTTCGGTGGACCCGATCGGGATGGCGACCGGGATGTCGGCGCGGGCGGCCTCTGCGATCTCCGGCCAGGTCATCTCCCGATACAGCCGGGACGGTTTCTGCTCGGTCATATCGAAACTCCTTGTAGGTCAGTCATGGTGGGAGACGCCGATGTTGCCGGCAGGTATGCAGGTCGACCGTCCACCGTCGACGACCATCTGAGTGCCGACCATGTAACTGGCCCGATCGGACAGCAGGAAGACGACGGCTTCGGCGATCTCCTGTGGCTCGCCGAAACGTCCCGCAGCGACGCTGGATGAGATTTCGGCGATCTCGGCGTCGGGGTCGGGGCTGTCCTCGAACTCGACCATGAGTAACGGAGTTCGGGTCGTGCCGGGACACACCGAGTTCACCCGGATGCCCCACGACACGAGTTCGGCTGCGGCACTGCGGGTCATCGCGACGATGGCGCCCTTGGTGGCGGTGTAAGCGACGTAGCCCGGCTGGCCTATGAGCGCGAGTTCGGAACCGGTGTTGACGATGGCACCGGCCCGTCGCGGCTGCATCACCCGGGCGGCCTCGCGCAACACGTAGAACGACCCGGCCAGATTGATGTCGACCAGGGCTCGGAAGGTGTCGTCGGAGGTGTCGACCAGCGGTCCGACGGCGGAGATGCCGGCGTTGTTGTGCACCGCATCCAGTGGACCGAGCTCGGCTTCGGCCTGCTCGAAAACTGCGCGCACCGCTACCGGATCACGAACATCGGCGCTGAACGCAATCGCCTTGCGGCCGTGGGCCTGCACCGCGCGCACGGCCTCGGCGAGGTCGTCCTCGGGGCGGGCCAACAGTGCGACGTCGGCACCCTCGCGGGCCAGCACCTCGGCGGTGGCCAGGCCGATGCCCGACGATGCCCCGGTGACCAACGCGATGCGGCCGGTCATTTCGCCCATGTGCAGTACCTTTCAGGAAGCTTCGGTTGAGCGGATCCAGTCGATCTGCGCCGCCAGGCCATCCTCCAACGACCAGGCCGGCACATACCCCAGATCGCGCGTCGAGTTGGTCAGATCGAACTGCACCTGTCGGTCCCAGTCCGGCAGGAACCCGGGGCCGATCTCAAACTGTGCGTCCGGCAGGAATTTTCGCAGTAGGTCGGCGGTCTCGAACACCGTCGCCCGGGAGCCGCCCGAGACGAAATACGCCTGTTGGGTCAGTGTGTCGGTGGTGGATGCCAACCGGGCGGCAGTCGCGACGTCGTCGACGTAGACGAGCTGAAACCCGTGATCCCCACCGGACGGCAGGGTGAACTTCTCGCCACGCAGGCCCGCCCGGATCATGTCGCCGAGCAGGCTCGGCATCCATAGCCCGGGCCCGTAGACCTCGGTGATACGCAGCGATACCACTTCCATTCCGTAGAGCGAGTTGTACACGCTGCCAAGCAATTCGCCGGCGACCTTGGTCACCCCGTACACCGTCGTCGGTTCGGGTTTGATCTCCTCGGTGATCGGTCCGGGAGCTTGGATGTTGCCCAGTGCACATTCGGACGAGAAGAACACGATGCGCCGCACGTCCGACATCCTGGCCGCCTCGTATACCGCCAGGGTGCTGTCGGCATTGGCGGCGAACGTGGTGACCGGCAGTTCGATGGACAACGCCGGATGGCTCTGGCCGGCGGTGTGGATGATGCGGCCCACATTGTGGGTCCGCAGGGTGTCGGTGAGTCGGGGGAGGTCGAAGAGCTCACCCAGTACCGGGGTCACCCCGGGCCGTGGATCGACCGAGTAGTCGCGGTTATAGGTGATCACCGGCTCACCGGCGGCCAGCAGTTGTTCGACGAGATGCCGGCCGACGAATCCGCGGCCGCCGGTCACCAGTGTTGTCATGTGTTTCCTTAAACCCAGAGGAGCCATCTCAGGATGCGCTTGTAGTCCGGATGGGAGCAACGGACGTATTGTCATACATTTGGTGCTGTATCTGGGCCATACTGTCGTATGGCACTTACCGTCGCCGATGTCCTTGCGCACCCGTCGCTGCAGGCCGCGAGCCCCAAGGTCCTCAGTGGGGCAACGAATCTCGACCATGTGGTGCGGTGGGTGCATTCAACCGACTTGTATGACATCGCGGCGCTGCTACGCGGCGATGAGGTGTTGTTGACCAATGGTGTCGGGCTGGTCGGGGTGGACGACAACGCCCGCAGGCGATACGTCCGTCAGCTCTCCGAGCGAGGCGTCGCCGGGTTGTTCTTCGAAGTGGGCCGGACCTTCGGTCGGATCCCGGACGAGCTCGTGCAGGAGGCGCAGCTGCTGTCATTTCCGGTCGTCGAACTGGCCCCCGCGCTGCGGTTCACCGAGGTTGCCGAGGCCGTGAACAGTGAGCTGATCAATCAGTCGGTGGTGCGGTTACGGCATGCCGACGAGACCTCACGCACGCTGTCCGAATCATTGGCTCGCGGCGCATCGTTGACCGAGCTGGTCGATCAGGTGGCCATCATCCTGGGCACCTGGGCCCGGGTCAGCGACTACGCAGGTCGAATCGCTGTTGAATCAGGCACGCCCACCAGTGATTTCGCGGAAGCCCCGGTGCTGGTCGACGGCACTGTGTGGGGCCGGCTAGCGATCGGTCCGGTAGGGCCGGCCCCCGTGCTGTGCGAAGCGGTGCTCGACCGGGCGCCGATCGTGCTGGGCCTGTGCCTCATCCGGGAACGTACCGCGATCGCCGGCGCCTTGCGGGCGCAGCATCTGGTGTTGGAATACCTGATGGCGAACCGGCCCACCGACCGCGCGGTCCTCGAATCGCGGCTGCGAGCCGCCGGCTTGGCCACCACACGTCACCAGTACGTGTGCATCTGTGTGGATCCAACCCGCGTCGACTCGGCAGCGCAGGTCGCCGACGCGGTGATCGGTGCGGTGGGGCAAGGGATCGTCAGCCTGATCGACGGCGTGCTGTGTGGGTTGTTGGTCGCGCCGGCGACGCCGGCCGGTTCGAACCTGTTCAGCACGGTGATTGAAGCGCTGAAGGGCACCGTCCCACACCGAAACATGTTGTGCGCCACAGTGGGTCGCGTGGTCGAGGATATTGCGGAGCTGCCGCGTGCGATGGCTGAAACCCTGGACGTTTTGCGACTGCCCCGTGCGGACGAGGACGCCGGTTCGGTCGTCTCGGTGCGCGAGCTGGCCTTGGACCGATTGCTGGCGATGCACGGCGACCATGACGCGCTGAGGCAGTTCATCGACGACCAGCTCGGTGCCCTGGAGCGGGCCGACGAGGCCCGGGGCGGGCAGCTGGTGCGGACGGTGGAGGCGCTGGTGGCGTGCGCTGGGCATAAGGCCGAGGCTGCGCAACGGCTGCATATTCGCCGCCAGTCGCTGTACTACCGGCTCGGGCAGATCAACCGGTTGCTCGACGCCGATCTGGATGACCCCAAGCAGCTGACCACCTTGGCCGTCGCCCTCACCGCCCGTCGGATCCGAAACGTGAGTCGATAGCGCCCCGTCGGCGGATTTATTCAGATGCACAAGGGGGGTTCACCAATTTGTGCAGAACAGCACTCGCCGTCTCGAGTGTGACGCACGCATCATTGATCGCAAGTCTCCAGCCCGAGGCGGCACCCGCCCCGACCTGACCAGGAGTGCGAACTGGTGAACGCGCCACATGACGGCAGTAGTGATGAATTCGATGTGCTCATCGTGGGCGCCGGAGCATCGGGTGGGGTAGCCGCGCTCGAACTCGCCGGTCATGGACTGAAGGTCGTGTGCCTGGAACAGGGCGGCTGGAACCTGCCCGACGATTTCACCGCCGGTAAGCCGGAGTGGGAGCTGACCCGGCTCAAGCAATGGAACGCCAGCCCGAACGTCCGGCAGAACGAAGCGGACTACCCGATCGACAGCACCGAGAGTCCGGTCGAGCCGTTGATGTTCAATGGCGTCGGCGGCAGCACCATCATGTTCTCCGGCCACTGGGTGCGTGCCATGCCATCGGACTTCCGGGTGAAGACGCTCGACGGGGTCGCCGAGGACTGGCCGTTCACCTACGAGGATCTGCGGCCGTTCTACGACGAGATCACCCACCACATCGGCGCCTCGGGACTGGAAGGCGACCCGGCCTATCCCGATCCGCACACCTTCCCGCTGCCGCCGTTGCCGATCGGTAAGTACGGCCTGGTGGCGGCCAAAGGCATGGACAAGCTGGGCTGGCACTGGTGGCCCGCCCCGAACGCCATCGCCTCGCGCAAGTACAAGAACCAGGAAGCGTGTCAGCGTTACGGCGCGTGCGAATCCGGTTGCCCGGTAGGTGCCAAGGCCAGCACCGACATCACGCACTGGCGTGACGCGATCAAGCTCGGGGTGCGGTTGGTGACCGGGGCCCGGGTCAGCCGGCTCACCACGAACGCGCGTGGCCTGGTCACCGGCGCCGAATACATCGACCGCAACGGCACGTTGCAGCATCAGTCAGCCCGGGTAACGGTGTTGGCGGCCAACGGAATCGGAACGCCCCGGCTCCTGCTGAACTCTGCCGAAGGCGGCCTGGCCAACTCGTCCGGACTGGTCGGCAAGCGGCTGATGACCCACCCCTATGCCTCGGTCTACGGTGCCTACGACGACGAGATGGAGACCTGGCTCGGTCCGGCCGGTCAGGCGCTGCAGTCACTGCAGTTCTACGAGACCGACACCGACCGAGGATTCGTCCGCGGTGCGAAGTGGAACCTTATGCCGACCGGAGGCCCGCTGGCCCAGACCCTGTGGGAGCCCGGCGACAACTGGCGCGACGGCTTCGGCGCCAACTTCCATCCGCGGCTGAAACAGACGTTCGGCCGCTATACCGAGTGGGGCATCACCACCGAAGACCTGCCTGATGAATCCAACACCGTGACACTGGATCCCAACGTCACCGATTCCGACGGGATCCCCGCTGCCAAGATCCACTACACGATCGGCGAGAACTGCCGGCGGATGCTCGACTTCAACGTCGCGCGGGCCGTCGAGGCCCACCAGGCCGCGGGAGCCGTTGCGGTACATCCGGTTCCGGTGGTCCGGCACAGCGCATGGCATCTGCTCGGCACCACGAAGATGGGCACCGACCCGGCCACCTCCGTCGTCGACGAATGGTGCCGTACACATGACATCCCGAATCTGTTCATCGTGGACGGCAGCACCATGGTCACCTCGACCGGCATGAATCCCACCGCCACGATCATGGCCGTCGCACTGCGGTCCATGCGGCATCTGGCCGAAACCCGTTCCAGCATCCCGACTGCGTTCTGAGGACACGATGCTCACCACCGAACAGCGAAGCGTGTTCGCCGCCCTGGCCGAAACCTTGATTCCGGCAAGCGATTCCATGCCTTCGGCCACCACGGCGGAGGTCTCCGGCCGGCTGCTCGACCAGGTTTTGGGCTATCGGCCCGACCTCGTCGACGACCTCACCGCGGCACTGGACGCCAGTGCGGGCAAGGAACCCGAAGCCGCACTGGACAATCTCGTGGTCGGTGCGCCCGAGCAGTTCGAAGCGCTCACAGTCCTGGCCGCGGGGGCCTATTTCCTCAGTCCTGCAGTGAAAACCGCGATGCCGTACGCCGCCGCGCCCCGCGCCGCCCGCGAGGACCTGGACGACTACCTGGACCTGCTGGAAAACGTCGTCGACCGCGGCTTCGCCATCCGCTGACTCCGCCGATGTGCACCAAATCATCTGAAATCATCGCCACACCAACGTAAAAGGACGTGTCCCATGTCGCATGACAGTGGCTCTAGGGTCGAGTATCTGACTATTCAACCGGTGCCGGAATCGCAGCGCACCGGAAAGGTCCGACATCTCTTCTCCTTCTGGTTCACGGTCCAGATCATCCCGCTAGCTGTGGTGACCGGTCTGCTCGGTCCGACGATCTATAAATTGGACGTCACCTCCACGGTCATCGCCATCGTTGTCGGTAGCGTCGTGGGCGCGGTGTTCATGGCGCTGCACTCGGTGCAGGGGTCGGGCCTTGGGGTACCGCAGATGATCCAGGCGCGTGCGCAGTTCGGGATGTACGGCTCACTACTGGTGATCGTCGTCGTGATACTTGCTTACGTCGGCTGGATCGTATCCCTGATGGTATTGGCGCAGCAGACTTTGGTCGCCGTCTTCCCTTCGCTGAATACCGTTGTGGCGCTGGCGTTCAGCACTCTTCTCACGCTGGCCACCGTCGTGGTCGGATACCAGCTCATCCTCCGGATGAACCGGGTGATGGTCTGGCTCTCGGGTCTGGCGCTGGTGCTCACCCTCGGCTATACCGCAGTCTCCGCGGCCCACGGCGGCGCCGGCGGTAGCGGTGGCGGCGGCTCCTTCAACTGGATCGGCTTCCTGGGTATGGCATCGGTAGCCGGCATCTGGCAGCTGTCGTATGCGCCGTATGTTTCGGATTACTCCCGCTATCTGCCGAGCTCCACCACCCCCCGCTCGGCCTTCTGGTACACGTATTTTGGCACGCTGCTCGGGGCCGTCGGCGCGATGATCGTCGGTGCGCTTCTCGTGGCGGGCCTGGGCGCCGATGCCTCGCTGGCCAGTTTGTCGCGCATCATGCCCGGCCCGCTGTTCGTGTTCGTGATGCTGGTGTTCTTCTTCGGTGCGATCGACGCCGGCGTGATCAACATGTACGGATCATCGCTGTGCACACTGACCTGTATCCAGGCCTTCAAATTGAAGTGGTCGCCGAAGTCTTCGGCCAGGAACATCACGGCGATGGTGATTGCGGTGGTGGTGTTCGTCGCCGCCATCGGATTCTCGGACGACTTCCTCGTGGAGTACTCCAACTTCATCAACGTCCTGATCTACCTGCTGATCCCGTGGAGCATCGTCAACCTGATCGACTACTACGTGGTGAAGAAGGGCCACTACGACCCGTCCTCGTTCAGTGACCCGAAGAGTGGCTACGGCGCCTTCAATGTCCCGGCTGTACTGAGCTACTTCCTCGGCTTCGTGATCCAAATCCCTTTCATGTCAACGGCTTTCTATACGGGCGCGGTGGCCAACAAGATCGGCGGCATCGACACGGCGTGGATCGTAGGCACGGTTGGGACGTTCTTCATCTACTTCGGTCTGATCAAGCTGTGGCGGGCGCGCACCGCAGGCGACGTGCAGCCTGCACTCGCCGCGGAAAGTGTCCGGTGATCCCAGTCGCGTGATCGCATCGAGCGATACCGTTGGACGGTGAGCATCACGGTCCGAGAACTACTGGACGCCCCGCACCTGCAGCTGCGGCTGCACTCAGGCAAGTCCGGACTGGACCGGCAGGTGACCTGGACTCACACCTCAGACCTGCCGGCACCGTGGGAATGGGTCAGCGAGGGCGATCTGCTGATGACCAACGGCATGTCGTTTCCCGCCGGTGCGGCCGAACAGGAACAACTGCTGGAGGAACTGCAACGCGTCGGAACCAGCGCCCTGGCCATCGGCGAGCAGATGTACTGCCCAGAGCTCACCCAGCGATTCACCCGGGCCAGCGAGCGATTGCACTTTCCCGTGCTGTGGATCCGGTATCCGATGCCGTTCGTGGCGATCGCCCGGACCATCGCCGAAGCCACCCT
Organism: Mycobacterium sp. MAA66; assembly: GCF_041261665.1. Classification (NCBI taxonomy): domain Bacteria; kingdom Bacillati; phylum Actinomycetota; class Actinomycetes; order Mycobacteriales; family Mycobacteriaceae; genus Mycobacterium; species Mycobacterium sp. MAA66. The sequence continues at coordinate 1,152,351 of NZ_JBGCCC010000001.1, read as the reverse complement.
GCTCGAGCAGTCGCAGCGGTTGATGCGTACCGCCCGGATCTATGACACGTTGCGGCGCACCACATCTGCAGGCATCGAGCGATCTCGGATCGCGGAGGCACTGACCAAGGAACTGCGCTGTCCGGTATTCGTCTGCGATCGGGTCACCGGACTGGCCTACCACCCGGACGGGCCGCACCCGGACGCCGCAGTAGCCCAGGCGGTGTGCACCGCGTCGCTCGGCACCTTGGCTGCCGGGTCACGGTCGATAGTCACCGCAGACGGCACCGAGGTCTTGGTCGGTGAAGTGCCGACTCATGACGACGCGGTGCTGGCCACCGTCCGGCACGGCAATGCAGCGCTCGACGGCGTGCTGATGCAGCACGCCGCGACCGTGGTGGCGCTCGAACTGTCCCAGACACGTCTGGCCCTGGAACACACCCGACGCTCCGGCGCGGAACTCACCGCGCAGCTCATCGACGGCCGCGCGGACGATCGGGCCACCCGTCGCCTGATGGTCTCCACGGGTCTGGACCCAGCGCAGGCGATCTTCGTCTCAGCTGTGTGTGATGACGGACAGCGCCTGCGGGACCTGCATGTGGCGCTGTGGCGCCGGCGTGTCGCGCACCTGTCGGTGTTCCGGGCCGGTGTCGCGCACGCCGTGGTGCCCGGCGGCGACGGGTCGATCGAGGCGATCGCGACCTCACTCGGCTCGACGGCCAAGATCGGGGCCAGCCGGACCTTGCGAACCGTCGGCCGGTCTGCCGAGGCGGCGCGGGAAGCGGCCTGGGCACTGGGTACCGCGCAACGAACCTCGGATTCGGTGGTGCGTTACGGCTCAGCGACACCGTGGGCCGGGGTAGGCGGGGTGGAAGATGCCCGGGCCCTGGTGCAGCGCTGGCTGGGTCCACTCGTCGAACACGACGCGGTGCACCGCACCGGGCTGGTCGAAACGCTTGAGGCGTTCCTGGACAACCAGCGTTCCTGGCAGCGCACCGCCGCAGCGATGAACGTGCACCGGCAGACCGTGCTCTACCGGGTCCGAAAGGTCGAAGAACTCACCGGCGCTCAGCTGTCCGATACCGCCGACATCGCGCAGCTCTGGCTGGCGCTGCGCTCACGTGACTTGCTGGAGGGGCGTAGCTGAGGCTCAGCCGGTGGGTGCCGAAGCCCGGATGCCGCAGCCGCGCCGGGTGTTCTTCGCGGCGTACATCGCCGTATCGGCCTGCCGCGTGGCTGCCACCAGGCTGTCGTTGTAGCTCAATTCCGGCCTGCGCCGGGATCTGGTCGAAGTGTCGTGAGCACCTCACCCACGGGCGGGCGCGCCTGCCCGGGTGCTGTCAGCCGCATTGGGTAGGGTCCAGCGCGTGAATTCGAGCGCCAACCCCGCCGTGAAGTCCGTGAACGCCCGTCTGGCCGAGGAGCTGGCCGTGGCCGAGGGCCGGGTAGCGGCCGCTGTCGGCCTGCTCGACGAGGGGGCCACCGTGCCGTTCATCGCGCGGTACCGCAAGGAAGTCACCGACAGCCTGGACGACGGTCAGCTACGCACGCTGGAGGAACGGCTGCGGTATCTGCGCGAGCTGGATCAGCGCCGCGACGCCGTGCTGGCCTCCATCGAGGAGCAGGGCAAGCTCACCGACGAGCTGAAGCGCGCGCTGTTGACGGCCGACACCAAAGCCCGGGTGGAGGACATCTATCTGCCCTACAAGCCCAAGCGGCGCACCAAGGCGCAGATTGCCCGCGAGGCTGGGCTTGAGCCGCTGGCCGACCGGTTGCTTGCCGACCCGTCGCTCAACCCCGAGGAGTTGGCAGCGGAGTTCCTCGGTGAGGAGGTGGCTGATGCCGCCGCAGCGCTGGAGGGTGCGCGGCACATCCTGGTCGAGCGGGTGTCCGAGGACGCCGAACTGGTCGGCGCGGTACGGGAAAAGTTCTGGAACGACGGCAGTCTGCAGACCAAGCCGTGGTCCGAAGCGGCCGCGAAAAGCCCTGCGGCACAAAAATTCCGTGACTACTTCGAGTACGCCGAGCCGCTGGAGCAGATGCCCTCGCACCGAGTGCTGGCGGTGTTGCGCGGTGAGAAGGAAGAAGCGCTTTCGCTGAGTTTCAACGGCGGTGACGACGAGCTGTACCAGGCGATGATCGCCCGTTCTCTCGGCGTCGACAGGGGAGCCGGTGGTGCCGCGACGCCGTGGTTGACCTCGACCGTCGGCTGGGCCTGGCGGACCAAGCTCAGCATCTCGGCCTCGGTCGATGCCCGGATCAAACTGCGCCAGCGCGCCGAGGAGGACGCCGTCGCGGTATTCGCGAAGAACCTCAAAGACCTGCTGCTGGCCGCACCGGCCGGCACCCGCGCCACGCTGGGACTGGACCCCGGTTTCCGCACCGGCGTCAAGGTTGCGGTGGTCGACGGCACGGGCAAGGTGGTGGACACCTGCGCCATCTATCCGCATCAGCCGCAGAACAAATGGAACGACGCCAAGGCCACCCTCGCGGCACTGGTCGCCCGGCACAATGTCGAGTTGATCGCCATCGGCAACGGCACCGCGTCGCGTGAGACCGATGCGCTGGCAACCGAACTCATCGCCGACCTGAAGGCCGCCGGCGCCAAGGGGCCGGCCAAGACCCCGATCAGGGCGATGGTCAGCGAGGCCGGCGCTTCGGTGTATTCGGCGTCGGCGTACGCGGCGCACGAACTACCCGAACTGGACGTCACGCTGCGCGGCGCGGTGTCGATCGCCCGCCGCCTGCAGGATCCGCTGGCCGAGCTGGTCAAGATCGAACCCAAGTCCATCGGGGTCGGCCAGTATCAGCACGACGTCACGCCCGGAACCCTGGCGCGCAGTCTGGACGCGGTGGTCGAGGATGCGGTTAACGCCGTCGGCGTGGACCTGAACACCGCGTCGGTGCCGCTGTTGGCCAAGGTCTCCGGCGTCACCGAGTCGCTTGCCGAGTCGATCGTGTCCCACCGCGACCAGGCCGGGCCGTTCCGCAGTCGTGCCGCGCTGTTGGATGTTCCTCGATTGGGTCCCAAGGCATTTGAACAGTGCGCGGGCTTCTTGCGGATCTCCGGCGGGGAGGACCCGCTGGATGCTTCCGGGGTGCACCCCGAGTCCTACCCGGTGGTGCGGCGCATCCTGGACCGGTCCGGTGTGACGCTGGCGGAATTGATCGGCGATGAGCGCAAGCTGCGGTCGCTGGCGCCCGCGGATTTCGCCGATGAGCGCTTCGGCATCCCGACGGTGAGCGACATCCTGTCCGAGCTGGAGAAGCCCGGACGTGACCCGCGCCCGGCGTTCTCCACCGCGACGTTCGCGGCCGGCGTCGAGAAGGTAACCGACCTCAAGGTCGGCATGGTGCTGGAAGGCGTGGTGACAAACGTCGCCGCCTTCGGTGCCTTCGTCGACGTCGGTGTGCATCAAGACGGTCTGGTCCACGTCTCGGCGATGGCCGATCGGTTCGTGTCCGACCCCCATGAGGTGGTCAAGTCGGGCCAGGTGGTGAAGGTCAAGGTTCTCGAGGTCGACGTGGAACGCCAACGGATCGGGTTGAGCCTGCGGCTGAACGATGAGGCGCAACGGCCGGCCGGCCGAGGGGAGCGGCCTGCGGGTCCGCGCCGGGACGGCGGTGGGCAGAACCGCGGGGACCAGGGCCGTGGTGGCCAGGGCAACGGAGGTCAGAACCGTAATCAGGTGCGCGGCAACAACTCTGGTCGTCGGGAGTCGGCGGCGCCGAGTGGCTCGATGGCGCAGGCTCTGCGGGACGCCGGCTTCGGCCGCTGACCGACCGAGCGCGGTCGAACGGCACACGCTGACGCCAGTGTGTGCCGCTGGTGATCTCCAGCCAATCCACAGAAGATCTGTGGTGCAATTCCCTCGTGGCAACTGATCGGCGGTTCCCGCCATGCAGGTATGTTGATGCGTGCTCGCGGTGTCGTGATCGGTCACTCGGGTTGGCGAAATCCGTTTGTTTGCAGTCGATTTACTAAACGGTAATCCGAATCGACCTCAGGTCCGTATTGCCCGAGCGCTGCCGTCACGATCGGCCGTGCCGTACTCGAAGGAGTCGCTATGAGCAAATCAGGGAAACCGGCCGACACTGGAGCCGAGAATCCGGTGATGCATTTTTCGGAACTGCTCAAAGCGCCGGTGGTTTCGCGTTCCGGCGAGGCCGTGGGCAAGGTCGACGACATCATCGTCCGATTGCGCGGAGCAGAGAGCTATCCGCTGGTGACCGGATTGGTGGTCGGCCTCGGTGGCCATCAGGTCTTCGTGCCCGCGGAGCACGTCAAGAAACTCGCCACCGACCAGGTAGAGCTGACCAAGAACAAGGTCGACCTGCGGGCCTTCGGCCGCCGCGAGGGCGAATATCTGCTCAAGGCCGACATCCTCGACCATCGATTCATCGATGTTCCGAACGCCGAGTTGGTCCATGCGTATGACCTGGAGCTGGAATCCACCGCAGACGGCTGGATCCTGGCGCGACTGGACACCCGTAAGCCGTCCCGGCTGTTCGGCCTGATCAAGGCCAGCGGGGGACATGCCAGCCGGGACTGGCGTGCGTTCGAGCCGTTGATCGGCCACGACAAGTCGATGCTGGTGCGTCGTGTCGAGGGCCGGGTGAACACCCTGAAGCCGGCTCAGATCGCCGACCTGCTCGAAGACGCCACCGAGGCGGAAGAAGACGAGATCCTGGATCGGGTTCGAGAGAACCCCGAGCTGGAGGCGGATGTCTTCGAGGAACTGGATCCCGAGAAGGCCAGTCAGCTCTTCGGCGACATGCCTGACGTCGAAGTAGCTGCGGTGCTGGGACGGATGCGTGCCGACGATGCCGCCGATGCGGTGTTCGACCTACGTCAGTCGCGCCGCCGCAAGGTGCTTGATCTGCTTCCGCACGGGCAGCGCACCAAGGTGATCACGTTGATGGGTTTCAACCGCGAGTCTGCCGGCGGTCTGATGAACATCGACGTCGTCACCTGCGCCGCGGACGCCTCCGCGACCACCGCCCTTGGCCTGATTGCCGCAGCGCGTTCATTGCAGCCCGAGGCGCTGCTGAAGATGCACGTGCTCAATACCGATCAGCAGCTGATCGGCGTGGTCTCGGTGATACGGCTGCTGCAGGCCGACCCGGCCGGCGCCGGCGTTTCCGAATTGATGGATCCCGACCCGGTGCGCGTGTCGCCGGATGCGGATCTGACCGACATCGCCTTGCTCATGTCGGATTTCAACCTGGCCACTGTGCCGGTCGTCGACGACAACGACCGGCTGCTGGGTGTGGTGACCTACGACGACATCCTCGAGGCGCTCATACCCGAGGACTGGCGCCGGCGCGAGCCTGCGCCGCGTCCGATCCGCGACATCGGCGCAGGGCCCGGCCGTCCGAACGGAACACGGCCATGAGTGCGCCCGAATCACCTTCTCAGCCAACACCTTCAGCGTTGCCACGGCAGCCGAGCGCCGTTCTGGATTCGGCGCATCTCGGTGACATCGAGGGCGCCTTCGGCAAGATCAGCGTCAGCGACCCGGACAGCGGCTCGACGCTGAAGACCCGGTTGCTGACGCTGGCGGCGATTCTCGGCCCCGGCATCATCGTGATGGTTGGCGACAACGACGCCGGTGGGGTGGCGACCTACGCCCAGGCCGGCCAGAACTACGGCTACAGCCTGCTGTGGACGCTGTTGCTGTTGATCCCGGTGCTGATCGTCAACCAGGAGATGGTGGTGCGCCTGGGAGCGGTCACCGGCGTCGGGCATGCCCGACTGATCAACGAGCGGTTCGGCCGCGGCTGGGGCTGGTTCTCCGTCGGTGATCTGTTTCTGTTGAACTTTCTGACCATCGTGACCGAGTTCATCGGCATCGCGCTGGTGGCGGACTACTTCGGGGTGTCCAAGTACATCGTCGTGCCGACGGCGGCGGTGGCCCTGGTGGCGATCATGGCCACCGGCAGTTTCCGCCGTTGGGAACGCGCCATGTTCGTGTTCATCGCGATCACCCTGCTGCAGATACCGATGTTGTTCATGTCCCATCCGCGCTGGGGCGAAGCAGCGAAATCGTTTGTGGTGCCTGGTATTTCCGGGGGCGTCAGTTCGGATGCGGTGCTGTTGATCATCGCCATTGTCGGTACCACGGTGGCGCCGTGGCAGTTGTTCTTCCAACAGTCCAACATCGTCGACAAGCGCATCACCCCCCGGTTCATCGGTTATGAGCGTGCGGACACGGTGATCGGCGCGTTCGTCGTGGTCATCGGTGCGGCGGCGTTGGTCATGGTGGGCGATTGGGCTGCCAACTCCACCAACCAGGTGGGCAATTTCCAGGACGCCGGAAATGTCGCGGACCTCCTCGGCCGGAACAATCACGCCCTCGGCAACATCTTCGCGATCGTTCTGATGGATGCGGCCATCGTCGGTGCCGCCGCGGTCACGCTGGCCACGAGCTACGCGTTCGGTGACGTGTTCGGGATGAAGCATTCGTTGCACCGCGGATTCAAGGACGCCAAGCAGTTCTACGTGTCCTACTGCGCCATGATCATGCTGGCCGCGGCCGTCGTGCTGATTCCGAATGCCCCGCTTGGCCTGATCACCACCGCGGTGCAGGCCTTGGCAGGTCTGCTGCTGCCCAGTGCCAGCGTGTTCCTGCTGCTGCTGTGTAACGATCGGGAAGTGTTGGGGCCCTGGGTGAATCGCCCGTGGCTCAATTGGCTGGCCGCGGTCATCGTCGGTGTGCTGTTGATGCTGTCCGGCATTCTGATGGCAACGACGTTGTTCCCCAAGATCAATGTCGTCACTGTCAGCGAGTACCTGGCGATCGGCCTGGCCGTCGCCGGAGTATTGGCCTATGTGGCACTGCGGGCAATGTCGAAACGCCAACCTGCGGGACCGGCGTTGAAGGACATCGCCGAGTTGGATCGCGATACCTGGCGGATGCCCCCGCTGGCCCTGTTGGAGCCGGTCACCTGGAACCCGGCCACCCGGCTGGGCATGATCGGGTTGCGCGCTTACCTGGTTGCCGGAGCGGTCCTGCTCGTGGTCAAGGCGTTCGAAGTCAGTCGCGGTGGTTGATGGCCAGAGCACAACACACCCGGGCCATCGGTCGCATCCGGTCGTGGGTGAGTGTGAGCGCTGCGCTGGCCCTGTTGCCGTGGATCGTCTACCTGGGCGCCACGTTGCCGCAGGACTACACCGCTGAGAACTGGCGCGGGACTTGGATCGGATTCGACGTGGTGCTGGTGGTGTTCTTGTCGGCGACCGCGGTGCTGGGCTTCCTGCACAGTCCACTGCTGACCGTTTTCGCATTCACGACCGGCGTGCTGCTGGTCTGTGATGCCTGGTTCGACATCATGACCGCCCGCTCAGGAGATCGGCTCACCTCGATCCTGTCGGCTGCGTTCGGTGAATTGCCGCTGGCCGCAGTGTTGGTCGGTGGCACACTGCGGATCGTCCGGCTCAACATCCCGCCGTTCTCCCGTCGGCTGTCGATACGTGAATTCCTCACCGGGCCGGGCCGGGACCGTCGTTGAGATCAGGAATCGAGAAGCACCCGGACCGGACGCACCGCTAGCGTAGGCGCCATGGCCAGGACATCACACGCTGCCGACAGTCATGACCTGATCCGGGTCACCGGGGCTCGGGAGAACAACCTCAAGAACGTCGATCTGGAGTTGCCGAAGCGCCGGCTGACGGTGTTCACCGGGGTATCGGGCTCAGGTAAGAGCTCGTTGGTGTTCGACACCATCGCCGCCGAATCGCAACGGCTGATCAACGAGACCTACAGTGCCTTCGTGCAGGGTTTCATGCCCTCGCTGGCCCGGCCGGACGTCGACGTGCTGGAGGGGCTGACCACCGCGATCATCGTCGATCAGCAGCGGCTCGGTGCCGATCCGCGCTCGACGGTCGGCACCGCCACCGATACCGGGGCGATGCTGCGCATCCTGTTCAGCCGGCTGGGGACCCCGCATATCGGCTCGCCCCAAGCTTTCTCGTTCAACGTCGCCTCGATCAGCGGCGCCGGCGCGGTGACCTTCGAGAAGGGTGGACGGACGGTCAAGGAACGCCGGGACTTCAACATCGTCGGCGGCATGTGCCCGCGATGTGAGGGACGGGGCGCGGTCAACGACATCAATCTGGCCGCGCTGTACGACGACACCAAGTCGATCAACGACGGTGCGCTGACCATCCCGGGGTTCAGCATGGACGGCTGGTACGGGCGAATCTTCAACGGCTGCGGCTTCTTCGACCCGAACAAGCCGATCAACAAGTTCACCAAGAAAGAGCTCGATGCGCTGCTGCACAAAGAGGCCACCAAGCTCAAGATCGACGGCGTCAACCTGACCTACCTCGGCCTGATCCCGCAGATCCAGAAGTCCTTCCTGTCCAAGGACGTCGAGGCCATGCAGCCGCACATCCGGGCGTTCGTCGACCGCGCGGTGACCTTCACCAGCTGTCCCGAATGTGCCGGCACCCGACTGTCGGAAACGGCACGGTCGTCAAAGATCAAGGGCGTCAACATCGCCGACGCCAGCGGGATGCAGATCACCGATCTGGCGCAGTGGATCGGCACGGTCAAGGACAAGTCGGTTGCGCCACTGGTGGCCGCGTTGCAGCACACCCTGGATTCGTTCGTCGAGATCGGCCTGGGGTATCTTTCGCTGTCCCGGCCGGCCGGCACCCTTTCAGGCGGAGAAGCGCAGCGGGTCAAGATGATTCGTCATCTCGGATCCTCGCTGACCGACGTCACGTACGTGTTCGACGAGCCCAGCATCGGCCTGCATCCGCACGATATCGAGCGAATGAACGACCTGTTGATCCAGTTGCGGGACAAGGGCAACACCGTCCTGGTGGTGGAGCACAAACCCGAGATGATCGCGATCGCCGATCATGTCGTCGACCTCGGTCCGGGTGCCGGTTCGGCCGGCGGTCAGGTGGTGTTCGAGGGTCTGGTGGAGGAGTTGCGGCGCAGCGACACTGTCACCGGCCGCCATCTCGACGACCGTGCAGAACTGAAGGTCGAAGTACGTAAAGGCAACGGCGCATTGAAGATTCGAGGTGCCAGCGCCAACAATCTGCAGGACGTCGACCTCGACATCCCGTTGGGGGTGCTGGTGGTCATCACCGGGGTGGCCGGTTCTGGCAAGAGCTCGTTGATCGACGGTTCGGTGGCCGGCCGTGAGGGCGTGGTGTCCATTGACCAGAGTCCGATCCGTGGGTCGCGACGCAGTAACCCGGCAACGTATTGTGGTGCGCTGGAACCGATCCGGAAGGCCTTCGCCAAGGCGAACGGAGTAAAACCCGCACTGTTCAGCTCGAATTCAGAGGGTGCGTGCCCGGTGTGCAACGGCGCCGGAGTGATTTACACCGAGCTGGGTGTGATGGCCACCGTCGAGTCGACCTGTGAGGAATGCGAAGGCAGGCGGTTCGGTGCCTCGGTGCTCGAATACACCCTCGGTGGGCGCAACATCGCCGAAGTGCTGGCCATGCCGGTCGGCGACGCCGCACGGTTTCTCGCCGATGGCGAGGCCAAGGTGCCGGCGGCGCAGAAGATCCTGGACCGGATGACCGATGTCGGATTGGGCTATCTGACGCTTGGTCAACCGTTGACCACGCTGTCCGGTGGGGAGCGGCAGCGGTTGAAGCTGGCCGCGCAGATGGCCGAGCAGGGCGAGGTCTATGTCCTCGACGAGCCTACGGTCGGGTTGCACCTCGCCGATGTCGACCAACTGCTGGGATTGCTCGACCGATTGGTCGATGCAGGCAAGTCGGTGATCGTGATCGAGCACCACCAGGCGGTGATGGCGCACGCCGATTGGTTGATCGACCTGGGCCCCGGCGCCGGGCATGACGGCGGCCGAGTGGTGTTCGAAGGGTGCCCGGCCGATCTGGTGGCGGCTCGCGCCACGCTGACCGGCCGGCATCTGGCCGACTATGTCGGCCGATAGCGCCCGTTCGAGTTCGTCTCAGGCCGGCATACCCGGCGCCGGCGGGGCAGGTGCCTCCGGTGCGGCAGGTGCCTGCGGGCCGGCAGGTGCTTCGGGAGCGATGTTGGCCGCCGCCATGACGATCGGCGCGCCCGGCGGAGCGATGTCCGGGGCCGGCAGGTCAGCCGGGCCCGGCGGAGGCGGCGGAACGTCCATCGGAGCGGGTGCGGCCATGGGCGCCGGGTCCCCGGCGGGCGGATCGGCCGGAGCGTTCTCCTCCATGGCCGTCGGCAGGTACATGTGGTGGGTGAACTGGCGCTGGTAGGCGCCGCCGCCACCGACGCGGACGCCGCCACCCTCGCCGCTGGAGACCGGCGTGCCGTCGGGCAGCGTCACGGCCGTGTGGCCGCCATTCCAGCCGATGTTCAGCGCACCCGGCTGAGTGCCGTAGACGAAGCCACGGGCGCGCAGGGCGGCCTCTTCGTTGCCGGTGTTGAACCGGTTGCCGTAAACAGGGCGACCGGAGGCCGCGTTGGCCACCCAGGAGGCCAATCCGGAGCAGTCGGTGCCGTGCGGTGAGTCACCGCCGGTGACGTACGGAGTACCCGACACCTGATTGACCAGAGCGATCAGGGATGCGGTCGCAATAGCAAACATGCGGATGGACGCTAGCAAGAAAAATTCCGAGTTAGCAAAATTCTGTGTCTGCCATCACATTTCGGCAGAACTGTGGTGTCCGCAACATCCCTGTTTAACTGGATGATGTTGGTGCATAGGCAGATTCGAGAACTCGCAGGTAGTGCGTCTAATGTATTGCCATGCATAGCCTTTGTGCAAATGCAAGGTCACGGACGTCGTTGTGGAGCTGTAATCAGCTAACTTTCAATAGTGCTGAGGGTGGATCTTGCCGGGCCGCGGCCGTTGCTGAACCGGTCAAGTGCCCCGATTCGGAGGCGGGAAAACACCAGGTCGGACCCGCGCATATATCGCGTATATAAGGAGTCGGACCCACGCATATATCCGGACCCGTACGGTTGGGCTCCATGTGGATCGTGCAGACCAGGCGTCGACTCACTGCCGAGGTGCCCGCGCCGCCGGCGCTGGTGCGTGATTTCTACACCGACCTGCACAATATGACGCTGGTGCATCCGCTGGTGGTGTCGGTGGACCGCGTCCACCGACGTAGCGATGCGGCGGGCGACTTCAGTGACTATCTGGTGCGCGACCGGATTCCGATCGGGCCGCTGAATCTGTCGGTGACGTACCGCGCCTCGATACTCGTCGACCCAAAAGGGTTCGTTTACACCGAAGCCCGCCAGTTCCCGCAGGTGAAGCTTTCGGGAGCAGTGACATTCGATCCCAGTGCGACGGGCACGACCATCACCGAGAACATCGACATCAGCGCGCCGAGACCGCTGGCGGCGTTCACGGTCGGGCAGGCCGTCAAAGCCCATACCGCCATGTTGGCCGCCATCGGCTGCCACTTCGAGTGAATCAGCCGGGGAAGAACCCGTCCCCGGTGAAGATGCCGGGCTGCCAGCCCTGCGCGCCCAGACACAGCATCGGCCGGCCATCGGGAGCCTGTGCGGCGCTCTGCGGTCCTGGGCACGGCGAGCCGATCGGCTGGACTCCCTGGATCGGGTACGAGTACACCCAGAAACCGGTACTGACCGGTGGCCACTGATTCGGAATCCAATGGCAGGCCATGGACTCGCCGCCGGGGCCGCGGCCGAAGATGAAGGTATCGGTGTTGTCGCAGGGTGCGCCGCTTGCGGCCTGGTAGTTCATGCCGGGCACGTCGGTGGGGTAGCGGCCGGAATCGTCGTTGCCGCCCAGTGCCGGGTCGGCACCGGCGATCGGTGCCAATGCGACGGCGGCTCCGGCGAATGCGACGGCACCCACCGTGATTGCGCGAAACATACTGCGTGTCTCCCCTCGGACGAAACTCCCCTAGGCGTTTGCGGCAAAGCCTAACGGCTGGCGCTGCGCCGTCGGCGGGTTTCGCTGGACCGGTTACTCCGGCGCGTCGAGCACGCTGACAGCGATTCCGTACGGCAGAAAGCGGACTCGCCGGGTCGGATCGGTGTTGTTCTTGTTGGCGCGCAATGCGTCAAGTTCGGACGGGTAGGCCTCCTCGATGTGCGCACCACCATCGGCGCCGACCGTATGGACGACCCAGATCCCGTCTCCGGCGGCACCTGCGGTCGCCGGCTCGTGTTCGGTTCGTGGCTGCCGCGCCAGATCGCCCAGCAGCGAGGCCCAGTTCGAGCCGCGAGCCAGCCGCTCCAGCGCGTCCCGGATGCCATCCCCGGCATCCCGGAACGCCCGGTCGAAGTCCTCGGGGTTGATGCCGAAAGGCCCGCTCTGGCTCATGGCTGCTCCTGGGTTCCGTCGCTGTAACGACCAGTGTGCGCCCACTGGTGCGGTGGCCGCCATGTCCGGTCGTGGAGGTCGGATGGGCGTGAGGGACGATGGTGGCATGTCCGCATCGACACCACGCAGCGCGCGGCTGGCCGCTGTCGAACGTTCACCTCAGGCCGTTGTCGCACACGATCGAGCAGCCTGGGTCGGCCTGTTCGGTGCCGACGGCCAGGTCGAGGACCCGGTCGGTTCCCGCCCACATGTCGGGCGCGCCGCCATCGAGCGGTTCTACGACACCTTCATCGGTCCGCGCACCATCACGTTCCGCCGGGATACGGACATCGTGCTCGGCGACACCGTGGTGCGCGACGTGGAGTTGGAAGTCGTGATGGGTAAATCGGTGCGGATGCGCATCCCGGCTTATCTGCGCTACGACTTGACCGATGTCGCCGGTGAACTCAAAATCACGCGGTTGCAAGCCTTTTGGGAACTCCCGGCGATGATCGGGCAATTTGTACGCAGCGGGGTGGCTGCCGTCCCTGCCGGTCTGGGCCTGTCCGGTGCGCTGTTGCGCAATCAGGGCCTGGGTGGTGCGGGCGGATTTCTGACGGGGCTGCGCACCGGCGGCCGCCGGGCCAAGCGGCTGGTCAGTGAAGTGCTGACCGCGGCGGCCTCCGGAGACGAGCTGGCCGTCAGACGGCGGCTGTCCGAGCCGGTGCAGATCACGCGGGGCGACGGCGTCCGCATGGGCATTTCGGAACTGGCGGCCGAACTCGCCGGAGCCCGGGTGCAGAAGCTGATCGCCGCCGGCCGGTTCGTCGTGGCCGGGACCGACCGAAACGGCGAACGGGGCGTCGTGATCGCCGAAATGACGCCGGGTCGTCCGGCCATCGGCGCACTGCGGCTGTTCGTCGAATAACCCCGTCGGCCGAAGACACTCGTCGACGTAAACGCCGACCTTGCTGTCGTGCCGCGGGCGGGCATGAGACTGTATTCAGACAATGTCAGAGCAGTCAGAATACGAAGCCCTCAGCTATGAGGAATTCGGTCGCCGGTTCTTCGAGATAGCCGTTACCGAGGGGCGCGTCGGTGACGCGATCGGCACCATGGCCGGCGACGAGTTCTCGATGGGCCCATTCGCGCAGGGACCAGGCAAGATCGCCAAGATCTCGGCGAATGTCCGGATCAAACAGCCGATCGTCACCCGCAACCTGGGCGAGCACATCGACTTCGCGATCCGCATCCCGCTGGAGATCGATCTGACGATCGACCTCCGGATCGACCGCCCGAAATTCCTGGTGTTCGGTGAGATCAACCTGCGGGCCAGGGCGGTGGCCGCCAAGCCGCTGCTACTCATCCTCGACGTGCAGCGTCCGCGGGCTTCGGACATCGCCATCCATGTCACCTCGTCGTCGATCCGTGCCGAGTTGGTTCGGATCGTCGGCAACGTTGACGGCGAGATCCGCAGGTTCATCGCGTCGCACGTGGCCGGTGAGATCAACAGTCCGGGTGCGCAGAAAGCCAAGATCATAGATATCGGATCGATGATCGACTCTGCCTGGACAGGCATCTGACAGACCCCTGGCCTACCATCGGCAGCTGATGAAGAACATTCTTGCTGCGGCGGTGCTGGTCGGTGTTGCGACCTTGACGGCGGTTCCCGCCCATGCCGACGACACCGCCAGCTCGTTCATCAATTCGCTGAGCAATGCCGGCCTGACCTTGCCGAACGCCTCCGATCCGGTGGCGCTGGGGCAGTCGGTGTGCCCGATGCTGTCGGAGCCGGGCCAGCACGTCGCCGATGCGGCCGCCAAGGTGGCCGATGCGTCCGGAATGTCGCTCGGACCGGCGACGATGTTCACCGGCTTGGCCATATCGGCGTTCTGCCCGGGCGTCGTCTCGGCGGTCGGCAATGGGCAACCGCCGTTGCCGCTCGGCCTACTCGGCTTCTGAGAACACCCGCGCCTCGCTGACCGGCTCCAACATCGGTCGTCTCGGGCCACGTCCATTGGCCGCTGACCTGCCCCGCAGGTGTCGCCAGATCCACGGCATCAGCATGTTCTGGCCCCAAAGTGCCTGCGAATACATCCGCGATCGAAATCCGGGGAGCACGACATCCGGTCGCGACACGGCCCAGTCGTGGTTGCTGCCGGGCAGTCGCAGTGCTTCGGCCGCTGCCTCGGCGAACAGATGATGCCCGCGGGGGGAGCCGTGCACCCGATCAGCGCTCCAGGTCTGCGGGTCGGTCATCGACGACGCCGAATACAGATCAACCAGACACAGATCGTGCCGCGCTGCATCGGCGCGGATCACCGCATTGATCTGCTGTACCCGGCTGCTGAGTAGCCGACCGGCCGGAAGAATCTGCGCGATATTCGGGAACGTCGTGACGACCACGGTGGCGCCGGTCGCCGCGAGTTCGGCGTGCAACACGTTCAGCTCGTCCAGTGCCCGGTCGAAGCTGCGCCCCGGCCGGGTGACATCGTTCATCCCGATGCAGCTGGTGATCAGGTCGGGCTGCATCGCCTGCGCGGCGGCCAGTTGATGATCGAGGACATCGCGGATCCGCCGGCCGCGCACCGCCAAGTTGGCGTAGTACAGGCCCGGCCACAATCCGTCGATGCGCAGCGCGAGACGGTCGGCGAAACCGTGGACACCACGGGTGTCGTCGCCGTCCCACAGACCTTCGGTCTGGCTGTCGCCGAGGGCGACGTATCGGGCATATCCGCCACGGGTCACGTTGCTGACTGTAATAAATGACCGGCGATTCCTCAGCGCGGCGCGCGCCGGTAGACGTCCAATCAGCCCAGCCAGAACCACTCCGGTGCCCGTCCTACCGCCCCGAGTTGGCCGGCAGCCTCCTCGAGTACCGTCCGGGGGACGTCCATCTCCCATTCGGGCATGGTGACCAGCAGGCGGATGGCCTGAGGCTCGATGGCCACCGAGGTCAGGACCAGGCCGCGCGGCAGGTTGGGCAACCGGACCGGAACCGGCGGAACCAGGCGGGGGATGGGGATTCGGGCGCGGCGCACGGCCAGCTTGCGCGGAGTGAACCAGAGGGTGGAGTCGTGCAGGCTGATATCGACCTCGATGCGGACCCCGGGCAGCCGCGACAGCCCGATCTTGGCCACCCCGTTGGGGTCGACCGCACCGGACAGGCCGGCCAGCGTGGGCAACGAGTTGCGGAGTAGCGGATCGATCGCTGTTGACGGCACCTCGATGGAGAAGTCGATCGGTCCGGCGGTCAGTACCGGTGGCATCGACGGTCGGATCCGCAGGTTGTGCAGCGTGGCTCCACCGGAATTGAAGTCGATCCCATTCCACCGCAGGCTCCGGGTTGCCAACTCGGCCTGGCCCAGCTTGCCCACCGACATGCCGCGGACGTCCGGCTCGGCGTTGAAGGAGTTGATGGTCATGGTCAACTCGCCACCACCCATACGCGCCGTGATCCGGCGACCGACTGCGAAGGTGCGTAGCGCCTTGAACGTCGCCTGGTAGAGCGCGGCTGCGCCGGTGTTCATCGGGTAGGTCGCCGCATTCCACCACGCGGATGCCAGCTGGCCCAGCTGCCAATCCCAAGGGCGTGGCGGATCCGTCATGATGTCCAGAATGCCCTGTCAGGCGGCCGCTGGGAATGTGGGCGACCACTGTACGGTCGAATCGTGGCTGAGTCCCAGGAACTGCACCGACAACGACAACGCGCGGACTCCTTCGGCGGTGCGGCCCGGGCCTATGACACGCACCGGCCGCGGTACCCCGAAGCTATGTTCGACGACCTGCTCGGCGGCCGCGCTGCCCGGGTGCTGGACGTCGGGGCCGGAACCGGGATCGCGTCGCAGCAGTTGGTCGACCACGGTGCCGAAGTTCTTGCGCTGGAACCAGATCCGAGAATGGCCGAGCTGGCCCGGGGCAAGGGCCTGACGGTCGAGGTGGCGACCTTCGAGGACTGGGACGACGCCGGACACGGATTCGATGTGATCCTGTTCGCGCAGTCGTTCCATTGGGTCGATCCTAAAGTCGCCTTGCCGAAGATCCGCCGGCTCTTGCGAAGCGACGGGGGCGGCGGCACCTTGGCGCTGGCCTGGAATCGCTTGTTCCCGGTGGTGCCGTCACGCACCGACTTCGCAGACGTCTACCGCGATTTCATCGATGGTGCTTCACCTTTGGTGACGGCCGCCCCCACCGGTGGCACCGGGTCGGGGATGGACAGTGGCGGATTGGTTGCCGACTTACAGCGAGCCGGGTTCGTGGTCGACAGTCGCACGTATGTGAGAGGCGAGCAGTACAGCCGCGAGCGATGGCTGGACCTGGTGTTCACCTACTCCAACCACCTGGTGCTCGAACCGGAGCGAGCGCGTGAATTGCGAAGCAGGCTCGGCGAATTGATCGGGGAGGACGGCGTTCAGGTCGGCGGCGACACCCTGCTGATCACCTGCCGGCCGGCCTAGTCCCGGAGTTTGCGGATCGGCCGGGTCTCGATGGCGTTGAGGGTCAGTGCCCGCCGGCGAATGCGCCAGCCTTGCGCCGTCGGCAGGTACTCGTCGTCATAACGCAGATGCCACACCACGTCGGTCACACCGTCGTCGGACCGCGTCCAGTGATGGGCTACGCAGACGATCCTTCCGGTGGCGTGCCCGGGCCCGTCGGCATAGACCTCGCCGACGATCTCGTGCTGGGTACGGGTGAGCGCAGCCAGGGCGGCCATCGCCGCGCGGACCCCGTCCGGTCCACGGCGCACCAGCGTCGGCTCCAGCTGTGCAGGCGGTTCTGGCAGATGCATTTCCGCTGTCTCGGTGAACAATTCGACGACCTCGTCGAAACGGCGGTCGTCGACGTAGGCGGCGTAGCGGTGCACCAGGTCGGACAGGGCCAACCGGTCCGCGATGGTCAACGACACGGCGCCAAGCCCAGCCTCTCGGCGCAGGCCGACAGCATGTCCTTGGCTTCTTCGATGTCGGTGACGACCGGCATCGCCAGCACCACGCGATGAGCGCCCAGGTCGGCCAGTCGTCCGGCACGATCGGCGTCGACCTTGGTCACCAGGTGTCCCAACGAGAGCTCCAAGGCGTCGGGATCGCGCCCGGCCTGCTCGGCCGACTCACGCATGACGGTGATCAGATCGGTCAGCTCCGCACCCGCGACGCCCAGCGGCTGCAGTCCGTCGCCGCGACGGCCGGCTCGTCGGGCAGCGGCGCGGCTGTGTCCACCGATGTGGACGGGAATCGGCGAAACCGGCTTGGGATAGCATGCGGCCCCGGCGAATTCGAAGAACTCCCCGTGAAAGTCCGCGCCGTCGGGGTGGTCGGACCACAGCAGCCGCAAAACGTCTAGCTGTTCGTCAGCCCGCCGTCCCCGCGACTCGAACGGCACCCCGCACGCTTCGATCTCCTCGCGCAGCCAGCCCATGCCGACGGCGAGCCGAAGACGCCCGCCGGACAACACATTCAGCGTCGCGGTGCGCTTGGCCAACACCACCGGATGATGGTTCGGCAGCACCAGCACACCCGTGGCCAGGCCCAAGGTGGTGGTCTGCCCGGCAAGGAAGGCCAACAGATCCAGCGGATCAGGTACCGGGCAGTCCGCGGCGAGCTCCACCCGACCGGACGCATCGTACGGGTATACGCTGGAATACCGCGTCATCAGGACCGTATGCTCCACCACCACAATGGATTCGAATCCACAGGCCTCAAGATGACGGGCGAACTCGGCCATCCACACCGGGTCGGCGGTGACCCCGGCGGCCACCGGTGCAACCACCGCATACCGGATCGTCATCAGCGTCTCCTGCTGCGGCGGATCTCTTCCCAACACTGCAGTCGAGTCTGGCCGGTCTGTTGCATGCACTCGCGAATCGGAGACTCCTCTTCGGGTTGGGGTTGTTCGGTCGTTTCGGCAGTGGTGGTGGGCACCGCGCTACTGGTCGGTGCGGGTGTCGAGGGTGCTGGAGGTGCCGGCTGCGTGGTGCTGGGCGGTTCGGTGGTGGTCGGCGGCACGGGGGCAGGAGCCGGGACCGATGGCGGCGGCAGTACCTGGGACGTTGTGCTGCGCGCTGGTGCACTCGGCGCCGGCCGCTTGTGCTTGGGATGGTCAAAAGCCATGACCGCCAACACAATCACCGCTGCCAACAACACGATCATGACTGCCGGTACCAGCAACGAGCGTCGCGATCGGGTGCCGCGCAGCAGGGCTGTCGGTTCGGCGTCCGGCGTCATCAGGGCGGTACCGGTGGGGGACAGGCGGGTCGCGTCGGCGCCGGCCGGACCGAGTTGATGAGCCAGCGCGCGGGCGAAGTCGGCGCATCGGTCGAACCGGTCGTCGGGGTTCTTGGCCAGGGCCTTTGTCAGCACCGGATCCGCGGAGGACAGTTCGGGCAGTCCCAGCGACGGTGGCGGGGCCGTCAGATGCTGGCCGATCACCACCGCAGGATTCGGGTCGACGAACGGTGGCGACCCGGTGAGCAGGTGAAAAGCGGTGGCCGCCAACGCATATTGGTCAGCACGGCCATCGAGAGCGATGCCGGTGAGCTGCTCTGGTGCGGCGTAGGACACTGTGCCGATGGTCATGTTGGTGGCGGTCAGGCCGTTGGATTCATCCGCCCGGCGGGCAATGCCGAAGTCGGCCAGCATAATTCGCTTGTCACCCGGCCCGTCCCCGCCGATCAGGATGTTGGCGGGCTTGACGTCACGGTGCAGCAGGTTGCGGTGATGCGCATAGTCCAGGGCGTCGGCCACGGCAGCGACGATCTGGGCGACCTGAGCCGGGAGCATCCGGCCGCCGGTCTCGCGCCGCAACAACTGGCCGGCATCGAGGCCGTCGACGTAGTCCATCGAGATCCACAATTGCCCCTGGTCCTCACCGCGGTCGTACACCCCGACGATGTTCGGGTGTGACAGGGTGGCGACCAGGTCGGCTTCGCGCAGGAACCGTTCCCGGTAGTCGCGGTCCGCGGACACCTCGGTGCGAAGGACTTTCAGCGCATCCTGGCGGGGCAGGCGCGGATGCTGGGCGACGTAGACCTCGCCCATGCCACCGGTGCCCAGGCACCGCACGATGATGTATCCGGCGAAGCGGGATCCGTCGGCCATCGGCATGCGGGCATCGTAAACCGACCGGTCTGGCGGTATTACAGGTCCAGCGTCAACTCGTCGTCACCGCGGGCACGGGACACGCAGATCAATGCCAGCCCGGCGTCGTGCTCGGTCTCGGTCAGCAGGGCGTCACGGTGCTCGACCGCGCCTGCCAGAACCTTCACCCGGCAGGTGCCGCAGAATCCCTGCTGACACGAATACGGCGCGTGCACACCGGCTTTGGTGAGCGCGGTCAGCAGTGTCTCGTCGGCGCCGACCTGCACGGTCTGGCCGGTCGAGGCCAGCTTGACGGTGAACTCCCGGCCGTCGATCACCGGCGGTGCGGCGAAACGCTCGAAATGCAACTCGATGTCGTCCGCGCCGACCAGGTGGGCGCGAATGACGTTCAGCATCGGCGCCGGCCCACAGGTGTAGACCGCGGTTCCGGGTGTGCAGTGGCCCAGCAGGTCGTCGGCTGACGGCAGGCCGTCGACATCATCGGTGCGGATCTGGACCCGGTCGCCGTAGCGCGTCAACTCGTCCAAGAACGGCAGGGTGTCACGGCTGCGGCCGACGTAGAGCATCGACCAGTCGATGCCGAGCCGTTCGGCGCGCGCCAGCATCGGCAGGATCGGTGTGATGCCGATGCCGCCGGCGATGAACCGCAGCGTGCGCGTCGGCGACCCGAACCCGGGAACCGACAGCGGGAAGGCGTTGCGTGGGCCGTTGGTGGTGATGATGTCCCCGACGGCCAGCCGGTGCGCTTCGATCGATCCGCCGCCGCCATCGGGGATGCGCCGCACCGCAATTCGGTACGAACCCTGCTGATCGGGATCGCCGCACAGCGAATACTGCCGGACCAGACCGCTGGGCAGATGGATGTCCAGGTGCGAACCGGGGTGCCAGCGTGGCAACTCGACGCCGTCAGCGCTGACGAACGTCAGTGCGACCACATCCTGATCGTGCGCGACCACCTCGCGGTCGGCGATCCTCAGCCGGATGGTGCGTTCGATGGTCGCCTGCGGAGGTGGGCGCCGGATGGTCGACGACACCCAAAACGAGCTGCTGACCACCATGTCGGCCACGGTCACCAGCAGATCATGCGGCAGCAGGCCCAGCACGCTGGGCGGCGCCAGGCGTGAGCGGAAGCGGCGCGTCCTCACTGGTGCGCGGCGCGGGCGGCGGGGGAGGCAGCCAGATACGCCACGGCCTGCGCGGTCGAGCCCATCGCCTCGGGGCTGTAGTTCGGCTTGAAGTACACCAGGGTCTGGAGGAACAACAGGTTCCAGTATTTCGGCAGCAATCCCAGCTTGGAATCGCGCATCCGGAGCCGCTGCGAGCGCCACCAGCCCAGGTTCAATTGCGGATCGGACTTGACCAGGAAGCGCATGCCGCGCTGGAAGAACACGTACATCAGGATCGCCACGACGCCCATCGCGCGGATGCGGTCGAAGTAGCTGTTGCGAAAGTACGTCGCGACCTCGTGGGCCACCGAGCGATGCTCGACCTCCTCGGCGCCGTGCCAGCGGAACAGGTCCACCATGACCGGGTCGGCGTCGTAGTCGTCCCAGCTGCAGTTGAGCACGAAGTCGCCGAGCACTGCGGTGTAGTGCTCGACTGCGGCGATGAACCACAGCCGCTCGATGAGGTTGTTCATCTTGCGCCGCGAGTTCCTGGATGCGGTCGGAGCCAGGATCTCCTCGAAGACGAATTCCACCTGGTCCAGCATCGGCGTGACGTTCATGCCGCTACGCACCAGATAGTCGTTCATGACGGTGTCGTGGGCCTCGGCGTGCATGGCCTCCTGGCCGATGAAGCCGCGGACGTCCTCGGCCAGCTTCGGGTCCTTGATCAGCGGCAGGGCCTCGTTGAAGGTGTCGATGAACCAGCGCTCACCGGCCGGAAGCAGGATGTTCAGCAGATTCACCACATGGGATGCGACGGGATGGCCGGGAATCCAGGACATCGGCTTGTCGGCCGTTGCGAAATGCACATTGCGGGCCTGGATCTGGACCGGGCCCGGGTCCACCTCGTAAGAGAACCGTTGCGGTTGCAGCATGACTCGGCCACCTCCGGAGTTGTTGAGCGTCGTTGCCGGTGAGCCAGTCTATGCGGTTAGGTGGGAACAGCGGTACCGGGTTCTTCGGCGAGTCGGTCGAGCTGTCCTATCGGTGCAGGTCGCAGGCCTACATACCCGGGATACTCATCCCCGGCTGCGGGCCAACCGGCGTCGCCTGCACCGTGGTGACACCGTTGGAGCCGACCTTCGGCCCACCACCCACCTGGGCGCCGCCGCCACCGGCTGGCGTGGTGTCCGGTGTGGCGTCCTGGACCGCCTTTGTCGTGCAGTTGAGCATCAGGATCATCCGGCCCTGACCACTGAGCTTCTGCTGATCGACGATGCACTGGGCCTGGGGCACGTCGCTGCCGACCGAACCGCCGAACGTCGCGCGCACGCCCTGTGACTTGAGAATCGACACCGCCCGGGCGTAGGACTCGCCGACCACGTTCATCGCGTTGGACGAGCCCCCGACACCCGGATCGGATGCGGCGACAGACGTGCCGAACACTGCGGCAGAACCCATCGCCGCGGCTCCAGCCAGTACTACGAGCTTGTTCACCAGACCTCCTTGCGGTACTAGCGAACATAGCGCAGATGCTGGTGAGGGCAAATCTGATTCACCGGCTCTCTGGTGTGGCGGCACCACTGATCACCTGGGCCAACGTCGCTGCGCGCGGGTCGGTGAAGACATCCTCGAGCAGCAGACGGCGGCCGTCGGGCCCGCACAGCGGCACCCGCCAGTTCGGGTATTCATCGGTGGTGCCGGGTTGGTTCTGGGCGCGTACGTCGCCTACTGCGTCGGGCAGCGCCAGGGCCAACAGACGTGACGGCGTACGGCGCAGGAAGTGGTAGAGCGCCTGCACCACCTGATCGGTGTCGGCCGCGTTGTCGGCGTCGATGTTGGGAGCCAGCAGTCCCATCGTCTGCAGGAGCTCCAGCCAACGCTGCCGTTCGGCCCGGTCGATCGCGGTTTCCTGGTCGAACGGGCGGGTCAGCAGTCCGAGTTGTTGGCGGATCCGTAGATGTTCGCCGACCAGGTAGCCGGCTGTGGGCGGCAGATCGTGGGTGGTGACCGTCGACAGGCAGTACTCACGCCAGCGCTTGGCGGGCAGCGGCCCGCCGTCGTCGTCGGTCTCGAACCACAGGATCGAGGTGCCCAGCAGGCCGCGGTCGCGTAGGTAGTCGCGCACCCACGGCTCGACGGTGCCCAGATCCTCGCCGACCACCACCGCGCCCGCGCGGTGGGCCTCCAGTGCCAGGACACCGACCATGGCCTCGTGGTCGTAGTGCACGTAGGTGCCTTCGGTCGGCGCGGCGCCGGAGGGCACCCACCACAACCGGAACAGTCCGATGATGTGGTCGATGCGCACCCCGCCGGCGTGCCGCAGCACGGCACCCACCACTGCCCGAAACGGCTCGTACGCCTGTGCCGCCAGGCGGTCCGGGCGCCACGGCGGTTGCGACCAGTCCTGACCGAGCTGGTTGAACTCGTCGGGCGGCGCACCGGCGCTGACCCCGGAGGCCAGCACATCCTGCAGTGCCCAGGCGTCGGCGCCGCCGGGGTCGACACCGACCGCCAGATCGTGCATGACGCCCAGTGCCATTCCGGCCTGGGTTGTGGTGGCCTGTGCGGCGGTCAGCTGATCGTCGAGCTGCCATTGCAGCCACCGATGGAAATCGACACTGCCGCTGCGCTTTTCAGCAAATACGCGGACCGCTGGGCGGTCCGGGTGGCGGAGCTCCAGTGGCCAGCGACGCCAATCGGCGCCGTGCTTCTCGGCCAGCGCACACCACACGGCGAAGTCGTCGAGGCCGCGTCCCATCCGGGACCGGTACGCCGTGTAAGCCAACTCGCGGCCCGCCGACCGCTTGACCCGGTACAGCTCCTTGAGCGCTGCCCGTTTGGTCTTCCAGACCTGATCCCGGTCGATGAGTTCGGAGCGGGTGGCACGTGCCCGGGCGGCCGCGCGGGCCTTACCGAACTTCTCGCGGTCGGGTACATCGGTGTACTCGGGGATCGCCTCGACGCGCAGGTACAACGGATTGGCGAAAAGGCGCGACGTGGGCAGGTATGGCGATGGCTCCATCGGGGCCACGGGCGCAGCGGCATGCAGCGGGTTGACCAGGATGAATCCGGCACCGTGACGACTCGCGGACCACACCGCCAGATCCACGAGATCAGTCAAATCGCCTATGCCCCAAGAGTTTTTGGACATAACGCTGTACAGCTGGGTGGCCAGTCCCCAGGCGCGGCCGGTGCCAAGGCGTCCGGGCAACTCGAGCCTGTCGGGCGCGACGAGCAACGGGGTGCTGGCGTCGACCGTACCGGCCTGTACGTGTATCCGGTGGTAGCCCAGCGGCAGGTCGGACGGTAACTCGAAGGACGCCTCCCCGATCAACTCGTCGTCCTGGCGGAACGGTGCGCGGTTGTTCTCGAGCTGGCGCAGGCCGGCTCGGACGGTGCCGTCCTCCAGCCGAATCCACACACCCACCGGATCGCCGTGGCTGACGTGCACCCAGAAGCTCGACGCCTGGCCGGCGCGGGCGATCACGGTCGGCGCCAACGTGCGCCGCCAATAGGACTGTTCGTGGTCGGCCAGCGCGGCGGTCCGCTCGTCCTCGGTCGCCGCCGCGACTCCGAGTGCGGCGAGCACCGCCACCAGCGTCCGGGCGCTCACCGTCTTGGGCGCACCGGTCCAATCCACGTACTCGGTGGCGATCCCATGGCGATGGGCAAGCTCGACCAGTGACGCGGCGCGGTCCGTCATGGCTGCAATCTTGCCGGTAAACCCGCGCGGCACCTGCTGGATACGCTGAGTGTGGAGGTGTCGACGTGGACCCAAAGCTGTTCTCGGACGTGCTGCCGACCTTGATGGACGACCCGGTGTCGTATGCGATTCCGTTCTTCGTGCTGGCATTGCTGCTGGAGTGGTCATCGGCGGCAAAGCTGGTGCACGACGGGACGCAGCGTCCGCCGGCCGGCGCGTACCTGCGGCCCGATGCCCTCTCGAGCCTCTGGATGGGTCTGGTCTCGATCGCCACTAGTGGCCTGTTCAACGCCATCGCCCTGATCGGCTATGCGGCGTTGTATGTCTACGTGGCGCCGTGGCACCTGCCGGCGAATGCCTGGTACACCTGGGTGATCGCGATCGTCGGCGTGGACCTGATCTACTACGTCTATCACCGGATGGCGCACCGGGTGCGGCTGTTCTGGGCCACCCATCAGGCGCACCATTCCAGTGAGTACTTCAACTTCGCCACCGCGTTGCGGCAGAAATGGAACCCCAGCGGTGACATGTTCATGCGCGCGGTGTTGCCGTTGCTGGGAGTGCCGCCGTGGATGGTGTTCGCCAGCTATTCGATCAACCTGGTGTACCAGTTCTGGGTTCACACCGAGCGCATCGGAAAGCTCGCCAAGCCCATCGAATTCATCTTCAACACCCCGTCGCACCACCGCGTGCATCACGGCATGGACCAGCAGTACCTGGACAGGAATTACGGCGGCATCCTGATCATCTGGGACCGCATGTTCGGTAGCTTCCGGGCCGAGACCTCGCGGCCCAACTACGGGTTGACCAAGCCGGTGGGCACCTACAACATCTGGAAATTGCAGACCCACGAATACGTGACGATGTTCCGGGACATCAGAGGCGCCCGGCGCTGGCGGGACCGCGTGGGCTTTCTGATGGGCCCGCCCGGTTGGCAGCCGGCTGACCCGGAGGGTGCTGCGATCAGCTGAGTAGACGCGCAGGTCAGTGGAAACCGCTGTCTGGCAATCGAATTGACCAAGGCCCGAAATTTACTGCACTGCAAGCATATTCGCTGAGTTTTGCGATCAAGACGATGATGTGGGTGCGTCAGAACCCATTGTTTGCCGACTGTTTTGATTATGGCGAGCTGAACGCCTCACGAAGCTGCTGCCTGGCGGTACCGTCGGTCGCACAAACCCGAAAGGAGCAACACGTGGCAGACACATTGAACAAGGGCGAGAAGCTGGAGGTCGGCCAGTCGCTGACGTCCAACAACGGTGCCTACCGGGCGACCCTGCAGGACGACGGCAACTTTGTCCTGTACGCGGGGGACCAGGCGGTGTGGTCCACCGGTACCGACGGCAAGAGCGTTCAGCGGGCCGAGGCGCAGGAGGACGGCAACTTCGTGCTGTACGCCGCGGACGGTCCGGTGTGGGCCAGCCAGACCGCGGGCGCCAGTGACGTCCGGCTGGTGCTGCAGGACGATCGCAACCTGGTGCTGTACGGCTCTGACGGGGCGAAGTGGTCCTCGGAGACGCACACCGACGAGGTGCCGCCGGCTCCCGCCGAGCCGGCCGCCGAGGCTGCGCCGGTCGAGGCCGAGGTGGCCCCGGTAGCGGTCGAAGAGCCGGTCGTCGAGGAAGCGCCCGCGCCGCCGGCGCCGCGCACCTACACCGTGCAGTCCGGTGACACCCTGTGGGCCATCTCCGAGCAGTTCTACGGTGACGGCAACCGGTACCCGGAGATTGCCGCAGCCAGCGGGGTCGACAACCCCGACCTGATTCAGCCGGGGCAATTGCTGACCATTCCGTAGCAGATTGGTCGAGGCGGTCCGGACCGAAAGGTTCGGACCGCCTTTGCGTTTTGGGTACGCTGGCGCACACTTGCCGGCACGGATCGGAGTGAGTCATGGGTGTGGGGGGTATGCGCGGATTCGCGTTGTCGGTGTTAGCCGCGCTGGTGGGGGTACTGGTCGCGGCGCCGACGGCCGCTGTCGCCGATCCGGGGGTTCTGGTGTACCCCGGGATGGAGATTCACCAGGCGAACGAGCGATGCACGCTGGGCTACGTCGATATCCAGGCGCGCGTCGCCTACACGGCCGGACACTGCCGGGGCAACGGCCAGGTGACCGACAAGGACGGCCGCTTCATCGGCAACATGGGGACCTTCCGCGACAACACCCCCGACGGCGCGACCATCGCCACCGATCACCAGATTTCCGACTGGGAGACCATCGCCCTGGCCGGCGACGTCATGGTGAACAACATCCTGCCTGGCGGTCGGGCCTTGGTGACCGATCCGGTGGTGTCCGCGCAGCCGGGGCAACGGGTCTGCCATTTCGGCGTGGTGACCGGCGAGACCTGTGGTTCGGTGGCCTCGGTCAACAATGGCTGGTTCACCATGGCCAACGGCATCGTCAGCCAAAAGGGTGACTCCGGCGGTCCGGTCTACACCATCACGCCCGACGACCGCGCGGTCCTGGTCGGGGTGTTCAACAGCACCTGGGGTCGTTTCCCGGTCGCAGTTTCTTGGAATGCCGCCGATCAGCAGATGAACGAAGACGTCGTCCGCACCACATCGGGGTAGGTGTTTGTCCCCGGCTGGGGGGTGGCGACGCGAGCTTGTCCCATCGGGTGGACCAAACTAGAACACGTTCTAGCCAGGACGGCGTCGCGGCGATATTCTCTATCGGATGCTAAATCAGACACCTGTCCAGATTGCTTGGGTAACCGGCGATCTGGACGCCACCGAGGCCATGTTGACCGCGCTGATGGGCGCACGTAAATGGGTCCGAATGCCCGGTGTGCACTTCGCCCCGGACAGCTGCAGCTATCGCGGCGCACCCGCCGACTTCGTCGCCGACATCTCGCTGTCCTACGCCGGTGACATGCAACTCGAACTGATCGCGCCGGTATCCGGCGCCAGCATCTACACCGAATTCCTCGATACCGTCGGGTCCGGGCTGCACCACGTGTGCGTCGAGGCGCCCGACGAAGCCGCATTCGAACAGGCGCTGGCCGACGCCGACCGCGACGGTGCTCCCGTGGTGCAGGACGGGGTGATGCCCGGCGGGATGCGGTTCGCCTACGTGGCGGCGCCGCAGGCCGGCGTACCGTTCATCGAAATCGCTTGGATCCCAAGTGAAATCAAATCGGTCTTCGAATACATCAAGCAGCAACAGGAGAAATGATGGACGCAGTGCCCGAGACCGTCAACGCCGCCGACGTTGCCGAGTGGTCCGATGAGGCCGATGTGGTGGTGGTCGGCTTCGGCATCGCCGGTGGTTGCGCCGCGGTGAGCGCGGCCGCCGCGGGTGCCAAGGTGCTGGTGCTGGAGAAGGCCGGCGGCGCCGGAGGCACCTCTTCGATGGCGGGTGGGCATTTCTACCTCGGCGGCGGCACCGCGGTGCAGCAGGCCACCGGCCACGACGACAGCGCCGACGAGATGTACAAGTACCTGGTCTCGGTGGCCCACGAACCTGAGCACGACAAGATCCGGATCTACTGCGACGGCAGCGTCGAGCACTTCAACTGGTTGGAGGACTTGGGCTTCCAGTTCGAGCGCAGCTTCTACCCAGGCAAGGTCGTGGTGCCGCCTGGCACCGAGGGGCTGTCCTACACCGGTAACGAGAAGGTCTGGCCGTTCTGTGAGCAGGCCAAGCCGGCCCCGCGCGGACACTCCGTCCCGGTGCCCGGCGAACTGGGCGGCGCCAACATGGTCATCGAGTTGCTACTCAAGCGCGCCGCGGAACTCGGCGTCACGATGCGTTACGAAACCGGTGTCACCAACCTGGTGGTGGACCAGGCCGGCGCTGTCGTCGGCGTGACATGGAAGAACTTCGGAGAGACCGGTGCGGTCAAGGCAAAGTCGGTGATCATCGCGGCCGGCGGGTTCGCCATGAACCCCGAGATGGTGGC
Organism: Mycobacterium sp. MAA66; assembly: GCF_041261665.1. NCBI lineage: Bacteria > Bacillati > Actinomycetota > Actinomycetes > Mycobacteriales > Mycobacteriaceae > Mycobacterium > Mycobacterium sp. MAA66. The sequence goes on along the minus strand of NZ_JBGCCC010000001.1, from coordinate 1,124,309 downwards.
CAAGTACACCCCGGCGCTGGGGCAGAAGCGGATGACCAAGCACCACCGCGAGGTGGAGCCCTACATCCTGGGCAACCCGAACGACGACGGCCTGGGCATCGGGCTGGGTGTGTCGGCCGGCGGCGTGGCCAAGAACCTCGACCAGCTGTTCATCACCGCGGCCGCCTACCCGCCGGAGGTTCTGCTCACCGGCGTGATCGTCAACAAAGACGGCAACCGGTTCGTCAACGAGGACTCCTATCACTCGCGCACCTCGGCCTTTGTGCTCGAACAGCCCGATCAGGTCGCATACCTGATCGTCGACGAGGCGCACACCGAGATGCCCGCGCTACCGCTGATCCGGTTCATCGACGGCTGGGAAACCATCGCGGAAGCCGAAGCGGCACTGGATATTCCGGCCGGCAATCTGGCAGCGACCCTGGACCGGTACAACGCCAACGCTGCCCGCGGCGAGGACCCGGACTTTCACAAGCAGCCCGATTATGTTGCGGTGCAAGACAATGGGCCGTGGGCGGCGTTCGACCTGTCGTTGGGGCGGGCCATGTACTCCGGCTTCACCATGGGCGGCCTCTCGGTGTCGGTCGACGGCGAGGTGCTACGCGAGGACGGCAGCGTGGTTCCGGGGCTGTACGCCGCCGGTGCCTGCGCGTCGAACATCGCTCAGGACGGTAAGGGCTACGCCAGCGGTACCCAGCTGGGTGAGGGATCATTCTTCGGCCGCCGCGCCGGAACCCACGCGGCGGCAGGCGCGTAGTGCCTACACCCGGACCCGCTGGTCGTCGTCGTCGCTGATCCGCTGCAACCGCCAGCCGCCGTCGCCCAGCAACTCGAGCTCCTGCTCGTGATGCTGTTCGACGGTGCTGCGGTGGCTGACGCTGACCACGATGGTGTTCGGCAATTCGCTGCGGACCAATTGGTACAGCATCATCTCCAGCCCCTCGTCCAGTGCCGAGGTCGACTCGTCGAGGAACACCGCGCGGGGCCGGCTGAGCAGCACCCGGGCGAAGGCCACTCGCTGCTGCTCACCGGGGGAGAGCACCTTGGCCCAGTCCTGGAGCTCGTCCAGTCGCGGAATCAGATGCGGCAGTGCGACTTTGGCCAGGGCTTCGATGATGTCCTGGTCGGACACGTCGCCTTCCTTGCACGGGTAGGACACCACGGCCCGCAGATCGCCCAAAGGTACGTACGGCAACTGTGACAGGAACAAAGTCTCGTTCTCGTCGAGCGGGCACTTCATGGTGCCCGAGCAGAACGGCCACATGCTGGCCAGGCTGCGCAGCAGTGTCGTCTTGCCGCTGCCGGAAGGCCCGGTGATCACCAGGGATTCACCGGGCACCAGCTGGAAGTCGATCGGATCGATCAGCACCCGGCCGTCGGGGGTACTCACGGTGACCTGTTCGAAGGTGATGGTGTGCAGTTCGCAGTCTTCGGTGACCAGCTCGGGCAGGTGCCGGGCCTCGTCGTTGGCCACCACCAGTCCGTATAGACGGATGATCGCGGCCCGGTAACCAGCGAACTGGTCGTAGGCATTACGGAAGAAGGACAACCCGTCCTGGATGCTGCCGAACGCCGACGCGGTCTGATTCATGTCGCCGAGCTTGATCTCGCCGGCCAGGAACCGCGGGAACTGCAACACATACGGCAGCGGCACGATGATCTGGCTCACCGAAAGGTTCCAGCCGTTGAAGCCGATCATCCGGTTCACATATCGCTTGTAGTTGGCGACCACCGGCGCAAACAACTTCTGCAGTCCGGTGCGCTCGGCGATCTCGCCCTTGTAGAAGGCAACGGCTTCGGCAGCGTCCCGCATCCGCACCAGGGCGTACCGGAAGGCCGCGTTGAACTTCTCGTTGTCGAAGGACAGCCAGATGATCGGTCGACCGATCCAGAACGCCACCACCGACGCGACGAGCACGTAGGCGATACCGATCCAGAACATCGCCTTCGGCAACTGGATGCCGCCGAACGACAGCGTGCCGGACAGGTTCCACAGGATCGCGGTGAACGAGACCATGGAGGCGATCGATTGGATGGCGCCGAACAACAACATCGAGGCACTGGTGTTGTTCGGCGTGTTGGGCAGTGGCCCGACGCCGGCGGTGAAGATATCGATATCGCTCTGGATGCGCTGATCCGGGTTGTCGATGGTGTCGTCGATGAAGCGCGACCGGTAGTAGGCCTTGCCGGCGAGCCAGTCCGAGGTGAGCCGGTCGGTCAGCCAGGCGCGCCAGGCCAGCACGAAGCGCTGCGTCATGAACAGATCGAGCATGATCCGGCAGACGTGGACGACGGCCAGGATGCAGAACACCCCGATCGAGAACCAGAAGCCGTGCTCACCGGAGTTCTTGACCGATTGGTCGTGCCCGGCGATACCGGAGGCGACCACCTGGAAGCTGGTCATCAGATCGTTGCCCTGGAAGCTGAACAGCACGATCAATCGCACGCCGACGATCACCGAGAGCAGCAGCGCGGCCAGCCACAGCCACACCCTCACACTCTCGCGGCCGGTGAAGTAGTCACCGGTGATCCGCCAGAACTGCCGCCCCCAGGTACTGAAGCGCCCGATGAGGGCCAAAACCAGCAGCGTGCTGACAGCGGAGATTGCCCACGCCTTGGCGATCCACGCGAGCGACGTCGTCAGCTCGTGGCCCCAATCCAGCGTCGGGGTGAACATGTCCATCCACGCAAGGTACCCGCGCCTGGGGCACTCAGGACGGACAAGGCCACCTACCGGCACGGCGCCGGTGGCACCTGCCGGTACCGTTGACCCGTGGCGAAAAGCAGCACCGCAAAACCCGGTCGTTTGAGCAGCAGGTTCTGGAAACTGTTGGGCGCCTCCACGGACAAGGACCAAGGCCGCTCGATGAGCCTGGTGAGTGCCTCCGAGGAGTTCACCGACAAGGCGACCGAACTCGACGACGAGCAGTTGACCAAGGCGGCCAAGCTGCTCGAGCTGTCCGAGCTCGCCGAAGCGTCGGATATCCCGCAGTTCCTGGCCGTCGCCCGGGAAGCCGCCGACCGCACGACGTCGTTGCGGCCGTTCGACGTGCAGCTGCTCGGGGCGCTGCGGATGATGGCCGGCGACGTGGTCGAGATGGCCACCGGTGAGGGCAAGACCTTGGCCGGCGCCATCGCCGCCGCGGGCTATGCCCTGGCCGGACGCAGTGTCCACGTCATCTCGGTCAACGACTATCTGGCCCGCCGCGACGCCGAGTGGATGGGTCCGCTGCTTGAGGCCATGGGCCTGACCGTCGGCTGGATCACCGCCGACTCGACCGCAGACGAGCGCCGCTCGGCCTACAACTGCGACATCACCTACGCCTCGGTCAACGAGATCGGCTTCGACGTCCTGCGCGACCAACTGGTCACCGATGTCGCCGACCTGGTGTCGCCGCGCCCAGATGTGGCCCTGATCGACGAAGCCGACTCGGTGCTCGTCGACGAGGCCCTGGTGCCGTTGGTGCTGGCCGGCACCACCCACCGTGAGACACCCCGGCTGGAGATCATCCGGCTGGTCGGCGAACTCACCTCGCAGAACCGTGTCGACGATTCTGTGCAGTACTACGACACCGATGCCGACCGACGCAACGTGCACCTCACCGATGAAGGCGCACGCAAGCTGGAGAAGGCACTCGGGGGTATCGACCTGTACTCCGAGGACCACGTCGGCACCACCCTGACCGAGGTCAACGTCGCCCTGCACGCCCATGTCCTGCTGCAGCGCGACGTGCACTACATCGTGCGGGACAACGCCGTTCACCTCATCAACGCCTCGCGCGGACGCATCGCCTCACTGCAGCGCTGGCCGGACGGTCTGCAGGCGGCGGTGGAGGCCAAGGAGGGCATCGAAACCACCGAGACCGGCGAGGTGCTCGACACCATCACCGTCCAGGCGCTGATCAACCGGTACCCGACGGTGTGCGGCATGACCGGTACCGCGCTGGCCGCCGGTGAGCAGCTGCGCCAGTTCTACAAGCTCGGGGTGTCGCCGATCCCGCCGAACACCCCCAATGTCCGCGAAGACGAGACCGACCGGGTGTACATCACGGCCGCCGCCAAGAACCAGGCGGTCATCGAGCACATCGAGAAGATCCACGCCACGGGGCAACCGATTCTCGTCGGTACCCGCGACGTAGCCGAATCCGAAGAGCTGCACGCCAAATTGGTCAAGGTCGGGGTGCCGGCTGTGGTGCTCAACGCCAAGAACGACGCCGAGGAAGCCGGCGTGATCGCCGAGGCCGGCAAGCTGGCCACCGTGACCGTCTCCACCCAGATGGCCGGTCGCGGAACCGATATCCGGCTCGGTGGGTCGGACGAGGCCGACCACGATGCGGTCGCCGAACTCGGCGGCCTGCACGTCATCGGCACCGGCCGGCACCACACCGAGCGGCTGGACAACCAGCTGCGGGGCCGGGCCGGCCGCCAGGGTGACCCGGGGTCGTCGGTGTTCTTCTCCAGCTGGGAGGACGACGTCGTCGTCTCGCACCTGGAGCCACAGAAGCTGCCGGTCGACACCGACGAGGACGGCAAGATCACCAGCAACAAGGCCGGGCAGTTGCTGGAGCACGCGCAGCGGGTCGCCGAGGGCCGACTGCTCGACGTGCACGCCAACACCTGGCGTTACAACCAGCTGACCGCCCAGCAGCGCGCGATCATCGTCGAGCGCCGAGAAACATTGCTGCGCACCGCAACTGCGCGTGACGAACTCAAAGAACGCTCGCCCGAGCGGTACGACGAGCTGGCCGAGCAGACCGACGAGGACGAGTTAGAGCGGATCTGCCGGCTGATCATGCTCTACCACCTGGACCGCGGCTGGGCCGATCACCTGGCCTATCTGTCGGACATCCGCGAGAGCATCCACCTGCGTGCACTGGGGCGGCAGAATCCCCTCGACGAGTTCCACCGGATGGCCGTGGATGCCTTCGCATCGCTGGCAGCCGACGCGATCGAGGCCGCCCAGCAGACCTTCGAGACCGCCAATGTGCTCGAAGATGAGCCGGGCCTGGATCTGTCGAAGCTGGCCCGGCCGACATCGACGTGGACCTACATGATCCACGACAACCCGCTGGCCGACGACACGATGGCAGCACTGAGCCTGCCCGGGGTTTTCCGCTAGGTTTGGCGCCATGGACACCAGCGAGCCGGAGGCGGATCGCGGGAATGACCGGGTCCTGACCATTCCCAACGCGCTCAGCGTGTTGCGGCTGGCGCTGGTCCCGGTGTTCCTGTACCTGCTGTTGGTCGCCCACGCCCACGGTTGGGCCGTGGCGGTGCTGATGTTCAGTGGGTTCTCCGACTGGGCTGACGGCAAGATCGCCAGGGTGGTCCCCAATCAGTCGTCACGGCTGGGGGAGCTGCTCGACCCGTTGGTCGACCGGATCTACATGTTGGTCGTCCCGGTGGCGCTGGCGATCGCGCACATCGTGCCGTGGTGGTTCGTGCTTATCCTGATCTTCCGCGACGGTCTGCTGGCGGCAACCCTGCCGCTGTTGCGCAGCCGCGGGCTGACTGCGCTGCCGGTCACGTATCTGGGAAAGGGCGCGACGTTCGCGCTGATGTCCGGTTTCCCGTTGGTGCTGTTGGGACAGTGGCCCGAGCTGTGGAGCCGGGTCGTACTGGCCTGCGGTTGGGCCTTCCTGTGGTGGGGCATGGCCTTGTATGTCTGGGCTGCGGCGCTGTATCTGCTGCAGGTCGGCATGGTGCTGCGCCGGATGCCGCGGGTCATCGCCGCGGACGTGAGGAGCAGTAAGGACCCCGGTGCCTGATCAGGGGTCGGGCGACCGCGCGCTGGGAGGCTTCCGCCCCGAAGCGGGCAGCAACAGCCACGTCGCCGATGCGCCGGTGAAGATTCCGGTGCCGTCATTGCTGCGCTCCCTGCTGACCGACCACCTCGACCCGGGTTACCGGGCGGCCGCCGAACGCAAGGCGGGCGGCGCCCGGCGTCCTCGCCCCCTGGAGGTGGGTTGGCAACTGGTCGGTGGGGCGGCCGTGGCGGTGGTGTTCGGCGTCGCCGGGGCCAGCGCCCAATCCACCGAATCGGTGACCAAACAGACCCAGCATGTGTTGTCGGCCAGCGTGCGCTCGGCCGAAGCCCGCACGCAGCGAAGTACGACCCAGCGCGACGCGCTGGCCGACCAGGTCGAGTCGGACCGGCGCGAACGCCTTGCCGGAGACGCCCAAGGCCGACGACTGCTCGCGGAGCTGGACCGGGCCGAGTTCGCCGCCGCGGTGACACCGGTGACCGGTCCGGGGCTCACGGTCACCGTCACCGAACCCGGGCCCGCCCGGAATCTGTCCGATGCGTCCAAGCAACGGGTGTCGGGCAGCGCCCAGATCATCCTCGACCGGGATCTGCAGTTGGTGGTCAACGCACTGTGGGTGGCCGGCGCCGAGGCGATCTCGGTGGACGGTATCCGGATCGGCCCGAATGTGACCATGCGCCAGGCCGGTGGCGGCATCCTGGTCGACAATCAGCCCGTCGGCAGCCCGTATGTGATCGTGGCGATCGGTCCTGGCCATGCGATGCAGGATTCGTTCGAGCACAGCCCGGCGATGCAACGGCTGTCCCTGTTGTCGGTCTCCTACGGTGTAGGGATCAACGCCACCCTGGGCGACCGCCTGAGCACCCCGCCGGCGTCGGTACGAGATGTCAACTTCGCCAAGGAGATCGGGCCGAAATGAGCAGACACCCATGATCGGGATTGTGGCGCTGGTGGTCGGTATCGGCCTGGGGCTGATCTTTCACCCCAGTGTCCCCGAAGTGGTGCAGCCATACCTACCGATCGCGGTGGTGGCCGCGCTGGATGCGGTCTTCGGCGGCCTGCGCGCATACCTGGAACGGATCTTCGACTCGAAGGTGTTCGTCATCTCGTTCGTGTTCAACGTTCTGGTCGCGGCGGTGATCGTGTTCGTCGGTGATCAGCTGGGCGTGGGCACGCAATTGTCGACGGCGATCATCGTGGTCCTCGGTATCCGGATCTTCGGCAACGCCGCGGCCTTGCGCCGACGGTTGTTCGGGGCATGACGGCGGACCGGCATGGCTGACGACGAGACTCACGACGAGCACCACGGCCGCCACGAGCTGGCGCAGGGCGGCCGTAATCGGCTGCCGCGCAGCCGGACTCAGCGGGTGTTCGGGGTGCTCGGGGTACTGCTGTGCATGTTGCTCGGCATGGCCATCGTGACTCAGGTACGGCAGACCGAGTCGGGCGATTCGCTGGACACCGCACGGCCGGCAGACCTGTTGGTGCTCCTGGATTCGCTGCAGCAGCGCGAGGCTGCGCTCAACACCGAGGTCGTCGATCTGCAGAAGACCCTGGCGCAGCTGCAGGCGTCGGGCAGCAGCGACCAGGCCGCGATCGACAATGCGAAAGCCCGACTCAGTGCCCTGTCCATCCTGATCGGCACGGTGGCGGCCACCGGTCCGGGGGTGCGCATCACCATCGAGGACATCGCGCCCGGCGTATCAGCGGAGACCATGCTCGACGTCGTCAATGAACTGCGTGCTGCCGGCGCCGAAGCCATCCAGATCGGCCAGGGTGATCAGCAGCCTGCGATCCGGGTCGGAGCGGACACCTGGGTGGCCGGTACACCGGGGGCGCTGGCCATCGACAACGTGACGATGAATCCGCCGTATTCCATTCTGGCCATTGGTGATCCGCCGACACTGGCGGCCGCGATGAACATCCCGGGAGGGGCCATGGACAGCGTCAAGCGGGTGGGCGGCACAATGTCCGTGCAACAGGCCCAATCGATAACGGTCAACGCCTTGCGGCAACCGAAACCACGCCAATACGCTCAGCCCGTCAAATGAGCCTGAACCCGTCCCGCCAACTCAAGGAGCGTCGTGAGCGAAACGCCAGCTGACCTGCAGTACACCGCCGAGCACGAGTGGGTCCGCCGGACCGGTGAGGACACCGTGCGGGTGGGTATCACCGATTTCGCCCAAGGCGCCCTGGGTGACGTGGTGTATGTCGACCTGCCCGAGGTCGGTGCCGTCCTGGCAGCCGGCGACGTGTTCGGAGAGGTCGAGTCGCCGAAGACCACCTCAGAGCTGTACGCGCCGATCGCCGCGAAAGTTGTTGCGGTGAACGGTGATCTGGAGGGTACTCCCGACCTGCTGAACTCTGATCCGTACGGTGCCGGCTGGCTGGTCGAGCTGCAGGCCGACGCCGGCGCGTTGGACGACGAGCTGTCCGGACTCCTCGACGCCGACGCCTACCGGGCGACTTTGGACGACTGACAACTTTGTTAGGGTGCTGCGGTCAGGTTCGGTCGTGACGGCACCAAAGTCGGTGTCGCGGATCCTGCGGTGGTGGACACAATGAACCCCACCGCGCGGTACGGTCGACATAAGACGTACGCGTTGTTGAAGACCGTTGGCGCGCGCCGCCGGCTGGTCGCCTACAGAACGCCACAGCAGCCAGTGAGGAGCAGCGGGTGACGGAGAAGGACAGTGGTTCGGACCAGGGGTTCGAGGAAGTGACGGTGGAGACCACCTCGGTTTTCCGTGCGGACTTCCTCAATGAGCTCGACGCCCCGCCGGCGACGAGTTCCGGTAGCGCTGTCTCGGGGGTCGAAGGTCTGCCGGTCGGTTCGGCACTACTGGTCGTCAAGCGTGGTCCGAACGCGGGTTCGCGCTTCCTGCTCGATCAGCCGACCACTTCGGCCGGACGGCACCCGGACAGCGACATCTTCCTCGATGACGTGACGGTCAGCCGTCGGCACGCCGAGTTCCGGCTGGAGTCCGGCGAGTTCCAGGTCGTCGATGTGGGCAGCCTCAACGGCACCTACGTCAACCGCGAGCCGGTCGACTCGGCAGTGCTGGCCAACGGCGACGAGGTACAGATCGGCAAGTTCCGCCTGGTGTTCCTGACCGGGCCGAAGACCGACGACAACTCGGCCGGCTGACATACCAGGCCCGACCTGATGACGCAGCCCGACACCTCCGGCGTACCCGGGATGTCGATCGGAGCAGTACTTGATCTGCTGCGACCCGACTTCCCGGACGTGACGATCTCCAAGATCAGATTCCTGGAGGACCGCGGCTTGATCACGCCCGAGCGCACGGGCTCGGGTTATCGGCGTTTCACCGCCTACGACTGTGCGCGGCTGAGGTTCGTCCTCACCGCACAGCGCGACCAGTACCTTCCGTTGAAGGTGATCAAGGCTCAGCTGGATGCGCAGTCGGACGGCGAGTTGCCCAGTGCCGGATCGGGTTATGGGGTCCCGCGACTGGTCACCGACGAGCCATCGGGTCGTCCCGCCGACGTGGCTCCGGCCCAGGTGCGGTTGTCCCGGGAGGACCTGCTTGCCCGTTCCGGCGTCGGTCCGGACCTGTTGACCGCCCTGGTCAAGAACGGCGTTATCAAACCGGGGCAGGCTGGGTTCTTCGATGAGCACGCGGTGGTGATCGCGCAGTGCGCACACGCGCTCGCCGAATACGGAGTCGAGCCGCGGCATCTGCGGGCATTCCGGTCCGCAGCGGATCGGCAATCCGATCTGATCGCGCAGATCGCCGGGCCGCTGGACACCACCGGCCGCTCGGGCTCGCGTGACCGTGCCGACGAATTGGCCCGGGAGGTCGCGGCTTTGGCGATCACGCTGCACACTTCGCTGATCAAGTCTGCCGTTCGCGACGTACTCGACCGCTGAGGATTAGACTCACCTCAGCCGTCCAAGGACGGCTATGCGATGGTCAGCGACGGGTGTGAGGGGCAGGCTCAAATGGGCGAGGTTCAGGTTGTCGGCATCCGCGTTGAGCAGCCGCAGAACCAGCCGGTGCTGCTGTTGCGCGAATCCAACGGCGATCGTTACCTGCCGATCTGGATCGGCCAGTCCGAAGCCGCCGCGATTGCGCTCGAGCAGCAGGGCGTCGAACCGGCCCGCCCGCTGACCCACGATCTGATCAAGGATCTCATTGCCGCCCTTGGCCATTCGCTGCGCGAGGTGCGGATCGTGGACCTGCAGGAGGGCACCTTTTACGCGGACCTGGTGTTCGATCGGAACATCACGGTGTCGGCGAGGCCGTCGGACTCGGTGGCCATCGCGCTGCGGGTCGGCGTCCCGATATATGTCGAGGACGCAGTGATGGCCGAGGCCGGGTTGCTGATTCCCGACGAGAGCGACGAGAACGGCGGAGGCGCCGGCGGTGCAGTTCGCGAGGACGAGGTGGAGAAGTTCAAGGAGTTCCTCGACAGCATCTCGCCGGACGACTTCAAAGCAACCTGATTCTGGGGCCTGCGGGCCGCCGGGTGGGGTAAGTCACGGATACGTCTCAACTCTGGCAGAGCGTGTCGACACGCGGTGCGCCGCGCCGGGTTCGGCCGATTCGAACCCCATACTTTTCTCAATGTGACGACGGGCTGTAGTGGCCCGGCGGGCAGCGTATGCTCGACACATTCGAGCATCGGGCATGCCTGCCGAGCAGCGAGCAGGCGCCGCAGGTCACAGGGCGAGTTCGATCGGCGAGAGGACAGGCAGTGGGCGACACGCCACGTCAAGAGCAGTTGGATCTGATGACCAACGGCGCGCCTGAACCGGCCCCACCGGCGGCGGTCTCCGAGCCGGTGCAGCCCGGCCTGTTTCCGGACGATTCGGTGCCGGATTCGCTGATCGGCTACCGCGGGCCAAGCGCCTGCCAGATCGCCGGGATCACCTACCGTCAGCTGGACTACTGGGCCCGCACATCGCTGGTGGTGCCCTCGATTCGCGGTGCGGCCGGCTCGGGCAGCCAGCGTCTGTACTCGTTCAAAGACATCCTGGTTCTCAAGATCGTCAAGCGACTGCTGGACACCGGCATCTCGCTGCACAACATCCGGGTCGCCGTCGATCACCTGCGCCAGCGCGGTGTCGAGGATCTGGCCAACATCACGCTGTTCTCTGACGGCACCACCGTCTACGAGTGCACCTCGGCCGAAGAGGTCGTCGACTTGCTGCAGGGCGGTCAGGGTGTCTTCGGGATCGCGGTGTCCGGTGCCATGCGCGAGCTGACCGGTGCCATCGCCGACTTCCCGGGTGAGCGCGCCGACGGCGGCGAATCGATCGCTGCGCCCGAGGACGAGCTGGCCTCGCGCCGCAAGCAACGCGACCGCAAGATCGGCTGAACTCTCCCAGAAACCGACACCGAGCTGCCCCTTTTCACTGGAAGAGGGGCAGTTTTGCGTCTGCTCGCGGGAGATGGCCGCTGACCGGTAGACTGACCGGCGCATCGACTCTGCGCGGGAGAGTTCCGTGGCCGCCAGCCACGGACGCCGAAGGAGCAATACCTCTCCGTCAACCTCTCAGGCACCCGGACCGCGTCGAGCCCCGATGCCTCTGGAAAGCGGTGGGCACTGACCTACCCGCCCATGGGGAAAGGCCAGCGCGCACGCAAGGAGCAGAAAGTGCTCCGCGCACGCGAGGAGCACAAAGTGCTCCGGGCCGAATCTCTCAGGCACCGACGACAGAGGGGGAGGAACCGCAAGCGGTTCCGGGCATCTGCGCCGGCCCCGAGCGTTTGGAGAGACTGCCGTGACCATTTCGCGTTCCTCTGCCGAGCATCACCTGCTTCGTTTCGTCGACCGGCACATCGGACCGGATGCCGACGCGGTGCAGACCATGCTCGAGTTGATCGGCGTCGAATCACTCGACGAACTGGCCGCCAAGGCGCTGCCGGCCGGAATCCTCGATACCCTCACCGCCGCCGGACTCGCGCCCGGGCTGGACGAGCTGCCGGGACCCGTCTCTGAAGACCACGCACTGGCCGAGTTGCGTGCACTCGCCGACTCCAGCACCGTCGCGGTGTCGATGATCGGCCAGGGCTACTTCGACACGCTGACTCCGGCCGTGCTGCGCCGCAACATTCTTGAGAACCCGGCCTGGTACACCGCCTACACCCCGTACCAGCCGGAGATCAGCCAGGGCCGTCTGGAGGCGCTGCTGAACTTCCAGACCATGGTCACCGATCTGACCGGACTGGAGATCGCCAACGCCTCGATGCTCGACGAGGGCACCGCTGCGGCTGAGGCCATGACCCTGATGCACCGTGCGGCCAAGGGGGATTGCCGTCGTCTCGCCGTCGACGTCGACATCTATCCGCAGACTGCGGCCATCCTGGCCACTCGCGCGGAGCCGCTGAACATCGAGATCGTCACCGCCGACCTGCGTGACGGTCTGCCCGACGGCGAGTTCTTCGGCGTCATCGCGGCGCTGCCCGGCGCCAGCGGCGTCGTCACCGACTGGTCTGCACTGGTGGCCGAGGCGCACGAGCGTGGTGCGCTGGTGACCATCGGTGCCGATCTGTTGGCCATGACGCTGCTCACCCCGCCTGGCGAGATCGGCGCCGACATCGCCTTCGGCACCACGCAAAGATTCGGTGTGCCAATGGGATTCGGCGGTCCGCACGCCGGCTACCTGGCCGTGCACACCAAGCACGCCCGGCAGCTGCCCGGCCGGTTGGTCGGAGTCTCGGTGGACGCCGACGGCGCCAAGGCGTACCGGTTGAGCCTGCAGACCCGCGAACAGCACATTCGCCGGGACCGGGCCACCAGCAACATCTGTACCGCCCAGGTGCTGCTCGCGGTGATCGCGGCGATGTATGCCAGCTACCACGGGCCGCGGGGACTGACCGCGATCGCGCACCGGGTGCATGGACATGCCGTCGCGGTGGCCACCGGGCTGGCCGCCGCCGGTGTCGAGGTGGTACACGCAGGTTTCTTCGACACCGTGCTGGCACGGGTGCCGGGCCGCGCCGAGCAGATCCGGGCAGCGGCCAAGGACCGCGGCGTCAACGTCTGGCTGGTGGACGACGATCACGTGTCGGTGTCGTGCGACGAGGCCACCACGGCCGAACACGTCGACGCAGTGCTGGCGGCATTCGGCGCCGGCCGCGGTGGCCAGCATTGGGACGGGCCGGAGATCCACACCCGCACTTCGGATTTCCTGACCCATCCGGCATTCTCGAAGTACCGCACCGAGACCGAGATGATGCGCTACCTGCGCATGCTCGCGGACAAGGACATCGCGCTGGACCGCAGCATGATCCCGCTTGGTTCATGCACCATGAAGCTCAACGCCGCGGCCGAGATGGAATCGATCACCTGGGCAGAGTTCGCCCGCCAGCATCCGCTCGCTCCGGCTTCGGACGCGGCCGGGCTGCGCAAGCTGATCGCCGACGTGGAGTCCTGGCTGACCAGCATCACCGGCTACGACTCGGTGTCGCTGCAACCCAACGCCGGATCGCAGGGGGAGTACGCCGGTCTGCTGGCTATCCGGGCTTACCACGAGGCCCGCGGAGAGTCGGGCCGCAACGTCTGCCTGATCCCGTCCAGCGCGCACGGCACCAACGCCGCCTCGGCCGCGATGGCCGGGATGAAGGTGGTCGTGGTGGCCTGCCGCGACAACGGCGACGTCGACCTGGATGACCTGCGCGCCAAGATATCCGAGCATGCCGCCGCCCTGGCTGCGCTGATGATCACCTACCCGTCCACCCACGGGGTGTACGAACACGATGTCGCCGACATCTGCGCCGCGGTGCACGACGCCGGCGGTCAGGTCTATGTCGACGGTGCCAACTTGAACGCACTGGTGGGCCTGGCCCGCCCGGGCAAGTTCGGCGGCGACGTCAGCCACCTGAACCTGCACAAGACCTTCTGCATCCCGCACGGCGGCGGTGGTCCGGGTGTCGGGCCGGTGGCGGTGCGTGCGCATCTGGCGCCCTACCTGCCGGGCCATCCGCTCGCCGCGGAACTCTCCGACGACTACACCGTATCGGCAGCGCCGTACGGCTCGGCGTCGATCCTGCCGATCACCTGGGCCTACATCCGGATGATGGGTGCGGCCGGGTTGCGCGCGGCGACGCTGACCGCGATCGCGTCGGCCAACTACATCGCCCGACGGCTCGACGAGCACTATCCGGTGCTGTACACGGGTGAGAACGGCATGGTGGCCCACGAGTGCATCCTGGACCTGCGGTCGATCACCAAAAACACCGGCGTGACCGTCGATGATGTGGCAAAGCGCTTGGCGGACTACGGTTTTCACGCCCCGACCATGAGCTTTCCGGTGGCGGGCACGCTGATGGTCGAGCCCACCGAAAGCGAGAGCCTGGCCGAGGTGGACGCCTTCATCGCGGCGATGATCGCGATCAAGGGCGAGATCGACCAGGTCGGTTCGGGGGACTGGCCGGCCGACGACAACCCGCTGCACAATGCGCCGCACACCGCCGAGTGCCTGCTGGTCGACGACTGGAAGCATCCCTACACCCGGGAGCAGGCCGCCTATCCGCTGGGAAAGGGGTTCCGGCCCAAGGTGTGGCCGCCGGTGCGCCGGATCGACGGTGCGTTCGGCGACCGCAACCTGGTGTGCTCGTGCCCGCCGGTGGAGGCCTTCGCCTGACGGGACCCCTCGGTCGGGCTAGGGCCGGCGGCATTGGTCGGAGTCGAGCTCAGTGTTGAGTTCGGTGCACCGGATCTGGTTACCGCCGGCCCGCTTGGCCTCGTACATGGCCAGGTCGGCGGCCGTGACCAGATAGGCGATGGCCGCGTGGATGTTGTCGTCGTCCAGGTACTGCAGCGGCGCGCTCGCGGTGCCGACGCTCGCCGTCGTCGGATACGGCCCGGACGCAATCGCTTCGCGAAGTGCGTCGGCCAGAGCCACCGGCTCCGGCACGGCGACCACGTCGGCGAGCAGAAACTCTTCACCGCCGGCGCGGCCGATGACAGCCTCGGCCCGGGCGGTGGCACGCAGCGCGACCGCGACGTCGACCAGGGCCCGATCGCCTGCGGTGTGCCCGTGGGTGTCGTTGAGAATCTTGAAACGGTCCAGGTCGATCATGACGATGACCAGGTAGCTGTTCTTGGTGCGGTGTGCGGCAAACAGTTCCAGGATCTTGAGGTCGAAGGCGCGCCGGTTCAGCAGCCCGGTCAGCGGATCGCGATCGGCCTGGAGCAGATCGACGCCCAAGGTGTGCACCACGATTTGGATGCCCATCGGCACGGCGATGTTGACCACGGTGACCAGCCACAGCACGCCCAAGGCCAGGACGCCGTGGCCGGCGTCTGACAGCCTGAGCGCGGCCACGGCCGCCACCGTCGCGGTGATGACGAAGTGGTAGGTCATGTGCACCGCGGTGTGGAAGAAGGCGACGTAGCCGGCCACGCAGGTGAACGCCGTACAGGCGGTCAGGGCGATCACGGGATCGGTCTGGCACAGGCTCGCCAGCGCGATCGATGCGCTGCAGATGATGGCGTACCAGATCGATCCTCGTCTGGTCGGCACTCCCAGCGCCCAGATCAGTCCGCCACTGGCGCCGACCATGGCGCAGATGTAGGTGGCGACGGCCGCGGTGGGATTCCGTGGTCCGTCCCCGCTGGCGGTCACGATGGCCGGGACCGCCGCCATCGAGACGGTCAGAGTGGCAAGCATGAAACGGGTCACGGCGATCAGGTTGTGACCCTGCATGTACGTGACTATCCAGTCGTAGTGGTCATGCTGTCGCCACCATCGTCGTATCCAGCCCACGGTCGGCAGACCCCCCAATCGCACCGTAACCCTGGTCGTCGCATCGCTACTCAGTGTTTGCGAAACTAGCAATATATTCGCGAAAGGACCAGGGATTGCGATTATTGACGGCAGCGTATATATGCGCTGGCCACCTGCCCGTCAGCTGCGCCGTCGTGGCGCGGGACCTCGGAATGGCTAGGCGAGCACCCCGGCCAAAGCGGAAGTGAACTCGTGGCCGGAGGCGTTGGGCACGTTCTGGTAGCTACCGCCGGTCAATTGCGCGACCCCGGCCCAGGCCGATTGGTCCGGGTCCGAACCGAGGTCGATGACGTTGATCGCCACCGGGTGTCCCTGATCGAACGCCGACTTGACGTAGTCCTGTAGCCCCTGCCCGTCCAACGACTGGTCGGTGTGTGGGCCGGCCGTGATGACCAGGATCGAGTTGGCTTGGCCGTCATGGTAATTCGACACCGCGTTGCCGTAGAGCATCCGCAATGTGGTGAACGAGACGTGGCCGCCGTTCGACGAGCTCTGGTTGTCCAGGTTCGAGGTCAACTGCGCCGAGTGCGACTGGTTGCTGGTGCTGTCGCCCAACGGGGCAAGCGGTATTTCGGAGCGGCCGGCCACACCGTCGAAGGTCCACAGACCCACCGAACTGGTGGGTGCCATGGCCTTGATTCGATCTTGCAGCCCCGCAATGACATTGGCCAGTCGCGTCTTGCCGCCCTCGTCGATGGGCATCGACTGATCCAGCAGGATGGTCACTGCCGCGGGTTGGCTTGGGCCGCCGACCGCATTGGCCAGGGTGGCCCGGGTCGCATTGTCACCGACCGACAGCGGTGCCGATAGTGACCCCAGGCTGACGACGTCATTCTTCGGGGCGCTGCCGCCGTCGGTGCGGAAACCCGCCGTGGCCAACTGGGCGAGCTGATCCGGCTTGTGCAGGAAACGCTCGAATTCGCTTGCCGCGCCTATCTGTTCCTGCGCCAACCCGTCGCCGCCGAGCAGGACGGCCGGGTAGTCGGCTACCGCCGGGGCACCCGGCGGTAGCCAGGCCGCCAGCTTGGTCTTGGCTCCGTCGGTGTGCTGCGCGCGTTGATACAGCTGCTGTTCGGTGGTGACCACCGCATGCACCGGCGCGGCGGCCGGGTCGTCGGCCGAGATCAGGGCGTCGAACGCGGTGGAGGCCTTGGTGTCGGCCAGTTTCGGTTGCGCGCCCAAGAGCTTGTGCACGGCGCCGACGCCGGCATTGACCGGTGCGCCCTGGGCCGCGGCGGCGGCCACGGCCTCGGCGGCCAGGTAGGAGGCGTCGCCGTCGCCGCTGGTGGGCAGCGCCAGCCGCAGCGAACCCCAGCCCGGCAGGTTCAGCCCGTCCAGTGCCGTCGGATTGGTCTGCAGCGCCGGCAGCGTGCCCCAGTTCTCTTGCGCCAGAGCATCTTTGAGCTGCGGGCGGACTGCAAGTAGAACGGGGGAGCTGGCCAGGGATTTGCTGTCGCCGTTGACGATCTGATCGCCGAGCGCGGTGACCAGTCGGGCCTCGGAGACCGAACTGGCCGGAATCCAGATGGCGGGGCGGGCGCCGAGACTCGTCGGCCACTTGCCGGTGAACCCGGCCAGGACGGCGTCGGGATCGCTGGCCGTGACGCCGATCTTGACGCACTTGTCGCCAACCGGGGCGGCCGACTGGTTGTACTGCCCGGCCAGGGCGGTGATCTGGTCGGCGATCGACGGGTCGGCCAGCACGGGCACATCCACCGAGCCGGACACACAACGCGCCGCCGCGTCCTTGCTGCGGTCGGACAGCACCGAGCCGAAGAACCGCCAACCGATGACGACGCCGACCACGACGACCACCATCACCAAGGCGGCGATGACCCGGCCGCTGACCTTGCGGCGACCCGGGACGATGGCGCGGTGGCTGCCCGTCCACTCGCCGCCTTCGAACTTGCGGACGCCGGTCGACAGGCCCTGAGTTATCGGTTGCGAGCCGGTGACGGCGTCCGATTCGGGCATGTCGGCGTCGTCGGACACCTCGGTGCGGTAGCTGTCCGCGGGACGGTCGTCGTTGTACAGATCGTCGTCGGAGAGCACCGCGCGACTCGGATCGTCGCCACGGGGACGCGGTTCGCGCGGCGCATCGCCGTGCAACGAGGCCCAGTCATCGGGCAACTGGAAGCCCACGTCGCCGGCGTCGTCGCCCGCGGACGACGCTCCGTCGGCGCCGGACGGGGTCGGCTCCTGGGCGCCGTCGTCGTGCGAATCGGGAATGCTGTGCCTACCCATTAGGTGTCCATTCCAGGTTGCGGCGGGCCGTCCGGCGTTCAGTCATCTCAGGCGCGCGGCACTCACGAACAACGGTTGGGGTTGGCCGCTTTGAACTCCCGGCGACGGCGATGCAGGATCGGCTCGGTGTAGCCGTTGGGCTGTGCCGCACCCTCCAAGATGAGTTCCTGCGCTGCCTGGAACGCGATGCTGCCCTCCGGATCGGTCGCCATCGGCAGATAGGTCGCGTCGCCGGAGTTCTGCTCGTCGACCACGGCGGCCATCCGGCGCAGGCTGGCCTTCACGTCGTCGGAGGTGATAACGCCGTGACGCAGCCAGTTGGCCAGCAACTGACTCGAAATGCGCAGCGTGGCACGGTCTTCCATCAGTGCGATGTCGTGGATGTCGGGCACCTTGGAGCAGCCGACACCGGAGTCGATCCAGCGGACCACGTAACCCAGGATCGACTGGCAGTTGTTGTCGATCTCCTCGCGGATCTCCTCGGGGGCCCAGGCCAGTTCCTTGGCCAGCGGGATGGTCAGCAGCTCGCCGAGCGTGGTGCGCTGCTTGCCGGCCAGGTCCTTCTGCACCGCGGCCACATCGACCTGGTGGTAGTGCATGGCGTGCAGGGTGGCGCCGGTGGGCGAAGGCACCCACGCGGTGGTGGCGCCGGCACGGGGCTGACCGATCTTCTGCTCGACCATGTCGGCCATCAGGTCGGTCATGGCCCACATGCCTTTGCCGATCTGGCCGCGGCCGGCCAGGCCGGTGGCCAGGCCGGTGTCGACGTTGTGGTCTTCATAGGCCTTGATCCAGGTCTGGCTCTTCATGGTGCCCTTGCGCACCATGGGGCCGGCCTCCATCGAGGTGTGGATCTCGTCGCCGGTGCGGTCCAGGAAGCCGGTGTTGATGAACACCACCCGGTCTGCGGCGGCCTTGATACACGCCTTGAGGTTGACGGTGGTGCGGCGCTCCTCATCCATGATGCCGACCTTCATGGTGGCCTCGGGCAGGCCCAGCACGTCTTCGACGCGGCTGAACAGCTCGCAGGTGAAGGCGGCCTCGTCGGGGCCGTGCATCTTGGGCTTGACGATGTAGATCGAGCCGGTGCGGCTGTTGGTCAGCTCACCGTTCTCCTTGGTGGACTTCAGGCCGTGCACGGCGATCAGGCCGGTGAACAGCGCGTCCTGGATGCCTTCGGGAATCTCGTTGCCATCGGCGTCCACGATGGCGTCGTTGGTCATCAAGTGGCCCACGTTGCGCACGAACAGCAGGCTGCGGCCCGGCAGGGTCAACTCACCGGCGCCGTCCGGCGTGGTGAAGACGCGGTCCGTGTTGAGCGTGCGGGTGAAGGTCTTGCCGCCCTTGGTGACTTCTTCGGCCAGATCGCCCTTGTTCAGGCCCAGCCAGTTGCGGTAGCCCAGCACCTTGTCGTCGGCATCGACCGCGGCCACGGAGTCCTCGAAGTCCATGATCGTGGTGATCGCGGACTCCAGCACGACGTCCTTGATGCCGGCCTTGTCGGTCGAACCGACCGGGGAGGTGGGGTCGACGAGGACCTCGATGTGCAGCCCGTGGTGCGCCAGCAGCACCGACCACGCGTCGTCACCGAGCTGGCCGGTGTAACCGACGAACTCTTCGGGGCTCGCCAGACCAGTGGACAATCCGTCGCCGAGCTCAGCCTGCAGGTGGTGCTCGTCGTCGATCTTCAGGCCGGTGATGTCGGCCCAGGAGCCGGCGGCCAGCGGGACTGCCTGGTCGAGGAAGCCCCGGGCATAGGCGATCACCTTGTCGCCGCGCACCTTGTTGTAGCCCTGGCCGGCCTCGGCACCGTCCTCATCGGAGATGACGTCGGTGCCGTACAGCGCGTCATACAACGAGCCCCACCGGGCGTTGGCGGCGTTGAGCGCGAACCGGGCATTGAGGATAGGCACCACCAACTGAGGGCCGGCGGTGCTGGTGATCTCGGGGTCGACACCCGAGGTGGTGACGGTGAAGTCGGCCGGCTCGGGCTGCAGGTAGCCGATCTCGGTGAGGAACTGTTGGTAGGAGTTTTTGAACTCGTCGGTGTCGACGGGGTCGATCACCCGGGCTCGATGCCACTTGTCGATCTGCGCCTGCAGGTCGTCGCGGCGGGCCAGCAACTCCTGGTTCTGCGGCGCCAGGTCGGTGATGACCTTGTCCACGCCCGCCCAGAAGCTGTCGGGGTCCACGCCGGTACCGGGCAGGGCCTCGTTGGTGATGAAGTCGTGCAGGACCCGGGCCACCCGCAGATTTCCCACCGTCACACGATCAGTCATTTTGTTTCCTCCCTGAGAAGCCCAAACCAGCGACGTCCAAGTTTACCCGTGGGTAACCGCAGCTCATCGGCACGTCGCCTGTGAGAATCCGATCACACCGTGATTGAAGATTGCTGTGGGCAGCGGCAAGTCAGCCACCGCCCGCACCGGGTAGTGGAACTTCTGCCGCGCCCGGTGTGTGCAGACGACCGGCCAGCCACGGTAGTGAGGTGGCGAAGCGGCGCTTTGCCGTGCCGAACTTGTGGTCGCCGGGCTGCGGGTCGACGGAGCATTCCATGCCGGCTCCGCTGGCTACCGCGCACAGGTAGTTCGCGATGGCGAGGTGGTCCTCGGGTGCGTCCGGTGGATCGGTGGTCGGCCACACACCGAGTTGTGGTGGCCGGTACACCGGCTGCCCATCGCCGGACACCGCGAACAGGCCGGCGATGCCCGAGTACGGGGCGTTCTTCTTCAGCACCGTGGCCGGGTCGAACTGGTCGTATGCCGCGGCGTTTCCGCCGTACAACCGGGCGATCGTCTGTTCCTTGGACCCGGCGTTGGGGCCCAACAGCCCATCGATGTCGACGAACGCGGTGAACATTTCCGGATGCATCGCGGTGGTGAGCACTGCGCAGGTGCCGCCGACCGACCAGCCGGCAACACCCCAACGGGTCGGGTCGGGGCTGGCGGAGAAGTGTGAAATAACATAGGGCACAACATCTTTGATCAAATGGTCGGCGGCGTTTCCGCGCGGCCCGTTGACGCACTCGGTGTCGTTGCTGAACTCGCCGCTGGTATCGGGAAAGACCAGGATCGGGGTGTTGCCACCATGGGCAGCGGCGAAATCGTCCGCTGCGCTCTGCGCCCCGCCGGTCGACGGCCAGTCGGCCGGCCACCCGAACTCACCGCCGATCATCAACACCGCGGGTAGCGCCGGCGGGGGATTGCCGGCGAACCACGACGGCGGCAGATAGACGAGTTCATCGCGGTGGGGGAACCCCGATCCGGTGCTGGGGATCTGGACCGACACGAGCATGCCGTGCGAGAGGTTCTCGCCACGCTGGCGCATCTGCAGCGCGGTGGGCTCGTCGATCTGGTTCTGCAGGGTTCCGGTGGTGGTGCGGTTCCACAGGGCTCCGACCGTGGGCAAGTAGCCGGTCCAGGTGTTGACGGCCAGCGCCGCGCACAGCGCGCACAGCGCCACGGTGATCAGTGCCACTGCGCGCCGCCACCATCTGATTTCGGTCCAGCCGACGATCGCAACAGTCAGCGCGGCACCGGTCAGTGCGACCCATACCCGCAACGGGATCGGGGCGGGACCGTCTGCCAGGGCGTGGTACTGCATGAACCAATACGCGCCGATGGCTGCGGCCACTCCGACGGCCAGGGCCACGGGAAGCCAGCGCCGCAACCAGCCGGCGGACCGTCGGCCGATGGCCACGCCGAGTGCGACGACGGATAAGACCTGGATCACGACCGGCAGCCATCCGCCCAGCAGCGAGATGTTCACGCCGGCGGCTCCGTTGGGGCGGGGGGAACCTCCGCGGGCGGCCCGGGCAGTGGGGGTGCCTGATTCGGGACTGTCGACGTCGGCGTGACTGCGGTCGTCGACGTGGTACCGGGCGCCTGGGTTGTGGCAGCGGTGGTCGTCGTGGCGGTCGAGGTATCCGGCGTCGAGGTCGCGGTGGAGCCGGCCGCGGTGGTCGGCGTCGTGGTGGTTGAGGTTGTCGGTGCGGCCTGCCCGTTGCAGGTGTTCGGTGCGGGGACACCGTTGAACCGATCGTTGATCCAGCCGATCAGGTC
This sequence comes from Mycobacterium sp. MAA66, assembly GCF_041261665.1. Lineage (NCBI taxonomy): Bacteria > Bacillati > Actinomycetota > Actinomycetes > Mycobacteriales > Mycobacteriaceae > Mycobacterium > Mycobacterium sp. MAA66. Next base: position 1,102,482 of record NZ_JBGCCC010000001.1, on the reverse strand, counting down.
GGGATCGGGCGGCGGGGTCACGAAGTCGATGACGTCGCCCATGGCGCAGGCCCGATCGACTGCGGCAGCGGTCGCTTCCGGCGGGATCAGGCCGCCGGGCTTATCTGCGGTGACCAGCATGGGTGCGCCCGTCGGTCCTTGGGGCAGTGAGGTTTTGCGCAGGAAGCCATGCAACCGGTCAGTGGCTTCGGGAGTGGTCGGGCCCACGTCGTGCGGTCCCAACGCCCGGGCCAGTCCGTCACGCGCGCGGGCGCCGTCGCCCCAGCAGGCAGACAGTTGGTCCCAGTGCTGTGCGGCAGCGCCACGCCGGTAGTCGTTGAGTGGGAAGTCCGGGTACGCCGTGGGCAACCAAGCCAGGTACTCCTGGAGCATCAACTGCTGGCCCTGGTTCAGGGAGCCGTTGGCCGCGGCGTCGGCCAACCATTCCAGTGCCGCAGTCGGGGTGAGCGCGAGCGCGCCGCGGAGGGACATTTCACCGCCGTAATCGGCGGCCAGTTCGTTGGCGGCCCAGGCGGCCTGTCCGCCCTGCCCGTTGCCCGCCGCGATCCAGTCCTTGGACGTGTTCGAGACCAGTTTGCGAGTGGCCCGGACCACGTCGATCATGTTGTATCCCGCGGTGGTCGAATCCAGGAACGGATGGTAGAAACCGGGCTGGTTGCCTTGCACACCCAGTCCGACGTAGTCCGGGACAGCCACCACGTACCCCGCGCTGACCAACGCGCGCACGGACGGCGCCAGTCCCAGCAGGCTGGGAGAGGCGGACGGGGCGCACTCGGGGTGGATGCCGGTGTCGTCGTGGCCGAGCGCGACGATGTGCCAACCACCTTGTGGTGCTTCGCCTCTCGGAACGAAGACGGTTCCGGACGCCTCAGGTGAGCTGTCCGAGACGGCCAGCACTGTGGCATAGGTGATGCGTGCCGCCAATGAGGTCTGCATGGACAGTTGCGGGTCGAGATTCTCCAGCGGCTGCGCGGAGATCAGGGAGCCCGGCGCTTTGCCGCCGTAGTCGCCGGGCAGCGCCTTGTCAGATCGGGTGGACAGGTGCCCGGCCGAGTCGTCCGAGCATCCGGTCGCGGCGGCCAGGACCAGGGCGGCCAGTCCGGCCGCCAGTGCGCGCGCGGTCACCGCCGGCCACCGTGGGTCAGTAGTTGCTCGCACCGCGCCAGCAACGTCGCGCGCAGTGGCGCGGCGCGCTGGGCCAGGTCCTGCTGCTGCCGGACGTACTCCGCCCGGCCGGCAGCGTCCTCGATGGTGATGGGCGCGACGCCGTACTCGGTCAGGTCATAGGGGCTCGCCTGCATGTCGAGCATGCGGGCATCCGCCGCGAGGTCCAGGCAGTCCATCAACAGGTCCGACTCCACCAGAGGTCCGAGTTTGTAACACCACTTGTACAGATCCATGGTGGCGTGGATACAACCCGGCTGCTCGTGCGCGGGCTGATCCTCGCGGCTGAGCATCTCACTGTTGCGGGGCACGGCGGCGTCGGTGAAGAACCGAAAGGCATCGAAGTGGCTGCACCGCAACGGCATCGACTCGACCACCGCATCGGTGCCGGCCGCCCCCAGGCGCAACGGCACCTGACCGTGCCGGACTTCGGGTGCCCGGTAGACCATGGCCCACTCGTGCAGACCGAAGCAGTTCAGTCGGGCCGGCCGCGACGCAGTCGCGGACAGCAGTCCCGCGATGAAGCCGACGGTGTCCAACCGTCCGGCCAGATGCTCGGCGGTGACGGTGGCGACGTCGCCGCCGACGACGGCGTAGCCGCTGCGCCCACGGTAGTGCCGGGCCCCGCGCAGCCCCACCCCGAATCCGGGATGCCAGCGGCGCAGTTGCCGCGGTCGCAGGCTGTAGTAGGTGAACAGGAAGTCCCACACCGGGTGCGGCCGGCCGGCGCGCTGCTCGTGTGGACCGACGAACCGCTCCACCCGGGCCAGGTGCCGTTCTTCGCGTGCGGTCCACTCAGCGGGGTCCAGCAGCTCCAACGTGTGCGTGAGGGTCGTGGAGTCAGACACGGTGCGTCCCGTCGCGAACGGTGCCGACCAGGTCCTCCACCAGATCTTCGAGGGCGACCATTGCGGTGACGAAGCCGTCCGTGGTGACCAATGCCAGGTGAGAGTTGTTGCGACGCAACCAGGACAGCGCCTCGGGCACGGTCAGTGTCGAGGGGACCAGCGGCAGCGGACGGACCATCGAGCGGTCCAGCACCGCGGTGTAGTTGTCCGCCTGGGGCAGCACGTCTTTGATGTGCAGGTACCCGATGTAGGCGCTCGATCCGTCCGTCACCGGGAACCGTGAGTAGCCGGTCTCGGTCAGGGCCTGGATCACGGCGCCGACAGTGGGCCCGGCGCCGGGCGCGGAGATCGGCACCACCCTGATGTCCTGTAGCGGTATCGCCACGTCGCTGACCAGGCGGGAACGGATCTGCAGGGCGCGGGTCAGCCGGACGTGCTCCTCGGCGTCGAGCAGCCCCTCCGAGCGGGACTCGGCGATCATCTCGGACAGTTCGACCGTCGAGATCGCCACCGAGAGTTCGTCGCGGGGGGTGACCCCGAAGATCCGCAGCACGACGTTCGCGCACCAGTTGTAGAAGACGACGAAGGGCCGGGCCACACCCATATAGACCTGATACGGCGGCACCAGCAGCATCGCCGCCTTCTCCGGGCCGGCGATGGCGATGTTCTTGGGCACCATCTCGCCGAGCAGCACATGCAGTATCACCACGATCGCCAGGGCGATCACGAATGACGCCGAATGCAGGGCCGACTCGGAGATGTCCATGGCGCCGAACGGTTTTCGGAGCAGATCTGCCACCGCCGGCTCGCCGACCCGGCCGAGCAGTATCGAACACACGGTGATGCCCAGCTGGGCGCCGGCCAACATCACCGGCAGCTGCTCACCGGCGCGCAGCACGGTGACCGCGCTGCGCTTGCCCTGCTCGGCCAGGGTCTGCAGCCGGTCGCGGCGGGCGGAGATCAGGGCGAATTCCGCGGCGACGAAGAACGCGTTGGTGGCCAGCAGCAGCACGGTCAGCGCCACGCTGTAGAAATCATTCACCGGCGCCGTCCTCGGTGAGTTCGGTCAGCTCGAGCTGGTCGATCCGCCGGCCGTCCATCCGGATCACGGTGGCCCGCCAGCGCACCGGCCCCCGGTGCGGGTTGTCGGGATCGAACTCGGTGAGCACGACGGAATCGCCGGCCACCGGGATGCGCCCCAGCTCTTGCAGGACCAGGCCGCCGATCGTCTCGTATTCGCCTTCGGGCGCGCGGAACGGTGTTTCGGTGTCGACCTCGTCGATCCGCATCAGACCGGAGACGAGCCAGCCGCCCCGCACTGCGACGACGTCCGGGGTGGCGTCGTCGTGTTCGTCGCGGACGTCGCCGACGATCTCTTCGATCAGGTCCTCCAGGGTCACCATCCCGGCGGTACCGCCGTACTCGTCGACCACCAGCGCGGTCTGCACGCCGTTGGCTCGGATTCGGGTCATCACCGCATCGCCGTCCAGCGTCGAGGGCACCATCGGGACGGGCCGGGCCAGCTGGTCCAGTTTGGTGTTAGCGCGTTGCTCGGTGGGGACCTCGAACACCTGCTTGACGTGCACCATGCCCACGGTTTCGTCCAGGTCGCCGTTGACGATCGGGAAGCGGGAGAACCCGGTGCGCGTGGCCGCCGCGATGAGGTCGGCGACGGTGTCATCGGTCGCGAGCGACTCGATCTTGGACCGCGGGGTCATGAGCTCCTCGGCGGTGCGCCCGCCGAATTGCAGTGAGCGGTCGATCAATTCGGCGGTCTGCTGGTCCAGCGATCCGCTGCGCGCCGACGTACGCACCAGCAACACCAGCTCCTGTGGTGTGCGCGCCGAGCGCAGTTCCTCGGCGGGCTCGATGCCGAGCCTGCGCAGGATCAAGTTGGCGGTGCCGTTGGTCACCTTGATGGCCGGGGTGAGCAACTTGGCGAAGAACCACTGCCATGGCACCGTGGCCCGAGCGGTGGAGGCGGGCAGGGACACCGCGAGGTTCTTGGGCACCAGCTCGCCGAACACCATCGAGACCGAGGTGGCGATGAGCAGGGCCAGGGTCAGCGCCACCGGCTCCAGGTACTCCTGCGGCAGCCCGAGCGCCAGCAGCGGATCTCGCAGCTGGCGGGCCAGCACCGGTTCGGCCAGGTAGCCGGTGGCCAGCGTGGTGATGGAGATACCGATTTGCGCGCCGGACAGCTGGAAGGACAGCGAGCGGTGGGCGACCCGGATGATCCGGTCCCGCCAGCCCCCGGTTCGGGCGCCGGCCTCGACGGTGCTGCGCTCTAGCGCGGTCAGCGAGAACTCGGCGCCGACGAACATGGCGGTCGCGATGGTGAGGAACCCGAAAGCCAACAGGCTCAGCGCGGTAGCGACGTTCATGGCGCACCGCCGATGGGGGCGCCGGGCACGTGGCCCGGCCAGCTACTGGGAGGCTCGGGGTCGGCCTGATCGGGGAACGCCGGGTCGACCTGGCACGCCCCCGCCGGGATCGGGGCAGTGATGGCCCCAACGGGTGCCTGCGGCACGTGGTCCCTTTCGAAGGCGGACGTGGATGCGGACGAGCCGGAAAATCAACGTTAATGGTAGCTGGTCGGCCGCGCTCGGTCTGGCTGCCCGCAGGTCACCACCCGGTCGGCAGGGGGTGGCCTTCGGCGAATCCCGCGGCCGACTGCACGCCCAGCACCACTTTGTCATGCAGCTCGGCCAGGTTGGCGGCCCCGACGTAGGTACAGGTGCTTCGCACTCCGGAGGTGATGTGGTCGATCAGATCCTCGACACCGCCGCGGACGGGGTCCACTGCCATCCGCGACGAGGAGATGCCTTCCTCGAACAGCGCTTTGCGGGCGCGATCGAAAGCGCCGTCGGCGGCGGTGCGGGCCGCCACGGCGCGTTTGGAGGCCATGCCGAAACTCTCTTTGTAGTGCCGCCCATCCCGGTCGGTCAGCAGGTCGCCGGGGGACTCGTAGGTGCCCGCGAACCACGAGCCGATCATCACGTTCGACGCGCCCGCAGCCAGGGCGAGTGCCACATCGCGCGGATGCCGCACACCGCCGTCGGCCCACACGTGACCGCCGAGTTGTCTTGCTGCAGAGGCGCATTCGACGACCGCGGAGAACTGAGGGCGGCCCACGCCGGTCATCATCCGGGTGGTGCACATGGCGCCCGGGCCGACCCCGACCTTGACGATCGAGGCGCCGGCGTTGATCAGGTCGCGGGTGCCCTGGCCGGATACCACGTTGCCGGCCGCCAGCGGCAGGCCCAGGTCGAGGGCCGCGACCGCGCCGAGAGCGTCGAACATCTTCTCCTGGTGGCCGTGTGCGGTGTCGACCACCAGTACGTCCACTCCGGCTTCGGCGAGTGTGCGGGCCTTGGCCGCGACGTCACCGTTGATGCCGACCGCCGCGGCGATCCGCAGCCGTCCCTTCGCATCGACCGCCGGTGTGTAGATCCCGGCCCGGATCGTGCCGGTTCGGGTCAACACTCCGGCCAGCGAGCCGTCGCCATTGGTCAGTACCGCCACGCCGATGTGGGCATGCTCGAGCAGATCGAACACCTTGCGCGGATCGGTGCCGGCCGGCGCGGTGACGAAATCGGTGGTGGCGACGTCGGCGACCCGGGCGAACCGGTCCACCCCGGCGCACGCCGCCTCGGTGATCAGTGCGCTCGGACGGCCGACTCCGGCTGGATTGCCATCGGTGTCCGCGGAAATCACCACCGCTGCGCCATGGGCCCGCTTGTGCAGCAGCGCAAGGGCGTCCGACACCGAATCATCGGGCGCCAGCACCACCGGAGTGTCGGCGACCAGGTCGCGGCTCTTGACGAAGTCAACCGTCCGGCGCACCGCTTCGATCGGCAGATCCTGCGGCAGCACCACGATGCCGCCGCGGCGGGCCACCGTCTCGGCCATCCTGCGGCCGGCCACCGCGGTCATGTTGGCCACCACGATCGGGATGGTGGTGCCGGTCCCGTCCGTGGTGGACAGGTCGACATCGAACCGCGACGTGACCTCGGACCGGTTCGGCACCACGAAGACGTCGTTGTAGGTCAGGTCGTACGGGGGCCGGTGGCCGTCAAGGAACTGCACAACTTCAGCCTAGTGGCTCGCCCGACGTCGCCGCCCTGACGCAAAACTGCCCCTCTCCGACGAAGAAGGGCAGTTTTGCGTCTGTTCGCGGGGGATTGCTAGGCCTGGACCTCGGTGCGGTCGCCACTCCACAGCGTGTGGAAACGGGCCGCGGGGTCGGCGTCGGTGCGCCCGTAGGTGTGCGCGCCGAAGAAGTCGCGCAGGCCCTGCGTGAGCGCAGCGGGCAGCCGTTCGGTGCGCAGCCCGTCGTAGTACGACAGCGCCGAGGCGAAGCCGGGGACCGGGATGCCCAACTCGGTGGCGGTGACGACGACGCGGCGCCAGCTGTCGATCCCTGCTTCGACGGCGCTGCGGAAGTACGGCGCGGCGATCAGCGTGGCCAGCTGCGGGTCCTCGTCGTAGGCCTCCTTGATCCGGTTCAGGAACTTGGCCCGGATGATGCAGCCGCCGCGCCAGATCGTGGCCATGTCGCCGAGCGTGATGTTCCAGTCATACTCGGCGCTGCCCGCCTGAATCTGGTTGAAGCCCTGGGCGTAGGCGATGATCTTCGATGCGTACAACGCCTTGCTGACGTCGTCGATGAACTGCGCCGCGTCGGCCGGCTTGGCGCCGAGGTCACCCGACGCGAGGCCGGTGGTGGCCTTGCGCTGCGGCACCGAACCGGACAGTGCGCGGGCGAACACCGCCTCGGCGATGCCGGTAACCGGCACTCCGAGGTCGAGTGCCGACTTCACCGTCCACCGGCCGGTGCCCTTTTGCTCGGCCTCGTCGACGATGACGTCGACCAGCGGCTTGCCGGTCTTGGCGTCGACCTGCTTGAGCACCTCGGCGGTGATCTCGATGAGGTAGCTGTCCAGGTCGCCCTTGTTCCATTCGGCGAAGATCTCGGCGATCTCGGGAGCGGCCTTGCCGAGTCCGTCGCGCAGCAGTTGGTAGGCCTCGCCGATGAGCTGCATGTCGGAGTACTCGATGCCGTTGTGCACCATCTTTACGAAGTGCCCCGCGCCGTCGGGTCCGATGTGGGTGCAGCACGGCACGCCGTCGACGTGTGCGGAGATCTCCTCGAGCAGCGGACCGAGCGATACGTAGGACTCGGCGGGACCGCCCGGCATGATCGACGGACCCTTGAGGGCGCCCTCCTCGCCGCCGGAGATGCCGGCGCCGACGAAGTGCAGCCCGCGTTCGCGGATCGCCTTCTCCCGACGGATGGTGTCGGTGTAGAGCGCGTTGCCGCCGTCGATGATGATGTCGCCCGGCTCCATCGCGTCGGCGAGCTCGTTGATCACCGCATCGGTCGGGTCGCCGGCCTTGACCATGATCAGCACCCGGCGGGGCGGCTGCAGCGCGTCGAGGAATTCGGCGATGGTCTCGGTACGGACGAACGAGCCTTCGCTGCCGTGCTCTGCGATCAGCGCGTCGGTCTTGGCCACCGAGCGGTTGTGCAGCGCCACTGTGTACCCGTGGTGCGCGAAGTTGCGGGCGATGTTGGAGCCCATAACGGCCAGACCCGTGACCCCGATTTGAGCAGTGGCGGTGTTTGCGGACTTCTCCGACGAGCTCACAGACAGGCCTTTCGTTTCGTTGTTTTGTTGTGGCGCACGACTTTACGGATCGGCGATCCGTCCAGTCGGAGAGTCTACGAGAAGAACAGCTTGCGCAACTCGGTAAGCCACGGAACGGCCACCGCGACGGTCGGCACCACCAGCACGACGGCCGCCGCCAGGTAGGCCCCCGCGGCCAGCACCGGGCTGTTGGGCTTGCCCGCCAGTCGTTGTACCCGAAGCACTGTGGTCGGTCCGCCCGCGGCCAGGGCGCCCTTGGGTACCCGGCTGCCCGCGCAGGCCACCAGGGCACGGGCCAGCGGCGTGGGGCCGGTGGCGCGGACCGCGGAGTCGTCGGCGAGCAGTTCGATCAGCAGCCGCACCGCGTCGAGCGCGCTGCCGCTGCGGACGAACCGCGGAAACGCGGCGTGCACCGCGATGAACATCTCCAGTACCAGGTCGTGCCGGGCCCGCAGGTGGGCGTGTTCGTGGCTCAGGATCGCGGCGATCTCGCTGTCGTGCAGGGTGTTCAGTGCGCCTTCGCTGAGCACGACGCGGCCGCGGACCCCGGGCACGCAGTAGGCGAGGGGTTGTTCGACATCGAGGATGCGCAGGCCGCCGTAGCCGGTCCGGTAGCGGTGCCGCCAGGCCTTGCGCAGCGCCGGTGTGGAGGCCGTCGCGTCGCGGGTACGGCTGAGCAGGTCGACCAGCATCCGGTGGTGGGCGCGGCGGCGGCGGGTGGCGATCGCGACCTGGATGACGGCGACCGCCAGCCGGACACCGATCACCACGGTCAGCGCGAGCACGATCACGTACAGCACCCACAACGGCCAGCCCAGGGCCGCGATTTCACTTGAGACGGTGGCCGTCGGGCGGCCGTCCGGACCGGGCACCATCAGCCTGCTCGCGATGGCGATACCGGCACTGAATGCGGACAGTACTGCGGCCGACGCGACCGCCTGCCAGAGCACGATTGCGGCCCGGGGTGCGCGCAGCGGCCATGACGCTCGCGCCAACATGGCCGGCACCGGCCCCACGAGCATCAGCGCGAGGAAGGTGAAGGCCAGCGCGGACACGCGGTTAGTGTCCCTCAGGCGGGGCTGGAATTGCCAGTCGCGGGCGGTATTCGGTGCTTTGCTTCGAGTTCGGCGAGGGCGCGGCGCAAGGCATCGGCCTCGTCGACACCCACGCGTTCGACGAAATGCACCAGTGCGGACACCCGGCTGCCCGAGTCTGAGGCCTGGTCCAGGGCATCGACCATCAGGCCGGCCACCAGTTCGTCGTGGCGGTGGGTGGGGGCGTATCGATGGGCGCGGTCGTCGCGGTGCTGTACGACGAGATTCTTCTTCGCGAGGCGCTGCAGCACGGTCATGATCGTGGTGTAGGCCAGGTCACGACGGGCCGCCAATGCTTCATGCACCTGGCGGACGGTCTGGGGCTCGGGCGAACTCCAGAGGTGTTCCATCACCTCGCGTTCGAGATCGCCGAGTCGCGTCAATTTGGCCATGTTCCGTTCATTCTCCTGAGCAATAATTCCAGGGTACTACGCATTTACTACCGCGCGTCGTATCCAATGTCGCCGCCCTGGCCAACGTCTCTCCAGTCGGGTGCGGTTCCCGGTCAGGGCAGGTTTCCCCACCACCTGTGAGTCGCATCACAGGGGGTTTCCCCGCGGGTCGGCCTAACTATAGTAAGGCTAACCTAACTGATGGGAGCTACCGTGACTGTGACCGTTGACGACCCGTTGATCGCCGCGATGGACATCCGGTCCATGCTGCCGCTGCATGAGTCCAGCAAGCGGCTGCGTGACCTGTTCCCGGACGGTCCCCGCGTGTACGGCGTCGCGATCATGGGTGACCTGTCGCGGCGGCGCTGGTGGCCGTTGGCCGACGCTCTCGACACCGGCCGACTGGAGCTCATGTTCGACGCCGCGGTCGCCGAGACGGGCAGTGCAGTGGTTGCGGCCAGGCAATTGGCCGCCACGTTCGCGCACGTGGTGATCGGGCGGGTGGTGCCGCTGCTGGTGCTGGAGGGTCGGGTCTGGGACAACGGGCTGGAGAATCTGTGGGTGCACGTCGATTCCGAGGGGTCCATCGACTGGGTCGGCGTGGTCAACCCGCTGCTGCGGGCGCTGCCCGATGATCCGCACTTCGGTTCCGGTGGCGCCCGGGCGGCGCGGCCGATGGGCGAGGGAATCGTTGCGCTGCCGAGCGAGGCCGCGTTGACGACGTGGGTCGCGCACCGCGCCCATCGTGCGCTGGAGCCGCTGTTCGGCAAGCTTCATCAGGTCAGCGGCGGCGCGTTGGCGATGGCCTCGATGTGGCACATCGTCGGGTCGGCCGTGGTCGGCTCGGCGACGCTGCTTCCGGTGCTGGTGCGTGGCAGCGGCATGGGGTCGACGGAGGAGGACGGTATGCGGCGTGCTCAGGCGGTGCTCGATGCGCTGGTGGGGTTCGGGGCGCCGGTGCGCGGTACGAATCGGGCCTGGCCGACGAAAGGCTTGCTTAATTAGGTAAGCCTTGCCTAGTATGAACTTGTTCGAAACCACCGGACCGAGCCGGAGTCCTGAGGGCTGCAGAGACCCCCGGTCCATTCGAAGGGCGGGCCCCGCATTCACGTGCGGGGCCCGCTCGCTTTCCGGCGTTCGTTCGGCGGGGCCGCCGGTACGTGCCGATCGCCGCTCGGATAGACAACTACTTGTGACGACATCAGTGCCGGAGGATCTCGGCCGCGGCTTCGACAATGAAATCGGATTGACCTACATCGAGGTCACCCCAGACGGTGGCCGGGCCAAACTGACCATCACCGACAAGGTCCTACAACCGTGGGGCATCGTGCACGGCGGGGTGTACTGCGCCATAGTCGAGAGCTTGGCCAGTGTGTCGGGCCACATCTGGCTGGCCGAGCACGGTGGCGGCACCGTCGTCGGGGTCAACAACAACACGGACTTCCTGCGCGCACTCAAATCCGGCACCGTCACCGCCACGTCGACGCCGATCCATCGGGGCCGCCGTCAGCAGCTCTGGCTGGTCGTCATCACCGACGAGCAGGACCGTCCGGTGGCCCGCGGTCAGGTGCGCCTGCAGAACCTCGAGCAGTGATTGGGACGCGTTTCGTATCGGTCGGCGATACCGAACGCGCCCAAATCGCTACTTGCAGGTATGCGTGGCAATATCGCCCACTATGCGTTTGAGCCCGCATGAACAAGAGCGCCTGATGATCTCCTATGCCGCCGAGCTGGCCCGGCGCCGTCAGGCCCGTGGGCTGCGCCTGAACCATCCCGAGGCGGTCGCGGTGATCACGGATCATCTGATGGAAGGTGCGCGAGACGGCCGCACCGTCGCCGAGTTGATGGTCAGCGGGCGTGCGGTGCTGACCCGCACCGAGGTGATGGACGGCGTGCCCGAGATGCTGCACGACGTCCAGGTCGAGGCCACTTTCCCGGACGGCACCAAGCTCGTCACCGTCCACCACCCGATCTCGTAGAGGCCCCGCATGAGCGCTGACGGTGGGCCACTGGTGCCCGGTGAAATCCTGTACGGCAACGGCGATATCGAGATCAATGCCGGCGTGGCGCGGCTGACGCTGGACGTGGTCAACACCGGCGATCGTCCCGTGCAGGTGGGCAGCCACGTCCATTTCCCGCAGGCCAATTCGGCGCTGCAGTTCGACCGGGTGGCGGCCCACGGATATCGGCTCGATGTGCCGGCGGGTACCGCAGTTCGGTTTGAACCTGGCGTAGCACAACATATCTCGTTGGTACCACTGGGCGGCACGCGTGAGGTCTACGGCCTGTCGCTGAACCCGCCCGGAAAGTTGGATGCATCGTGACGTCGTTGTCCCGGGCGCGGTACGCAGCCCTGTTCGGCCCGACGACGGGGGATCGAATCCGGTTGGCGGACACCGACCTGCTCATCGAGATCACCGAGGACCGCAGCGGCGGACCCGGATTGTCCGGTGACGAAGCGGTTTTCGGCGGCGGCAAGGTGTTGCGGGAATCGATGGGCCAGGCTCGGGCCACCCGCGCCGACGGTGCCCCGGACACCGTGATCACCGGTGCGATCATCATCGACCACTGGGGAATCATCAAGGCCGACATCGGCATTCGGGACGGCCGCATCGCGGCGATCGGCAAGGCCGGCAATCCCGACATCATGTCCGGTGTGCACCCCGATCTGGTGATCGGGCCGTCGACCGAGATCATCGCGGGCAATGGACGCATTCTGACCGCCGGCGGTATCGACTGTCATGTGCACTTCATCTGTCCGCAGATCCTCGAGGAGGCGATCGGCGCGGGCATCACCACCATGATCGGCGGCGGCACCGGACCGGCGGAGGGGAGCAAGGCCACCACGGTGACGCCCGGAGCCTGGCACCTGGGCCGCATGTTGCAGGCCCTCGACGGTTGGCCGATGAACATCCTGCTGCTGGGCAAGGGTAATACGATCAACCCGGAGTCCATGTGGGAGCAATTGCGCGGTGGCGCAGCCGGATTCAAACTCCATGAGGACTGGGGCACGACCCCGGCGGCCATCGATGCGTGTCTGCGGGTGGCCGAGGAGGCCGACGTCCAGGTGGCCCTGCATTCGGACACCCTCAACGAAATGGGTTTCGTCGAGGACACTTTGGCGGCCATCAACGGCCGGGCGATCCACGCGTACCACACCGAAGGCGCCGGCGGTGGGCACGCACCCGACATCATCACGGTGGCCAGCCACCCGAACGTCATGCCCAGTTCCACCAATCCGACTCGCCCGCACACCATCAACACACTCGATGAACACCTCGACATGCTGATGGTGTGCCATCACCTGAACTCCGCGGTGCCCGAGGATCTGGCGTTCGCGGAGAGCCGGATCCGGCCGTCCACCATCGCTGCGGAGGATCTGCTGCACGACATCGGCGCCATTTCGATGATCGGTAGCGACAGCCAGGCGATGGGCCGCATCGGCGAGGTGGTGATGCGGACCTGGCAAACCGCCCACGTCATGAAGAAGCGGCGCGGCGCGCTACCGGGTGACGGTGCCGCGGACAACAACCGGGTCCGCCGGTACGTGGCCAAATACACCATCTGCCCCGCGATCACTCATGGCATCGATCACGAACTCGGTTCGGTGGAGGTGGGCAAGCTCGCCGACCTGGTGCTCTGGGAGCCCGCGTTCTTCGGTGTGCGACCGCATGCGGTGCTCAAGGGTGGTGCGATCGCCTGGGCCGCCATGGGCGACGCCAACGCATCCATCCCGACAACACAGCCCGTGCTGCCGCGGCCCATGTTCGGTGCCCATCCGACCGTCGCTGCCGGCCTGGCGGTGCACTTCGTGTCACCCACGGCCATCGAAGACGACCTCGCGGCCCGGCTCGGCTTGCGGCGCAGGCTCGTTCCGGTTCGAAACGTCCGGGGTAGAGGTAAGGCCGACCTGCCGCTCAACGACGCGATGCCGGACATCAAGGTGGACCCGGACACCTTTACCGTGCGCATCGACGGCGAAGTCTGGCCTGAGCAGCCGGCGACCGAATTGCCGATGGCTCAACGATATTCCCTGTTCTGATGACAGGACTTGCGACCCTGCTGGCGTTGTCGGACTCGCGGCTGCCGACCGGTGGGCACGTGCACTCCGGGGGAGTCGAGGAGGCGATCACCAGCGGACTGGTCCTGGATCTGGTGACCTTGCGGGCCTACCTGCAGCGGCGGGTTCGCACTTCGGCGTTGGTGACCGCGTCGATCGCCGCCGAGGTGCACCGGGGAATGGATCCTGCTGTCGCAGACCGGGAGACCGACGCCCGTACCCCGGCCCCCGCGGCTCGGGCCGCGTCCAGGGCGCAGGGGCGTGGGCTGGTGCGGTTGGCGCGGCGGGTCTGGCCTATGACAGGGGCGAGCGAAGCGGCGGGGGATTGTTCGTGCTGGCAGCTGCTGGGCACCCGGCCGCACCTGGCGGTGGCCTCCGGCATGGTCGGTCGAGCCAGTCGGCTCACACCCGAACAGACCTCTGCCACAGTCGTTTACACCACCATGACCGGCTCGGCGACCGCAGCTCAGCGGCTGCTGGCGCTGGACCCGGGCGACGTTGCGGCCTTGACCTTCGAGCTCTCCGAATTGTGCGATGCGGTGGCCGTCGAAGCGGCCAAGGGCATCGCCGACCTGTCCGATCCGCTGCTCGATGTCCTCGCGCAACGTCACGCCGAGCGTGACCGGCCGCTGTTTTCCTCCTGACCAGAACGAAAGGTCCACCATGCCACCGCATTTCATCGACGGGGAACCGCACCGTCACCACGACCGTCCCAAGCGCGTACGCCAGCCCGGTGAACCGCTGCGCATCGGGGTCGGCGGACCCGTCGGCTCTGGCAAGACGGCATTGGTGGCGGCACTGTGCCGGCAGTTACGCGACGAGCTGTCGTTGGCGGTGCTGACCAACGACATCTACACCACCGAGGACGCCGACTTCCTGCGTCGCAACGCCGTGTTGTCCGACGAACGGATCGCCGCGGTGCAGACCGGTGGCTGCCCGCACACCGCGATTCGCGACGACATCACCGCCAACCTCGATGCCATCGACGACTTGATCGAGACCAACCCCAAGCTCGACCTGATCCTGGTCGAGTCCGGCGGCGACAACCTGACCGCAACCTTCTCCTCGGGTCTGGTCGACGTCCAGATCTTCGTCGTCGACGTGGCCGGCGGCGACAAGGTGCCGCGTAAGGGTGGGCCGGGTGTCACGTTCTCAGATCTGTTGGTGGTCAACAAGACCGACCTGGCTCCGATGGTGGGCGCCGACCTCGAAGTCATGCGCCGCGACGCTGCCAAGGTGCGGGATGACCGCCCGACAGTGCTGATCTCGCTGACCGATGACCCGACTGCTGCCGCGGTGTTGGCCTGGGTGCGCGGTCAGCTCACCGCGGCCTGATGCATTCCGCCGTCCTGATCGTCGCGCGTCCGGGTCGCGGTCCGCGGATCGAATGCTCCGGCGGGCTGGCGGCCCGCCAGACCGAACCGGACACCGTGCATCTGGTGTCCGCGGCAGCCACCCCACTCGGCGGCGACACCATCGGGGTCCGGGTGGTTGTCGAACCCGGTGCCCGCCTGCGGTTGCGCAGTGTCGCGGCCACCATCGCGCTGCCTGGCGCAACGGACATGCAATCGCACGCGCATTGGGATCTCGAGGTTGCCGGCGCCCTCGACCTGGACCCCGAGCCGACGGTGATCGCCGGGGGCAGCAGTCATGTGGCCGTCACCCGCGTGCGTATCGACGGACACGGCAGCGTGCGGCTGCGGGAGCGGGTGCAGATCGGGCGCGCCGGTGAACACCACGGGTTCTGGTCCGGGAGTATGTCCGCTGATCTCGACGGGTTGCCGCTACTGCGGCACCGCGTCGAGATCGGCACCGGCGCGGTGACCGACGACCCGCTCGTAGCATCACGCGCGTACATCGGCGAACTGCGTTATCCCGAAACAACATTCGACGGACAGGGCACCGTGATGGCACTGGCAGCCGGCGGCTGCCTGTCCACCTGGCAGGGCGCCCGGCTCTAGGCCGTACGACGATCACGCGGCGAGGTACGAGCCGCGTTGAGGCGCGGCATTCGGCCTACGACGCGACCGACTCCGCATCGGGCGCGGCCTGCACCGACGATGCGATCTCCTCGAGTTCCCCGATCCTGGTGCGGGCGTAGGCCTGCTGCTCGGTGATGGTGAGCTGGCCGCGCTGGCGGCCCAGGAACGTCACCGCCCACGACAGCACGGTGGCGATCTTGCTCTTGAAGCCCACCAGGTAGATCAGGTGCAGACCCAGCCAGGCCAGCCAGGCGATGAAGCCGCTGAACTCCAGCTTGCCGACCTTGGCGACGGCGTTCCACTTCGAGACGGTGGCCATCGAGCCCTTGTCGAAGTACGAGAACGGCTCGCGTGGCTTCGGTATGGTGCCGTGGGCGCGTGCCTTGGCCTCGTTCTTGAGGATCGCCGCCACGTGGTTGGCACCCTGGATGGCGCCTTGAGCCATCCCCGGCACGCCTGGGACGAAGGCCATGTCGCCGACGACGAACACGTTGGGGTGACCGGGAATCGACAGGTCCGGATTGACGACGACGCGACCGGCGCGGTCGATCTCGGTATCAGACTGCGCCGCAAGATCTTTGCCCAGCGGGCTGGCCTGCACGCCCGCCGACCACACCTTGCATGCCGACTCGATCCGGCGGATGGTGCCGTCCTTGTCCTTCACCGTGATGCCGTTGCGGTCGACGTCGGTAACCATCGCGTTGAGCTGGATTTCGACACCCATCCGCTCCAGCCGGGCCTTCGCCTTGAGACCGAGCTTCTCACCCATGGGCGGCAGCACTGCGGGCGCGGCGTCGAGCAGGATGACCTTGGCCTCGGTCGGATCGATGTGCCGGAAGCTGCCTTTGAGGGTCTGGTCGGCGAGTTCCTGGATCTGGCCGGCCATCTCGACACCGGTCGGACCCGCACCGACGACCACGAAGGTCAGCAGCTTCTTGCGCCGCTCGGGATCGCTGGAGCGCTCGGCCTGCTCGAATGCGCCCAGGATGCGGCCGCGCAGCTCCAATGCATCGTCGATCGACTTCATGCCCGGTGCCCACTCTGCGAAGTGGTCGTTGCCGAAGTACGACTGGCCGGCGCCGGCCGCGATGATCAGGCTGTCGAAGGGCGTGCAGTAGGTGTGCCCCAGCAGAATCGAATCGACGGTCTGGTTCTCCAGATCGATGTGCGTCACGTCGCCGAGCAGCACCTGGGTGTTCTGTTGCTTGCGCAGGATCAGGCGGGTCGGCGGGGCGATCTCGCCCTCGGAGATGATCCCGGTGGCCACTTGGTACAGCAGCGGCTGGAACAGGTGGTGCGTGGTCCGGGCGATCAGCTTGACGTCGACATCGGAGTGCCTCAGGGCTTTGGCGGCGGTCAAGCCCCCAAACCCTGATCCGATGATGACGACCTTGTGTCGATCCGTTGACGTCGCTCCGGGGTGGCTCACTTCAGCTCCTCGCCGTACGGCCCGTTGTTGTTACCCACAGGCTAGCCGCAGCGCTGGGTCAGAGCGAAGTGAGATACCCCATCGCGCCGTCTGTTCAGCTGCCGGTCACCGCGTGCAGCGCTGCTCCGAGGGCGGTGATGACACCTGGCACATATCCGGTGACCTGGGTCGGGATGTTGACGATCACGCCGCCGACACCCGCGTCGAACACCTTGGCTTTCAACTGTTCGGCGACGTGCTCGGCGCTGCCGGCCACCATGTTCTGCTGGTGATCCGAGGGGATCAGGTCCGGTGTCGCCCTGTCGTCGACGAGCGCGGTCAGCAGCATGCTGGTTTCCAGCGTGGCCGGATCCCGGTCGATCTTTTCGCACGCGTCGCGTACCACATTGAGCTTGTGCGGCAACTCATCGAAGCCGCCGATGATGTTGAGGTGGTCGAAGTGCCGGGCGGCCAGCGGGATGGTCTTCTTCTCGCCTCGGCCACCGATCAACAGCGGAATGTGGTCGCGGAAGCGGGGATTGGCCATCGCCTCGGTCGTGCGGTAGTACTTGCCGCTGAAGGTGGGGCGCTCGCCCTTGATCATCGGCATGATGATCTGCAACGCCTCGTCGAGGCGGTTGAACCGGTCGGTGAACGTGCCGAAATCGAAACCGAGTTGGTCGTGCTCGAGCTCGAACCACCCGGTGCCGATGCCGAGGACTGCGCGGCCCTGGCTCATCACGTCCAGCGTGGTGATGGCCTTGGCCAACAGGGTCGGGTTGCGGTAGGTGTTGCCGGTGACCATGGTGCCCAGTTGCACCTTCTTGGTCGCGGTCGCCAACCCGCCGAGGGTGGTGTAGGCCTCCAGCATCGGCTGGTCGGGGGTGCCGATCATCGGCAGTTGATAGAAGTGGTCCATCACGAAGACGGCGTCGAAGCCGGCCGCCTCGGCCTCTTGAGCCTGAGCGATGACGGTCGGATACAACTCGCCGACGCCGGTGCCGTAGGAGAAATTGGGGATCTGGAGAGCGAATCGAATCGTCACGATTCGACCCTAGCGATCGGCCCCGAGGTCAAACAGACCTTTCACCGGACGCGAACCCGGGAATAAAAAGGGCTCAGCCGAAGTTTGCCAGCGCGCCACTGCTGACGTGCAGCGTCTGGCCGGTGATGTGGCGGGCCGCCGGCGTGGTGAGAAACAGTGCGAGCCGGGTGATTTCGGATGCCACCGGTTCCGGTGCGGAGTCGACACCGTCGTAGCCGGGCTCGGCGCCGCGGCCCGAGGCCAGCGCGTTGACCCGGATCCCGCGGATGCCGAAGTGCTCGGACTGGCCGGCCGTCCAGGAGGACACCGCGGCCTTGATCGCGGACTCGACGCTGGCGCCCTTGGGGTTGTCGGGCACGACGGTGATGATCGATCCGCCCGAACGCAGGTTGTCGCCGAGGATCTGGACCGTCAGCACGGCGGACAGCAGTGTGGCGTCGAGGTGATGGCGCCACGACGCGGCGTGGTCGGCCAGCGTGTAGGTGCGCGGGTCGCCGCCCGACCAGGTGTGGGTCGGCACGTTGACGATGGTGTCGATGTGATGCGGCAGGCTGGCGCGGGCCTGCTCAAGTGCGGCGGCGTCGGTGTTGTCCACGACGATCGAGTGAACTTCGAGTTCCTTGGCAGCAACCTCGAGTTCGGTGGCGCGCGCACCTGCAATGAGCACGGTGTGCCCGGCATCGCGGAAGCCCTCTGCGATTGCCCGGCCGAGTTCGGTATCGCCTCCGGTCACCAGCACGTCCATCAGCACGACCTCCTCGTGTTCTACGCCGAACCGCGTCGTTCGGAAATGTTACCCGGCAGTAGCTAGCTGGCGAAATTCGCCACGCAGGAGAACTCGGTCCGCTACATCGAGGGCCCGGATCACCGAGGTCGCCTAGGGTTTGTCGGGTGAAGCCTGGTTTGCGGTCCGGTTGCCTGGTCGGTCTTGTCGCGGTGCTGGCTTTCGGCGGCGCCGGCTGCGGCTCCAAGGAGGCCGAACACCCCGCCACGGTCAAGGTCGTCACGGTCTACGCGGCCGCGTCGCTGCGATCGGCATTCGCCGACATCCGGCAGCGGTATCAGGATGAAAATCCTGGCAGCACAATCGAATTCAACTTCGCCGGGTCATCGGATCTGGTCACTCAACTCACCCAGGGTGCAAAGGCCGACGTGTTCGCCTCGGCCGACACCCGGAACATGGACAAGGCCGCCAGTGCCGGGTTGCTGGCCACCACGCCGGTCAACTTCGCCTCCAACACCCTGTCCATCGTGGTCGCGCCGGGCAATCCCAAGCACGTCGCGTCGTTCGCCGACCTGGCCAAGCCCGGGCTGTCGGTGGTGGTCTGCGCCGCGCAGGTGCCGTGCGGCGGGGCGACGCAGAAGGTGGCCCAGCGGGCCGGCGTCCAGCTCAACCCGGTCAGTGAGGAATCGTCGGTGACCGACGTGCTGAACAAGGTGACCACCGGTCAGGCCGATGCCGGGTTGGTGTACCGCACCGATGCCATGGTGGCGGGCGCGAAAGTGACGACCGTGGAATTTCCCGAGGCCGCCGCCGTGGTCAACAACTATCCGATCGCGGTGCTCAAGACCGCGGCCGATCCCGCCGCGGCGGGGCGTTTCCTGCAGTTGGTGACCGGCGAGGTGGGCCAGGAGATCCTGCGGCAGGCGGGTTTCGCCAAACCTTGAGTCCCGGCCTTCCGCGTTGGATCTATCTCCCCGCCGCGGCCGGGGTCTTGTTCGTGACGGTGCCGTTGTTCGCGGTCGTGGCCAAGGTCGACTGGGCCGAGTTCGGCTCGCTGATCAGCAGTCCGTCGTCGCTGGCGGCGCTGTCGCTGAGCCTCAAGACCGCGGCGGCCAGCACGATGGCGTGCGTGGTGTTGGGCGTTCCGCTGGCGCTGGTGCTGGCCCGAAGTCGATCGGGGCTGGTGCGCTGGGTGCGCCCGGTGATCCTGCTGCCGCTGGTGTTGCCGCCAGTGGTCGGCGGGATCGCACTCTTGTACGCATTCGGGCGTCTCGGCCTGCTGGGCCGATATCTCGATGCCGCCGGCATTCACATCGCGTTCACCACCACGGCCGTGGTGTTGGCCCAGACATTCGTCTCGCTGCCGTTCCTGGTCATTGCGCTGGAGGGGACGGTCCGCAGTGTCGGCACGGACCACGAGGCGGTGGCCGCGACGCTCGGCGCGGGGCCGAGCACGGTGTGGTGGCGGGTGACCCTGCCGATGTTGCGGCCGGGTCTGGTGTCGGGGGCCGTGCTCGCATTCGCGCGTTCCCTCGGGGAATTCGGTGCCACGCTGACGTTCGCCGGTTCCCGACAAGGTGTGACCCGGACGCTGCCGTTGGAGATCTACCTGCAACGTGAGTCCGATGCCGATGCGGCGGTGGCACTGTCGCTACTTCTGGTGGTGATCGCGGCGGTGGTCGTCGGCGGGGTGGGTAGCCGCCGGTTGGTGGCCGGCGCACCCGATGCCGGTGGTCGGCCGTGACCGGCTTGCATCTGCGCGCGACGCTCGAAAAGCGCCATCTGGACCTGGAATTCGAGGTGGCGCCGGGCGAGGTGGTGGCCATTCTCGGAGCGAACGGCGCGGGGAAATCCACTGTCCTGCACGTAATTGCCGGTCTGCTGCAGCCTGATTCGGGATCTGTGACGGCGGGTACCCGGTGTTTGACCGATGTTGCCGGCGGTGTGCGCGTACCGGTTCACGCTCGGAGGATCGGTCTGCTGCAACAGGATCCGATGCTCTTTCCGCATCTGGACGTCGCCGCCAATGTGGCCTTCGGGCCGCGGTGCGGGGGTGATCGCCGCCGAGCGGCGGAGGCGGCCCGCCGGTGGCTCGCCGAGGTCGACGCCGGCGAACTGGGCCGACGCAGGCCGTCGGAGCTCTCCGGTGGGCAAGCCCAACGCGTGGCGCTGGCACGGGCGCTGGCGACCGAGCCGGATGTGTTGCTGCTCGACGAGCCGATGGCGGGGCTGGACGTCACCGCAGCAGCGTCCATGCGCACTCTGCTGCGGGAGGTGCTCACCGAGGGGGGACGCTGTGCGGTGCTGGTCACGCACGAACTGCTCGATGTCACGGCGCTGGCAGACCGGGTGTTGATCCTGGATCGTGGGCGGATCGCCGAATCAGGTTCGCCCGCATCGGTATTGGCTGCGCCGGTCACCGCATTCGGGGCGCGGTTCGCCGGGGTGAACCTGCTGACGGGGATGACGCAGGAGCCGGACACGTTGCTCACCGCCGGCGGCCACCGGTTGTACGGCAGGCGTGCGGCCGGGCCGGCGCCAACTCGGGACCAGCCGGCGATTGCGGTGTTTGCGCCCGCGGCGGTCGAGGTGCACCGGCAACGACCGCTCGAACAGGGTGCGGCCACCACATTCGAGGTATCGGTTGCTGAACTCGACCACCGCGGATCGGCGATCAGGGTCAGAGCTGAACCCCTTGAAGCGGGGGCGACCGGCTTGGCGGCGGACATCAGTGTCCAGCTGGCCGCGCAGTTGCGGTTGATTCCCGGGGAACGGGTGTACTTCCGGGTGGCGGCCGACGAAGTCACGATTCGCCCGGCTGTCTGACGACGAAAACCCGCCCGGGAGTGCAGGCCCGGTGGGGCGGTGACAGCAACGGCGTGTCTTGGGGCTGGCGTCGAAATACTGATGACACGGCTACCTCGCTGCCGAACACTCTGACAGCACCGCACACTTGCGTCACGGCGGTAACACGGTAGTTTCAACGCCATGCAGCACCCCGATTCGCGGAGGACCGCACGCAAGCGGCTGATGAAGACCTTGACCATCGCGGTAACCAGCGCGACGGCCGCAGCGATCGCGTTGCCGGGCTCGTCGGCGTTGGCCCAACCGGCTCCCGCGCCGGCGCCCGCACCTGCACCTGCACCGGTCGCTCCTGCTCCCGCGCCTGCCCCGGTGGCTCCGGCGCCCGTTCCTGTCCCGGTGGCCCCGGCTCCGGCACCCGATGCCGGGGCTCCGGCCGCCCCCGCCCCAGCGCCTGCTCCTGGCGCCCCTACACCCGCTGGCCCCGATGCCGGCGCCCCCGCGCCGGCGCCGGCCGATCCCAACGCGCCGCCGGCTGACCCCAACGCACCCGCAGCACCGCCGGCCGGGGCTCCGGCTCCTGCCGAACCGGGTCAGGTCAACAACGACGCGGGCGGGTTCAGCTACGTCGTCCCGCAGGGCTGGAAAGCCTCTGATGCCACGCAGCTGTCGTACGGGCAGGTGCTGTTGACCAAGGTCGCCGCGACCGGTGAACAACCTCCGACCGACACCAGCGTGCTGATCGGTCGGCTGGATCTGAAGCTGTTCGCCGGCGCAGAGGCCGACAACGCCAAGGCCGCCAACCGGTTGGCTTCCGACATGGGCGAGTTCTTCATGCCGTTCGCCGGCACCCGGATCAATCAGGCGGCCGCCCAGCTAACCGCCGGGAACTTGCCCGGGGCCGCGGCCTTCTACGAGGTGAAGTTCACCGACACTACCAAGCCCAATGGCCAGATCTGGGCCGGCGTGGTCGGTAACCCGCCGCCGGACAGCAGTATTCGGGCCCAGCGCAACCCGCAGCGTTGGTTTGTGGTGTGGCTCGGCTCGTCGAACCACCCGGTCGACAAGGCGGCCGCAACCGCGCTGGCTCAGTCGATCCGGCCATGGAACCCGCCGCCTCCGCCGGCCCCGGATCCAAACGCGCCGGCGGCGCCCGCGGCCCCGGCCGATCCGGCCCACCCGGCTGTAGGAGTGCCGGTCCCGGTAACCAACGCGCCGCCGGAGATGACGCCGCACTAGCCAGTTGAAGCAATTGAGGACACCGTGGGTCTGACCGGTGCATCAGTACAGAGTCGGGGCCGCGGACGAAACTTGCCTCTGATCGTGTGCTGAATGGCGTTCGGTCGTTACTTTTTGCGCGTATACCGAGATATACCCCAGCAGTGCAGCTGGGTATGGCTAGTTCACAGGCAGGAGTTCTCTCATGGACATGCTCGCGACTCATCAATTGTTGGCTAGTGGAACACCGACCGCCGTGGGATGGATTTCATACATCATCATCGGCGGTCTTGCCGGTTGGCTGGCCGGGAAGATTGTCAAAGGCGACGGCCAAGGCATTATTTTCGACGTTATTGTGGGTGTGATCGGCGGCTTCATCGGTGGCTTCTTACTGGAGAAGTTCGGGGTCGACGTCGAGAGTGGACGGAAATGGTTCACCTTCTTCACCGCGCTTCTAGGTGCGGTGATTCTGCTCTTCGTCGTCAGATTGGTACGCAAGGCGATCTCGAAATAGTTTGACGGGTTGCGTATTCGCCGGGTCGATTCAATGACGCTCGGCGAATACGTCAAACCTAAGTTCCAGCGCATGTTTGACGCGGTGCGCGGTGGGCAAAACGGCAACGCGGTCGCGTCAGGTGTTCAGATGCCAGACCAACGCCGCCGCCAGGGCGCCCATCCCGTTGAGGGACCAGTGCAGCGCGATCGGTGCCAGCAGACTGCCCGACCGTCGTCGCAACCAGGTGAATACGAACCCGGCCGCCGCGGTGGCGATCACGGCCATCACCACCCCGGCGATCATGCCGGGAGCCCCGGCGCCGAGCACCCGGGTGAATCCGACATTTGTACTGGTCAATCCAAGTGATGTCGCGATGTGCCACATACCGAACAGCAGCGAGCCCGCGGTGGCGACACCGCGGAACCCCCAGGCCCGGTTCAGGGTCCCGTGCAGCACACCCCGGAAGGCCAACTCCTCGGGGATGACGGTCTGCAACGGGATGATGATCATGGAGGCCAGCACCGCGCCGGAGATGGTGGCGTAGTGATTGTTCAGGAACATCGGCCGGGTCCACGGCAGTAACAGTCCGATCGCGATCACCGACCCGACCAACAGCACCGCCCCGAGCGCGTATCGCATCCCGGACCGCCAATGCTCACGGCCGAGGCCGAGCTCGGCCCAGCCGAGTCCGCGGGAACGGACCAGGGCCACCAGCGCCACCGCGGCCACGGGCACCACGACGAAGTTCGCCCAGGGTGTCGTGAAGTGCGCAAGCAGGTTGGTCGCCACCAGCATGGTCACCACCACGATGATGTCGATGTAGACGCGCGAGTGCCGCGGGGCGACCACGGTGGCGGAATCGGACATTTGCTGAAAAATCATACCGACCAGTAGCAAAGAGCCAGGTCATCTTGGGTAATCCCGACCAACTAACCTGTTGGTCGTGGAGCTGCTCGCAGGGTTGCGTGTTCTCGATGTCGGCAGCGCAGAATCTGACGGCGTGGGCCGGCTGCTGGCAGATCTCGGGGCGGATGTACTCAAGATCGAGCCGGCCGGGGGAGCAGCGCAGCGCGGGAACCATCCACGGGTGGCCGGTGTTTCGCTCGGGTTCATCATCGGCAATGCCAACAAGCGCTGCGCGACTCTGGATCCCGGGCAGTCGGAGGATCGAGACCGGCTGATTGCGCTCGCCGCCGAAGCCGACATCGTCATCGACGGCGGACTGCCGGGACAGTTGGCCGCATTCGGCACCTCCTGCGCCGAACTTGCCGACCGGTTCGACACCTTGGTGGCAGCTTCGATCACCGACTTCGGGGCTGACGGGCCGCGTGCGACGTGGCAGGCCACCGATGCGGTGCTGTACGCGCTATCGACGGCGCTCTCCCGATCCGGACCCACCTCGGGCCGGCCGGTGCTGCCGCCGGACGGCATCGCGTCGGCCACCGCGGCGGTCCAGGCCGCGTGGGCGGTCTTGGTCGCGTACTTTCACCGGTTACGTTGCGGCCGGGGTGATTACCTGGACTTCTCGCGCTTCGAAGGGGTCCTGCTGGCGTTGGATCCGCCGTTCGGATCCCAGGGACAAGCGGCCTCCGGTCAGAAGACCGCCGCGGACCTGTGGCGTGGGCGTCCCCGGGACCAGCAGATCTATCCGACGTTCGGCTGCCGCGATGGCTTCGTGCGGATCTGTCTGCTGTCCCCGCGACAGTGGCGCGGTATGCGGGCCTGGCTTGGCGAGCCCGCAGAGTTCGCCGACCCCAAGTTCGACACCATCTCTGCCCGCTACGCGGCATCGGACGCGCTGAACGGTGCCATGGGCGCCCTGTTCGCGACTGCATCGATGGCTGACCTGGTAGCCGAGGGGCAACGCCGAGGAGTGCCGATCGCAGCGATGCTGACCCCGGCGGCCGCTCTGGATTCCGATCATTTCCGGGCTGTCGGCGCGCTGGCGCAGGCGCAGCTCACCGCAGGGACCCGGGTCACCGTGCCGACCGGACCATTCGTCGTCGATGACCGTCGCGCCGGCTTCCGCCGCAGTCCCTGTCAACCAGGTACTGAAGAACCGCATTGGGCCACATCGGCTTCGACCGGCATCACGTCGGCGGTCCCAGCCGTCGATCAGCCGTTGGCGGGTCTGCGGATCCTGGATCTCGGGGTGATCGTCGCCGGTGGTGAACTCGGCCGCTTGTTCGCCGACCTCGGCGCCGAGGTGATCAAGATCGAGAGCGCTTCGTATCCGGACGGGTTGCGGCAGAAGCCGCCCGGGCAGCCGATGAGCCGGACCTGGGCACTGACCCATCGCAATGAGTACAGCCTCGGCCTTGATCTGCGCACACCGCGCGGTCGAGAGATCTTCGGCGAGCTGGTCCGAGCCTCGGATGCGGTGTTCGCCAACTTCAAACCGGGAACCCTTGCCGCACTGGGGTTCTCCACTGATCGTCTGCATGAGTTGAACCCTGGGCTGGTGCTCGCCGAAAGCAGTGCCTTCGGTGCGTCGGGCCCCTGGAGTGATCGGATGGGGTACGGCCCGCTGGTGCGCGCCAACACCGGGGTCAGTCAGTTGTGGACGTCCGGGCGTCCCGGAGACGACGCGTTCTACGACGCGACCACCGTGTTCCCTGACCATGTGGTGGCCCGCGTCGCCGCGATCGGCGCCCTGGCTGCGCTGATTCACCGCCAGCGAGCTGGTTCTGGTGCACACGTTCATATTTCGCAGGCCGAGGTCGCGGTGAACGTGCTGGCCACCACCTACGTCGCCGAGGCGGCCCGTGGTGCAGGGCTGACCGTCGAGGCGGACCCGGCCGTGCACGGGGTGTATCCGTGCGCCGGAGATGACGAGTGGTGTGTCATCTCGCTGCGCGGCGATTCCGATCGCAGCGCACTGGCAACGGTCCTGCAGGTCAGCGAATTACCCAGCGGTGCAGATGAACTCGATGTGGTGGTGTCGGCGTGGACTGCGGTGCGCAGCCCGGCTGAGGTGGTCAGGACAGTCCAGGACGCGGGAGTCCCGGCCGGTCCGATGAACCGTGCGGTCGAGGTGCTGGGCGATCCGCAGGTTCTGGCCCGCGGCCTTTATGCCGATCTGCATCATCCGCTGTTCGAGGAGCCGATGCCCGCCGAAACCGGACCGACGATGTTCCGTCGTATCGGGTCGGCGCCGATGCGGCCGGCCCCGCAGGCCGGCGAGCACACCCGCGAAATCTGTTCGCGGGTACTCGGATTGGGCAGTGGCGAGGTCGACGACCTGATCGACTCGGGGGCAGTGTTCGAAGGTTCTTCGGAAGGGGTCAGGGCATGACTGTGATCGACGAGGGCGCACGGATTTTCATCGACGGGCAGATCCGCCGCGCGGCGGCATCCGCCCCGGTGCTGGAAGCGGCCACCGGGGCACTGCTCGGCTCCGGAGCGGTGGCGACTTCCGCCGAGGTCGATGCAGCAGTGGCCTCGGCGCGGACCGCGCTGCCCGGGTGGCGCGGCACCGCACCGACCGAACGGGCCGCGGTACTGATGCGCTTCGCCGATGCGCTGGAGGCGCGGGCGCCCGGCACCAACGAATTGTGCACCCGAGAGAACGGGATGCCGATCCGGCTCTCGCGCGGGGCCAATGGCCGCTTTCCGGCGGCACTGCTGCGGTATTACGCCGAGTTGATCCGCGAGAGTGCCGTCGAGGAGATTCGGCCGGCGGCGATCGGGCACACCATCGTGCGTCGGGAAGCGGTCGGAGTGGTGGCTGCGGTCGTGCCGTGGAACTATCCGCAGGCCCTCGCCGCATTCAAGCTCGCGCCGGCCTTGGCGGCAGGCTGCACCATGGTGCTCAAGGCATCGCCGGAAACCGCTCTGGACGCACTGGTTTTCGCTGAAGCCGCCATCGATGCCGGGCTGCCCGTCGGCGTCCTCAACGTCATCGCCGGCGGGCCCGAAACCGGCGGATATCTGATCTCGCATCCCGGCATCGACAAGGTCTCCTTCACCGGGTCGACGGCGACGGGGCGGCTCATCGCCGAGATCTGTGGACGGCTGCTGCGGCCGGTCACGCTCGAACTGGGCGGCAAGTCGGCGGCGGTCATCCTGGAGGACGCCGACCTGGACTCCACCATCAAGGGCCTGCTCAACGCGTCGTTCGTCAACAACGGCCAGACCTGCCATCTGAGTTCCCGGATACTGGCGCCCCGGTCCCGCTACGGCGAGCTGGTCGATGCTCTTGCCGCGCTGGCCACCGGGCTGAAAGTCGGTGACCCGCTGGACAAGTCGACCGAGGTCGGCCCGCTGGTCAGTGCCCGGCAGCGCGACCGGGTGCTCGGCTACATCGAAGCGGGTAAAGCTGAGGGTGCCAGGCTCGTTGCCGGCGGCGGGATTCCGGCGGACCAGCCCGACGGTTGGTTCGTCGCACCGACGGTGTTCGCCGATGTGGACAACGCCACACGCATCGCGCAGGAGGAGATCTTCGGTCCGGTGCTGGCCGTCATCCCATATGACACCGAGCAGCAGGCCATCGACATCGCCAACGACAGCGAATACGGGCTGGGCGGCACGGTGTGGTCGGCTGATGCCGAGCGCGCGACCGACATCGCCCGCGCCATCCACAGTGGCACCGTCGGGGTCAACGATTACCAACTGGACATGGCGGCGCCGTTCGGCGGCGTGAAGTCAAGTGGCCTGGGCCGTGAACTCGGTCCCGAGGGATTGACCGCCTACCAGCAACTGAAGTCCATCTACCGCGTCGGCCCAGCCCAATAGGAGATCAAGTGCCACTCGATCCAAGAACACCGGTGCTGGTCGGCTACGGCCAGGTCAATCAGCACGACGAGACACCCGGCGCCGAGCCGGTCGACCTGATGGAGGCCGCCGCCCGGGCCGCTGCCGAAGCCCGGGTGCTGGAAGCTGTCGACGCGGTACGCATCGTCAACGTGCTGTCGCTGCGGTACAGGGATCCGGGCCTGCTGTTGGCCCAGCGCATCGGCGCGCCGGATGCGGTCACCGGCTACTCGCCGGTCGGTGGCAATGTGCCACAGTCGTTGGTCAACCGGGCCTGTCTGGACATTCAGCAGGGCCGCAACGAGGTGGTGCTGATCGCCGGCGGCGAAACCTGGCGCACCCGAACGCGTTTGAAGGCGCGCGGCGAACGGCTGACCGGGACGGAACAGGACGCCTCGGTGCAGATGGCGCCCAGTGATCCGGAATTCGACATGGCCGGTCCAGCTGAGGTCCGGATCGGTCTGGTGGCGCCGTCGCATGTTTATCCGATGTTCGAACAGGCGCTGCGGATCGCAGCGGGGGAGAGCTCCGACGACCATCGACGCCGCATCGGTGCGCTGTGGTCACGTTTCAGTGAAGTGGCGCAAGGCAATCCACACGCGTGGAGCCGGGAGTCGGTGCCGGGCGAGCAGATCTGGCAGCCGGGCCCGTCGAACCGGATGATCAGCTGGCCGTACACCAAATTGATGAATTCGAACAATATGGTCGATCAGGGCGCTGCGCTGGTCCTGACCTCGGTCGAGAAAGCGACTGCGCTCCAGATCCCCAGGCAGCGCTGGGTTTTCCCACACGCCGGTACCGACGCCCACGACACCTATCTGATCGGCCAGCGGGCCAGTTTCTCGGGCTCCCCGGCGATCCGGATCGCCGGGCAGCGGGTGCTGGAGCTCGCCGGCCGGGGTATCGATGACATCGACGCGGTGGACGTGTATTCATGCTTCCCGTCCGCGGTCCAGGTGGCGGCGGGTGAACTTGGGTTGGCGCTCGACGATCCGCAACGGCCGTTGACCGTCACCGGCGGCCTGACCTTCGCCGGTGGTCCGTGGAACAACTACGTCTCGCATTCCATCGCGACCATGGCTGAGCGGCTGTCCGCCCACCCCGGTCAAGTGGGGCTGATCACCGCGAATGGCGGCTACCTCACCAAGCACAGCTTCGGCGTCTACGGAACCGAGCCACCCAGTGGTCAATTCCGTTGGCAGGACCTGCAATCCGAGGTTGATGCCGAGCCGACGATCCTCGCTGAGGAGGCGTGGTCCGGTACCGGCACGGTGGAGACCTGGACGACGCCGTTCAATCGTGACGGTGAGCCGGAGAAGGTATACGTCGCGGTGCGCACGCCCACGGGCAGCCGGGCGCTCGCGGTCATCACCGACGCCTCGCAGGCGGAGGCCAGCACGCGGCAGGACATCGCGGGTGCGGAAGTCACCGTCAAACCCGACGGCAGCGCCGGGCTGGACTGAGACGGGTTACCCGGCCAGGGTGGACAATTCGATCGACGGGTCGGTCAGCGCCATGGTGTTGACCGGATGGCGGGCCCGGATCAACGTCTTGATGTGGTCGAGGCCTTCCCAGATATTGACATTCATCCCGGCGATCACGCGGCTGTTGGTATCGAGCCAGAACATGGTGAATTTGCGGTTGTCGACATCACCGCGAACGGCTACCTCGTGATACGTCGGCGCGTGGCCGACGTACTCCATGCCCAGGTCGTACTGGTCGGTGAAGAAGTACGGCAGTTCGTCGTAGCAGCCCGGACTCCCGAGCATGCCCGATACCGCGACCTCGGGTTGTTTGAGGGCGTTGGCCCAATGCTCGGTGCGGATCAGGCCGTCGAACAAGGGATGCTCGGCGGCCGCGATGTCGCCAACCGCGTAGATGTCGGGGTCGCTGGTCCGCAGTGACGCATCGACCCGGACGCCGCCCCCGGCGATCGTCAATCCGGTACGTTCGGCCAGCTCGATGTTCGGCTTGGCGCCCACGGCGACCAGTACGGCATCGGCGGTGACGGTGGATCCGTCACCGAGTCGCAGCCCTGTCGCCGTGTTGTTTTCGGTGGTGATCTCATCCACGGTGGTGCCCAGGCGCAGGTCGACTCCATGATCGCGGTGCAGTCGGGCGAAGACTTCCGCCGCCTCGTGGCCCAGGGCCGCCAGGAGCGGCAGCCGCGCCGATTCCACCACGGTCACCTCCACGCCGAGCCCGCGGGCACTGGCCGCGACCTCCAGCCCGATCCAGCCGGCCCCGACAATCGCCAATCGGCTGTGCGCGCTCAGATCCGCCAGCAGTGCCTCTGCGTTGTCCACGGTGCGCAGAAAGTGCACACCGCGGGCGTCGGCGCCGGGAATCGGTGGCCGGCGCGCGTGAGATCCTGTGGCCAGCAACAATTTATCGTAGTGCTCATGATCACCGGCGTGAAATGCCACGGTGTGCGAGCCGGTATCGATCGTGGTGACCTCCGCTCCGAGACGGAGGTCGATATCGTGTTGGCGGTACCAGTCGGCGGGGTGGACGGTGAATTCCTCCAGGCTCTGTTTGCCGGCCAGATAGCCCTTGGACAGCGGAGGCCGCTCGTACGGCGCTCGCTCTTCGGCGCCGAACACGACAACCGTTCCGGCAAAGTCGTTGTTGCGCAGAGATTCTGCGGCCTTGGCTGCGGCCAGGCCGCCGCCGACGATCACGAAAATGGGTGAGGTGGACATGTGTACTCCGTTCGATGACCGTGGGGGACTGTTGTTTCGGTACTACGCTCCGATGCGCCCGCGTAACTCGTCGACTCCCGCGCGCACCAGCGCGGCCGCGAGGCGCGTGCTCTGGTGTGGCGCGAGCGCACTGAGGACTCGCGGATCCGTCGGTAATCCAAGGGTTTTCGCCGCAGCCAGGGCTCGATCGTCAAAGTACGGTCGCACCCACGGCCAGACGTCCTGCACTTCACGCAGAAAGATGCCGGAGCCGGTATGGCCGATGCCGTCGAAACGCTGCAGGGCGGATGTCGCCGAGGCCACGTCATGTTCGGCCTCGGCGGCCAGATTGCGGAGGTCTCCGGCGTACTCGTCGCGCACCCGGGTTGCCAGGCCGGTCATCCGAGTGGCCGAACTCTCGTCATAGCGGGCGTAGCCGGCGCGTCCGAAGGCCTCGATCAGCTGTCGACGGTTCGCCGCGAGGACCGCAACCGGGGTTCGCAGGCCTCGCCGGAACAGTTCACGCGCTGCTGCTGCTGCGGTCGACGCGGCAACCGGCTTGCCGGCCAGCATGCACAGCGACAGCAGCTCGAACAGCGGCATCGGTTTGTTTCGGATCGTGATGCCGGCGTCTTCGGCGTAGGTGGTGCCGGCCGCGGCGATGAGCCTGGCGGCCAGCTTGTGCTCAGTTGCCATAGCAGGACGCATACCCGCTCACCCCGGTCGCAAACGCCGCCTATTTGGCGGGCAGGGTCCCGGCGTACCCGATACCCCTATCCACCCAGCTCTGCAGCTGCCTCTTGGTCTTCAGGCCGTCGGTCGCCACCCGCAGCCAACCGCGCATCTGACGGCCGCCCATCGTCATCAGTTCCACATGGCGCCGCCCCAGCAGCTTTTCGGTGTCGCCGGGGTCCACGCGGACCATCATGCCGCCGTCCCGGCTCACTGCCACCGACATGTGGCCGTGCACCAGGAAGGCGAGCCCGCCGAACATCCGCTTCTCGTCGACACCGCCGACCGAACCGAGCAGCTCCCGAATCCTGTTGGCCAGGTCTTCGTCGTAGGCCATATGGCAAGTCTCGCACCACGCTGCCGGCAATGTTGGCTTTGGCTAACTTGCCCACGAACCGCCTGGGACGAGTTAGATTCCACACGTGCTGATCGCGGCGTTACGGGACTTGGAGTGGCGGCGGCGCCGGTTCTTCCTCGCGGTCGTCGGTACCGCTTTCGTATTCGCCATGACTTTGGTACTGACCGGGCTGGCCAACGGATTTCGGGTGGAGGCGAGCAACACCGTCAACTCGTTGGGCATCGACTACTTCATGATCCAGAAAGGAGCGGCCGGACCATTTCTGGGTTCGTCGCCGTTCGCTCAGACCGAAGTCACACGCGCGCAACAACTTCCCGGGGTTCAGGACGCAGCCGCCGTGGTGTATGCGGGCACGACGGCGTTGGACAACGGCACACCCCGGACCATGAACCTGTTCGGCGCACCCACCAATGGCCCGGGGATGCCGGTGATGTCGCAGGGCCGTCCGCCCGCCACGCCGGATGAGATTGCGGTGTCGTCCACACTGGGCCGCAAGATCGGCGACCAGATGCACATCGCCTCGCACACACTGCAGGTGGTGGGGATCGTCAACAATTCCACGGTGCTGGCCCAGCAACCCAACCTGTTCCTGACGACGCTGGGTGCGCAAGGTCTGGTCTACGGCGGGCAGCCGGTCATCGCGTCGGTCGGCATCCGCGGAAACCCGGCCCGCGCCCTTGACGGGTACCGGCTGGTGGACCGTCACGGTGCGATCGACGACATGATGCGGCCGCTGAAGGTCGCGGTGGATGCCATCAGCATCATGGCGGTGCTGCTCTGGGTGGTGGCCGCGACGATCGTCGGCATGTTCATCTACATGTCCGCGATGGAACGCACCCGTGATTTCGCGGTGTTCAAAGCTGTTGGGGTGCAGACGAAGTCGGTGCTGGCCGGGCTGGCGCTGCAGGCTGTGGTGATCGCAGTGGTGTCTGCGGCATTCGGTGTGTTGCTCTCGATGGTGCTCGGACCGATGTTCCCGATGCGGGTCGACGTGCCCGCCGGCGCATACCTGTTGCTGCCGGTGGTGGCCGTCGGCATCGGGCTGCTGGCCAGCCTGGCGGGACTGCGTAGAGCGGTCAAGATCGATCCGGCGATGGCATTCGGAGGCCCCTAGACCATGAGCGGCTTGCAGATTCGTGATCTGGTGGTGGAGTACGGCAAGTCCGGCGACAAGGTCCGACCGATCGATAACTTCAACCTGGAGTTGTCGTCGGGATCGTTGGCGCTGCTGTTGGGTCCGAGCG
This sequence comes from Mycobacterium sp. MAA66, assembly GCF_041261665.1. Lineage (NCBI taxonomy): Bacteria > Bacillati > Actinomycetota > Actinomycetes > Mycobacteriales > Mycobacteriaceae > Mycobacterium > Mycobacterium sp. MAA66. The sequence goes on along the minus strand of NZ_JBGCCC010000001.1, from coordinate 1,069,831 downwards.
GCTGTGGGAAGACGACGTTGCTCTCGTGTATCGGCGGAATCCTCAAGCCCACGTCGGGCCAGATCCTGTTCGATGACATCGATGTCACCACACTCGACGCGAAGGGTCTTACCGATTATCGCCGTAACACGGTCGGCATCGTGTTTCAGGCGTTCAACCTGGTGCCGAGCCTGACGGCGGCCGAGAATGTGATGGTGCCGATGCGGGCCGCCGGCATGAGCCGTCGCGAGGCCCGCGAGCGTACCGCTGAGCTGCTGGACCGCGTCGGGCTGTCTGATCGGACGACGCACCGCCCGGGTGACCTGTCCGGGGGTCAGCAGCAGCGGGTCGCGGTGGCCCGCGCGATTGCCCTCGACCCGCCGGTGATCCTGGCCGACGAGCCGACCGCGCATCTGGACTTCATCCAGGTCGAAGAGGTACTCAAGCTCATCCACGAGCTGTCGAAAGACCGCCTCGTCGTGGTCGCGACGCACGACAGCCGGATGCTGCCACTGGCCAATCGGGTAATCGAGATGGTGCCTGCCTTGGCGAGCACCGACCGCGAACCCGAAACTTTCCGTCTGACAGAAGGTTCGGTGGTGTTCGAGCAGAACACCATGGGCGACCTGATCTATGTCGTCGCCGACGGCCGGTTCGAGATCACCCGCGAGATGCCCGATGGCGAGACGCTGTTGCTGCACATCGCCGGCCCCGGTGACTACTTCGGCGAGATCGGGCCGTTGTTCGGTTTGCCGCGCACCGCGACCGTCCGTGCTCTCACAGCTGGAACGGTCGTCGGCTACACCGTCAAGGAGTTCCGGGCGCGGCTCGGCCCCGATCGTATCCACGAGCTGATCGAGCACCGGGAGCTCGACCTGGACGACGCGGCTCAGGCGGATATCGCCTGAGGTCAGTCCAGATCGACCCGCACGGACAACAGGTCGGTGCCCATCACTCGGACGACCGCGCTGTTCAGCTGCGGGAGCTGACGTAGGCGCGCGACCGGATCGTCGTCGGGTACCGGGTGTGCAGTACCGGTCCGCCACTGGCCGTCGATACGAACGCGCACAGCCGGATTCGCGATGATGTTGCGCACGAAATCGGCGTGATCGCCGTGTTCGGACACCAGCCAGAAGGCGTTGTCGATCACTCGGCCACCGATCGCGGTGTGGCGGGGCTCGCCGGACTTACGGCCGACGGTCTCCAGCATGGTCACCGGCAGTTGCCGGCCCACCGGATTGACGAGACGACGTTGGACCGTGTGGACCACCCGTCGTTTGACTTCATTGAAGTTGGGCATGTGCCCATCTAACGCGAGCAGACGCAAATGTCCCACCACCCGGAGGTGAACAGGAGCATTTGCGTCTGCTCGCGTTGTCGGTGTTGCTACGCCGCCACAGTGATCTCGGCGGCCGGTTCCAGCGCCTGAGCGATGATGTCGGCCACGTCGGTCATCGGTCGCACATCGAGCGCGGCCAGCACCTCGGCGGGCACGTCGTCCAGGTCCGGCTCATTGCGCTGCGGAATGAAAACCGTTGTCAGCCCGGCTCGTTGGGCTGCCAGCAGCTTCTGCTTCACGCCGCCGATGGGCAGCACCCGGCCGTTCAGCGTGACCTCACCGGTCATGCCGACATCACCACGGACCTGACGTCCGGTGGCCATCGACACCAGCGCCGTCACCATGGTGACACCCGCCGATGGACCGTCCTTGGGCACCGCACCCGCGGGCACGTGCACGTGGATACGACGGTCCAGTGCCTTCGGATCCACGCCCAACTGCGCGGCGTGCGACCGCACGTAGGACAGCGCGATCTGCGCCGACTCCTTCATCACGTCCCCCAACTGACCGGTCAGCTGCAGACCCGCTTCGCCGTCGTTGGAGCCGGCCTCGATGTAGAGGACGTCGCCTCCCAGGCCGGTCACCGCCAGCCCGGTTGCCACCCCGGGCACCGCCGTACGTTCCGCCGATTCGGGCATGAAGCGCGGACGGCCCAGGTACTCAACCAGATCCGGCTCGTCCACGGTCACTGCGTCCACGCCTGAGGCCAGTTTGGTGGTCACCTTGCGCAGCGCCTTGGCCAGCAGCCGCTCGAACTGCCGAACCCCGGGTTCGCGCGTGTAATCCGCGGCGACCTTGCGCAGTGCCGCATCGGTCACCCGCACTTCTTCGGCGGTGAGCGCCGCTTTCTCGGCCTGCCTCGGCAGCAGGTAGTCGCGGGCGATGGCCACCTTGTCGTCCTCGGTGTAGCCGTCGATCTGCACCAGCTCCATCCGGTCCAGCAGTGCCGACGGGATGTTCTCGATCACGTTGGCGGTGGCCAGGAACACCACATCGGACAGGTCCAGGTCCAGATCCAGGTAGTGATCGCGGAAGGTGTGGTTTTGCGCCGGGTCAAGCACCTCCAGCAGCGCCGCACCCGGATCGCCCCGGTAGTCCGAGCCCACCTTGTCGATCTCGTCAAGCAGCACAACGGGATTCATCGAACCCGCTTCGCTGATGGCCCGCACCACGCGGCCCGGCAGCGCGCCGACGTACGTACGCCGGTGGCCGCGGATCTCGGCCTCGTCGCGCACACCGCCCAGGGCGACGCGCACGAACTTGCGACCCAGCGCCCGGGCGACGGACTCACCCAGCGAGGTCTTGCCGACCCCGGGTGGTCCGGCCAGCACCATCACCGCACCGGAACCGCGCCCGCCGACCACTGCCATGCCGCGCTCGGCCCGGCGGGCCCGCACGGCCAGGTACTCGACGATGCGGTCCTTGACGTCGTCCAGCCCGTGGTGGTCGGCGTCGAGGATCTCGCGGGCCCCCGCCAGATCCGTCGAATCCTCGGTGCGCACGTTCCACGGCAGCTCCAGGACGGTGTCCAGCCAGCTGCGGATCCACCCGCCCTCCGGGCTCTGCTCACTGGACCGCTCCAGCTTGCCGACCTCGCGCAGCGCGGCCTCGCGCACCTTCTCGGGCAGTGCAGCGGCCTCGATCCGGGACCGGTAGTCCTCCGGGTTGGCTTCGCCCTCAGGGTCCAGTTCGCCGAGTTCCTTGCGAATGGCCTCCAGTTGCTGGCGCAGCAGGAATTCCTTTTGCCGCTTGTCCATGCCGGCTCGCACGTCCTCGGCGATCTTGTCGTTGACCTCGACCTCTGCCAGGTGCTCACCGGTCCACGCGACCAGGTTGCGCAGCCGGGCCGAAACGTCTTCGGTCTCGAGCAGTTCGCGCTTCTGCACGTCGGTCAGGTACGAGGCGTATCCGGCGGTGTCAGCCAGCCCGGACGGGTCGGTGATCTTGTTGACCGCATCGATGATCTGCCAGGCCTCACGGCGCTGCAGCATCGCCAGCAGCAGCTTCTTGTACTCGGCGGCCAGCGCCTTGGTCTCGTCGGTGGGTTCGGTGTCAGCCACCTCGTCGACGAAAACCCACAGTGCCGTGCCCGGACCGGTGGTGCCGGAACCGATGTGGGCGCGTCCCTCACCACGGACAACTGCGGCTGCGCCGCCACCGGGGACCCGTCCGACCTGCACGATCGACGCCAGCACACCGTAGGTGGGGTAGCGGTCGTCGAGGCGCGGCGCAATCAACAGCTTCCCGGACTCGCTTGCCTGAGCGGCGTCGACGGCGACCCGTGCGGCGTCGTCGAGTTCGATCGGCACCACCATGCCGGGCAGCACGATCGGCTCGGTGATGAACAGGACAGGAACAGCAACGTTTGTGGCTTCGGACATCATTTCCTCCACGCGAGCGGCGCCCGCCATAGACAAAAGTTGAATCTGATGCGCTCAACCTTGGCGGTCGTTGCTTTGTTCCCGTTCTACCGTCGCTCGCTGTTCCCACCGCTTGCGAGCTCGATTGGCGATGACAACCGTCGCGGTCATCAGCAGACCGGTGGAGGCGAGCGACAACACCGAGGTAGCGGCATTGGCGACGTCCACCGACGTCGAGTAGATGACGGCCAGATGGATGGCCGCACTGACGATCAGGCCTACGCCCCACATCGCTGAGAGCAGAACGTGCACGCGACGCCTGTACTCGGCGGCACCGGGACCCGACGTCTCCTGCTGGGACTGGACGCGTTCGGCCACGATCTGGGTCAGCGGCCTTCCGACGACGCAGCTGACCAGGAAGATCAGCCCGCCGATGCCGCCGACCAGCGTATTGCCGGCGAGCAGCAGCCGTGGGTCCGAGGTGCTCAGGCCCACGGCCAGGCTCAGCCCGAAGTTGAGCATCAGGTAGCCCGCGAAGGGATCGAGCCGCCGCGCGCGGATCGCATCGTGGACGACCTTGGCTCCGGCCAGCATCGTCGCGGTCAGTAGCGCGACGTATTCCGAGAAGCCGGCCGCCCGAAGCCCGTAGTAGGCGATCAGCGGTGGCGCGATGTCGAGGAGGATGCCGCGGATGACCGGCCGGATCGAACGCGGTTGGTTCACCGGGCTGACGATATGCGCGCGAAGCGCACAGGAGGGAATAGCCGGGCTGTGTCGGCGGTCATAGTCGCCATGAGTAGAGCGGTGCAATTCGATAAATACGGTGGGATCGACGTGTTGGAGGTTCGGGATGTGGCACGCCCCGAACCTGCCGCCGGCGAGGTTCTCGTTGCGGTCAGGTTCGCAGGCATCAATCCCGGCGAGGCCGCGATCCGGCTCGGCGTCCTCGACGACATCTGGCCGGCTACTTTTCCGTCAGGGCAGGGTACCGATTTCGCCGGAGTCGTGGCCGAACTCGGCCCTGGTGTCAGCACGTTCACGGTCGGCGACGAGGTGCTGGGTTTCTCCCACCGCCGATCCAGTCATGCCGAGTATGTGACCGTGCCGGTCGACCAGCTGACCGCCAAACCTGCCGCGGTGCCGTGGGAGGTGGCCGGATCGCTCCAGGTGGCGGGATCGACCGCGTATGCGGCAGTGCGGGCCGTGGCGCTGAGTGCGGGGGACACCGTCGCGGTGGCCGGCGCGGCCGGTGGCGTCGGGGCCATCGCCGTGCAGCTGGCAAGGCGCAGTGGTGCGACGGTGCTGGGGATCGCGGGCCCGTCGAACGACCAATGGCTGACCGAGCACGGCGTGATCCCGGTGAATTATGGCGACGGTTTGGCCGACCGGTTGCGCGCGGCGTCGCCGTCCGGCCGGATCGATGCGTTCCTGGACTTCTTCGGCGGTGGATACGTGGAGTTGGCCGTCGACGAATTGGGAATCAGTCCGGAAAAGGTCGACACCGTCATCGATTTCGCGGCCGTCGAGCAGTTCGGCGTGCGGTCCGAGGGCAGTGCGGAGGGATCCGACGCGGCGGTGCTCGCGGAGTTGGCGGATTTGATCGCAGCGGGTGAGTTGGAGATCCCGATCGCCGGCGTGTTCGCACTGGACGACGTGCGCAGCGCGTACCGGCAACTGGAACAGCGGCACACCCGCGGCAAGCTCGTGCTGAAACCCTGACCCAGGCACAAAGCAGGGAGCCTGCCGTCTCGGGGGGTAACGGCAGGCTCCCTGGGTCTGGAGTGTTCGCTGGCACAATTGAACCACCCGGAACCGGTCAAATCCCTTGGGTAACGGCCTCTTTCGATATTGCGATTCACTAACGATTGTGACGCGACGCGGACTCGCTGCCGGCCGACTCACACGGCGACGATGACCCAGCCCTGCGCTTCGACTCGGACCTGTTTGACGGTGTGTGATGTGGGAGCGCCGGATCCGGCAATGATATTGCCGGCGTGAGAGCCGTCGTCGGTCAACGCGTATGTCATTGGTGCATCCGACACGTTGAGCGCCACCACCAGTGCCTGTCCGTCGTGCTCGGTGCGGTAGACGTACTGCTCGTTCTGCACCGACAGTGCGCGGGTGCGCGCCGCGTGCAACCAGGGATGGCGCCGCCGGACGCCGATCAGGTGCTGTAGCAGCCGGGTCGCGTCGTTGGCGAGTTCGCCTGGCTGGCTGGGGAATTCGGGGCGCACGGCATCATCGCCGCCGAACCGCTCCTCTTTGACACCGGACCAGGCCCATTCGTCTCCGGCGTAGATGCTCGGCGTGCCACCGACCGTCAGCAGCAGTACCAGTGCGTGTTCGAGGTGGCCGGGGTTCTCCAGTCGGCTCGCGATACGGGTCACATCGTGATTGCCCACGAAGGTCATCGGCACGAAGGTGTCCAGAAAACCGTTGTGCCGCTGCAGGGCCCAGTCGAGTTCGTGAAAATTGGCGTCGTTGAGGCTGCTCCAGATCGCCTTCCACAGTTCGTACTGGGTGACCGAGTCGAATGTCGATGAGGCGACCCGCTGCGGATAGTCGCCGTGGATGACTTCGCCGACGAACCAGGTGTCGGGGAAACGGGCGCGAACCCGCGGAAGTACCGCGGCCCAGAATGTATCGGGGACGGCGTAGGCGGCATCCAGGCGCCAACCGTCGGCGCCGCGGGCCAGCCAATGGGTCATGACGTCGACCGCATGGTCGACCACCTCATGCTTGTCGTGATCCAGGGCGATCAGGTCGCGATGACCCTCGAAGGTGTCAAAGATGTTGTTGCGCAGTCGAAACCACTCGCGATGTGGGAAATCGACCCCGACGTGGTTGAACACCCCGTCCAGCAAGACCCGTAGCCCGCGGCGGTGCGCTTCGGCGACCAGGTGATCGAAGTCGTCTTCGTCACCCAGCCGGGGGTCGATCCGAAAATGGTCGGTGGTGTCGTATCCGTGAGTGCGCGAGGCGAATATCGGCCCCAATGCCAACCCCGAGGCGCCGAGTTCAACGGCGTGGTCGAGCCAATCCACGATCCGGCGCAGCCTGTGCTCTGCTGCGACCGGGGCCGGGTCGGCGGGATAGGCTCCGACGAATCCCAGGGGGTACACCTGCCACCAGATGGCGTGCTGTACCCACGCCGTCATGGCCGGAATGCCGCCTGGTAGAGGCTCTTCATGGTGTCGGCCAGCTCACCTGCCGGCCCATCGATCGGGACATCGGGAGCAACGGCCGAAATCGGCAGTACCGCAACGGGAGAGGCCGGAACACCCCACTCCGACAGCCACCCGCTCAGTTGGGCAGACGACGTCGCGTAGACGATGCGGCCCAGTCCGACCCAGGCGTGGGCGGCCGAGCACATCGGGCAATGCTCACCGGAGGTGTAGACGGTGGCTGTGGCTCGCTGGTGCGCAGGAATATGCTCTGCGGCCCAACGGGCGATCTCGAATTCGGGATGGCGGGTGGCGTCACCGTCGCTGACCCGGTTGCGATCTTCGAAGACCACGGTGCCCTGCTCGTCGACCAGCACTGAGCCGAAGGGTTGATCGCCCTGGTCCAGTGCCTCGTGGGCCAGTTCGACGCACCGATGCAGATGGCGCAGGTCGATGTCGGTGATCGGCATGGTGGCAGCTTACGCGGGGCGTAACGACCGGAAGGTGGGCCGTCGGTGGCGCGGACCGGGCGGGCCCGGGACTGCGCCCGCGACGCGACTGTGGTGACCCGGTCTCGACAGCCGAGGTAGAACGTGTTCTAGTTCATGGGTGCTTGAGTACACGCGGGAGAACCTCAGCGCTGAGGAAGTGGCGCGGCTGCGTGGTATCTACGAACCCTTGACCCAGTCGGTTCGGGAGCTGGTCGACGCCGCCATCCGTACCGAGGCCGACGCCGAGGTGGTCGCTGCGGCCAGGGCTGAAATCGACAGGGCCACTGCGCGATTGCGTGACACGCAGGTGGACGGGGCCTTCGGGATCCGGTTCGGGGTGGAAGGTGATCAGATGCCCTGGGGCAACCCGGTGATCGGTGTGCGGAACCCGTTCGCGCCACCACTGGTGCTGCAGCGCGTGGATGACGGCAGCGTGTTCGCTGATTTTCACCTGGGCGCGGCCTACGAGGGACCGCCCGGCCATGTACACGGCGGTATCTCCGCGCTGATTCTTGACCACGTCCTCGGCGAGGGTGCCAGCCCACCGTCGACACCCCGGCTGACCGGCACCATCAGCTTGCGTTACCTGCGCCCGACCCCGTTGGGCGCGTTGCGCGCCGAGGCCCGGATCGTGCGGACCGAGGGCATCAAAACCTTTGCAGTGGGACATATTTCGGATACCGATGGCATCACCGTGCAGGCCGAAGGTGTGTTCATCACCCCGCGGTGGGCACGCGACGAGGCGGCTGGGAGGTAGGCAAATGGAGAAGGTCATCGTCGTACTGCGGGCCGATACGGCCGACGACACCTGGTGTGAGCGGCTGCGGACGACCGTCGCCGATGAGCTGCTGGCGCTCGGTGTGCCTGGCCTGACGGTCAACGTCAAAGACGCGCCGGTGCGCGATTCGCTGATGGTGTTGACCACGCTGGAGCCGCCGGCGGTGGCGGCCGTCTCGATGTGGACGCAGCAGTATTACGGCAGCCAGATGAACGCGGTGCTGGACCGGTTGCGCAGTGAATGCACCGAGCTGGCGGGCTACTTGGTCACCGAGTCGGTGCCGATGCCCGGTCCGGCGATCGTGCCGGGCGAGCGCACCGTCGGCATGGCGAACCTTGCGCTGCTCCGTCGTCCCGAAGGTCTCAGCAAGCGAGACTGGTTGCGGCGCTGGCACCTTGACCACACTCAGGTGGCCATCGACACGCAGTCCACATTCGGCTACACCCAGAATGCCGTGGTGGGCGCGCTGACCCCGAACGCTCCGCGGGTGGATGCGATCGTCGAGGAACTGTTTCCGATCGAGGCCGTCGGCAGCCTGCAGGCCTTCTTCGGAGCGGCTGACGACGCCGATCTGGCCGACCGGATGTCCAAGATGGTCGCCAGCACCTCGGCATTCGGGGCCAACGAGAATGTCGACACCGTGCCCACCAGCCGGTACGTCTTGCGAAACCCGTTCGGAGACAACCGATGACTGACCTCATCCAGATCGACGACACCAACCGGGTGCGCACCCTGACGCTCAATCGGCCTGACGCGCTCAACGCCTTCAGTGAGGCGCTGTACGACGCCACCACCGTCGCGCTGAATGAGGCGGCCGAGGACCCCGAGGTCTCCGTGGTGTTGCTGACCGGAGCCGGCCGCGCTTTCAGTGCCGGCAATGACCTGGTCGAGATGCAGGAGATGGTCACCAATCCCGACTATCAGCGCGGCGAGTACGGGTTCCCCGGCCTGATCGCGGCGCTGACGGCGTTCCCGAAGCCGTTGATCTGCGCGGTCAACGGGGTGGGGCTGGGCATCGGAACCACCATCCTGGGCTATGCCGATCTGGCGTTCATGTCCAGCACCGCGCGGCTCAAGTGTCCCTTCACCAGTTTGGGAGTGGCTTCGGAGGCGGCGTCGTCGTATCTGTTGCCGCGGTTGATGGGGCGGCAGAACGCCGCCTGGCTGCTGCTGTCTTCCGAGTGGGTCGGCGCCGAGGAAGCCCTACGCATGGGCCTGGTGTGGAAGGTGTGTGAACCGGGGGAGCTGCTGGCCGAGGCCCGGCGGCATGCGGAAATCCTCGCCGGCAGGCCACTTTCCAGCCTGATGGCGGTCAAGTACGCGATGGTGGAGCCGACCCGTGCCGCCACGGTGGAGGCGGCGGCCCGGGAATCGGGTCAGTTCGCGGTGCTGTTGGGGAAGGCGGACAACGCCGACGCGCTCAGTGCATTCGTCGACCGCAAGGCGACCTAGCTGGCCTTGTGTACCGGGCAAGCGGTTCGGGCGGCCTCGATGATGGACCGCACGGTGAACCTGCAGCGCCCACAGTCCAGTCCGGCACCGCACTTGGCCGCGACTTCCTTCGACGTGGTGGCGCCGCCGGCAACGACATCGGTGACGGTTTGGCTGGTGACTCCGGTACACAGGCAGACGTACATCAGTGCCCGCCTGCCACGGCGATCGGCGAGTCCACGTGGTGCTCGCCCAATGTCCCGCCTCTGCTCGTCGATGCCGGCGAGCCTGGTTAGGCTAGCCGATATTAGTGGAGCCTAACATTACTTAGGCGAGCCAGTCCATACCCGCTGACCTGCGCGGATTGTGAACTGAACCGCGTATTGATCGGAAAACGCCGGGCAATCACCACTCCTGGCCGGGGTCGCTGCACTAGGTTCTTGGATAGGCACGTTGCTCGTGCCGCGCACGTGACACTTGACCAGCCCTGAAGTGTTGAGGAGCCGCAATGCAAGGCGATCCCGAAGTCATCAAACTGCTCAACGAGCAGTTGACCAGCGAACTCACCGCGATCAACCAGTACTTCCTGCACTCGAAGATGCAGGACAACTGGGGTTTCACCGAGTTGGCGAAGCACACCCGCGAAGAATCCTTCGAAGAGATGCACCACGCGGAGACCATCACCGATCGCATCCTGCTGCTCGATGGCCTGCCGAACTATCAGCGGCTGTTCTCCCTGCGGGTTGGCCAGACGCTGCGTGAACAGTTCGAGGCCGACCTGGCCATCGAGTACGAAGTGGTGGCGCGTCTCAAACCGGGCATCATCATGTGTCGCGAAAAGGGCGACGCGACATCGGCCAACATCTTCGAGGACATCTTGGCCGACGAAGAAAAGCACATCGACTACCTGGAAACCCAGTTGGAGTTGATGGACAAGCTGGGTGAGCAGCTCTACGCCGCCCAGTGCGTGTCGCGCCCGCCGCAGTAACCCGCACCTGCCGCCGACGGCCCCGCCCCGATTGGGGTGGGGCCGTTGTGGTCAGTGCGGGCTCGCGGTGGCGGCGAGTCGCTCCCGGATGAACGCCACCGCCTACTGGGCCCAACGGTTCGCCGCAACCGGAGATACGTGCGCAGCCAGGCGGTCAGCGGGAGCAGCGCGAGCAGGACCGCGGCTTCGACGAGGGCCCACCGTGGCCCGACGAGAGCGCCGACCGCTGCCATCACGACGACCATCAGGATGGCCACCCGCGCAGTCCCGAGTGAGCGGATCGCGATGGGCCCGGCCAACAGGCGGGCGTCGGTGGGTCCGGCGACCCATTCGTGCCGGACGGGCGGTGTGGCCCGCCGCGATGCATCGCCGACCTGATCGCGGCTCACGGCTTCATCCTAGAGAGCCGGCTGCGGGGACCGCGGCAGTCGCGAGCGAAAAATTGGAACACGTTCCAGAAATGCGCGGTTCGGGCGTAGCATTCGCTCCATGAGCCGAATCGGAGATTTCGCCGACGACGACGTGGCCGCCTGGGCTCTCAAGTCCCCCGACATCGGTGCCGCGATGGCAGGCTTCACCCGCGCCGTATACACCAAGGGCCGCTTGCCTTTACGGGTGCGCGAACTGGCCCGGGCGGTGATCGCCGTGGACAACGAGTGTGTGGTCTGCCAGAACACCCGTGACTCCGAAGGCCCGGCGGCCGGCGTCGACGAAGAACTCTACGAACATGCCGCCCAGTGGCAGACCTGGCCCGGCTACAGCGACCAGGAACGCATCGCCGCAGAGTTCGCGCATCGATTCGCCACCGACCACACGGGCCTGCGCGACGACGAGGAGTTCTGGGACCGGGCAGGCCAGCACTTCGACGACGAGCTGCTGACCGATCTGGCGCTGTCGTGCGCGATGTGGCTGGGCATGGGACGGATGCTGCGCACCCTCGACATCGGACAGGCCTGCAAGATCACGTTGTGATGCCGTCAGTGAGCATTCAGATCGCCGATTCTGCGACTGCAGCGATCGGAATGCCCGGTCGAGGTCGGGTCTGCTAGACCAGCCCGGTGGCGTCGAACACCCAGGACATGTCGGCGGTGGCGAAATCCTCCAGCCACGTCGGCGGCGCAGAATTCGCCAGCGCGCTCATGTCCCAATAGTCCTTCCATAACGTCACCTTGCCGTTCGCGACGCGGTGCACGCTGACGAACTTCAGGATCGCCGATTCGCCGGTGACCCAATGCCATTCCTCGTGGTGCTCGTACATGGCGTCGGCACCGCCCGTCAGCAGCAGACCGTCGAAATTCTGGTAGGACGCCAGTGGTGCCAGGCCGATCTTGAGCCGTTTGACGATGTCCTCCGGCCCGCGAGCGGCCGCGGCGGGACCTACCGGCATGTCCAGATAGATGCAGTCATCGGAGATGAATGTCTTGAGGCGTTCCCAATCCCGATCCGACAGTGCCTGCCACAGACCGTAAATCGTATTCTCAATTGGCACTGGCGAACTCACCTTCCGTGGCGTGCAGCGCGGGGGCTCGGCGGCCAGCCCGCAGGAACTGGCCGGTGCGGGTCGAGCCGACCAGATCGGTCGGCTCGCCGCCGGTGACCACACGCTGCCCTCCGACGAAGACCGCGGTGACGGTGTCGTTGTTGCGGTTGACCATGCGAGACAACCCGCCGTATTGCGGTACCGACTCCTCGGCGTAGGACTCCAACGACTCGTCGAGCCGTTCGGGGTCGATCACCGCCAGATCGGCACGGTCGCCTATCCGCAGATGCCCGGCGTCGAGGCGGTACCAGTCGGCCAGCTCACCGGTCAGCCGGTGCACGGCCTGCTCGACCGTCAGGAACGGCTTGCCGGTGCGTTCGGCATCGCGGACATGCTTGAGCAGTCGCAGCCCCATGTTGTAGAACGCCATATTGCGCAGGTGCGCACCGGCGTCGGAGAAGCCCATCTGGATGCCGGGATCTTGCGCCAGTTTCTTGAGCACCTCGGGACGATGATTGGAAATGGTTGTGCGCCAGCGGATATCGCGGCCATGTTCGAGGACCAGATCCAGGAAGGCATCCACCGGGTGCAGGGCGCGCTCGACGCCCACCTGTCCGAACGTCTTGCCGACCAGTGATTCATCCGGGCAGCCGACGATCTGGGCATCGAAGAAGTCACGCTGCCAGACCCGGATGCCGAGCTTGTTCTCGTAGTCCTTGCGGAACCGGCGCCGGTACTGCTCGTCGCGCATCAGCTCGTTGCGCTCGATCTCGTCGCGCAAGTGCAAAGCCGCTGCGCCGGAACCGAATTCTTCGAACACCACCAGGTCGATGCCGTCGGCGTAGACCTCGAACGGCACCGGCAGGTGTTGCCAGCGGAAGTTGCCGCCCAGCTTGTTCACCGCGCGGGCCATCGGACCCATCATGTGGATCGAGTACGGGTTGGCCTTGATGTCGGCAGCCGAGAGCAGGCTGGTCTTCAGGTTGCTGCGGAACACGCCGAGAGACTGGGCGAGTTGGGATACCAGGTTCAGCGGGTTCTGGATGTCCGGGCCGGACTGCAGCACCCGGCCCGAGCGGCGCAGCAGGGACTTGAGCCGGCGCAGCTCGCGCGGCTTGGCGTAGGTGGACGGCAGTGTGCGGGACCGGCAGGTGTCGCCGTCGATCTTGTCGAAAAGCAGTTGCTGTGAGGACATTCCGACAAAGCCCGCCTGCAGGGCAGAGATCAGCATCTGCTCCATCTCCTCCTGCTCGGCGGAGGTGGGGCGGACGTCGCCTCGGGTGGCTCGATCCAGGCCCATCGCGGCGGTGCGCATGTCCGAATGGCCAAGGAAGGAACACACATTGGGCCCGAGCGGCCGGTCCTCCAATGCCTCGATGTATTCGATGGCGGTGTTCCAGGTCTTGTGGTCGTCGACGGCGGCGATCACGTGATCGCGCGGGATGGCCTCGACCCGGCCGAACAGGTCGCCGGCGTCCTCGCCGCCCACGTGCACGGTGGACAGCGAGCAGGATCCCAGCATCACCGTGGTGACTCCGTGACGCAGCGACTCGGCGAGTTCCGGACCGCCCAGTATCTCCACGTCGTAGTGGGTGTGGATATCGATCAGTCCGGGCAGTACCCACTTGCCGGCGGCGTCGATCACCTGCGGACAGTCTGTGGTGTCGAGGTTCTCGGCGATCGCCACGACGTGTCCGTCTCGAATTCCGATATCGCGGACGGCCGCAGGGGCACCGGTTCCGTCGAACCAGCGTCCGCCGGTGATGATCGTGTCGAACGTCGTTGCAGAGGTCACCTAACTATAGAACCGCGCCGTTCTGGCTGGTGTCAATGGAAAAGTGAACACTTTTTGAAAATTGTCTACTGACGGTTCGCTGAACCTGACATGGCGCTCAGGATCGGGGCGGATACTGACTCGACGTGACTCCGTTACAGCGATACATCGCCGAGGAAATCGCCACCGATCACGTCGACGGGCTGCTGACCCGCCGTGAGGCCATGCGCCGGTTGGCACTGCTGGGCATGGGCACCGCCGCGGCCACAGCGTTGATCGCGGCCTGCGGAGACCAGCACGGGTCCGCCGGCAACGCCACATCGAGCACGGCGTCGGTCGCCCCAGGGCCTCCGCCCGGCATGGAGAACGCACTCGAGACGACACAGATGACCTGGGACGGGCCGACGGGCAAGCTGCAGGGCGCGTGGGCGCAGGCCCAGCAGCCGCGCGGCGCGGTCCTGGTGATCCACGAGAACAAAGGGCTGACCGACTGGGTGCGTTCGGTGGTGGGCCGGCTGGCCGGCGTCGGGTATTCGGCACTGGCGGTGGATCTGCTCTCCGAGCAAGGGGGTACCGCGGCGTTCGTCGACCCGGCCCAGGCCACTGCCGCGCTCGGCAAGATCGCCCCTGAACAGTTCGTCGCCGACATGCGATCGGGTATCGACGAATTGCAGAACCTCGCTCCGGGAGTCAAGGTCGGCATCGTCGGATTCTGCATGGGCGGGGGATTGGTGTGGCAGCTGCTGGCCGCCGGCGAGCCCAGGCTGGCGGCGGCCTCGCCGTTCTACGGTCCGCTGCCCGACAACCACGACTTCTCCGGCTCGAAACAAGCTGCGGTACTGGCGTTTTACGGTGCCAAGGACCAACGGGTCACCTCCACCAAGGACGCTGCCCAGGCCGCGCTGAACCAGGCGGGCATGGTCAATCAGATCGTCGTCGAACCCGATGCCGACCACGCCTTCTTCAACGACGGCGGGCAGCGCTACAACGCCGCCGCGGCTGCCGACGCCTGGCAGAAGCTACAGGACTGGCTCGCCAAGAATCTGTCCTGAGTGCCGTCGCAGTTCGCTGCTCACACCTACTTTTGAAAACAGGAGTCGTCATGTCGCGGACACTCGCCATCGCCGCAGCGTGCTGTCTGGCGCTGGCCGGCGCCGGCTGCTCGAGTTCGGCGCCGGAGGCCTCCACGGCGTCTCCGCCGCCGACCAGCCTTCCGGCTCCCACCGGCCCGGTCATCACCATCTCCGCCCTGAACTACGGTGACCCGCTGGCGGTCGCCCCCGGTGCGCAGATAACCGTCGTCAACAAGGACGACGTTCCCCACACGGTCACCTCAAAAAGCAAGGGGCAGTTCGATGCTCGCGCGGGTGCCGGCGGCCGGGCGACGTTCACCGCGCCGACCGAGCCGGGCGACTACCCGTTCTACTGCATCTACCATCCGATGATGATCGGCACGCTCACCGTCAAGTAGCCCGGTCCCAGGCCACCGGAAGCTTCTTGATTCCGTGGATGAACGGCGACCACAGGCGTTCGGGTTCTGCGACGGCCACCAGATCCGGCACCCGGCGATGGATCTCGTCGAAGGCGACGGCGATCTCGCGTCGGGCCAGGTTGGCGCCCAAGCAGAAATGCGCCCCGCCGCCACCGAAGCCCAGGTGCGGGTTCGGGTTGCGGCGCACATCGAACAACCAAGGCTGGTCGAACTTTTCCTCGTCGCGGTTGGCCGACCCGTACCACATCGTAACTTTCTGTCCCGCCTGCATTTTCACACCCCGCATCTCGAAATCACGGGTCAGCGTGCGGCGCATGTACACCACGGGTGAGGCCCAGCGGATGATCTCCTCGACGGCGGTCGGAGCCACTGAGTTGTAGTCGGCCCACCAGGACCGGTGTTGTTCGGGGAATCGACTGAGCGCCAGCACGCCGTGACTGATCGCGTTGCGCGTCGTCTCATTACCGGCCACCGCCAGCAGGATGAAGAACGAGGCGACCTCGGCGGAGCTGAGTCGCTGTCCGTCGACCTCGGCCTGCACCAGATTGGTGGTCAGGTCCTCGCGGGGGTTGTCCCGCCGGTCGTCGGCCAGCGCGCTGGCATACGCGCCCATGTCCATCGCGCAGCGGAAGAACTCGTCGAAATCGGTGGTCAGATCGGGATCGCCGAACCCGAGAATGATGTTGGTCCAATGGAATATCCGCTCGTGGTCCTCATCGGGGATGCCCATCATGTCGCAGATGATCTGCAATGGCAGCGGGCCGGCGAGGTCCGTGACGATCTCACCCTGGCAATCGGGATGGCGCTCGATCATCGACTCGACCAACCGGCGGGCGCGGTCGCGTACTGATTCCTCGGTGCGCGCCACCACTTTCGGCGTGAACGCGCTGCGCACGATGTTGCGAAGCCTGGTGTGCCGGGGATCGTCCATCACGATCATCGAGCCGAAGTACTCGGCCAATTCCGGGTTCTGGTCGGCGATGGTCATGCCCTGCGCGGAACTGAAGATGTCCGGATGGCGGCTGGCGAAATGTACGTCGTCGTATCGGGTGAGCGCCCAGTGTCCGGCGCCGCCGGGCACCGACTCCTGGACGATCTCGTGGTGAAAGGAGATCGGCTGCAGCCGGCGCAGTGCGGTGAAGGCACCGTCACGGATCGCGTCGTCGCGGCCCCAGAATCGGATCGACCCCAGGTCGATGTCGGCTAGGGCGATTTCCGGTGGGGGTGCACCGTTGTCCAATGCGGCGATGGCCATCTTCGGCAGCTTAGAACCTCTCGTGATGCGGTTGGTGCAGAATCGGCTGCGGATCATCGGTGGACCGTGATAGCACCGTGGGGTGCGCAATCCACATGCAGGACAACCGTTTACTACCTCCGATGAAGAGATCGCCAGTGCGCTGCTGGACGTCAGCATCCCCACGCTGCTGCTTTCGCTGGTGCACATGTCCGGCGATCCGGAATTGATTCGGGGGGCCCTGCGGCCGGCCGGCCTGTTCCTCAACGAGGTGCAGGGGTACATGTCGGAGGACGACAAGGCGGCCGTGCGCGCACTGGCCCTGCCGGTGATCGCGGACTATCGCGATCGCGGCTGCCCCGATCCGCAGCCCGTCAGTCCCGAACTGCTCAAAGAGATGATGGAGTTCCTGGTCTGCGAGGCGGTGCCCGACGAATACGTGCCGATGGTGCTCGAAGAGATGGAACTCGACGGCCACGACGTCAGGGCCACTGCGGCCCCCATCGGGGCATCGGACTTTCCCGTCGTGGTCATCGGTTGTGGCGAATCCGGTCTGCTTGCCGGAATCCGGTTGAAGGAAGCCGGAATTCCGTTCACCATCATCGAGCGCAACGCCGGGATCGGCGGAACCTGGTGGGCGAACACCTATCCAGGTGCGCGTGTCGACGTCGGAAATCACTTCTACTGCTACAGCTTTGAGCCCAGCGATCATTGGACCCGATTCTTTGCCGAGCAACCCGAGCTGCAGGCCTATTTCCAGGGCGTGTCGGACAGGCATGGCATCGGTCCGCACGTGCGGTTCCAGACCGAGGTCACCGCGGCGGAGTGGGACGAGGACGCTGCGACCTGGCGGGTGAGAGTGCGCGACCAGACCGGCGCCGAAGACGAGATTGGGGCGCGTGCCGTGATCAGTGCGGTCGGCCAACTCAACCGGCCGTACACGCCGCAGATCCCGGGGCAGGAAAGCTTCGCCGGGCCGTCGTTTCACTCGGCCGAGTGGGACCATGAGGTCGATCTGCGGGGCAAGCGGGTTGCGATGATCGGTGCCGGCGCCAGCGGATTTCAGATCGCTCCGGCGATCGCTGCCGACGTCGCCCACCTGACTGTATTCCAACGCACCGCGCAGTGGATGTTCCCGAATCCCAACTATCACACCGAGGTCGGCGCCGGAGTTCAGTGGGCGTTGCGGCATCTGCCGTTCTACGGCCGGTGGTATCGATTCCTGCTGTTCTGGCCGGGCTGTGACAAGGGCCTGGCCGCGGCCAAGGTGGATCCCGAGTTCCCCGATCAGCAGCGCGCGGTCAGCGAGATCAACGACATCACCCGGATCATGTTCACCGACTGGATCACCAGCCAGATCGGTGACGATCCGGAGTTGCAGGCCAAGGTGATCCCGGATTACCCGGCCACCGGAAAGCGGACTCTGCAGGACAATGGCAGTTGGCTGCGGACGCTGACCCGGGACAACGTGGACCTGATCCGCACATCCGTCGCACGGATCGAACCGGACGCGGTGATCACCGACGACGGCACCCGGCACCCGGTCGATGTCATCGTCTACGCCACCGGTTTCCACGCCAACAAGGTGCTGTGGCCGATGACCATCACCGGCCGCGGTGGGCAGAGGCTCAGTGAGCGGTGGGGCGAGCGGCCGACCGCTTATCTGGGCATCACCGTGCCGGGTTTTCCGAACTTCTTCTGCATGTACGGACCGGGCACCAACCTGGCCAGTGGCGGCAGCCTGATCTTCCACTCGGAATGCCAGATGCGTTATATCGCACAGTGTTTGGACCTGTTGATCGACGGGCGCCACAGCGCGATGGAGCCCAGGGGCGAACGGCTGGACAACTGGGTGGCACGTACCCAGGCCGAGATGCGAACCATGGTGTGGTCCCAACCGTCGATCCGGCACTCGTTCTACAAGAACGCCGACGGCGACGTCTACACCTTGAGTCCCTGGCGGTTGGTGGACTACTGGACCTGGACCCGCACACCCGACCCGGCGGACTTCGTCTTCGGCTGAGGGGTCAGCCGGTCGCCACCTCCTGGCCCTCGGGCATGTCGTGGCGAACCACCCGGACCCGTCCGTGCGGCAGGCACGCGGCGTATCCGTGGTGCTTGCCGTACAACTCCCATGAGGTGTGGTCGTCGTCGCTGGGCACATCGATGCGGTGTCCGTCGGAGAAGGCCAGGTGCAGGCTTCCGGTCTCGTCCCAGTCGGCGGCTGTGCAGGTCTGCCCGGCGAAGTCGAACAGCGGCCGCTCCTGGGTACGGATGTTGTTCGGGTTGATCGGGATGACTTCCTGATCGTCGATCTCGGTGGCCGGCAAGGTCAGCGCCAGCGGTGTCGAGATCACCAACTCGTTGTAATGGGCCATGTTCAGAACGAGCCCGTCGCGGAACATGATCCGCTGCACGGCGCATCCTTTAATCCACTGTTCGGTCATACTCCACTGTGAAACGTCTGGCCGCATCGCACAAGGGATCGGTGTAAAACATCGCTGAACTTTTGACTGCGCGCTGCCGTGTCATCCCTATGCGCAGATTCAACAGATTCATGTTCAACACCGTCGGTGCGGTGGCTGTGGCACTGATGCTGGCCTTGACACTGTCGGTGATGTCGCCGCTGAGGGCCAAAGCCGACGACCGGTTGCAGTTCACCGGGACCACCTTGAGTGGGGGGAGCTTCAACGGTGCCAGCCTGGCCGGCCGTGCGGCGGTGCTCTGGTTCTGGACGCCGTGGTGCCCGTTCTGCAATGCCGAGGCGCCGGGGGTACAGCGGGTTTCCAGTGCCAACTCGCAGGTTGCCTTTGTCGGGATCGCGGCACACTCTGACGTCGGGGCCATGCAGGGATTTGTGTCGAAGTACAACCTGAACTTCCCGACCATCAATGACGCCGACGGATCGATCTGGGCGCGGTACAACGTGCCCTGGCAGCCGGCGTACGTGTTCTACCGGCCAGACGGCTCGTCATCCTTCGTCAACAACCCGACCTCGGCCATGCCGGAGGGGGAGTTGGCAGACCGGGTCGCGGCGCTGACGCGGTGAGCCGATGAACGCGGGCGGGTATTCGCTGGCTTTCGTCGCGGGGGTGGTCGCTGCCCTCAATCCGTGTGGCTTCGCGATGTTGCCCGGATACCTCGGGTTGGTGTCCGGCGGTTGGGGATCGGCACGGGCACTGGTGCGCGCGATGACTGCCGCCGCCGCGATGACACTCGGATTCATCACGGTGTTCGGTGCTTTCGCGCTGCTGGCGATCTCGGTGGCCGAACTGCTGCAGCGGGTATTGCCGTATGTCACGGTGTTGATCGGCGTGACGATGGTGTGGATCGGTGGGCGCCAACTGCTGGGCCGCCCGGCGGGCATGGTCTGGTTACGGCTACCGCAGTGGGACGCGCCGAGCGGGACGTTGCGGTCGATGGTCGGCTACGGCGTGCTCTATGCGCTGGTGTCGCTGACCTGCACGATTGCCCCGTTCATCGCGGTCACCGGCATCGGCTTGCAAACCCCGGGGCGGGCCTGGGTCGCGTTCCTGGCGTACGCGGCAGGGTTTGGCACCCTCGTGGGGTTTGTCGCGGTCGCCGGTGCGCTGACCGGATCGATCCTGGTACGCCGGCTTCGACAGTGGGCCCGATTCATCCCGCGCGTCGGTGCGGTGTTGTTGATCGGCACCGGTCTGTATATCGGCTATTACGGCGGATACGAGGTGCGACTGCGCAACATGGCCGGACCCGACCCGGTCATCTCCGCCGCACAGCGGATACAAGGCGAATTGGCGGGTTGGGCCTACTCCGCCGCGCGCTCTTCGGGGGGCGTCGTGGTGGCCGTGGGACTGGGTGTAACGGCTCTGGTGGTGCTCGGCATGGCGGTACGAAACCGTTTACGGGACAAGGGGCTTCGTCACTCGAGTGGCGCGGCGATCACCAAGGACTGAGCAGCGGGAACGACACCGAACACGTGGTCTGCATGGCGTGTTCCCAGGCGTCGAATTCGGCCGAGGCCTTCAGATGACGACGGTGTCCGCACCAACCGCACGAGCAGATTGCGTTGGCGGACAACAGTCCACGCACCCGTACGTGGACTTCGCCGGGGCAGTCGAATGCAGTGGGGTCGACATCGGTCGATACCAGACTCGGCGCGGCAGATGCTGTGGTAACCATCGTGACCTCCTGTGCCGGGCGTGAAAATCATTGTGAGGGCGCGCGGCTACGGATTCGGGCACTACATGGTCACAACTCGGCCACCTGGATCAGTGCACCCCGGCCATCAGTCGGGTGATCCGCCCCGACCCGGCGAACACCATGAGTCCGACGAGTACCGCAGTCCCGCCGAGGATTCCGAAGTATGCGGCTTCGTGCTCGGCCGAGTAGTACTTTGCCAAGGCTCCCGACAGCGCGGTGCCCAGCCCCGCCGCCAGAAAGTACAGCGCCATCATCTGAGACCGAAATGCCTGGGGCGCAAGCGCTGTGGTGACAGCCAGACCGATAGGAGCGATCAACAATTCCGATACCGCGAACACTCCGAGAATCACCGCGACCGCGGCGGCGGGCACGGTACGTCCTGGTGCGGCGGCCATCGGCACAAACAGCAGGAAGGCCGTGCCCATGCCCATGACGCCGTAGGAGAACTTGCGGGGGGTGCTTGCGGCGCGGTTGCCGAGTGCCGTCCAGAGCAGGGCGAACCCGGGGGACAGGATGATGACCCAGACGGGTTCGATCGAGCCGATCCAGTTGGATGGTGCGTGCCACCCGAACACCGTCCAGTTGATCCGTGAGTCCGAGTACACCCCCAGTACCGTGAACATCTGTTGGAACAGTGCGAAAAACACTGTGGATGCCAGGAACAACGGGATGAATGCGCGGACCCGGGATCGTTCGACGGCCCGGACTTTGGGGCTCGTCAGCAGCATCACGAAGTAGGCGATGGCGGCGATGGTCAGCACCGCGCTGGCTACCTGCGACAGGTTGGCCAACGTCACCAGGCCGGTTGCGCAGACCACGGTCGTTACCGTCACGAATACTGTTCCGGCGCTGAGATAGCGGCCAATAGCTTTGTGCGGCAATGGATTCGGCACATCACGGCCGTGGTTTCCGAGATTGCGCCGAAATGCCACGTACTGGGCCAGGCCCAGGGCCATGCCGACCGCCGCCGCGCCGAACGCGTAGTGGAACCCCGCCCGGGTCTGCAACAGCCCGGTCGCCAACGGACCGAGCAGGCTGCCCAGATTGACTCCCAGGTAGAACAGCGTGAAGCCGGCGTCGGTACGGGTGTCGCCGGGGCGGTACAGGCTCCCCAATAATGAGGAGGCGTTGGCCTTCAGTGCGCCGGATCCGAGCGCAATCAGCAGCAGTCCTACACCGACCCCGGACAGGCCGGGCAGTACGGCGAGCCCCAGGTGTCCCAGCATCACCACCACGCCGCCGTAGAAAATCGTGCGTTCCATCCCCAGTAGGCGGTCGGCGAGCCAACCGCCCAGCACGGTGCACAGATAGACCAGGGCGCCGTAGGCGCCGACCAGCCCCGTCGCGGTGTGCTGGGGCAGGCCCAGGCCACCGGCAGGCACGGAGTAGTACAGGTAGTAGCCCAGGATGGTCAGCATCCCGTAAAACGAGAAGCGCTCCCATAGCTCGACGCCGAACAGGTTCGCCAGCGCGATCGGATGGCCCAGGATCGTGCGGGTGGGGGTCCGGGGATCTCCGATGTGCTGAGCTGTCACCGACTCACCCTGCCACGTCGGTCGGCCGCAGCAGATGGCAAATTTTGATAACGGATTGATCTCGGCTGCTGAATGAGCTGGCAAATTGTTGCTGGCCGCCCGGTGTACTGATAACTGGGCGGTCGCCGTTTCAGCAGGTAGTGTCGGCGATCAAAGCAGTGGCTTAATCTGCCACGAATCACCTATGCCGCACGGTTGTGACGCAGGCTGCGATGAATTCGTGGCGCGTCGCCATGTGGTTTCGAAGGGGTAAACATTTGGACGCGGTACTCGGCTTGTCCATGACTCCGACGTCGGTGGGTATGGTGCTCGTCGAAGGCAATGATGCCGACGGCGTGACCGTCGAGCGTGACGCCTTCGAGGTTCTGAACTCCGAAGATGCTACCGCGGCGGTATTGCGCAGCGAGTCACTGGCGGCCACGCGCGGCCTGCGGCTCAAGTCGATCGGCGTGACCTGGAGCGAGGACGCCGGCAGAGAAGCCTCGATGCTCATGCGGATCCTCTCGGAATCCGGGTTCGACAACATCGTCCCGGTGGCTCTGCCGGAGGCCACCGAAGCACTGGCCCGGGGCATCGCGGATGCACTCGGATTCCGCACGACTGCGGTGTGCACGATCGAACCCGACCGGGTCATCACGTTGATCGTGCACAGCATGGACACCGCCGACGGCGCCGTCCACACCGCGTTCAACTGCGCCATCGACTCCGACGAGAGTTTGATCAGCTGGCTGAGCACGGTGTTCACCCGCGCGGACTGGCAGCCCGAAGCGCTTGCCGTGGTGGGCTCAGCCGGCGATTTCGCCGAGGTGCTGCCGCTGCTGCAGGACGCCTTGTCGGTACCGGTGTTCTCTCCGGACGAGGCCGAGCTGGCGCTCGCGCGGGGCGCCGCGATGGCATCGGCGCAGACCGCCGAATTCGCGCTTCCCGAGCCCTACCACTTCGGTCACGTGTTGGGCAGCGGCTACTGGGGCGACGATCGCCGCGTTTTGGGCCTCGAATCGTCCGGTCGGCACGCGCGCCACGTCCGCCCCAAGAAGTGGTCCGGTTCCACGCTGCCGTTGGCGATGCTGGTCACCGGGTCGGTGGCCTTCGTGGTATCCGTATCGGCGGCGGTGAGCATGCAGTTCATCCCTGACCGGCACATCAGGACGGTTCCCGCCGCTGCGGCGGTGCCGGTGGTCCAGCAGGTCCCCGCGCCGCCCCCGATTGTTGTTCCGCCGGTCGCGCCCGCACTCGTGGTGGTGACCCCCGAGCCGTCGGAGGCGCCGTCCCCGGCCGTCGAACAGGCCCCGACTGTCGATCAGATGCCGCCGGCGGCGCCGGAAGGACAGGCCAACGCGGTGCCTGCCGACGCTGCAGCAGCTCCGGCGGCTTTGCCGGCGGCCGTACCGTCGGCCGCCGATGCGCCACCGCCGGCACCGGACGCGACTGTGCCGGATCCGGCCACAACCGCCGAGCCGGCCCCCAAGACCCTGCGCTCGCGGATCATGGACCGTCTGCACGGGGTCACCGAGCCGGCACCGGTCGATGCGCCGCCCCCAGCTGACGCGCCGCCGTCGCCCTAAGCTGGGCTGGTCCACCGGCCCGTGTGACCAGTGCCGCGACCGCGGCTAACAAAATCCGCGCGGTTGTCGAACTACCATGTAGTCAATGACTCAAGAACCCGAGGATGGTCTCGTTGTCTAAAGCTGTGCGTTTTGTGCTGGCCACCGCTGGCGTCGCGGTGATGATGTTGACCGGTCAGGTCGGGTCCGCCATGGCGGCGCTGCCGGAGCCGATGATTGTGGCGAAGATCAGCCCGAGTACTGGTCAGGCGGTGGGCGTGGGGATGCCGGTCACGGTGACCTTCGCCAGCCCGGTGGTCAGCCGGGCCGGCGCCGAGCACGCCATCGCGTTCTCGTCGTCGAAGGCGCCCGAGGGCAAATTCTCCTGGCTCGATGACAGCACCATGCAATTCACCCCGAGCACCTACTGGCCGGCGCACTCATCGATCATGGTGTCGATCGGTGGGGCCAAGCAGACCTTCCAGACGGGTGCCGCGACGCTGGGCGTGGCCAGCATCAGCGGGCACACTTTCACCGTCAGCATCGACGGCCAGGTGGTCAAGACCATGCCGGCCTCGATGGGCAAACCCAAGCACCCCACCCCGATCGGGTCGTTCACCGCGTTGGAGAAGCAGAACCCGGTGGTGATGGATTCGCGCACCATCGGCATCCCGCTCAACGACCCCGAGGGCTACAAGCTGACGGTGTACTGGGCGACTCGCGTCACCTGGGGTGGTGTGTACGTGCACGCTGCACCGTGGTCCGTTGCGCAGCAAGGTAGTTCGAATGTCAGCCACGGCTGCATCAACCTGAGTACCGACAATGCGCAGTGGTACTACAACCAGGTCAGCGTCGGCGACCCGATCATCGTCAACGCCTGAGTTCCTCGGGCAGTCAGGCGGACCGGCCGTAGTCGACCTGCCAGTGCTTGATGCCGTTGAGCCATCCTGACCGCAGCCGTTCGGGTGGGCTCAGCGGGCGCAGCTCGGGCATCTGGTCGGCGATCGCGTTGAACATCAGGTCGATCGTCATCCGGGCCAGGTTCGCCCCGATGCAGTAATGCGCGCCGGTGCCGCCGAAACCGACGTGCGGGTTCGGATCACGGAGAACGTTGAACGCGTAAGGATCGTCGAAGACGTCCTCGTCGAAGTTGGCCGACCGGTAGAACATCACCACCCGCTGACCCTTCTTGATCTGCACTCCGTCGAGTTCGGTGTCGACCAGGGCGGTCCGTTGGAATGAGGTGACCGGAGTAGCCCAGCGGACGATCTCGTCGGCCGCCGTGGCGGGCCGCTCCCGCTTGAAAAGTTCCCACTGATCCGGGAATTCGGTGAACGCCATCATGCCCTGCGTGATCGAGTTGCGGGTGGTCTCGTTGCCGGCCACCGCCAGCAGGATGACGAAGAAACCGAACTCGTCGTCGGATAGCTTGTGGCCCTCGACGTCCGCCTGGACCAGTCTCGTCACCAGGTCGTCGCGCGGATTGGCGCCGCGGTCGGCGGCCATGGCCATGCCGTACATGATCAACTCGACCGACGCGCTGATGGCGTCGTTGCCGGCGAACTCGGGGTCCATGTCGCCGACCATCTGATTGGACCAGTCGAACAGCTTCTTGCGGTCCTCCTGCGGCACGCCCATCAATCCGGCGATGGCCTGCAGCGGTAGTTCACAGGACACCTGCTCGACGAAATCACCCGAGCCGGCGGCAGCGGCCTCGCGCACGATCTGCCCGGCCCTGGTGCTCAGTTCGTCGCGGAGCAGTTCGACGGCCCGCGGGGTGAACATCCGCGAGACGATCTTGCGCAAGTGGGTGTGGTGCGGCGCATCCATGTTGAGCATGACGAACTTGCCGCGGTCGATCTGCTCGGCAACGGTGCCGTCCTGGTAACGCGGCAGCGCGGTCTTCTGCAGGCTGGAGAAGACTTCGCTGCGGCGGGATACCTCTTTGACGTCCTTGTGTTTAGTCACCACCCAGTAGCCGCCGTCGTCGAAACCGCCGACTCCCGTCGGCTGCTCGTTCCACCAGATGGGGGCGACCCGGCGCATCTCGGCCAACTCGGCGATCGGGAGTCTTTGGGCGTAGATGTCCGGGTCGGTGAAGTCGAATCCGGGTGGCAGGTTGGGTACCGGCATCCTGGTGGCGCTCCTCGTCATTCCGGCATTGGCTGGCGTAATCCATTGCTACACCACTGTTGTCGGCCTCGGGCCCGGTTGAGAAATCTGGGCGGACCGGCATTGCGCCGATGTTCGCCGCCGGGGGCGGCCAACTTGTTCCAGCAAAACCCCAGCGATACCGCAGGCATCTGTAGCACCATTGGTTACGGACGTTTTGGGAAGGGGCTGCAATGCGGATCCTCTACGGAGCAAACCGAATGACCGCTGCGGTGACGTGGGGTCTGGTCCTCATCGGATCGGCCGCGCCGGCGTGGGCCGACGAGCCCGCGCAACCGGCTGCGCCGGACACCAAGTCGAGCGCGCCTGCTGATGCCCCGTCGACCGACAGTCCGCCTACTGCAGCCGCCAAGCCGACCCCGGTGCCGCACCTGTCCAGCCTGAACAACCTGCCGCCGTACACCACAACGACCGAGGACGGCCCGCAGGACCCCGACCGGCTGTCGTATCTGAAGGACGTCTGGCACGCCTACCAGGACCACGACATCACCCCGAGCCAGGCGCTGGTGCTGTTGGCGCAGCGCCCGATGGACGCCGACGCCGCACCACCGCCCGGGCTACCGGCCGGACCCCAGGCTCCCGGCCCTGTGCCTGGACCGCCACCGGCTACGGACGCCTCGCCCGATTCGCCTTAGCTAGCTCGCCACCGCCTCGATGCGCGCCGGCACGTGCTTGTGCCAGGGTGTGCCGGCGAACGCGTCGCGCCAGTGCGCCGACGTCAGATTGTTGGGCGCCACCCCGGGTACCCGCTCGGTGCCGTCCGCATCGGTGAAGTTCAGCCCGAATCCGTTGGGTAGCGCCGCGTGGCCGGGCAACATCGCGTCGGTGATCTCCACTGACGCCTCGGCACTGCCGGCCGCGGTGGTGATCCGGGCCCGGCCGCCGTCGACCAGACCGAGCGTCGCCGCGTCGTGCACGCTGACCCGCAGTGCGCCGTCGGCATCCCGCTTACGCCAGCCGGGATCGCGGAAGATATCGTTGGCGGTGAAGGCGCGGCGTTCGCCGGCCGACAGCACGATCGGATACTCGGGGCTGGTCAGCGGCGGGCGATCGGCGGCCAGCGCATCGAGTTCGGTCAGCAGCTCGGGGATTTCGAACGCGATCCGGTGATCGGGGTGGCTGATCAGATTCCAGTCGTCGGCGTACTCGTGCACCGTGAACGTCACCCCGGAGCGGCCATCGAGAATGGCAGTGAAGAGGGCATTGCCGTCGGCGTGGCCGGCCCGGCGGATCGCTTCCGGATAGGTCATGGCGGCTTTCTGCGCCAGCCCCCACAACGCGGCGGCCCCGGCCAGCCCGTCCGGCAAGGTCGGGCCCAGGGTCTCGTACAGGACATACGGCAGTACCCGGCCCAGGCCGGGATTGGCGCCGACCGCGGTCAAAAAGGCCATCGCGTATGCGTCGAGGCCGTCTCGGGCGGCCCGGCGCAGTGGGTCGAGTTCGGCGTCGTCGACCACGCCCAGCGCGCGGACCAGCCGGGCCCAGATCTCGGGCTCCGCCAAGGTTCCGGGCAACGGCGCCATCAACGGGTGCCGCAGATGAAAGGTGTTGTGCGGGAACTCCAGATTGAAGAAAGTGGCCTCGGGCTTCTCGAACTGACTGGCAGCCGGCAGCACATAATGGGCCAGCCGGGCGGTCTCGGTCATCGCCACATCGACGACCACCAACAGTTCCAGCGCGCCGAGGGCCTCGCGCACCGCGGTCGAATCGGCGATCGAATGCGCCGGGTTACTGCTCTCCACGATCATCGCGCGGAAGCGGTTCGGATGATCGGTGAGGATCTCCTGCGGCACCACGTTGGAGGGCAGCAGGCCGGCGATGATCGGGGCACCGGTGACCGGCGAGCGACCCACGCCGCCCGCGGCAAATAGCGGTGCGAACGACGAATGTAGGTGCTGCCCACCTCGTTTGGCGAAGTTCCCGGTCAGGATCCACAGCATCTTGTTCAGATACGAGCACAACGTGCTGTTCGGTGCCTGCTGCACGCCGAGATCCTCGAACACCGAAACGCTTGCCGCGCAGGCGATCCGGCGGGCGGCCGCGCGTAACAGTTCGGCCTCGACGCCGCAGCGCTGTGCGAAGCCGTCGATGTCGACACTGTGCAGGGCTTCGCGAACGGGTTCCACGCCGGTGACATGTTCGGCGAGAAATGCCTCATCGCAAAGGTTTTCCTGGACCAGCACGGCGGCCAGCGCGCTGATGCACCAGGCATCGGTACCTGGCCGCACCCGCAGATGGAAGTCGGCCAGCTTGGCGGTGTCGGTGATGACCGGGTCGATCACGATCATCGACCGCTCGGGGTCCTTGGCGATCTCCTGCAGCACGGTGCGGGCTCGCGGGAAGCTCTGCGACATCCACGGGTTCTTGCCGACGAACACCGACACCTCGGCGTGTTCGAACTCCCCGCGCGTGTGCCCACCGTAGAGCTGCGCATCAACCCAGAACTCACCGGTCTTCTCCTGCGCCAAGGCATTCGACCGGTAGCGCGCACCGAGTGCCTTGAGGAAGGCTCCGCTGTAAGCGCCACCCAGGTGGTTGCCCTGACCGCCGCCACCGTAGTAGAAGATCTTGTCGCCGCCGTGCTCGTCGCGGATCCGCCGAAGCCCTTCGGCGATCTCGGAAATCGCGGTGTCCCAGTCGATTTCCTCGTAGCTGCCGTCCGGACGGCGGCGCATCGGTGCGGTGAGCCGGGCCCGGTTGTTCTGGTAGTGGTCGAGTCGCAACGCCTTGTTGCAGGTGTAGCCCTGGGATGCCGGATGGGCCTTGTCGCCGCGGATCTTCGACAGCGTCCGGCCGTCGAGTTGCACGGTGATGCCGCAGTTGCACTCGCACAGGATGCACGCGGTGGACTGCCATTGCGGCTGGGCTTCGGTCATGAGGACGCCTTCGGATCGTCGGCAGCGACGAGGGCGCGCAGCTGCCGGTGGACGAGATCGAGGGGAGTGATGGAGCCCGTGGTGCGGGCCACCAGGATGGCGCCTTCGATGGCGGTGGTGGCGAGCATGGCGAGGTCGGCGGCCTGTTCCGGTGATGTGCCGTCGGCCTGCAACAACGATTCGAGTTGGCCGAGCCAGCGGGTGAATGCCGCGCCGGCGCGTTCGATCACCGGCGCGTTGTCGGCTTCGACCGCGACCGCTGCCACCGGGCAGCCGGCGCGGAAGCCGGATTCGGTCAGCTGGGTTCGGAAACCGTCGACCAACGCATCGAGGGCCTCCAGTGCGGTGGTCGCCGCCGATATCCGGCCTGCGATGTGGTCACTGGCGAAATCGATTGCTTCGCAAAGAAGTTGGGTGCGTCCACCGGGGAAGTAATGATATGCCGAGCCACGCGGCGCCGAGCTGTGGGCCAGCACGTCGGCGATGGCGGTCGAATGCGCGCCGCGCTCCCGAATGAGCAGTGCTGCCGAGGTGACCATGCGGTCACGGGGGCTGGCCATATTGCGGCTCCCTTCGCCGGACGTGCGGCGGGGCCGACGGTCCGGGGCGAGTTATGTAGAGCAGCATACATAGGCAGGTCGGGGCGGAAAAGCACGGAAATGCACGAATCCCGTCGACCCGGCAGTGCCGGATCTACGGGATTCGTGGGTATTGCGTCTAACGGACCGCGAGATCGACGAAATGCTTGCGGAAAGCAGCGTCGCTGCCGCCATCTCGTCAGTCTCGACGCGGCGCGTCTCAGGCCCCCGCAGCCTCGTTCAGCTCATCGAGCCGGGTGGTGGCCTCCAGGTACTCCTGTACCCAGCGCTCGATCACCGCGGAGGTCTTCTCGACCTTGGTGAACTGACCGACCACCTGGCCGACCGGATTGAACGCGACGTCGACGCTCTCGTTCGGGTACTTGTGCGTGGCGGCCACCGCCATGCCGGACACCATGTACTGCAACGGCATTCCCAGTGGCTTCGGGTTCTCCGGTTGCTCCCACGCCTCGGTCCAATCGTTGCGCAGCATGCGGGCGGGCTTGCCGGTGAACGAGCGGCTGCGCACCGTGTCCTTGCTGGTGGCCCTGGCGTACGCGGCGTGCTGCTGCTCGGAGTGCTCGCTCTCCTCGACCATCACCCACTGCGATCCGGTCCAGGCGCCCTGGGTACCGAGCGCCAGCGCCGCGGCGATCTGCTGGCCGCTGCCGATACCGCCGGCCGCCAGCACCGGCACCGGGGCGACCTCCTTGACCACCTGGGGCCACAGCACGATAGAGCCGATCTCACCGCTGTGTCCGCCGGCCTCGCCGCCCTGCGCGATGATGATGTCGACGCCGGCATCGGCATGCTTGCGGGCCTGCGAAGGCGAGCCGCACAGCGCCGCCACCTTGCGGCCCTGCTCGTGGATGTGCTTGATCATGTCGGCCGGGGGAGTTCCCAGCGCGTTGGCGATCAGCGTCATCTTGGGGTGCTGCAGGGCGATCTCCACCTGCGGGGTGGCGGTGGCCTCGGTCCAGCCCAGCAGTTGCAGGGCGTCGTCGTCGCTGTGGTCGACGGGCACGCCGTGGTCCGCCAGGATCTTCTTGGCGAAATCGAGGTGCTCCTGCGGGACGAGCGCGTTGAGCTGTTTCTTGAGTACCTCGGGATCCAGGTCGACCTGGTCCATGCCCTCGTACTTGTTCGGGATGACGATGTCGACGCCGTACGGGTGATCGCCGATGTGCTCGTCGATCCAGTTCAGCTCGATCTCGAGCTGTTCGGGGGTGAAGCCGACCGCACCAAGGACGCCGAATCCGCCGGCCTTACTGACTGCGACCACGACGTCGCGGCAGTGGGTGAAGGCGAAGATCGGGTATTCGATCCCCAGCTGGTCGCAGAGGGCGGTGCGCATGCGGAGCTCCTTGACTGAAGTGTGAGTACTGAAAAGCAGAACTGGAACGTGTTCTAATTTAGTACCGCGTGCCGGGATGTGACGCAAGGCGGCACCCTCATCGGGGCTCGACAATGTGCGAGAACATGCTTACCGTTCTGGGCAAACTGGGCTGACACCGCTATTCGTTTGGCAAGGACTAGAGCCGTGACGCATTGGTTCGATCATTCGCTCGTGCTGGCGTCGGACTATCGGGTGCCCGAACCGGCCCGGGTGTGGCCGATGCTGCGGCGCGAGGAGGCCGCGCTGGGCGAACTCGGCGCGCACCACGTGCTGGTCTACACCTCCACCGCGGAACCGCAGCGGATGCTGGTGCTGATGGCGCTGCACTCCCATGAACCGGTGCGGGACGTGCTGCGCTCTCCGGTCATCCTGGACTGGTTCGATGACTTCGGGGTCCAGGACATTCCCGCGGTGTTCGCGGGCGAGCTCGCCGAACGACTGGACTTCGACGCCGGCGAGGCCCCAGAGGCTCCACAGGCCGTCGCCGTGGTGATCACGCCGGTCGATGACGTGGCCCATCTGGTCGGTCACATCAACGCGCCAGATTTTCTGGCTGCCGGTATCCGAAAATTGTTGATATTCCGGGCGTTCGACGATCCGAACGAGGTGATGTTGCTTTTCGGCCTGCAGGACGAGGCCAGCGCGGCTCGTTGGCTGGCGCGCTCCGAGGCGACTTCGGAGTGGTTGCGAAAGACGGGGATCGGGGCCTACCCACCGCTGTTCGTCGGCCGGTACCGGGACATGATGCGTGTCGAAGGTCCGCGCTGATGTATGTATGCCTGTGCTTCGGGGTCACCAACGCTCGGGTGGCCGACGCCGTCGCATCGGGTGCCCGGACCGCCAAAGACGTCGCCGCGGTGTGCGGGGCCGGGTCGGACTGCGGCCGTTGTCGGCGGCTGGTGCGTGCGATTATCGATGTCCAAAAGCAAAGCGCCGCAACGATTTGAACGGTCCGCGCAGTTGGCTCGTGGTGTGCATGACGGTCCAGCCCTGACGCTGCGCCTCGGCTGCCAGTGCGGGCCGGGGGTTGACGGGCACGGGATGCCCGACCGAACGCATCAGTGGAAGGTCCTCGTCGCCGTCGGCGTAGAAGAAACTCTGTTGCAGGTCAATGCCATTGGCGGTGCTGAACGCTTCGACGGCGGAGGCCTTGCGGCGGCCCCACACGATGGGCCGCACGATCTTGCCGGTCAGCAGCCCGGTGTCATCGACCTCGAAGTGGTTGCAGATCACGTGTTCGATGCCCAGGTACCGGGCCAATGGCATGACGTGCATGGTCAGCGCCGACGAACTCAGTACCACTGTGTGGCCCGAGCGCTGGTGCGCCCGCACGATGTCGAGCATGGCGGGGAAGATGCGGGCCTGGATGCGGCTGTGGAACAACTGCTCGCCGAGCGATTCCTGCTCGGCGTGTGATTCACCCTGCATGTATCCGCCCGCGCGGATCAGCAGTCGCTGAAACTCCATGCGCCCCAACTTGTATCGCACGGTGGCTTCCAGGATGCCGGTGAGCTCTCCGAACGCGGCCTGGCGGGTGCGGAACCGGTGGCCGGCGTGCGCGGTGGCGATGAAGCCGGACACCAGGGTGCCGTCCACATCGAAGAAAGCCCCGACGCGCCCGGTGGTGGCGTCCGCGTCGAACCCCGCCACCGGGGCAGGGGTCGACGCGGTCATGGCCCAAGTATGCCGGTGTCCTCCGACACCTGCCGCCTGGAAGGTCGTCTAGGCCGACCGCACCACACCCCTGCCGGTAACCAGTGGCAGGTCGAGTGTCGTGCGGATTCCCGCCGGCGCTTCGACGACCGACGGGATTGCGTTCACGATGCGGCCGGCCGCGGCCAGGATCGCTGCGTAGTTGTGGTCGCCGTTGCGGCTGGTCGGGCAGATGTCCATGGTGTAGGAGGGCTCGCCGGTGATCTCCACCCGATACGAACCGCCTTCCTGCGCGGGCTGGGCCCACTCCGGACGCAGGTCGCCGCGCAGCCGGGTGACATGCTCGACGACGATGACCGGCTCGCCGGCCACCATGCCCTCGATCTGGAATCGCAACGCGGCCACCGTGCCCTTGGCAATGTGGCCCGCGGCGATGTCGAAGTCCTCGGGAGCGGGCTCTTGTTCGACGGAGTCGCGGATCTGGTCGACCTCGATGCCCAGTGCGGTGGCCATCTGCCGGATTGCGGTGCCCCAGGCGATGCTCAGGACGCCGGGCTGGAACAGCATGGGGAAATCGCCGATCTGGTTGCCGAATCCCATCACCTCGAACATCACCGTCGTGCCGTCGTAGGTGGCGTAGTCGGCGATCTCCATCATCCGGATCTGCTGGATGTTCTGGCAGGTGCCCGCCAATGCCATCGGGAGCAGATCGGTGGCAAACCCGGGGTCCACGCCGGTGATGAAGATCGACGAATTGCCTTCGAGGGCAGCCTCTTCCACCCGGGCGATGTACTTGTCCGGCACCACTTGCCAGGGGTGCTGCAGCACACCGGGCGCCGAACCCACCACATTGACGCCCGCGGAGAGAATCTTGCGGACGTCGGCCATCGCCTCGGGCAGTCGGGTATCACCGTTCGCGCAATAGACGACGCATTGCGGACCTGTGGCGAGCAGTGCATCAAGGTCACCGGTGGCGAGGATTCCGGTCTGCACGTCCACCCCGGCCAGGTCGCCGGCATCGCGGCCGACCTTGCCTTCAGCGGAAACCCAGACCGAGGTGAGCTCGAAGCGGTCGTCTTCGATCAATTGCCGCAGAGCCAGTGCGCCGCAGTTTCCGGTACCGATCAGCGCTACTCGGATAGCCATGATGCTCCTTGGGGGAACGTTGTTGCCGACTTGACGAGAGTATGGCGCCTGGAAGACAAAATTGAAACAGGTTCTATTTTGATATTCTGGTGCGGTAGCCTCTGCAGTTCATGGGACGTGTGGACGGAAAAGTGGCACTGATCAGCGGTGGCGCACGGGGCATGGGTGCGGCTCACGCCCGGATGCTCGTTGCCGAAGGTGCCAAAGTTGTAATCGGTGACATCCTTGACGACGAAGGTTCGGCGCTGGCCGCCGAACTGGGTGACGCGGCGCGCTACGTGCACCTGGACGTCACCGAAGCCGAGCAGTGGGATGCGGCGGTCAAAGTGGCAAATGACGAGTTCGGCGGACTCAACGTTCTGGTGAACAACGCCGGCATCGTTGCCCTGGGCAAGATCGGCAAGTTCGACATGGCCCAGTGGCAGAAAGTCATCGACGTCAACCTGACCGGCACCTTCATGGGAATGCAGGCCGTGGTGGCGTCGATGAAGGCGGCCGGTAGCGGGTCGATCATCAACGTCTCGTCCATCGAGGGCCTGCGCGGTGCGCCTATGGTCCACCCGTACGTCGCCTCGAAATGGGCGGTACGCGGCCTGGCCAAGTCCGCCGCGCTGGAACTCGGCCGCTACAACATCCGGGTCAACTCGCTGCACCCCGGTTTCATCAAGACCCCGATGACCGAACATTTTCCCGATGACATGGTCACTACGCCCCTGGGCCGTCCCGGTCGGTCCGACGAAGTTGCCACATTCGTGGTCTTCCTGGCCAGCGACGAGTCGTCCTTTGCCACCGGCAGCGAGTTCGTCGTGGACGGCGGCTTGGTGACCGACGTGCCACACAAGCTCTGACCTCGCAGGTTCCGTCCTCCGGGCTCTGGTCGGGCACAATAGGGTGCCCCCGCACCGCGTCTTCTCGAGTTGAAGCGCTGCCAGATCCGGAGGGAGCAGGGTCATCTCAACCGAGAAACGTCGCGGCTTGGTGCTGGGCGTCGTCGTATCCCTGGTGCTGCTGTTCGTCAGCATCGGCGATGTGCCGCGTTTCGCGTACCCGGGAGCCGGCTCCGAGGAATTGCAGCTGGCCGACGGCTGGCAGCTGACCTCTGCCCGCAACGTTGCCGCCACCGGATCTCAGCTGAGCCGGACCGGTTTCGCCGGCACCGGCTGGCACACCGTGCGCCATATGCCCGCCACCGTCCTGCAGGCCCTGGAGGACGACGGCACCTACCCCGATCTGTACTTCGGCGACAACCTGCTGAAGAAGGTCCCGCAGGACCTGTACAAACAGGACTGGTGGTACCGCACGACCTTCGTGGCGCCGACGGGGCACTCCACCTACCGGTTGGATTTTCCCGGGATCAACTACCGCGCCGAGATCTGGCTGAACGGACATCAGATCGCGGCCAAC
Organism: Mycobacterium sp. MAA66; assembly: GCF_041261665.1. Classification (NCBI taxonomy): domain Bacteria; kingdom Bacillati; phylum Actinomycetota; class Actinomycetes; order Mycobacteriales; family Mycobacteriaceae; genus Mycobacterium; species Mycobacterium sp. MAA66. The sequence continues at coordinate 1,034,835 of NZ_JBGCCC010000001.1, read as the reverse complement.
ACCCAGGTCGCCGGTATGTACGTCGACCACGACCTGGACGTGTCGGAGTGGATCGACCGCGGACGTCCCAACACCCTGGCGGTGAAGATCACCCCGGAACGGGCGCTGCAGGACATCAATGGTGTCGAACTGGCAGACAGCTGGTTCGACTGGATCAACTGGAACTATCTCGGGTATCAGGGCCCAGGTAAGAACCCGGCCAACGGCAACTCCTTCGTGCCCGATCGCAATGCGGGCATCCTCAAGCCGGTCACCCTGAAGATGTCCGGCGCGGTGGCGGTCCGCAGTGCCGCGGTGAACACCGAACTGCCGCTGCCGCGAACCGACAGTGCCCGCCTCACGGTGCTCACGACGGTCCGCAACTACTCCAATCGCAACATCGGTGGGGCGGTGCACGTCACCATCAGCCGGCCGGGCAAGCCGGACATCGACATCGATCAACCGGTGAAGCTGGCGGCGGGCGAGATTCGTGACGTCACCTTCAGCCCCAAGGATTTCGAAGCGCTCCGAGTCGATCACCCGGACCTGTGGTGGCCGTACACCATGGGGCGTCCGGACCTCTATGACCTGACGGTCGAATTCCGTCAGTACGGGCGGGCCTCCGACGCACTGCATCAAAAATTCGGCATCCGCACCGTCGAGCAGGACCGCGACGGTAGCGCGGAATTTCCGCAGCTGGGCACCGGGGGCAATTTCTATCTGAAGGTCAACGGTCGTGACTTCCTGGCCAGGGGTGCCACCTACACTCCCGACCTGCTCTACCGCGACGATCCCGCCCGCGAGAACGCGACGCTCAACTACGTCAAAGACCTTGGGCTCAACATCATTCGGATGGAGTCGAAGATCCCAGGCGAGCGTTTCATGGAGCGCGCCGACGAGTTGGGCATACCGCTGATGGTCGGCTGGATGTGCTGCAACCAGTGGGAGAAATGGCCGCAGTGGGACGCCGAGGATCATCAGGTCGCCCAGGACAGCCTGCGCTCCCAGGTGTCGATGCTGCGATCGCACGCGGCCGCATTCATCTGGGCCAACGCCAGTGACGGCCATCCGCCGGCGGACATCCTGGAGCAGTACCACTCGGTCCTGCGAGATCTGCACTGGCAGAACGCGATTGTGGACACCGTCTCGTCTTACGCCGCCGACTCGTCGGGCAACCGTATCTGGGACGGCATCCAGATGGCCGGGCCCTACACCTGGCGACCGCCGTCGTATTGGTTCAGTGGGCGATATGCGGCCGCGCGTGGTGCGTCGGCCGAACAGGGCGACAACGAACACATCCCGCCGTTCGCCAGCCTGCGCAAGTTCATCCCGGCCGACAAGCTGTGGCCCATCAACGACGCGTGGTACTTCCATGCCGGATCGAACCCGGGCAACGCCGCCCTGGCCAGTGTGCGTAGCGCTATCGTGCAGCGCTACGGATCTTCCACCGGTGCAGAGGAATTCGCCCGAAAGGCGCAATTGGCGCACTACGAGGCGACCCGCGCGCAGTTCGAATCGTTCGCGGCACTGGGCTGGGCCGACCGCAAGATGACGATCTACTGGATGCTCAACAGCCACTGGCCGTCGTTCTTCGGCAACATCTTCGACTACTACCTGCGGCCCGGGGGCGCGTACTACGGGGCGAAGAAGGGACTGCAGCCGCAGTCGGTCACTTTCGACTCCTACGCCACCGGCGATCACAGCCAGGCCAAGATCACCATCGCGAACCAAAGTCCGGACACTGCAACGGGTTTGCGGGCCCGGGTGCGGATCTACGACCTGTTCGGCCGGGTTCGCGACGACAAGACCAGTGAGCCGACCGACGTCGCATCGGGAACTGCAGCCGAGGTGCTGACCCTGCCGCGGGAGGCCCTCGATTCGCGAGTGTACTTCGTGCGCACCGAACTGCTGAACAAATCCGGCGATGTCGTCGCGGGCAACGACTACTGGCAGTCACAGCAGAACGACGATTCCGGAGACCCGCGCAAGGACGACGCGTTCGCGTGGCACCAGGTCAGCTGGGCGGACATGACCCCGCTGAACACCATGCCCAGGGCACAACTGGAGGTCACCGCCACCGATACCACCGACGACGCCGGCCAGCACGTCGATATCGCGTTGCGTAACCCGACCAAGGAGTTGGCGTTCTTCGAGCGGGCAGAGCTCACCACCGATCCCGATGCCGACGAGATCCTGCCCATCGAGTACTCGGACAATTACGTCACCGTGTATCCGGGGGAGACCGTGCACATCCGGGGCTTGGTGCCCAAGTCCGGGCCGACCGCGGGTTGGGTGCGGGTCGGCGGCTACAACTCTGCTCCGGTGACCGTCCCGATCGCTGGGACGGGCGGAACCGCGACCGCCACGCATTCCGACGGCATCGGGGCCGACGGCCCGCCAGTCGGTGTGGCGCACGACGCGGCTCCGAATCGGGGACCCGGCCCGGGCTCTTGATCGGCAGCTGGGCGATGATGGTGAACGACATGAAGGAGACATGAGATGGCCGACGAACGTTCTGCACTGGCTGACAGCACCGCCGCGACCGGTTGGCAGCGCCGTCAGGACGAGCGCGTGGATATCTACCTGCGGGGTGCTCAGCGGGTGCGGGTCATCTGGCAGGGCGACTCCGCGATCAGCGGCGCCACTCGTTTCCAGGACGACATGATGGAGAACTACACCCGCGAATTGGGCACCGTCCGGGCCTGGATGGTCGGCTGAGTTCAGCCCACGCCCCACGTACTGTCTTGAGTCATGGGAGTGCGCGCAGGCATCGTCGTCACGGGAACCGAAGTCCTGACCGGCCGGGTGGCCGACCTGAACGGCCCGTGGCTGGCAGATCGACTACTGGAACTCGGTATCGAACTGGCCCACATCACCATCTGCGGTGATCGGCCCGAAGACATTGCGGCCCAACTGAACTTTCTGGCCGATCAGGGTGTCGACCTGATCGTCACCAGCGGCGGCCTCGGGCCGACTGCCGACGACATGACCGTCGCCGTGGTTGCTGAGTTCTGCGGCCGCGAACTGGTACTCGACGACGCGTTGGAGGAACGCATCGCCGAGATCCTCCGGTCGTTCATGGGCCGGTTCCCGGACGTGGACTTCGACGCGGTGCGCGCGGCCAACCGTAAACAGGCATTGGTACCGAAGGGTCCAGACGGTGTCGAGATTCTGGACCCGGTCGGCACGGCGCCGGGTGTGGTGGTGACGCGTGCCGGGGGCGGGCCGACGGTCGTCGTGCTCCCAGGGCCGCCGCGGGAACTGCGGCCCATGTGGACCCGGGCGATCGAGACCGCCACCGCGGGGCGAGCCATCGCCGGCCGCGCCATCTACCGGCAAGAAACCATCCGGATGTTCGGGCTGCCCGAATCCGGATTGGCCGAGACACTTCGCGACGCTGAATCCCTGATACCAGGTTTCGCCGGCTTGGAGATCACCACGTGCCTGCGCCGCGGCGAGTTGGAGATCGTCACCCGCTACGAGCCCGAGGCCGAGCAGAGCTATCGGGAGCTGGCAGCGCTGCTCCGGGGGCGACACCCGAAAGATGTCTACTCCGAAGATGGATCGCTCATCGATGATCAAGTGGCGCAACTGCTTTCGGGCCATACTATCGCCACCGCGGAGTCTTGCACGGCCGGGCTGCTGGCAGCACGGCTGGCTGACCGCCCCGGTTCGTCGGCCTATCTGGCGGGCGGGGTGGTGTCATATTCCAACGAGGCCAAGGCCGAGTTGCTGGGCGTGGACCCGGCGTTGATCGCCACGGACGGCGCGGTGTCCGAACCGGTCGCCGAGGCCATGGCCGCCGGCGCGCTGACGCGGTTCACCGCCGATGTCGCGGTGGGCATCACCGGGATCGCTGGTCCGGGCGGCGGCAGCGACGAAAAGCCAGTCGGCACAGTGTGTTTCAGCGTACGTCTGAGTGACGGCCGGACCCACACCCGGACCCTGATGCTGCCCGGCAATCGGGCCGATATCCGGGAACGCTCGACCACCGTGGCCATGCACATGCTGCGCCGAGTCCTCGGCGAGCAGGCCGAGACCGGCTGAGCGCGCCTACTGTGCGACGACGTCCGGCTCCGCGGCGTCCCAGACTTCGAGCACCTTGGTCAGGATGTCCTCGGCCACACCGAGCCCGGCCAGGTGGCTCTCGCCGGGCAGGGTGTACATCTCGGCATCGGCCAGCCGCGCCACCGCATGCTCACCGTGGGCGAACGGCACGATGTGGTCGGCGTCGCCGTGCCACCAGCGCACCGGCACCTTGATGTCCTCCAGCCGGAAGCCCCAGTCGCGGGCGAACACCACGACGTCGGCGAACGGTGCGGCCAGTTGCCTGCGGCTGCCGTTGAGCAGATCGTCGAGGAACATCGCCTTGAACTCAGGGCGGCCGAGCAGCTTCCGATCGCCTTCAGGGGAGATCCGGGCGTATAGCTCCAGGGCGGGGGAGCCGAACGGGCCGATCAGCTTGATCAGTGTGCCCGCCACCCAGCGAACCGGGGTATCGGCGACCTCGAGGATCGGGCGCACCACCTTGGCCAGTTCCATCAGGTTGCTGCTGATGCCGTCCTCGCCGATCAGCGGGGCGACGCCACCGAGTACCGCGGCCATCACCACTCGATCGGGCATGGCGGCCGCGGTGGCCAGCGTGTACGGGCCGCCGCCGGACAATCCGATCACCGCGAACTTGTCGATGCCGAGGGTGTCGGCGATGGTCCGCAGATCATCGGTGAACCCCAGCACGTTCTCGTACTGGAACGGGGTCGACGAGCCGATGCCCGGTCGGTCCACGCCGATCAGCCGGATGTTCTTGCGGGCCGCGAACGAGCGGGCCTCGGTCGGGATCTGCCGGCGCGCGCCCGGGGTGCCGTGCAGCCAGAACACTGCGCGTCCTTGGGGATTGCCGAACTCGGCGAAACTGATCTGGCGACCCTCGCCGACGGCGATGTTGCCCTCCAGCTTGGGGCGATCAATCGGCATAACCATGCGCAGATTGTTGCACGCGGCGATCTACGCCTGGACCGGCCCCGCAGACCTCAGGTGCTTTGCTGATCAGCCCTTCGGGTGCGGTACAGACTCGCCACCGTGGTGACCGCGAGAGTGATGACGATGACCGCCAGCGAGGCCATCGTCGGAATCTCGGGGACCGGCACCTGGTTGCCGCCGTTGATGAAAGGCAGCCGGTTCTCGTGCAGTGCGTGCAGCACCAGCTTCACGCCGATGAACAGCAGGATGAAGGCCAATCCCTGGGAGAGGTAGACCAGTCGCTTGAGCAGATCGCCGAGCAGGAAGTAGAGCTGGCGCAGGCCCATCAGCGCGAAGACATTGGCGGTGAACACCAGGTAGGGCTGTTCGGTGAGGCCATAGATCGCCGGGATCGAGTCCAGCGCGAACAACAGGTCGGTGGTGCCCAGGGCCACTACCACCAGGAACATCGGTGTGATCAGGCGTTTGCCGTTGTCCTTGACGTACAGCCGTACACCGTCCCACCGATCGGTCGTGGGTAGGTACTTACGGGCCAGGCGCACCATCGAGTTGTCGCCGTCGTCGGAGTGGTCGGAGTCGAAGGCGAGCTTGACCGCGGTGTAGACCAGGAAGGCGCCGAACAGGTAGAAGATCCAGGAGAACTCCGAAATAGCCACTGCGCCAAGGGCAATGAAGATGCCGCGGAAAATCAGGGCCAAGATGATCCCGATCAGCAAGGCTTGCTGCTGATACTTTCTCGGCACCCCGAAGCTGGCCATGATGATCAAGAAGATGAACAGGTTGTCCACCGACAGGCTGTATTCGGTAAGCCAGCCGGCGAAGAACTCGAGGCCGAACTGTTCGCCGTGAAATGACCACACCCAGATTCCGAAAGCGATCGCCAGACCCACGTACACGGCCAGGTAACGGGCGCATTCAGCGACGGTGGGTTCATGCGGGCGGCGGCCGACCACCACGACGTCGAAGATGAGCACGAGTGCGGTCACCGCGACGGTGACGATCCATTCGAGCTGAGAAACATTCATTGCGGGAGCCTCCGGACGTCAAAAAACGGCCGAGGTCTCTACCACCGCATCGCGGCCCAAGGCACCGGTTGCTCAACGATGAACAACGTGATGACGACACCAAGGCGAAGGAATACTCCCCTCATACAGCAGTATTTCAGATTGCTGTCAGAATCGCCCAATCTGAGGGTTCAGGCGCTGATCAGCACGGTCAGTTCGGTGCCATCGCGTTCGACCCGCATGCCGGCACGGCGGGCGATGGTGGCCACCGCGGCGGCGTTGTCGGGCTCGGCCCTGGTGCTGGCCAGCGCGCGTGCCAACCGGCCTTTGTGAGCCTTGTTGAAATGGCTGACCACGGTCCTCTTCCCGTCGGGATGCTCGGTATACACGTCGACGGTGACTGCGCCGGGCAGCCGTCCGAGCGCGGCGTAGGAGCCCGAGCGCAGATCCACCACCAGCTCCCGCGCTCCGATTTCGGCCAGCGCGGGCTCCAGCACCGGCTTCCACCGGCTGGCCAGCGTGGTACCGCCGGGCAGCTTCGAGCCGGCCGACAGCCGGTAGGCCGGCACCCGGTCGTCGGCCCGCAGCAGCCCGAACAGCGCCGAGCCCACCGCCAGCCGGCTGCGGGCCCGCTCGGCTGTCGCGCCCCGCAGAGATCCGACATCGAGCGCGTCGTAGAGCACCCCGGTGTAGCGGTCGATGGCGGCCAGTGTCGGGGAGCTGCGCAGTTCGGCATTGCGGGTGATCTCGGCATCCTGAGCTGCGGATATGCCCAGGGCGGACCGACTGGCGGCCGGATCCGCCGCCAAGGTCACCAATTCGTCGATCAGGGTGGCACGCAGGTCGGTCAGCGCCGGCGTGGCCAACCCGGCGAGGTCCAGGGGCGGTCCATCACCGCCGGGGCGCTTGGTCTCCGAGGGCGGCAGCAGCACAATCACGGCGACGACAGTAACCGACGCCGGCACACCCGACGCCAACGTCACACCTGGCAAGCGCATCGGAATCCTTTGCCGCGGCCCTGGCTGTGGCCTAGAGTTTGGTACCTGCTCAGGTCGGGGGGCTAAGGCAGACGCATAACCAGGAGAGCTGGGGTGGACATGGGTAGCGACAAATTCGCCGTGCAGATGCGCGTTCGAGTTAAGGCCGATGGGCTCAAAGGCGGCAAGGGCGTGATCGTCGAGGACTACGGCGACCATGCCGGTTACTCGGTCGAGGTCGGCGATCAGCACATCGCGGACGCGGCCCGGCGTTGGGCGGTATTGCTCGACAGCGGCTCGCTGGTGTTCGCCGACGATGCTCATCTGAGCCGGGAGTAACTCCGGCTGCCGGGCTCGAGCCGGTCAGCCGCCCCAACCGCGGTTGCCGTCCCAGCCGCCGCAGACGCCGCCCACGCAGCCGTGGCCGAATCCGCCAGTAGATGGGTTCCAGCCACCGCAGCCCTGCCAACCTGAACCGTTGCCGCAGCCTCCGCCGCCGCCCTGGCCATCCGGTCCGCCGGATCCGGTCGGTGTGCCATCGGCGATCACCGTGCGGTCACCACCGACGATCGCGCCGAAAGTCACTGCCGCTGCGGGAGCCGCGACGAGTGCAGCCGTGGCGGCCACCGCGGCGACCGCAGATTTTGTGAAATTCCGCCTAATTAGCATGTCTACAGATTGCCCTCGTTCGACCGGAAATTCCAGTGCCGTGACGGCGAATACATTGCTGGCAGTACCGATTACCTTCGGTGTGGCTGATAAACGCGGGACCGTCGCGGGTAAACAAATTTTCTGACGGTATCCCGCGCTCGGGTGTGTCGGTCTACCGACGACACGGCTTCGCGATCCGTGGACGAGCAGGGGGCGCTGTTAGTCTTTTGACGCTGCGCCGAATGACATGTCCCAGGTCGGTGACCGCCCGGGCAGCCGACGCGAGTAGTGCGAAACGAGCTATGCAGAGTCCCGAAATGAGTGTTGTGCGCAGCGGTGAGATCAAGGCCTTGTCCGGGCTGCGGATCGTCGCCGCAGTGTGGGTCGTGCTGTTCCACTTCCGCCCGTTACTGCATCAGGCGTCGCCCCCACTGAGCGAGGCGCTGGCGCCGGTGCTCGACTGCGGAGCCCAGGGCGTCGACCTGTTTTTCATCCTGAGCGGGTTCGTGCTGACCTGGAACTACCTCGACCGGATGGGCCCCACCTGGTCATTCCGTGAGACGTTGCATTTTCTGTGGCTCCGGCTGGCCCGGGTCTGGCCGGTGTATCTGGTCACGATGCACCTCGCCGCGCTATGGGTGATCTTCACCCTGAACGTCGGCAATTTCCCGTCGCCGGAGGCGGCCAACCTGACCGGGCCGAACTATCTGCGCCAGCTCTTCCTGGTGCAGCTGTGGGTGGTGCCGTTCTTCGATGACACCAGCTGGGACGGACCGGCCTGGTCGATCAGCGCCGAATGGCTGGCCTACCTGATGTTCGGGCTGCTGGTGCTGGTGTTGTTCCGAGTGGCCCGGGCCAGTCGCGCCCGCAGCCTGCTCTGGCTGGCATTCTTCGCCACCCTGCCGCCGTTGGTATTCCTGGCGGCGACCGGAGCGTTCTACACCCCGTGGAGTTGGCTGCCCCGCATCATCCTGCAATTCACCGCCGGAGCCCTGGCCTGCGCGGCGGTGCGCAAGTTGCGGCTGACCCGTCGCGGTGAGTTGGCCGCGGGCGCTCTGTCGCTGATCCTGGTGGTGGCGATCGTCGGCATTCTGTATTGGTTTGACGCACATCCCGTTCCGTCCATCCGGGACGACTTCGGGTTGGTCGACGTGCTTTTCCTGCCCCTGGTGGTGGCCTTGTCCATCGGCACCGGCAGCCTGCCGGCGGTGCTGTCGACACGGGTGCTGGTGTACGGCGGCAAGGTGTCCTTCAGCCTCTACATGGTTCACGAACTGGTACACCAGGGGTGGAACTGGGCTGCCGCGCAGTACCAGATCGACATGCAGCCGAGCTGGAGCGCCAAGTTGGTCGTGCTGGCGCTGCTGGCCGGCTCGTTCGTCGGCGCGGTGGTGCTGTTCCACTTCGTCGAGGAGCCTGCACGCCGCTGGATGCGCCGAATGGTGTCACCGCCGGGTGCCAGGTCAAAGACCACTGACTCGACCGGCAGTGACTCGAAAAGCGCTGTGACACATCGCACCTTGACGCGGATCGCCGAAGACGACGACACTCGCCCGTCGCGCGCCGGTTGACAGCTGACACCTCTAAGCTGCATCCGATGTCGATGAGTTAGGGGTGGGAGTGAAACGTCTGATCGGTGTGCGCATCGCACTGACTGTGTTGGTTGCGGTGCTCGCGGCAACGGTGGGAATTCCGGCACGTTCGTACCGGATCGTGCCACTCGGATCTGTGGTGGAGCGGATCGCGGTGGTCAGCGATTCCTATACCACCGGGACGAATATGGGCGGCCTCGGTCCGCGCGGCTGGACTGCGCTGGCCTGGGGGCAATTGGCGGAGCAGGGTCTGCGGATCGATCCCGATGTCGCGGCCGAGGGTCGCGCGGGCTACTGGCAGCGTGGCGACCATGGCAGCGTGTTCGGTGATCTGACGACCCGGGCGGTCCAGCCCGACGACCGCCTGGTGGTGTTCTTCGGCTCGCGTAACGATCAGGGCGCCGATCCGTTGCAGCTATCCGGCTTGACGCATGACGCATTCGACCTCGCTCACCGCATCGCGCCGGGGGCCCGGCTGCTGGTGATCGGCCCGCCCTGGCCCACGGCCGATGTGCCTCCGGCGGTGCTGCAGATTCGCGATGTGCTGCGCATGCAGGCCGGTTTTGCGGGCGCGACGTTCATCGATCCGATTGCCGAGCGCTGGTTCGTCGACAACCCGAGCCTGATCGGGGCGGACGGCGTGCACCCCACCGATGCCGGCCACGCCTATCTGGCGGGCCGGATCGCACCGCTGATCAGGTCCCAGCTGTCCGGCTGATTGCCGTGGTCCGGTTGATGCGGCCGCGGGCCACCAGTTCGCCGGTCAGGGCGACGGCGCAGGTCTGGGACAGCATCAGCGAGATCAGCACCAGTACCTGTACCGCTCCGGCCTGCGTCGCCGAACCGGTGCTGAGCAGTACGCCGACAAACGCACCCGGCAATGTCACCAGCCCGACGGTGCGGGTCTGATCAAGATTGGGCAGCAGTGCATCGGTGAGTTCGGGAGCGAGCACTTCCATGCGCGAATCACGTTCGCTGAGGCCGAGGCTGAGGCCGGCTTCCACTTCGCCGATGCGGTGCTGCAGGGCATCGAGTGCGCGTTTTGCCGCGATGGCGACCGCAGTCATGGTGCCGCCCAAGACAATTCCGACCACCGGTACCACGGCTACGCCCTTGGCCGGTACCAACCCGCTCAGGAGCAACGGCGGCAGCACCGCACTGAGGCCGGCGGCCAACGGCAGCACCACCCACGCCGAACTGCGTCCGGCCCTGGTACGTCGGGCAGCGGTGAACGCGGCAACACCGAACATCACCGACAGCACTGCGATCGACGACCACAGCCGGGTGATGGCCATCGCCAGGACAGCCGAAACCGCGGCCAATTGGGCAGCCGCCCGAATCGCCGCGCCGGGCACCACCCGCATGGGTCCGAGCCGGGCGATCCGGTACACCGCCGCGGCGGCGATCACCATGACGGCCAAGACGATGGCCAGGGTTGGTCCCAGCACCACGGCGGTCATGGCATCAGTCTGACGGGCGATCGCGTCGCCGGTGCTAGTCCTCTATCGGGAATTCCGCGCGGATGTCGTAACGCACGTCGTTGCCGCCCGCTTCGCGAACCTGCACCACCGCCTGGGTGGCGGCCTCCATGACCTTGTCGATCACCACGTCCGGCGGGTGTGCGGTGAGCGGCGCCAACGGGGTACACACCACGCCGATGCTTGCGGTCACCCGCGACGGGGTGGAGCGCATGGCGCCCTGCACACGCTCGATCAGCGGCGAGGCGTCGGGTGCGGTGAAGGTGTCGGCGATGACGAAATCGCTGTTGGACACGTGCGCGGCGATTGCGTTGCGCCGCACGGTTTCCCGCAGCGCCTGGCTGACCTCGATGCGAGCCTGATTGGCGTGTTTTCGGCCCGACAGTGACGTGAGCAGCTGGTAGCTGTCGATGCTGACCACCACCATCACCAGGTGCCGGTCGTCCTGTCGGTTGCGGGCGGCCAGCAAGTTGGCGGTTCTGGAGTACAGGCCGTCGGAATTGAGCAGACCGGTGAGCGGCTCGATCTCACTGTGGTGAACATCGGTGGCGCTGAGCCCGATCGCCAGCTTGCACACCGCATAGATGAACAGGTTGAGCAACACGACGAGAAGGGCGCCGCCCACCGCCACCACCGGATCGGACTCACCGACCCGCCAGGCGAGATAGAGCAACGTGGCGCCGCCCATGATCCACGAGGTGATCAATATCGTCCGTCGGTGGAAGAACGCGATATGGCTCGTGGTGAAGGCGAAGGTCACCGACGCGAACAGCCCGATCAGCGGGTTGGTCATGATCACGCACGCGACGCATACCGCCAGTGTGGTGACTGTCGCCGTCACTTCGGCGACGGGCCGAGAGGGCCAGCCATGTCCCAGCCACAAGCTCGCGATGCCGACGGAGTAGATCGCGATGGCGATCGCGAGTACTTGAGGCACGGTGCCGTGCGGGCCGCCCGGGCTGGCGATCAGCGCCAGCGGGCTGACACCCATCGTCGCGTTCACCGCCGCGATGGAGCGCGAGGTTCTCCGCTGTTGGCCACGTGCTGCCAACAGCGACGTCAACCAGTAGTAGTGATCCTCGGCCGGGGAACTCACAGGCGGTCCGGCCGCGGTCCGGCAGAGCGGCATGGGGATGCCCGGTGGCGGGTGGTCCGGCGTTGCATAGCGAGCAGATTAACAATCGGGGACAGATTCGGAGGGCAGGTGGAAAAGTTCTTTGTCACGATTCAGTCCCATGCCTAAACATGCTGTGCAACAATGTTTTTGGCAATCCGTGTAGGTGCCGGGGGAGGGTGTCGGCAGGCGGAACACGCGCTGCCAAAGTCTTGACTCGTTCCAGAAAAGAGCGTAGGAATGGGGTTGTGACACCGGACTACACGGAACGCCTGCGGGCTGCAGACCTTCGTGTGACACGCCCCCGCCTCGCTGTTCTGGAGGTGGTGTCCGGTCGTCCGCACGCCGACACCGAAACCATTTTCGATGCGGTGCGCGACGTTCTGCCCGATGTCTCCAGGCAGGCGGTTTACGACGTGCTCGCTGCGCTCACCACAGCGGGCCTCGTGCGCCGGATCCAGCCCTCGGGTTCGGTCGCACGGTATGAATCCCGGGTCGGCGACAACCATCATCATGTGGTGTGTCGCGGGTGCGGGACCATCGCCGACATCGACTGCGCAACGGGGGAGGCGCCCTGCCTGACCCCATCGGACAGTCGCGGCGTGCTCGACGGTTTCGTCGTCGACGAGGCCGAGGTCATCTACTGGGGCCTGTGCCCCGATTGTGCGGCAGCGACAACTTCAACTTCACGATCACATCCGTGATCGCAGCCCAATTCACCACTCCCGGAAGGAAATGCAGTGCCTGAGACACATCCACCGATTGGCGAGGCCCAGACGGAACCCGCGGAGAGCGGTTGCCCGATGCGCATCAAGCCGCCCGTCGAAGGCGGCAGCAACCGTGACTGGTGGCCCAACGCGGTCAACCTGAAGATCTTGCAGAAGAACCCGCCCGCGATCGACCCGACCGACGAGGGCTACGACTACCGCGAGGCCGTCAAGACCCTCGACTTCGAGGCCTTCGAGCGTGATTTCGACGCCCTGCTGACTGACTCGCAGGCCTGGTGGCCGGCCGACTTCGGCCACTACGGTCCGCTGTTCATCCGCATGTCGTGGCACGCCGCGGGCACCTACCGTGTCGAGGACGGCCGCGGCGGCGGCGGGCGCGGCATGCAGCGCTTCGCCCCGCTGAACAGCTGGCCCGACAACGTCAGCCTGGACAAGGCGCGCCGCCTGCTCTGGCCGCTGAAGAAGAAGTACGGCAAGAAGATCTCGTGGTCCGACCTGATCGTCTACGCGGGCAACCGGGCCATGGAGCACATGGGCTTCACGACCGCCGGCTTCGCCTTCGGCCGCCCCGACTTCTGGGAGCCCGAGGAGGACATCTACTGGGGTGCCGAGCACGAGTGGCTGGGTTCGCAGGACCGTTACTCCGGCACCGACCGGACCAAGCTGGAGAACCCGTTGGCCGCCAGCCACATGGGTCTGATCTACGTCAATCCCGAAGGCCCCGAAGGTAATCCGGATCCGGTGGCCGCAGCCATCGACATCCGCGAGACCTTCGGCCGGATGGCGATGAACGACGTCGAGACCGCGGCCCTGATCGTCGGTGGCCACACCTTCGGCAAGACCCACGGCGCTACCGACGTCGAAAACGGTGTCGAGCCCGAAGCCGCTCCGCTCGAGCAGCTGGGCCTGGGCTGGGCCAACCCCGGCCTCGGCAACGACACCGTCAGCAGCGGCCTTGAGGTCACCTGGACCCACACTCCGACCAAGTGGGACAACTCGTTCCTGGAGATCCTCTACGGCAACGAGTGGGAGCTGTTCAAGAGCCCGGCCGGCGCCAACCAGTGGCGTCCCAAGGACGGTGGCTGGGCCAACTCGGTCCCGATGGCCCAGGGCACCGGCAAGACTCACCCGTCGATGCTGACCACCGACCTGTCGATGCGGCTTGACCCGATCTACGGCGAGATCACCCGCCGCTGGCTGGATCACCCGGAGGAGCTGGCGGAGGAGTACGCCAAGGCGTGGTTCAAGCTGCTGCACCGCGACATGGGCCCGGTGGTGCGCTACCTCGGACCGCTGGTGCCGAAGCAGACCTGGCTGTGGCAGGACATCGTGCCTGCCGGTAAGACGCTGTCCGACGCCGATGTCGCCACGCTCAAGACGGCCATCGCGGAGTCGGGCCTGTCGGTGCAGCAGCTGGTGGACACCGCATGGAAGGCGGCCGCGTCGTACCGCTCCAGCGACATGCGTGGTGGCGCCAACGGCGGCCGGATCCGGCTGCAGCCGCAGCTCGGCTGGGAGGTCAACGAGCCCGACGAGCTGGCCCAGGTGATCCGCAAGCTCGAGGAGATCCAGCAGGCGTCGGGCACCGGTGTGTCCTTCGCGGACCTGGTGGTCCTAGGCGGTGTCGTCGGTGTCGAGAAGGCGGCCAAGGACGCCGGCGTCGATATCACGGTGCCGTTCACCTCGGGGCGCGGCGACGCCACCCAGGATCAGACCGACATCGAGTCGTTCGCCTACCTGGAGCCCAAGGGTGACGGATTCCGCAACTACGTGGGCAAGGGGGACACCCTGCCCGCCGAGTACCGGCTGATCGACCGGGCCAACCTGCTGGGCCTGTCGGCTCCCGAGCTGGCCGTGCTGATCGGCGGCCTGCGCGTACTGGGTGCCAACCACGGTGGCTCGGACGTCGGCGTGCTCACCACCACCAAGGGGCAGTTGACGAACGACTACTTCGTCAACCTGACCGACATGTCCACCAAGTGGGCGCCGTCTCCCGCCGATGACGGCACCTACGTGGGCACCGACCGCGCCAGCGGTGCGCCCAAGTGGACCGCCAGCCGCGTCGACCTGCTGTTCGGCTCGAACTCGCAGCTGCGGGCCCTGGCCGAGGTGTACGCCGAGGATGACGCCAAGGAGAAGTTCGTCAAGGACTTCGTCGCGGCGTGGACCAAGGTGATGGACGCCGACCGGTTCGATGCCTGATCTGTCGGCTCGGCCGATCGTCTAGGCAAACCTGACTCAGTACCCCGTGGGCCATCCGGCCCACGGGGTACTGTGCTTTGGTGCATCTGGACGAGCTGCAATGGTTCGTGGTGCTGGCTGAAACTGAGCACGTCACCGAGGCCGCAGCCGATCTGGGGATCACTCAGCCGACTTTGTCGCGAGCCCTGTTGCGGCTCGAAAATCGGGTTGGCGCACCACTTTTCGACCGTGTCGGGCGGCGGCTGCAGCTCAACTCGGTGGGCCGGATCATGTTGGAGCATGCCCGCCGATGCATCGCCGAGATGGCTGCGGCCCAGGGGCGGATAGCTGCCCTGCTGGATCCGGACAGCGGGTTGGTGCGGTTGGCGTTTCTGCATTCCACCGCCAATTGGTTTGTGCCCGACGCGCTACGGCGCTTTCGGGTCGAAGCGCCGGCGGTGCGCTTCGAGCTGTTCCAGGGTGCATCACGCGAGATGGCCGAGCGCCTGTACTCCGGTCAGGCTGATCTGGCCATCACCTCCCCCAGACCGGATCAGGTGCCGTGTACCTGGCGGGTGCTCTACATCGAACGGTTGTGCCTGGCGGTGCCGGCGGAACACCGACTGGCGGGGCGGGCCCGGGTGCGGTTGGCGGAGGTGGCCGACGAGACGTTCATCGCCCTCGGCGCGGACTTCGGTCTGCGCCAGTTGACCGATCAGTTGTGGGCTGAGAGTGGTATCACACCGGCCATTTCCTTTGAGGCCATGGAGATTCCGACGATGGAAGGATTGGTTGCCGCGGGGTTCGGGGTGGCCGTCGTCCCGGTGCCGCGGCCGGGCCGTGGTGATCCGGCGGTGGTCTACCTGCCGATCTCGAATACCAAGGTCAAACGGGAAATCGGCATGGCCTGGGTCGCCGGACGGACCCTGCCGCCCGCGGCCGAACGCTTCGCGGGGTTCGTCACCGCCAAGGACGTGCCCTAGCGGCACGATGGGATCGATGCACATTGCGCATTGATTTTCGGTATTTCATGTATTGGACACATGACCTCGGTGGTTTCTAACGTGCTCTGAGTGACCGTCGAATCCCGATCCGAAGCCGGCCTGTGGACCGGGCACGAACGCGGGTCGCTCGAGTACCGGCGGCTGCTGGCTGCGCTGTTCTGCGCCGGGGTCGCGACGTTCGCCCAGCTGTACTCGCCCCAGGCGGTCTTGCCACTGATTGCCCGCAGCCTGCACACCGGGGCGGCGGCATCCGCGCTGATGGTCTCTTCGTCGACCATCGGGCTGGCGGTCGGTGTCATCGGGTGGTCGACGTTGGCCGATCGCATCGGCCGGGTGAAAGCGATGTCGCTGTCAGTGGGCATCGCAACGGTTTTGGGTCTGATGGTGCCTTTCGTTCCGACGTTTCAGATGCTGCTGGCCGGACGCTTCCTGGAGGGACTGGCGCTCGGCGGAGTGCCGGCCATCGCGGTGGCGTATCTGACGGAGGAGGTCGAGTCGGGCCACGCCGCAAGGGCGGCCGGGACCTACGTCGCGGGTACCACCATCGGTGGCCTGCTCGGCCGGTTGGTGTCGGCGCCGGTGGCTGAGGTGCTGGGCTGGCGTTGGGGCATGTTCGGTGTCGGATTGCTGTGCAGCGCAGCGGCTGTCGGGTTCATTCGGTTGGCGCCGACACCGCGAGGATTCCGTCCGGGCCTCGGCGGTGACGGCGCCGAGGGGTCGCTCGGTCATCGGCTGCTGGTCAACCTGCGCTCGCGACGCCAGGTCGCGCTGTATCTGCAGGGGTTCCTGTTGATGGGCGGCTTCGTCGCGATGTACAACTTTCTGGGCTTCCGGCTCAGCGCGCCGCCGTTCTCGCTACCGCAGACCGTGGTCAGCCTGGTGTTCCTGGCCTACCTCGCGGGCACCTGGGCATCGGCCCAGGCCGGAGCGAGTGCCACCCGGAGCGGCCGTCGGCCAGTGCTGTTGACGTCGATCGCGGTGATGGTGGTCGGCGTGGTGATCACGTTGAGTAGCAATGTGATCGCGGTCTTGGTCGGGCTGGTGGTGGCGACCGCAGGATTCTTCGGCGCGCATGCAATCGCGTCAGGGTGGACCGGGCAGCTGGCTACGGTCGGCAAGGCACAGGCCTCATCGCTCTACAACCTTGCCTACTACGCGGGCTCCAGCATCATCGGCTGGATCGGCGGCATCGCCTTCGACGCGGCAGGTTGGGCCGCCGTCGCAACCACCATCGTGGTTCTGGCAGTTGTTGCGGCAGCGGCCGCAGCGCTGCTCCTGAAGGAGTGACGGGGCGTCAGCTCGTCCTGCGCCGGATGCGTTCCTTGATCTTGTCCGACAACGCTTCTGCCGCAAGCAGACTCGGCAACAGCTGTGGCTCGAGGGTGAGGGCCCGAAAGACCTGACTCACGGTCACGTCGTGCGCCGGTCGTTCCACCACTTCGATGGGGGCACCGGCGTGCAGCGTTCCGGGTGTAACGACGCGCAGGTAGGCCCCCGGCACCGCCTGTTCGGTGAAGGTCTTGATCCAGCCGCCGATCTCCAGCCAGGCGGCAAAGGTACGGCAGGGGATACGCGGTTCGGAGACTTCCAGAAGGGGACCGCCGCCGCCGATCTGCCAGCGCTCACCGATCAGGGCGTTGGTCACCTCCAGCCCGCCCGTGGTCATGTTCTCGCCGAACGAGCCGTTCGTGATGACGCGACCGAGTCGAGTCTGCCAGTCGTCCAGGTCCTCGCGGGCGTATGCGTAGACGGCTTGGTCGTCACCGCCGTGTACCTGCTGATCCCCGATGGTGTCGCCCACCAGGCCGCTGCCGAGCCCGCCGTGCATGGGACCCGGGGCTCGAACCGGGATACCGTCGGCGGTTGGGCGCTTGTCGATGCCGGTGAGCAAATGGTCTTTGTCCGGGTTCGCCCGTGGGCTCGCCAGATTGACCGTCAGAACGGCTGCCATCTGGCAAGAGTAGTTCGCGTGCCGGTGTTTTTCGACGACACGGGCGCAGTCCGCGGGTACCCCCGATACCCCCAGATGAAATGGCGAAAACCCTTGTGGCCGATCACCGTTGGGTCACAGTTTCGCTAATAATCTTGCGCTGACCTGCACTTTTGTGGGAATTCGCGCGCGAATGTTGTAGAAGTGACAGTAGTGACTGGTGTGGGTGGCGTGAACCGCAGTCCCACACTTCGCCCGTAACTCCGGCAGGAGTTGGCAGTTGGAAACAGCGGCGGCGCAGACAGATGAGCCGGCGCGCCTGAGAGAGGTGGAACATGATCAAACGGATGTGCCTGATGGTGCTCGCTGTGGTGCTGTCGGTGGCCACAGCCGCTGTGGCAACCGCGGATCCGAGCACCTGGACGGGCGGAACCCATCAGCAGGCGATCAACTTCGTGATCCAGCGCGCGCTGTCTCAGCGCGGTGTCCCGTTCTCCTACGGCGGTGGTGGGGTCAACGGCCCGAGCCTGCCGCCGGCCGGCGTGAATGCCGCCGCTCCGGGGATCGCGCAGCAGCTGCCACAGGTCGGCGCGCAGCCGGCGGGCACGATGCCGCCGGCCACACCGCAGCCGGTGGCACCGAGCAACAGCCTGACCCAGGCCCTGGCCGGACTGTTCTCGCCGACGGCGGCCGCCGGGGCCGTGACCCCGGCGCCGACCACCGCGGGCTTCGACGCCTCCGGATTGGTGCAGTACGCCTACGCCGGTGTGGGCATCAAGCTGCCGCGGTCCTCCGGCGAGCAGTACAAAGTTGGGCGCAAGGTCACCGCGGATCAGGCGCTGCCAGGTGATCTGATCTTCTACGGCCCGGCCGGGACGCAGAGTGTCGCGCTGTTCGTCGGTAACGGGCAGATGGTAGAGGGCACCGAGCCGTCGGTCACCGTGTCCCCGGTGCGGACCACTGGCATGGATCCCTACCTGAGCCGCATCATCGAGTGGCAGTAAGTGCGGAGCTGGGCGCCCATTGTGACGATGTGCGTTACAAAGGGCGCCCAAGTCGCAAATAGAGTGTGATCGTGGGTATTCTCGCCAGCTTCGCGCCTTGGTTCGTCTACTGGATTCTGGTCGGTGACGTCCCATTCGAAATCTCGGGCGTGCTGGCGCTGGCCGTGGCCATCGCCGCATACGGAATTCACAGGACCGGCGTGCTCGAAATCGGCGCCGTGGCAACGTTCTTGGCATTGACCGGGATCTCCTTGACCGCCACCACTCCCGTCTCGCAGCACTGGCTGTTGGCCCTGAGTTTCGCCGGAATCTGTGTCGTCACGCTGGTCGGTCTGCTGACCGGCAGGCCTTTCGTCCGCGAGTACGTCGCGCTTGGGCTGCCCGCGGACGTACTCAAGACCGAGCTGTTCGGCCGCATCGTCGCGCTGCTGAGCTGGATGTGGGTGATGGTGTTCGCCGCGATGACGGTGTCGGCGGCCATCCCGTCGGTGATCGATCCGGATTCCACCCTCTTCGACGTGAAGTCGCCTCTGGCGTACGTCTGTTACTGGGTGGTGCCGGCGGTGCTGTTCGCGGCCGCTGCGCTGCTGTCCAAGGCGTTGCCCGACCGGCTGATGATCGGCATCGACGACCTGGCCCGGAGCACCACGTTTGTGGCGTTCGCCGAAGTCGAAATCGACCAGCTGCTCTACCTGGCCCAAGAACACGCCAACAAAGAAGTCGGTCCCGGTAAGGAGGCCTACAACGTGCGCATCGGGTCCAAGGGGACACCGCTGGTCGGCGACGACACCCGGCAGTCGTGGCCGTCGACGTACAAGGTCCGCGACAAGCGACGCTGAGCACCGAATCGGACCCTCGCGCAGCGGGGCTCGGCCGGTATTGACAGACTGGTCCCCATGGCACAGATAACACTGCGTGGTAACCCCATCAACACTGTCGGCGAGCTGCCCGCTGTCGGTTCTCCGGCCCCGGCGTTTGCGTTGACCGGCAACGATCTCGGCCCGGTCACCAACGATCAGTTCACTGGTAAGACCGTGGTGCTCAACATCTTTCCGTCGGTCGACACCCCGGTATGTGCCACCAGCGTCCGTACCTTCAACGAGCGTGCTGCCGCATCCGGTGCCACCGTGGTGAACGTGTCCAAGGACCTGCCGTTCGCGCAGAAGCGTTTCTGCGGGGCCGAGGGCATCGAGAACGTCACCACGGCGTCGGCCTTCCGGGACAGCTTCGGCGAGGACTACGGCATCGTATTGGCCGACGGCCCGATGGCCGGCCTGCTGGCCCGTGGCATCGTGGTGATCGGCGCGGACGGCAATGTCGCGTACACCGAGCTGGTCCCCGAGATCGCTCAGGAGCCGAACTACGACGCGGCGCTGGACGCGGCCAAGTAGCTCCGGCCGATAACAATCATTCGACTGGCGGGGCACGTGCGGAAGCACGTGCCCCGTTTGTCGTCTGCCATCGGGCATGATGTCAGGGTGCTGCGATCACCGATGCCGGCTTTGTCGCTGCGGACCATCGTCGTTGTCGCCGCATTGTCGGTCGTCGCCACCGTCTTGATCATCGGGACCTGGGTGTGGATCGGTATCACCAACGACCAGTACAGCCAGCTCGATCGCCGCCTGGATTCGTTGAGCAGCCTGGGCGACGTCAACACCATGCTGAGCATCGCTCGTCAGAGTTCCACCGGCGTGCCGTTGCCCGAAGGCTCTCTGGTGCGCACCGTTCGCATCGGTACGACGACGGTGTCGGTGCCCGAGAACATCGTGTTGCCGGAATTCGAGAACGGCTACGCCAACACCACGATCGACGGCGTCGAGTACCGCGTGCGCACGGTCAGCACCGGTTCCGCCTCAATCGCGCTGGGTGCACCACTGGCCGAGGCCGAGCGTCAGATCAACGCGTTGCACCTGCGGGTGCTGGCCATCTGCGGCGCGGTCATCGTGGGTACCTTTCTGGTCGGCGTCGTGATGTGGATCGTCATGATCAATCCGTTCCGGCTGCTGGCCCAGCAGGCCCGACAGATCAACGCGCAGTCCAAACCCGAAGAGGTCCAGGTGCGCGGGGTTTGGGAAGCCGTGGAGATCGCGGAGGCGGTCGAGGGGATGCTGGCCCGGATCGGGGAGGAGCAGGAGCGTACCAAGGCGGCGCTGGAAACGGCGCGGGACTTCGCCTCGGTGGCGTCGCACGAGTTGCGTACCCCATTGACCGCCATGCGTACCAACCTCGAAGTGCTGTCGACGCTCGAGTTGGGAGCGGAGCAGCGCGAAGAGGTCATCGGGGACGTCATCCGCACCCAGAGCCGCATCGAGGCGACGCTGACCGCGTTGGAACGGCTGGCGCAGGGGGAACTGACGACGGCGGATGATCTGGTGCCGGTCGACATCACCGAGCTTCTCGATCGGGCAGCGCACGACGCCGTCCGCGTGTATCCGGACCTGAACGTGTCGCTGGCGCCATCGCCGACGGTGTTGATGCTGGGGCTGCCCGTCGGGTTGCGCCTGGTGGTCGACAACGCGATAGCCAATGCGGTCAAACACGGGGGCGCCACCCGGGTGCTGCTCTCGGCGGTCAGTTCTCACGACGGCGTCGAGATAGCCATCGACGACAACGGTGCGGGCGTTCCCGAGCATGAGCGCAACCTGGTGTTCCAGCGGTTCTCCCGGGGATCGACGGCGTCGCATTCGGGTTCGGGGCTGGGTCTGGCGCTGGTCGCGCAGCAGGCCGAGTTGCATGGTGGCACTGCGGCTTTGGAGCAGAGCCCGCTCGGCGGAGCCCGACTGATGTTGCGCCTGCCCGGTCCGCGGGCCGCGTCTGCCGAAAGTTCCTGACGGCTCGGTTCAGCTCAGGTTCACGTAGGGACTCATGGCGTCCCGCACGAATTGGTTGATGTCCTGGCTCGGATTGCCATCCGGAAAACTCACGGTGGCAAGCAGATTGGCGCCGGCATCGACGAAATCGCCGTCGGCGCGGTCCTGGTGGGTCGATGAGGTGACCAGTATGATGCCCGAGGCGCCGGCCTGCTTGGCCAGCGGCACCGAGAACTGTGCGTTCTGCACGGTGCTGTTGGCGCGCGGTTCCATGATGATCCGCGATGCCGGGAAACCCAGCAGAACCAACATGTTTCGCATGGCGTCGGCCTCGGTGCGACCGTTCTGGGGGTTGCCGCCGGTGACGATGACCGGCGACTGTGGGTACCGCTGGGCCACGGCCAGACCGGTCAGTACACGTCGACGCAGAATTGGGCGCATCAGACCGTTGGGCTGCAACCCGTAGCCGAGGATCACGATTGCCGGCCGGGAGAAGTCCTTGGCCGCCGGCGGCGGAGCCGCCTGGGTCAGGTCGGCAGACGCCCAGTTCAGCGCGATGGCGGCGGTCAGCGCCGCCGCAGAACGCCATTTAGCGTGCATGCCCAGCCTCATTTGTCGTGTGACAGATGAGGACCATGTTACTGATGGTATTGGGGCGGGGCGGGGCTATCGAGCCCCGCGTTGGATCACGTTGACGGGTAAACGCTTCAAGGCGATCAGTGAGGCCGCCGGAGAACTCGCATCCCAAACCCGCGGACCGGCTCAGCCTTGGCGGGACGGTGGTCCGAGCGGCCGGACAGGACGGCTCCCTACAATTGGCCCATGACGCATCGGCTGAAATTCGGAAGTGTCCAGCACGAGGATTGCCGGTGCTGATCGGCATAGCCGCGGCGCTACTGGCCTGCTTCAGCTATGGCACTGCATCGGTTCTGCAGTCCTACGGTGCACGAAAATCGGCGATAGCGCCTGACCACACGGTCACCGCGGGCGGTGGGCCCACCTTGCACTCGACCGCTGCGGCCATGATGACTCCCACGTTCGTGGCGGGCATGGCTCTGGATGGCCTCGGTTTTGTCGGAACGCTGGTCTCGGCGCGGCTGATACCGCTGTTCCTGTCGCAGACCATCATGAGCGCAAACCTCGTGGTGACCGCGGTGCTCAGCACGGTGGTGCTGCGGGTACGGCTGAAGTCCCGGGACTGGGTAGCCATCGCTATGGTCCTGGCGGCGCTGTGCGTCTTGGGATTCACCACGGGTCGCCTCGGGGAATCTCATCCGCACGTGGGCATGCACTGGGGTGTTCTGCTGGTATCGCTGATCATCCTGGCCGTAGGCGTGGTGCTCGTGCGAGCGCTCGGCAGCTGGGCCGCGGTCGGCGCGGGTCTGATTGCCGGGGTGCTGTACGGGGCCATGGCGGTGGCGGTGCGCATCGTGCACGGACTGGACCCGTTGAAGGTCGATGCGCTGCTGGCCGATCCGGCGCTGTGGGCGATCCTGGTGGCCGGAGGCGGCGGGTTTTATCTGTTCACGGTGGCGCTGCAGATCGGTTCGGTGAACGGTGTGGCCGCCGCGTTGGTGGTCGGCGAGACGGTGGTGCCCGGCGTCGTTGGCGTTGTGCTGCTGGGCGATTCGTCGAGACCCGGATACGGCTGGCTGGTCATGCTGGCCTTCGCCACAGCGGTGGCCGGCGCGGTTGCGGTCTCCATTTTCGGGGCCGCCGAGCCGGATTCGACGCCGGTTCCGGTCCGGAGCAAGTAGGTCGTGGTGCGCCGCTATGTGGTGATCGGCGCCGGCGCAATCGGTGGCACCGTAGGCGCGGTGCTGGCCCGGGCCGGCATTGCCGTGCTGCTGGTCGCTCGCGGCCGGCACGGTGAGGTGCTGGCACAACGAGGATTGACTCTGCGCACCCCCGACGGCGTGGTTCAAGTGCCGGTGCAGGTTGCTTCCGACGCGGAACAGGTGGCACTGACCGATCAGGACGTGCTGGTCTTCGCGACCAAGACCCAGCAACTCGATGCCGCGCTGCGCGAGTGGGTCGATCGGCCGGTCACGTTGTCGACCGGCGGAACATCAACGGCGGCACAGACATTGCCGGTGCTGACCGCACTGAACGGGGTGACCGCCGAAGAGTTGGCTTTGCGGTACTTCCGCCGGGTATACGGGGTCTGCGTCTGGCTGCCGGCCCTGCACCTGGAGCCCGGCGAGGTGATCGTTCGTTCGTGGCCGGTCGTCGGCCAGTTCCATGTGGCGCGGTGGCCCGCATCCCTGACCGACGCGCAGGACGGTGCTCTGCTGAACGAGGTTGCGCGCAGTTGGACGGGTGCGGGTATTCGGGTCACTGTCCCCGACGATGTGGCGCCATGGAAATACAACAAGCTGCTCAGCAACCTCGGCAACGTCGTCGGAGCATTGCTCGGCGATGACGGTGCCGTTGCCTCCATAGCCGTGTCGGCCAGATCCGAGGGCCAAGAGGTGCTGCGGCGTGCGGGAATTGACGCCATCTCGTTCGAGGTCTCGGGCGCCGCGCGTGTGGACGGGCCGCATCCGCGCGACGTTCCCGGACTGGCGGCCGGTGCCACCAACTCGACGTGGCAGTCACTACAGCGTCAGACCGGCGATGCCGAGACCGACTACCTCAACGGCGAGATCGTCCGGATAGCCCACCGCTGCGGCATCCCCGCGCCGGTCAACTCCGCGCTCGCCGCGCTCGGGCGGCGTGCGGTCCGCGGACGGACCGGACCGGGCCGCTACCGCGCCGACGAGCTGACCGCCCTCATTGAGGCTGCGCTGCAACAGGTTTCGGTGCGGGAGTGAGCGCCACCAACACCGCCCCGGCGGCGAAGATCAGCATTGCGTGCCAGGGGAAGTGTCCGCCCGGTGCGAACCCCCGGGCCGATACGAATCCGATGCCGTAGGCGGTCATGGCCATGCCGACCAGCATCGCGATGTCGGTCAGCACTGGCCCGCCGGGCACCCGGATCGCCAGTAGCGGCGCGGCGAAGAATCCCCGAAGCCGGTACAGGATCACCATCTCCACCGCGGTCACCACCGCCAGGATGCTCAGCCACAGGAGCCGCACCGCCCACCACGCGATGCTGCCCTCGTCGGGCTGCGGCATCAACCCGGCGGGGTAGAGCGCTGCCGCGACCACGACCACCGGCACCATGTGCCACAGGTACAACGCCATCACGTTGGTGTTGGCCACCGACAGGATCTGCTGCACTCGCCGACCCCGTAGTGCGCGGTTGAGCGCCGGTCCGAGCGCCACCGCCAAGCCGGTTTCCAGGCACCCCAGCGCCAGCATCGCCACCGACGGCGGCGACGAGTTCTGCACTGTCTGACCGGTGACGCTGATCATGGACACCGGGAACGGGCCTACGCCGACCAGTAATCCGAGTGCGACGGCGGAACCGACGGCGAGCGCCACGGCGCGACGACCGGCCAGCATCCCCGCGTGCCAGGCGATACCAAGTTGGTACATCGCACACCAGCAGAACAGGTAGTTCAGCCAGCCGAGGTAGGGCACTTGGGCGCCGATCGACAAGACGTCGGTGCCGATCACGCCGAGCCCCAGTGCGGCGGGCACCCACAGTCCCCAATGTCGGTGGGTGGCAATGGCGATCGGCGTCAGGTAGACGACGATGACGTACACGGCCAGGAACCACAGCTGCATCGCCACCGCCCAGCCGGCGTACTCGAGCACCCGAGCGGGCGCGCCCAACAAGCCGGCGGCGACGACGAGCGTAGAGATGAACGCCAGGTAGGCGCCGGTGGGGCCGAGGGCGCGGGACAACCGGTTGCGCACCCAGGCCTGCCGGGACATCCCGGCGTCGTCGCACCAATGCGACCACGACACCGCACTGGCGTATCCGGCGGCCAGGAAGAACACCGGTACCGCCTGCAGCGGCCAGGTGATCCACTGCGTCCACGGCAGGTCCGCCAGCGGGTCCTGCAGCCCGAACGAGCCGCCGGTGAAGGTGACACACGACAGTAGCCAGTGCCCCAGGACGATCAGTACGACACCGGAGACGCGGTAGTAGTCGACCGCGAGATCCCTTGTCGGGCGGCCGGTCTTCGCCTCACTCATGGCTTCCATTGTTATCCCGGTCCGCCGGGGTGAGGCTAATCCTCCTTGCGGATCAACCGTCCCAGCGCCGCACCATCGGGCGCGAGCAATTCCTCGATGCGTGGCTGGTTCACATCGCCGACGATGATCTCGCCGACCTCCTGGTAGACATTGCTGAAGATGCCGTGGGACTTCATCTTCTCGGTCTGATAGATGTTGTCCTCGGTCGGGGTGACGTAGTAGACGATCTCGGCTTTGAACCGGTGGATCAGCCACAGGTGGATCAGATCCATCAGTCGCTTCTGGCGCATCTTCTCGGCGAAGGTGTTCTGGTCGCGCACTGTCAAGATGTTGCGGCCGTGCCGATCCTTGATCGGGTCGACGACGACGTTGGCCAGTGGATCTTCGCCGTCGCCGTAGATGCCCAGGTCCAGCACGTCCGAACCAGCGCGGCGCGGACGCAACTGCACCCGGAGCTTCTCACCGATCTGATAGTGATCGCCCCACACCGCCAGCCAGTCCTCGAGGAGCTTCTTCGGCACCTCGGTCTGCACCAGGTGCTGATGCTGGGTGGAGCCGGCGCCCATCGCCTTGGTGGTGGCGGTGCGGCCGGAGGAGGCGGCCAGCGCGGCATCGCTGCGTGGGCCGCCGACGAGGGTTTGCGGTGTGCGGTAAGGGGATTCGACCAGGCGCATCTTGCGTTGCAACCGGGCCAGGGCGAGCATGCCCTCCTGGCGGAGCGAGGTGGCGAATTCCTCGCAGGCCACCCCGTCGACCTGATGGCCGCCGTAGGTGATGAAGTTGAAGACGAACCCCATCTTGCCGAGTTCTTCTGGGAAGGCCCGCATTTCGTCGTCGCTCATACCGGTGGTGTCCCAGTTGAAGGACGGAGAAAGGTTGTACGCCAGCATCTGGTCGGGGAACTCGGCGTGGATCGCATCGGCGAATTCCTTGGCGTCGGCCAGATCCGCGGTCTTGGTCTCCATCCAGAGGATGTCGGCGAACGGCGCAGCGGCCAGCGACTTGGCGATCGCGTAGGGAATGCCGCCGCGCACCTGGTAGTAGCCCTCTGGTGTCTTGGCGCGCTCGCAATCCCAGGCGACGTCGGCGCCGAGCTCCCGTGCCTTCTCCCTGGCCGTGTACAGCGAGGCCCGGGCGGCGAACTTTCGCCAGTCCGCGGCCGTCATGGCCGGCGCTTCCTCGCCTTCTTTGGCCCGGTACTCCAACAGTTCTGCGACGGCTTCGGCGTAGGTGTTGAGCCCTGAGTCCGCCTGCCAGGCCTCGACGAACTTGGACTCGACCGTGTCGAACAGGCCGTCCACGGATTGGTCCGGCTGATCCAGCCAGGTATTGGCCGCATCGTCGACCAAGCCTGCGATGCCGTGGCTGTCCAACCACGCATCAGCGGTGGCGTACTCACCGTCGGGCAGCGCGTAGAGCAGGTGGCCGCGCAGGTCGGTGACCCCGCGGTCGTGGAAGCGTCGCATCATGGCCAGGAAACATGACTTGTAGGAAGGGATCCGTAGGTTGGTCACCCCGAGCAGGAACGGCTGGTCACGCTCGTCGGCGCGGCTGTCGATCAGGTTGGCCGCCTCGGCGTCGGTACGGGCCACGATGATTCCCGGCACCCCCATGATGTCGAGCTGGAACCGTGCGGTGTTGAGGCGTTTGAGCTGTTCGTCGGAGGGCACCAGCACCTTGCCGCCTTGGTGACCGCATTTTTTGGTGCCGGGTCGTTGGTCTTCGATGTGATATCCGGGCACCCCGGATTCCACGAAACGTCGAATCAGGTTGCGTACGTGCGGGTCTCCACCGTGGCCGGTGTCGGCATCGGCGACGATGAAGGGCCGGTAGTCGACGGCGGGTGTGGCCGCACGTTGCGCCGGCGTCATCTGCAGGCGCAGATACTGCTGATTGCGATCCGCGGTCAGCAGGGCCCGCACCAGCCCGGCCGCTTCATCGGGGACCTGGCTGAGTGGGTAGCTGGCCAGGTCTGGCCCCGGGTCCTCACTGATCGAGCCCTTGGCCGAGGTGGCCCAGCCGCCGAGGTAAATCCCTTCGATTCCCATACGTTTCATCACCACCGCCTGGCCGGGGGAGTACGGGCCGAAGGTGGTGATGGACTTGCGTTGCCCGAACAATTCACGCAGCCGTGGATAGAACGCTGCCGCGGCCTCCCGGGCGATCGGATAGTCCGACGCGATGGTGCCGCGCTGCTCGACGACCTGCCGGGCGCTGTACAGCCGGACGATGCCATCGAAACGGGGACTGTCGAAATACGCCTGGGTGGCGGAGATCTGTTGGTCGAACACGGACTGGGTACGGACGTCGGTGTTGGTAGCCATGGACTCACGCTACCGCCGGCGGCCACGGTAAACCAGGCCGCTCGATCGCCGACCGTGAGGTCGGCCCACGCCGGCTGGTGGCGGTGCCTCAGACGTTGATGTCGAAGCCCAGATCGACGTCGCATGCGGCGTGGCCGCCTCGGACGCCCCAGTTCTCGGTGGCACTGTCTCGCACCAGGATGGTCACATGGTCGGCCGGGATATCAAGGGCAGCAAGGTTGTTGGTGATGTTCCGGTACAGCTCACGCTTTGCCTCGGTCGACCGACCGGCAAAGCAGTCGACGGTGACCAGCGTGTACCGGTCCGGGTGGGTGAGCCCGGGATTGTGCGAAAACCGGTGCGGTTCATGCACGACCAGCCGAACATGCTTGTCCACCGCCGGAATCTGGAACGCGGCCACGAGCGCGTGGTGGACGGCGTCGATGATGGCGACTTCCTGCGCGGCGGTGTAGTTCCGTCTAACCTCGATCAAGGAGCTGGGCATACCGAGGATCGTGACACGGGGTGCGCTTGGGTGCACCCGAGTTTTCGGCGCGGCGATCACGCCGGGTCGAAGGTCACCCGGTACATGTTCGGCCAGTCCTTGCCGGTGATCAGGAACTGAGTGTCGTCGACGTGGGTGATGCCGTTGAGAATGTGGATGTTGTCGGCCAGTTTCGGATCCAGCAATCCTTCGACGTCGACCACCCCGGTGACGGCGCCGGTGGGTGCGTCGATCCTGACGATCCGGTTGGTGGGGAACACATTGGCCCAGATCTGATTGCCTACGCAGTCGAGGCCGTTGAGCCCGGAAAGTTCGGTGCCGTTGAGCGTCGCGGTGATCATTCCGGTCTCATGCATGTCGCTCGGGTCATGCAGATGCAGGTGCGCGGTGCCATCACTGCGGACCAGGTGGTCACCGGCCAGGCACAGGCCCCAGCCTTCGCCGGTCAGGGGGACTTCGCGTCGCCGGGACAGGGTGGCCCGGTCCCATTCGATGGCGACGCCGTTGCGATACGTCAGTTGCCAGATCCGGTCACCGACCGCGGCGATGCCTTCGCCGAAGTAGGACGGCGGCAAGGTCGCGGAGCGTCGTAGCGCTCCGGTCGTCGGGTCGAGTTCACGCAGCTGGGACTGTCCCTCCAGCCCGGTGCTCTCGAAAAGGCTTGCGCCGTCCAGCGAAAGGCCTTCGGTGAACGCGGTGTCGTCGTGGGGCAGTTGAGCGATCACCGTCGGCCGCAATTGGACGACCGGGGTACCGGCGTCGGCGTCGGCGATCGGCACAACGATCAGGGCTGCGACGTGCACCAGGGACAGCGCCCGGACCGCGCGCGCACCTGCCTTCGAACACGTGAGCTTCATTGCCGACACCCTAATGTGGCGCGCGGAACAGGGCAGCATGAGTCCGAGTCTCAGGATCCGGCCAGTGATTGTCGCCAGCTGCGCGGGGCAACGCCGAACCGTTGGGTGAACCACCGAGTGAAATTGCCTGGTGTCGAGAACATCAGCAGCATCGACACGTCGGTCAGCGAATTGTCCGGATTGCTCACCAGCCGTTGGGCGAGGTCTCGGCGGGTGTCGTCCAGGATGTCGGTGAACGTGGTGTCTGCCGCCCGGAGTCTGCGGTGCAGGGTGCGGCGGCTCAGCCCCAGGCTGCGGGCTACCTGGTCGATGGTGCATCGCCCGGCCGGCAGCAGCAGCTCGATGAGTTCCCTGGTGTGCCGGACGGTTTCGGTGTCGCTCCCTTGGCTGTCGAGGAGCCGCTGCGCGTACGAGAGCAGCAGCGGGTCGGCCAGCATGTTGGGTGCATCGAGATCGGTCGACCGCACCACGATGCCGTTGGATTCCTGGCCGAACCGGACTTGGGTGCGGAAAACCTCTTCGTGCAGACCGGTATCTGTCGGTGACGGGTGGCAGAAGTCGACGGCCAAAGGTCGCCAGCGGTCACCGGCCAGCTCGGCCAGTGTGACGGCCAGGGTCGCGGTGGCGAGTTCGACCGATTGCCGGGCCGGCTGGGGCTGCCCGAACTGAAAGGCGACGCGGATCGTTGCCGTGTCGCCGGTTTCGAGCACCTTCATGTGGAGCGCTTCGTTGTACATGTGGTTGTGTCGGCCGAGGGTTTGCAGGGCGGCGCGCAGATCGGGTTCCTCCCGGATCACCATGGCCAGCGGTCCGAGATGACCCAGTCGACGGTGCTCGGCGAGGTGCAATCCGAAGTCCTGCTGTTCGGATATCGATGCGGCGCGTTCGAGCACCTCTGCGACCGCCGCGGCCGGTATCCAGCGGTCGGGATGGGCCAGGTCAGCCGGATCGAGGCCCGACGGAAGGAACAGGTCATCGAGTTCGATGCCGAAGGCTTCGGCTACTGGACCGATACCGCTCAACGCGGCATACCGAGCCAGCGGTTGATGCCCCATATGTGTCCCCAAATGATTAGAAATCTGTCCCCTCAGGATAAGTATGCCACCCGAGACTCGCCTATCGTCGAGCTAGAACCGACGAGACGTCGGTCGATCGATTTCAGGGAGTGGGCTATGGCGCATGCCGTGCGATTTCAGCAGACGGGCGGCCCAGAGGTGCTGCGCTGGCAGCAGGTGGACGTGGGCGAGCCGGGTCCGGGTCAGGTACGGATCCGGCACGAGGCGGTCGGCTTGAATTTCGCCGACATCTATTTCCGAACCGGGATCTACCCGGCGCCGCTGCCCTCGGGTATCGGGGTCGAGGCCGCCGGGGTCATCGACGCCGTCGGTCCCGCCGTCGCGGGTTTGGGCGTCGGCGACCGTGTCACGTACACCGGCAGCCCGTTGGGCGCCTACAGCACCGCACGGGTCATGCCGGCCGAGCATCTGATCGGCCTGCGCCCCGATGTGGAGTTCGATACCGCCGCCGCGTCGACCATGCGTGGGCTGACCGCGGCGTACCTGCTGAGACGCATCTACCCATTGAAGGCCGGCGATACCGTGGTTCTGCACGCGGCGGCCGGTGGTGTTGGGCAGATCTTCTGTCAGTGGGCACGCCTGTTGGGAATCAAGGTGATCGGCAGTGTGTCGACGCCGGAGAAGGCCGCCGCCGCGCGTGCCCACGGCTGCGATGAGGTGGTGATTCACACCCGCGAGAGCCTGGTCGACCGTGTTCGCGAAGTGACGAACGGCACGGGCGTTCCGGTGGTCTTCGACAGTGTGGGTGCCGATACCTACCAGACATCGCTGGACTGCCTGGCCCGTCGGGGTCTGTTGGTCTGTTTCGGCACCGCATCGGGACCGATACCGCCCATCGATGCGATGCAACTGGCTTCCAAGGGTTCACTTTTCGTCACCCGGCCCGCGCTCGCCGACTACATTCACGACCCTGCGGAGCGCGCCGAGTTGGCCGATGAGTTCTTCGGCCATGTCGCCGCGGGTCGGATCAAGGTGGAGATCAACCAGCGTTACGAATTGGCCGACGCGGTGGCTGCACACCGGGCCCTGGAATCGGGGCGCAGCGTGGGATCTTCGGTGCTCATCCCGTGACTAGTGCGTGCCCAGCGAAACCAGCATGAGGACTATGCCCACGAACAACAAGGTCCCGGCCGTCAACGCCGCCGTGTGTCGGTGCACCCAGTGGCGCATCCCCTCGAGCCAGCTGTCGGCATAGCGAGCCGACACGAGTTGGAGCAGAATCGGTGCGGCCGTGGTGGATCCGGCCACGACGACGAAGCATCCGATGCCGGCGGCTGTTTCCAGTGGGCTACTGGCATTGGCGTTGATGGCCACGCCGCCGGCGACGCACGCGAGGATGAACTTCGGATTTGCCACCGTCAGAACGAAACCGATCAGGGCGGTGACCCACGGTGATGCGTTCTGCAATCGATCCAGTGCGCTCAGTGCGTTGGCGTGCTTGTCACGTCGCCACCAGGTCAGGACGGCCAGGGCGATCAGTGCCACCCCGATGCCGATCTGTAATCGGCTTTGTGTGCCGGCCGCCGCGGCATGACTCTGCTGCCCGTGCGCCCCGATCGTCACCACGACGCTGAGCACCAGAGTGATGCCGACGAGCCAGCCCATCAGGTACGTCGCGCCCGCCGTGCGCGGCCGGTCCGAGTAGAGCAGCACCAGAATCGGCGGCAGTATCGACATCGGTGACAGCGCGACGATCAGCGCGGCCGGGAAGATGTGGCTGTACATCGGCAGGTTCAGTCGCCCAGCACCTGGCGCAGGTAGTCGTTGGCGAACACCCGGTCCGGGTCGAATCGGTTTCGGACTGAGAGGAACTCGTCGAACCGCGGGTACACCGTGCGTAGATAGCCCGCTTCGCGGGTGTGCATCTTGCCCCAGTGCGGCCGCCCGCCCAGTCCCGTCATCACGGCCTCGACGTCGCGGAAGTAGTCGTCGGGTTGGTCCCGGAGGTACCGATGCACCGCGATGTACCCGCTCTGGCGGCCCGATGCCGTCGACAACATCAGGTCGTCGGCGGCTGCTACCCGTACCTCGATGGGGAAGCTGACTCGATAGCCCTTGTCGGTGATGACCTTTCGCACCCCGTCGAATGCCTCGGGCAGACGGTCCAGCGGCACCGCGTATTCCATTTCGCGGAACCGCACGTTGCGATCGCTGGTGAACACCGACGCGGAGGAGTCGACGATCCTCCGGCCCGACAGCACGTTTCCGGAGATCTTGTTGACCAGCGGAACCACTGCGGGGGCTGTGGCACCGAGTCGGCACAGCGCGCCGAACACCTTGTTGCTCAACAGTTCATCATCGATGTAGCGGCGCAGCGGGCCGGGACCGGACGCCGTGGCGAGCCCGGCGATGCGGCGGTTGTGTTTGGTCAGTGCCGCATCGGTATGCGGGAACCAGTAGAACTCGAAATGGTCGGTCTGGTGCACCGACCGGGTGAAATCGGCCAGCACGTCGTCGATGCGGGCCGGCCCCTCGACCGCCTCGATGGAAAAGGCGGGTACACACTGCAGCGTGATGGCCGTGATCACCCCGAGCGCGCCCAAACCCAGTGCCGCGGCCTGCAACTCGGACTCATCGGTGATCGAGCGATGCTCTCCGGTGCCGTCCACCAGTTCCATACCGGTGATCTGGGTGCTGATCCCGCCGAAATTCAGGCCCGTGCCGTGTGTCCCGGTGGACGTTGCCCCGGCCACGGTCTGCTTGTTGATGTCGCCGAGGTTGGTCATGGCCAGACCATGGGGCGCGAGCAGCGCGGGAATCTCGTGCAGATGGGTGCCTGCCCGCAAGGTGACCCGGTCGCCGTCGACGGCGACCAGGCCGCGCAGGTTGGTCAGACGCAGCAGGGTGTCACCGGGGACCGCGATCGCCGAAAAGCTGTGCCCGGCGCCGACCGTCTTCACGGTACCGCCGGATTTCCTTGTTGCGGAGACGATTTCGCTGATCTGATCGACGTCGGCCGGGGCCAACTCCCGAGTCGGGTTGGCGCTGTAGGTGTGGCCCCAGTTCTGCCATGTCATAGAAACGCCTTCCCTTCGCCGCGATAGGTTTCGACCTCGCCGACAAGTCCTTGGTCGACCAGGGCGATGGTATTGACGTGTTCGGCCAGTTCGCCGGATTTGGTGTGCCGGAACCACACGCGGTCACCGATGTGCAGTCGGGTGGCCGCCTCGCCGCGCAGCGGGGTCTGCACCTCGCCGGCGCCTTCCCGGGGCTGGTACTCCAGTCCGGCGGGCCAGGCCACCTTGGGCAGTCGGTCGATGCCGGGAGGACCCGAGGCGATCCAGCCGCCGCCATGACAGGTCACCACGTCGGGCCGGGGCTTGCGCACCACTGCCAGGCCGAAAGCCAGTGCGGGTGCCGGCGAGAAGTGGTGGTAGTTGTCGAACAGATGACCGCCGAAGAACCCACTTCCGACGGCGATATCGGTGACCATCGGGTCTTTGGCAGTGGCCTCGATCGATCCGGTCCCGCCGGCGTTGACCATCTCCAGATCGGCCAGCTCTCTGATCGCGGTGATCGCCCGGGCGCGTCGCGCCAGCAGTTCGCTCATCGAGAATCGCTGCATGGTTCGGATCAGATTGTTCTCCAAGGCTTTTCCCGGCACGTCGTTACCGACGCCGGCCACCTGTGCCTCGTAGGACATCACACCGACCAGTGCGAACCCCGGTCGGTCGACGATCGTCCGAGCGAGTCGTACCGCCTGACCCGTGGTGTGCACCGGCGACCGAAGTACTCCGACGTCACCGATCACCGGCAGTCGCAGCGACGCGTCGAGGTCGATGGCCACTCGTATCGGCTCACGCCGGCCGGGGGCGCACGTTGCGTCCATCAGGTCGAGTTGCTCGACCGAATCGACCAGGACGGTAACCCGTTGCAGAGCTGGTGAATTGGTGCAGAGCTCGGCAATGGCCCGACGATTGGTCGACGGATAGCCCATCAGCACGTCGGTGATGCCGGGGCGGCCGGCGTGATCGGTGGCCAGCCAGGTTGCTTCGGCCAGGTCGTAGGCGAGCACACCGACGACATGGTCGAGCCGGACCAGGGCGTCGATGATCGAGCGCACCCGCAGCGACTTGGACGCGATCCGCAGGGGCACGCCGGCGGCCCGGTCGCGCAGGTCGTCGACGTTGTGCCGCAGCGCCGGCAGGCTGATTGCTGCCACCGGGCTGTCACGGTCGCCGACGGCTTGATCGAGCTTGCGCCAGTACTGGTCGGGGTCGGTGCGCCACAGCTCGTCCGGCGGCGCATCGGCGGCGAGCAGCTGGTCCAGGTCGACCATCACGCTCCTCTCTCGGCGAGGATGAGACGACTTATGTTCGGTTGCCAGCGTAGGTGGCGGGTTGTGCTGGCGCGCCAGTGCCCGGTGGCATCCGTCGAGCTGATATCGGTTGTGCGGCTCTGCACCGTCGCGAACAGGGGAGTCGGGCACACTTATCGTTTGTGACCCAACCGAGGCCGGAGCCCGTCGGCGGGACCCGCAGCTACCTGCCGGCGGTGGAGGGGTTGCGCGCGTGCGCGGCGATCGGAGTGGTCATCACCCATGTGGCGCTGCAGACCGGAACCACGCACGGTTGGGGTGGCCGGCTGTTGATCCGTCTCGATCTCGCGGTGGCAGTGTTCTTTGCGCTGTCGGGTTTCTTGCTGTGGCGGTCGCATGCGGCGGCGGCGCGGGGTCTGCGCCCCAAACCACAGCCGGCTCCCTATCTGCGTTCCCGTCTGGTCCGGATCATGCCGGCCTATCTGGCGACGGTGTTGGTGGTGTTGACCCTGCTGCCCGACGCGCGTAGGGCCGGCCCATCGGTGTGGATCGCGAACTTGACGCTGATGCAGGTGTACGTGCCGCGGACCCTCTATGCCGGGCTCAGCCAGATGTGGAGCCTGTCGGTCGAGATGAGCTTCTACTTGGCGCTACCGCTGTTGGCGATGGCGGCCGCGCGACTGCCGGTGCGCGCGCGGGTGCCGGTGATCAGCTTGGTCGCGCTCCTCAGTTTCGGCTGGGGATACCTACCGATCCCCACCCATAACGGTGCCAATCCGTTGAACTGGGCGCCCGCGTACGCCGCATGGTTCGCCGTTGGAATGTTGTTGGCGGAGTGTTTGTATCGTCCGTACAGCTGGACACACTGGCTGGCGCGCCGGCCGCTGATCCTGGCCGGTGTCGGGGGTGCGGCCTACCTCGTCGCGGCATCGTCGTTGGTGGTGCCGCCGAGTTTCAAGCATGCGACGGTCGACCAGTTCATCATTCGCACGCTGCTGGGTGCGGTCATCGCGGGCTGCCTGTTGGCTCCGCTGGTGCTTGATCGGCCGGATGCCCGGCACCGGTTGCTCAGCAGCACGGCGATGACGACGGTGGGCCGGTGGTCCTACGGGTTGTTTCTGTGGCATCTGGCCGCCTTGGACATGGCGTTGGCGATGTTGGATCGGCAGGCCTCGACGGGCGGTTTTGTGATCGTGTTGGTACTGACGCTCGCGTTCGGTCTGGTCATGGCGGCAGTCAGTTACGCGCTGATCGAAGAGCCGGGCCGGCTCGCGTTACGCCGGTGGGAGCTGCGTAGAGCAGTCGAGCAAACCGATGACGGTTCAGCCGTGGCACCCGTCGGGCCCAGGGCGGCCTGACGTCGATGAACTAACGCTGCGGCACGGTAAGCGATAGCCTTCCCAGGTAGTCAGCCTGCGTGCACGGTGCCGGCGGACGTCACGTGAGAGGACGACGGTGTTCATGACCGAACGACAGCGAGCCACCTCATTTGTCGGTGCCGCGTGCGCTGCGATGGCCGGTATCGCCATCACCGGTGGTGCACTGATGGGGGCCGGCCAGGCTTTGGCGGATCCGCCGCAGCCGAACCCGGCGCCGTCAGGCCCTGGCGCTGTCGCGCCGCCACCCGGGCAGCCGGTGCTGAACGCCGCTGATGGTCCGGTCGGTCCACCGCCTCCGCCGCCGAACGGTGCGCCGCCGGTGCCGGAGATCCAGGATCCGCAGTACGGTGCGGGCTCGACGCCTGGTCAGCTCGGCTACCTGCGGGACATCTGGCACACCTTCCACAGCGGCAATCCGATTGAAGCCCTCACCATGCCGCCCGAGCAGGCCCCGGGGCCGCCCCCGAACGCGGGGCCCGCGCCGAAGCTGCCGCCCGGCTACACCTCGTTGACCGATCCGGCGTCATCGACCCCGGCCACCGATACCGGGCCCAAGACCGGGGGACCGGCGCTACCTCCCGGCTACTACCCGCTCAACGGCCCGCCGCCTCCCGGTTGGACCGGGCCGGTGCCCGGAGCGCCATCCTCGGGAGCGGTCGGGCCGGGTGCTGCGCCGGTTGCTCCGGCTCCGGATGCGCTGCCGCCCGGTGGACCCGCGGCTGCCTCGCCACCGTCCCCGTAGCGATATGATTATGTACGCTAAGTATTTGTAGGTCGTCTCAACGCGGGAGGCACGCTCAATGAACCTGGTCAAGACCACACTGCCGAAGCTCGCCATCGCGGGCGGACTGGCCGCCGCAATCCTGGGTTTCGCCGCCGGGCCGGCAAGTGCCGATCCGCCGCCCCCGCCGCCTGCCGCGGGCGACATCCCGCCGGACTGGGCTCCGCGCAAGCCGGCGGAGACCTGGGAAGGTCAGCCGGTGGTCTGGACGACGGGCTGGGGCGGACGTTGGGGCGTGTGGATCAACGACGGGTTCATCCCGCTGTCGTCGAACCCGGTCTCGAGCGGCGGCTGATCGCTCCGCTCAGATCCTGGGTCCGTGCAGGGTGAAGATCGCGATCAGTTGTTCGATCAGTTCGTCCTCAGCAATGCTCATCTCGTTGTTGAGCCAGGCGGCAAGGGTCTGTCCCATGCCGCCCACCAGGAATTGAGCCAGCACTGGCAGACCGCGTTCGTTGTTCGGGTGGAACGTATCGCGTAGGTGTTGGGCGAACAGCGACACGAACATCGCGGTCGACTCGAATCGCTTCCGTACCAATACGAGGCTGATCTGGTTGGGGCTGAACAGCAATTGGCCGATGCGCCGGTCCGCGCTGATCGCTCGAACGAGGCTGGTGATTCCGGCGCGAGCCTGGTCGCTCGGTGGTACCCCGGCCACCGCGAACTGCGCGCCGGCAACCAGTCCCTCCAGCGCCCAGTCGTAAATCGCGGCGGCGAATTCGTCCTTGTCGGCGAAGCTCTCGTAGAAGTAGCGCTGTGCCAAACCTGAACGGCGACAGACGGTTCGAAGGGTCAGGTCCTGTGGGCCGTCTGGATCGCCCAGCATGTCCAGTCCTACCTCGAGCAGTCGCCGACGGCGTTGACTGGCCCGCTCGGCCGCGGCCAGTCCGTTGTACGGCCGGTCCGATTGCGGGTATTCCACCGTTGCTTGACGGCTCTGGTCAGGGGCGGACACCCTGAGATACTATCTGGATTCATCTGCATTCAGATAGCGGGATCCAATGCCGCACCCGATATCTTCCGCGTCGACCCGGAAAGGCCCGCCCGAACATGTCGATGATGACCGATCGCGCCGCCACGGTTCTTGCCGATCGTGCCCGCATCCAACAGGAGATCGCCGCACAGACGATGCCGGCCATGCTGGCACGCACGGCTGCCGACCAGTCCGACGCGCCCGCGTATTCGGACCGTCATGATGCTGATCCCACGGGGTGGCGCACCTTGACGTGGAAGGACATGCGGGACAACACATTAGACGTTGCGGCTGGGCTGATCGAGTTGGGTGTGAACCCTGGTGACCGGGTGTGCATCATGGGTTCGAACCGGATCGAATATGTGCTGGCCGACAGTGCCGCACTGCACGCCGGAGCGATTCCGGTGTCGATCTACGCGACCTTGGCGCCCAGCCAGATCACCTGGTACGCCCGCCAGGCGGCGCCTACCGTCGTCGTGCTGGAGGGGGCCGCGGAGCTGCAACGGTGGACCGAAGCGCTCGCCGACGACATAGTGCTGCAATCACTTCGGCAGGTGGTGGTGATCGACGATCGCGGCGACGGGGACCAGATCAGCTGGTCGAGCCTGGTCGCATCCGGTCGGCTGCGCCGCGAGACCAGTCCCGCCGAGCTGGACGAGCGGGTTGCCGGAGTGCAGCCCGATGATCCAGTGACCATCTTGTTCACCTCCGGCACCACCGGTGACCCCAAAGGCGTGGTGCTCACGCACGCCAATGTGCTGTACGAAGCGGCGGCTTCAGCGCACGCAGCGAAGTTCGACGAGCCGGGAATCACGTTGTCGTACTTGCCGTTTGCGCATATTGCCGAACGCATGCTCGGCCTGTACGTGCCGCAGGTGCAAGGCGGGCATGTGCATCTGATCGGCGACCCCGGTCAGTTGGTGGGGTCGTTGGTGCAGGTGCGGCCCACCAGGTTCTTCGGAGTGCCACGAGTGTGGGAAAAGATCATGACCGCGGTGTCGGCCCGCCTTGCCGCGGAGACCGACGAAGCTCGCAAGGCCGCGGTGGCCGACGCGATGACCGTCGGTCGTCGGTACGTCGAGTCACTGCAGAACAGCGGGCGACCGTCGGCCGAACTGGCCGAACAGTTCGCCCGGGCCGACTCGCTGGTACTGCGGCCGATGCGCGCACTGCTTGGCTTGGATCGGGCCGAATGGACCGTGAGTGCCGCCGCACCGATGCCCCCTGAGGTAGCCAATTTCTTTGCCGGGCTTGGCCTTCGGATGCTCGATGTGTACGGGATGAGTGAGACCACCTCGGCCGTCGCGGCGGGCACCAACGCAGACTTCCGGCTGGGCACCGTGGGCAAGGCGCTGCCGGGCGTCGAGGTCGTCCTGGCCGAGGACGGCGAAATCCTCACCCGAGGTCCGGTGACGACCCCCGGCTATTACCGAAATCCGGATGCCACAGCAGGATTGGTCGATGCCGACGGCTGGGTGCATACCGGAGACATCGGCAGCTTCGACGCTGAGGGCTATCTGCAGGTGGTGGATCGCAAGAAGGAAATGATCATCACCTCGTCCGGCAAGAACATCGCGCCGTCGGCGATTGAGAACCGGCTCAAGGAAAGTCCGCTGATCGGGCACGCGATGGTGGTGGGTGACGGGCGTTCGTACCTGGTTGCGTTGTTGACGCTCGACGCCGAGATCGCCCCGCTGCTGGCGGCGCGCCTGGGCATCGGCGATGTGAGTATCGCGGCCCTGGCCGCGGATGAGCGGATTCTGGCTCAGGTGCGGGCCGCGGTCGAAGCAACCAACGGCCGGGTGTCTCGGCCCGAACAGATCAAGGCGTTCGAGCTGCTGCCGGTGGAGTGGACCGCCGAATCGGCAGAGCTGACCCCGACGCTCAAACTCAAGCGTCGGGTGGTTGCCGAGCGCTACGCAGAGGTGATCGATGCGCTGTATCAACGGGACCGAGGGTAATTGCAGGGCGAGCAAGTTCATCAAAGGAGCACAGTGACCGACGCATATGCAGCATTCGCCGAACTTGCCGGGCGGGACGCTCAGATCGCCGACGCCGAACTCGACGAGTTCTGGGCGGGCCTGCCCGTCATGACCATTCCCGAAATGATCGGGGAGTGGCGGGGTGGGGCTTTCGCGACCGGGCATCCGGTGAGCCGCGCACTGGCCAAGGCGAACTGGTATGGCAAAACCATGACGTCGGCGTTCGACGTGCAGCCGATCGTGTGCCTGGATGCCGACGGCAACAAGTTCAGCAATGAGCAGCTGTCCAAGGGCGGGGCGAGCTTGTGGATGGAGGAGTTCCGCGGTGAGGTGACAGCCACCATGGTTTATGACGGCCAAGCTATCCACGACCACTTCAAGAAGGTCGATGCAAACACCGTGATGGGCATCATGAACGGCAAGGCCGGTGTGTTCGACGGGCGTTACGGCTACTTCTATCTGAGGCGGGTGTAGCCACAGGCATCGAATTCGATGACCACGCACTGGGATTCGGCAATCTGATCCGACGATGAGCCGTCCTGGGTCGAACTACTGCAGGCTCCCGCGCCCGGAGGGGTGGCGCGGGAGCCTGCCGTAGTTTCGCGATGGCCTCCACCGGGGGTCCGGCGTTTCGCGCCTGGACTGTTGCGGGCCGCTACCAGCGAGCGGCGATATTGTCCGCGATCTGGCTGGCGATCTTGATCGCGGAATCCCCGGGGTCTGCGGCACAGGTGTTGACGTCGATGATCACATTGTTCTTCAGGGCCAGTGCACGCCCGCAGCCCCGGCCGGGCGCCGCGGCGTTCAACTCGGTGACCGTGGTGCTCAATACATCGTGTGCGTTCGATATCGGTGCCACCGACCACTGGGTCTGGCTCTGTACGTGAGTGAACTGGGTACACGTCGCCCACTGCTGAGCTGAGGCGTCGAAGAACTCTTTGGCCTTGTCCGTGGTGGGAAAGAGCACCACCACCTGCTTGAGATAGTGCGCGAGTTTGTCGCCGTCGTTGAGGGTCTGCTCGTGCTCGGCCCACGAACCGCTGTTGGCGTAGATGGAGACCTCGCCTGCGTCGTCCAGTTGCAGGCACTCCGGTGGGGCCAAGGTGGTGCTGTTGTCGGACATGGTGGCCTGATCTTTCACCACGGACATGGCGTTGGAGCCCATTGCCGCGTTGATCTGATCGGGGTTCAACAGCAAGCCCGGCAACTCACGCTCCACCAGCGGACGCGGAATCAGAGCGGGGGTCGGTGCCGGTTTGGCGGTGCCCTTGGTGTGGCCGCACCCGCTGATCAGGATGCAGGCGACTGCAACAGCAACCATTGCTGTTGTTCCACGCATGTGTCCTCCCGTTGGCGGGAAGCTTCCCACCAGCTACTCCGCCGCGCTGTCCTCCACAGCTCGGCACGTGCAGACTAATGGTGCGCTAACACGCATGCATGTCGGCGTAACCGTGCGGTGTTTCTTGATAACGATGAGTCGCAGTTCTCGGTAACGATTTCGGTTGGCGCAGCTCGGACGGCTGAGCCGAAACCCGGGCGGCTGCTCAGCCCTGCGCGTCGAGGATCTTGATTGCGAACACCAGCGAATCGCCCGCCTGGATACCGGCGCTCGGCTGACCCTCCGGGTAGCCGTCGGCCGGAGCCATCGCGACGGCAACGGTCGAACCGACCTTCTGTCCGGCGATGGCCTTCTGGAAGCCGGGCACGACGCCGGTGAGCGGGAACGTGGCAGGCTCACCGCGGTCGTAGGCACTGTCGAATTTGTGTCCGTCGCGTCCGTCGAAACCCGCGTAGCAGACCAGGACGGTGGCGGTCGGGGAGACAACTGGTCCGGTACCGGCTTGGAGCGTGTGGACCTGGGTCTCGGGCACACTGAACGGCCCATTGACCGTGACCGCCGGAGCCGCGCTATCGGTGGAACCGGTGACGGCGATGTTGCCGCCGCCCCCACTCAGCGACCACTCGGGTGCGGCGTTGACAGGCGCGGCCGTCGGGCACGAGTTGGGTGCGGTGGGAGTGTCGGTCGACACCGGAGTGACGGCGTTGGGCAGCGAGAGGTCCGCCAGACCGCCCTTATGGGACGTGCTTGCTGCCGGCGTCTTCGTATCGGACCCGCACGCGGCGAGCGTCACGACGAGCGAAGCGGCACAGGCGGTAATGGCCATGGCGGACGGCAGGCGCGAAAAATTCACGTTTGCCACGCTACAGGGTGCGCGGAACCGGCCCGAGAACTGCGACGAGGAAGTCGGAGCCGTCGGTGAACGGTCGCAGGTCCCAGGTGGACAGCAGGACCTCGGGTTTGAGGCCGGCCTCCGCCGCGTCGCCGAGGAACCGGTCGAAGCCGTAGTCGCGGCCCGCGCCGAAACCGATTACCGCACGGCCATTTTCGGCGAGGTGGGCGCGAAGCCGAGACAGCACCTGCGCGCGGGTGCTCGGCGCGACGAAGGTCATCACGTTGCCGGCGCACACGATGAGGTCGAACGGTTCGCCGATGCCACGGGTGGGTAGGTCGAGTTCCGCGAGATCGGCAACGAGCCAGCGCGGTCCGGGATGGTCCTGCTCGGCGGCCTCGATGAGGGCTGGGTCGACGTCGACGCCGACCACCCGGTGCCCGACCGTGGCCAGGTAGCCGCCGATCCGGCCGGGTCCGCAGCCGGCGTCGAGGATGTGCGCGCCACGCGGTGCCATCGCGTCGATGAGGCGTGCCTCGCCGACGAGGTCGTCTCCGGCCTGCGCCATAGCCCGAAAGCGTTCGATGTACCAGGCCGAATGCCCGGGATCGGCGGCGACTTTTTGCATCCAGAGACTCTGTTCGACCATATGTGCATTGTTGCAATCCGAGCTGGCACATCGGCGAGGCAGTCCGAACGAGTTGAGAACCGGCGAGCTCGTCGCCGCGGGATCAGCGTTCGTTCAGGGCCGCCAGAACCAGCAGCGGGTCGAGATAGTCGCGCCAGTGGGTGACTTTGCGATTCTCGATGGTGACCACGGAGATGTACCTGTTGCCATAGGGCTTTCCGGTGGCGACGACCTTGCCTGTCGAGGAATACTCCAGTACCACAGTCGATGTCGACCGACTCCGATGTACCTGAAGGTCGTCGCAGTGGTCCAGGAAAAAGGTGGATCCGTAGCCGCGATACAGCTCGATGAGGTTGTCCCGGCCAACTACGTGACGTGGGTAGTCGGGGACCGTGATGATGAAGTCGAACACGACGTCGTCGGCGAGCAGGTCGAAGAAGTGCTCACCGTCGGCGTATTCGGCAAGTCCTTGTTCGATGATCCGGAAGAACGGATCGAGTGCCCGGAAG
This sequence comes from Mycobacterium sp. MAA66, assembly GCF_041261665.1. Classification (NCBI taxonomy): domain Bacteria; kingdom Bacillati; phylum Actinomycetota; class Actinomycetes; order Mycobacteriales; family Mycobacteriaceae; genus Mycobacterium; species Mycobacterium sp. MAA66. The sequence continues at coordinate 991,895 of NZ_JBGCCC010000001.1, read as the reverse complement.
TCGTCTAGGTTGTCGATCATGGTTGACTCCTGAAATAGGTTGGTATTCAATTACTTTGGATCCGGTGTCGATCAGTCACACACTCGGTATGGTGCCGCCGTCGACATGGAGATCAGCTCCGGTGAGATAGCTTGCTCGATCGGAGACGAGAAACGCCACGAGTTCGGCGACTTCCTCGGGTCGCCCGGCGCGGCCGAGGTCGACACCGCCTAGCTGCTGGATCAGTTCGTTGCTGGCCGACTCGACATCGCCGCCGGTCCGGGCGGACATGGTCGCGAGCACTTGTAGCGCGCCGGCTGTCCGGATGAAGCCGGGCATGACCGAGTTGACGCGGATTCCCGCGGGGCCCAACTCTGCCGACAGTCCCTTGCTGTAGGCGCGCAGGGCGCTCTTGGCTGCGGCATAGGGCAGGGGACCGGTGGTTGGCATGACGGCGGCGATCGAGGTGATATGCACGATCGTTCCCGTTCCTTGCCGGATGAGGCCGGGGATCAGTGCGCGGTCGATGCGCACGGGCGCCAGCAGATTGAGGTTGAGAACCTGCAGCCCCCGCCGAGCTCAGCCGCTCGACGATGGCCGCGCCGATGCCCTTGGTCCCACCGGTGACGAGTGCGCGCTGTCCGGCGAGCGAATCGGGATGAGTAGGCATGAAGGTTCTCTCTGCAGATCGGTGATGTCTGGGTGATCTCAGGCAGCGTCTGCCTTGCCGCAAGGGGAAGGTCAAGGCGGGCGTTCGGACCGGATTGACTTTCCCCCAGCGGTAACGCGCAGGATCATGTGACGGGCCTGATGTGCGGTTGCCACGACCCGAAGGAGGTGGTCCATGGGTTCACGAGTGTCGATCGGCGATTTCTCCGTGATGACCAGGTTGAGTAAGAAGGCACTTCGGCACTACCACGACGTGGGCCTGCTAGAGCCCGCGCACGTCGATCGGTTCACCGGCTATCGGTTCTACGACACCGGCCAGGTCGATCATGCCCACCTTGTTCGGCGTTTCCGGTCTCTGGGCATGTCCATCCCCGACCTCAAGGCTCTGCTCAGTGCTGACGATCCGGGTGAGCGGAACGACATCGTCGCCGCACACCTGCAGCGCATGGAAGAGCAGCTTGAGCAGACCCGGGAAGTTGTTCGTCAGCTTGGTGAAATCCTTGCTCCGGCAACGCGTGATGCGGCCGTCGAGCTTCGGTCAGATCCGCAGATGGCGGTCTGGGCCATCACTTCCACCATCGACATCGACGACATCGGTCCGTGGTTCGCTGATGCTTCGGCCGGGTTGAGCGACGCCGTCCGACGATCGGGTTGCCAGTCCACCGGTCCAGCCGGCGGGGTCTATCACCGTGATCTGTTCGCCGAGTCTCGTGGTGAGGCGACCGTCTACCTGCCGATGGCCGAGTCGGAGCCGTTGTCTCCGGCCCGCCGGCTGGTGCTTCCCGCCGGTCAGTACGCGGTGTTGACGCATCAAGGAACGACGCACTGCGATATCGACCGCAGCTACGGACGACTCGGCAGTTATGTCGGCGAGCATCTGATCAGCGCAGAGGGGCCGATTCGGGAACGCTACCTCGGCGCCGAAACAGGGCGATTCATACCCTTCGATCGCACGGAGATCTGCTGGCCGATATTCGGCATCGATCGGTCCGCAGGCGACGAATCGAGTTAGGGATGGGTTCCGCTCAGATACTGGACGGCATATGGTTATGCGCGTAACCTCACCCGCACGGTGACCGCGATCACGTCGCGGCACGGCGAGAGGATGAAGGACATTGAGCGACGCGATTGCGGTCTTCAATCCCTCCAACGAGGAGCAGATCGCGGAGGTCCCCGATTCAGATCGGGCAGCCGTTGACGCCGCGGTGGCGCGCGCCCGCGACACCTTCGAGTCGGGCGTGTGGCGCAAGCTGCCCGCTGCGCATCGTGCGGATGTTCTGTTCAGGGCCGCGGAGATCATCAAGGCGCGGACCGAAGAGCTTGCCGAGATCGAGGCGCGCGACAACGGCATGAACGCCATGGCTGCGCAGCAGATCATCAAGGTGGCCAACGAGATGCTGATCTACTACGCCGGCTGGGTCGGCAAGATCCACGGCGAATCGGCCAATCTCATCTCCGATGGTCTGCTCGGCCATTTCGAGGAGTACCACACGTTCACCCAGCTGGAGCCGGTCGGCGTCGTCGGCCTGATCATCCCGTGGAACGGACCGTTCTTCGTCGCGATGCTCAAGGTCGCCCCTGCGCTCGCGGCCGGTTGTAGCGCGGTGCTCAAGCCGGCCGAGGAGACGCCGCTGTCGGCGCTCAAGCTGGAGGAGATCTTCCGCGAGGCCGGCCTGCCCGACGGTGTCCTCAACGTCATCACCGGCTACGGCGAGACCACCGGCGCGGCGCTCACCGCGCACCCGGATGTCGACAAGATCGCGTTCACCGGGTCGACGGAGGTGGGTCGGCTGATCGTCAAGGCTGCGGCAGGCAACCTCAAGCGCCTGACTCTCGAGCTCGGCGGGAAGTCGCCACTCATCATGTTCGACGACGCCAACCTGGACAAGGCCATCATGGGTGCCGGTATGGGACTGCTCGCCGGGTCGGGGCAGAACTGTTCGTGTACGTCGCGAATCTATGTGCAGCGCAAGATCTATGACCAGGTTGTCGAGGGGTTGGCCGGGTTCGCGCAGATGCTGCCGATGGGCGGATACGAGGATCCCACTTCGGTGCTGGGTCCGCTGATCAGTCAGAAGCAGCGGGCCCGGGTCGAAGGCATCGTGAACGACGGGGTGGCAGCCGGCGCGGAGGTGATCACCGGTGGCAAGCCGATGGACCGCAAGGGTTACTTCTACGAGGCGACGATCATCACCAGCACCACACCCGACATGCGGCTGATCACGGAGGAGATCTTCGGACCGGTCGGCTCGGTGATCCCGTTCGACGACGAGGACGAGGCGATCGCCGCCGCCAACGACACCGAGTACGGTCTTGCCGGGGCCATTTGGACGGAAAACCTCAGCCGAGCTCATCGCGTCGCGAATGCCCTTCGCGGCGGCCAGATTTGGGTGAACTCCGCGTTGGCGGCGGACCCGTCCATGCCGATCTGCGGTCACAAGCAGTCCGGCTGGGGCGGTGAGCGGGGCAAGAAGGGTCTGGAGGCCTACTTCAACACCAAGTCGGTGTACATCGGTCTGTCCTGACTATCTGCTCACGTACAGCAGTTGGGGTCCAGCGCCGCGCAGAGTGCTTGCAGTGCATCCGGTCGTACTCGATGGAACACATTCATTCCGCGGCGCTCAGAGGTCACGATCCCGGCCTTGCGAAGCTGGCCCAGATGGTGACTGACGGTGGACTCGGCGAGGTCGAGGACCACGGCCAGATCTCCGGAAATCTGTTCTCCACCAGGCGAACTGAACAGATATGACACGATCCTGACGCGTACGGGGTCGGCGAGGGCCTTGAGGCGCAAGGCGATTTCCAGGGCATCGGTATCGCTCATCGGTCCAGCGGCCACCGGCGCGCAGCACACGGGTGCGGTGGTATCGATCACCGGCAGCGCTTTGGGCATCAACCGATCATGCCATAGTTATTGACATATATCGAAAAGGTGGACATGCTGAGGGCGTCCAACTGATTCGATATATGTCTCATTACTGGGAGTGTGGCTCGACATGTCGCGTGTGCAACTGGCCCTCAACGTCGATGACCTCGACGAGGCAATCGCGTTCTACTCCAAACTGTTCAACGCCGAGCCGGCCAAACGCAAACCTGGCTACGCCAACTTCGCCATCGCCGATCCGCCGCTGAAACTGGTGCTGCTGGAGAACCCCGGACATGGCGGTAGCCTCAATCACCTCGGGGTCGAGGTCGGCGCCAGCGAGGTGGTGCACGCCGAGATCGCCCGACTCGCCGAGGCCGAGATGTTCACCGAGGAAGAGATCGGCACCACCTGTTGCTTCGCCACGCAGGACAAGGTCTGGGTGACCGGTCCGGGTGGGGAGAGGTGGGAGATCTACACCGTGCTGGCGGACTCAGAGGTCTTCGGCAGCAGACCCGGCCTGCCCGCCGCTGAGTCGGAGGGTGGATGCGGAGCCGCCGGCGATGTGGCACCGTCGTGCTGCACGACCAGATGAACCTCGAAATGTCCGGCACGACACGGCTGTCCACCCTGGACCGGTTTCTGCCGGCCTGGATCGGGCTGGCGATGGTAGTCGGGCTTCTCCTGGGGCGCGGGATATCCGGGCTGAACCTCGTACTGGAAAGTGTTGAGGTTGACGGGATTTCGTTGCCCATCGCTTTGGGGTTGCTGGTCATGATGTACCCGGTGCTGGCCAAGGTGCGTTACGACCACCTCGGCACCGTCACATCCGATCGCAGGCTGCTCGTCGCATCGCTGTTGCTGAACTGGGTTTTCGGCCCGGCATTGATGTTCGCGTTGGCATGGGCCATGTTGGCGGACCTGCCTGAATACCGAACCGGCCTGATCGTGGTCGGACTGGCGCGCTGTATTGCCATGGTGATCATCTGGAACGATCTGGCATGTGGCGATAGGGAGGCCGCTGCGGTACTGGTCGCACTCAATTCGATCTTCCAGGTGCTGATGTTCGCGACGTTGGGCTGGTTCTACCTGTCCGTTCTGCCCGGTTGGCTGCACTTGCCACAGACCGCACTCACGGTGTCGCCGTGGCAAATTGCCAAGTCCGTACTGATCTTTCTGGGTGCGCCCTTGGCGGCCGGATATCTGTCCCGGCGCCTCGGCGAACAGTCGAGAGGCCGTCGCTGGTACGAATCGACGTTCCTGCCGCGAATCGGACCGTGGGCCCTCTATGGGCTGTTGTTCACCATCGTGATTCTCTTTGCGTTGCAGGGCCATCAGATCACCACGCACCCGTGGGACGTCGCACGGATCGCGCTGCCGTTGCTGGCCTATTTCGCCATCATGTGGGGCGGCGGCTACCTGCTCGGGGCCGCCCTCAAGCTCGGTTACCCACGGACCGCGACGCTGGCGTTCACCGCAGCGGGAAACAACTTCGAGTTGGCCATCGCGGTGGCCATCGCGACCTGGGGTGCGACGTCCGGACAAGCGCTCGCGGGCGTCGTCGGACCACTGATCGAAGTGCCGGTGTTGATCGCGCTGGTGTATCTGTCCCTGGCCCTGAAGCCACGCCTGTTCCCGGAATATGACCAAAGCCGAAGTGCCCGAAGGGTATCCACTGATGAACGCTAAGCCGACGGTCTTGTTCGTCTGCGTGCACAACGCCGGCCGTTCGCAGATGGCCGCGGCTCTCCTGCAGCGTCTGTCCGAAGGTCGTATCGCGGTACGTTCAGCGGGAACCGAACCCGCCGACCAGATCAACCCGCTTGCCATCGCGGCCATGGCAGAGCTGGGCGTCGATATCACCACCGAGGTTCCAAAAGTGCTCACTGCAGATTCGGTGAGTACCAGCGACGTGGTGATCACCATGGGCTGTGGGGATACCTGCCCATATTTTCCCGGTGTGTCGTACCGCAACTGGGAGCTCGATGACCCGGCCGGTCAGCCGCTGGACGTTGTGCGCGGTATTCGTGACACGATCGCCGGGCACGTGCGGTCGCTCATAGCGGAATTGGTTCCGCCGGCCGGCACCATCGGCTGACCATTTCTCGTAGGGTCGATCACCATGGTGGTGCGTTCAATACTGTTGTTCGTCCTGGCGGCGATCGCCGAAATCGGTGGTGCCTGGCTGGTCTGGCAGGGGGTGCGTGAACACCGGGGTTGGGTGTGGATCGGCGCCGGGGTGGTGGCGTTGGGCTTGTACGGGTTCGTGGCGACGCTGCAGCCGGACGCGCAGTTCGGCCGTATCCTGGCCGCGTACGGCGGGGTCTTCGTCGCTGGGTCGCTGGCCTGGGGTATGGCGCTGGATGGATTCCGGCCCGACCGCTGGGATGTCACCGGCGCACTCATCTGCCTGATCGGAGTGTCGATCATCATGTATGTGCCTCGGGCGCAATAGGTTTCACCTATCGTCTGGTCGATCTACCTGTTGGGCGCATCATCGGAATGACTGATCTTCGCTACCTCTCGGGTATCGGCTAGTAGCGTCGTGGCGGCAGTTGTTCACTTCTCAGGAGGTTGGCGTCATGCGTGTCCTGGTCACTGGTGGTACGGGTTTTGTCGGCGGCTGGAGCGCGAAAGCAATTGCGGATGCTGGACATTCGGTCAGGTTCCTGGTGCGAAACCCGGACCGGCTGCACACCAGCGTGGCCAAGTTGGGCGTCGACGTTTCCGACCACGCGGTCGGCGACATCACCGATCGTAGCTCGGTATTGCGGGCCCTTCAGGGCTGCGACGCCGTATTGCACGCTGCGGCGCTGGTCGCCACCGATCAGAGCCAGACCGCACAAATGATGAGCACCAACATGGACGGCGCGCGGAACGTACTCGGCGGTGCCGCAGAACTCGGACTCGATCCGATCATTCACGTGTCGAGCATTACTGCGCTGTTCAATCCAGATGTGGAAACGCTGGCGGCGGACCTGCCGGTGTTCGGCGGGACCGACGGGTACGGGCGGTCCAAAGCGCAGGTCGAGATCTACGCACGCGGAATGCAGGATGCCGGCGCACCGGTGAACATCACCTATCCCGGCATGGTGATGGGGCCGCCGGTCGGGGATCAGTTCGGTGAAGCCGGCGAAGGGGTTGCTGCGGCGCTACAACTCGGTGCCATCCCGGGCCGCGGCGCGGCCTGGATGATCGTCGATGGTCGCGACCTGGCCGCCCTGCACGCCGCGCTGCTCGAACCCGGTCGCGGTCCGCGGCGGTACATGGCCGGCGGCCATCGAGTTCCGGTGGACCAGTTGGCGAAGCTGCTCACCGAGGTCGGCAACAAGACCATGTTCGCCGTCCCGGTTCCGGACACGGTGCTGCGCGTCGCCGGACAGGTGCTCGATCGCCTCGGTCCGTTCCTGCCGTTCCAGACTCCCTTCACCGAGGCCGGAATGCAGTACTACACGCAGATGCCGGCGTCCGACGACTCGCCGAGCGAACGCGACCTGGGGATCAACTACCGCGACCCGCGAATCACCCTGGCCGACACCGTAAGAGGTTTCCGCGACGTTGCTCGTTGACGCGGGTCGCTCGATGGTTCTCGCGGCGCGGATGGGGTAGTTCTGGAGTCATGGTCACTGCTGAAAACCCAGAATCTGTCGACGGCGGGCTTTTTCCCGAGTGGGCGTCGTTCGCTCAGGCACTGCAGCGCCGACGACCCGATGCGGGAACGTGGTGCGCGGCGTGGACCGTGCGCGACATCGTCGTTCACCAGACCGGAAATGCCGAGGAACTCGGCCGGGTCTTGGCAGGTCACCTGACCGATGAGCGCGTGCCGACACGAGGTTTCGAGGAGCGAGAAGCTCCGTACCGGAACATGAACGACGCAGATCTGTGGTCGGCTTTGTGCGACCGAATGGCGCAGCTCGGCAGCATCACGGCTGCAGCCGAGAGCGAGCTCGGTGCCGACACCGATGTGGCGTGGACCGGTCGCACGATGAAGGTGTGCTGGTTCGCCGAGCACATGCGCGAGGAATTGGTACTGCACCGGTGGGATATCACCGGTGACGATGCCGTTGCGCAGGAGCAGTTGGGACAGCAATGGATGACCGACCACAGTGTGCGAGCCGTGGGGCGGCCACTGCTTCGTCGCGGATACTCAGCGCTTGGCCTGCGGAGCGACGAGCGTATCGACTCACGCCTGAGGGTCGGCGGCCGCGATGACGTGGTCGTCGGTGCGACTGCCGACGAGACAACGATCTCTCTGGCTCCACCCGAGGGACCCGCGACGATCGAGACCGATGCGGCTGCAAGGGTTTTGCTGCTGTGGGGGAGACGCCCCGCCGATCCGAGCCGGATCCGCAGCAACGCCGGCCCCGTAGCGTTGGGGCGGCTACGCACGCTGCTGAGTGGCTACTGACGGTGATCAATGGCGCAGGGATTGCTCACTGCGCAGTATCCCGCCACCAGCAGGCGATGTAGATGCCCATCGAGGCCACCAATGCAACGATGACCCACAAGACGATGGTGATGTCGATCCAGGTGCCCATCGGGGGCGCATCGGGAAGTGCGTTGCGCAGCGGTACCACCGCAAAAACGAGTGCGGCAAACCACGTCATCATCGGTGGTTGGAACTTCCGTGCCTTGCGTGCGGTCTGAATAGCAACAACGACACCTAAGCTTGCGATGGTGATCAACGCACCGAGAATGACGGTGGCAAACGCGCCGGTGCTGGGTGACCGCAACACATGCACTCGATAAACTTCGGGCCCGGTGCTTTTGTCCTCAATCGGAATGTTGAACATCCAGCCCGCGGTGAGGTCGAAAATCGCCGGTGCAACACGTTCCGGTATTGGCGAACCACCGTGGAACAAATCGACCGTGATCGGGCCGGATTCGTAGCGGTCGAAGGGGTAATCACCCGGGTCGCCGGATAATGTCAGTGCCACCGGGAAAACCCCGGGCACCATTCCCTTTGACCAGTTGCGTCTGGTCGGTGTCACCGCGGAATGCACTGCGATACCTAGGTCTTCGGTGAGACCGCCGGTGGTGGGATCCAAGAGCTTGGACCCTGGCGCCACGGTGATGTTGGCAACCATCTCGCCCTTTACTGAATGCACCTCGTTGAAGTCAATGGTGACGATCGTGCCGTCGGCTGTGGGCCTACTTTGGATAAGTTGACTGGGGTGCCCGAGGCCGGTGCTGGCATATAAGGCAATCGTTATGGCGTATGCCGCAAGGAGGACAATCACACCAACGATGACCCGGATTTTCATAAATGATCTCCCCGACGAACTTTCACTCGAAATATCTATACCATGGCACCGCGGTGACATCAGCCGGGTAAATGGATATGACGGTGATCAATCGGCATTCATCGGCGCCGTATTTGGCGTGTGATGATTCTCGGTGAGCGAGTTCGGCCAGGTTGTCGATCGATGTCATTTGCCGACTTCAGCGCTGCCGCCACCAGGAACTCCTGATAGGTTTCTCGCCGATGTTCTCTCCTGCTCACGCGCGATGCGACCTCTGCCGCGGTGATCGGCAAGGGGAACCGGTCGGCTGCTCCTCGCTCGGTGAGTTGCCGTGTCTGCCCTGAGCCGACGGGCTTTCCTGACTGGCATCGGCGCAGCGATCACCATTCCGCCGTCGATTGCGACGATTTCGGTGCTGCGCTCGGTGATGAACCCGCCGCTACCTGCGCCCGCTGCCGCGGCCCCGGCCGCAGTGGTATCGGGTCCGGCGCTGATGGGCACGGATAGACCGGCGCCGCTGCTACCGCCACCGCCCGCGTCTGCGCGGTTTGCGATGCCCGGTGCCGGCGTGCTGAGAGTGCTGCCCGGCCAGGGCGATCTACTGGCGCTCACCGTCGACGACGGCGTGGACAGCAATGTCGTGCGCTCCTACGCCCAGCTGGCCAAAGACACCGGCATCCGGCTGACCTTCTTCGTCAACGGTTACTACCGGTCTTGGACGGACAATGCGCCGTTGTTGCGGCCGATGGTCGAGTCGGGTCAGATTCAGCTGGGTAACCACACCTGGTCACACCCCGACCTCACCACGCTGTCGCGGGGGCAGATCGCCGAACAGATCGAGCGCAACCACACGTTCTTGTCCAACGCTTTCGGCGTTGACGCGCGTCCATACTTTCGGCCGCCCTATGGCCATCACAATTCCGCGGTCCGTGCAGTTGCGGCCGACCTGGGTTACCCGATCACCACCATGTGGTCGGGTTCGTTGGCCGACTCCACGGTGATCACCGAGGACTACATCGTGAAGATGGCCGATACGCATTTCCGTCCCCAGAACATCGTCCTCGGTCATCTCAACCATGCCCCGGTGACGCATGTGTTCGACCGTCTCGTCGACATCGTCCGTCATCGGAAGCTGCGTACGGTGACGCTCAACGACGTATTTGCCTGAACCCGGCGAAGGCGTCCCAAATCTGGCAGATAAGTGATTGTCGCGTAATCATTTTCGTCCAATCATGACTCGATGACCGATACGCTGGTCTCCGGCAACGAGAGGAGTCCGCGGTGAGGCAAGAGATCGCGGTTGGTGCGGCGGTCGCCGCAATCGCCATCGGGATCGCCGGCGCCGGATGCTCCAGCGAAAAGACACCCTCGGCGACCAGCAGTACCGCCACCACCACACAGTCATCGGCGACCTCAGCCACCGAAACCGCCAACGGCAGCCCACCGCCCGCTCAAGCTGAGGTCACCGTCGACGGTGCCAAACAAAACATTGCCGGCAACGCCGTCTGCACCAACGCCGTCGGAAACTTCAATATCGCTATCGGCCAAGGGGTTTCGGGCGTGGTGGTAGTGCTCTCCGCGGATGCCGGCACCGTGCACTCGGTAGGTCTTGGCAACATCAGCGGCACCATTTTGGGCTTCCAGCAAGGCATTTCCGGAGGTCAAGCGAAGGTCACCAAAGACGGCAACGTCTACACCATCAGTGGTACGGCCACGGGCATCACTGCGGCACTGCCCCCTGTGGTGGTCAGTAAGCCCTTCGAAATCAGAGTCACTTGCCCGTGAGCAGCCGTCGTTCCGGCGCGAGCATGGAATGGGACCGTCCGTACGCGAGGTAGATCACCGCGCCGATCGCCATCCAGATCACGAAGCGCAGCCAGGTCTCCACCGCGAGGTTGACCATCAACCACACGCAGGAGATCGCGGCCAGGATCGGTATCGCCGGGACAAACGGAACGCGGAAGCCGCGCTTGAGATCGGGGCGGGTTCTGCGCAGGATCGGGATGCCGGTCGCGACCAGAACGAACGCCACCAGCGTGCCGATGTTGACCATTCCGGCGAGCGTGCCGAAGTCGACGAACGCGGCCAGTACCGCGCAGACCGCGCCCACGACGGCGGTGAGCCGTACGGGTGTGCCGTGCTTGCCGGTGCGTGCGAGACCACGGGGGATCAGGCCGTCTCGGGCCATCGCGAACAGGACCCGCGTTTGACCGAGGAACATGACCATGACGACGGTCGACAGGCCCGCGAGCGCCCCGATCGAGACGATGTTCTTTACCCACGTGTCGCCGTGTAGTGCGAACGCCGTTGCCAGGGTGGCATTTTCGTCCTGAAGCTGGGTGTAGGGCACCATCCCGGTGAGTACGATCGACACCGAGACGTAGCACACGGTGACGATGGCCAGCGCTCCGAAGATTCCGCGCGGCACGTCGCGCTGCGGATTCCGGGTCTCCTCTGCGGCGGTGGCGACCACGTCGAAACCGACGAAGGCGAAGAACGCGATGCTGGCCGCCGACAGCAGGCCGAGCCACCCGAAGCTCGTGCCGCCGGATCCGGTGAGCCAGGCGAGCAGCGATTGGTGCACGCCTTCGGCTTTGGCCGACGGCTGCGCCGGCGGGATGTAGGGCGTCAGGTTGGATGCCTTGAAGTAGGTGGCGCCGACCACCAGGATCAGGACGATCACACTGAGTTTGATCGCCACTGCGACGGCAGATACCCGCGAGGACAGCTTGGTGCCGGTCGCGAGCAGGATCCCGACGATGGCGATGATCACCAGCGCGCCCCAGTCGAACTTGACCGATCCTATGTGCACAATCGGCGTCACCGATCCGCCGAGTACCGTGCCGAGGTACTGCGACCAGCCCTTGGCGATGACGGACACCGCAAGTGCGAATTCGAGAATCAGATCCCAGCCGATGATCCAGGCGACCGTCTCACCAAAGGTGGCGTAGGCGAACGTGTATGCGCTGCCCGCGACGGGGACGGTTGAGGCGAACTCGGCGTAACAGAGTGCGGTCAGCCCGCAGGCGACAGCGGCCAGAACGAAGGCCAGCGACACCGACGGCCCCGCCATGGTGCCCGCGGTCTGCGCGGTGAGAGTGAAGATGCCGGCACCGATCACGACAGCGACGCCGAAAACGGTGAGGTCCTTGGCTGTCAGGTCTTTGCGTAGCTTCGAGTCCGGTTCGTCGGTGTCCAGGATCGACTGCTCGACCGACTTGGTGCGGAACCAGCCACCGGTTTCAGCGCTCATAGGCGTCAGAGTAGCCCGCGCCAATCATGCGGCTGCCTGAATCGGCCCGTCGTCGAAGTGACCGTGTCGCCGGCCGATGTTTGCCGATCAAGACTTGCCGCGAAATCAATTAGGCCACAAAGTGATTCGAGGCACTCATGCTCGGCGACTTCGGTGCAACGATGCGCAAGCCCGAAAATTGTCTGACGCCCCAGCATGTCGTGGACCTGATGTCCGTGGATGGTACGGAAAGGCTGTGTAGTACAACACTATTCACAGAAGCGCGGCACGGCGGCGCAGCATGGCGCGAGACCGGTTTGGCTGAGCGCTGAAGTAGGATTGCGACTGTGACCGGCACGCCCGCTGAACAACAGCGTCTGCGCGACCTCAAATTGTTGCGGCGCGTCCGCGACCGAATGGATCGCGAGTACGCACAGCCATTGGATGTCGAGGCTCTCGCGCGCGGTGTCAACATGTCGGCAGGCCACTTGTCCCGGCAGTTCAAATTGGCCTACGGCGAGTCGCCGTACTCCTATCTGATGACGCGACGCATCGAGCGGGCGATGGCTCTGCTGCGTCGCGGTGACCTGAGTGTCACCGAGGTGTGTTTCGCCGTCGGATGTTCGTCGTTGGGCACCTTCAGTACTCGCTTCACCGAGCTGGTCGGAATGCCGCCGAGCGTGTACCGGGAACGGACAGCCGGTGTGGCAGAGGGGATGCCTTCATGTGTCGAGAAGCAGGTGACCAGACCGATCAGGAATCAAGAAGCACCGATCGTCCGACTGCACCTAACGTGATCCGCATGGAAATCAACATTCACTCAAGCTTCCTGCCGCACGAAGACCCGGAAGAGTCCCTGGCCTTCTACCGCGACGTTCTCGGATTCGAGGTCCGGTTGGATGTCGGTGGGGGCAACATGCGCTGGCTAACCGTCGGACCGCCCAACCAGACCGATACGAATATCGTCCTGTACCCGCCCGATGCCACACCCGGATTGACCGATGAGGAACGACGCGTCATCCACGAGATGATGGCCAAGGGCAGTTACGGCACACTGCTGCTGGCCACCAAGGACCTCGACGGCACCTTCGAGCGGGTGCAGGCGGGCAGTGCCGAGATCGTCCAGGAACCGACCGAGCAGCCGTACGGTGTCCGCGATTGCGCGCTCCGCGATCCCGCCGGCAACATGATCCGCATCCAGGAAATCCGCTGAGGAAGCCATCGCGCGGCACGATCCTCCTCGCTGTCGACCAGGCTCCCTGGCGAGCCGAAATCACCTGAACAGCAGGGCTATTGGGCGTTACGCCGTCCACGGGTGAGCCCGAAGATCCCTGCCAGTACGAAGGGGAGCGGGGTGATCGTCGCGATGGCGGCACCCCGTGAACCGACGAGCTCCCGGCTGAACAGTCCGGTGACGGTATCGGCGGTGTCGCTGAACGCACCGGCGCCCGCCCACAGCCGGGCCGCCTCGGCATCACCCTTGGCCATCGCGACGCAGCCGCCCAATCCGATTGCCATATCGCGGATTCCGATCGTGCGCATGAGGAGCGTCTCAGCTCCGGTCTCCGTACGGAAGAGCAGGCGCGGTGCAGCGACCATCGCGATACCGACGCCGACGCGGGCTGCTGCCACCACAGCGAGTACCCCTGGTGCGCGGACCCGATTGTTAGCCATGTTCGGACAGTAACCGCGGCACGAAGTCGACAAGACCGGAATCAGGCAGGTTTCGGGAAGCATCGCAACGGGTAAACGTCATTTCGATGAGCACCCGAACCCGTCGGTATGGCGGTGCACCCGCCGAGACTCGGGACGCCGATTCGGCGATGCGCCGCGACACTGTGGGTACGGCCATCGGCAATTTCATGGAGTGGTACGACTTCGGTGTCTACGGATACATCGCCACCACCATCGCGCAGGTGTTCTACCCAGGCAACAGCGCCAGTGCAGTCCATCTCGTCGCCACGTTCAGCACGCTGGCCGCAGCGTACGTGGTTCGGCCGCTCGGCGGGTTCGTCCTAGGTCCGCTCGGTGACCGCGTCGGGCGCAAGCGGGTGTTGGTGATCACGATCGTGCTGATGGCGTTGGGGACCACCATGACCGGCTTGCTGCCGGGCTACGGCACCATCGGCGTCTGGGCGCCGATCCTGCTTCTGGTTGCCCGGATATTCCAGGGCCTGTCGACCGGCGGCGAGTTCGTCGGTGCGATGACCTATCTCGTCGAGCGCGCGCCTACTCACAAGCGCGGAATGATGGTCGGGTTCCTGCCCTTGGGCAATCTGGTCGGGTTCGTGATCGCCGGGTTGTTGGTGACGGCATTGCAGGCCACGCTGCCAACCAGCGAGATGCTGGCCTGGGGCTGGCGGATTCCGTTGTTACTGGGCGCACCCGTCGGCGTGCTCGCTCTCTATCTGCGATTGCGGATCGAGGAGTCACCCGCCTACGAACAGCTGGGCACTCACACCGATGCGCCGTTCGACCGCGGCTGGCAGCAGTTTCGGCGCACGGTGGTGGGGCAGTGGAGGCCGATGATCATCTGTGCGGCGCTTGTGGTCGCTTCGCAGGTGCCTGACTTCATGCTCACCGGGTATTTGCCGACATATCTCAAAGTGGTTGTGCACGTTGGTAACACGGCTTCGTTGGTGATGATCGTCGCGACATTGGCGATCCTGATGGCGACCGTGGTGCTCGTTGCGATGTTGTCCGACCGGATCGGCGTCAAGCCGATCATGTGGACGGGCTGCGGGCTCCTTGTGGTGGCGTCGATCCCGGCATTTCTGCTGATGAGCTCGGGCGGGATCTTCCTCGTCGTCTTCGTCGGGGTGCTGCTGGTCGGACTGATGGAACTGTGTTTCGACAGCACCACGCCCTCGGCGCTGCCGGCTCTGTTCCCGACCGAAGTGCGCAACGGGGCTCTGGCCATCTCCTACAACATCGCGCTATCGGTGGTGGGCGGAACCACCCCGTTGATCGCTCAAGCGTTGACGTCGGTCAGCGGCAATGCCTTGGCGCCGGCATACATGTTGATCGGCGCAGGCCTGGTGGGGACGCTGACTCTTCGATTCATGCCCGAAGTTGCCGGAAAGCCTTTGCCGTAGGAAGGGCCGAGCGGCGACCGACAGGCTCGATTGCAAACAACTCGGAGCCGAGGGTATCGCCGCGCATGCTGTGTATGTCAGCATTGACATGGCCGGTAGCGGTTAGCTGGAGCGAGACGCTGGAGCCGATATGGACGTCATCAAATTGATCCGGGGCATGCGAATGCCCCACCTCGCCGGGGTTGCGACGATCATCGCCTCGGGGTTGCTGTACGCACCTGCTCCGTCCGTGTCCGCCCAGCCGTGCCCCGATGTGGAGGTCGTGTTCGCCCGTGGGACCAGCGAGGCACCCGGCGTCGGCATGGTTGGACAGTCATTCGTCGATGCCGTGCAGTCGCAGGTGGGTGGCAGGTCGGTGGCGGTGTATCCGGTCAACTACGCGGCGAGCAGCGATTTCGGTAACCGCCTGGAGTTCGTCCAAAGCGTTGTCGACGGAGTCAAGGACGCAGCCGCCCATGTTGAGGCCACCGCGACGAACTGCCCGAACACCAGGATCGTGCTCGGTGGCTATTCCCAAGGTGCTGTCGTGTCGGGATTCACGACCGCGAACGCCATACCGAAAGACATCCCTGCCGATCTCGCGCCTTACGCGTGGTATGCCCCCAAGCCGATGCCGCCATCGGTCGCGAACCACGTCGCGGCACTCGTTTTGTTCGGAAAACCGTCGGCTCAGTTCATGGGGGAAATCGGCGCCCCGCCGATACCGATCGGGCCGGCGTATGCGGCCAAGACGGTCGAAATGTGCGTTCCCGACGACACCATCTGCAATGGCGCACCCGGTGGTGGTCCCACCTTCGCGCACATCACTTACGCGGCGAACGGGATGGCTGAACAAGGCGCGGCATTTGCCGTGGGAAAGCTGTAGCCACCAATCTTATTGCCCGCGAATCATATTCACCGCGTTTGGCCGCGGAGGGCGTCGCAAGCACGGCGCAGGTGGGCCTTTTCGACGGAGTTGGTGGCTAGGGCGGCGGCCTGGTCGTAGGCGTCGGCAGCTTCGGAGCTTCGACCGAGTCGCGACAGAAGAGAGGCGCGGACCACCTGATAGACGTGGTAGTCCGTCAGATCGAGTGCTTCCACCAGATCCAGCGCCGTCTGCGGGTCCTGCGTTTCGGCGACCGCCACGGCGCGATTGAGGGCGACGACGGGGGTTGGAGCGACGGCCATCAGCTGGTCGTACAGTACGAGAATCTGCGACCAGTCGGTAGCGGATGCGGTCGGCGCATCGCTGTGCACGGCATTGATAGCAGCTTGAATCTGGTACGGGCCCGGCCGATTCCGGAGCAGGCACTGGCGGACGAGCGCCTGGCCTTCGGCGATGAGGCCGTGGTCCCACCGGCCCCGGTCCTGGTCGGCGAGTAGGACCAGATTTCCCTTCGCATCCGTGCGGGCAGCACGTCGCGCGTCCGTCATCAGCATCAGCGCGAGCAGCCCCAACACCTCTGGTTCATCCGGCATCAACTCGGCAAGCAGCCGGCCGAGACGTATCGCCTCGTCGGTGAGATCGGCACGCACGAGGTCCACCCCGGCGGTGGCGGTATGCCCCTCGTTGAAGATCAGGTACACGACGGCCAGCACCCCGGGCACGCGGTCGGGCAGGTCGGTATCGCGCGGTACCTGGTAGGGGATATGTGCGTCGCGGATCTTGCGTTTGGCGCGCACAAGCCGTTGCGCGACAGTCGTTTCCGCGATCAGAAACGCGCGGGCGATCTCGTCGGTGGAGAGCCCACCGAGCAATCGCAGTGTCAGCGCGACCCGGGCTTCGAGGGCGAGTGCTGGGTGACAGCAGATGAAGATCAGGCGCAGGCGGTCGTCGTGCACGGGGCTCTCTTCGATCAGATCGTGTTCGGCCGCCGGGTACAGCAACGCTGCTTGGGTCTGCCGGTCACCCCGGACGGATTCCCTGCGGAACCGGTCGACGATCGAGTTTGCGGCGGTGGTGATGATCCATCCGGCCGGGCTTGGCGGTGGCCCGACGTGCGGCCAGCGGTCCAGGGCCTTGGTGAAGGCGTCCTGGACCGCTTCCTCGGCGAGATCGATGTCGCCGAATCGACGGACCAGGACAGCCACAGCCCGCGCGTACTCGCGTCGGAATACACCGGCAATTTCAGCGGGCGGCATCTGCCGCACGGTAGCGCTCAGCTCTTCACATCGCCCCGGAACGGGCGTACCTCGATGGGTAGAAGTTGCACGGCCTGTGCCTGTTTGCGCGCCCACTCAAGCGCGGAGTCCAAATCCGGCGCATTGATGACGGTGAACCCGCCCAGGTGCTCTTTACCTTCTATGTACGGGCCGTCCGTCGTCAACGGTGCCCCATCGCGGACCCGGACGACTGTCGATGCCTCTGGGCCGTGCAGCCCTCCGGAGAACACCCAGACGCCGGCCGCCCTCATGTCGTTCTCGACCACGGCCAGAGCCTTCATGATCGGCTCCAGCACCTCCGGTGGCGGCGGATCACCGACGGGCTGATGCATGGCAAGCAAGTAGTACGTCACCGACACTCCTCGATCAGGGGGCGACCAGATGCCACCCCTCACCTTCTACACGAATGGCAACCACCGTTATCGACAGTCATGCCACGGCAAGTTCTCGCGGTGGTGAAGGTGCAGGTCAGGCCTACCACCTGGCGTGTACCTGCTGCGGCTGCTAAGTGATTCTGAGCGGTCACATAGCGGGTACTTAACTTCGCTAAGTAATGTCAGGTGTCTGCCGCCAACTTCGTGCCTGGGACGTCTCGTCCAGAAGGTCGGATGCCTCGACAACGTGGCTGGCGACTATTCAACGACGGATGCGCGCCCCGGTGCGCGAGAGGAGTTGTTTCGACATGAGAACACAAAAACTGCTGGCCGGCATGGTCATTGCGGGCGGACTCGCGGCAGCAGCGGTCACTGTCGGCGCCGGTTTCGCTGAGGCTTCGCCCGGTCCTGCGGTTGGTCCGCTACCGGCCTGGGGCGATCCCGGGTGGGGACACCACGACCACGGATGGGGTGGCGGACCCGGTTGGGGCGGCGGTGGACCGGGCTGGGGTCGCGGTGGACCCGGTTGGGGCGGCGGCGGTCCGGGCTGGGGCGGCGAGGGCCCCTGGGGACCGGCCGGATGGGCTGGCGGCTGGCAGCCGCCGGGCGGAGTCTGCGTCGGCGACTTCTGCATCTAGATTTTGTTGAGCCCCAGCGGTATTCGGCCGTGATAGGCGCGGGTGGTCAGCTCGTCCAGACCACCTTGTCGGTGCCCACGGCGTCCCGATAGATGACGCTGTCGGGCGCGGTGCCACTTCTTACGTCGAAGTAGATCCTCCCGGTTGTCTGGGCACCCGGCGCAAGCGGTTGGTTGGGCAGGCCGTCCGCCTCGCCGCCCTTCATGTCCGCATAGGTCGAGCTGTTGACAGCCCGTGCGTTGAAATCGGAAATGTTCGGGGTCGGGGAGCCGCTCACAGCTTGGGCGGTTACATCGGAGAACCACACGCCGTCATTGTGGCCGCTTGGTTGCAAGTTGCTGACGGTGTAGGCGATGGCCCCGCCGGGACTGGGAATCTCTTCGGTTTGGCCAAACTGCGTCGTTGTCGGGTCGGCGATCGCCGGCGTCGCCGCCAGGATTCCGGCCGTCGCGATCCCAGCCGTAACTGCGATCGTTTTCAACGCGATCTGCGAGAACACCACGGGAAACTCCTTCTGCCGTACTCCTGCTGTCCAGGAGTGGTTGGTTACTGTTTCAACTCAGGGGTATCCAGAACTCGGGTATCCAAACCTGCTCGGCGTGCCGGAAAGCTCAGTCCGGCTCGGTCAATTCGGCGTCGCTCATGGCGTCGCCAATACCGGGTTCGGGCGGGATCGCGGCCAAGGTTTCGCAACGGTTTCGGTTGGGCAAAGGTACGGCAGCTTACCCGCGGCGCGAATGCTGACATCGCTATCTTGCCTCTAGTGTTGGCTGCTATGGCCGGACTGAACAATTACGTGAAGCGCTGCCGCACAGCGCTTCACGTAGCGGTGTCGGCATTGATGGTTGCCATCTTCGCATTCGTCGGCGCGCCCGCAGCTCATGCAGCCGCGGCGACATTGTCGGTGTCACATGCGTGGCAGACGGGTTTCATCGCCCACTTCGCCGTGGTCAACTCGACTGCTGTACCGATGAGCGACTGGCGGATCGAATTCGACTTGCCGGTTGGGGAATCCGTCTCACACACGTGGAACAGCACCCTGACCCAATATGGGACGCACTACGTGCTCACCCCTGCGAACTGGAATCGCGTCATTGCGCCCGGTGGTTCAGCCACGGGTGGCCTCAGGGGTGTGCTGAGCGGCTCCTACACACCGCCGTTGAATTGTGTGCTCAACGGTCAATATCCTTGCGCCTCGAGCTAACTGCGCATTCAGGCTCGACCACTCCGAGACCCACCAGTTCGGCCACGCACTCGTGGTACATGGCATCACGAAAGCCGTTGTTGTGTAGGAAGTTACGGAACGTCGCGTGGTTCATGGGTATCGTCGCCTCCGGAGCGGCGCATCGGTAGCGGAGATGGCAATCTTGGCGCAGCATTGCCGAATCCGTGCCAGGGTGTTGATGGCACATTGCATCGACCCGGGAGAGCGGAATGACGACGGTTTTGATCACGGGAGCCGGCACGGGCTTCGGTCACGAAGTTGCGATGCGGCTTGCTGAGAAGAACTTTGACGTGATCGCGGCGGTGGAGATCTATGCGCAAGTCCAGACGCTGAAGCGACAGGCGGCGGACCGGGGCGTCACACTGCGGGTCGAGAAGCTCGATGTCACCAACGACGGCGACCGGCGCAAAGCACTGGGTTGGGGCGTGGAGGTCCTTGTCAACAACGCCGGCCTGGGCGAGGGGGGATCGGTCATCGACATTCCGGCGGCGAACATCCGCAACCAATGGGAGGTGAACGTCACGGGGCCGCTGTTGCTGACCCAGGGGATCGCGAAGCAGATGGCGAAGCGCGGCAAGGGCCGCATAGTCTGGGTTTCGTCCCGTGAGGGCCTGAATGTCAACCCGTTCACCGGCATCTATGCCGCCTCCAAGCACGCCGTCGAGGCGATCGCCGAAACGATGAAGCTCGAACTGCAGGAGTTCGGGATCGAAGTTGCCACGGTCAATCCTGGGCCTTTTCTGACCGGTTTCAACGACCGCATGTTCCAGACGTACGAGAGTTGGGAGGACGATGCCTCCGAGCGGCTTTTCGACTACTCGAAGCTTGCGTTCCCGCGGGCGCAATTCGACCCGGAGGAGGTGTACGCCACCATGACGGCCGTTGCCGCCGGTGAGATCGACACCTATCGCAACCTCGTACCGACGGTGATGATCGAAGAGACGAAGAGTCTCATCGAGGCCCCATGGCACAAGAAGACGACGGACGGGCTCGGCAGTCGCCCTGACCAGATCCAGCACTCACTCGACATGGAGCCGGAAACTCCCGTTTCGTAGGGATCAGCGCCGAAGGCAATCGTCGTAGCAGAACTGGAAATCGCCACGGTGATGCTCGCAGATCGACCGGCATTCACCGATCGGCTTCGCGCTCGCCAGGGGTGCGAAGGCGAGCCACGCGGCAATGAACGCGAGCAGCACACGCCTGGTACGAACCATCGTCAAACCTCGTGAAATCCGCTCGGGTAGGGAATGCCGGTACGCGTGATCCGAGCTGGCCATTCATTCACCATAGCCTGTCCGCCGCGCTTCCTGCCCTACGCTACGACAATATGAGCCCAATGTCGTTGGTGCACAGGGGGAGTCGGATTTGTGTTGCTGGTAGCCCGCCCACCGTATCGCTCCTGCTGTCAGGCATCATCCCTCCTGCTGTCAGGCATCGAACCAGTTCGGATGTGCCAGGGGAGATGCCTTGGCCATTGGCACGTTCTGGGTGTAGTAACGCAGCGAACGGCAGGGGGTTAGGTGTGGCGGGCTGCTTCTTGGGCTAGTTGCACACGGCCGGTGAGTCCGAGTTTGGTGTAGACGTGCGTCAGGTGGGTTTGCACGGTGCGCGGTGATACGAAAAGCCTCGTGGCGATGTCCTTGTTGCCGAGTCCTTCACTTACCAGCCCCACGACGTCGCGTTCGGCGGGGGTGAGCGATTCCCAGCCGCAGGCCGGGCGTTTGCGTCGGCCGCGGCCACGCTGGGCGTATGCCATCGCTTCCTGGGTTGACAGAGCGGTGCCCTCGGCCCATGCGGCGTCAAAGTCATTCTTGCCCAAGGCGTCTCGCAACGCAGCGACCGAGGCTTCATAATCGCCATCCCAAACCTTGAACCGCACCGCGCCCATCCGCTGCCGGATGGCGGAGGTCGCGCCGAAAAGCCGGGCCGCTTCGCGGTGACTGCCGCGCTGGCCGGCGAGGGTGCCGAGGTGTTCCAGAATGTCGGGGATGCACTGGTATGCCTCGACTTCGGCGGCGATCGCTAGCGCGTCGTGAGCGTCGTGTCCGGCCTGCTCCGGCTCACCCTGCGCGATAGCCACCCGGGCGCGCGTGGTCAGCGCCCACGCCAGCCACGAGCCGGTCGCCGTCGCGATCACGTCGTCGGCGCACCGGCGGGCCGCGATCAGATTCCCGCCCGCCTGTGCGACCTCCACACCAATCGCGCGCCGCCCCATCACCTTTGGCAGGGCATTCAGGTACGGCGCGGCATCGGTCGCATCCTGCGCAGTCGCAGCGTCTCCGGCAGCCAGGGCGGCGGCAGCCAACGCAATGTAGCCGCCGCCCGCTTTGAGCCCACCCAGCTCGGCGGCGGCCTCGATGGCCGCGTCGGCGGCGTCCCGGGCCCCGCCCGTGTCGCCCTGATATGCGAGTGCGACGCCCTGGAACGTCAGGCTGTCTGCCCTGCAGATTTGATCGTGGGCTGCCTCGGCCTCGGCGGCGAGCTCACGAAATTGTGCGACGGCTCCGGCCACCTCTCCCGTAACCGCCTGCGCCAGTCCGAGGCTCATGCGGCACCGGCGCGACGTGAACCGGTCACCAGTCGCCTCGGCCAGGTCGCGTCCTTGTTCGGCGGCCGCCCGCGCCTCGATCGGGTAACCCGCCAGGATTGCCGCAGCTGCCTGCGAGGCGAGGATCTGACTGAGCCGCCAGCGATCGCCTGAGGCCCGGGCCGGGCCGAGCGCCTCGGCAAAATACCCGCGAGCCATCTCAGAATTGGTGTAGGCAGCGGTGTATCCACAAGCGGTGAGCGTGTGAGCCAGCAAGTCCGGGTTGTCGAGTCCGCGGGCGATTGCCAGGGCTTGTTGGGCCTGATCGAGGCTGTCGGCGCCTTGGGCCCAGGTGGCAAGCACGGCTCTGTCGGCGAGCGCCCGGGCGCGCACCGCGCCCGTCGCTTCGGGGCGCCGGGCGTCGTCGCCGGCCAGGGCGTTGTCGAACCAGGTCAGCCCCTCCCTGAGGCGGCCCCGCGCATGCCACAGTGGCTGCAGGGACGAGGCGAGCGTCAATGCCAACTCGACGTCGGAGTTGTCGAAGCTCCACGCGAATGCGGCGCGCAAGTTGTCAATCTCGATGTTGGCCTGCTCGAGATGCTGCTCGTGGTTTCCGCCTGCCGGCGCGTCGAGCAGCGCCGCCAGCGCTGTGTAGTGATCCCGGTGACGTGAACGTACGGTGTCGGCCTCGCCGGATTCGCCGAGTTTTTCCAACGCGTATTGACGCACCGTCTCCAACAGCCGGTAGCGAGTCCGTTCCCCACTGTCGTGGGCCACGACCAGTGACTTGTCCACGAGCAGGGTGAGCAGATCCAACACCTGGAAGCGCTCCACCGTGTCCTGCCCGACGATCGCTTGGGCGGCCTCGAAGTTGAAGCCGCCCACAAACACTGCCAGCCGGCGAAAGAGCACTCGTTCGGGTTCGGTCAACAGGGCGTGTGACCAGTCCACAGAGGCACGCAGTGTCTGCTGGCGGCGCACCGCGGTGCGTGTCCCACCGGTCAGCAGCCGGAACCGGTCATGCAGGCTGTCGAGTATCTCGGACAGCGACAAGGCGCGCACCCGAGCCGCGGCCAGCTCGATCGCCAGCGGCAGCCCATCCAGACGCGCGCAGATCTCGCCTGCCACTGCGGCATGGTCGGCGCTGAGAGTGAAGTCGGGCCGAGCGTGGCGGGCCCGGTCGGCGAACAGTTCGATCGCTTCGTCGGCCAGCGACAGTGACGGCACGCGCCAGCTCATCTCACCGGCCACGCCGATCGCCTCACGGCTGGTTGCCAAGAGCGTCAGGCCCGAGCACGCCGCGAGCAAGGCGACGACCAGCGCGGCGCAGGCATCTAGCAGATGCTCGCAGTTGTCCAGCACGACCAGCATCTGACGACCGGCGATGAAGCCCAGCAAGGTGTCGATGGTGGAGCGGCCCGGCTGGTCCGATACCCCCAATGCGCGGGCCGCCGCAACTGGAGCGAGCCTGGGGTCAGCGATGGGCGCCAGATCTACGTACCAGACACCGTCGATGAACCCATCGGCCAGCACGGAGGCGACCTGGATCGCCAGCCGGGTTTTGCCTACCCCGCCCGCACCGGTCAACGTCACCACCCGGTTGTCGGCCATCAGTTCCCGTAGCTGGCTCAACTCCGCGTGGCGGCCCACAAAACTGGTCAGCTGCGCCGGAAGATTGTTTTTGACAACAGCTTTCGATGTCCGTAACGGTGGGAACTCGTTGACGAGGTCGGGATGACACAGTTGCACGACTTGTTCGGGACGGGGCAGATCGCGCAACGGGTGGGTGCCCAGATCGGTCAGCCAGACGCCCTCAGGTAGTCGGTCGACCACCAGCGGTGCGGTCGCTCCCGACAGCACCGTCTGGCCGCCGTGGCCCAGATCGCGCAGCCGCGCGGTCCGGTTGATCGTCGGACCCGCGTAGTTGCCTTCATCGCGCAACTGGATCTCGCCGGTATGGATGCCGATGCGCAACCGGATCGGCGCGAGTGGTGCGCGCTGCAACTGCAGAGCCGTCGCCACTGCATCAGACGCGCGGGCGAAAGCCGCCACGAAACTGTCGCCCTCACCCTGCTCGACGGGGCGCACCCCGTCGTGGGCGGCGATGATCTCCGGCGCCGACTGATTCAGCCGCGCGATTGCTGCGGTCATCTCCTCGGGTTGGGTCTCCCACAGCCGAGTGGAGCCTTCGACGTCAGCCAGTAGCAGCGTCACCGTTCCGGTCGGCAGGTCGCTCACGCCCAGCTCGCTCCAGTTCATTACCGGCGTCCGTGCGCACGGCTCAATGTCGCTCATGTTAGCCAGCGTGCGCGCGGCGCGTAGTGCAATACATCAGCGCAAACGCGCAGATTGCAGCCGTCGGGCACGTATACGACCCCCGGATATACGACCGCCGGCCTGGCAGATCTACGCGTACTGGCCGATGGTCTTGCTGCCTCGCCCGACACATAGTCGATCCAATCGAACCCGAGGGAGACCACCGTGACCTTGCACGCTGTCGGCACCAACAGTCCCACTGTCTTTGATGCTGGGTTGCCGACGATCGCTTATGAGCAGGACCACGACCCCGCGGAGGCGCACCGGCACATTCGGCAAGCCCGCATGCAGGGGCCGATTGCGCTGGGGCCACACGGGCCCGAGGTGTTGAGCTACGAGCTGGTGCGCACCGTCTTGCGCGATCCCCGGTTCCGCGTACCCAAGGGAGTTGTGCTTGCGGCACAAGGAATCACCTCGGGGCGGATGTGGGACAGGGCCACCACGGGAATGTTGAGTCTGGACGGCGCCGAACACCACCGGCTGCGCCGACTCGTCTGCAAGGCATTCACACCACGGTCAACTGCACGGTTGCAGACCACGATCGTCGACGTCATCAGTGAATTGGTCGACCCACTGACCGCCGAGGGGCACTGCGACGTCGTCGCCGACATCACCCGCCGGTATCCGATTCCGATCATCTGCGGACTGCTCGGCACTCCTCGCTGCGACTGGCAATTGTTCTCCGACTGGGCCGAGGACATCTTCAAGATCTTCAACTGGAACGCTGCCAACGACGAGCCGGTCATCATGGCGGCCTCCGACCAACTCGACGCCTACATCAACGACATGGTCGCCGAGCGGCGCCGCAACCTCACCGACGACCTGATTTCTGAGCTGATCCGTGCCGAGGACGACGGTGATCGACTCACCAGCCACGAGCTCACCACGCTCGCGGCGACCCTGCTGATGGCAGGCACCGACACCACCCGCAATCAACTGGCCGCCGCCGTAGGCACTCTGTGCGATCACCCCCAGCAGTGGGCCCTGCTCGCTGAGCATCCAGAGCTCGCGCCGCGGGCAGTCGATGAGCTGATGCGCCACAGCCCCGTCATCTTCGCCCCATTCCGTATTGCCACCGAAGACGTCCAACTCGGGGAGGTCACCATTCCCGCAGGCACCTTCGTGCTGCCCAACATCGCCTCGGCCAACCGTGACCGCGCCGTGTACGACGACCCCGACCGACTAGACATCACCCGCACGAGTCCGCCGGCCCTGCTCAGCTTCGGCGGCGGCGTTCACCACTGCCTTGGCGCACACCTCGCCAGACTCGAACTCGCCGAAGCCCTCACCGTCATCACGCGCCGTTTGCCCAACCCCCACCGCGCCGGCCCGGCACCCTGGAAGCCCCTCGTCGGAATCACTGGGCCGACAATCCTGCCCATCGAATTCGACCCCGGACATTCGCGCACTCCGGCAAGCGACTTGGCGACGATCGGCTGATCGGTTGACTAGTTGGTGTCGGTGAGGCCGTACAACTCGGCGAATGGGTCCCACGTGGGATCGCGGTGTGCCGAGTACTCAATATGGTTCGCGACGCGGTCAGCCGTGTCGTCTCCATGCAGAGACCGGATCAGGGCGGCGGTCATATCCATGCCGGCGGTGACTCCCGAGGATGTCCAGCGGTTCCGATCTTCAACCCACCGAGCTTGCGGAATCCAGGTCACCGTTTGCCCGTGACGTGACGCCCAGCCGAACGCGAATTTGTTGGATGTGGCCCGGTATCCATCGAGTAAACCGGCCGCCGCAAGCAGCGCCGATCCGGTGCATACCGATGTCACCAACTCCACTGACCTGGCGAAACCCGCTAGCCAGGAAAGGAATTCGTCATCGTTGACCAGTGTACGAGTGCCTTGCCCGCCAGGAACCATCACAATGTCCCCGGCGTGAGCGGTCAGATAGCTTTGTGTTGCTAGGACGTCAACGCCTTGCTTACTTCGGACAGGGCCCACCTCGGGACCGACCATCGTGACAGTGAACAAGTCAGGTAACGATCCGAAGAACTCCACTGGGCCGCACACATCAAGAAGTTCGAACTGGTCGAACAACACTATCGACACTTCGCGACGAACACTGGTCACAGCCTTCACTCCCATGCTCACGCTGCTGATGAGACTCACACGCTAGCCAACACCGAGTGCACAATGCCACCGAATTGTGTTGCCGCGCCCGAGGGTTATGGCGAGCGTGGGGGCCGAGTTCGCCTCAGTAGTGACCGTTGGCGATCCGTTCGCGGTCAGGTCATGTTGGCGGCGAGTTGTCCGTCCGCGCCGAATAGCTCAGGCTTCCAGCGTTCGAGCAGGGCGGTGTTGTCCACGTCATTCGGGTGGAACCCCACCTTGTTGTACTGCCGAAATCGTTGGCGCACGGACCGTTTGGTGAACGGTGAACGGCGCAGGGCCCAGAGGCTACGAATCAGCCGCACCGGGTTGTAGGTGGCCGGGTCTGTCAGCAGTGACAGCGTGGTGAACAGCACGACGCTGCCGAAGAAGGTAAACGTGATCATTCGCATGGTCCAGATGCGGCGTCGCTCGGTGCCACCGACGGCCCGGTACACGTCGAAGGCGACTGCGCGATGCTCGGATTCCTCATAGGCATGCCATAACAACATCTTTCGCACCTCGGTGGACCCCAGCAGGGCTCGCGCGTCCTCGTCTCCAAGTAGCGTTTCGGCGAACACGGCGGTGAAGTGTTCAAGCGCGGCTGTTATGGCCAGGCACGTGATCGGCGAGAATATACGTTCGTCCCGTCGCAGCGACTGTCCGGTAAGCCGGTCGTTGAACCTGGTGGGGTAGCCCATCTGTTGCAGCCGCTCGTTGAGGGCTACGTGCTCGCGGCTATGCGTCACCTCCTGTCCGATAAAGCCTTTCACCTGTTCCCTCAGTACCGGGTGAGTGACCTGATCGGCGTAGTTGCGCACCGACCGGACGAAGAAGTCCTCGCCTTCGGGGAAGGTAGCGGACAGGTAGGCGACGATGTGGCTCATCACCAGGTCGCCCTGGACGTAGTGGCGACGCAAGCCGCCTTCGGGATAGTCGAAGTGGATGCGCCGCGCACGGACGAGCTGACTAGAGTTTTCAGTCACGAGTGTCTCCGAAGGTTGGTTCCAGTTGGGTCAGCATTGCGAGAAAGAAAGTGCGGACCGCGGCGACCTTGTCGCGGTGGTCCGCCTGGGTCATGTCGTATAGACCGAGCCCGTCGTAGAGCGCGGTGATGGTGCGCAGGAGCACACTGGCGTGCGGACTGGTGGCGATGTCGGGGACGAATTCTGTTGCCGACGTGCGCAGTAGCTCGATGTATGTGTCGTCCCAAGTCGACATCAATGCGCGCAGTTCGGAGTCATGCCGAGCTGCGATCGACAGTTCCATCAATGCCCGACATTCGGGTTGTTCGTAGAACGACCACAAGATGTCGAGTGCAGCCGTTGGTGTGCGCTTGTCCGCGTCGAGTCGCGCCATCCGCGACTCGAAATCTAGGGCGCGCTTGGCCACCAAGTGACTGGCGGCCGCATTGACCAGTGCTGCCTTGGTTGGAAAGTGGTGAGCTAGTGCTCCACGGGACACCTTGGCCCGACGGACGACGTCATTGGTGGAGGTGCCTGAGTAGCCCTTGTCGACGATGCACCACAGGGTGGCCTCCAGCAGCCGCAACCGCATGGCCTCGACGCGCTCGGCGCGAGGGATGCGAATCCGTTCGTCGGAGCGTCGCGTCCGGGTTCTGGCTGACACCATGCCGCAAAAGTAGACCGTTTTTAACAGGCAGGCAACCCTGCCTGTAAAAGACGACGGCGGGTCCGCCTGTAGTCTCCTGACGAGTAGTAGCCCCCCGATTTGAGGCGGTTTTTGGTGGCGACGCGCGCGATGAGGCCGGCGCCGTTGTGCGGGTTGCCGATATTGAGGGTGCGCAGGATGCGTTCCAGTGTTGCGGCGAAACGCAATTCGCAGCCCAGGTCGGTGGCGATGGCCAGCCTGACGTCGCTGTCGTCTTTGAGGTGCGCTCGCAGTGGATTTGTGCGGCGTCGGTGGATCGTGATTCGACGCTGTAGGCCGTCCCGGCTGAAGTGAGACGTTGTAGGCCGTCCCGGCTGAAGTGAATCGAGCGATTGCGGCGACGGATAGCATGAAACGGAACTAATTCGTATCGGTAGGGAACGTGCATGGAACTCGAAAGCGGTGACGCTGCTGGCGCGCCCCGACGACTTCGTCGCGTGGCGCGCCGACGAGCTTTCGCGCTCGCCGGAAAATGACCTCTGCCGGGTGCTGCGTCAGATCCTCGGACGCACGCAATGACTGATCCGCGGCGGGACGTTGAAACGGTGGCCTGTCTCGGCTCGAGTACCACCGCATCCAAAGGAACTTACAAATGGATTGACGAGCTGGAAGAACGGCCCGAAAATGGCCACTTTCGATTCGTCAACCTCGGTGTGGGCGGGGATCTTTCGTTCAATACCGTTCGGCACCTTGACCGAGTGATCGCACTGCGGCCCGACCGGGTTATCGTGCTCATCGGGACGAACGACATCATGGCGAGTGTCTTTCCAAATTTCCGGCGATTCGTACGGGTCAGTAAGGGGATCACCGAAGAACCGTCGCCCGCGCGGTTCGAAGAGAACCTCGCCATCATCGTGCGCAGATTGCAGACAGAGGCCCACGCCCGAGTCGGGCTGATTTCCCTTGCTCCGGTCGGAGAAGATCCAAGTTCGGGCCAGCCGATCCAGGCGCAGCTCAACGACCTCATCAACACCTACAACGGCATCATCCGCGACGCCGCCGTGATCGGGTCCACGGACTACATCCCGTTCAATGAGGCCTTCCAGGAGCAACTCTCACGTGCGGCGACGACACAGCCATTCACCCGTTTCTCGTTCGCCTCGTTCTACCGCGACTACCTGTTTCGGGAAATGATCCTGCGGCAGAACTTCGATGAGATCGCTCGACGCAACGGTTGGCAATTTCACATCGACGGCATTCACCTCAACACCAACGGCGGCCGCGTACTCACCGAGACGGTGCAGCAGTTCTTGGATTCCTGATCTACGACGTCGTCGTGCCGGACTTCGACAAAATCATTGAACGGTCAGCCCAATGGCATTGGCCGATGATGGTAGTCGCGGCGGATGAATTGCGTTGTGGTGTAACGCCAGTGGGATCAACAGTGTCGGCACAACTGTGGGCGTGTGCGATCAAACCTTGACAGCGTTCCATGCCGACCTGGCGAGGACCGGTGCTGCGCCGAGGACGTCGAAATCCGTCGGCCGCGCAAGCCACAGCCTGGCGTACTCGACGCAGGGTCCCATCCAGAGCGCTTGGCACAACCGGGGCGGTAAGGGTTTGATGCGGCGCCCCTGCACGTGCGGTTGCAGCCAAGCGCTGGCCTCGCTGTAGAACTGTTCATTGAGGACGCAGATCGCCTTCCGAGACTCCTCGATTACCTCGTATTCGCGGCAATGAAATAGATAGCGCGCCCGCGCCTCGTTGGACACGACCCACTCCAGGTGGGTGCGCACGGACGCTTCGATCCCGCCGCGTGCGCTCGTACTGCCCTGCAGGGCAACGAGATAGGCGTCGAAATAGTCGCGGAGTGTGGCGATGTACAGCTCGGCAGCGACACCTTCTTTACTGCCGAAGAAGTGGTAGATGCTGCCCACGCTGGCCCCCGATTCGCGGTGGAGAGCCTCGATGGTGGTACCCGCCACCCCGTTCTTGAGAAAAACCGTCAGCGCTGCGTCGAGGATGGCACGCCGGCGCGGAGCGCCAGTCTGCGTGGCGGTGGGCATCACCGCACCATACCGGAGTCGGACGTTGACTAGTAATTTATTCTAGAATAATGTTCGGCTCAACGAGCTGCCAGTACCCGGTGGATCGATGATCGGAAGGCTGAGTCAATGATCGCTAGCACCGACGAGGGCACGAGTAGTCAAGTCCGGCGGGCGAATCCGATCGATGTGGTCCTCGGTATCGCCTGCGTGACCTGGGTCGTGATGACCACATGGTCGGGGATCCAGACTGGCGGCGCAGGGCTGCCGCTTGTCCCGCAGACCATCACGTCACTGGCGCTTGTGGTAGCGGTGTTCGGGCACATGCTCAAGCATCTGGGCGTCAAACTTGCCTCTGCGTACTTTGTGATGGCGACGATGGTGGAGTGGGCATTCGAGCAGGCCAACATCAGTTTCGGCGGGTTCATCTGGGGCGATCTGCGCTATGGCCACTTGTCGATGTTGGGTCCCCACATCGGAAGCGTCCCCCTGCTCGTTCCGGTCGCGATGACGGCACTACTGTGGCCGGTCTACGTGATCATCAACGTGGTGCTCGACGGAAAGATCGTGGTCAATCCGCGGACGTTGCGGCCGTGGCAAGTGGTGTGGCATTGCGTGCTCTACGGGATGTTGCATGCCTGGATTGCCTTTCTTGCCAACGGTTTCTGCACGAAGTTCGGTGTGTATGAGTGGGTCGGCAAATCCAAGGCCTTATCGCCGCAGGACTCCTTCTTCGGCGATCCGGCGCTGCCGTTGGGGTGGACGGTCTGGGGCTTCGTCGTCACCCTTGTCATCTCATTCGTGCTCATCCCCGTACTGGGAAAGGATGCGCTCGCCTGGTCTGCGACCCGCCGACTCAGCTGGGTTGACGCTGCGCCCATCGTGGTCATCGGGTCCTACGCCTTCGCGCTGTTCCTCAACCCGGTGAACCAGTCCGTCGGCAGCGTCATTCTTTTCATGTTCGGGTTCATCTCGCTGTTGGCCCTGTACCGCTTTGTGGCAATCATGTTGGAGCAGAACGGTTCCAGCGCGACGCTCAAGGCATCGGTGCACGGTTCCCGATGACTACGGCGAGTTCCTCGCTGGCGCAGCTCCGCGCCGAGGGGTACGTCGTGCTTCAGGAGGTACTGGGCGCCCGTGAAGTGGACCTCATTCGCGCCGAGATGGCACCGTTGCTGATGTCGGCACCATTCGGCCGCAACGACTTCGAGGGCCTGCGGTCCCAACGGGTCTACGCATTACTCGCCAAAGCTCCGTCGACTGCCGTTCTCGCGACACATCGTCATTTGGCGGCATTGCTGGATCAGCTCCTGCGCCCGGCGTACCTACTCTCGGCGCACATTGCGATAAATGTCCATCCGGGGGAGACGGCGCAAATGCTTCATCCAGACGACGGGCATTGCGCCCTGCCACGCCCGCGACAGCACCTTGGTGTGTCTGCCGTGTGGGCGCTGGACGACTTCACATCCGCGAACGGTGCCACCGAGATCCTTCCGGGTAGCCATCTTTGGGGAGGCGAGACTCCTGCCGAGTCCGACCCGCGAATTCGCAAGATCGAAATGAGCGCCGGCTCGGTCGTGGTATTTCTGGGCACCACCTATCACCGTGGCGGTGCCAACCTCGGTGACACGACCCGGTTGGGCATCACGACGCAGTTCTGCGAGCCGTGGGTACGACCGATCGAGACGATGACGCTGGCCGTGCCTCCTGAGGTCGCCGGCCAGTACTCGCCACGTGTACAGGCCATGCTCGGTTACGGACTTTACCCGCCCTTCATCGGCTACGTCGATGGGCGCGATCCTCGTCGTCTGGTTGAGCCCACGGCCCACTGATCGCACCAGCGAACATTGGCATATCCTGTCGCGCAGGGAAATAAAGCGACGGTGTGCTCGGTAACAGACACGTCTGCTGAATGATGTTTGGCAGCAGTGCAATTCGCAATAGGTCGACTTTTCCTCGTGATCGCCGTATTCGATTCCGTCGTATCCTCGGCGTAGAAGGCAAGCTGCCGTCGCGTCCGTAGTGGGCCGTGCCTCAGGCTGGGATCGGTGACGTATCGCTGTGCGCTGTATAGGTAATTCAGAGGTCGCACATAGCTGGTAATTAAACTAGCTAATCAAACTGGACCACAGTTGCTCAGTTGGGACGTGGGGCAGTCGCAGAGGCTGACGCTTCACCGCCGCAAAGAGTGGCCGGTTTTGACGACAACAGAAGCGTGCCGGGCACGCGAAAGGGAGTTTTCGACATGAGAGCACGCAAAATGATGGCCGCCATGGCGATTGCCGGTGGGTTGGCGGCGGCAGCGGTTGGCGTCGGTGCGGGTACGGCTGCGGCGGCACCCGGCCCGGCAACGGGTCCGGTCCCGGCCTGGGGCCCTGGGGGACCAGGTTGGGGGCATCACGACCATGGCTGGGATGGAGGCGGCTGGAACCCGAACGAAGGTCCCTGGGGGCCGGCCGGCTGGAACGGTGGCTGGCAGCCGCCAGGTGCCGTCTGCCTGGGCCAGTGGTGCGTCTAGCCGCACGGGCCGGCTAGTTCTACCTGGGCCAAAGGTGTTGCGCCGGAGCGGAGTCAGTCGGCATGCGCGGCATGAAGACGGGATGGCTTACCGGGGACGGCAGGTTCTGAGGTAACTCAGGAACGAGGCCTGCAGGCCAGTCACGTGCGTTTCGCGGAGGACCTCGCTGGTGACCGCTCCGCTGCGTGAGGTGAGGCGGTGAAGGACGGTGGCCGTGTTCTTCGCGAGGATTTGGTAGATGGCCAGTTCTCCGAGAAGCTCTCGGTCGTTGAAGGTCACGTGAAGCTTGCCGGCAGGCCGGCTGTCACCCATCTCTTGGAGCTGGGCGAAGACCTGACTGTCTTCAGAGACGACGCCGGGGCTGCCCGCTCCGATGCTCTCGAAGAGGGTGCTGCCGGTGAGCCACGCGTAGAGGCTGAACAGTCCGCCGTAGGAATAGCCGAATAGGCCGTGACCGCTCGCGGCTGTGCCGTAGTCGCGAGCGATCCGCGGGTGCAGTTCCGCGGTTAGGAAGCTCAGGAATACATCGGCGTGGGTGTCGCGTAGTTCGGCGAGGTAGGCGTCGGCTTCCTCGCGTGTCCTCGCGCCCGCTTGCAATCCGATCTCCACGGCATCGACGAGTTCCTTGGCGATCGGCTCGCCGGGTGGCACTAAGTCTCTGTTGCGCAGCCGATCCCAGTCCTGTGCTTCCTCGCCCGCGTAGCCGACGCTGACTTGGATGTAGGGCTGGATCCGTTGCATGGGGTCCATCTGGGTGACGATGAGCGGAGCCGTCATGCCCACGGCCCAGTTGCCATCGAGCACATATACGACAGGCGCTTGCGTCGTGGCGCGGTCGTAGCCCGGTGGGGTGGTAACCCAGACGCCGTAGTCATGCCCACCGCTGGAACGGATCTCGAAGTAGTCGGTGTCAGCGAGACAGCCTTGCCACATGGCGCCCATCGCAGGTCTTCCCTCCGCCGTTTGCCTGCAATCATTCTTTTCCAATGGATAAACTGCGGGCGTGATCCTGTCAAGCACGGAACGAAAGGGTGATGCTCGCGAGCGTCTCCTTACTCGGCTTCTCGACGCCTTCGATGGGAGCCTTCCTGCACCGGAGGTCTCGCTCCGTGAGATCGCTGCCCGGATCGAGACCAGCCACGCCCTTCTGCGATATCACTTCGGGTCACTCTCCGGCGTCTTGGCCGCCATGCTTACCGTGCAGCGATCTCGTGACAACGAGGTGCTTTTCAAGATCGCCCAGCAGGGCACCTTTGACGACCTCGTCGTGGCGATCTGGCGGGCCTACGCCCGCCCGGAGCAGTTGTCGCGTGTCCGCGGCTTCTTTCACGTCGTAGGACTCGCCGCGTACCGCCCAGGGGACTTTCGTGAGTTCATCGACTCGCTCGGTGACCTGACCACGATGCTGGCCTCGCTCGCGGAACGCGAAGGGCACGACACCAAGGAAGCGCTGAGCATGGCCACCGTCGCCATTGCGGCGATTCGTGGCCTGCTCTTGCAAGAAGTTCTGACTCCAGCAGTCCACTCGGAGGGCGCGGTCGCCTTGCTCCTGTGCATGCGCAAGGGCCGATGCGCCCCTCGCGCATGTCCGGGGCCTTGAGCAACCGCTAGGCGCGGAAGCGCACAGTGTCCCGCCATCGATTGCCCGTGACATCGACGAATGTGAAACCGGCAGGTTCGGCCAAGTCTCGTAACTCGGCGACGCTCAGCCGGTCTGGGTCGGGGAATTCCTCGTGGAATATCAGCAGCCCACCGGGTTTGAGGACGCGCTTGAGCGAGCCGAGGCAGGCTGCTTTATCGGGCACCTCGCCGATCACCTCAGCCAGAAACGCGACGTCGAAGCTGGCGTCGTTGAAGGGCAGGGGAGCGCCGGCGTCTCCGGCATGAGTACCGATGTCGGGGTAGCCGGCCCGCGCCAGCTTCCGCTGTGCCTTGCCGAGCATCTCCGGTTGCAGATCGAACAGATCTAGGTGTCCGTCAGTGAGCCGCCGGGCGATCTCTACGCTGAAGAATCCAGGGCCCGGCCCGAGTTCAAGGACCCGCTCGTGGCCGGTCAATCCGATCGCTTCGATGGCGTCGGCCGGGTTCTCCAGCATCCGGCGTACCGGATTGTCGAGGAAGAACGCGGCTTGATGCGGATATGGAAAGTTGCCGACAATCCCGCGGAGAACGCGCAGCAGGTCGTCGGCTTTGGTGGTCGTCATGCAGAGTAAGGGTACCCTTACTTCTGGCGGTTGTGGGCGGTTCCCTGCGGGAAGGGCGACGACCGTGGGCGTGGCGCGGTCATCTGGCCGATGGCGCCGTGAAGCGCACGTTTTTGGTCGTGGATCACCCGTTGTCCCGCCATGCGACCACCTGCTTGAGAGATGTGAGGTCGTAACCGTCGTCGGAGGTGAGTTCGGTCTGGAACAGCGTGACGCCTGTTTCGCGGAAGGCGTCGGCGCTTCGGGCGTTCTCCCAGAGCGTCGAGCGTTCGATATCGGCGCCGTTGCGGCCGAACGTCGCTGCTAGCTCGTCGACGCGGTCGCTGGACTTGCGGAACGCATCGAGGTCCTGGAACGCGTGCCAGATGTCGGCGTGCCTGGCAACGGCGGGCAGCGAGCGCTTGGGCCCCGTGCCGCCGATGAGGATCGGTAGCTTGCGCACGGGAGGCGGAATCAGTGCGGCGAGCCGGTCTTCGATGCGGATCAGGCTCTCGTCGAACAGATCGAAGCGAGAGCCGAAGGTGCCGAAGTCGTAACCGTAAGTGGTGTAGTCCTTTTCGTACCACCCTGCACCGAGGCCGAGAATGAGCCGGCCGCCGCTGATGTGGTCGACGGTGCGCGCCATGTCGGCGAGCAGATCCGCGTTGCGGTAACCGACGCCGGTGACGAGGAGTCCGATCTCGGCGTGGGAGGTGATCTCGCCCCATGACGCGAGCGCTGTCCAGCCCTCAAAGTTGGCGACGTCGGGCTGGTCGTCCGAGAGGACGGGCTTGCCATCGACGATGGCTTCCATCGCCGGGCGGTGGAAGTGGTCGTAGCCGAAGATTACGTCGACACCGAGGTCGTCAGCGGCCAGGACGGCGTCGCGCCACGTGGGGTAATCGGGCGTGCCGCCGGGCTGGATCTGCACGGCGACGCGGACAGGACGGGTCATGGATGCTCCTGGGTCGGGGAACGGGCGACTATTGAGCCAAGTTCACCGGGTCGGGTTTTATTCCGGATCGGCAGTTCGATGTCGGTAGAGCGTTCGCACAACACCGAAGAGACGCAACGGGTTTCAGCCTGATGCGGGTTACTGGTAACTCTGAATATTTGATTTCTGCATAATCCATCCCGGGTCAGCTCAAGAAAAGCGTGGCCCGGTGCCGTCGCCGAGCGTGCTGCTGAGTCCGGGCATGGGCAGTCTTGCCCGCTCTTCGAGCTCGATGGCGGCGACCATTCCGGCCAGGCCCCGCCCGACAACGACGACGACAGCGTCCATGGCGCTAGCGCCATCGACTAGCACCTCGGGCTCAGGCGTTCACTCCAATGGCTCGGGCGTGAAGGTGACGTCGACAGCGCCCACGGTCATCGTCACCTGACCTTCCATCACCATCACCTGCGCCGAGACCCGTCGATCGACAGTCTGGGCCAGTTGCCGCACCGATGCGTGCGGTATCTGCACCACCGACAGGTTTGGCAGCCCCGCCACTTTGGGGCCGACGGTGCGCCACCAGGTGGACACGCCGGCGGCGAACGGGAAGAGCAGCACCTGGTCGGCCTGGCTGGCCGCCTTGCCCAAGGCGCGTTCGTCGGGCTGGCCGACGGTGATCCACTCCAGGATCCGGCCGGTGTAGTCGGCGAGCCGCAAGTCCGGTACACCAGGGGTGGACAGACCTGCCCCGAACGCCAACTCACCGTCGACGTCGCTGAGTCGGTGTGCGCGAAGCCCAAAAGCCAACAACCGCACCACCATCCGCTCATCGGTCTCACTGGGATGACGGGCCACGGTCAGCGCGTGATCGGCGTAGTAACCGTGATCGACATCGGAGACGCCAAGTTCGACTTTGAATACTGTTGCAGAAAGGGCCACGTCATAGTGTCCACCCTGGTGGTGTTTCCCGAGTAGTCAGGCCGCTTCGACTGGTCAGGCGGCCGCGCCGGCCGGGCAACAGGGCGAGTGATAATTCATCAGATGAAAACGGCGACGTTTACTGGTAACCCGCCATATTCGATCCCGCCGTATCCGTCACGATATGAAGCAGCGATTCGGGAGGAACGCGGCAGGGGAGAGGCGCTGACTGCTGGCTAGGTCGCGACCGGCTTCCGGGAGTTGCCGGACGCCGCCAACCATCCGGTGTTTACGCCCGCCGCGTTGTGACGGTTCAAGCGACACTGCTGACGATCGCGATAACCAGCCCGCCCAGGGTCAGCGCCCCGACCATCACCGCGGCGACGATTGCCCGGCCCCGTCGCTCCCGGCGTACGTCGTAGATCGCCACCGCGATGCCGG
The DNA here is from genome assembly GCF_041261665.1 of Mycobacterium sp. MAA66. Classification (NCBI taxonomy): domain Bacteria; kingdom Bacillati; phylum Actinomycetota; class Actinomycetes; order Mycobacteriales; family Mycobacteriaceae; genus Mycobacterium; species Mycobacterium sp. MAA66. The sequence continues at coordinate 954,846 of NZ_JBGCCC010000001.1, read as the reverse complement.
CGAAGATCAACGCTGCATAGGTCGCCAGCCCCACCGTCATCGCCGCCGTTGACGCGGCGCTGGCCAGGGTCAGGTTGTGCACGCCGTGAGCCTAAGGCGCAAACGGGCAGGTCGTACGAACCTGGTTAGATGCGCCATAAATCACTGGCGTCGAGGCGCTTTGATCAAGTCAATCTGACGTCGAAAACGGCGTACCCGCCGTATTCGCACCGATGCGGAATGTCCAATCGATTGAGGGGTAGCGCGGGAGAGGTCCAGCGGGCAGGCAGGCTTTTCCAGTCGGTGGTTCAGAGCTTGTTGGCGAGCACGTCGAGGTAGCTGATTTCGGGCGGAGCAGCGAACAGTTCGTCGGCGCGTTCGCCGAGGGCCTTGCCGACCGGCCCATTGAGATGTGTTTCGCGGGCGGCCTGGTCTGGGAATGCATCGATGATGCCGAACGTCGAGGGACCGAACCGTACCGCGAACCATGGCTTCGTGCCGGGCTCCTGCTCGACGAGTGGCAGCGCCGATCGTAGGAATTCCTCGATAGCGTCTTCCTTGCCAGGTTTGGCTTCGAGTCGGACCAGCAGCGCCTTGGTGGCCATGTCGGGTCTCCTGTTCGAGGTGGTGGACATGGTCCAGCATCACACCATCGACCGGGTGAAGGGAAGGAGCCGCACTATCACAGCGCCCACTGCGACGAGAGGATGTCCCGAGTTCCTGGAACTTCGGTGGCGGCCCGGTGAGCATCAGGCCGCGTTCATCTCGCCATGGTGCACCACGGGTACGACAGATTTGGCGGTCTCGCGTTCGAGCGCGGCACGCAGGGTCGGTAGGTGCAGGTGACCGTTGACGCCCGTCGATCATCAACGCGACCAGATTCCAGCCCGGACAGCTCCGCCGTGAGCAACTCGGCCAGAGCGGTTTCAGTCATCGCCACGAACCGCCGCGACGCCGCCGACTTGGTTGTCGCCGAGGATGTTTGGGTGACCTGCACCCCGACCGGCTCCAGCCCGACCGGGTAGCGCCGCGTGGAGAGCCCGGCAAGCATCTTCTGCATCACCATCTTGCCCAGGATCTCACCAATCCTCGCCGAAGCGGTAGGTGAGAGTCACACGAACACTGCGTGATTCATCTGATGAAAATGCAATCGTTTACTTGACATAATGTCCCTTATCGGCGTTGCGCTGAACTGGGCGAAGAGGCGGTGTGTCCGGCTGTCCGATCTAGATGTCCAATCCAGGATTCGTTGAGAGCAATCCCCGACGAAATGCGAGCTGCCGAAGTTGCCCTGTTTTCCAGATCCATTTGAGAGTTGCGTAGGCCCACGTCTGCGCACGTTTTTCTGATGCAATTGCTGGCCAGGCTGCCTAAACCTGGTCGATTCCACGACTATCTGACAGTGTCGGATGGCCTCTGTTCGGACGTCCAGAACTATCTGAGACTGCCAGATTTCCTCGTGGCGATTGAGCTGATGACCTTGCCGCCTCCGCGATTAGGCGCCGTTATACGTCACGTGACGATTGACACGGGGTGTGGCTGGACGTTCAAACGAGATCGAATTGCCCTCTCGCGCTTTTGGTTTGGCTCCCGCTTGGTTGGCTGGTTGCTAACTACGGTCCACGGTCAGGGTCGTCGGATGGCTTGTTGGTGTTGTCCTTGCGTTGGCGCGTGTACGCGTTCATGACTTGCCTTCTGTATTCGTCGCCGTCGATGCGTCCCGCTGCGAATTCGATAAGTCGTAACACCGACTCTCGATCAGGTGTGTCCCCTCGATCATGCTGCTGACGATCGCGTCGTACACCGCGCACTGGCGCACGCGAGGAACGCCGTGACGCGTGGGCCGCGTGTCGTACCGCAACGTGGCCGGCGCGGTCGAGGGCCCTCTGTTCGACGCTTGGCCACGCCTCACCGCCATTGCACGATTGCCGCAATGAAGCTCTACCGACTTCATTGCGGACCTTTACAAAAAATGCCAAAAATGTCACGCTGATTCTGTGTTGCCGACGGTGAACCCGACATTTCATCTGTTTTCGCTGCAGAGCGCGGGTCTGAGGTGGCGAAAGGTACTGCGGGCGCAGACCAGGTCGTTCTGGACGGGCGAACTCGAACCTGCGGGGCCAATTATCTAGGTGGACAGAGCTTCTGGGCGCGCATCGCAGCTTTCGGGAAATGGTTGATTTCGGCACGTCGATCTGCGACGGACCGCAGAACTGCTCAAGCAGTGCGAGATGGACGGGTGGCACGATGAAACTGTCAGGTGTGGGCGTGTGGAGTATGCAGCTGCGATACGGCGATCCCGGGGCGGCCGCCGAAGCGGCCGCAGAGCTGGAAGAGCTTGGCTTCTCGGCGCTATGGATACCCGATGTCGGTGGTCCGGTTTTCGACTCGCTCAACCACCTCTTGGAGTCGACCCAGCGGTCGGTGATTGCTACCGGCATTCTGAACCTTTGGATGCATACCCCGGCCGAAACCGCCGCCGCGTACACGACACTGTCCGGGGCCCACGGTGACCGAATCCTGTTGGGCATTGGCGTGAGTCACGCACCATTCGTCGATGTTGCCGAGCCTGGCAGGTATCGCAAGCCGCTTTCGGCGATGCGCGCGTTTCTCGATGGGCTCGATGAGGCGACGTCTCCCGTGCCAGTGGGGCAACGAGTACTGGCGGCCCTGGGACCCAAGATGCTCGAACTTGCATCGACTCGTGCCGGCGGTGCCCATCCCTACCTGGTGACGCCCGATCACACACGTCGGGCCAGGGAGGCCTTGGGTGCGGGTCCGCTGCTGCTGCCCGAGCAGACGGTAATCCTTTGTGAGAGCTCAGATGAAGCACGGGCAATCGGAACCGACTGGTTGCGTAGCTATCTCGCGATGCCGAACTACGCCAACAGCGTGCTGCGTTCTGGTTTCTCGTCCGAGGACGTGACTAATGTCAGTGACCGTCTTTTCGATGCGCTCATTGCCTGGGGTGATGAGGACGCAGTGGTGGGTCGGATCAATGAGCACCGTGCCGCTGGAGCGGATCATGTATGCGTCCAGGTGCTCAGCGCCGACCTCTCGGGGTTTCCGCGCGAGCAGTGGCGACGCATCGCGGCGGCCTTGCAGTAGGACTCCACCGCCGCCCGGCGGCGTCGAGCTTGTTGGCGGTCTCGTGCACCGTGTTTGGGTCAGCGATATCTGAGCTATGTCAGCTAACGAAATGTCGTCGCAGCTACACGTGGACTGGCCCGACACCCCAGATATCGGTGCAATACTCCTCGATGGCCCGGTCGGACGAAAACTTACCGCCCCGAGCACAGTTGAGGATCGACATCCGCGACCACGCGTCGCGGTCCAGCCACGCCGCCGACACCCGGTCCTGGCACTGCACATACGACGCGTAGTCGGCAAGCACCAGGAACGGGTCGTCATAGCGCAGGTTGTCTACCAGCGGCTTGAACACCTCGGGGTCGCCGTGCGAGAAGTGACCGTGGGAGATCAAGTCCAGCACGGCGGCCAGCTCAGGGTTGGCCGCAATGTAGTCCGCAGGCCGGTAGCCGTCACGTTGCAGGGCTTCCACCTCATCGACCGTCAACCCGAACAGGAAGAAGTTCTCCGGCCCGGCCTCCTCGCGGATCTCGACGTTGGCGCCGTCGAGGGTGCCGATGGTCAGGGCGCCGTTGAGCATGAACTTCATGTTGCCGGTGCCGGAGGCTTCTTTACCGGCGGTGGAGATCTGCTCGGACAGGTTGGCCGCCGGGTAGATCAGGTGCGCGTTCTGCACGTTGAAGTTCGGCAGGAACACCACCTTCATGAACTTGTTGACCGCGGGATCGACGTTGACCATGTCCCCGACCGCGGTGATCAGCTTGATGATCCGCTTGGCCAGGAAATAGCCCGGGGCGGCCTTGCCACCGAACACGTAGGCCCGCGGCGCCAGCTCCAGGCCGGGGTTCTGCTTGACCCGGAGGTACTGGGTGATGATGTTGAGCACGTTGAGGTGCTGACGTTTGTACTCGTGGATGCGCTTGACTTGGATGTCGAATAGCCAGGACGGGTCCAGCTCCACCCCGGTCTGGGTGTACACCAGCTCAGCGAGCCGGGCCTTGTTGGCGCGCTTGACATTTCGCCACTCCTGCCGGAACGCCGGATCTTCGATGAAAGCCTCCAAGCCGCGTAGCCGGTCCAGGTGGGTCAGCCAGCCGTCCCCGATGGACCGGTCGATCAGGGCGCGCAGACCTGGGTTGGATAACGCCAGGAAGCGGCGCGGGGTGACCCCGTTCGTCTTGTTCGAGAAGCGTTCCGGCCACATCTCGTAGAAATCCTTCAGGACGCTGTCCATGAGTAGTTCGGAGTGCAGCGCCGCGACACCGTTGATGGCGTGGCTGCCAACGGTGGCCAGGTACGCCATCTTGACGGTCTTGCCGCCGTCCTCACCGATGATCGACATCCGGCGCACCCGATCGTCGTCGCCGGGGAACTTCGCGCGAACCTCGTCGAGGAAACGGCTGTTGATCTCATAGATGATCTCCAGATGTCGCGGCAGGCACTGACCGAACAGTTCCAGCGACCACTTCTCCAACGCCTCGGGTAGCAACGTGTGGTTGGTGTAGCCGAAGGTGGCTACCGTGATCCCCCAGGCCGCGTTCCAGTCCATCCGCCGTTCGTCGACCAGGATTCGCATCAGCTCGGCGACCCCGATCGAGGGGTGGGTATCGTTGAGCTGCAACGCAAACCGTTCGGGGAGATCGTGCAGTGACGCGTCGGCGAGGTCGTCCATGATGTGCACGACATGCTGCAGCGAGCAGGAGACGAAGAAGAACTGCTGCAGCAGCCGCAGTCGCTTGCCTGCGTCGGGCTCATCATTGGGGTAGAGCACCTTGGTGACGGTCTCGGAAGTGACTTCCTCTTCCACGGCCTTGTAGTAGTCGCCGGTGTGAAAGGCATCCAGCGCAAACGACCGCACGGCCCGCGCGCTCCACAGCGTCAACACATTGCAGGTCTTGACCCCGTAGCCCTGAATCGGAGTGTCGTAGGCGACGCCCTTGATCACCCGGCCCGGCACCCAGCGGATCCTGGCAGTACCGGCGTCATCGGTGTAGTGCTCGGTGTGACCCTCCCAGTTCACCAAGTAGTAGACATCGGGTTTGGCGATCTCCCAGGGGTTTCCGCTGTCCAGCCAGTTGTCGGTCTTCTCCACCTGCCAGCCGTCGTGGATCTCCTGGTCGAAGATGCCGAACTCATAGCGGATGCCGTAGCCGATCGCCGGGCGCTCCAGGGTGGCCAGCGAGTCCAGGTAGCAGGCCGCCAGACGGCCCAGACCGCCATTGCCCAGGCCGGGCTCCTCCTCACAAGACAGAACCTCGTCGAAGTCCTGGCCGAGTTCGGCCAGCGCGGCGCGGGCCGCCTCCTCGATCTGCAGGTTGAGCAGGTTCGCGCCCAGCTGAGGGCCCATCAAGAACTCCGCCGACAGGTAACAGGTGACCTTCTTGCCCAGATCCAGCGAGGTCTGCGTGGAAGCCACCCGGTTGTCCTGCATGCGATCCCGCACCGCCAGCGCCAGCGCCCGGTAGTAATGCCCAGGTCGCAATGCCGCGGAGGGCCGTCCGATCGAATAGCGGACGTGGTCGACGATCGCCCGGCGCAATGCATCAGCGGACAGCCCCGTACGGCTGTGTTCGTAAGCGGACGCGGGCCCGACCAGATCAGTCATAGCGGCAGTCTCGCAGCAACCGGTTCCTAATGCGCGTCCAACAAGTTACGGGCCTCACAGATGTTCGACCTGCAGGCTTCGCTTCATTCACCATGGTTGCCTACCAGGAGTATTGCGCGTAGGCGTCGTCTACCCCGCCGCCACGAATGTTGTAGTCGTCGTGGAGGTACCAGTCGCAAGTTGGCGCTCAAACAGGTAAGGGTTTCCGTCCCGAGCATCAGTTCGCGGGTTGGACATTTTTAGTCGTCGGTCCACGACAAGCCACCGCGATCAAGCTGACGGCGGGCCCGGGTGGCCGCGACGAACGCCAACATTCCACTAGAGCGGTACCGCTGACCGTTCGTGGGTTGCCTGCGACGTCCCAGGTGAGGTGTTGGCGTCTCAGCGCAAGCGCGGCAATACCTCTGCCACGCGATCCACGATGCCCGTACTGCCGCAATACGATTGTATTGTGGCATGAGTTAAATGTATTGTCTGGCTGCATGGCGACAACGCTGTACCAAAAGACCGAGCCTGAGCTGACGAGCATCGACAAGATCCTCGAAGCTTCGACGCGGGTTGTTGCCGCCCACGGAGACGACGGCACCACCTTCAAAAAGGTCGGCGATGCCGCAGGCGTGTCCACCGGGCTGGTGCAGCACTATTTCAAGACGAAAAAAGACCTGCTCGACGCCACCGGCCAACACGTGCTCAAGCAGGTCAGCGCCATGCTGGAAGCCACCCCGCTACCCGAGCGCGACCCACTGACCGAAGCCGGCCGCCGCTTTGTCTCCATGGTCACCTCAGCGCCCCACCTCATGAAGTACATCAGCCGCTCCCTCGCCGACGGCGGCGAAGTCGGACACGTCATGTTCCGCTGGCTCTACGAACTGTCCTGCACCCAAGGTGACACCTTCGCCGCCGAAGGCATGCTCGCCCCCGACCTCGATCGAGTCTGGGGCGCCCTCAACCCCGTGATCCTGCGCGTCGGAACATTCATCCTCGCCGAGCACATCGGCCAGTTCCTCCCCGAACCGTTCACCACACCAACGCAAATACACCGCTGGGAAAAAGCCTTCGCCGACCTCATCCGCCACGGTCAACTCAACGAAAAAGCCACACCCGAGGCCCTCTAGAAGAAACAGACCACACGGGCCACCAGGCGCCGAGCGATGCACGAGGGGTCATCGCTCGGCGCCTATGGCCCTTCACCATCGGCGCTACCGGTCCCGGGGGAAGAATGCAGCGTGAACGATCAATCTGAGAACCGAGACATCGCGTCACTGCCCCTACCGCCACTGAACCCATTGCCACGCAGAGAGCGCCTGGCCGCCGTCCGCAGCTTCCACACCGGAACGACATCCTGCGCGATGCCGGCGGCCCGGTAACCCGCTTCACCCTGGCACCGAAATGGCTCCTGCCGCCGATGGTCGTGGTGACCTCACCACAAGGAATCCGCGACGCGGTGTCCCGCTTCACCGAGGACGCCGCCAAAGGCCGTGACCGCTGGCAGTACGTCCCCTTCGGCGGCGGACCCCGCGGGTGCATAGGCGACCATTTCGCGATGCTCGAGGCCACCCTCGCCCTGGCGGCTATCGTCGGCCTGGCCGAGATCGACTCGCTCGACGACGACTACCCGCTGGCCGCACCCTTCACCCTGGTCGCCGGTGGCCCCATCCCCGCCAGAATCAAACTGCGCTAAGTCACCCCACGATGCGCCAACCCGGCCAGACGCCGCTTCACCGGGCATGACCCGGCGACACTGCGCACCCCCGGGCGTGAACCATGCCCGTTCTTTCCTCGGCCGTTCCAGCTGTGCATGGACTGCTACCTGGCGTGGTTCCGGTGGTACAGCTACCGCTGGTACATCGACACCGAGAGCAGGCCTGCTCAGGGCCGACGGCGTGTAATCGCGGGGATCGGCGCGCCGGCGACCATGGTGAACGGGACCGCGAGCGGGAAGTCGGGCTCCACGGATTCGATGTCGATGTCGCGGACAATGGTCGCCAGAGCAAGCGTGGCTTCGAGCATCGCGAAGTGATCGCCGATGCAGGTTCTTGGCCCGGCGCCGAAGGGCACGTATTGCCAGCGGTCCCTGCTGGCGATGTTCTCCGGGGTGAATCGGTCGGGGTTGAACTCGAGGGGGTCGGTCCACAGCGCTGGGTCGCGATGCATGCCGAAGACGCCGACGAGGACCATGCTGCCGGCTTCGATCTTGTATCCGTCGACGGCGATGTCGCGCAAGGCGGTGCGTCCGGCAACGACGACCGGTGGGCACAGTCGCAGGGCTTCGCGCAGGACTTGGACGGTGTATTCGAGTTTGGGCACGTCCTCGTGGGTGAGGTCGTGGTCGCCGACGGCACGGACTTCCTGAGCGACTTTGGTCTGGACGTCGGGGTGACGGCCTAAGGCCCACAGCGCGTAGGCGATGGTGGTGGCGGTGGTGTCGTGGCCGGCGACCATGAACGCGATGAGGTCGTTGCAGATGTCGAGGTCCGACAGGGCGCGACCGGTTTCGGGGTCGGTGGCGGCGATCAGTGCTTGAACCAAGGGCGCGTCACGGGTGGGGTCGGCCCGGCAGGATGCGAGGACTTCGGCAGCGAGCTGGCGCAACGTTGCGGTGGCGGCCCGCGCGCGGCGCCGCGCCGGGGTGGGCAGCCACCAGGGTGCGCGGAAGGGTCGCATGCCGCGGTCGGCGACGTAGGCCAGGGCGGTGTTGAGTGGTTCGGCCAGGCCTTCGGCACGATCGTCGAGGTCCAGTCCGAGTACGGAGCGTCCCAGCACTCTCATCGTGAGCCGACGCGCCTCGGCGTCGAGGTCTATCTGACCGCCATCGGGCCAGTTTTGGCTGATCGTGTCGGCCGCTTCGGCCATGTGGGCTCCGAACGCGGCGACCTGGTGGCGCGTGAAGACGGGTTGCAGAGTCCTCTTGCGTGAGAGCCAGGGCAGGTTCGGTAGGTCCGCCAGGTTGTCGCCGAGCAGCCGCTGCATTTCCTGATGGACCAACGTGCGGTCACATGCGTCGTTGTTGCGCGCCAGTGCATCCCGAGCCCCCGCGGGTGACATGACGAACACGATGCTGGGGCCGAGCCATTTCGGTCCGAGCCCGACGCGGGTGACGGGGCCGCCGGCTTCGCGAAGTGCGACTTGACCGTGGTGGTATTCGCGGGCCCACTTCATCCGCTCCCCCACTGGCAGCGGGTTCATGGGAACCAGTGGCAAGAGGTTGACGTCGGGCAGGGAGTCGTCGAGGTCGGTCATGGCGCGGAATGTGCCCTTCTGTCGCAGGTGACGGCCAGCTGGCGGAGTTAAGACAGGTGTGCTTCGAGGAAGTTGATCATGCGCTTCCAGGCGTCTTCGGATTCCTCGGCGAAGTACGACAGGCCGACAGCACGTTCGATCATGCGCATCGCCGGGGGCAATTGCCAATCGTTCATGAAGCTCTGACCGACGTTGGGGTATTCCTTGATATCCCGCGGCACATCACCGCTGGCCAGGGCTGATTCAAGCCTGGCCGCGCTACCGCGGCCCACGAGCCGGTCTTTGGCTCCGAAGCTGGCCACCACAGGGCACGAATCTTTCAGCGGTTCGAGATCGCGCGGCAGAACGCCGTAATTCGGCGAGCTGGCATCGAACAATCCGCCCGGTGAGAGTTGGACTACGAATTGCGCGCCCATGCAGAAGCCCACCAGTCCCACTTTGCCGGTGCAGCGTTCGTCGGCGAGCAGGTGATCACGGGCGGCGATCAGGGCGCCGTGGGCGCTGCCACGGCCGACCGCGGCGGCTTTGATGGTGCTGATCATGCAGGTGATCTTCGGGCCGCGGCCATAGAGGTCGGGGGCCAGGGCGAGGTAGCCGTTTTCGGCGAGCCGGTCTGTTGTTCTGCGCAGGTCGGCGGTCATGCCCAGGACGTCTTGGACGACCACAGCGCCAGGCCAGGGGCCGCTTCTGGAGGGGACCGCGAGGTAGGTGGGAACCTGCTCGTCGAAGTCGTTGACGTAGGTGATTTTCGGCATTGTCGGCTATCGCGGCTACGGCAGCAGGTGGGCGGTGGTCTGGTTGGCCGATGATTGCCGGGACGTCATTGACTGAGGCTCCTCCATTATCGAGATAACCGTATTTAACGCGTAGATTAGTTTCATATCGGTCTGCGGTATAGCTATATTCTGCGGCGATACAGCCGTGTGGTCGAAGGGTGGTGCAGGCGCCGCTATGTCCGCGCAAGGGGTCCAGCCAGCCAGTGCAGCACTGAGGATCTTCTCCTCGGCGGACGGCTCCGCAGGGGCGAAATCCGTGCGTGAGCCGAACTACATCTTCACCGATGCAGCCATGGAAGTGGAGGACATTCGGCTTCGGCTGATTGAACAGCGAGCCGACCCGTTGACGATCGGGCGACTCGTGGATTTGGGCGTTGCGTCCGGCTCGCAGTGTCTAGAAGTGGGCTCCGGCCGCGGCTCGATCGCGCGTTGGCTGGCCGGCCAGGTAGGGCCCGAGGGGCACGTGGTGGCATCGGATATCGACTGCCGGTATCTGACGGATATGCCCGAGAACGTCGAGGTTCGTACGCTCGATATTCGCACTGACACACCGGAGTGCGGTTTGTATGACCTGGTTCATTGTCGGACGGTCCTGATTCATGTTCCCGATCCGCGTGATGCTTTGCAACGCATGGCCACGGCGTTGAAGCCTGGCGGCCTGTTACTTGTTGAAGAGGCCGACTATGGCCTCTACGCATTCGGTGGTCATCCGGATGCGGCGTGGCTCACCGATAAGTGCAATGAAATGTTCGCGGCGCTTGCAGCCCGGCGGTTATCGAACCCGTATCTCGGACGCAGTCTGCCAGGCATGCTGACGACGGTCGGGGTATCGGTCGAAGGTGGTCATGTTTTCACTTCCGTTGCGCTCCCCGGAGAGCCCGCGTTCGAATTTGAGCGACAGACGCTCGAGGCAGCGGGACCGTTCATGATCTCCGCCGGCATTTTCACGGAGGCCGATCACGCTGCCGCGCAAGCTATTTGGAACCATCCATCTACGGTGATGACCACTGCCTCCCTGATTTCTGCATGGGGTCACCGCAGTTAGTCGATGCGGCGGCGGGTAACCCTTTTTCCGCTTGATCGGCAGGTGACCCTGAAATGATGGCGCGATGACGGATCCCTGTGCCGAATGCAATTTCATCTACGACCTCCGCCAGGCCTCGACGGCCGGGCACGACATACGGGAACAGATTGCAGAGGTCGTCGCGATCTTGCTTGCTGAGGACGTTGACGTGCGATCACGCACACAGCCCGAAGTGTGGTCGCCACTTGAGTACGGATGCCATATGCGCGACGTGCTGCTGGTCCAGCGCGAGCGAGTGCTATCGGCGCGGCGGGTTAACGGGGCAGACTGTCCGCCTATGGGTCGTGAAGAACGCGTCGAACACGACGGCTACGCAGGGCAGGAACCTACGGCTGTGGCGCGCCAACTCGCTGACGCTGCAATGCTATTCGGTAATGTCCTCGTGCGCCTAGCTGCTGACGATTGGGACCGCACAGTGGTCTACAACTACCCCGAGATTCACGAACGGTCGTTGCGATGGCTCGCTGTCCATACAGTCCACGATGTCCAACACCACCTGCTCGACATTCGTCGCCAAGTCACTGCTCAGCGGGATGAACCCGCACCACGGTAGCCACCCGCGAATTCGAGACCGGAACTGATCGCTCCCAAATCTCTAGATCTGAGACTGACGGCTGGTGAGCAGTCCGGCGGCGGGTCGTCCGCGATGAGTTTTGCCCGACTGGCAGGTCTCTCCTTGCAGACCTAATTGAAGGGATGTGTCCATGTCGATCGAGCATGTCTTGGCGGTTATTCCTGTGGCCGACTTGGAGAGGAGTCAACGCTGGTACGAATCGCTGTTCGGGCGAGCCGCCGATAACAATCCGATGCCGAATCTTGTTGAATGGCAGTTGGTTACGGGAGGATGGGTACAGGTCTTCATCGACGATCAACGTGCTGGCTCGACGTTGGTCAACTTCGCTGTCGAGGATCTGGCTGCCTATATCGATGAGCTGAAACAGCGCGCTCTTGAGCCGGGTGCGGTCGTCGAGGCCAATAAGGGTGTGCGGTTGTCAACGATTGTGGACCCTGACGGAAACACGATCCGACTCATTGGCGGCTTCCGAGTCCAATACTGATGCGCTTCTGGCCACCGTCGACTCGTCAGGAGACAGAATCTGATCGATCTCAGATCTCTAGAAACGAAACAGCAATGACCTCGATCAGTCTGCACTCCAGTTGCGGAGGATTGTGTTCGTCCTAAATTCGACCAGCCGCTGTGGCACTGTGACGTTGTGGCGGAGATTCCTCGCCGCGCCTCCGGACCTCGCTCGTGCGCTCGGTCTTCGGAATTAGCGTGGCGCGGGGCCGCCGGGTGACTGTCGTTCAGCGCCCAATACATTTTGCAAATGCAATGAAATGAGCGGAGGCGACGATGCGGGCAGTGTTTGATTCGACCCACAGCGCTAGATGGCTTCTGGCCGGATACATTGGTGCTGCAGGATTTTTCGTTCAAGAGATGGTCTTACGCCGACCCGGAACTGCGGCCAGCTTGAACGCGTCAGACGACGACAGGGGCACGACCCGCGCGCTGTTAGCCTCATCCGGCGCCGCCTACGGCCTGCCCTTGCTGCTATCTCGACTCCCGCTGGCCCGCATGCCATCGACGGCCGCCGCCGCCGGGTTGGTCTTGCAGGCCTGTGGATTCGCTCTGCGTGTGTGGTCCATGAACACACTGGGCAGTTTCTACAGTCGGACCTTGCGCACCATCGAGGACCAGACTGTCGTCGACACAGGCCCGTATCGACTGATCCGCCACCCCGGATATGCCGGCGCACTCCTGGTATGGACCGGCTTGGCGCTGACTTCTCGCAGCGCACCGGCGGCAGTCCTGGTCACAGCACTGATGGGGCGTGTCTACCGGCGACGCATAGTCGCCGAAGAGCTTCTCCTGCAACGAAATCTGCCGGACTACGGCGCTTACCTCGAACGAACGAAGATGCTCATTCCCCATGTCTGGTGAGCACTATCGTGGACCAACTGGCCGTACATTTGAGGTGAATCTAGCCTCTGCCGCGTCGACGGTTTGAGCAAGGAGCACGGCGATCGTGGTGGGGCCGACACCGCCGGGCACGGGTGTGATGAGTCGGGCGCGTTGAGCGGCTGTGGTGTATTCCACGTCGCCGACGTTTCCCGGGTTGTAGCCCGCATCGATGACAACCGCGCCGGGTTTGATCCAGTCGCCTTTGATGAGTTCAGGTCGGCCAACCGCGGCGATGAGAATATCCGCCTCGCCTATGGTGGCGGCGAGGTCTTGCGTTTTGGAATGGCAGTACGTGACAGTGGCATCCCTGGCCAGCAGCAGCATTCCGACTGGCTTGCCCAGGATGGAGCTGCGGCCGATGACGACGGCACGTTGGCCAGTGGGATCGACATTGTGGGCATCGAGCAAGCGCATGATGCCGCCCGGGGTGCAGGATGTAAATCCCTTGATACCTAAGGCCATTGCAGCAAAAGATGCCGCAGTGACGCCATCGACATCCTTGGCCGGCGTGATCATTTCGAACACCCGACGCTCGTCGACCTCAGCGGGCATTGGGTGCTGCACGAGGATGCCATCGACGGTGTCATCAGCGGACAGCATGGCAACGAGTCGTACTGCATCGTCGGTGGTGGCCGTAGCCGGGAGCCGGTGCTGACGGGAAGCCAGGCCGGTCGATCGGCAGCGGTTGACCTTCATGCGCACGTAGGTTTCAGAGGCCGGGTCGTTGCCGACCAGGACCGTCGCCAGCAGCGGTTTGCGCCCGTGGGCGCGTTCGAAACGCGTGGCTCGCTCAGCGGTATCGGAAAAGATTGTCTTGGCAACGGCAGCGCCATCTATTAGCGTCGCGCTCACAGCAGCTCCTCACACGTGAGGAGCACCCAGGCGTTCGATGCTTCCCAGTTCTGCTTCCCGGTGGTGCCCCACCTGCGCCAGTCGCGACTTTGTCATCCTGGCGACTCGCCGACCATCGCCGCTGTCCCCGTGATCGCGAAGCCGTCATCGATCACCGCTCCGGGTGGCGCCGGAGTACTACTGACACAAAGGAGTTCACCATGACCGCAGCGCTCGACCCCGGCCGCCCGTTTACGGGAAACGAACGTGAGCTGCTGGAGAACACCCTCGAACTCAACCGCGACGAGCTTGTCCGGGCTGTCGAGCAGCTGTCAGAGATCCAGGTCCGTCAGAAGCTGGTGCCGTCGCTGACCACGCCGATCTCCCTGATCAAGCATTGCGCGGCGGCCGAACGCATCTGGTTCCAAAGAACGCTCGCCGGTATGAAGGTCGAGGACTGCGACGGTTATGCGGCAACTGGTGGCGACCCGAGCTTCCACGTCAGCGACGACGAGGCTCTGGCCGATGTGCTCGCCGAATACGCTGCCGCACGGGCACGGTCGAACGAAATCGCCGCGCGATACCAACTGGACGACACTGCGGACCATCGGCTGGTGGGCACCGTGAACCTTCGGTTCATCTACCTCGGGATGATCGCCGAACTCGCCCGACATGCCGGTCACGCCGACATCCTGGCCGAACAGATACTTGCCACCAGCCAATAGCAGCTGGCGAACGCCATGTTCAGGACGCCAGGCGCTCGGCCGGGTGCGCGCGTCGGTGGCCACAAAAGCATCGGGCGGGGTATCGACTCGCATTCACGTCGTACACGCGTGCACCGCGATTTACGTAGCGCACCCAGAAAGTGCACATGGTGAGACCTCTGTTGGCAGAACGGCCTCAGAGGCACTTCGCAATCGCAGATAGTGCGGGTGTGGCGTGGCCGGGAACGTCATTGCGTGTTGCCCGTCGGTCGCCGAATTGGTCGGCGCCGTCGGCGACGCTCCTAGATGTGTCGGTTGCGCAGGCGATTGCCGAACCGGGACGCGACGGAATCCTCGGGTGGTTACGCCTTTCGAGCGGTGAGTAGTAGCGCCGGCAGTCGCGCCAGGCCTAGGTCGTCTGTCGGGAAATTGCGCTCCGGCTGTCCCGGGAACTCGGGCGGCTTGACCGCCACAACAGCCGGCTGCAGCGTCACGTTGGTCCAGTGCTTCGCGACCGCCGCAGAGACCTCGGCCTCTGTCACTAGGTTCGGGATCGGAAACGGTGAATCCGGTGGCAGGGCTTCTGTGGTGAATACCAGGAGGTACAGCGTGGCACCGGTCGCCGCGAGGTCGTGAGCACCGCGCAGATAGTCGTCGCGGGCGTCGACCGGCAGGGAGTGAAAAAGCGTGCAGTCGATGATTGTCTGGAATTGCTCGGTCAACCCCAACTCGTTGAGGCGCCGCACGTCTCCCTGAAGGAATCGGACGGCCGTCAGTCCGCGCTCTGCCGCGGCCGCCGTGGCGGCCTCGATCGCAATGCCGGAGATGTCCACGCCGACGACGTCGAATCCGTGTTCGCCGAGCGCCAACGCGACATCGCCGACACCGCAACCGGCGTCCAAGACCGGGCTATGGATCTTGCCCGCGTCGATCAATGTCAGGATTTCCGGCTGTGGCGCGCCGATATTCCACGGCGGCGGGCCCAGGAACAATTCGCCTTGATACGCCCGATCCCAATCCATCACTTCGCTCATGATCCAGAGCGTAACCTCCGCCAAGAACTTGCGGCAGCGTCAACGGCAGACTTTCGTATCAATCCGCTACACTGGTAGCAATCTGCTACACGGAGGTGTGTGATGTCCGAAGTTGCCGATCGGGTGACCCGGGTCGCCGCCGACCTGTTCGATGCCGCGGCCGCCGAAGGCGTGCGGCAGAGCCGCTCGGCGAAACAACAACTCGACCACTGGGCCCGGGTGGGCCGGGCCGTATCCACGCAACACACCGCCTCGCGCCGCCGCGTCGAAGCCGCCCTGGCCGGCCGGCTCGACGTCGGAGCCCTGAGCACCGAGGAAGGGGTGGTGTTCAACGCCGAGATCGCCGCGGCGATCGAGGAAAACCTGGCCCGCACCGACTACGGCGAAGTGCTCGCCGCCCGCGGGATCACCACCGTGGCGCTCGACGCGGACGGCCAGATTGTGCAATACCGACCCGACGGCACCGCCACCGTGCTGCCTGAGCAGCGCTGACCGGATCGGTGAAACGGCTCGACCTGGTCGTCGGACCCAACGGCGCCGGCAAATCGACGTTCGTCGCTCTGACCCTGGCCCCGCTGCTGCCAGGCAGCGTGTTCGTCAACGCCGACGAGATCGCCAAACAGCGCTGGCCCGCCGACCCGTTGGGGCATGCCTACGAGGCGGCGCGGATCGCCGCGGCCACCCGCGACACCCTCATCGAGCAGGGCCGCTCCTTCATCGCCGAGACGGTGTTCTCCCACCCCTCCAAGCTCGACCTGATCGCCTCGGCCCGCCGCGCCGGTTACACCGTGGTGTTGCATGTGGTGCTGATCCCCGAGGACCTGGCCGTGCAGCGTGTGCGGCACCGGGTAGCCGCCGGCGGCCACGACGTGCCCGAGGGCAAGATCCGCGAACGGCACCGCAGGCTGTGGACGGTGGTGGCCACCGCCATCGAATCCGCCGACAGCACAACGGTTTACGACAACTCCGGCCGCCGCGGTCCGCGGATCGTGGCGCAACTGAGCGGCGGGCTGGTCATCGGCGCAACGGCCTGGCCCACCTGGGCGCCCGAAACGCTGCGCACTAGGTGGGCGTAACCCGCCCGATGTCGCACCGGCTACGACGTCTGGCGAAGGAATCACCCACGTGGCCTGAACGTTCCGGGCCGAATCGGCGGTCCGAGGCACTGGACTGGACGACGGCTCAGGAAGCGGTGACGAACCGGAACACCGGATATTGATCCACGATCGGTTCGAAGTCGCCCACCGGTGCCCGCCGGTCGATGGAAAAGAATGGGCGGGCCCCGGGAGCGAGCTCGAGGTACCGGCGCAAGATCGCCGCACGATCATCGGAGAAGTCCTCCACCAAGGACACGTCTTCCCGCGCTCGCTGCAGCAGAACCGCATGGTTGTCGGCACGCAGGTTTCGCACCCAGTTCGTCCGGTCGCCGAGCATCGCGACCAGATAGCGCTCGCCGCCGTACGGGACGACAACGACTGGGAACGCGATGGCCCGCCCGGTCTTGCGGCCCCGAACCTCGATGGTGGCAGCGTGCCTTGGTCCGATGCCCGCCGCGAAGGCGATGCCGAGCAACCGGTTCACCATGCGTGCCGAGCCATGGGGACGCCCGCCGCGGAACTGCCATCGCTGAAAGGTGCTCACCGAGTCACGTCGCATACGCCAGCGTCCTATTGTCGGATCCGATCGATCCGGGTGTCGTCAACGCGAAACATGGCCCGGCCCAAACGATCACGCGACAGGCACTAGGCATCGGCCGCCGCCAAGGTCAGCCGCGCGATGCGTTTGGCAGTCATCGCCGCGGCTCGCGGGGGCACGGAGGTGGTCGCGGTGGCGAGCGCCCCGTTGTACAGGACGATCAGCGCATCAGCCAGCGCGCGTGAGTCCGCTGCACCGGTGCCTGCGGCGAGTTCGCGGAAGTACTGTTCCATCCAGTCGCGATGTTCCTTGGTGGCCACGCCCTGACACTCTCCTACCGGTGCTTCGGCATCGGCCAGCTCGAAGGGGCAGCCCCGGAAATTCGGTAGCGACACATAGTCGGCGATCGCATCGAAGATCACCAGAATCTTGACCACCGGGTCGCCGATACCCGCCTGTCGCGCCTCGATATCTCGTCGCCACCTGTCGTGGCGGCCACGCAGATAGGCGGCGACCAGTTCATCCTTCCCGCCGAAGATGTAGTACAGCGAAGCCTTGGCCACGCCCGCTTTTTCGATGATGGCGTCGATCCCGGTGGATCGAACTCCGTCGCGGTAGAACAGTTCATCGGACGCGGCGAGCAGTCGGTCCCGCACCGGGAGCCGTTTGGCTGGTCTGGTCACCACCACCGCAGACTATCAGACAGATCGGTCTGAATCTGCCGTTACGTGCCGCGTCGGCACCTCGGTCGGGAACCTGAAACATCGGCGACGCAGTGGAGAGCCGTTACCGCGGATCCGACTAGTTTATAAGCCGCACTAGGCAATTCGTATTTCTCCGGGGCGGTGCCCGACCCCGTCCGGCCCATGGGAGGGCGGGAATGATTGTGACGACACGTGCGTCTTTAGTCAGGTCGGTCTGATTTCAACTCAGCGGGTTGGACAGATCGGTCCAAACATCTGAGGAGTGCTCGTGACAAACCCCATTGCGGTTCGAGATCTGGAAGGCAAGGTCGCTCTGGTGACCGGTGCGACGTCGGGAATCGGCCGGGCCACCGCGCTGCAGCTGGCCGCGCACGGGGCCATCGTCATCGTGCACGGCCGCGACGCGGCCCGCGGCGCCGACGTGGTCACCGAGATCGAAAACACCGGAGGCTCAGCGCGATTCGTGGGCGCCGACCTCAGCGAGCCGACCGAAGCACTGCGCCTGGCGGGCGAGGTCGGCGACATCGACATCCTGATCAACAACGCCGGGTTCGCCTGCTTCGGACCGTCAGAGAAGTTGGATGTCACCACCCTGGATCGGCTTTTCGCCGCCAACGTGCAAGCCGTTTACCTGCTGGTGTCGGCGCTGGCCCCGAAAATGGTGGCCCGCGGTGACGGCGCCGTCATCAACATCGCCAGCCGAGCCGGCAGCATCGGCCAGCCCGACAGCGCCGCCTATGGCGCCACCAAGGCCGCCCTGGCGTCCCTGGCCCGCTCCTGGGCCGCGGAGTACGGACCCGCCGGCGTTCGAGTCAATGCCGTCTCCCCGGGACCGGTGTACACCAACGCCGCCGGCCGGGAACTGTTCGACGCCTCGGCGGCGACCACCGCACTGGGCCGCGCCGCCGAGGCACCGGAGATCGCCGAGGTCATCGCATTCCTGGCATCACCCCGGGCGTCCTATCTCACCGGGGCCAACATCGCCGTCGACGGCGGCCCCGCCGCCCGACAGCAGCGCACGTTGGACCGGGTGTCATGAGTATCTCGGTACTGGCCATCAGCTTCGACGCCCACGACGCCGCCCGGCTCGCACACTTCTGGGCCGCGGCCTTGCAACGGACCGTCAACGACGGCGCCACCGAGGACTCCGCGTCGATCGCGGCCGACACCTCCGGCGGGCTCGGCGCCCTGCTGTTGTTCCATAAGGTTCCCGAGGGTAAAACCGTGAAGAACCGGGTGCATTTCGACCTGCAGGCCACCGACTTCGACACCGAAGCCGAACGGCTGATCAGCCTGGGCGCCAAGCAGATCCGCTCACTGGCACAGAACGACAACCGCTGGATCGGGTTCACCGACCCTGAAGGCAACGAGTTCGATCTCGTCGTCGCCGGCTGATCGACAACGCAGTACATCACTGGAGGCACCGACCATGACAACCATCGAGGATCAACACAAGGCATTCGTGCTCAACGCCTTCGATACCCTCTTCAACAAGCGGGACTACACAGCGGCCGAACGGTTTTGGTCGCCGGACTATATTCAGCACAGCGCACACATCGCACCGGGACGCGAGGGTCTGTTCGCGCTCGTCAACGCCGCACCGGCCGACATGCACTACGAAAACGGGCTGATCGTCGCCGACGGCGACTACGTGATGCTGCACGGCCGATTCTGCAACGTCGGGCAACCAGCCGACTGGATCGTGGCAGACATCGTGCGGCTCGACAATGGTCTGCTCGCCGAACATTGGGACGTCATCCAGGACGAGGCGGCACCGCAAGACTCCAAGAGTGGGCTGCCGATGTTCGGCGACGTCTTCCCCACCCGGACGTGACACCGTCCACGCCACAACGACTTCCGCGCACCGACACGGCCGTCGGCGCAACGGTCCCACACGCCCACCCGAACCACACCACACCGACATTGAGGATGAACTGATGGCACGACTGAATGGCAAGGTCGCCGTGATCACCGGCGGCAGCAGCGGCATCGGGCTGGCCACCGCGCAGCGGTTCGTGCAGGAAGGCGCGTATGTCTTCATCACCGGGCGCCGCCAGAGCGAGTTGGATAATGCCAAGGCCCTGATCGGCGACGGCGTGCGGACCGTCGCCGGCGATGCTTCGAACACCGCGGATCTGGACACGCTGTTCGCGACGGTCCTGAGGGAGAAGGGCGGGCTGGACATCCTGGTGGCCAACTCGGGTCGGGTGGAACCCGAGGAGTTGGGCGCGATCACCGAGGAGAACTTCGACGCCACCTTCGACCTGAACGCCCGGGGAACACTGTTCACCGTGCAGAAGGCGCTGCCGTTGCTGCGCGCCGGCGCCTCGGTCATTCTGGTCGGCTCCATCGCGGGCTACGTCGGTGTTCCCGGCTATACCACCTACAGCGCCACCAAGGCCGCCCTCCGGTCGTACACCCGCACCTGGACAAGGGAATTCAACGACCGCGGCATCCGGTTCAACACGCTGAGCCCCGGTCCCGTCGACACCCCGATCATGGACGGTCAGGCCGACTCACCCGAAGGCGCGGACGCCATCCGGGCGGCGTTCGCCGCGGCGATACCACTGAACCGCATGGGTCGGCCCGAGGAGATTGCCGCCGCCGCATTGTTTTTGGCGTCCGACGACAGCAGCTTCGTGGCCGGCGCCGAACTCAGCGTTGACGGCGGCATGGCACAGGTCTGAGCGCAGTGCCCACCGCTGCCCGGTAGGCGAGGTTGATGGGGTCCATCATGGTTGCACCGCCTGCCCTGTCGCTGGGCCCGGCCATCGGCCGCGTCCGCTGGTGCGCTCTCTCAGTCCGTGTGCATCAGGCTGGTAATCCGCGCCTGCAACATCTGGGCGAGCAACTCGGTCTGCCGATCATCGAAGCCGATCTCACCACCCCCGACCAACGCTGTGCACCGTTAGACGCTGAGAACCACTGCAGCCCTTAAAGGGAACAGTCCTACACACCTATAACCAATTACAGATAAGCAGAGCCTTCCAGTTGGCCTCTGCCGGCATGGGCGAGACCATCACCGTGATCGGGGCACGTGACGGATGCTCGCGCACGCTAGTCTTCTGCCGCCGGATTGTCTGGCACTCTCACATGGTTCTGGATTCCGTCCGGCACTCTCAGATTGTTATGGACAAATAGCCACGCCTCAATCCACGACTACGTGACAGTGACCAGGTCAGGACACTGCCCTACTCTCAACTATTCCTGGATCGGACAGAGATCCGGAACTAGTTGAGAACAATCCCCGACGAAATGTGCGCTGCCGAAGTTGCCCTGTTCGCGAACTACCGAGAGTTGCGTCGTCCTGGCACCAAAGGTCCCGTCACACGGCGCGGGCGGCAAAATCGGCGGCTTGATCGGTCATCCCGTTGTCCACGTAGGCATGGTGAGCGGAGCGATCCAGACCTCCGGAGGCGCAGATGGGATCACCGGGCGCACACAGCTGAAGCATCTTGGCGGTGTAGATGGGACCTATGCTCATTGGCGGCGCGTCACGGTCGGCGACGTTGACCACCCAGGGTTGCGGAGTGCCGAACATTACGACAGCCGCGATGTGAGAGGCGATGGCAGCTGGCATGGGACCGGTGATGCCATCAGGCGGAACGAATCCGGGCGGTAGCGAGTCGATGATGGTGTAACCGGCCACGGCTGCTCCTTGAGAGTAGCCGCCCAAGACGATCTTGGTACCTGGACATCTCGCGACGATGGATTCGATTTGGTGGCTGGCATCGATGACTCCTTGGACGCCGGTCGAGAAATCGTAGGAAGCCGGGTAATTCACGGCATAGACGTCGACAGTCCGGCCCTGCAGACGCGCGTTGAGCGCGTCGACGAATGCTTGGCCGATCACACCAACCCCGGGCGCTTCGTTGGTGCCTCGCGCAAATATCACCTCAACGTCGGTGCAGCTTGGGTTCCCTGCGGCCGTTGCGGGAGAAGCGGTCGGGGTGCCGACCGTCGCTGTGAGACCCGCGATGAGCGCAGCCAGCCCGAGTCCAAGGCGCCGACCGAAGTCAGCCCAATACCGGAACGTCATTTGGTGGACCTTTCGATGATGCCTGATTCGCGTGGGCCGAGCTTGACGTATTGCGTGCAGATGAAGCCGCTCCTGTGGCGGTCGCCCCTGGGTGGCGTGGCCACGCCTGCCTGAAGACCAGTCAGTACAACGAAAGCCATGAATTCCCAACCTTTCTCACGTTGGCGACTGACCTTCAAAGTCCTGAGAAGTCTCTCGGGTTGGGGCGCATCCAAGTAAGATCTGCGCCGCGGGTGTCATCGTCGCCGCGGGTTCGGCCAGGAGCCGATCAGCTGCGCCTGCCTCCAATTTTTCGTGATACATCACACAGTTAATCAGGCGGCGCAGGTCCACGCAACGCAGATCGTGCCGGAGTCAACTCGCGCCGACAGGTCGGACACACCGGTTTCGTCGCTGTCATACCGACAAACTTCCCGCCGACACTGGAGTCGCCCGAGTGACGGTGCGTCAGGGCTCGCACTCGCGCCAATGAGGAAAATTGAGATCAAATTTTCAGATGAATTAGATCGAATATATGCGCTGTACAGATACAGCGCACGACTGAATCATGGATCCCAACCAGCGAGTGTGTGTCTGAGCAGTGGAGGTTGGGATGTCGAGCCGAGAGACCGAGGTTCTTGTCGTCGGTGCGGGGCAAGCCGGTATCGCGATGAGTGAGCATCTCGGTTTGCAGGGCGTGCCACACCTCGTCGTCGAACGCGACCGGGTGGCCGAACGCTGGCGGTCCTGGCGGTGGGACTCCTTGGTCGCCAATGGACCCGCCTGGCATGACCGCTTTCCCGGTCTGGAGTTCAGCATCGATCCCGACGGATTCGCAGGCAAGGAACAGGTAGCCGATTACCTCGCTGCCTACGCAGAGAAGATCGATGCCCCGATCCAAACCGGCGTCGAGGTGACCTCGGTCCGCAAGAACGACGGCCGCCCGGGCTTCACCGTGGAGACCTCCGACGGCACCATCGAGGCCGGGTATGTCGTGGCCGCCACGGGCGCCTTCCAGAAGCCGGTCATCCCACCCGTCGTGCCGCAGACCTCAGGCATCCACCAGATCCACTCCAGTTCCTACCGCAACCCGCAGGAATTGCCGGAGGGCGCCGTACTGGTGGTCGGAGCCGGATCGTCCGGTGTGCAGATCGCGGACGAACTTCAGCAGTCGGGCCGCCCGGTCTACCTTGCTGTCGGCCCGCACGACCGGCCACCCCGTAGCTACCGTGACCGCGACTTCTGTTGGTGGCTCGGCGTTCTCGGCAAATGGGACATGGCGGCCCCGCCGCGTGGCGCTGAGCACGTGACCATCGCCGTCAGTGGTGCGCACGGTGGACACACGGTCGACTTTCGGTCACTGGCCGCCAGCGGCATCACCTTGCTCGGGATGGCCGGTGCATTCGACCACGGCGTCATGCGCTTCGCTTCGGACTTGCGCGAAAACATCGAAGTCGGCGACGCGAACTACCTGTCCATGCTCGATGAGGCCGACGCCTACGTCGCCCGCAATGGACTGGACCTCCCCGAAGAGCCGCAGGCCCGCGTCCTGCGCCCTGACCCGGACTGCATGAAAAATCCCGTCCTGGAGCTGGATTTCGCCGCTGCCGGCATCACCACCATCGTGTGGGCGGTCGGTTTCGCCTTCGACTACGGCTGGCTGCAGGTCGATGCGTTCGACGAGAACGGCAAGCCGGTGCATCAGCGTGGTGTGTCCAGGGAGCCCGGCGTGTATTTTCTGGGGCTTCCGTGGCAGTCCCGACGCGGATCGAGTTTCATCTGGGGTGTGTGGCACGACGCCAAATACGTCGCTGACCAGATCTCGATCCAGCGCGGCTATCTCGCCTACGACGCCGCCAAATAGCCAGCCGCCAACCAGAAAAGGAAACGTTGGTCATGACCGATATCGCAGCGCCGACCCACACGCGGATCCGACCGTTCAATACCAAGGACACCTATCCCGAGCAGAACCTCGACAACGACCTGTGTCAGGCGGTCGTAGCCGGCGGCGTGGTCTACCTGCGCGGCCAGATCGGCCAGGATCTGGAGACGCGGGAATCGGTGGGCATCGGCGACGTCGAGGCGCAGACCGAGAAGGCGATGAGCAATATCGCAATGCTGCTCGACGAAGCCGGCAGTTCCGTGCGTGACATCGTCAAGGTCACCGTCTACCTCACCGATATCCGTTACCGCGAGACCGTGTACCGCGTGATGGGCCGCTGGCTCAAGGGCGTGTTCCCGGTGTCGACAGGCCTGGTCGTCGAGGCGCTCGCCCGCCCCGAATGGTTGGTCGAAATCGACGCTACCGCAGTGCTTTCCGGGAGTACGAACAAATGACGTTCTCCCTCGTCGCTCGCGATCCCGGCACGGGTGCCTTCGGGATCGTGATCTGTTCGTCCAGTCCCGCGGTCGCCTCACGCTGCGCACACACCCGCGCGGCCGTGGGGGTGGTCGCGTCGCAGAACGTCACCAACCCTGCGCTCGGCTCGCACGTGCTTGATTCGCTCGCCGGCGGTGCCGACGCCGACTCCGCGCTCAACACGGCACTGGCGCAAGAGAAGTTCCCCGACTACAGGCAGGTGACGGTCGTCGACGGCAACGGCAATACCGCCGTGCATTCCGGGCCGAACAGCCTTGGCGTCCACACCCATCTCGAGGGCGAGCAGGCAGTAGCCGCAGGCAATCTGCTCGCCGATGAAAAGGTGATCACGGAACTACTGAACGGCTATGCCGGCAGCGGCGCTGCCGCCTTCGAAGAGCGGCTCCTCGACGGTTTGCGCGCGGCCCTGGCCGCCGGCGGTGAGGCCGGTCCGGTACATTCCGCGGGAATGCTTGTGGTGGAAGATGTTCCGTGGCCGGTAACCGACCTGCGGGTCGACTACTCCGACAACCCGATCGGCGACCTCGCCGCGTTGTGGCAGCTCTGGCAGCCTCAGAAGAACGACTACCGCGTGCGTGGAGTCGACCCGACCCAGGCGCCGTCCTACGGAGTTCCAGGCGACCGATGACCACCGTCGACGTGGCTATCGCCAACGGCGTGAGAGCTGCTCACCCGCAATTGATCGCACTGTCCCGCGACCTGTACGACCACCCCGAAATCGCCTGGGAAGAGGTCCGATCCGCGCGACGGGTGGCCGGACTGCTGTCGGACAATGGATTTGACGTCACCGAACAGTACTGCGGCCTCGACACGGCGTTCGCCGCGCGCATCGGCTCCGGTGATCTGCACATCGCGCTGTGCGCGGAATACGACGCACTGCCCGGACTCGGCCACGCCTGTGGCCACAACCTGATCTCCGCGATCACCGTCGGAACGGCGCTTGCCCTGGCCCCGGTCGCCGACGATCTGGGTCTGACACTATCGGTGATCGGCACTCCTGCCGAGGAAGGTGGCGGCGGCAAGATCGAGCTGCTGCAACGCAACGGTTTTGCCGGACAGCACGCGGCCGCGATGGTCCATCCCGGACCGGTCGACGTGGCCCGTGCTCGGCCATTCGCCGTGTCGCACAGCCATATCGAGTACCACGGCAAGTCAGCTCACGCCGCCGCCTATCCCGAACGCGGCGTCAACGCCGCCGACGCGTTCACCATTGCCCAGGTCGCAATCGGGCTACTGCGCCAGCAGCTGCCGTCGTCGGTGCGGGTGCACGGCATGATGACCCGCGGCGGTGAGGCACCCAATGCCATCGCCGAACGCACTGAAGGCCGCTGGTACGTTCGCGCCGAGACGCTCGCCCAGCTTGCGGAGGTCGAGCCGAAGGTGATGAGGTGCTTCGAGGCGGGTGCCTTGGCGTCCGGGGCCAAGCTCACTGTGACTCCGGAATCCGAGCCCTACGCGGAGTTCCGTACCGACGACGAGCTGCTGGCGTGCTACGAGCAGCGCGCCATCGCGGCCGGCCGGCACTTCAACTCGGGCCCGGACAGCATGATGGCGCGCGCGTCGACCGACATGGGCAACGTCTCGCAGACGCTGCCTGCCATCCACCCGTACATCGGCATCGACTCACTGCCTGCGGTCAACCATCAACCCGAGTTCGCCGCTGCCACAATCACTTCCGCGGCAGAAACGGCCATCGGGCAGGGTGCACTCGCGCTGGCGGGCACCGTCGTCGACGCTGCGTTGCAACCTCACATCCGCCACCGCCTATTGGCTGGGGAATGAATGATGTCCGGCCAGACCCTGACCCGAACTGAGCACGATCTGCTGGGCAACCACGATGTTCCCGCCGACGCGTACTACGGCGTGCATACGGCGCGCGCGCTGGAGAACTTCCCGATCAGCGGCGTCCCCATCTCAAGGTACCGTGATCTGGTTGTTGCGCTGGCATCGGTGAAACAGGCTGCGGCAGAAGCAAACCGGCAACTCGGGCAACTTGACGAACAGATCGCCGACGCGATCATCGAGGCCTGCGTCGAGATCCGTGGCGGTGCCCTGCACGAGCAGTTTGTCGTCGACCAGATCCAGGGCGGCGCTGGCACCTCGACCAACATGAATGCCAACGAGGTCATAGCCAACCGTGCGCTGGAGGTCCTCGGCCACCAGCGCGGCGACTATCGCATCGTTCACCCGCTCGAACATGTCAACGTCGGGCAGAGCACCAACGACGTCTACCCCACCGCTGTCAAAGTGGCGCTCGGGATGGCGGCGCGTTCCCTGGCGCAAGCCCTTCGTGACCTCGCCGAGCACTGCGCCGCCAAATCCATCGAGTTCGCCGACATGCTCAAGCTCGGCCGAACCCAGCTGCAGGATGCCGTTCCGATGACGCTCGGCCAGGAGTTCGGCGCGTTCGCGATCACCATAGGTGAAGACGCCGACCGGCTCGACGAGGCTTCGGCCCTGATCGCCGAAATCAACCTGGGCGGCACCGCTATTGGCACCGGGCTCAACACGCACCCGGAGTACGCGGCGCTGGTGTGCGAGCGGCTGCGCCTGATCACCGGCCTGCCGTTGAGCACTGCTGGAAACCTCGTCGAGGCCACCTCGGACGTCGGCGCCTTCGTTCAACTATCCGGCGTCACCAAGCGCGCCGCGGTGAAACTCTCGAAGATCTGCAACGACTTACGTCTGCTGTCGTCGGGTCCGCGCGCCGGCCTCGGTGAGATCAATCTGCCTGCGGTCCAAGCCGGTTCGAGCATCATGCCGGGCAAGGTGAACCCCGTGATTCCCGAGGTCGTCAACCAGGTCGCGTTCGAGGTCATTGGCAACGACCTCACCGTCACCATGGCAGCCGAGGCCGGCCAATTGCAGCTCAACGCATTTGAGCCGATCATCGCGCGGGCCCTGTTGTCCTCGATCACACACCTCACGGCCGCCGTGCGCGTTCTGGGCGATCGTTGCATCCAAGGCATCACCGCGAATGTCGACCACATGCGCAATGCCGTGCTGCAGTCGGCCAGTATCGCCACCGCGCTCAATCCGGTGCTTGGGTACGAGGTGGCTACCGCGCTCGTCGCTGAGGCGCTCGCTACCGGTGCGTCCATTCCGGAACTCGTGCGGCGCTCGGCGCTGCTCGACGAAACAGTGCTGGCACGGGTGCTGAGCCCGGAGAACCTCTGTGGACCGACGATCCGAACGTGACGCCGGCGACTGAGTCGTAGCTACCCGTCTCCCCCGGCACCACGATCGGCGAAGATCGCGCGGGCGGCCTCGGCGACCGCGCGCGCGCGTGCGGTGCTCCGGACCGATTCCATGCGGGCCAGCACGATGGGCAACCCGGGGAGATCGTCACGAATGGCGACGGTGTTCACCTCTCCCCCGTCATAGGTGCCGCGATGCGCCGGAATCTGGTTCAGGATCGAAAACCCGTGTCCGCGAGCGACGAGACCGCGGACCGCCTCATAACTGGCCGAGCGGTACCGAATCCTCGGCGTCACACCAGCTTTGGCGAGTATCGACTCGAAGTAGTCCCGGCTGTCGGGGAGGTCGAGCAAGATCATCGGCTCATCGGCCAGCTCGGTCAGCCGGATGGATTTCCGCTTCGCCAAGCGATGTTCGGCGGGCAGTGCCACGTAGGGGGCAGCGACGCCAAGGGACTCGACGTTTACCCCGGTTCCGAGAGCGAGGTCGTAGGTCAGCGCCAGCTCAGCCGTGCCGTTGCGCAGCACGGTCCTGATCGCATCGGCCGACGTCTCCACCACCTCGACCTCCAACTCGGGGTGCCGGACCCCGAGGTCGGACAGTAGACGTGGCAGCACGAACGGGGTCAGCGTGACAAAGCACGCCAAGCGGACGGTCCCGTGAACCTGGTCGACTCGGCCGCTCGCGTTGTCGAGCACCTCGTCGAGGTGGGCCAGCAGGCCCCGGGTGTCACGCAACATCTCCTCACCGGCGGCGGTGAGCGCCAGGCCCCGGGCCCGGTGCCGGATGAACAACTGAGTGCCGATCTGCTGCTCGAGCTGGCTGATCGCGGCCGAGACCGCCGACTGAGCGATGTGCAACTCGTCGGCGGCCTTGGTCATGGACGAATAGGTGGCGGCTTTCACGAAGTACCGCAGCTGGGTCAGCGTGACGTCGGGACGTCGGCGCATGGGTGGTACTTCCTATCGTTCGGGGAGTACCAGCATTACAGCTGTGCAGCGTGCTCTCGAGGAGTTCCGGGAACGGCGTCCTCCACCGGCGTGGTCTCGGGCCGCTCGGCACGTACCGGCCGGCCGCGCAGGTACCCCACCGCACCGAGGATGCCCAGCACTGCCAGCGTGCCCAGGGTGAACAGCTCGAATGCCAACCTGCTGACACCCCACGTCTTGGCGAAGTCGTAGTCGATGCCGAAGAGTGCCTCCAGCGTTCCGGGGAAGACGGCCACCCAGGAGCCAAGCGCCACCCACGCCAGTGACACCGCGCCGAGGATTCGGAAGCCCGCGTTACCGGTGGGCACCCGGAAGGGCCGGTGCACGTCGGGGAACCGGGTACGCAACCGCACCGCAGCGGGGATCGCGATGGAGTAGCTGAGCAGGAACGTGGAGATCGAGATGCTCAACACCACCGCGAAGATGGACGCCGCTGATCCGGTGACCTGCATGGCAACCAGGCAGAAGACCGTGGCCACCGTCCCGGAGAGCAGATTGACCCGTACCGGCGTGCCCAGTTCCGGATGGAAGCGCCCGAAATACCCACCGAAGAACGAACCGTCGGCAGCGGCCATGGCCTGCATGCGGTCGCTGATGATCATCCATGCCGATCCCTGAGTCATCAGGATGAGGGCGAAGATGATGCCGGTGATGGTCAGCATCGCAGGTGCCGCGCTCCCGTACACGCTGAACACTTTGGCGACGGCCTGCATCAGTCCGCTGATTCCGTTGATCTCGTCTTTGGGGACCACCACCAGGATGGCGAAGATCGGCAGCAGGTACGAGGCCGCGGCGATGGCGGCCGAACGGGCGATCGAGATGGGCACGTCGCGGGCAGGATTCTTCATCTCGCCGGCTGCGCTGTTCCCCGACTCAAATCCCAGGTAGCAGAACAGAAGTAGTGGGGTTGCGCCGAGCAGGCCCGCCAGCGTCGGGTTGAAGTCGCCGATCGACAGCCCGGACACCCCGTGGCGTACGGCGTAGATCGCAGTGGTGACCAGGAAGACGCCCAGGAAGACGATCTTGAGGATGGCGCCGAGGTTCGGGATCCACTTGCCGCGGCGCAGGCTGATGATGGCGGCCAGCACGGTCAACCAGATGAACACCAGCTTGAAGGCGTAGTCGGTGACCGAACCCGGCTCGATCTTGGTGATGTAACCGTTCCAGGTCTCCGAGGCGATGAATGCCATCGATCCGCCGACCCAGACGGGCTGGGTGACCCAGGTCAACAGCGAGGCGATCGCGGCGAGCGGACGACCGAAGGCCTTTCGGCACCAGACGTACACCCCGCCCTCCCCGATGAACGCACCGCCGGTCTCCGCGAAGATCAGGCCGTACGGCAGTAGGAAGAACACCGCGAGCACCAACGCCCAGGTGAACGTTTCGGCCCCGAATCCGGAGACCTGCCCGAGCGTCTCGATGGACACCACTGCGGCGACGATCAGGAAGATGATGTCGAGCCGGCCGAGGGTCTTCTTGAGATTCTTGACCTCGCGATCAGCCTGGGCTGTCTCCTGGTCGCCAACCCGCGCTGTTGGTTCCGATTCCACGATGGTCCTTCGTTCTGTCGGGAATGTGATCGCTCCCACAGTGACCTGCGACACGATCAGCTGTAAAACATTGTTTTCCGTGAATTCAGATCGAAATCTCCGATGCAGAACTTCGGTCTCTCGACGGCACGTGCGGTGCATCACGTAAACAGATGCAAAACCGCTGAAACCCCTAGTTGACCTCCGTTATGGATGACACAACGATGACTATTACCGGCGTGACCCAGCTCACGCCCCAGTCGTCATCCCGACGCGGTTACCCGCCACGAAAACCAAGGAGCAGCTCCGTGCGAGACCCCCGGTACGACATCTTGTTCGAGTCCGTACAGATCGGCCCGGTCACTGCGAAAAACCGCTTCTACCAGGTGCCGCATTGCAACGGCATGGGCTACCGCGACCCATCGGGTGAGGCATACATGCGCCGCATCAAGGCCGAAGGCGGCTGGGCCGTCGTGTGCACCGAACAGGTCGAGATCCACCCGACGTCCGACATCGGTCCGTTCATCGAACTCCGGTTGTGGGACGACCAGGATCTACCTGCCGTAGCCCGGATCGCGGAAAAGATCCACGAAGGCGGCGCGCTGGCCGGTATCGAGCTGGCACACAACGGACTGAACTCACCGAACCTGATCAGCCGGGAAACACCGCTCGGACCGCAGAACCTGCCGGTGGTGTCGTGGAACTACGACCCGGTGCAGGCCCGCGAGATGACCAAGTCCGACATCGCCGACATGCGCTACTGGCATCGTGAGGCGGTCCGTCGGTCGCTGCAGGCCGAATACGACATCATCTATGTCTACGCCGGTCACGCCATCGGCGGTCTGCACCATTTCCTGTCGCGGCGCTACAACAACCGCACCGACGAATACGGCGGCAGCATCGAGAACCGGGCTCGGCTGCTGCGCGAGATCCTCGAGGACACCCGAGAGATCTGCGACGGCAAGGCCGCAGTGGCCTGCCGGATCTCGGTCGACGAGCTGCTCGGCGACGAGGGCATCACGCGCCCCGAGATCGAAGATGTGATCGGCTTGCTCGGCGAGCACCCTGACTTGTGGGACTTCGTGCTGGGCAGCTGGGAGGACGATTCGGTCACCTCGCGCTTCGGTCCCGAGGCCGAGCAGGAGCCCTACGTGCGCGGACTCAAGGCGCTAACCACCAAACCCGTTGTGGGCGTGGGCCGTTTCACCTCACCGGACATGATGGTGCACCAGATCAAGACCGGTGTGCTCGACCTGATCGGTGCCGCCCGCCCCTCCATCGCCGACCCGTTCCTGCCCAGCAAGATCGAGTCCGGCAACCTCGAAGACATCCGTGAATGCATCGGCTGCAACATCTGTGTGTCGGGCGACTTCACCATGTCCCCTATCCGCTGCACCCAAAACCCCACCATGGGTGAGGAATTCCGCCGCGGCTGGCACCCCGAGAAGATCCGTTCGAAGGCCAGCGACTCTTCGATACTTGTGGTCGGCGCGGGCCCGGCAGGTCTGGAAGCCGCTCGCTCCCTGGGCAACCGCGGCTACACCGTGAGCCTTGCCGAGGCCACTCGGACGCTGGGTGGGCGCGTGGCCCGTGAATCGAAGCTGCCGAGCCTGTCGGCCTGGATCCGGGTCGTCGACTACCGCGAACAGCAGCTTCGCAAGCTCGACAACGTCGATGTCTTCATGCAGAGCGAGATGACCGCCGACGACATCATCGAGAACGACTTCAACCACGTCGTCGTCGCCACGGGCGCCGGCTGGCGGCACGACGGCGTCGGCCGCTGGCACACCAAGCCACTCGAAATCGCCGAAGGCGCAGAGGTTTTGAGTCCCGACGACATCATGGCCGGTACCCGGCCGCGTGGTCAGCGGGTCGTGGTGTTCGACGACGACCACTACTACATGGGCAGCGTCGTCGCCGAACTCCTCGCCAAAGAGGGCCTTGACGTCACCTTGGTCACGCCCGCGGCCCACGTCTCGCAGTGGACCACGAACACCCTCGAGGTCGCCCGGGTGCGTAAGCGCGTCATCCGTGCCGGCATCGACGTGCGGACAAACACCACCGTGACGGCGGTTACCGCTGACGGCGTGCAGACCGCATGTGTGTACACCGGCGACGCCGGTTCGCTCAGTGCCGACTCGGTCGTCATGGTGACCGCTCGACTGCCCCACGACGGCCTCTATCACGAGCTGATGAGCCGCGAAAGCGATTGGGCCGCCGCGGATCTGCTGAGCGTGCGGGCGATCGGCGATGCCTGGGCGCCCGCGACCATCGCGGCGGCCGTGTGGTCCGGTCACCGCTACGCCGAAGAACTCGACGAACCGCTGCTGCGGGAACCGGTGCCCTACCTGCGTGAGGTGTCCGAACTCGCCGTCGAGCCCGTCAGCTACCTGCCTATCACCCCTGTTCAACCTGCTCGCGTCTAGGAGAGATGAATGTCCACTGAAATGTCCACGGCAACAAGTTTCGTCGCTCTCATCCCGACCGGCCCCGAAGCCGTCGCGGCCATGACCCCGAGCGGCTACGTCACCCCGGAGACCCTGCGCGCGGGCAACCCGGCGGAAACCGAGACTGTGCACCTGTCCAGCGCCGACGAGAAGTTCACCGTCGGTTCGTGGCGCGCCGAGCCATACACCGAGTACATCGAGGACTACCCCGGCGACGAATACACCCGCGTGCTGGAGGGCTCGCTCACCCTCACCGGCGAGGATGGCATCGCCCATACCTTCGGCCCCGGCGACGCCTACACCCTGCGCAAGGGGTGGACCGGCGAGTACCGGGTGACCGCGACTTTGGTCAAGCAGTTCGCGATCTACATTCCCTGAAAGGTTGACACATGACCACGCTTGACCACTGGGCTCGCCTCGCAGGTGAAATCACCCCGTGTACTGAGGTTTTCATCGACGGTGACTTTCGCGCCGCAGCCTCCGGTGCAACGTTCGACTCGATCAATCCCGCCACCGGTCAGCTCATCGCGGCGGTGGCATCGGCTGATGCCGTCGACGTTGATGCGGCGGTGGCATCGGCGCGAGCGTCCTTCGAATCGGGCGTGTGGTCGCGGACCTCGGCGTCGCACCGTAAGCGTGTCCTGCAGAAGCTGTCTGAGCTGATGATGACGCACAGCGCGGAACTGGCGTTGCTGGATTCCCTGGACATGGGCAAGCTTGTGGTCGAGGCACACACCGTCGATGTTCCCTCTGCCGCAGATCTTTTCGCGTTCTACGGCGAGGCCATCGACAAGCAGAGTGGCGAGATCGCGCCGACTGACCCCGGCAATCTCGCCCTCGTCACGCGTGAACCGCTCGGCGTCATCGGAGCCGTGACGCCGTGGAATTTTCCGTTGGACCTTGCGGTCTGGAAGTCGGCGCCGGCGCTGGCCGCTGGCAACAGCGTTGTGCTCAAGCCGGCCGAGCAGGCGCCCCTGTCGTCTTTGCGCCTCGCCGAACTCGCGCTGGAAGCTGGACTACCTGAAGGCGTGCTCAACGTCGTTCCGGGGCTCGGCCCCACCGCGGGTGAAGCGCTGGGACGGCACCTCGATGTGGACGTGATCGCGTTCACCGGATCGACCGAAACCGGCAAGCGATTCCTGCGGTATGCGGCGGAGTCCAACGCCAAGCAGGTCTGGCTTGAGATGGGCGGCAAGAGTCCGAACGTGGTGTTCGCCGATGCCGATCTCGACGCCGCCGTCGACAAGGCGATCTTCGGTGCGTTCTACAACCAGGGCGCAGTGTGTTCGTCGAATTCCCGCCTGCTGCTGGACGAGTCGATCGCGGACGAATTCATCGTCGAACTGGTGAAGCGTACCGCCAGCGTACGGCCCGGAGACCCGCTCGATCCCTCCTCCACCATGGGCGCATTGGTCGACGAGCACCACACACAGCGCGTCATGGGGTTCATTGACCGGGCCCGCGCCGACGGCGAGATCCTCGTCGGCGGAACCCGTGAAACCGTTGATGGCCGTGGTTGTTTTGTCGCGCCGACGATCGTGGCCAACCTGTCCTCGACGGCCGAACTGATCACCGACGAGGTGTTCGGTCCCGTGCTCGCGGTGCAGACGTTCCGCGACGAGGCACAAGCGGTTTCGATGGCCAACGACACCATCTACGGGTTGGCGGCGTCGCTATGGACGCGGGATCTGTCCCGGGCCCACCGGGTTTCGGCCGCACTGCGCGCCGGCACCGTCTCGGTGAACACGGTCGACGCACTCAGCCCGCAGACTCCGTTCGGTGGTTTCAAACAATCCGGGTTCGGCCGCGACCTGTCGCTGCACGCCCTGGACAAGTTCACCGGGCTGAAAACCACCTGGATTGCGCTCTAATCCTCCAGATAGGGAGACCATGAACGACAAAGCGCCGGTGTCCGCACCCGTTGAACAGCGGACCATCGAACACGTCCCGGTCGACGAACGCCATGGGCGTGCCCGAGACTTGTTCACCGTCTGGTTCGGCTCCAACATTATGTTGCTGACCATTATCACCGGCGCTCTTGCGACCACGGTGTTCCACCTTCCGTTATGGGCCGGCGCATGCGCGATCGTGCTGGGCAACGTCATCGGCGGTGTGGTGATGGCACTGCACGCAGCCCAAGGACCGCAGATGGGCGTGCCCCAGATGCTGCAGACCCGAGCCCAGTTCGGTTCGTACGGCAGCCTTCTCGTGGTCATCCTGGTGGTCTTCATGTACCTCGGCTTCTTTGCGTCGAACGCGGTGCTCGGCGGCCAGGCACTGGCCAAGGTGACCGGGCTGCCCACCAACTGGGCGATCACGATCATCGGCCTGATCAGCGTGGTGGCCACCGTGGTTGGCTACCAGCTCATCCACAAAGTCACCGCACTGCTGTCGGTGGTCGCCGGTGGCGCGCTGATTGTCGCGTTCGTCTGGATGGTCGGGGTCAACGGGCTGCCGACGGAAGCCTGGCACACCAGCGGATCCACCTGGGCCGGCTTCATGGCGTCTCTGTCGGTAGCTGCACTGTGGCAGATTGCTTATGCCCCTTATGTTTCCGATTACACGCGGTATATGCCCAAGGACACCGGGCAGCGTGCCGCGTTCTGGGGCACCTACGCCGGTTGTGTCCTGGGCTCCGTGCTGCCCATGCTGCTCGGTGTGCTGGTCGGTGCCGCGTTGCCGACCGACGAAACCCTCGAAGGGCTCTCGACGCTCACCCGCGGAGTAAGTACCGGAGTGTTCGGCATCTTCGCAATCGGCATCACCGCCACCAACGCCATGAACCTCTACTGCGGTGCACTGTCCACGATCACGGTGGGGCAGAACATCTTTCCGCGGTGGCGTCCCGGGGCCGGCAGCCGCGCCGCGACGGCCGTCGTGTTGTTCGTCATCGCGATGATCCCGGCCTTGGTCAGCGCCGATGACTTCCTGGCCAACTACGCGAACTTCCTGTCCCTGCTGCTGTGCGTGCTGATCCCCTGGACCGCAGTCAACCTCGTCGACTACTACTTGCTGCGCCACGGCGTCTACGACATCGACTCGTTGTTCGAGCGTGACGGCGGACAGTACGGGAAGTTCAACTGGGTCGCCATCGCCTGCTACTTCGTCGGCATCGCCGTGCAGATCCCGTTCCTGTCGACCACACTGTTCACCGGATTCGCCGCCAAGGCCCTCGGTGGCGTGGACATCTCGTGGATCGTCGGCCTGGCCATCATCTGCCCGATGTATTACTTGCTGATGCGTCCGAAGGCATCCCTGTCCACGATGGAGCCGGCTGTTGCGTGACATGGCTGACTATCTGGTTATCGGCGGCGGAACCGCTGGATGTATCGTCGCGTCACGACTTTCCGAGGATCCGAACATCACCGTCACGGTCCTTGAAGCCGGTCCCACGGACAGATCCGAGCCCCGCGCTCGGGACATCCGGCGCTGGCCGCAGATGCTGGAAAGCGAATACGACCTCGATTACCGCAGTGTCCCGCAGGTGCGGGGCAACTCTGATATCCGGCAGGCCCGGATGCAGATCCTCGGTGGTTGCTCGACGGCGAACACCATGATCACCTGGCGGCCACTGGCCGCTGATCTCGAAGAATGGGCCGCGCTCGGTGTCACGGGCTGGGACACCCCCGCAGTGCATGCCGCATTCGACCGCATCCTGGCGCCGGTGGAACCGGTCGCCGACAAGGACCGCAACCCGTACGTCAACGACGTCG
Organism: Mycobacterium sp. MAA66; assembly: GCF_041261665.1. Lineage (NCBI taxonomy): Bacteria > Bacillati > Actinomycetota > Actinomycetes > Mycobacteriales > Mycobacteriaceae > Mycobacterium > Mycobacterium sp. MAA66. Next base: position 918,930 of record NZ_JBGCCC010000001.1, on the reverse strand, counting down.
TGAGCTCCGCCCGGCGGGCGTTGGCCCTGCCCGCCCGCCGGGCCTGGAACTCCGATCCCGACTTCGCCGCCACCGGTGTCGGTGCGGGGTTCTTCGAAATCGGTTACACCCCAGCCACTCACCTCCGATCCTCGACCTCGGTGCACTACCTGCACGACGCCATCGATCACCGCGACAATCTCGTGGTCGAGTACGGCCAGCACGCCGAACGGCTGCTCATCGAGGACGGTAGGACCGTTGGCGTGATCACCCGTGACAACGACGGCAACCGCCGCGAGTTTCGGTCCGATCGTGAGGTCATCGTGTGCTGCGGCGCCATTGATTCGCCAAAGTTGTTGCAGCTCTCTGGGATCGGTCCTGTCGAGGTGCTAGCTGCTGCCGGTATTGAGACCGTGGTGGCGGCCCCGGGCGTCGGCGAGAACCTGATGGATCATGCCGAAGGGCTCATCGTCTGGGAGGCCGGGGCCGATATTCCCGACACCTGCGCCACGGGCTGGGATGCTGGTGCCGCAGTGCGCTTGTCGGATGACAGCCCCGCGCGGCCCGAGGTGCTGATGCACTTTCCCGTCGAGGCCGTTGCCGACCACGCCATCGCGCGCGGCGTGGTGATGCCCGAGCGCATTGTGTCGATCGCCCCGAACGTGGCCAAGCCGAGCAGTCGTGGACGGGTGTGGATCACCTCGTCAGATCCTGCCGAACGTCCGTTGATCGACTATCGGTACTTCACCGATCAGGACGGACATGACGAGGCGGTCCTGGTCGCCGGAATCCGGCTGGCCCGCCGCATCGCCGCCGCCGAACCGATGTCCAATTGGATTGTCCGCGAGGTATTTCCGGGTCCCGAAGCGCAGTCCGACGAGGAGCTGTCCGAAGCCTTGCGCGCCACCCACCAGACGGTGTATCACGTCTCCGGAACCTGCCGGATGGGCGCGGACGACGATCCGTTGGCGGTGTGCGATTCCCGGCTACGGGTACACGGTGTGGACGGTCTGCGGGTCGTCGACGCATCGGTGTTCCCCACCATCCCGTCGGTCAACCCGGTGGGCACGATCATGGCTCTCGCCGAGCACGCCAGTGTACTGCTGCTCGCCGACCGCCCCTGAACCTGAACTGAAGGCACCATCGTGTTCGCCGACCGCATCTTCACCAACGCCGCTGTGTTCCGGAGCGCCGATGCCGAACCCGCCGATACCGTCGCAATCCACGGCGACACCATCGTCGGCGTCGGCCGCGGCGTCGACCGCGACATGGTCGGAAAGCACACCGACACTACAGATCTCGGCGGTGCGAGCCTGCTGCCCGGATTCATTGACGCGCATGCACATCCGGTCGCCGCGGGCATGGTGGCGCTGCGGTGCGATTTCTCCGGTCTGGGCCACGACCGCGCGACCTATGTCGCGGCCATTGCCGACTACGCAGCACGCAATCCCGACGACACCGTGATCGCCGGTGCCGGCTGGTACGGAGATGCCTTTCCCAACGGGTTTCCCACCCGCCACGACATCGACTCCGTGGTCTTCGACCGGCCCGTCATCCTGACCAGCCACGATTATCACGGCGCATGGGTGAACACCCGCGCCTTGGAACTGGCTGGAATCAGCGCCGACACGGTTGATCCGGTTGGCGGCCGGATCATCAGGGACCACGCCGGCGAACCGACCGGGGTATTGCTGGATCGTGGCGGCGACGCGGTCAACGCCCTCATCCCGGAGGTGACACCGGAGTTCATGCGTCGTGCGTTGAGCGAGGCGCAACGTCGACTGCACGCAGTCGGCGTCACGGGCTGGCAAGACGCCGCCGTGGGCGCCGAATTCTTCGGGCTAAAAGATAATTTCGCGACCTACGTCGATGCAGACGAGTCCGGCGAACTCACTGCGCGGGTGGTCGGGGCACTGTGGTGGGAGGCCGACCACGGCGTCGAGCAAATTGAGGGGCTGATCGATCGCCGAAATCGCGCGGGCTATTCGCGTTTCACTGCGAACATGGTCAAGGTCATGCAGGACGGCATCTGCGAGAACTGCACCGCAGCGATGCTGGCGCCCTACCGTGCCGTCGCCGGTCACGATACGGGTCAGTCATTTATCGCCCCCGAAGATCTGCAGAAGGTCACTGCGCTACTGGCTGGCGAGCGCTTCGGCATCCACATGCACGCGGTCGGCGACCGCGCGGTGCGGGAATGCCTTGACGCGCTCGAACATGCCATCACCGAGCATCCGCAATTCGGTGGCCGTCATCAGATCGCCCACCTGGATGTGGTTGATCCACAGGATATTCCGCGCTTCGGACAGCTCGGCATCATCGCTAACATCCAAGCGCTGTGGGCTAGGCGGGACAAGGAGATCGTCGAGCGCAAGCTCCCGCTGCTCGGGCCGGAACGTGAGCCATGGCATTTCCCGTTTGCATCCATCCAGCGGCACGGCGCGGTCCTGGCCATGGGCAGCGACTGGCCCGTGACTGACCCGAACCCGCTGTGGGCCATCCACACTGCGGTGCATCGCACCGGCACGCGTGCCGATCCCCATGCGATCGGCGATGGCGTCTTTGATATCCCGCTGCAAGCACAAGAGGCGATCACGCTGCAATCGGCAATACACGCATACACCGCGGGCTCGGCGCGTGCGAACGGCCAGGGCAGAACCGGCCATGTTGCCGAAGGCATGCTGGCCGATCTGGTGATCCTTGATCAGGACGTCTTCACCGCAGAGGACATTGGGGCGGTACAAGTCACTCAGACCGTCGTCGGCGGCAAGACCGTCTACCACGCCTCCTAACCGCAGCCCGTCAACGTGCATGGTTTCGTCACGATGACGGTTGTCCCCCGGATTGATTAACGCCATCTTGGTGTTTCCTGTGTGCTACGTGAGAGTGCGGTGCCGACTTCTGCGTTACCGCCCGCGCCTGGGCCGCAACTGATAAATAACTGACGTCGCTATTAATAGGGGGAAACATGCGACGGAAAAGCTTGGCGCCCTACATCCTGGCCCTGAGTATCACCATCAGTGCGGTCGGCAACACCATGATGGGTCCGCACTTCTGCGACCTACACACGTTGGTCATTCAGTCGGCGCGCCTCACCACCGGACACCTTTACGACATCAACCGAGGTAGCGGCGATGTCATCGCCGCAAGCAACGTCGTTGGCACGTTCATGTACCCGCCGTTCGCGGCTATGGTCCTCTACCCGCTGCACTTCTTGCCCATGTGCATCATCGAATCAATGTGGTTCGCCGCGACGGTCGCGGCGTGGTACGGCTGCATCCGGGTCACACAGAAACTTATCGGCAAAGGTGATCAGCGGTCGGCGATGCTGTGGACCGCCGCGAGCCTTTGGTTCGAGCCGGTGGTCAACGTTCTCTGCCTCGGTCAAGTCGGGGTGTTCCTCGCCCTGGCGGTGCTGTACGCCGCGTACACCACGCGCGACGCGGTGTCCGGAACGCTGATCGGCATTGCTGCGGGCTTCAAACTCACCCCCGCGATGACGTGGTTCTACTTTCTCGGGCAGCAGCGCTACAAGGCCCTAGCCGTGTCCATGGCGGTTTTCGCGGCCACTCTCGGGATTGGCTTCGTGGCATTCCACGACCTCACGGTGCATTATCTGTCGTACGCCCGATTCGGGGATGCCACCCGGGTCGACTATGCCGGAGCAATCAACCAGTCATGGCTCGGGGTGTTGAGTCGCATCCTCGGACATTCCGCCGGCGGCACATTGGTACTCAACTCTGCGCTCGCGGCCACGGTGATTCTGAGCATCTTGGCATGGCGGCGCACCAGTGACGCCCTCGGTCGGCTTCTCGTTATTCAGCTGTGCGGGCTGCTGATCTCCCCCATCTCATGGACCAATCACTGGGTGTGGTTGGTGCCGTTGGTGATGTGGTTGTTCAACGGCACCGAGCGAAGCGGCTCGAAGATTGTCGGCGCGGCCTGGATAGCACTGATGCTGATACAGATACCCAATGGGCTGGAGGTTCTGCAGACCGATATCACGCAGATCGGCCGACCGTGGTACCTGGCCTGGGGTGCCACCGTGTATCTCGCCGGCGCGATCGCCACCCTTACCTGGATCGTCCTCTCGAAGAGGACCCCTATCAGCGCGCGGGAACGACCGAAGGTATTACAGCCCAGCTAGGCCGTCAGCAGGTTCATACCGATACCGACCAAAGCGTCGCTGGAATTGTCATAGCAGCGCAGGTGCCCGGTCAACGCGATGTCGTTGATCATGTTGATGACCGCCTGGACGCGAATCCTCGCGCTCGTCGCGTCGCAACCCGGGTACGCCGATCGCACCAACCGAACCCACTCGGCAACATACTGGTACTGAGCGGTCCGCATCCGATGTTGTTCCTCTGGAGGAAGCTGCACGATCTCGGTGATCAAGAGCTGCACCAATTGCGGGTATTCGAAGACGAATTCGCAGTAGCTCGTCACCAGGCGGCGGAGGCCATCCGAGCTGTCGGTGGCTCGGGCAAGCGTGCGGTTCATGTCGACCCGCAGCCATTCGTCTCCGCGCTCCATCGCAGCGACCAGAATGTCGGCTTTGGTGTCGAAATGGTTGTAAACACTTGGGCCGGCGATGCCGACAGCAGCACCGATGTCTTCGATCCCGACGTTCGAATAGCCTTGTTCGACAAATAATTTCACGGATCGGGTGATGATCGTATCGCGACGCGAACGCTCCAGGATCTCAGTGATTGCCGGTTCAACCGTCCGCTCGAGCAGCGTCGGCACGTCTGCCTCAAGTACCGCAACAATCAACGCTGTCAAAAGCCGACTGAAATCGGGCTCTGGGAGTTCGAGATTGTGGTACGAGATACTTGTTCCGGCTCCGAGTACGCACCACGCCAGCAGGTCGGCCTCGGCGGCTCCGATGTTCGGTCGTTCGCCGACGATCATCGCCGCGAGCCGCGCCCCGATGTCACGCACCTGTGAGCGAATCGCCGCTCGGCTATCTGGCGGGAGGTTTCGCGACTCCCTGTGCCACAGGATCCCAACGGAACGGTGTTCGATCATGCTGGCCGCGACATTGGCAGCGAGTGCGTGCGTCGCCGGGCTCGATTCGGCCAGCATCTTGTCAGTCGCGTCCAGCCCATCGGTCACTACCTGCGCAAGCAACTCTTGTTTGCTGCCAAAGTGGCGGTACAGCGCCGAAGGTCCGATCGCGACGGCGTCTGCAATATCGCCGACACCGACGTTCGCAAATCCGTTGCGATAGAACAGGTCTTCGGCAGCTATCAGGATGAGTTCCCGACGGTTCGACGGCCTAGTACCACGTGCCGGCTTGTCACTCATCCCGGTCCTCCCCGATTGCTTACGAAACTTGTGTTGCCGTTCCCTCCCAGAATTTCTTCCGGAGCTCGCGCTTGAGAATCTTGCCAGCACCGGACAACGGCAATGCATCGACGAACTCGGCGCTGCGCGGAACCTTGTAGTTCGCGATCAGCGTTTTGCAATGTCCGCGGAGCTCATCCTCGGTTGTCGAGTGACCGGGGAGCAACACCACAACCGCGTGAACGCGCTCGCCCCATTGCGGATCCGGAACTCCGATGACCGCGCACGATGCGACAGCCGGGTGCTTCGCCAAAGCATTCTCGACTTCGGCGCTGTACACGTTCTCGCCGCCGGTGATGATCATGTCCTTGATCCGGTCGACGATGAATACGTAACCGCTCTCATCCATCCGGCCACCGTCACCGGTGTGCATCCAGCCGTCGACGATCGCAGCTTCGGTGTCCTCGGGCCGATTCCAATAGCCGAGCATGACGTTGTCACCCTTGACGACAACCTCACCGACCTCGCAACGCGGCACCTCGTTGTCGTCCTGATCGACGATCCGTACTTGGACATGCGCGCAGGCGCGTCCGGCTGAACGGCCCAATTCGGGTCTGTCGTGATCTTCGGGAGTCAACACGGTGGCCACCGCGGACACTTCCGTCATGCCGTAGGCCTGGGTGAATTGTGCGGCAGGGAAAGCCGCTCTCGCGCGACTCAGCACCGCCTCGGCGATCGGCGATGCGCCGTAAATGACACTTTGGACGCTGCCGAGGTCGTGATCGGTCAGTGCCGGATCGTCGACCAGCATCTGGATCATCGTCGGGACCAGCAGTGCTGAGTCGATCTGGTGCTCCCCAATGGCTTTCAAGACGCCAGCTGAGGTAAACATCGGCACGATGACGTGTGTCACCCCGACGATGTTGCCGATTGTCCATGCCGCGAAGTCAGCGAGATGGAACATCGGCGCTGCGTGGAGCAGCTTGCCCCCCGGCGCGACCAATTGCACCGTCGCCTGACCGCCGAGCGCCGACGTCACGATGTTGTCGTGGCTGAGCATCACTCCTTTGGGGTGCCCAGTCGTCCCGCCGGTGTAGAACACGCCGAGGAGATCGTCGCCACCGGCGTAGCTGTCTTCGACGGGATCACTTTGCGCGACAAGAGTTTCGTACGAAAGGGTATCTGCCGGCTGCGCACCATCGCCGATGAAGATGACGGTCGCGAGTCCAGGAAAAGCAGCTCGGATCGGCTCGATCGCAGGAGCGAACGCGTCGTCCACGAGCAGAATCTTGGTGCGGGACTCTTCCAGCGAATACACGATCTCCGCGGGACTCCAACGAATGTTCACCGGGTTCACCACCGCGCCGAGCCACGGCACCGCATAGAGGTACTCGTGATATCGATCGGAGTTGAGGCTGAGAATTCCTACCCGGTGACCCTCCTCGACGCCAAGTTCGCGTAACGCGCCCGCAAACCGTGCTATGCGGTCAGCCGATTCGGCGACAGTCCGAACGCGGTCGTTGAAAATCGTCGCAATTGAACCGGGGCGCTGCTGAAGGGCGCGATGAAGCGATTGGGTGAGGTACATCTGTGTACTCCTAGCCAGTGCTGCTTTTGGTCACGGTATCGAGGTATCGCTGCCGGATACGGCGTTTCATCAACCTGCTATCGGGGATCGAGCCCGACTACAACGAGCGCGCGATCAGTTCCTTCATGACTTCATTTGCGCCGGCGTAGATCTTCTGCGCACGGGAATCCGCATACATCCGCGCGATGGGGTATTCGAGCATGTACCCATAACCGCCGAAGAGCTGGACGCACCGGTCGATGACCTCGCACTGCACCTCGGTCGCGTACGCCTTGGCCATCGATGCGCCGGCGGCGTCGAGCTCGCCACGGAGGTGGCGTTCGATGCAGCTGTCGACGTACACCCGCGTCACCTGGGCGAGTGTTGCGCAGTGCGCGAGTTCGAAACGCGTGTTCTGCAACTCGAACAGCGGCGCACCGAACGCGTGGCGTTCCTTGGTGTACCTGACGGTCTCCGCAACGGCGGCCTCCGCCATCGTGGCGGCCATGTCGGAAATCAAGACACGTTCGTGCGCGAGTTGCTTCATCGCGTACGCGTACCCTTTGCCCTCTTCGCCCAGGAGATTTCCGACCGGAACTCGCATGTCGTCGAAGAACAGTTCCGCAGTGTCCTGCGCCTTCATACCGACCTTGTCGAGCACCCGACCGACGCGGTATCCAGGCAGGCCACGGGTCTCAACGACGAGTAGCGACACGCCCTTCACCCCGGCGGAGGGATCTGTCTTGAGGACGAGGATGACGATGTCAGCGTTGACGCCGTTCGAGATGAACGTTTTGGAACCGTTGACAATGTACTCGTCACCGTCTCGGATTGCGGTGGTGCGCACTGCTTTCAGGTCGGACCCACCACCAGGCTCGGTCATCGCAATGGCGCCGATGAACTCACCGCTGGCCATCTTCGGAAGCCAACGATGCTTCTGCTCTTCGGTTCCGTATGTGTTGATGTAGTTCGCGACGAGACTGCCGTGCACCCCGGCGCCGACGCCGAAGCCCATCTCGGTCAGTTCGAGCGCGGCCTGGTAAATCACCAGATCGTGGGCGATCGTGCCACCGCCGCCACCGTATTCCTCAGGGATCGAGGCACACAGCAGGCCGACTTTGCCCGCCTCTAGCCAGAATTCGCGATCGACACGCTTCTGTTCGATCCACCGTTCGCGATGCGGGAGTGCTTCGCTCACAAAGAACTTGGTTGCCATTTCCTTGAGTGCGACGACTTCGTCGTCGGCCCAGGCCGATCGATATCTGGGGGTGGTCACGTCACCCACGTCCTTAGAAGTTGAAGCCGCCGCCACAGAGCAGTGTCTGTGCGCTGACATAGTTTGATTCGGGGATGCAGAACAGGTACACCGCTCCCGCCGCTTCGGAGGGTTCGCCGCCGCGGCCGAGCGGGATCATCTGTTCCATTGCGGCGAGCAGGCTCGGGTTGACCCCGACCTTGATCTCTTTACCGTCGATGTCGATCGTGCCGTCACCGTCGGCCGGTGCTGAGGTCAACCGCGTCTTGATCAATCCGAATGCGACCGTGTTGACGGTGACGTTGTAGCGCCCCCATTCCTTGGCGAGCGTCTTTGTCAGACCGGTGATTCCGGCTTTCGCTGCAGAGTAGTTGGCCTGTCCCGCATTGCCGCCCGTGCCGGCCATCGATGAGATGTTGACGACCTTGCGGCACGGGATCGGCTCGCCGGCTTCCTTGGCTTTCTTCACCTGGGCGGCGATCACCGGTTGAGCCGCGCGCAGAATCCGGAACGGCGCCTTGAGGTGTACGTCGAGGATCGCGTCCCACTGGTCGTCGGTCATTTTCTGGATGACCGAGTCCCAGGTGTAGCCGGCGTTGTTGATGATGATGTCGAGACCACCGAAATTGTCGACAGCGGCCTGGACGAATCGCTCGCCGAAATCGGCGTCGGTGACGCTGCCCACACACGAAACAGCCTGACCACCAGCCGCTTCGATAGCGGCTACCGTTTCTTTGGCCGGTTCGGCGTCGAGATCGTTGACGACGACCTTCGCGCCCTCGGAGGCGAGCTTCAACGCGATCTCGCGGCCGATGCCACGGCCCGAGCCGGAGACGATGGCGACTTTGCTTTCAAGAGTTCCCATGATTTTCAGTGCCTTTCAGAGTGCGACGGTGGCGTCGCCGGTGAGCGTGACGGTGCCGTCTTCGAGCGTGACAGTGAGTTCGATTGTGGCCAGGCCATTTTCGATTGACGTGATGGTGCCTGTGGCGGTCGGCTTGCCGTGGACCGGTGTGATGGATGCGAATCGCACCTGGTAGGAGCGGATATTCGCCGGATCGAAGTTGTCGGTGAGTAACCGACCCAGATAGGCCATCGACAGCATGCCGTGCGCGAACACGTCGTCCAGGCCTGCGGACTTCGCAACGTCGATGTCGATGTGCATGGGGTTGTGATCGCCCGAGGCACCGGCGAACAATGCCAGGGTGGTCCGCGAGATCGGGCGAATCTTCAAGGGTGCCAGCTCGGTTCCGACCGAGAGTGTTTCGGGTGTAGTCATTTTCCTGCTCCTGGATTCCTGACCACGATCACGGTTTTCAGTTCCGCAACCAACGAGCCGTCGGCCCGCGTGACGGTCGTTTCCTTGACGATGAAGTCGAGCGCGCCGCCCTTCTTGCTGTAGACGTCGGTGATCCGGGGCGTCGCGGTCAGGACGTCGCCGGCGTGCGCGAGCGAGTGATAGGTGAACGACTGCTCGCCGTGCAGCACGAACCGCAGGTCGATGCCGAGCTGATCGGCCCAGCCGAACGGATTCGGGTTCTCCAACTCGATCGAGAACAGGAACGTCGGTGGCACGCGCAGGTGGTCGTCGGCTGCGTCGCCGATCGCCTTGGCGAAGAACCGTAGTCGTCCGGCGTCGACGGTCAATGTGGTTGCGGGAAGCTCGGTTCCGATTGCCGCGGTATCGACGGCCATGTCAGTTCACCTTCTCGTACAGAGTGACGACGGCTGCGCCGCCGAGCCCGATGTTGTGCTGGAGCGCAACCTTCACGCCGTCGACCTGACGCGCCCCGGCGGTGCCCCGCAGCTGCCAGACGAGTTCCGTGCACTGGGCCAGACCGGTTGCGCCGAGCGGGTGTCCCTTGGACAGCAGCCCGCCGGATGGGTTGGTGACGACGCGACCGCCGTAGGTGTTGTCTCCATCAAGGATGAACTTTTCGGCGGTACCTTCGGGCGTGAGGCCGAGGCCTTCGTAGGTGATCAGCTCGTTCGCGGTGAAGCAGTCGTGCAGCTCGACGACGCGAATGTCTGTGGGCGAGACGCCCGACGCTTCGTACACTGCGTCGGCCGCAGCCTTGGCCATGTCGTAGCCGACGACCCGCATCATGTCGTTGGATTCGAAGGTCGACGGGGAGTCGGTTGTCATGGCCTGAGCCTTGATCGCGACCGACGCGTCGAGATTGTGCTTACGCGCGAATTCCTCGCTGCACACGATCGCTGCTGCGGCACCGCAGGTCGGTGGGCAGCACTGCAGTCGGGTGAGGGGTCCGTAGATCTGAGGCGATGCCATGACTTCGTCGACCGTTACTGCATCGCGGAACACGGCATAGGGGTTGTTCGCTGCATGCTGGCGCGCCTTCACCGAAATCCTGGCGAACGTTTCGGGTGCGGTGCCGTACTTCTCGGCATACTGGCGTCCCGCGCCGCCGAAATACTGTGCGGCAAACGGCGAGTCATCTGCACCTTGGATCGCGTGGGCGACTTCGTCGAAGCGCCGGAACGGAGTTGGGCGGTCGCTCCACATCGACCCGAGGGCGCCGCGTTGCATCTGTTCGAACCCGAGAGCGAGAACGCACTCAGCTGCGCCGGATTCGACAGCCTGACGAGCGAGAAACAAGGCCGACGAACCCGTCGAGCAGTTGTTGTTGACGTTGATCACGGGTATGCCGCTCTGGCCGATGCCGTAGACGGCAGCCTGCCCGCAGGTGGAGTCTCCGTACACATAGCCGACATAGGCCTGATTCACATCGGCGTAGTCGACGCCCGCGTCGGCGAGCGCTGCTCGAGCAGCTTTCTCCCCCATGACGTCGTATGACTCGCTGTTTCTCGGCGTCGTAAAGGGAATCATTCCGACTCCGGCGACGATGACCCGTCGTTTCATTTTTTCCAACCACCTAACTATTGATGATTCACTTAGTACAGCATGAGATTGTTCCTTCGGCAAGAGCGGATATTGCCGAAGCCGGTTCGGCCCGAGGTCGAGGCGGGCGTCGAAGGCGAGTCCGGGGGTATCGCGGATCGACCCTGTCCCCCGATCAGTTGACCGCCTTCTCCCCCGAAACATCACCCGGTCGCCGGACATACACGCGCGTGGGTGCAGGGGACGCTGGACTCGCAGCACTGCCCCGTCTCGAAAGGCCAACGCAATGACCAACCGCACAGACGTCATCGAGTCAGCGACGTCGATTCCGTCCGCCGATGTCGACCGCACTGAATCCGGTCGCGCAGCCGCCAAACGGCGTGCCATCATCCGCACAGTGGTCGAGGTCGCGGCACCGCTGGTTGCGTTCTATGGCCTGCGCGCCGCGGGAGGCTCGGAGTACTTCGCCCTGCTGACCGCGACGGTCGTCGCGGGTATTCCGGTTGTGTATGGCCTGACCACAACACGCCGGCTCGATCCGTATGCCGGCTATCTGATGTTGATGTTCGGGCTGACTCTGGCGGTCGCGATGATCACCACCGATGCGCGGCTGATCCTCGCCGGACAGACACTCGTCGGGGCGGCCGCAGCGGTGATCTTCCTGGCCAGCTGCATGGCCGGCAAGCCGATGACCCAGTTCGTCGCCGCGAGGTTCATGCCCGATGTGGCCTCTGGTGTCGGGTTGTCGGCTGCGCTCCGGTCGTTGCATGTCCGGTTGTCCGCGATTGTCGGTGTCGGGCTGCTGATCCAGGTGGCCGTTCTCCTGGCCATCATTTTCACCCTGCCCTTCGACATCGCGAACGGTCTGGTGAATCTCGTCGGGTGCGTCGGCACCCTGGTCATCGGCGCACCTGTGCTGCTCCTGATCCGCAGGTTCAAGCGGGAGCAAGTCGAAGCCTCTGGGTGAAACCCACTGTTGCCAACCGGAAGTCGGCACCGCGTGTGTGCGCCCAACTCCAGGACGTTCCGTAACATCGGTATGGGCGATCGGCACTTCCACACGACGCAAAGGGTTTCTATGCATACGAATGATGGCGCGGAAAGCACTGTGGCACCCCACCGTTACGGATTTCGCGGGTTCGCCTGCGTCGCGGCCGCATTCGCTGTGCTGGCGTTGATCGGCGCTCCGGTACCGATGGCCACCGCGGACCCATGTCCAGACGCAGACGTGGTGTTTGCCCGCGGAACCGGCGAGCCGCCGGGGGTCGGCGGCATCGGACAGGCATTCGTCGATGCATTGCGCGCCAAGGCGGGTGCGAAGTCGGTGAGTGTGTACCCGGTGAACTACGCGGCCGGCGCCGACTTCGGCGACGGCTTCCAGTTCGCCCTCACCGTCATCGACGGGATCAGGGACACTACAAACCACATTCAGGCAGTGGCCGCGAGCTGCCCCGCCACCAGGATTGTGCTCGGCGGTTTCTCGCAGGGTGCCGCCGTGGCGGCGTTCAGCACGTCCGCCGAAATCCCGCCGGGTGTCCCCGAAGCTTTCGTACCGCCTCCTATGCCGCCGGCGATAGCCACCCACGTCGCCGCAGTGGCCCTGTTCGGAAACCCATCGAATCAGTTCCTTGCCGACGCCGGTGCACCACAAATCACCATCGGGCCGCTGTATGTGCCCAAGACCATCAATCAGTGCGCCCCGGGCGACACCATCTGCAACGGGGCCCCGCCTGGACCGCCCAACGGCGCGCACAACTCCTACATCGCCAACGGCATGGTCGACCAAGCGGCGCAGTTCGCGGCCGCCCGTCTCTGACTGTCGATACTGTGTTCAGATCGGTTGTAGTGCAACAGATTTGACGGACACGCAAGGTGCTTACGCGCCGCGCAGCGCCTCCGTTGCCGTCGGCAGTCGCGGCCGAGACCGATCGAGGAACACCGGAGCACCCGGGTCGGGACTCAGTACACCCGGCGCGTTGGGCGAGCTGTTCGTCAAGGTCGCCTGGAGGACTTGTACGAACTCCCGCGGCTGATCGTTCTGCAGATAGTGGTTTGCTCGTGGCAGCAGCCAGAATTCATTGCCGCCCGGCTTCGTCGCGAGGTGGTCGTTCCACACGTGCGCAGCGACGCGAAGCGGCGAGACCTCGTCATACAGCCCCCACACCACCGTTGTCTTGACGGGCATTGCCGCGAGCGCCTCGAGCCATTCCTGCTCGTGCTCGGAACGCTCCACCAAATATTGGATGGTGTCGTGAATCACCCCGAGACCGTCGTTCATGGCGAACGAGTCCGCCAGTGCCGTGATCGTCGGGTCTTCGAGTGCGCGCCGAGGCGTGAACGTGGTCTGACCCAAACCAACGGCAAGCATCTCGGGCGTGATGGCGGCGACCGTCGTGGCGGCCGTCTGAGGGTTGAGGACCAGTCGCTGGAAGTCGGTCAGGTTCGACAGCGGCAAAAAGATATTGCCATTGCTCAGTACCAGATTGGTCACGTCGAACGGCGTCTGTCCGGTACTGCACCTGTGAGCAAAGGACAGTGCGACGCTGTCGCCTCGGTCATGGGCGACAACCGCGCCCTGCCGTGCGCCGAGGATGTCGAGCAGGTAGTAGCCGAGCAACTCGCTGTCGCGATGCAAGGTATAGCGCTCGCCTTTGGGCTTGTCGGAGAATCCGAAGCCGGGCAAGTCGAGCACGCAGACCCGGTGGTCGGCGCTGAGCTCGCCTACTACGTCCTGCCAGTCGATGCTGCTGGTGGGAAACCCGTGCACCATCAATATCAGCGGAGCTTCGGGATCACCGAACTCGGCGTGGAAGATATTCAGCTTGCCGGCATGTTGCATGGGCTCCGATGGAACCCACTCGAAGTGGCCACCCGCGTCCAGCCACTCCCGGGCACGTCCGTCCATGTCGGCCCGCCGGGATCAGCTAGGCGGTGTGGATGATCAAGATGTCGATCTTGACCTTCCGTGCGATGTCAGCGGGGACCGAGCCCAGCAATCGTCCTGCCGTCGAGTTCAATCCCACGTCGCCCACGACGATCAGATCTGCGTCAACTTCCTTGGCCAGCGCAATCAGTGCGTCGACGGGCGCGCCGACGACCGCCCGCTCTTCGATGTCTTGAGCACCCGCAGCGGTCGCGCGTTCGTGTGCGTCGCGCAGGATTTCGTACACGGCCGCGTCGCCGTGCATCCGATATCCGCTCTCACGCCCCAGGGCATCCTCGGCGCGGCGATCAACCGACTTCTCCGGAGATGGGGGTCGTGACCAGCCGCCCCTTTCGATATCGTGCAAATGGGCACTCGCGACAATAAGTTTCGCGTTCTGTTGCGCGGCAAACGCGCCGGCTCGCTCAACCGCCCGCATCGACGAGGCCGAGCCGTCGGTGCCCACAATGACCGTCCGATAGCCACCCATGGCCGCCTCCCTTGCAGTCGTGGCAACGTCAAGACATTAGCGTGCGCTGCGCGGTCGATGGTGGGCTTTGAATTCTCCGGTGGGTGCCAGGTTTGTGTGGGTCGCGGATTACTCTCGCGGATATGCCTTCAGTTCTGGTGACCGGTGCCGCACGAGGTATCGGCAAAGCCATCGTGGACCATCTGGCCGCATCCGGGTGGGACGTCATTGCCGGGGTACGGACAAACGCCGATGCCACAGCGGTGACAGCTCTCAACCCGCAGCGGATCTCCGCGGTCGTTCTCGATGTCACCGATGCCGACCACATCGCGGCACTGGCCGGCTCGCTACCGGACCGCCTGGATGCGGTGGTGAACAATGCGGGCATCGTGGTGGCCGGACCGGTCGAAACGCTCACGTCGGAGGACTGGCGCAAGCAGTTCGAGGTGAACGTGGTCGGCCAGTTCGCAGTCACTGCGGCGGTACTGCCGAAGCTGCGCGAATCGCGCGGCCGGGTGGTGTTCATCTCGAGCGTGAACGGTCAGTTGTCAACGCCGATGATGGGTGCCTATGCGGCGTCGAAGTTCGCCTTGGAGGCGGGCGCAGAGGCGCTGCGAATTGAACTGCGGCCCTGGCACATTCCCGTGGTGGTGGTGGAACCTGCCCAGACCGATACCGATCTGTGGCGCAAGGCCGACGACATGGTGGCCGAGTTGGAGGCCGCGACCTCACCCGCGCACCGCGCGCTGTACGACCGACATATCGCCGGCATGAAGAAAATGGTCCCGTTGTCGCAGAAGATGGCAGTGGCACCGGCGAAGGTCGTTGCCGTGGTGGAGGAAGCGCTGACTGCGCGTCGGCCCAAGGCGCGTTACATCGTCGGATTCGGACCCAAGGCTCAGGTCGCGTTGATGACGAATATCCCGACGACGCTGCGGGACCGACTGCTGGCCAGAGTTTTCGGAGTGCCTCGCAGCTGATTCAGATCGTCGCCTTCAGCGCTTCGAGCGCGGCGGCGGACGCGCTTGCGGGTTGAGCCCGATAGGTCAACAGGTGCTGTCCACCGGAATGGGGAATGTTGAACCTGTTTCGGTGCAGGTAGAGTTCGCCGACAACGGGATGTCGCAGGTGAATCACGCCCGGGCGGTAGCCGACGTCGGCCTTTGCCCATCTGTCGCGGAAATAGTCACTGCGCGTTGATAATTCGTCAACCAGGGCCCGTACCGCTGGGTCGTTGGGTGCGCTCCCCGCAGCTTCTCTGAGTCCACTGATCACCACATCGGTGGTGCTTTCCCAGTCGACGAACTGCTCGCGCGCTCGCGGGTCCAACAACCGCCAACGCAGAAAGTTCTCGCCTGGTTCGAGCCCGCATGACAGCGCTCGCGCAACCGGGTTGGCAGCCAGGACATTCAGGCAGCGGCTGGCGACGATCGCGGGCATCGGAAACTGGTCGATCAGCTCGTCGGCGCCATCCGCGACGACTTCGACAGTCGGTTGTTCCGCGCGAAGCGTTCGTGGAGCGGCGATTTGATGCAGGTATTCGGCGGCCTTCACGTCCAGCTGCAATGCCTTCGCGAGGGCGGTGATCACCTCCGGCGACGGATTCTTGTCGCGCCCTTGTTCCAGCCGCAGGTAGTACTCCACGCTGATACCGGCCAACAGGGCCAGTTCTTCGCGCCGCAGGCCAGGGACCCGACGACGCGATCCCCCGATCAGCCCGACGTCTTCAGGCCGGATCTGCTCGCGCCGCGCGCGCAGATAGTCGCCCAAGACGTTGGAGTTCTCCGCCACCGATCGAGCCTAACCCTGTCCCCACGACTACCAGGGTCAGCGCGGTCTTCTACGTCGTCTTTTTTGGGCCGAGAGTGAGAACAGACCACCACGAAGGAGCAGCGATGACCGAGCGGCGAGACATCGAATTCCCAGGCGAAGGCGACGTGACATTGCGGGGCTGGCTGTTCCAGCCCGACGGAGCCGGGCCCCACCCGGCCATCACCATGGCCCACGGCTTCGCCGGCGTGAAGGAACATGGCCTGGAGCGCTTCGCCCGACTGTTCGCTGACGCAGGTTTCGTGGTTCTGGTCCACGACCACCGCGGATTCGGACCCAGCGACGGCGCCCCCCGCTTCGACATCGACCCCTGGGTACAGATAGCAGACTGGCGCCGCGCCATCTCGTTCCTCGAGAGCCTGCCCACCGTCGACGCGGAACGGATCGGCCTGTGGGGCAGCAGCTACGCCGGCGGGCACGCCCTTGTGCTCGGGGCCACCGACCGCCGACTGCACGCAGTGGTCTCCCAGGTGCCCACCGTCAGCGGCTACCAGCAGAGCCTGCGCCGCGTGGCACCGGACCTGGTGTCCAGCCTCGAGGCAGCCTTCATCGACGACGACCGGCGCCAGTTCCGTGGGGAGCCACCCGCAACTCAGGCCGTGGTGAGCGCCGATCCACAGGAGCCGGCCGCGTACCACGCGCCGGACGCGGTCGCCTTCTATCAGCAGCCGGTGCCCGAGGGTGTGTGGCACAACACCGTCACCATCAGATCGAGCCGAGCTGCCCGCAATTACGAACCTGGGGGCTGGATTTCGCGGGTCTCCCCCACACCGCTGCTGATGGTCGTCGGCATGACGGACACGGTCACCCTGACCGATCTGGCGCTGGACGCCTACGAGCGGGCATTGCAACCCAAAAAGTTGGTGACCGTCGACGGCGGCCACTTCGATCCGTACCTCGGGCAATTCGACGTCGCCGCCGGTGCCGCCCTGAGCTGGTTCTCCCAGCACCTTGCTTCCGCTGAAACCAACTGAACCCGAAGGAAATCCATCATGAGTACATTGCAGTACGAAGTTCTCGTCCACGACGGTATCCGCCGTCATCGCGAGCAACGCCTGCCCGATGGCAGCCCCATCGTCTCGTCTCCGGTGGCGTCCACCCTGATCTACGGTGAGCACGACGCCGTACTCGTAGACCCCCCATTCACCTATGACCAGGTACAGCAGGCGTGGGCGTGGATCGAACGGTCCGGCAAGACTTTGACCCACATATACGCCACACATGGCCACGGCGACCACTGGTTCGGCACCGAGTTGTTGTTGCAGCGCTTTCCGGGTGTCACCGCCTACGCGACCGCGGGCACCATCGCCATGATGCACGAGCAGGCCACCACCGGGCGGGCCCAGATGTGGGACGTGGACTTCCCGGCACAGATTCCGCCCAGCCCGGTTGTCTACCAGCAGATTCCGGTTGACGGGTTCGAATTGGAAGGGCATCCGCTGCATGCCGTCGAGGTTGGCCATACAGACACCGACGACACCACCGTGTTGCATGTCCCGTCGATCGGACTGGTGGTCGCCGGGGACGTCGCCTACAACGGCGTCCATCAGTACCTCCTGGAGAGCGCCCACGGCGGTATCGAATCGTGGCTGACCGCACTGGACACCGTCGCGGCGCTGAATCCGGAGGCGGTCGTTGCCGGGCACAAGAACAAGAATCTGCCCGACGACCCTGCCGTCATCGAGCAGACCCGGCAATATCTGCTGGACGCGCGGCACCTGATCGACGAAAAGCCCAGCCCCCAAGAATATTTCGACAAGATGATCGCCCTCTACCCAGACCGCCTCAACGTCGGGCCGGTGTGGTACTCCGCGGTCGCATTGCTGTCGTGACACCCAGGGAGAAGACGCCATGAACACCGAAATTCCTCAGACCCGGCAAACCGTTCTCGACGACGTGAACCACTGGTTCTTCGACGACTACCTGCCGACGTGGGTCGGTATTGCGGCCGGAACCATCGACCGCGGACCCGATTTCGTCCTCGATTACTGGTCGTCGCCACTGCATTACAGCGACGGCACCAGCTCTGAATGGTTCCTCGACGCGGCCGCCGTGACCGACTTCTTGAACGGCATGCACGCGCAGCTCAAAGAGCACGGCTACACGCACACCGACGTGCCGGATCACCGGATTCGTGTTTACAACGGCACCGGCGCCGCTATCGAGGTGATCTGGTCGCGATGCGGTGACGGTTACGAAATCCAGCGCCTGGCAGTACATTTCGAGATATCGCGCAGCGCAGACGGATGGCGCGTGGTCGGCATCCAAACCGTACCCACCACCGCCTCCGAGCTGGCCGCGGTCTGGTCGCAATCGCCTCATCCACTTTCCATCTGAAATCAGGACATCATGATCATCGACCCCAGCGACCTGAATCCCACTTCGAGCTACAAACTGCTGATCGGCAGCGTGCTGCCCCGCGCCATTGCGTGGGTGAGCACCCAGTCGGCGGCCGGCGTCGGGAACATCGCACCGATCTCGTTCTTCACGGTCGTCGGGCGGTTCCCACCGATTCTGTCGATCTCACTGCAGCCCCGCTCCGACGAGACGACGCTCAAGGACACCTTCATCAACATCCGCGACACCGGTGACTTCGTCATCAACATCGCCTCCGTCGCGCAGGCCGACGCTCTGCACCGGTCGGCCTTCGAATTCGACAGTGGTGTCGATGAGTTCGAAGCACTCGGACTGCACAAGGCGGACTCGGAGATCATCAAGGCACCGCGGATCGCCGAGGCACCCATCTCATTCGAATGCGTCGTCGACCGGATCATCCCGATGCCCCCGCTGCCCGATCACGTCGTGTGGGGCCGGGTCAAGAAGATCCACGTGCGCGACGACCTGTACCTGGAGCGCGGGCGGATCGACACCGGGGCGCTGCACCCATTCGGCCGGTTGGCCGCCGAGTACTCCGCTGTCGACAACATCTTCACCACGCCGCTTCCCGACACCGTGCTGGAAGGCCTGGAGTCCCAGCGCATTCGGCGTCTCGACGGCAAGGCCAGCGACTTCTCCCCGATCGACACCAAGGATTGGTCGCCCTCGGGCTCGACCGCGGCGGGAGTACCGCGATGAGCTCCATGCCCGAGGTGTGGCGCACCGATGCCGGGAGCGGCCAGGCGCCCACGTTGCTGTTCATTCACGGCTACTTCGACAGTGCCACCGTGTGGAACGACCTCGTGGTGGCGCTCGGCGACACCGTGAACATCGTCCGGTATGACCTCCCAGGATTCGGCGCCCGGCACATGCAATCGCTTGACCTGCGCCAGATCTCCCTGTCGACGCTGGCCGCCGAGGCCGCCTTGGTCCTGGCCGGTGTCGGAACCCCGGCGTACGTCGTGGGCCACAGTCTGGGCACGCAGGTGGCGCAATTGGTCGCCGCTGAGCATCCCGAGCTGGTCGTCGGATTGATCCTCTTGACGCCGGTGCCATTGCAGGGCACCCATCTACCGGAGGATTCGTTGGCGCCGTTCCGTGAACTGGCGGCCCACTACGGGGCGCAACGCGAAGCCCGCGCACAGCTGTCTCCCGCGTTGACCGACCGGCAGCTGGACCGCCTCAGCCATATCGGCACCCTGAGCCGGCCGAGCGTTGGTGCCCGCTACGCCGATGTCTGGAACGACGGACTGCCTTGGCCGGCTGCGGTGCACCCCTACCGCGGTCCGGTACTGCTCATCGGAGGCGGCGTTGACGGTTTCGTCACGTCACGCGTCGTCGATGCCGTCGCCGCCGAGTACCCCGATGCTCGGGTTCGCACGATCGCCAACGGCGGACACTGGTTGCACGTCGAACACCCCGACAGCGTTGCGGTCCTCACACTGGATTTCCTCGACGACACCGCGAATGTGGTTGCCACCGCCAACTTCCCACACCCTCCCACACCGAAGGACGCATCATGAGCTTGACCCACTCGACGTTCGTCACCGCACAGATCCCCCAGGCCGGCCGTGGGCCGCTGCCCGACGGGAGCACCCGGATGTGGTCGCCGATCACCTCGACGCTGATCACTGGCGAACGCAGCGCAGTACTGGTGGATCCGCCGCTGACCTTGGCCCAGGCCGCTGAAGTCGCCGACTGGGTGGCCGACTCGGGACGAGAGCTGCGGTACATCTACATCACCCATGGCCACGGCGACCACTGGTTCGGCGCCATCCCGTTGCTCCAGCGGTTCCCCGGCGCGATTGTGCTCGCGACCGCGGGAACCCGCCGCCTGATGGCGGACCAGAATCGTCCTTCCTTTCGAAAAGAGTTCTGGGACAAATTCTTTCCAGATCAGCTGCCAGTCGGTGAGATCAGCGCCGAAGGCGTTGATGACCAGGGCTTCGAGCTCGACGGTGTCCGGCTGCTCCCGATCGAGGTCGGCCACACCGACACCGAGGCCACCACCGTCCTGCACGTTCCCGACACCGGACTCGTCGTCGCTGGTGACGCCGTCTACAACGGAGTGCACCTGTACCTGGCCGAATCGGGCGGGGTTGCGGGGATAGACACCTGGCTCACGGCCCTGGACACCCTCGAAGCCCTGAACCCGAGCTCACTGATCGCCGGACACAAGAACCAGGAGCTTCCGGACGACGTCTCCCAAATCGGCGCCACCAGAAGTTATCTCACCGATTCGCGCCGGCTGATCGAATCAGCCGGCAGCGCTGCCGAGTTCAATGCGGCGATGCTCGACCTACACCCGGACCGGCTCAACCCCGGTGCCCTGTGGGGCTCCGCGATCACCCTGTTCCGGTAGGCGTCAACGGTTTGTCGACAGAGTCCATGGCGGCTTGGACCTCGGTGCGGCGTTCGTCGAGGAGCCGGCCGAATTCGCGGGACAGCTGTCGACTGTGGCGTTGGACAATTGGTTGAACGCGGCGCTGAACGCCTGCAGCGCGTCGGCGGTGGCCGGTCCGCTGGTGTAGACCAGAAATGCGTTCTTCAGGTCGGCGACCTGAACCGCCAACTGGAGGGCCTGGGACGCGCGAACCTGCGTCAGCCGGTCGAAGGCGGCATTGCGCAACGACGCGCGCCCGGATTGGTAGCCGATGATTCCGACCACTGCGGCCGAGATGACGCTCGCGGTCAACAACATCGCGATCAGCTTGGACTGGATGCTGAACCGGCCGCGAACTCGTCGCCGGGGCCCCAGTCGTCGCCAGCAAGCAGACCAGACCACCGCAGGCAGATACCCCGGCAACGCGCGAATAAGGGATGGGTGTGCGCTGTGAGTTGCGGCGCTTACTACCATCAAAGCGCTGCTCAGCGCGAGGGGCCATGCGACACGTAGGACAGATTGAGTTGAACACACCAGAACTTGCCCGTTGGAATGCCGAGGAAGCCCTCGCGGAGGCGATGATTCCGATCGTCGGCACCCTGCACCGCAAACACGGCGTCACCGTCTTGCTGCACAGCCGGTCGCTGGTGAACAAATCGGTCATCAGCATCCTGCGCACCCACCGCTTTGCTCGCCAGATCGCCGGCGAAGAGCTTTCGGTCGTCGAGACCTTCCCATTCCTGCAGGCGCTGGCGGACCTGGATCTCGGTCCATCGAAGATCGACCTCGGACTGCTCGTGCACGCCTACCGCGCCGACGAGCGTGGGCTCTCGGTCGCCGAGTTCGTCGGCGATGCGCTCTCCGACGTCACCGGCGAGAACAAGGCCGAGCCGCAGGGACCGCGTGACGTGGTGCTTTACGGCTTCGGCCGGATCGGTCGTCTCGTTGCTCGCCTGCTGGTCGAGAAGGCCGGTGGCGGCAACGGGCTGAACCTGCGCGCCGTCGTGGTCCGCAGCGGTGGACCTGACGACCTGAAGAAGCGCGCCTCCCTGCTTCGCCGCGATTCGGTGCACGGCCACTTCAACGGCACGATCAAGGTTGACAAGGAGAACAACCTCCTCATCGCGAACGGCAACGCGATCAAGTTCATCTACAGCAACGACCCGTCGGAGATCGACTACACCGAGTACGGGATCCAGAACGCCATCCTCATCGACAACACCGGCAAGTGGCGCGACCGTGAAGGCCTGTCGAAGCACCTGCGTCCGGGCATCGAGAAGGTGGTGCTGACCGCGCCGGGCAAGGGCGATGTGCCCAACATCGTGCACGGCGTCAACCACCTCCGTCAGGACGTCAGCCAGCAGATCTACTCGTGCGCCTCGTGTACGACCAACGCGATCGTCCCGCCGCTCAAGGCGATGGACGAGGAGTTCGGCATCATCCGTGGTCACGTCGAGACGGTGCACTCGTTCACCAACGACCAGAACCTGCTGGACAACTACCACAAGGCTGACCGTCGCGGCCGTGCCGCACCGCTGAACCTGACCATCACCGAAACCGGTGCGGCATCGGCCGTCGCCAAGGCGCTGCCGGAACTCAAGGCCAAGATCACCGGCAACTCGATCCGAGTTCCCACCCCCGACGTGTCGATCGCGATCTTGAGCTTGCAACTCAAGCGTGAGACGACCAAGGAAGAGGTGCTCAAGCACCTCCGAGAGACGTCCCTGTCCGGTCCGCTCAGCCGCAACCTCGACTACACCGCGGCCACCGACGCAGTGTCGAGCGACTTCATCGGCTCGCGCGCGGCCTCGATCATCGATGCGAATGCGGCGATCGTCGATGGCGACCAGGCGATCCTGTACTGCTGGTACGACAACGAGTTCGGCTACTCCTGCCAGGTCGTCCGCGTGGTGCAGTTCCTGTCGGGTATCGAATACCCGACGTATCCGCGGATGTGACGGTGCCGCCGGCCGGTCGGCCCCGTTGCGGCACTTGCGATTTGGAGGTGTCGACTTACAGGGTCGACGGAACCGGCGAAGAGTAGTCTCGACAGCGGTCGCGTCGGCGTCACTGGCAGGGAAGGCAGCTGTGAGCAATCTCGAAGAGTCCCCGGTCGAATTCGATTGTGCCGCTGGACCATCCGGCACCATAGAAATCCTCGAACCACGCGACGTGCCACTGGGCGGGCCCCGCGCGATGCAGGTGCGTCGTACGTTGCCCCAGCGGGAGCGCTCCTTGGTCGGCGCCTGGTGTTTTGCCGATCACTACGGCCCGGAAGATGTGCGCACCTCCGCCGGTATGGACGTGGCCCCGCACCCGCACACCGGGTTGCAGACCGTCAGTTGGCTGTTCAGCGGCGAGGTCGAGCATCGTGACTCCGCCGGTGTGCACGCGATGATCCGGCCTGGCGAGCTGAATCTGATGACCGCCGGCGCCGGGATCTGCCACTCCGAGGTGTCGACGCCGTCGACCACGATCCTCCACGGGGTGCAGCTGTGGGTCGCGTTACCCGATGCGGCGCGGCACGGCCCGCGAAACTTCGATCACTACGCTCCCGAGTCGGTGATCCACGGTGCCGCGACGGTGGCGGTGTTTCTGGGAGAACTGGCAGGTCAACGCTCACCCGTTCATACCCATACCCCCCTTCTCGGCGCCCAGGTGGACTTGCCACCCGGAGCGAGCGTCGACTTCGACGTGGATCCGGCATTCGAGCATGCGGTGCTGCTCGACTTGGGGGAACTGACCGTCTCGGGAACGCCGGTCGCCGTGGGAGAGATGGCTTACCAGGGCGTCGGAGCGTCGCGGCTGGCGTTGGCCAACACCGGCAGCGCACCGGTACGTGCCATCGTGCTCGGCGGAGTGCCGTTCGCCGAGGAACTGCTGATGTGGTGGAACTTCGTTGGGCGCAACCACGACGAGATCGTCGAGTACCGCGAAAAATGGCAAGCAGAGTCGGAACAATTCGGCACCGTCATCGGATACCAGGGATCGCCGCAGCGCCTGCCTGCACCGTCGCTGCCGGGCACCCGCCTCAAACCACGGCCGTCGCCGGCCGGCGGCCACGCTCCGGTACGGCTGCTCGACAAGACCGGTGCGCCAGTGGAGGTCATCGCAGAGAGCGGCCGCTTCTCTATCGCCGTCGACGGAAAACCGGTGGGGCTCACCGCGTTTATCGAACACGGCGGCCAGCGGATCTTCTACCACACCGAAATTGATGGGGCCTACGGCGGACGCGGATTGGCCACGCTGTTGATCGAACAGGCGCTGACCATGACCCGCCGGCAGGGCAGACGCATCGTGGCGGTGTGCCCGATGGTTGTTGCCTACGTCGCAAAGCACCACGATTTCGACGACATATTGGATCCGATCACACCGGACATCAAGCAGGCGCTTCGGCAGCGTTAGGCCCGCGCTACGTCGAATGCCGTACTCGCTCCGGTGAATTCCTCCAGTTCACCGCCGGTGCGACGTACCGCCCCGTGGTGCACCAGCCGATACTGACCCTCGGCAGTGCCGGGCGGAATCCGCCACTCGACCGTGGCCACCGAGTCCGCACGTTCACCGCGGCGCCAGCGAAACACGGTGGACCAGTCGCCGTCGTCTGCGATGCGCAGCCACCGGTCGCCGTCCAGTCGTTGAACCTCGAGGTACGTGCCGCCGCGGCGCAGGTCGTTGTTCGGGTCACCGCTGACGAACTCGACGCGCACGGTTTCGCCGATGACGTAGCGGGCGCGTGGATGTTTGTGTATCGCACCAGCATTCGTCGAGTCCTCGGGCGGCACCGTCCGGATGCGGCTGCGCGGCGGGCTCATGGTTGGCCGGCCGCCGACCGGAGCCGGGCGCCCGTCGCGCATGGCCACGGCCAGCTCGGCGGCGACCTGCTGTAAGGCCGGCAGTTCCCAACGGCCGAACAGCGTGCTGCCGCCCTCGTAGCGCTGCTCCAGGTACTCCTCCGGCGTCGTCACGTAGTGGATGTAGGCATTGCTGTAGCCCACAACCAGCACGTCGGCCAGCTCGGCGCCGACGATGGCCGCGACGGTCCGCCGCAGCCGTAGTCCGGCGACAATAGTGACCTCACCCGGGATGCCGATCAGATACAACTGGCCGATGCGGATCAGCTGTACCGGCACCCGTTCTTGGACGAAGTCGGTGAGCCGATTGGTCAGGCTGGCCGGCGCGAAGATGCCCTTGGGTTCCTGCGCATCGCGTAGCGCCGGGTTGATCCGGTACGCGATCCGCGAAATACCCTCCCATAGTGGGTTATTGAGACCCTGCCGGAATCCCGGGAAGCCCTCCCCTTCGTCTGTTCCGGCCATCTGGGAGGCGGCGAACATCGGTCGGCTGGTGCGGTGCGGCTTGGCGTCCGGCGCGAATTCGGGACGCACCTCGACAGCGCCGAGATCGACGTAGGTGAACCGCGCATCAACCCGGCCATCGAGGCGAGTTCCCGTTCCGGAGAGCAGTTTTCGCGCCGCCTCATATTGCCGCGTACCGATGATGCGGGTGTTCTCGAATTCGTCATCGGTCGGGCCCTTGCCGACGTCCAGGTTGGGGCTCATGTCGCCGGCATTGGTCTGGGCGAACGCGGAGATGAAATCGGGTTGGGCGTCGGCCAGGTAATCGGCGCCTCGGTCCAGCCGTTCCCAGTGGTAGGCAGCGTAGCCCTTGTTGTCGCTCGAGATCAGCCTGTTGCGGTTGGTCATGCTGGTGCCGTGGGTGGCAAAGAAATTCACCGCGCCGACCGCCCGTCCGTCGCGCTCGATGCGCAGCAGGCTGGTCTGTGGATCGACGGCATCGGGGAAGAACGCCTTGTCGTCGGAGGGATTGCGGTCGAACGACGAACGTGAGCGGTTCACGTTCGCGTCGTGCAATTCACCGTGTATCAACGCCAATTGGGCCTCGGCGAGGTCGTCGTGCGCGTACTGCACCGCGTCGACGATCCCATCGACGATCGCCCCGAAGGTCTTCGGGTGAAAGCCGTTGGTGGTCATGTTGTACAACGTGTGCCCGCAGTAGCCGCCTGGCCCGGAATGAGTGTGAGTGACGGTGATGAGCGTGTTCTGCTCGGTATAGGTCGTCCCGAATCGACTACCGAGGCGGCGCAGCACCTCGTCGGTGACGTTCTGCATCGGCAGCGGTATCTCGGCGACGACCAAGAGAACGCGAGTGTCGCCGTCGTCGATGACGAAGGCCCGGCAGCGCTGCCGCAGATGGATTCCCGCGGTGCGCTGGTCGGCTTTGCCGTAGCCGAGCATGCTGCAAGCGGCAGGCTCACCGGTGATGTCGGAGATGCCACGGCCCACGCGGTAGGTCATCGGCTCGGTCCCTTCGCCTATGGAGATCCAACAGTTATACCCGCGGCATCGGTATCCCCATTCCACAGTGATTGGACAGCTGTCCAAATAGGCTTCCGATGATGTTGACCCCGTTTGACGACTACCCGATACACGCCTCCGCCGACCCGGTCGCGACGCCGGCGAGCGCCGACCCCAACCACTACGACCGGTACTGGTTCAACGGCCACCAGCGTGATGGTGATTTCTACTTCGGTGCGGCCATGGGGCATTACCCGGTACGTGGTGTCATCGACGCTGCGTTCAGCGTGGTCAAAGACGGCGTGGAGCATTCCGTTTTCGCCTCGGGTGCAATGCCTTTGGACCGTTCGACCACCATCGGACCATTTCGCATCGAAGTCGTCGAACCCATGCGCACGATCCGGTACATCGTCGATTCGAACGAGCACGGCATCTCCTGCGATCTGACCTTCCGGGCTACCACTGTGGCCATCGAGGAGCCGCGGCAGCAGCGTCGTACCGCCGAAGGCATCATGCTCACCGACCACACCCGACTGACCCAGTGGGGCGCCTGGGAGGGGTCGATCGCCGTCGACGGCGAGGATCTGCGGGTGCGGGCCGGTGATGTCCCGGGTACCCGGGACCGGTCGTGGGGTATCCGGCCGGTCGGCGAGCAGGTGCCGATGTTGCGGGCGCCGATGCCATTCCAGGTGTTCTGGCTCTGGGCGCCTTTGCATTTCGGAGATCGTTATGCACACTACGCCTTCCATGAACACGAGGATGGACGCCGCTGGCTCCAGACCGCACAGATCCTCGACCCGTTGCCGGCCGGTGTCTCCCCGTGCAGTCGGGTCGGCGTACGGGAGTGTTATGACCTCGGTTACGACCTCGAGTGGGAACCGGGACGTCGCGAAATCCGCCGGGCCCACTTGTGGTTCACCGACCCGGTCGACGGTGAAACGCACATCGAAGTAGAGAAGCTCTTCACTTTCCGGATGCGCGGTATCGGCTATTGGCATCCTAAATGGGGGCACGGCTCGAACCACGGACAATTCGAAACCGGCCGCGAATCGATCCGCCTCGAGGACTTCGAACCCACCGACTTCACGTCCATCCACCTACAGAACGTGGTTCGGGCCACCATGGGCAATCGCACCGGCATCGGTGTCGTCGAGCAGATCGCGATCGGGCCGCACGCGCCAACGGGCCTGACGGGGTTCACCGACGGGCATCGGGGCTGAGGCCGGCCAGCGTTTCATTGATCTATTATCTACGTATGCATGCAGATAATAGTCGACTTGCAGACGATCAGGTTGCCCTGATGGTCGAGGTGTTCCGGATGCTCGCCGATCCGACTCGCGTGCAGGTGTTGTGGGCGCTCACGGGCAGTGAGCTTTCCGTGAACGAGCTGGCCGAGCACGTCGGCAAGCCTGCGCCGTCAGTGTCGCAGCATCTGGCGAAACTGCGGATGGCGCGGTTGGTACGGACGCGTCGCGAAGCCACCACCATCTACTACAGCCTGGAGAACGAGCACGTCCGGCAGTTGGTGACCGACGCGGTGTTCAATGCTGAACACGCTGGACCGGGCATTCCCGCCCATCATCGGGGCTCACCCGTGCGGTCGGTCCAGGCGAAGCGCTAGCCATGTCGCTGTTCGGCTATCGCGACTATCGACACCTGTTCGCCGCGCAGGTCGTTGCTTTGTTCGGCACTGGATTGACCACGGTGGCGCTCGCGCTGCTCGCGTATCAGTTGGCCGGTGCGGACGCGGCCGCAGTGCTCGGTACAGCGCTGGCGATCAAGATGATCACTTACGTGACGATCGCTCCGATCGCGGCTGCCCATGTCGACCGGATGCCGCGCCGGCGCATGCTGGTCGGTCTGGATCTGATTCGGGCCGCCGTTGTCGTGATGCTGCCATTCATCGACCAGGTCTGGCAGATCTACCTACTTGTCGCGGTACTGCAGTCCGCTTCAGCCGCATTCACGCCCACGTTTCAGGCCGTCATTCCCGACGTGGTCACCGACGAGGCGGACTACACCAAGGCGTTGTCGGCTTCGCAGCTCGCGTCGACGATGGAAAGCCTGCTCAGCCCGGTCCTGGCGGCCGTGCTGCTGACCGTGATGAGCTTCCACTGGCTGTTCGTCGGAACGGTCTTCGGCTTCCTGGTGTCGGCCGGCCTGGTTGTCACCAGCCGAATCCCCGATGCCGCTCCAAGTTCGCCTGGAAGTGCTTGGGAGCGGGTGTTTTCCGGAGTCAGGATATTCGCGGCCACTCCGCGGCTGCGGGGTGTGCTGGCGCTCGATCTGGCCGTTGCCGGGTGCGGATCCATAGTCTTGGTCACCACCGTGAACTACGTACGCGACGCCCTCGGACGCACCCAAGCCGATGTGGCATGGCTGTTGGCCGCGTCGGGCACCGGCACGATGCTTGTTGCGCTGGCACTGCCACCGATCCTGGACCGGGTCGCCGAACGCACCGTCATGATGATTGGCGGCTCCGTGCTGGTCATCGGTGCGGCCGGCGCGGTCGAATTATCCACGGCCACCGGTGATTATCGCTGGGCGGCGGCACTCGGTATCTGGCTGCTGATCGGGGCGGGCATGAGCCTGGTGCTGACCCCGGTCGGCCGGGTGCTGCGTCGCTCGTCGACCGCTGCCGACCGGCCCGCGGTGTTTGCCGCGCAGTTCTCCCTGTCGCACCTCTGCTGGCTGGTCACCTATCCGATCGCGGGCTGGGGAGTGACCGTGGCCGGGTTCACCGCCACATGGTCTGTGTTGGCCGTGGCCGCCGCGGCGGGCGTGATTGTGGCGGTTCGGGTATGGCCGCGTCATGACCCCGAGATCATCACCCATACCCACGACGTCGCGACCACCGACCTGGGGCATCTCTGCGATGCCACCGAGATCGATGCGCGCCGTGTCGCGCACGACCATGTCTTCATGATCGACCGGGAACACCAACGATGGCCGGACTCGGTCAATGTGTCGACGTCGCGATGAGATCCTCGGTCAGGGCCTCGCCGGCGAGGTCGTCGAGTTCTTTGCCCTTGGTTTCCGGCCCCAGTAGGTAGCCGATGATTGTCAGCACCCAGAGGCCGGCGAGCGCCAAGTAGGGAGCTTGCAGACCGTACTCGGTGATGGCCCAGCCCACGACCGTCGGAGCTGCGATGGACACTATGCGCCCTCCGCCAACCGATACACCAAAGCCGGTGCCGCGCAGCACTGTTGGAAACAGCTCGGCGATGTAGGTATCGCCGACGCCCCAGAGCCAGCCCAGCGTGGCGATCGAGATAGCCGCATAGACCCGGTAGTCGCCCAACGAATCTGCGGTAGCTGCCAGAGTCGCCGAGACGATTTCGATCACAGCGGCCAGGATGGCCGACGGCCGTCGCCCCACCCAGTCGGCGAGCGCGGTCCCGGCATAGACGAACACGACCTGCAGCAGAAAGAACACCAGACCGTACCGGATGGCGTCGAGTCCTGAGGCGTGGAACTTCGTGACGATGTATGTGGTCAGGAACAGCGTCATGCCCCAGTACCCGACGGCATTGGCGGTGTAGATCAGCCAGCCGACGGCCAGGCGGCGCCGGACGCCGGGCAGCTGCCACAGTCGAGGTTTGGGTGTCCCCCGCTCGACCGTCTTGCGCACTGCCGTGTGCCGATGTGACTCGGTAATACCTTGTCGGACAAGGAATAGCAGTACTGCAGGAATCACGGCCACAACGAAAGCGGACTGCCAGCCGAACCGCGGAACCAGGACCAGTGCGACGCCGGCCGCCAAGACGTATCCGAGCGAGAACAGCGAGAAGATCACGCCGCCAACGCCGATGGCGCGGGTCTTGGCGGGCCAGACCTCCGCCGTGTACGGTGCCCCCACGGCCAACTCCCCCGCTCCGCCGACGCCGGTCAGGAACCGCAGCCCGGTGAACGCCGCGATGTTGGTGGTCAACCCGGCGAGCGCGGTGGTGATGCCGTACAACAGGATTGATGCACCCAGTGTGGTCTTGCGTCCCCACCGGTCAGCAGCGAGACCGAATCCGATGGTGCCGATGGTGTAACCCAGCAGAAAGATCGATCCGATGTAGCCCGCCTGGGTGTCGGTGATGTGCAGGGTCTTCTTGATCTCAGGCAGGACCAGACCGTAGATGTTGACCGCGTAGGAGTCGAAGCCGTAGCCCAATCCTGCTGTCAGAGCGACGAACAACGCCTGGCGGAAGGTCGGCTGTCCGGCCGTGGGCACAAGCGATCGGACGCTCTCGATCCTCGTCATTGCGCCACGGTATGGGTGGGCTGGGAATGGTGGTAGGGCCATAATCTGCCTGATTGCAATCCGACGGTCTAAAACGGTGGTGGATCGTGGTGGTCGGGTGGGTGTGCCGCACTGATGATGTGGTCCCGACTGCCGCGCCCGTCGGGTTTTGTCTCTGATGCACTGGGCTTGTCGTGGTGCGTGGTGGCTAGTTCTTGTTCGTTGAGTGTGCGTTCGTTGGCGATGCGGGCGGCGCGGTCGTGGGCGCGGGTGCGGCGGCGTTGGGGCATCATGATGCCCCGGCCCGGCCCGGTGGTGCTGTCAGGTGCGGTCGGGGGTGGCAGTGGTGTGTCGAAGTTCGTGTCCGGGAACAGAATGCGTGACCCGGGCATGCTGCGGTAGGTATGTCCGGTGGGTGTAGTCCATACGACGGTGCCGTCAGGTTCTTGTCGGTCCCGCCAACCACCAGGTCCGCCGTAGAACGTTTTGAGTAGGTGGTGTTTTCGGCATTTGGGGCTGAGGTTGCCCGGATGGGTGGGCCCGGCGGGCCAGGCGATGGTGTGGTCGATGTCGCAGTGCACTGCTGGTGCGGTGCAGCCGGGGAAGCTGCAGCTCAGGTGGCGCATCCGCACGAAGTCGGCCATCGCCGCGCTCGGTCGGTAGCGGTCGATGCTGCCCAGATCGTCGGCGCGGGCCAGGTGGCGTAGTTTGGCGCCGCGCGCAAGTAGGTCGGCGAGCATGGTCGGTGGGATCACCTGCCCGTCCTGGAGGTATCCGACCGGTGGACGTGGCCCGGCAATAGTGCGCGCCGGGTTCGCCGGTGGCGCGGGCCTGGCCGGCGCAGGTGCCGGATCGGCTGCGGGTTCGGCCACCACGAGGGCCGACGCCGCGATAGGTGTGTGCAGTTGCCGGTCCAGCTTCGGCGCCGGGACGGTATCGGTGAGTACGTGAATGATCACCGCCGCGGCCGGGGCATCGGGGGTGGCGGCGGCCGGGCAGTGCGGTTGTGCGCACCGGCAGGCCAGACGGGAACCCCGCACGGCCAGCACCCCGACCGCATCGGCGCGACGTTGCCCCAGGGTGCGGGGATCAGCGGCACACACCGTGAGCGCGATCTCGGTGATCGCCCGCTCAAACAGCGCGCCGTCGGTGGCCAACAGTGCACCCCAGATCGATACCGTCCCGGTTTCATCATCGGGCTTACCGAATTCGATGCTCCGGTTACGCGCCGCCGAGCGGGTCCGGATCACTGCGACCGGATCGAACTTGTGCACCCAGCCATCGATCACCCGGGCCAGCGCCTCCTTCGACAACACACCCCATTGGGTCATCGCCCCGGCCACCGCCGCATCCAACACCGCCAGCACGTCGGGATCGGTGACCAGGCGGGTACGCCAGGTGATCATCGCCACCACCGGCACCGACACACCGCCGGCAGCCAACACCGCCGCCACCCTGGGCAACCGGGTCCGCAACGCGATACCGATACTCATCTGCCCGGACGCTTCCCGGCGTCCGATGGTCAACACCGCTCCGATCTCAGCGGCCGCCACATCCCAACCATCACAAGCCCACAGTGCCCGGCCGTCCTCATCGTCACACCGGCGCGCCACCAGTTCAGCGATCGCCGCTAGTCGGCCCGCCGCGGCTTCGGCTTCCACCCGCGCATAACCCGCGATCCGGTCGATCAGGGCCGAATCATCAACCCCGACAAACAAACCCGGTGATAAATCGAACATGCATTCGATAGTATCCGAGTCTGTCGGCAGTTCCAGTGGAAATTCCGGGTCTGTGGATAACCTGACTTGACGGCGGTATGCCTACTCCCCTCGTCGCGCTTACCGTATGGTTATCGATAGCCCGGAGCTGTCGAGGAAGGTCGAGTAGTTGCAATTCTGGTCTGGCACAGCATTTTTGGATACTGCCATGGCACTGCCCCTCGCTCGCATGTTGGACGACAACGGGTTCCATGGCGTGATCAGTGCCGATCACATGATCTATCCGCGCGAATTGCACTCGCTCTATCCGTCCGCCACGGGAACCGTCCCGTGGCAGCCGGAGACCTCTTGGCCGGATTCGTGGGTGTTGATCGGCGCGATGGCCGCCGTGACCCGCAGCCTCAAGTTCACCAACGCGATCTATGTCGGTCCATCCCGGCCCTTGATCCAGGTGGCCAAACAGGTCGCGACTGCGGCGGTCTTGTCCAACGATCGAGTGATCCTCAGCCTCGGTGCGGGCTGGATGAAAGAGGAATTCGACTTGATGGGCCAGGATTTCACCAACCGGGGCAAACGATTGGATGAAATGATCCTGGCGTTGCGGGCGCTGTGGCAGGGCGGCTGGGTGTCCTGGTCGGGTGAGCATTACCAGGTGCCCGAGCTCATGCTGGAGCCCCATCCGGTGGTGCCGGTTCCCATCATGTCCGGCGGCGAAACAGAGGTCGCACTACGCCGCGCGGCCCGTCTGTGCGACGGCTGGGTAGGCACCGCCTACACCCTCGAGCAGGCCCGGCCGTACGTCGAAACGTTGACGAAGCTGCGCCATGAATACGGCCGCGGCGCTGAGCCGTTCGACATCATGGTCGCACTCCTGGAGCCGCAGACGATCGATACTTACCAACGGGCTGAGGACATGGGTATCACGCAGGTGATGTGTGCGCCTTGGTTCGGCACTCCTCTGCCCGCGGACGCAGAACTATCTGAAACAGAGCGATTCCGCCGGCACATCGAGAATTTCGCGGACGCCGTCATTGCCGGCATGAACTAGCCGAGCCGGGCGGCCGTTGCGGCGAGCGCCTCGCGGCACCCATCCCACATGTCGCTGACGATTTCACTGGCCGGCCGGAGATCGGCGATCCGGCCGGCGACCTGTCCGGTGTTGGCAACGCTGGCTTCCATATCGCCGTCAAAGTACAAGCGCTGCACGGTTTCCAGTGCACCGGCGGCAGGCGTACCGGCGGTGTCGTGTCGTTCGGCAGCCGGGGTGCGGATGACGCGCATCATCCGACGCCCGCCAAGCGGCAGCATGACCGTCGAGGTTTCATCGGCGTCAACCACGGCCTGTTTGAAATTGGCATGCACCGGAGAGTCGGCGCAGGCCAGAAAACGCGTACCCATCTGTACGCCTTCGGCGCCAAGGACGAATGCTGCCGCCATCGATCGGGCGTCGCAGATACCGCCGGCCGCGACGATCGGCACGTCGACGTGCGCTGCGATCAGCGGTAGCAACACCATGGTGGAGGCGCCGAAACGGTTCTTGAACCCGCCGCCTTCCACGCCTTCGACGACCAGGCCGTCCACCCCGGCATCGACGGCCTTCTTGGCATCGGCCAGGGTGCCGACCACATGGAACACCGTGATGTTCGCGTCGTGCAGGCGGTCGACGAACAGGCCCGCGTCGCCGGCCGAGGTGGTGACGAAGCTGATCTGGTTGTCCACCAGGATCTCCACCATGGCCGGATCGCGGTTGAACAGCAGTGCGATGTTGGCGCCCACCGGATTGCTGGTGAGCTCCCGTACCCGACGTAGGTCGGCACGCCCCTGATCCGACGTCGTCTCGATGATGCCCAGGCCTCCGGCGTTGGAGACGGCAGCCGCCAGTTGTGCACCCGCGATGAATGTCATCGGCGCCTGGATGATCGGGATCTGGGCGCCAGTGAGCGCGCATACGCGATTGGGATGGGCAGTCACGCTCTGACCGTATCAGCGGCCTATTGCCCCAGTAGCGGAACCGGTTTCGCGTCGATGCGCAACACTGTGCAGATGGCCGACGGCATTGATGAGGTAGACCTCGCGCTGCTCGACGGCGTGCACGTCAACCCGAGGGCCGGCTTCGACGAGCTCGGCAAGGCACTGGGTATCTCCGGAGCGACAGCAGCGCGTAGATGGCGTCGTCTGGTCGAGACGGGTTGCGCCTGGGTGTCCTCCGCGCCGGGGCCAGCTCTGCCGGTGGTTGGCGCGCTGCTGGAGGCCGAGTGTGCACCCGGGGCTGCGCAAACGGTGGCAGACCAATGGGCCGCAGTCCCCCATGCGTTCAGCGTTCACATCACGACGGGTCAGTACAACGTGTACACGCTGATCGTCGCGGCCGATCCGCACGCCTTGGCTCAGCTGGTCATCGACGTGTTACCGACCGTCGCCGGTATCCGCGCGGTACGCGCATCGGGAATGACGCGTCCGTTCAACGGAGTCTCGTGGCGGCTGGGGGCAATGAGTGCCCAACAAGCCAGTGAAGTAAGACCGCCGCAGCTGGCTCCGGCACGCCATACATTCGACGACACTGACCGCGAGCTTTACCTGACCCTGCAGCACGACGGCAGACTCACCTACCGAGAGCTGGCGGTACGCCTCGGATGTTCGGAAGCTTCGGCGCGACGGAAGCTCAATGTGTTGATGCAATCCGAGCTACTGACGTTCCGTGCGGATTTCGCGCGAGCCGAAGCGGGCTGGCCCACCAACGTGATCCTCGAGCTGCGGCTGAATCCCGGTACCGATGCGGCCGAGGCCGGCCGAACGATGGCCGGCTGGCCGGAGACCCGAGTTTGCGTCTCGGTATTCGGTGGTGCCGCACAGTTGTTCGTCACGGTTCAGGTACATCGGCTGGATGCGCTGGCGGGATTTATCGCCAGACTGCAGCAGGTTGGTGCCAGCGTCTTGAGTTCCAGGGTCTTGCTACGGCAGGTCAAATCATTCGGGCGACTAATCGACGACGACGGCCGCGCCGGCGGCGTGGTGCCGGTGGACCCCTGGGCGCCTGTCGATCCTGACGGCTTCCGGCACCGAAGCGCCGAATTCTGACGGTTTCTTTCACTTCAGTGATGTCGGGACGGGTGGCCGTCAGGCTCTGAAACATGAGTTCTTCGACTGACACTGCACTTGATCCCGTTGCCGCGCTGGATGACCTGCTTGCCGAGGTCGGCTTGTCCAGCGCAGACGCAGGGGGCGCGGTCACCTTCGCCGGCAGTGATCCGATCGTGCCCGCCAGGCATCGCCTGGGCGCCAGCATCGGCATTCCGATGATGGGCAACGCGGTCGCCGCCGCCGCGATGCTGCGCCGCCGGGGTGGTCCAGGGCAGGACCTGCACCTCGATTTGCGGCAGGCGGTTCACCACATCACCCCGCATGCCTTTTGGCATCCGACGGTCGCCGGGGACTTGCCGTCGTTCGCGTTGGCGTTGGACAACCCGTTCCTGTTGTTGCCCTACCGAACTCGCGACGAACGTACGGTGATGGCGTCCGGCGTGTATCCACATCTGGCGGCCGCGTGGTGCCGATTCCTCGATGTGCCACCTGATCCAGAAACGGTCTCGACCGCGTTCTTGCGTTGGGATGCTTTTGAATTGGAGGAGGCAGCCAACAACGCGGGCCTGCCGCTCTGCGTGGCGCGGACGCCGCAGGAGTGGCTGGCACATCCCCACGGCGCGCTGCTGGCGGCCGGACCCGTAATCGAACTGACCCGCATCGGCGACGCCCCGCCGCATCAGTTCGGGCCGGCTCGACGGGCGTTCGACGGAGTTCGGGTGCTGTCCTTCACTCACGCCGTTGCCGGGCCGACCGTCGGGCGAACGTTGGCGGAACACGGCGCCGATGTGTTATGCGCAACGCGCCCAAATGATTTCGAACACGATTTCATCTACGTCGAGGCCAACATCGGTTCTCGTAGCGCCAACCTGGACCTCACCAAGGACAACGGCCGAACGAATGTCGACCGCCTGCTGTCCGACGCCCACGTGGTGGTCAACAACCACCGCGGATCGAAGTTGGAAAGGCTCGGCCTCGACCCGCATCAGTTGGCCGAGCATCATCCCGGTCTGGTGCATGTCTCGGTCACCTGCTACGGCTCGACCGGGCCATGGGCACTGCGAGGCGGATTCGACATGAACGGGTCGGCCGCGTCAGGGCTGATGAGCATCGAAGGCGGCAACGGTCATCCGAAGCTGCCGCCGACCGGGATGTACAACGACTTCATCACCGGCTACATGGGGGCACTCGGTGCGGCCGCCGGGTTGATCAAACAGACCACCGAGGGTGGCAGTTGGCATGTCGCCGTGAACCTCACCCGAACCGCCATGTGGTATCAGACGCTGGGCTTGGTGGACCCCGCCCAAGCCGGCGCCACCGAAGAAACAAGCCTGCGTGAGCCGGCCGCCTACGACGCTGCCACGCCGCTGGGAGATGTCCATATGCTTGCGCCCCCAGTGACTTTCAGCCACACTCCTGGGCATTGGCGCGATCCGATCTTGGTACCGCGTGGCTCGAGTCGTCCGGAATGGATCAGCCTGCGCGGTGGGTGCTGAGGTGACTGCTCAGTTCGACGGCGGCGCCGGGTCGAGCATGACGACGTGATCGCCCTGCCACTGATAGCGAACACTGTCGACAGCAGCGGGCGCGCACGCGTCGCAAACACCCGGGGTCTTGTAGTCCAGGACCACGGTGTCATCGGTGGTACGCCCCGAATTGAAGAACGTGAAGCCGTAAGCCTCCGACGTTGCCGTACCGAGGTATTCACCCTTGTGGAACATCAGCGCGGTGTCCGGAGAACTGGCAGTGGCGCCTTGGACGCTGACGATGGCGGTCGACAAGGTTGCGCACGGATCGAAATTGCCGGCGACATAACCTGTGCTCCATTGCCATCCGGTTCCCGGGTATGGCGGGAGCGTGGCGACAGCGGAGGTGATCTGCGGCGCATGAAGATCGACTCCACAACTACCAGGTGCCGAATGTGCAGTCGCGGCCACGGGCGTCACGGTTATGACCGCCGCCAGCATTCCGGCGCCGACTGTCGGTCCGATACGTAACATGTCCGGGCTCCCGTCATCCTTGTCGTTCTATCGAGTGCACCAGATCGATCGCGGCACCCAATGTGGCCACCCGTTCCTCCAGCGTCTCACCGGCCGGATAAATCCGGACGGTATCGACGCCAGCATCGGCCCAGACCTGCAGCCGCTCACGCACCATGTCTTTGGTGCCGATCAGTGTGGTGGCCAGGATCATCTCGTCCGTGATCAGCGCAGCTGCGCCGTCTCGGTCGCCGGACTGCCAGCGGTCGATGACCTTCGCTGCGACCTCGGCCCAACCCTGCCTGCTATAGGCCTGGTTGTAGAAATTCGTTGACGCAGAGCCCATTCCGCCGAGGCTGAACGCCAGCTCGGACTTACGGTTGTCGATCAGCGTCTTGAGATGCGCGTCATCGGTCGCGAACGCGACCTCGGCGCCCTGGCAGATGTCCAAGTCGCGGCGGTCGCGGCCGGAGCGGGCCAGGCCGTCGTCGAGATGAGTGAAGTAGGCGTCGTCAGCACCTTCGGGTACAAAGCTGGTACCCAGCCAACCATCGGCGAGCTCACCGGTCAGACGCAGCATGGCCGGGGTCAGGCTGGCGATGTACAGCGGGATGCGGTGTTCGGCGCGGATCGATAGCCGCATCGGCTTGGCATCGGCCGTGGGAATGTGAAACTGCTTGCCGCTGAACGAGATCTTATCGCCGGCGATCGCTTGCCGGATGATGTCGACGGTCTCGCGCATGCGGGTGAGCGGCTTGTCGAACGGCTGACCGTGCAGGCCCTGGATGACCTGAGGTCCGGAGGCGCCCAGACCGAGCAGGAACCGCCCCTGCGACAGATTCGACAACGTGATGGCCGCCTGCGCGACGGCCACCGGCGTGCGGGTGGACAGCTGGATTATGCCTGAGCCCAACAGCATCCGATCGGTGCAAGCGACGTAGAAGCCGAGCGCCGACGGGGCGTCCGACCCCCACGCCTCGGCGACCCAACAGATGTCCAGGCCCATCCGCTCGGCTTCGGAGATGAAAACCTTTTGGTAATCCCAGGTTCCGATACTGGCCGCCTCGACGGTGATGGCTGCCCGCATCAGCTTTCGGCCCTGCGCTTGATGTGCTCGAGCGTGGCCAACATGCCGGATTCGAATTCGCGCAGCCGGTTGAAAACGATCTTCTCTTCCTTTTCCGGCATCGCCGCGATCGCGATCGACAAACCCGATGGTGCCGGGCCCATTTGGGCCGACTGGCTCAGCCGGCTTCCGTTGCCTTCGGCGGCGAGTCGAAACCCCCAGGTGGCGGTCGGATGGCCGGCGTCGCCGACGGCCCACGCGATGGCTTGCTGAGGCTCGTATTCGACGATCTCGCAGACCGTCGACCATTCGCCGAGCGCCGGGTGCTGGTTGTAGCCGGTGAATCGCGCTCCCACACAGGGCGTGTGGCAACCGTCGGCCCACTCCACGCGTTGCAGTTCATCGCTGCTCTCGGCAATGACGGTGATGTCGGAAGCCAGTTCCCACACGCGTTGTGGCGGCGCGTCGATCCAGGTGGAGACCTCGACCGTGGGGTTGTCGGCGTAAACCGCCCCGGTCCATTCCATGATGCATCTCGCTTTCGGTAATTGATCAGTGCGGTGTTGCGGCGAACAGGGATCGGGCAGCCACGAGGATCTTGAGCTCACCGGCGACCACTTCAAGGGGTTGCATGCTGGCCTGCGCGCGGCACATGGTGACCGCACCCTCGATGGCAGCCAGCGACACCGTGGCCAACCGGTTGGCGATATCGCTTGGTAGCCCGTCGCTTTCGAAGCAGTTGGAAAGCAGGCCGTGCCAGGTCAGAAATATCTGCTCGGCATGCTTGGCCAGGGCCGAGTCGCGTGGAGTGCTGACCGCGATGGATACCGCCGGGCAGCTCGCAGCAAAATCATTGCTGACCAACAGTTTTCGCCAGAATGACACGAACGCGTCGAGTACCTGGATCGGTCCGCCGCCGGATGCTCGGGTGATCAGCGCGGCGATCGCGTCACCGCTCAGTTGTGCGGCCTCATCGAGAATCTGGGCGCGGCCACCCGGAAAGTGGTGGTAGATCGAGCCGCGCGGGGCACCGCTGCGGGCCAGTAGGTCATCCAGTGTCACGCCGTCGGTGCCACGTTCGCGCAGCAGTTCGACTGCCGCCAGCACCATCGCCTGACGAGTGTCGGTCGGCATTGGCGGTCTCCTTCGGCGGCATCGGCGAACAGGTGGACCTGATTATGAGAACTTTCATAATAACGAGTCAAGTGGGTCGGTTCAGACTGCTTGGACAAGGAGCCGAATCGATATCGTGTGGCGACGTGTATGAGAGAGCTCATAAGCCGGAGCGCGCCGACTACTTGAGCGGGCCGGCCTTGGTCGCCAACCACCACCCCAGCGCCAGCAGCGACAGCTGAATCACCAAGCCTGCCAACGGAGCCCAAAATGCGGTCCTCTTGCGTGCCAGCTGGATGAAGCCGACCAGTGACAGCGCGACGGCAGCGATGTTGCCGGCCAACACTGTCCACAGTGCCCGCCAGATCCAGCCCGGATCACCGCAGTCCTGATAGGCGCAAGGATCGGTCGACATGGCAATCGCGAAGATGGACAGCCAGGAGACAACGGCGCCGCCGACCTGCAGCAGTGCCAGGACGATGACCGCAATCCAATCGGCGAGATACGCCGAGCGGTTCGACCGTGCCTGCTCCAACGGCCGGGCCAGGCCGGCGTCGGCCGTCAGATCGGATCCTTCTGGACTGTCCACAGCAACCCCTGTGTTCCCCCGCAGAACCACGCTTGCTGTGAGTCTGCCAGAGCAGGACTGCCTAGTCAGCTAGCTTTTGGACCTGCCTCCGGCCGGCGCCAGCTGCCGTTCCAGCGCGCCACGGATCTCCCTGCGCAACATCGGATGCGACAGGTGCAGGCGGTGGTCGGATCCGGCCGCAAAGAAGTCGATCAGATGATGCGAGCGCGATCGTTGCCACACCGTGTAGACGCCGAAGGCCGCGACCGCCTGGGCCAGCTCGACGCTCTGCCAGACCTTGAGTTCGTCGCCGACGATCCCGATGCCCATGACCAGCGCGAGGACGCCGAATGCGGTGCGAAGTCCACTCGCTTCGATGACCGTCGTCAGACGCTCCCCGATCAGGCTGCCGATCACCGCGGCGGCAGTCACCATTGCGGCCAGTCTCCAGTCGATGTGTTCACCGTCCAGGCGCCCGGCCAGCGCCGCGAAACAATGCATCGCGATGACCGCCAAGGAGGTGCCCACGGCCACCGAGATCGCCATGCCGCAGACCAGTGTCAGTGCGGCAACCAGCAAGAACCCGCCCCCGGCGCCGGTCAGCCCGCTGACCATGCCCACCACGAAACCGAGCACTGCCGCCTTGCCCATCGGAAGGTTGAAGTCCTCGGCGGTGGCTGCATGTTCGGCGCGATCACGCAGCAGCGCCACAGCCGAGGTGATCATGATGCCGGCGAAGGCGATCATGGTGAACCGCACCGGTATGTGCGCGGCGAGGCGGCCGCCGAAGTACGCGCCGACCATGCCCGTGGCCCCCAACAGCAGGGCCGGACGCCACTGCACCCGGCCCGCCTTCGCGTGCGCGACGGCACCAACGGCGCTGGTGACACCGACAACCACCAATGATGTGGTGATGGCATTTCGGGCGCCGAGCCCGGCCACGAAGGTCAGCATCGGCACTGTCAGGGTTGAACCACCACCGCCGAGTAGACCCAGCAGGATGCCGATCACCGCTGACAGTGCGACGCTCACCGCGATCACG
Organism: Mycobacterium sp. MAA66; assembly: GCF_041261665.1. Lineage (NCBI taxonomy): Bacteria > Bacillati > Actinomycetota > Actinomycetes > Mycobacteriales > Mycobacteriaceae > Mycobacterium > Mycobacterium sp. MAA66. The sequence goes on along the minus strand of NZ_JBGCCC010000001.1, from coordinate 877,889 downwards.
CTGTTCACTTCTCCCACAATGCCGACGTCCGGCGAGGACGACCACCGTGTTGTCCGCAAAATGCACTAGCGGTTATCCGCACACTTGGAGCCCGCTAGAGAGTGCCGTCCAGATAAGCGTCGCGGCAGGCACGGCGAGCCAGCTTGCCGCTGGTCGTCCGTGGGATGCCACCGGCTGCCAGCAGCCGTACCTCGGACACCGGGACCCCGTGCTGTTGTCGAACAAGTTCCCGAATCGCGTCGATTGCCTGTTGCGGGTCGCTGCGGGCAGTGCCCGACGCCCGCTCGGCAACGACGACCAGTCGCTCGTCATCACCGTTCGGCACGGTGAACGCCGTCACGTAGCCGCGACGTACCAGCGGTGAAGCGGTCGCCACCGTCGTCTCGATGTCCTGTGGGTAGTGGTCGCACCCGCCGATGGTGATCCGATCGGCCAGACGTCCCGTCACGTACAGTTCGCCGTCCAGATAGAAGCCCATGTCCCCGGTGCGCAACCAGCGGCCGTCGGGCGCAGAGCCCTCGGCGTGGCTGCGTTCGGTCAGCGTGGACCGTAGCCGGGCATCGAACTGTGCCTGGGTCTGCACCGGCATGTTCCAGTACCCGCGGCCGATGTTGTTGCCCTGCAGCCAGATTTCCCCGATGTGTCCGTCGGGCAGCTCGGACCCGGTCGACGGATCCACCATCACCGCCCACAGGCTGCGCGCGGGCTGGCCACATGCCACCTGTGCCACCGCGCCGGGCGAATCCTCGGCGACCGGGAACGCTCGACCGGCCGCGAGTTGCTCGCGGTCGAAGTAGCGCACGGTCGGCTCGGCGTCGGGCGCGATGTTCGAGACGAACAGTGTCGCTTCGCCGATTCCGTAGGACGGCTTGAAGGCGGTCTTGGGTAGTCCGTAGGGCTCGAAGACCTCGTTGAAGGTATTGATCGCGTCGATGCTGACCGGCTCGGAGCCGATGATCATGACGACGTTGCGCAGGTCGATGTCATCCCCGGATTTCGGTGCCCCGCGCTGTGCAGCCCATTCGTAGGCGAAGTTCGGCGCGGCCGTCACCACCCGGCCCTGCTTCGAGCCTTCGGACAGTGCCTGGATCCAGCGCTCCGGTCTGCGGATGAACGCGGTCGGTGACAACAGTGTGGAGTGTCCGCCGTAGACGGTGGGAAAGCCGATCATCGACAGCCCCATGTCGTGGTACAGCGGCAGCCAGCTCACGCCGTGGGTGTTCCGGTCCAGCATGTCGATGGACAGGATCATCTGAATCAGGTTGGTGCCCACCGCTTTATGAGTGATCTCGACCCCGACCGGCGGCCGCGTGGCGCCTGAGGTGTACTGCAGATGCGAGATGTCGTCGACATCGAGGTGGACCGGGACGAACGAATCGCCTGCAGCGTCCGGTATTTCGTCGACGACAACGAGTTCAGGCCTGCCCAGATCCGGATGGCCGTCGAGGAACTCTCGGACTGCTGAGTGGGCAGATGCCGTCGTCAGCACCGCGGTCGGCCGGGAATCGCGCAGCGCCGTGCCCAGTCGTTCAGCGTGCCCGGGCAATTCGGGCGCGAACAGCGGTACCGCGATGGCACCGGACTTGATGGCCGCGAAGAACCCGGCGATGTAGTCCAGTCCCTGCGGCGCCAGGATCGCGACGCGGTCACCGCGGGAGGTGATCGATTGGACGGCCGCGGCAATGGCGGTCACCCGACTACCGAGCTGAGCCCAGGTGAGTTCGAGAACCTGTCCGGTCGGCGCGCGCGAGTAGTCCACGTACCGGTAGGCCACGGTGTCCGGCACGTTGGCGACATTGCGGTCGATCAACGAAATCAGCGTTGTGCCCGGCGGCAGCATCACCTGTCCGGCTGTGTCGAAGCATTCCTCGATTCGGATGAGGCCGGGCGGGACAGCCGAACGTGGTGCCATGAATACAACATATGCGCGCCACGGAGCTGTCGGTCGGCCCGCGCGACGACATTTCGCAGCAGAAGATGTGGGGTGTGACACACGGATTGCTGACGATCCCGAAGGGTCACCGGCGGGCCCATTCTTCGGCGAGCAGCTCGTACGAGCGCACCCGATCGTTGTGGTCGTGAGTGATCGTGGTGACGATCAACTCGTCGGCTTCGGTGGCGTCGCGCAACCGCTCCAACTGGTCGGCCACCTGCGAAGCGGACCCGACGAACTGGGTGTCTACGCGATCGGAGACGAGTTCGCGATCAGCACAGCTCCAGGTGTGGCGGCGCGCTTCGGCTGGGGTCGGAAACGGGATGGCGCCTTCGGCGGTGCGGATGCTGCGCACCCACAGGCCGTATCCGGTGGCCAGTTCGCGGGCGGTGGATGCGTCCTCGGCGACGACGACATCAGCCGAGACCGCGACGTGGGGCCGGTCGAGTTCGGCCGATGGTTCGAACGCGGCGCGGTAGGCCTCGGTTGCTTCCAGTACCGCCGACGGTGCGACGTGATAGTTGCCGGCGAAGCGTAGCCCCCTGCTGCCGGCGACCTCGGCGCTCTCGCCTCCGCTGCTGCCCAGAATCCAGACTTGCAACTGCGCGCCTGCCCCGGGCGCGACGTGCGCCGTCACTCCGTCGGCATTGCGATAGGTACCCGCGAGCAACGCGAGGATGTCGTCGACCTGCTCGGTGTAGTTCTGCGACTGGGCGCCCGGTTGCTGGAGCAGTGCCTGGTGCAACGCAAAGCGGGGTGACTTCGGAACCGGTGTCAGATCGAACTTCTCCGGTATCAGCAGTCCGTTCGCGGTACGCCCGTTGGTCGCCGCTCGCGACAGCGTGGCAGCGGGCACGGGTAGCTTCGGCTCGCGCGGCTTGCCGCCGGACCGACCCAGACCCAGATCGAACCGGCCGGGGTACAGCGCATCGAGTAACCCGAACTCCTCCACTGCGGACAGCGCGGTGCGGTGCCCCATCTGCACCGCGCCCGAACCGAGCCGGATCGTGGAGGTTTCGGCAGCGGTCAGCGCGAGCAGTACCGCCGGTGAGGTACCGGCCACACCGGGATTGAGGTGATGTTCGGCGAACCAGTAGCGCGCATAGCCCAGGGCTTCTGCGCGCCTGGCGAGGTCGATGCTGTTGCGGAGTGCTTGCGGCGCAGAGGAACCCGACGAGATCGGAACGAGGTCGAGCACTGTCAGTGGCGTCGTCATGGCTCTTACGACGCCACTTCGGTGGAGGAAGTCGAGCCGGTGGATGGCTGAGGTAGCTGTGCCAGGCCCAGGTGGTCGCGCAGCGTGACGCCCGTGTAGTCGGTGCGGAACGTGCCACGTTCCTGTAGCAGCGGCACCACCCGGTCGACAAAGGGATCGAGCCCGCCGGGTGTGATGTGCGGGACGAGGATGAATCCGTCACTGGCATCGGCCTGCACGAAGTCGTTGATCGTGGTGGCGATCGTCTGCGGCGACCCGATGAACGACTGCCGGCCAGTGACTTCGACGATCAGCTCACGGGTGCTGAGATTCTGCGCCTCGGCTCTGGCCCTCCATTCGGCGGCGATCGTGAGCGGGTCGCGGAACATGCGCACACTGGCCCGGCCGCGTGAGATCGTGTTCTCCCCCACCACCGGATCCACGGTCGGCAGCGGCCCGTCCGGATCATGGTCGGAAAGGTCTCGATTCCAGAGCTGTTCGAGGAAGTTGATCGCCGTCTGCGGAGATACCTGGGCAAGCCGGACCTGGTGCGCGATCTCGGCGGCCTCCTTGTCGGTGTCGCCGATGACGAATGTGGCGGCCGGAAGGATGAGCAACTCGTCATGGCGCCGCCCATACCGCCCCAGCCTGCCCTTGACGTCGGTGTAGAACGCTTGCCCCGCCTCCAGCGTGCTGTGCCTGGAGAAGATCGCATCCGCGGCGGATGCGGCGAATTCCCGACCCTCCTCCGAATCGCCCGCCTGGAAGATCACCGGGCGGCCTTGAGGGCTGCGCGGCACGTTGAACCGGCCGTGGATGTCGAAGTGGGAATCCTTGTGCGCGAATGAACCGGCATTGCGATCGGACAGGAACACACCGCCGGCCTTGTCCGCCACGATCTCATCGCCGCGCCACGAGTCGAAAAGCTCCAGTGCCGTCTGCAAAAATGTCTTGGCCCGCGCGTACCGCTGGTCCTCCGCCAGGAATCCGCCACGGCGAAAGTTCTCTCCGGTGAACGCATCCCATGACGTCACGACGTTCCAGGCAGCGCGGCCCCCGGAGAGATGATCCAGCGAGGCGAACTGCCGGGCCACCTCGTAGGGTTCGTTGAATGTCGAATTGATGGTGCCGGTCAGCCCCAGCCGATCTGTCACTGCGGCCAGCGCGGCCAAAACGGTGAAGGTATCCGGCCGGCCCACGACGTCGAGGTCGTAGATCTGGCTGTTCTGTTCGCGGAGCCGCAACCCTTCGGCAAGGAACAGGAAATCGAACTTCCCGCGTTCTGCGGTCTGGGCGAAGTGCGCAAATGAGCTGAACTCGATATGGCTGCCGGCAGCCGGATCACTCCACACGGTGGTGTTGTTGACCCCGGGAAAGTGTGCTGCCAGGTGAATCTGCTTGATTGACTTACCCATTGGCTGCTCCTCGGATTCTGCAAGTGGTGATGGATCAGGCGACCGCGTAACGGTTGTCCGGACGCGGCAACCCGAGCAGTCCGCGAAGCGTGGCGGCTCGGTAGCCGGCGTGGAACAATCCCCGGCGACGCAATTCGGGCACCAGCTGCTGGGTGATCTGGAGCAGGTCGTGCGGCAGCGCCGCCGGCCGCAGCCGAAAGCCCGTCAACCCGGCGCCGTGCCACTCCTGCAGCAGGTCGGCCAACTGAGCTGGCGTGCCGACGAAAATATTTGCGTCGCTGCGGTACTCGGAACCAGCGGCATCGTCGAGGCGGCGCCGACGGGCCTGAGCCGCCAACTCGCTGTCGTCGAGAAACACCACCAAATCGCCGAATATGTGCAGCGTCTCGGCCCCCCGGCCCACGGCCTGTTGTAGCGCGCGGATCTCACCGACGATGTCTGCCGCGTCTTCGGCGTCGTGCGGGGTCACGAACCCGACGTCGGTGCTCCCGGCGATCAACTCATAGGACGCCCCGCCGTGGCCGAGCGCTGCCACGACCGGCTGGCCCTGTGGTGGCCGTGGCGTGATGGAGGGCCCCTTCACCGAAAACCACTGACCTTCGAAGTCGATGTAGTGCAGCTTGTCCCGGTCGATGAAACGACCGGTACCGGCGTCTCGGATCTCGGCGTCGTCCTCCCAGCTGTCCCACAAACGGCGCAGCACCTCGACGTAATCGACAGTCTCGGTGAAGTATTCGTTGATCTGCCGTTGGACCACCGGGTCCGCGCGCGCATCGACCGATAGACGTGCCGGTTCACGCCGGCCGAAATGAGCCGCCACATCCGGGCGCACCGCGATCTGCACGCGGACGCCGGCTCGCCCAGCACTCACGTAGTCCAGGGTGGCGATCGACTTCGACACGTGGAACGGCTCGGTGTGGGTGATCACCGCCGTCGGCACCAGTCCGATCCGCTGGGTGCGTGGTGCGATCCGGGCGGCGATGAGGACGGCATCGAGCCGACCGCGGACCCGATCGGTTCGATCATCGGGCTCGAAGGGATCGTCGGACTGCACGGCCAATGAGTCCTCGATGGTCACGAAGTCCAATGAGCCACGTTCGGCCTCAACGATCAGATCAGTCCAGTAGTCGGCGCCGAACAGGTCTGCGGGTCGGGCGTCGGCTTCCCGCCAGGCACCGGGGTGCCATCCGGCGCCCTCCAGCGCCACGGCCAGATGGAATCGGCTCGACGAATCAGGCATCACGGGACCTGCCTTCCTGACGGGATGCCACCACTCTGCCGAGCCGTGCGGCGATCACGCCGGCTGCGACACCGTCATTGCCGATGAGGGGAATAACCGGGCGGTCGCCTGGCAAGTTCAGGCCGACCGGCACCTACCGGTTGCGCCCGACTCGAGAGGCCGAGCAAGGACGGCTTGCCGGTGCCGCCCCGGACCCTGACGGCGGGTGCCCAGCCGCAGTCAAAAGGCCTTGGCTTCAACGTCTTTGACGCCGGAATCTCGGTCGATGGTGCATGCTGGCGCAGCGGCCGGTCGCGCTGCGGCCGGCCGAGTGGAGTAATTGGAGCGTGGCTTCCAGCGCCCGCTATCGGTCGTCAGCGCCTAGTGCGACACGCTGCGGAGCTCCTGAAATCATCGGGATTGCAAACCCGGCCCGGGCCTGCGGGTGCGGCAGACATTTCGACCTAGCGAACGCCGCGGACCAGTCGGCCCGGGCGGGCGCCGGTGTCCACGCCATGGCGGCGGGTCACGGTGCCGCTGACGATCGTCGCGTCGTACCCACTTGCGCCCTGCACCAACCGCTTTCCACCGGCGGGCAGGTCGTGCACCATCTTCGGGGCATGCAGCGTCAGCGCGTTCAGATCGATCACGTTCACGTCGGCCTTCTTGCCCACGCTGATCACGCCGCGGTCGGACATGCCGTAGAGCTGCGCGGTGTCGTGCGACTGCTTGCGGATCACGTACTCCAACGGCAGCTTCGCGCCGCGATGGCGGTCCCGTGCCCAGTGCGTCAGCAGGAAGGTCGGATACGAGGCGTCGCAGATCATGCTGCAGTGCGCGCCGCCATCGGACAGTCCGAGGACGCCCGCCGGGTGGGTCAGCATTTCGCGAATGGCGTCGTGGTTGCCGTCGGAATAATTGAACATCGGGTACATCAGCATGGCGCCGGCCGGGGACCCATCGCTGGCCTCGAGCATCAGGTCGTACATCGCAGCCAGCGGATCCATCCCCCGCCGCTCGGCGATCGCCGCAACGGTGCGCTCGACGGTCGGCTCGTAATCAGGCGGATCCCCGATGTGGTACAGGCGATTTGCCGCATTCTGCGCCAGCATGAACATGCCGTCGAAGAGCTTGGTCGGGTCGATCGGCAGGTCTTCCTCGGCCAGGATGGCCGCGCGCACCGCGGGCTCGGCCAGTTTCTCGGCGAGCTCTTCGCGGGTACATTCGGCGGCCAGTCGGCGGTAGGTCGGGCGATGGGTGAAGGCATGGTGGCCTGGGAAACCCAGCAGCATGCCGAACGGGCGGGCGGCAACTTGTGGGAACAGCCGGCTGCCGGCCTGGTGGGCGGCTGCCGAGAGGTCCAATTGTTCGCGCCACAAGTTGGGGTCGGCGTCGACTTGGATCAACGCGAAGCTCAGTGCGCAGTCGATCTCCTCGCCCAGGCGGCGCATCCACTCGAGTTCTGTCTTCGGTGCAACGATGTCCTCACCGGCGGCGCCCTGCGGCGCCAGTTCGAACACCGCTGCCCCGCCGGCGGCGGTGGCCCGGCCCAGGGCGAAGAGCTCGTCTTCGGCGGCGAACGTGCCGGGCACGGGTTCGCCGTCCATAGCCCGGTGCGCCAGCGTCCGTGATGACGAAAAGCCAAGGGCACCAGCCTCGATGGCTTCTTGGACCAGCTTGGCCATGGCCTTGATGTCCTCGGGGTCGGCGGGCTCGTTGCGGGCGCCGCGCTCCCCCATCGCGTAGGCGCGGACCGCGCCGTGGGCGATCTGGGTGCCCATGTCGACCGCTAGCTCCCGGCGGCTGATCACCTCGAGATATTCGCCGAACGATTCCCACCCCCAGGTGATGCCCTCGGTCAAGGCGGTACCCGGGATGTCTTCGACGCCTTCCATCAGGCGGATCAGCCACTCTTCCTGGCCGGGTCGTACCGGGGCGAAGCCCACCCCGCAGTTGCCGGCGACGACGGTCGTCACGCCATGGTTGCTGGAGGGCTCCAAGACGCTGTCCCAGCTGACCTGGCCATCGTAGTGGGTGTGGATGTCGACGAAGCCCGGAGCGACTATTCGTCCTGTGGCATCGATGGTTTCGGCAGCCTCGCCGGCGAGTGTCGGATCTTCGGCGCCGCGGCGGTGTACTGCGACGATCTTGCCGTCTTTGATGGCCACGTCCGCGGTGAACCGGTCGGCGCCGGTGCCGTCCACAACAGTGCCGCCGGTGATTTTCAGATCGAACACCATCTGCTCCCTTACGCTTGCGTCAGCGGCGCCAATGTAACACTGTTACAGACTGCCGGAATCGGGATTGAGTGCAAGGAGCCACCGCGGATGGGCCGTACGGGTGTCGATGTGGTGCGGTCGGGCAAGGTCACTGCGACCAAGACGATCGATGCGCCGCTGATCCTCGATACCGCAGCCGAATTACTCGAGCGCGCAGGCGTTGACGGTTTCTCGATGCGTGGCCTCGCCGACCGGCTCGGTGTTGCCGTGACGTCCATCTACTGGCACGTCGGCGGCCGGGACAAGCTCTTCGACCGCCTGATCGATCGGCTCATCGACGAGATGACCAGCCTGCCGGCCGATGGCGATACACCCGCTGAATGCATCGCGGCGCTGGCCCGTGCCCAGCGCCAGGTGCTCATCAACCGTCAGCACCTGCTGATCGTCGCTCACGAACGCGACCGCACCCCGTCACTGTTTCAGCCGGTCCAACAGACTTTGGCGGACAAACTCGCAGAGTCGGGCATCACCGGGGTGAATGCAGCGCTGGCGCTGCGCTCCATCGAAGTGCACGTGATTTCGTCTGCGCTGATGCAGTACTCGTCGATTCGCAGCGGCGAACACGACGAGGAAGACGCCTCACTGTGGGGCGGTGACTGGCCGGACCGCGAGCTGATCGACGCATTGCGGTCGCCGACCGACTACGACGCGGTGTTCGAGTACGGCCTGGCGGCGCTGCTCGCCTCGTTGGGGGCGCCGGCCCGGCAGTAGCTGCAGTTCCGGTCGACTAGCTGATCAGGCCAATTGGTCTGGGCATCAAAACAACTCGCCAATTGTCCGGATCGGCGAAAGCGATGGCCCCGTTTTCCCGCCACCAGAGGTTCTCCAGTTCGACGGGTTCATGACCGGACTCGCCGAGCCGTTCGACGACCGCGAACATCTGCTGCTCGGTGGCGAAGTAGAAGACGAGCAAATTCTCGTCGGTCGGCGCCCGGCCGGGGCTGCCGTCGACATGCGAGGTGAATTCCAAGTGGTATTTCTCGCCCGGCAGGCCCACCATGACCACTTGGTAGCCGTGTCCAGTCGTGCGATACAGCTCGGGTAAACCCAAGTCTCCGCAATAGAACTGGATGACCTCATCAAGTCGGTCGGTCGGACGTGCCACGCGAACCTCGACGGCCGGCAGGCCGTCGGGCCAGACTCCCTCAGACAACTCCATGCCTTCAAAGTTACGGATTGGCGCGATGGCCCGCCGCCGGTACGTGATGCGGGCGCGTTCGAATCACTGGGCCGCGAAACGGCGACCACGCAGCCCCGGCGTTTGCTGTTCGCTGAGTGCGCGGCCACGATCGGCCATCGAGGCGCGGATCTGCTCGGGGTGGGTGCTCAGGTAGAATCCGCCCGCCGCGGACTGGTCGAAGATCGTCTCAGCCGCGGTGAGGGCGTCCATCGCGACGATGCTGAACATCGCATCGCGTTCGGAGTCCGAGGCCTCGGACGCAGATTCGTCGTCGACACCGCCGGCCGCGGCAAAGATGTTGGACTGCACCGGTCCGGGCAGCACCGCCTGGACACAGATGTGGTCGGCATGTCCGGCCATCTCGACCTCGAGGCGCAGACATTCGGTCAAGGCGAGCACGGCGTGCTTGCTGATGATGTAAGGCGCCTGCCGTGCCACCGCCGACACGCCGCCGATCGACGACATGTTCCACACCCACGCCGGACTGTCGGTCTTCATCATCGCCGGGAGGAACGCGCGCACGCCGTGGAACACGCCACTGACGTTGATGTCCATCACCCGGTTCCAGTTGGCCACCGGGGTATCCCAGAGATAGCCGAATTGTTCGATCCCGGCATTGTTGACCAGGAGTCGCACCGGACCGATATCGGCATACACCCGGTCGGCCAGGGCCTGCACGGCGTCGGGATCCCGGACGTCACAGACCGCGTCAAAAGCCGTGCCGCCCGCGGCTTTCAACTCATCGCGCAAGTCCACGACGGCCCCGGCGTCGACATCCGCGAGCACCACTGTCATACCGAGCCGTTGGGCGTATCGGGCTAACCCGGCACCGATACCCGAACCGGCACCGGTGATCACCGCTACGCCACCACCGAACACCTGCTGTGCGTCCATACCTCCCAGTGAACCGCAGGTACGGAGGCGATGGGGGTGGATGGTCCGTTGAGCGGAACTGGCTAGCCGGACAGGCGTTCGGCGACGGGGCCCAACGCCAGCGCGGGCAGGTATTCCAGGCCGACCACGATGATCGCCACACCGATCATCAGGCCGATGAACGAAACATCATGGGTACGAAGCGTTCCGACTGTCTGTACCCCGGAACGCTGGCGGGCGAAACTGGCGGCGAGCGCCAACACCAAGGCCATGGGCAGGTAACGACCGACCACCATGGCAGCAGCCAGCCCGATGTTGAATCCCGTTGTGTTTCCGCTGAACCCGGCGAATGCGCTGCCGTTTCCGGCCACGCAACTGGTGAAGGCGTACAGCACCTCTGACAGTCCGTGCGCTCCGGCATTGCCCATGGCCTTGGCCCCGGCAGGCAATGCCATGGCGACAGCGACGCCGGTGAGCACCGCGAGAGGCGCGGTCAGCACGATCAGGCTGACCAGCTTCATCTCGCGGGGGTTGATCCGCTTGCCGAGGTATTCCGGGGTGCGGCCGATCATCAATCCGCCGAGGAACACCGCGAGCAACGCCACGACCACCAGACCGTACAAGCCACTGCCCGTGCCACCCGGGCCGATCTCCCCCAGCATCATGTTCGCCATCAGCACGCCGCCGCCGATGCTGGTGAAACTGTCGTAGGACGCGTTCGCTGCGCCGTCTGCGGTCGCTGTGGCCATCTGCCCGAACTGGGCGCTGCCCGGTACGCCGAAGCGAATCTCCTTGCCTTCCAACGCAGTACCGATCGCGGTGGTGACGGTGCCGTGCGGCACGGCCTCGGACAGCCCGACGGCGGCGGTGCCGAGCCCGAACAGTACGACGACCACGGCCAGTAGGGCCCAGCCTTGACGGCGATCACCGACCATGACCCCGTAGGTACGTACCAACGACACCGGGATGATCGCCATCGCGACGATCTCGATCACGTTGGTCAACGGTGTGGGGTTTTCGAAAGGATGAGCGCTGTTGGCGTTGAACGCACCCCCGCCGTCACCCGACATCAGCTTGATGGACTCCCAGGAGGCCACGGGCCCGGTCGGCAATGTCTGCGAACCGCCGGCGAGAGTGCCGATCGGCTGGACGCTGCCAAAGGTATCCAGCACACCCAACACCCCGAGGAGGATCGCGATGATCACCGCCATCGGCAGCAGGACCCGGGTGATACCGCGGACCAGGTCCACCCAGAAGTTGCCGAGTTCGGCGGTTTGGCGCCGCGCGATACCGCGGATCAAAGCAATGGCCACCGCCATGCCGACCGCGGCGCTGGCGAACGCCTGTACGCCGAGGCCGGCCGCCAGCCCGAAATGACCGAGCGTCGATTCACCGGCGTAGTTCTGCCAGCTGGTGTTGGTGACGAAACTGACCGCAGTGTTGAGCGCCAGCAGCGGGGTCATGCCCGGGGCGCCCCAGGGGGCGGGGAGATGGGTTTGCAGCAGCAGTAACGCGAACAGCAGGAGCACACTGACCACCGAGAAGGCCAGTACCGACGCGAGGTACCAGACCCAGCGTTGCTCGCGGTCGGCGTTCACTCCGGCTATTCGGTAGATCAATCGCTCAGCACGCCAATGCTTCTCGCTGGAATAGACCGACGCCATGTAGTTGCCCAGTGGTACGTGCACGACTGCCAGCACCGCGACGATCGTGATGAGTTGCAGCCAAGCCGCGATTCCCCAGTACATAGGGTGCCGACGTTAGACCCCGATGGGCCCGATGTGACCCGATCTTGACGCGATCTGAACGCCCGCCGTTACGGCGGTTATGAGGTCTGTGGTTTCACCAGAGCAATGAGGGCCTCGTAGGCTCGCGTGACGTCGGCCCGATCGTCGGGATCTGGAACCGACCGCAGGTTGGCTCGCTGAATCTGAACGGCCTGACGCAGAAGTGTGGTGCGCCGGCATCGGTCCGGGGTCTGCTCGGTGACCTTGGCCAGCGAATCGAGTTGTCGGATCAGAACCGCGGGCATGCCGTCTGCAGCCTGTCGGATCTTTTCGTAGGCGCGCTCGACCAGCCGGTCGAAATCGGCTTGATAGGCGATCACCCGAATGTGGCCGGTGGCGTCGCGCCGGATTCGCTGTGGGCGCCAGGACGTCGAGATGCGGCACAGGCAGTCACCGATCCAGTCGATGCAAGTCAGTGCCGTGAAGGTGTCGTTGACTGCCGGTGACAATGCCCGCAGGGCAATCTCCACCAACTGGTCGAACCCGAACGAAATATCTTGGGTCAGTGTGCGATACGGGCCGGTGACGTGGCCGCGCAGGAGGTTTTGTTCAACGAAGTCCGCGGCCTGGGCGGGCCATACGTGGGCCATCACCTGGCCGGCGACCAGGAAATGCCCTGGCCGGTAGGACAATTGGATCACTGCGTCAGCTGCGGTCGCCACCTTGAGCAGCGTTTCGTGGCGGATCACCTGTAGATATCCGCTGTGCGGGGTGCGTATTTCAGCTCCGGAGACCCGCAACTGTTCGACGAGCTCGTCGCACGACGGTCCGCGAGCGGCCCCGACGCCGAACAGCCGTCCACCCTCTTGTGCCGAGATTTCGGCAGCCAATGTGCCGGCGATCTTGGCGACCACGATCGGCAGTTGAATCATCGAGGCGATGTGGTTGAGGAAGTAGATCAGAACGCCCACATCGACCAGCGTCATCACCAACGTCACTGTGATCGACAGGTGTGGAACGAAATCTCCATGCGGCCCGCCACCGATTGCGACCAGGGTGATCACCGCGTAGCAGAAGGTGGCTACGAAGGCACCCAATGTCAGTTGCGTTCCCAGATCACGCACAAAGTTGCGGAGCATCCGTGGGCCGAATTGGGTCGAGGCGAGGGTCAGGACCACGATGGTGATGGAGAAGACGATCCCTACGACGGTGATGACGGCTGCTGCCACCGTGGTCAGCACCATTCTGGCGGCGTCGGCGGTGCCGCTCAGCACCCACGACGGTAGGGCGAGTTGGCCGTTGTAGGCGCTGCGATCGATGCTGTACGTGACGACGAACAAAGCCAGCGTGGCAACCGTCAGCGCGGCCGGGGCCACCCATAAGTTGGTTCGTAGGGCTTCTTTTCGCCAATCCGCAGTCAGATACGCATAACCCGGCATCAGCGGGGTTGTCCCGGCGGCATGGGGGTCATCTAACCGTGTGGGAACGGGGTATTCGAGCGCAGCGGGCGTAAACAAAACGCAAAGATTGCTGCGTCAGGGTTGAGCTTCCGCCTTGGGCGCCGGGCGCAGGACGCAGCGGGCGAAGCCGATCCAGCACACCACCGAGGCCAGCAGGCCGATACCGACCGAGAGCCGCGACGCTTGGGCCAGAGCTATTGCGACCGAATCGCTTCCGGGGATGTGGCGGTCGGCCAGGCTGGTACCGAGCACGGCCGCCAACCCGATGGCGAAGCAGCCCATGGCGCACACCACCGTGCCGCCGAACATGGCTCGCGCCGCGCAGTAGATCATCGCGCCGGCCACCAGCCAGATCAGCACACCGAATGGCAGCGGCCGTAGTGATGCACCGAGATTGCCCTCGATGGTCCAGATGCCGAGCCCGTTCATCGTGGCGTGGCCGTGCGTGGTCTGCGCGGTGTACCAGGGAAAAACGGTGGCGACGACGATGGCCACCCCCGCGATGATGCCGATCACCCATCGGGTCAGTACGTTCTCGATGGTTCTTGACTCCTTGATCGGCGTGGGCAGTCGCCCAGAGCGCTGAAGGGAAATTGACGGCGGCAATAACCTGTCAACAGATTACTGGTGCGACGTGGTCCGGGGTGACGGCTTGGTCTGGTCGGTGCTGAGGTTCACGGCGTGGGCGTCCCGGTGTCGAATGTCGGCTCCACCATGCTGAGCATTGCCAGTGTCAGGCAGATCAGCACACTCAGACTCAGCAGCGTCATGGCGCCGATCAACGACCACCGCAGTAGTCGGGACCGGGCCCGCGTCAACGCACAGTTCCGTGCTTCGTGGTGAAACGCGGTGGCGACCAACGCGAAGTTGACGTCGACATGCTCGTCTTCGGCGCACGGCGACCCGGCCCAGATCTGCTGTAACCGGTCCGGTTCGATTTGCACGCCCACAGTGGTGAACCGCCGACTCAATCGACGCGCCTGTCCGCGGCTGAGCAAGTCACCGTGGGTGTACACACGATTCATCGGGCCTGCCACTTCCTCGACTGGGCGCCGGGCGCACCGGTAAATGCCGAAGGCGCCCGGGAGTGAAGTTACTCCGACGGGCGCCTCCGCACAGTCCAACGGCGATCTACAGACCCATGTCTTTGGCGATGATCATCTTCATCACCTCGCTGGTACCGCCGTAGATGCGGCCGACCCGGTTGTCGGCATACAGCCGGGCGATCGGGTACTCGTTGATGTAGCCGTAGCCGCCGTGCAACTGCAGGCAGCGGTCGATGACGCGGGCCGCGGCGTCGGTGCAGAACAGCTTGGCTTTGGCGGCATCGGCTGCGGACAGCTCATCGCTGTCGTGGGCCGTCATCGCACGGTCGACCACGGCCTCCATCGCATCGACATCGGCCTGGCATGCAGCCAATTCGAACTTGGTGTTCTGGAACGAGGCCACCGGCTTACCGAAGACGGTGCGGTCCTTGGTGTACTGCACCGCGAACCGGACCGCGGCCTTGGCCTGCGCGTAAGCGCTGACCGCAATGCCGAGCCGTTCGCGGGGCAGGTTTTGGCCCAGGTAGTTGAATCCTTGGTCGGCCTCGCCGAGCACGTCCTCGACCGGCACCTTGACGTCGGTGAAGTTCAGCTCGGCGGTGTCCGAGCAGCGCAGGCCCAGCTTGTCGAGCTTGCGCCCGACCGAGTAGCCCTCGGACTTGGTGTCCACCACCAGCAGCGAGATGCCGAACCGGCGGTCGTCTTCTTTCGGAGCGGAAGTACGTGCGCACACGATCACCCGGTCGGCGTGCACGCCGCCGGTGATGAAGGTCTTCGAGCCGTTCAGCACGTAGTGGGTGCCGTCCTCGGAAAGCTTTGCGGTGGTCCGCATTCCGGCCAGGTCTGAACCGGTGCCGGGCTCGGTCATGGCGATGGCGAACATGATCTCGCCGCTGAGCATGCCGGGGAACCAGCGCTTCTTCTGCTCGTCGTTGCCGATGTCGCGGATGTACGGCAGACACAAGCCAACGTGCACACTGGAGCCACCGAAAGACACTGCGGCGCGGGACAGTTCCTCGGTGAGGATGGCCTGGAACTTGTACGAGGACAAGCCCTCGCCGCCATATTCGGTGGGGATCTCTGCGCCGAAGATGCCCAGTTTGCCCAGCTTGTAGTAGAACTCGCGCGGTACCAGGCCCTTCTCGAACCACTCGTCGTAGACCGGGCTGACCTCGGCCTCGACGAAAGACCGGATCATGTTCCGGTAGTCCTCGTGTTCCTCGCTGTAGACCGTGCGCTCCACGGGTATCTCCTCACGGTGTCTCTTCAAATCGGGTGAACAGTGTTAGCTTGTTGCTGACACAATAAGCTAACGGTGTTCGCTAATTCAAGGAGGTGCAGATGGGTAGGCCCCGGGTACCGCTGCTCAGCCGCGAACGCATCCGCGACACCGCACTGGAACTGATCGACCGCGACGGGCTGGCCGAGTTCTCGATGCGCAAGCTCGCCGCCGAACTCGGCGTGCAGGCCTCGTCGCTCTACAAGCACTACCCCACCAAAGATGACGTGCTCGACGCCGTCGCCAGTCGAGTCGCGGCGGAAATCGACACGACGGGGTTCGATCGCGGGGACGACTGGCGGGCCGCGCTGGCGTCGTGGGCTCGCTCCCACCGCTCGGCGCTGGCAGCCCACCCCAATCTGGTCCCCTATCTGGCTACCGGTCCGGGCCGCCGGGACGAGAGCTTGCGGGTGGCCGACGCCGTGCACGGAGGTCTGGTGCGCGCGGGTTGGCCACCGCGGGAAGCAACGTTGATCGGTGCCGCGACCCGATCACTGGTACTGGGGTCGACCGTCGGGTCGTTCTCCCGCGGATTCACCGATGACGTGCAGGTCTACCGGGACCGCTACCCGCACATGAGCCAGGCCCACCTACTGCGCGGCAAGGCTGACCAGATCGATCTGGCCGGTTTCGAGTTGGCCCTGACGTCGTTCATCGACGGGCTCGGGCTGCGGTTCGACGCCATCGACCAGCGCCGCACCCGCCGCCGCAGCACGAATCACTTGTCCTGAGGCTTGGCTCCGCTGCTGAACGGATTGAGGCGAGAGACGCCCGGGATGTTCGAGAGCATTCGGAACACCTCGTTGCCGGTGTTCACCAGGGCTTCCAATTGCGGTAGCAGCGCATCGAGGGTGCGGAACATCGGGTCGGCCATCGCCATCACGCGCTCGGTGCGGTCGATGGTCGTATTCAGTCGCTCGGTGGCCGCCGCCAGGTTCTCGATCAGATCGGGAACCTGGGCGGCGAGCTGTACCGAGGCCGGCGGAATGCGCATGGCTCCGCTGGCCACCGCCTGTGCCGTGTCCACCGCCGCCTGGGCGGCATCGACCGCGGACTGGGCCGCGGCCTTCAGGTCGCTGGGTTTGGGGATCATTTGACCGGCCATATGTCAACTGTGCCCCACGGGGACCCACCTGTCCCGTGATCGACACGGCAACATGCCGGTAACGGTGCAACGGTCAGGATGGCAGCACCAGGATCTTCACGTGCTCGTCGGGGTTGCGCAACGCGTCGAATGCCTCACCGATGCCGTCCAATCCGG
Source organism: Mycobacterium sp. MAA66 (assembly GCF_041261665.1). NCBI lineage: Bacteria > Bacillati > Actinomycetota > Actinomycetes > Mycobacteriales > Mycobacteriaceae > Mycobacterium > Mycobacterium sp. MAA66. Next base: position 861,022 of record NZ_JBGCCC010000001.1, on the reverse strand, counting down.
TGCGGCCGGTGATCAGCGCCTCGGCGTCGATCTCACCATCGGCCAACCGCTGCAACACCTTCTCGTAAGCCCGCTCATACGGGCCGTGACCGAAATTGATGGCGATCTGGCGCATCTGGGCGACCACCGGGATGATCGTCTCCTCGTTGAACGGAGACGCCACCACCTGAATCCGTGAGCCCCACGGCAGCGTGTGGGTCAGCGAATTCAGGGTGCCGACGCGGCCGCTGCACTCATAGGCGATGAGGATGCCGCCGCCGGTCTTGCCGGCGCCGAGCAGCTCGTTGTAGACCGCGATCGGATCCTGCTCATTCGGGTCGACGACGATGTCGGCGCCCATCTTGGCGGCCAGCTCGCGGCGCTTGGGCGACGGCTCCGAGGCGATGACGATGTGTGCGCCGGCGGCTTTGGCGGCCAGGATGGTTCCCAATCCGATTGAGCCGCAACCGATCACCAAGGCGGTGTCGGTGGCGCTCAGGCCGGATTGCTGCATGTGCATCTCGCCGACATGCAGCGGCTCGGCCAGCGTGGCGTGTTCGAGCGACAGACCGTCGGGCACGTGCCGCACCCAGAAGGCGTCGACGACAATTTCTTCGCCGAATGCACCGTGGTAGTCGTTCGAGTAGCCGATGATCGTCGGCATCCCGGTGCCTTGTTCGGTGGTGATCCCGAGTCCGGTGACCCGATCCCCGGCCGCGAAATCCTCGACGCCCGGCCCGGTTTCGACGACGGTGCCGGACCACTCATGGCCGAGCACCACCGGGCGGGTGGCATCGAAGACTGCGAAGGGGTAGCCCGCACCGGCAGCGACGGAGACGAACCGACACGGGTCCTTGGACATGCTCAGGTCGCTGCCGCAGATGCCGCAGGCGGCCACCTTGATCCGAAGCTGGCCCGGGCCGGCGGCCGGCGGAGGGGCGACGTCGGTGACGGTGAACTGTCCCTCGATGAACTGTGCTGCCTTCATGTTCAGGCTCCTGTGGTGGTCAGATCGCCGGCAGGAGCCGGCGTGGCGGGCAGATCGGTGGGCTGGCCGTAGTAGTCCGTGTACGCCTTGGTGATCGCGCCGATCAGATTGCCGATCAGGTGTTCGCCGTTGTCCTCGGCGAACTGCAGACTGGCCTGACGGCCGCTGTTGCGCCGGCGGAAGTGTGGGATCACCTCGGAGGCGAACAGCTCGTAACTGCGTTTGGTGTTCTCCCAGTCGGCCATGTCCACGTGCATGATCAGCATGGTGCCGAAGCCGCCGGTTTTTTCGATCAGCCGGTCGATTTGGGCGATGGCGTCCTCCGGCGTGCCGATGATGGCCTGGCCGAACTCGCCGAGTGATTCATTGCGCCAGTAGTCGATGATGCCGGCCGGGGTCTGCGCCCAGTCCGGGTTGATCCGCTGTTGCCGGTTGACGTATTCGGCGATGGCGTGGATCCGCCGGCCGACGGCGCGCTCGGCCTCCTCGCGGGTCTCGGCGATGAACATCGGGTTGACCAGGCGCCAGGTGGCACGGTTGGCGACGTGGCCGTTCTCGGTTGAAACCTGTTCGTACACGCCCCAGTTGCGGTCGAGTGATTCATAGCCGGCCGGTGAGCTGGCGGCCAGCGACAGCAGGGACAGGCCGTGCTTGCCGGCCAGGACCGAGCCGTTGGGTGAGATGGTCGACGCGGTGGCGACCTCGATGCCGGCTGGGTTGTAGGTGGGCAGCTGGGCCCGGGCATCCCGCAGGGTGAACCAGTCGGTCTCCATGTTGACCACCTCGCCGCGCAGCAGCCGCAGCACAGCCTCCAGGGCCTCACCCTGCATCCGACGCTGGTCGGTGGTGGTGATGCCCATCATGTGCGCGTCGAGCGGGATCTTGCCGGGCCCGGTGCCGACGATCAGCCGGCCGCGGGTCTGCAGATCGAGCTGGGTGATGCGGTCCGCGGTGATCAGCGGGTGGTGGTACGGCAGCGACATGACGCCGGTGCCGAAGCGGATGCGCTCGGTACGCTCAGCGGCCGCGGCGATGAACATGTCTGGGGCCGGGACGATTTCGGCGCCGGTGGAGTGGTGCTCGCCCATCCAGGCCTCCTCGAAACCGAGGTGGTCCAAGTGCGTCATCAGGTCGATGTCGCGGCGCAATTGCAGCGCCGGATCGGCGTTCAGCGGGTGGTACGGGGCGAGGAACGCCCCGAACTTCAATGACGTTGGGCTCCACTGGGCGGCGCTGCTCACGGTGCTCTCCTGGTTCTCATTCGGGCTGGCGGGCTTGTCGTCACGGACTCTAATCCGATCACTCGATTGGATCAAGTGATCCAGAAATATCGACCGTCGCGGGACCGGTGCTCAGATATCCGGGCCCGCACGGCGGATCAGACGGCGAATTCTCACGAACCCAACCGGGTGGCGGAAAATCGGCCAGGAAACCGCCGTGCGGTTGGGTTCGCAGTCGGTCGGGGGCGGCGAGGCTACGCGTTGAGCAGGCGCTCGGTACCACCGATGACGAAGGTCACCAGGTCTTCGTAGAACGCATCCAGGGCGTGCGTCGACAGCTTGGCGCGATCCCACTCGTCGGCCCGGCTCAGGCCCTGCACAAAGCCCATGATCGACACCGCCCATCGGGCCTCCAGCCGATCCGGGTCGGCGGCTGGGAAAACTCGGCGTACCTGTTCCAGCAGCGAGTCGCGCAGTTTCGGTTCGATGGTCTCGTCGGCGGGACCGGCCTGCGTGATCTGCGCGACGATCTTGATCCAGCGCATGCCCCGGGTGCGCTGTCGGTGCAGCAGATCCAAGTACGGACCGGTGACCGCACGCACCAGCGCATCGGAGGTCGGCGGGGCCGAGTCTGCGGCCAGCGCATCGACATTGGATTGAATCGCCGAACCCACCGTGGTGCCGAGATCGAGGACCACCGCGCGCAGCAACTCGTCCTTCGAGCCGAAGTGGTAGTGCACCGAGGCCGCGCCTAGGCCGGCCGCCGCGTTGACCGCACGCACCGACACCGCATCCACGCCCTGCTCGGCGAACAGCTTTTCGGCGGTCTTCACCAGGCGCGCACGGGTGGCGCTCCCCTGGCGGTTCTGCGCTGTTGCCGACACGGGTATGAGCATGTCACAGGCGCTGACATCGACACCGGCACCGGCGGTAATGTCGTCTGATCAAGAATTGTCATGTCACTGCGGAGTGCCGATGCGGATAGCGCTGTTCGTGACCTGCCTGGCCGACGCCATGTTCCCGGCGGCGGCCATCGCGACGGTGCGCCTGCTGGAGCGGCTGGGACACCAGGTGACGTTCCCTGTCGGTCAAACCTGTTGTGGCCAAATGCATATCAATACCGGATACCTGACCGATGCGACCGCGCTGGTTCGGCATCACGTCGAGGTCTTCGGGGACTGTGACCTCATCGCCGCGCCATCGGGGTCGTGCGTCGGCTCGGTTCGGCATCAGCACGCCATGGTCGCCCGCCGGGCGGGTGACGAGGCGCTGGCCCGGCGGGCGGAATCGGTTGCGGCGCGGACGTTCGAGCTGTCGGAACTGCTGGTCGACGTGCTCGGTGTCGACGACGTCGGCGCCTATTACCCGCATACCGTGACCTACCACCCGACGTGTCACTCGCTTCGGATGCTCGGGGTGGGTGACAAGCCGCTACGGCTGCTGCGCCGGGTGCAGGGCCTGACGCTGGTGGAGCTACCCGAAGCCGAATCCTGTTGCGGCTTCGGTGGGACGTTCGCCGTCAAGAACGCCGGGGTGTCCGCCGCGATGCTGACAGACAAGATGGCGAGCATCGCACGCAGCGGTGCGCAGGTGTGTACGGCGGGCGATTCGTCGTGCTTGATGCACATCGGTGGCGGCCTCAGCCGCATCGGCAGCGATGTGCGCACCGTGCACCTGGCCGAGATTCTGGCGGCGACCCGATGACCGCGGTGTTCCTCGGCAGTCCCGGGATGGGCAATCTACGCGGCGAGCAGAAGTTTCCCGATGCCGCCGCCGTCGCACTGGACAATGCCCAGCTACGTCGCAACATCGGTCATGCCACCCACACCATCCGCGTCAAACGTGCTGCGGCCGTCGCAGAATGCTCCGATTGGGAGGAACTGCGCGCGGCCGGCAGCGCGATCAAACAGGACGTGCTGGCGCGGCTGCCGGAATTACTCGAACAACTCGAGCTCAACGTCGTCGCCCACGGCGGCACCGTGCACTGGGCTCGCGACGCAGACGAGGCCAATCAGATTGTCGCCGAACTGATCCGGGCAACCGGCAGCGACGAGGTGGTCAAGGTCAAATCGATGGCCACCCAGGAGATCGGACTCAACGAATATCTGGAAGCCCACGGTATTTGCGCGATCGAGACCGATCTCGCCGAACTCATCGTGCAACTCGGCAACGACAAGCCCAGTCACATCCTGGTGCCGGCGATCCACCGCAACCGGTCCGAGATCCGCGACATCTTCGCCCGCGAGATGCCCGGCGGTGCCGACCTTACCGATGAGCCGCGAGTGCTGGCGATGGCGGCACGTGCCCACTTGCGACGAAAGTTCCTGTCTGCCAAGGTTGCCGTGAGTGGTGCGAATTTCGCCGTGGCCGAAACCGGCACCCTGGCCGTCGTCGAATCCGAAGGTAATGGGCGGATGTGCCTGACCCTGCCGCAGACCTTGATCACCGTGATGGGCATCGAGAAGGTGATACCGACCTTCGCCGACCTCGAGGTGTTCATGCAGCTGCTGCCGCGGTCCTCGACGGCCGAGCGGATGAACCCGTACACCTCGATGTGGACCGGCGTACATCCCGGTGACGGGCCGCAGGAGTTCCATCTGGTGTTGTTGGACAACGGACGTACCCGGGTGCTCGCTGACGAAGTGGGACGCGCTGCGCTGCACTGCATCCGGTGCAGCGCCTGTCTGAACGTCTGCCCGGTGTACGAACGCACCGGTGGACATGCCTACGGTTCGGTGTACCCAGGGCCGATCGGGGCGATTCTGAGCCCGCAATTGACCGGCACCACCGGACGCGATGACCCGAATGCCAGCCTGCCGTACGCATCGTCACTGTGCGGCGCATGTTTTGACGCCTGCCCGGTGCGCATCGACATCCCGAGCATTCTGGTGCATCTGCGGGCAGCGCAGGTCGATGGACATGTCTCACCCCGCGGACAGGATGCGGCAATGCGGGCCGCCGGCTGGGTGATGGGCTCCGCCCGCCGGTTTGCCTTGGCCGAGAGGCTACTTGGAGCCGGCCGGCTGCTGGCCCGCGATCACCAGATCCGCGCGCTGCCGTGGCCCGCCTCGAAATGGACAGCCGCGCGCGATGTTCCCGAGCCACCCACGCAGACGTTCCGGCAGTGGTGGGACCAGCACCATGAGTGACGACGCCCGGGCAATGGTGTTGCGGCGCATCCGCTCCGCACTGACTCCGACTCCCCCGATCCAGGTTCCCCGCGACTACCACCGCAGCCCGCTGACCGGTACACCCGACGTGGAGCGATTCGCGGTCACCGTCGCCGAGTACCGGGCCCGGGTGCACCGTATCGATGGCGCGGACATCGCTGCGACCGTCGCGCGATTGGTGGGTAGCGGTACCGCGGTGATCCCGCCCGACCTGCCCGCGGCGTGGGTCGCCGGGGTACACACCGTCACCGATGACCCGCCGCTGGAGGTCGGGGCGCTCGATGCCGTCGACGCGGTGATCACCGGCTGCGCGCTGGGAATCGCCGCCACGGGCACCGTCGTGCTGGATGGTGGTGCGGCACAGGGGCGCCGGGCTCTGACCCTGATACCGGACCATCACATCTGTGTGATCGGTGCCCAGCAGATCGTCGACACGGTGCCCCAGGGGTTCGCGGCCCTTGACCCGTTGCGGCCGTTGACATTCATCTCGGGGCCCAGCGCCACCAGCGACATCGAGCTGGAGCGCGTCGAAGGCGTCCATGGGCCGCGGACCTTGGATGTGCTGGTGGTGCAGAGCTCGTAATCTGTGGTCGGGGACAATGGGACCTTATGACCGCCGTGATCCCGTTTCGCATTGCTGTGTCCGAAGGCGTCGTGGACGACCTGCGCCGCCGGTTGGCCAATACCCGTTGGCCCGAGGCCGAATGCGTCGATGACTGGAGCCAGGGCATCCCGCTGAGTTACACCCGCGCCCTCGCCGAATATTGGGCCGACGGGTATGACTGGCGGGCACGCGAGGCCGCCCTCAACCGATTCGATCAGTTCACCACCGAAATCGATGGCCTGGACATCCATTTCATTCACCAGCGGTCACCGCATCCCGAAGCGCTGCCGCTGATCATCACGCACGGCTGGCCGGGGTCGATCGCCGAGTTCCACAAGATCATCGAACCGTTGACGGACCCGACCGCTCACGGTGGCCGGGCCGAGCATGCTTTCCATGTGGTGTGCCCGTCGCTGCCGGGCTTCGGGTTCTCTGGGAAACCGACGTCGTCGGGCTGGAACGTCGAACGCATCGCACGGGCCTGGGACGTGCTGATGCTCCGGCTCGGATACCGGCGCTACGGTGCGCAAGGTGGCGACTGGGGCGCGGCGGTGACGGCACAGATGGGCCGGAATGTCGGTCACTGCGCTGCGATTCACACCAACATGCCGATCGCCCGTCCGCCGGCCGGGGTTACCGAATTCAGCGCCGACGAATTGCAGTCCATCGCTGCGATGCGGGAGCACCGGCGTCACGGCACCGGCTATTCCAAACAACAATCCACCCGCCCACAGACCGTCGGCTACGGACTGGTGGATTCCCCGGTGGCGCAACTGGCCTGGATAGTCGAGAAGTTCTGGGCCTGGACCGACTGCGACGGCCACCCGGAGAACGTTCTGAGCCGAGATGAGCTGCTCGACAACGTGATGATCTACTGGGTCACCGCCACCGGCGCGTCATCGGCGCGCCTGTACTGGGAGAGTATGGCGGCGTTCGGTTCCGGCGGCCGTATCGAGTTACCCACCGGCGTTGCGTCGTTCCCCAAGGAGATCGGCCGCCCGCCCCGATCGTGGTGTGAGGCCGGGTACCACATCACCCGGTGGACGACGATGCCGCGCGGTGGGCATTTCGCGGCGTTGGAGCAACCTGAGCTACTGGTCGACGATATGCGCGCGTTTTTCGCGACGGTTCGCTGACACCTTCACGGTCGCACGGCCCGCCAGCGCCGGTAGCCGCCGTAGATCGCCAGCGCCACAAAGAAATTCACGAAGTAGGCGAGGTCGGCGCCATGCCAGGCCCGGGCCACTGCGCCCTGCAACAGGGTGGTGTTCATGAATGGGATGGCAGCCGCATAGGCGAGCACAAACGCAGTGAGGGCGACCAAGGCGTCGGCCCGTGGCGTGCGCGTGGTCGCGGGGTCCACCGTCGCGCGACCACGGCTGCGCCGGCGCCAGTCGACGATCACCACGGCGGCGAACGCCGGAATCCAATAGCTCACCAGCAGCAGCACATTGGTGAAGCGGTCGGCGGTGTCGGCAGCGTGCAGCCACAGGATCAATCCGAAGGCCAGCGTGGTCACGACCACTGATGACAACGGCCGACGCACCCGCACACCCAGTGTCTGCAGGGCCAGCGACCCGCTGTAGTCGTTCATCACCCCCGAACCGACCGAGGCCAGCGCGATGATCGCCAGCGCCGCGGCGCCGAGCGCTCCTCCACCCATCACTGTGCGCACGCCTTCGGCGGTCTGGTCGGAAATCACTGAGCCGGCCGCGATTCCGATGGTCTCGATGAAGATGTAGGCCAAGGCCAAACCGCCGAAGGTATAGCCGAAAACGCCGCCCGACGACGAGTCGGCCGGCAGGTAACGGCTGAAATCTGCGGCGTAGCTGGCCCATGACACCGCCAGGCTGAGCGCCAGCGTCACGCCGAGCACGAACGCTCCGGCCAGGTCGGCGCCATGCACGCTGGTCGGCACCACGACCTGGTGTCCGCCGGCCAGCCTGATGGCGAACACCACGAAGGTCACGAACAGCACGACGGTGAGCACCGCCTGCAATCGGTGGATCAGCTCATAGCCGATGTAGCCGACGGTGCCCTGCACCCCGAGCACGATGAGCACCGCGGCCCAGAACGGAATGCCCAGCAGCGCCGCCAGCGCCTCGCCGCCGAACAACCCGACCAGACCATCCCAAGCCACCGACGAAAGCCATTGCAGCGCAGCAGGAACCACCACGGTTCCGCCGAAAACCATTCGGGCCGCGGGCAATTGAGCGGTGCCGGTACGTGGTCCCAGGGTTGACAGGTACCCGACCACGAGTGAGCCGAGCACTGTCCCGATGACCAGCGCCAGGAACGACAGCCAGAAGCCGAGTCCCAGGGACGCGATCAGGGCGCCGGTGAAGACGCACGACATGTTGATCTGTGGGGCGAACCAGACGGTGAACAGCCGGCGTGGGGTGCCGTACCGGTGTGCGGCGTCGATCGGGGCGATGCCATGGGTTTCCACCGACATGTCACCGGTGCCGCGTGGCCTGTGGCCGGTGAACGGTGCTGCGGTCAGTGCGGGGTTGGAGGCTTCGACGGCCGGTCCGGTCATGCCACCATTCGACCACGTGACGCGGTCAGTAGAGCACTGGTACGGGTTCGGCGGCAGCGGCGCGTCGGCTGCCGGCGCGGGCCGCGCCGATACCGGCCAGCACCACCAGAACCAAACCGACCATCGCCGGCGGTCGCGGAACCTGGTGCAGGATCGTCAGTCCCATCAGCATGGCGGCCGCGGGCTCCAGACTCATGAGCGTGCCGAAGGAGGCGGCCGACAGGCGCCGCAGCGCCTGCATCTCGAGTGCGAACGGCACCATCGGCAGCAGGATCGCGAGCCCGAGGCCGACCAGCAGTAGATGCGGGGTCAGACGATGCAGTGCCAGCGGTGCGGCCACTGCGGTCGCGATGATCGCCGCGACCGGGATGGACACCGCCAGGCCCGTGATTCCCGATACCTCGTCGCTGACGCGTTGGGTGAGCAAGATGTAGGCCGCCACGCAGCCCGCCGAGCCGATGGCGAACAGCACACCGAGTGGATCGACCGCCCCGGCCCACGGCTGGGTGAGCAGCACCACCCCGATGGCGGCCAGCCCGGGCAGCAGGATCCGGTTCCGGCCGCTGCCCTTGGCCACGGCGACCGCGAGCGGGCCGAGGAATTCCAGCGCGCTGGCAGTGCCCAGCGGGATCCGGGCCACCGCAGCAGTGAACAACAGGGTGAACCCGGCCGTCGCGACACCCAGCGCCGTGCAGTTGATCAGGGCCGATCGGGTGAAGGACGCGGTACGGGGACGAACGATCACCAGCATCAATACCCCGGCCCAGGCCAGCCGCAACCATGCCACTCCGGGTGCGCCCAGCGCAGCTATCTGCAGGGCCGCGACGGCCGCGCCGAGCTGGACCGACATCGTCGACGCCAGGGCCATAAGGGCGCCGTTGCGTGCGAAGGTGGTGGTCACCGCTTCATTGAACGGGACCAATAACGTTCATGTCCACGTGATTAAGGCGGACATACCGTTCATTATTTATGGACGGTGTAGTCAGGCTTTCACGGCGGCAAGTCGGGCGCGCTCACGCATCGAGGCGACGACGCCGCCGTCATTGAGGATGTCGGTGCCGGTCAGATACGCCGCCTTGGTGCTGACACAGAATGCCAGCAGATCAGCCATCTCCTCGGGCAGACCCCAGCGCGGCACCGCGGCGTCGGTGACCATGGCGCCGGCACCGGCCTGCTCCTCGAGGCGGCCCATCTCGGTGTCGATGGAGCCCGGTGAAACGGACACGATGCGCAGGCCCTTGGCGTTGAAGCGCTCGCATTGCGAGCTGCTGTACCACGTGACGAAGTTCTTGCTCAGTGCGTACGAGAAGCCGGACTGGGCCTGCGGCGGCGCCATGGCGCAGGTCTGCAGCAGGGTTGTCACGAACTCGTCGGCGTCGGACAGGGCGAGTGGGAACTTGTCGGTCGGGATGATCTCGTCGGGCAGCAGATGGCCGGCCATGGACGCGACATTCACGATGGCCGCGCCCTCGCCGGCGGCGGCATAGAAGGCCTCGTTGACCACGACGGTGCCGATGGCGTTGGTGGTCATGACGTACGCGGCGTCGCCCATGCTGGGGCTGACGCCGGCGGTGTGGACGACCGAAGCCAGGGTGCCTTGATCGGTGGCGATATCCAGGAGTCGGGCCACGGCATCGGCATCACGCACATCACAGTGGACGGCGGTGACATCGATGCCCAAACCTTCCAGTGTCGCGGCCGCCAGGTCCAGGCGATCCCGTCGGACATCGGCCAGCACCAGCCGATGATCCTGCCCGATCACTTTCGCGGTGGCCTGTCCCATGCCACCCGCACCGCCTGTGATCACCGAAACCCGCGCCATGCGTGGACCGTAACACTATCGGCTAAAAATGTAACTCCACGCGGGGCGTCGTTCGGCTGGGAAATAATCGGTGCGAGAAGAAAGGGCATGATGGACCAGCAAACCTATGACAAGGGCCGTGAGATCCGGACGAAGGTGCTCGGCGCAGCGCACGTCCAGGCCAACGCGGGCAATGCCGACGAGTTCACCCAGCCGCTTCAAGATCTGGTCACCGAATACGCGTGGGGTGCAGTGTGGGGCCGCGAGGGACTCGAGCTCAAGACGCGGAGCATGCTCAACCTGGCGATGATCGCCGTGCTGAACCGGCCCCACGAATTGCGCACCCATCTCAAGGGGGCGATCAACAACGGTGTCAGCCGCGAGGAGATCCGCGAAATCTTCCTGCAGGTTGGCGTGTACGCCGGGATGCCGGCTGCGGTCGACAGCTTCCGGCTGGCGCGTGAGGTGTTCGCCGAGCTGGACGGCTGATGCCGACTTACTGCGGCGCTCCGTAGACGGCCACCACCACGGTGCGGTCCAGGCTGTTGTCGGACCACACACCCATCTTGGTGTACGCGCAGTCACGCATGGTCGCCAGTGCGGCCGGGTCGGCGAACCACTGGTTCAGTATCTCGATGCCGGTGATCGCCAACGCCGGATTGATCGCCACCGTCTCGGCGACGGCGCCCCGAAATCCTGCCGCGCGAGCGCGGTCTGCCACGGTTGATCCGTCAGAACCCGCCTCGCCGTTCAGGTTTCGATTGGCCAGCAGGTCCTCGGCATGCCATTGCGCGGCCAGCTGCAGCGCCGGATCCTTGTTCACGTCGTTGGTGCAACCGGCCTCGTGCTGAACGGTGTAGACGTTGGCCACCACACTGCTGTTGAGCCGGGTGTTATCGGCGCCGGCGCACGGAGCATTGATCAGCGAGAGGATCAGAACCGCAGGCGCAATCGATCTCAAATGGGGTCGAATTGCGAGATCAGCCATCGGCCGTCGATCTTGTCCAAGCTGACCCTGATGCAGGACGCCGTCTGTGACGGGGCGTCCGAACCCACGGTGATCGTCTGATTGACGTAGACCAACACGACCGCGTGATGCGCGTCGGCGGAGACCGAGGCCGCGGCAGGAACGGTGGCCACCGATGCGATGTGCTTCTGCTTGGCGCCCGGGATGACCACGTCATGAATCAGCGAGGTGTACGCATCGAGGAATGACCCCGTCAACAGGCGCCGGGCATCACCGAGCGTCCGTTCGGCCGAATCGGGCTGATAGGACAGCAGCGCTACCGTGCTCCCGCTGGCGGTCTGCACCGACTCGGTGCGCGCAACGTCGGTGGCTGATGCCGAATAACGTTGATAGCCAAGGTATCCCGCCGCAGCGACGAGCAGCACGGTCAGGGCCGCCATCACCCCGTAGAGGATCTTGCGGCGGGACGGGGATTCGTCGGCGTCCAGCGCGGCCTCGTGTTCGGCGAGCGCCGCATCGAGTTCGGTTTCCAGGTCACATGTCTCAAGCTGAGCGGTCACCAGTGCACTCCCCTACTACGGAACGAACTCGACGTTGGACACCTTGGCGTCGGCGCCGATTTTCTGGACAGTCACCCGCATCCGCCAAAAGCGCGGCTGCTCACTGGCACCGGCGCCGGTGACTTTTACCGATGTGGCTACCAGGACCTGGGCATGATCACCGTCCTGCGACTGCAGGCCTGCCTCGGTCACCGTGCCGGTCGAGGTCGAATGGACCTGCTGGAGCACCTTGATGAACGGTGCGGAGCGCTTCTGGAAGTCATCGTGGAAGGCTCCGGTCGACGCGTCGAGGATGCGCTGCACATCCTGGTCGGCCTCGGTGTAGCTGATGGTCGTCAAGTTCAGGGCGCCCTGCCTGGCGACCTGGACGAACAGGTTGCGGTCGGCCTCGGCGACCTGCCGCTGGTGCTGGCCATAACTCAGCCATCCCACCAGCGCGCCCAACGCGACGATCAGGGCGATCCAGGCCGGCAGCGCGATCCGGCGGGTGGCCGACATGGTTGCTCCTTGCGAACTCTTTTCGGGTAACTGAAGAGACGCTAGGGGCGGGCACACCCAGGGTCGAGATTTTTCGGCGCGCAGATTCGAATTGCCGCAGCCGGCTACAGCTCGCGCGCCGTGCGCTCCGGGAACGGGTCAGCGGCGAAGTCGATCTGCGCCGCCGGATTGCTGATCGCCGTCACCAGGCCCGAGCCGAACGGGCCGCGGCTGTCGAACAACGTCGAGTTGCCCACGGCGACACCGTGGGCCGCCCAGTGTGAATCGGCCTGCACGGCGACCCAGTCGTCCTCAGGAAGTCGGGCCAGGGCCACGGTCAGGTCGCCGTTGATGTACCCGACGCCTTTGGTGCCGAGGTTGGTGACCAGGCTGGTGCCCTCGGCGGCCATCGCGGCGCGGACGAAGGGGCTGTTGGTCTGGCCTTCGATCACGTCGATGGACCGATTGACGTAGCGCTTGCGCGAGGCATTCTGGTGATCGGCGATCGCCCGGGTCCAGCCGACCCCGTCGCTGCTGATGTAGGTGGCCAGCGCGGTGTCGACCACCTCCGGTGGGGTGAAATCGATTGTGGTGAACCATTCTTCGCCGCGCGGAGGCTCGCCGAGCCGGTACTGGACCAGGGTCGCCTTGGCCACCGTGACGCCGTCCTGCACGATCTCGCACTCCGAGTTACGTACCCGGTGGCCGTCACGGACCAGATCGACCTTGGTGGTGGTCGGCACACCGCCGGCCGCGCGGAACAGGTCGACGGTCAGCCGGGCCGGAAGAAACTCCGGCAACCCGAAGGCCGACTCCAGTGCGTGCGCCGCCAGCCCCACCAGGGCCGGGCCGTTGAGGTGGTCGGCACCCCAATGGCTCTGGGCGAACCGAGTCGGCTGCACCTGATCGGCATCGATGGGCGTGAAGTGCGCGAAGCGTGCAGTCATTTTCGCATCGTCGCACACGGCCCGGGACATCTCCGACGCAGTGCTAAATATTCAGATATCAGGACCAATGCCATAAAGACCGTTCGCTATCAATGGATAATCAGGACATGGATACCCGCCGTCTGCACCTGCTGCTCGCGCTGTCGCGGCTCGGCTCGATGCGGGCCGTTGCCGAGAACTTGAACCTGACGACCTCGACGGTGTCGCAGCAGATCGCCGCACTGGCCAAGGAAACCGGCGCCCAATTGATCGAACCGGAGGGCCGGCGGGTCCGGCTCACCCCGGCCGGCCGGCGGCTGGCCGACCACGCCGTCACCATCCTGGCCGCGGTCGAGGCCGCCCGGCTGGACCTGGACTCGGACGCAGAGCCGGCCGGCACCCTGCGGGTCGGTGGGTTCGCCACCGGCATCAGGGTTTCGCTGCTGCCGATCCTGGGCGACCTGAGCCGCAGCCATCCCGACATCGACGTGAGGATGAGTGAATACGAGCCCCTTGAGGCGTTCGCCCTGCTGACCGACGACGATCTCGACCTCGCACTGACCTATGACTTCAACCTGGCCCCCGCGTCCCCCGGCCCGGTACTGGAAAGCGTTGCGCTGTGGTCGGTTCCGTGGGGCCTGGGCTTACGCACCGACGAAGCACGGGGCCCCGCCGTGCTGGCGGATTACGTGGAGACGACCTGGATCGTGAACTCCCGCAACACCGCCGACGAAGACGCGGTACGCACCCTGGGTTCGATGGCCGGATTCGTACCCCGGATCACACACCAGATCGACAGTCTGGAGCTGGTGGAAGACCTGATCCTCGCCGGGTACGGCATCGGACTGTTGCCGATCGATCGGCCGGCCAGCCCCGGCATCACGGTGGTGCCGTTGGCGGGTCCGGCGGTGATCCACACCGCGTATGCGGTGACCCGCAAGGGGCGTTCGAACTGGCCGCCGCTGCGGGCGGTCCTGGACCGGCTGCGCCCACCCGCCGGCCCGATTCCGATGCCGACATGGCCGCGTCCGGTCGCCGGAAACTGACCGGGGATCTGGCACGCTACCTCTGTGAGATTGATCAGAGCCGCCTGTGCCGCTGCGGCCGCGGTTCTGCTGTGGGGTCCGGTATCTCCGGCCGCGAGGGCCGATGACGCGACCACGCGTATCGCACAGGCCGATGCCTACCTGGCCACCCGGCCGGGCACCGTCGGATACGTACTGCGCGACCGCGGAACCGGTGCGGTGTTCCGCAATTCGCACGCCGGCGACATGGTGTGGACGGCCTCGACCATCAAGCTCGGCATGGTGGTCGACCTGTTCGCCCGGCAGCAGGCCAACCTGCTGCGACTGACGGACGCCGACATCGCGTCGATGACGGCGATGCTGCACTCGTCGGACAACGATGCCGCCGATGCACTGTGGACCCGCTATGGAGGTCCCAACCACACCATCTACAACAACGACTTCCCGCATTTCGGGATGAGCAGGGTGACTCCTCAGCCCGGGTTCGGAAACATGTTCCCGTACTGGGGTTTCCAGAAGTCCACGACCGATGACCTGGACCGGATGGTCAACTACATGCTGACCGGACTACCGGCCAACCAGACCGCCTGGATCGTCAGTCAGATGCAACACGTCGACCCCATACAGCAGTGGGGCGTCTGGGGCGCGGGCCCGGATATGGTGCCGGGCAACAAGAACGGCTGGTCCGATGAGCAGGGCGGTTGGGTGACCAACAGCGTGGGCTTCGCCGGGCCGGGCCAGCGATTCACCCTGGCCATCATGAACGAGCTCGGCGGGGCCGGTGGTTGCGACGACGGTCAGGCCACGACGACGCGGTTGAGTCAGATATTGTTGGCGGGTCGGCAGTAGGCCGTCAAATCCCGCGCAGACGCGAAAGACATTCGTCGACAATCTGATTCACCGGCATGTTGACGTCGACCGTGACACCGTTCTCGTCCGCGCCGAGCGGCTCCAGTGCGTCGAACTGCGACTGCAGCAACGTCGGTGGCATGAAATGGCCGCGCCGATCGGCAAGTCGGTGAGCGATGAGCTCGAAAGAACCGGCCAGGTGCAGGAATTGGGTCTGTGGGCAGTATTCCCGGAGCTGATCACGGTAGCGGCGCCTCAACGCTGAGCAGGCGATGACTCCGCCATCGGAGTGTTCGGACAGCCAGGTGCCCACCGCCGCGAGCCAGGGCCGACGGGAGTCATCGTCGAGCGGATGGCCGGCCGCCATCGCGGCGATGTTGTCGATGGTGTGCAGGTCGTCGGCGTCGGCAAAAGGCACGTGCAGTCGCGCCGCCAGTGCCGCTGCCACCGTGGACTTTCCGCAGCCGGAGACGCCCATCACCACAATCGGCACTCGCATCGGTCCATTTAATCTGATGTATCGGCCGGGAAGTCGGTATATGACACGATGTATCGGTGATGCCCTCGTCGACCGCAAGCGCGCTGCACGACACCGTGCTGACCGCCGTCGGCAGGGCCATCGCGGCCGGCAAATTGGCCGCCGGTCAGGTGATCACACTGGACGACATCGGCATCGAGCATCGGGTGTCGCGCAGCTTGGCCCGCGAAGTGGTCCGGGTACTCGAATCGATGGGCATGGTCGAGTCGCGTCGCCGTATCGGGATCACCATCGCACCGGCCAGACAATGGAATGTGTTGGACGCCAGGCTCATCGGCTGGCAGCTGGAATCCGGCGACCGGACGGCACCGCTGGCGGCTCTGATCGAGCTGCGCCAGGGCTTCGAACCGGCAGCCGCCGCACTGGCGGCCGGGCGGGCGCAGACACCGCACTGCCGAGAACTGGCAGCCATCGTGTCGGACTTGCAGATGGCGGTCCGATCCGGCGACGGCGCGGCATACCGACAGGCGGACAAGGATTTTCACCAGATAGTGGTCGAGTCCTCGGGCAATGCGATGTTCCGCGCACTGAGCGCTCTGGTCGCCGACGTGCTGTGCTGCGAACTCTCCAGCGACTGTGTCGACCTGCACGATGCCGTCGCCCGTGCCATCCGCCAGGCAGACGGCTCGACCGCCGAAAGCGTCATGCGCGAGATCGCGGCGAAGTCCCCGCAGCTGATCTGATCGTGCACCATGGTTGACTTCGACCATGAGCAGATCTGCGGCGCTGGCCCGGCGACTCTTCGATCGATTCGAGCCCATCCACGCCGTGACCTACTTCGCGCCCGAGGCCCGGATCGCCTTGGAGGCGGCCGGATACCAAGGGGTCGGGATGGGGTACTTCGCGGCGCGTTCGGCGCCGCTGGGACCGGTGGCGCCCGAGGTGGTGACGGCGTTGTTCTACAACTTCGCCGACCGCCAAGCCGCCCGAGTGCTCCCCGATGCCTGGCAATACGCCTCGCCCGCGGTCGCGCTCGCCGTGCGTCAGGAGTCGGCTGCTGCGGCCCTGCGCCGATACGGGCTCGACGATCAGGCCACCCAACCGGCCGCCGACCTACTCGCGAAGGCCGCGATGACGGGCGAACTCGCGGGACGCGGGTTGTACGCCGCCAATCGAGCGCTCCCCTGGCCTTCCGAGCCGCTGGCCAAGCTGTGGCACGCGACGACCTTGTTGCGCGAGCATCGCGGCGACGGTCATATCTCGGTGTTGGCCGGGCTCGGGATCAGCGGGCGTGAGAGCAATGTCTTGCAAACGGCATCCGGTCGCGTCTCCAAAAAGTTCCTGATGCGCAGCCGGATGTACGACGAGGCAGAGTGGAATCACCACTGCGACAACCTCGCCCGGCGCGGACTGCTCGATCAATCCGGCACCTTGACCCCCGACGGCCGCACGCTCAAAGGACGTATCGAGGACGCGACTGACGCGCTGGCCCTAAGCATCTGGGACGCCCTCGACGACGACGAGCTGACAGCACTCTTCGCCACCCTCACACCGTTGACTCGGCTCGTCGTTGCCGGTGGCGACGTGCCGACCGACACCCCGATGGGCATGACACGCGACGAATTAGACGACGACAGCGCACATCTGGGCTGAGCGGCCCGACGTTGGCGTCGAGCCGGTCACTGCGCCGAGGCCAGTAGTTCGAAGCCCTCCCAGGCGCGGCGTTGCTCGGCACGCGGGTCGAATTCCAGGTGGGTTCGCCGGTCGAACACCATGACCGCGCGATGGCCCGTCTCGTACTGCGGCCAGCCGTCTCCCGGCACACTCTCGTGGGCGAAGGCACGCCAGCGGTTCTGCATGTCGTTGCTGACCCGGATCGCGGACTGGCGATCCACGCCGGCGGTGAGCATCGAACCGACTGCCGTGCGGTAGACGTCGAAGACTGCCAGCAATTCGGTGGCATGGGTGGCACCCAAACCCGACCAGTGCAGGGTCCGCGGCGCGTAGTCGTAGCGGTACACGTAGGTAGGGGCATGAACGCTGTGCGCCTCGGCGATCTGCCAGGTAGCGCTGCCGAAGGCGAAATCGCCACCGAGCTTGATACACGCCTCGGCCGACCGTGGGTAGCCCGGATACGCCGCGGTGATGCGGTCGCGCACCCCCGGTCCAGTGTTGGCGAGCACCTTCTCGATCATCGGCTCGGTGGTCGGCAGCAATTGCATGAAGCGGGTGAACAGTCGGCCCTCGTCGGCATTGCTACCCACGATCAGCGGTACCCGATGTGCGGTGCCGTTTGCCATGGCGATCACCGGATCCTCGGGCAGAAGGTCGGTGCCGCAGGCCGGCCCGGCGGGGAAGGCGCCGGGCAGATCGTCGCCGGCGCGGGCGATCAGCTGGTCCAGTGCGTGCAGCAGCTGGGACGGTTTGGCCGCCATCAGCGCGGCGGCACCGTGGTCGGGTTCCGTGCCCAGTAGCCCGACAAACTGCTCGGCGAACTTGGCCGCGATGTCGGGAGTGCGCACCATGCCGCTGGCCGGACTCTCGGAAATGGCTTGGCAGAAAAGCCCTTTCGCTGACGGTACGGCCATCAGGGTGGCCACCGCGTGCGCGCCCGCACTTTCACCGAAAATCGTCACCCGGTCCGGGTCGCCGCCGAACTCGGCGATGTTGGTCTTCACCCAGCGCAGCGCGGCCACCAAGTCCTGTAGAAACAGGTTTCCGTCGATCTGGTGTTCCGGGGTCGACAGTGACGACAGATCGATGCAGCCAAGTGCCCCGAGTCGATAGTTCACCGAGACATAGATGCAGCCGCGACGGGCCAGCGCGGCACCGTCGTAGATCGGGGTGGCCGAGCTACCCATGATGTAGCCGCCGCCGTGAATGAAGAACATCACCGGCAGTGGCTGGTCGCTCGGATGCTCCGGTGCCGCGACATTGAGGGTCAGGCAGTCCTCGCTCATCGGCTGACGTTTCCCGACACCGAGCACGGTGAACTTGCTTTCCTGCGGCGCACAGTAGGCGAAACCGTGGCAGTACCGGACACCGCGCCACGGCTGCACCGGCTGCGGCGCCCGATAACGCCATGGACCCATCGGCGGCCGGGCGAATGGCACGGCACGCCAGCGGTGCACCCCATCGCGGGTGAAGCCCTCGATGGTCCCGCTGTCGACGGTCACCCGGATCGTCCGATCGTGCATGGGTAGACAGTATCGAAAATCTGTACGGCCGGGGTGCCTGCAGGTTCCTTCGAGCGATGACCACTACCCTGGCCGTCATGCGGATTTCCGTGCTCCTGATGGCTTCTGTCCTGGTTGCGGGCTGTTCCCACGCGGCAGCGCCCTCGGCCGAGCAGTCGTCGACACATCCTGGGCCATCGGCGAGTCCGACGACGGCGCCGTCGGCAACATCCTCGAAGCCCAGCACCGCACCTACTGCGGCGCCTGAACGTGGGTCGGACATCGGTGCGGTCATCGCGTGGGTCGAGGCCGGGACCTCCTCCGATGTGGCGGGCTTTCACACCGCCACGCGTGATGGCGTGGCCACCGATCTGGGTCCTGACGTCGCCTTTGTCGTCGGTGATCGACTGAACTGCATGACCGACAAGACCTTCAACGGCGCCCTGGCGTGCCTGACCCACCCGACGGCTCCGTTGCCCCAACCGGCCGACACCTTTGGACACTGGGTGCCGGGTTGGGTGGACTTCGAGGGCTCGACCGTGGAGGTCGGCTCGGTGCACGGCGATCCTGGCAGGTTCGACAACGGCACCGGCCCGCAGCTGCCCACTGGGCACAGCCTGGCCTTCGGCGACTATCGATGCCGGGCCGATGGTGCCACCGTGGTCTGCGTGAACTACGCCCACCGCACTGCGGTGCGGCTGAGCGACGGCGGCGTGGAGCCGTTCGGTTGTCTCAAGCCGGTGACGCCCCCTGCCTCGGGGTTCGGCCAGCAATTCGAGTGCAAGCCCGCCTGACAGGGACGCGGGGGTCGTTCGTCGTTCCCGAACCTGGACCGATGCCGCGGCGTCAATAGGATGTTCTGCGCAACTTGGAAGTGAAATCAGCAGGGCGCTAAACGTTTTGGGTAAAACGTTCAGTTTGCATGTCGGCGTAAGGTTGCGGCAATGGGAATATCTGTTGAGTCTCTGACACCACTGGAAAAGACGGCGCTGCTGACTGTGTACGCCAGGGCGCTGGACAATCGGGCGCGACGCTCGATACTCGGTGACACCTGGGCTGATTCGGTGGTGGCGGCCATCGACTACGACTTCGCGGGGCTTCGAGTGCAGACCAGCGTTGCCTGTCAGACGGCACTGCGGGCCAAGATGCTCGATGACCGGGTGCGCGCATTCACGGCGGCACATCCCGACGCCGTTGTGGTCGATCTGGGCGGCGGCCTCGACAGCGGCTACCACCGGGTGTCCCCGCCGGCGACGGTCGATTGGTACACCGTGGACCTCGCCGGTATCTCCGAACTGCGTGACCAGGTACTGCCATCCAATCCTGCCGCCCACACTGTCGTCGCGTCGGTTGCCGAAACCAACTGGGCGGCAATGATTCCGGCGGACCGCCCCACCATGCTCGTCGCGGATGGCCTGTTCGCCTTCCTGACCGAGCCCGTGATCGCGGGTGTCTTCCGCAGCGTGACAGAGCATTTCGGCAGCGGCGAGCTGGCGTTCAACGACTATGGCCAGTTCGGGCCGCTGAGCCGGGCCGCCTTCAAGTACCTTCCGCAGAAGATGTTCAAAGATGTTGGTAGCCAATTGGGTTACGCGGGATTCAAGGACGCGCACCACCCGCTGAGCTGGAACCGTCAACTGCAGCTCGTCGAAGAAGCCAGCCTGTGTTACCAGCCCGAGGTCGACCTGTTCCCGGGTGCGCTGAGAGTGGCCACCCGGCTGACCGGGCTGACCAAGGCCGGGGCCCGCAAAGCGCGGATTCTGCGCTACCGCTTCTGAACTCGAGGGTGTGAAGGGAGAGCCGACGCGCCCTAGCCGCCCAGGCACCCCGGACCCAGGAGGGCCTTGAGGTCACCCATCAGCGCCGACGACGGCGTCACCCGAAGCGCCTGATCGAGTTCCAGCGTCGTGATCCGGTCGCCATTGATCAATCGCAGGTGCACCTGCGAGGTGCCCGGGTGGTTGGCCAGCACCGCCTTGAGCGCAGACACCTTCTCCATGGTGCACTGCCGGGTGGGCAGGCTCACCGCGAGCGGCCGGTCGGCCTGGGCATTCGAAAAGTCCGGCACCACAAGGTCACTGGCGAAGATCGACACGCGGTCCTCCTCCACCCGGGCCTTACCGCTGACCAGCACGATCGCGTCATCGGTGATGTCCGCCCCGAACACCGCGTAGGTCTTCGGGAAGAAGTTCACCGTGATCGAACCGTTGAGGTCTTCCAATTGCGCCGAAGCCCAAGGCAATCCCTGCTTGTTGACCCGACGCACCACGGACGCCAGGATGCCGCCGATGCGGACTTGGGTGTCGTTGGCGACGTCACCGTCCAGGATCGCCGGGATCTGCGTGTCGACCTGCGCAGACAGCAGATGTGCAACGCCGTTGAGCGGATGGCCGGACACGTACAGTCCGAGCATCTCGCGTTCGAGCGCGAGTTTGTGCTTGTCGTCCCATTCGTCCTCGGGCACCCGGATGGTGAACGCCGACTCCCCCGCATCGCCGCCACCGGCATCACCGAACAGGTCGAACTGACCCATCGCCTCGGCCTTCTTGGTGCCAAGGACGGAGTCGACGGCGTCGGCGTGGATCAAGAACAAGCCCTTGCGGGCATGGCCCAGCGAATCGAAAGCGCCTGCCTTGACCAGAGATTCGGTCACCTTCTTGTTGCAGGCGGTGATGTCGATCTTGTTCAGATAGTCGGAGAAGTCGGTGTACTTCCCTTTGTCGGTGCGGCCGGCGATGATCGACTGCACCACGTTGCCACCGACGTTGCGCACGCCGCCCATGCCGTAGCGGATGTCGGGGCCGACCGAGGCGAAGTTGTGCACCGACTCGTTGACGTCCGGCGGCAGTACAGTGATGCCGAGGCGCCGGCAGTCCGCGAGATACACCGCGGCCTTGTCCTTGTCGTCACCCACCGAGGTGAGCAAGCCGGCCATGTATTCGGCCGGGTAGTTGGCCTTGAGGTAGCCGGTCCAGAACGACACCAGGCCGTAGCCGGCGGCGTGCGATTTGTTGAACGCGTAGCCGGCGAACGGAAGGATGGTGTCCCACAACGCTTTCACCGCGGCCTCGGAGAAGCCGTTGGCGGTCATGCCCTCTTTGAAGCCCTTGTACTCGGCCTCGAGCACCTCAAGCTTCTTCTTACCCATGGCTTTTCGTAGCGCGTCGGCCTTGCCCATGCTGTAGGAGGCGACCTTCTGCGCGATGAACATGATCTGCTCTTGGTAGACGATCAGGCCGTAGGTCTCGGCCAGGATCTCCTTGAGCGGTTCCTCGAGCTCGGGGTGGATTGGTTTGATGGCCTGCCGGCCGTTCTTGCGGTCGGCGTAGTCGTTGTGGGCGTTCATGCCCATCGGGCCTGGCCGGTACAGCGCCAGCACCGCGACGATGTCGTTGAAGCCGGTGGGCTGCATCCGGCGCAGCAGGTCGCGCATCGGCCCGCCGTCGAGCTGGAACACACCCAGAGTGTCACCGCGAGAAAGCAATTCGTAGGTGGCCGGGTCGTCCAGGGGCAGGTGATCCATGTCCAGATCGATACCGCGGTTGGCCTTGATGTTCTCCAGCGCGTCGCCGATGACGGTCAGGTTGCGCAGGCCCAGGAAGTCCATCTTCAGCAGGCCGATGGCCTCACACGACGGGTAGTCCCAGCCGGTGATGATGGCGCCGTCCTGGGCGCGCCGCCACATCGGGATGGCGTCGATCAGCGGCTCAGAACTCATGACCACCGCGCAGGCGTGCACGCCTGCGTTGCGGACCAGCCCCTCCAGACCGCGGGCGGTCTGGTAGATGGTGCGCACATCCGGGTCGGTGTCGATCAGCGCGCGGACCTCGGCGGCCTCCTTGTACCGCTCGTGTTCGGGGTCGGTGATACCCGACACCGAGATGTCCTTGGCCATGATCGGCGGCGGCAGCGCCTTGGTGATCCGGTCGGCGATGGCGAAGCCCGGCTGACCATAGTGGACGCGCGCCGAATCCTTCAGTGCCGCTTTGGTTTTAATCGTACCGAAGGTGATGACCTGGGCAACCCGGTCGCTACCCCACTTCTCGCTGGCATAGCGCACCATCTCGCCACGGCGGCGGTCGTCGAAGTCGATATCGATATCGGGTGCAGATGGGCGCTCGGGGTTCAGGAACCGTTCGAACAGCAGGCCGTGCGGCAGCGGGTCGATGTTGGTGATGCCCATGGCGTAGGCGACCAGCGAGCCGGCTGCCGAACCACGGCCCGGACCGACCCGGATGCCGATGGACTGCGCGTGGCTGATCAGGTCGGCAACGATCAGGAAGTAGGACGGGAAGCCCTTCTCCAGGATGACGCCGATCTCGTAGGCGGCCCGGTCGAAGTACTCCTGAGGCACCCCGTCCGGGAAGCGCCGATGCAGGCCGGCGTCGACCTCGTGCCGCAACCAGGACGCCTCGTCGTGACCCTCGGGGCACGGGAAGATCGGCATCCGGTCGCGCGGGGCCCAGACATCGGCGTAGGACTCGACGCGTTCGGCGATCAGCAAGGTCGAGTCACACGCGCCAGGCACCTGGTCGTCCCACATCGCCCGCATATCCGCGGCAGACTTCAGGTAGTAGCCATCGCCGTCGAACTTGAACCGGGTTGGGTCCGAGAGTGTCTTGCCGGTCTGGATACACAGCAACGCCTCATGGTTGTGCGAGGCCTCACGCGTGACGTAATGGCAGTCGTTCGTGGCCAGAGGCCGGATGCCGAGCTGCTTGCCGATGTCGAGCAGACCCTGGCGGACCCGGCGCTCGATCTCGATGCCGTGGTCCATCAACTCAAGGAAGAAGTTCTCCTTGCCGAAGATTTCCTGCCACTTGGCAGCGGCTTCCAGGGCCTCTTTTTCGTGGCCGAGCCGCAGCCGGGTCTGCACCTCACCCGAGGGACAGCCGGTGGTGGCGATGATGCCGGACGAATGCTCCGCGATGATCTCGGCGTCCATCCGGGACCACTTGCCGAGCTGCCCTTCGAAGGAAGCCAGCGAAGACAGCTTGAACAGGTTGCGCAAGCCGGTGGCGTTCTCGGCGACCATCGTCATGTGCGTGTAGGAGCCGCTACCCGAGACGTCGTCGCTCTTCTGGCTGGGGTCACCCCAGGTGACGCGCTTGGTGTTGAACCGCGATGCCGGCGCGATGTACGCCTCGATGCCGATGATCGGCTTGATGCCCGCGCTGGTGGCGACGTTGTAGAACTCGCTGGCGCCGAACATGTTTCCGTGGTCGGTCATGCCGATGGCGGGCATCCCGAGCCGCTGCGCCTCGGTGATCATCGGCTTGACCTTCGCGGCACCGTCCAGCATCGAATATTCGGTGTGGTTGTGGAGGTGCACGAACTGGCTCATAGGAGGGCCAGTCTATGGCGGCCCACCGACAGCTTTTGTACGTCTCGGCGTGTCGCCAGTCGTGTCGTTGCCGGACGCCTACGCGTCACCCTTCAGCAACCCGAATCGCAACAAGTTGCCCAGTTGCGCGGTGACCAATTCCAGCCGTGCGCCGTCGTCCACGAAGCTGGCGTAGAAGCCGACACCCCACAGCAGCGAGTACAACAGGTCGACCAGAACCACCGCACCAGTGTCGGCAGGCAATTCACCGCGCTCGATCGCATCGGTGACC
Source organism: Mycobacterium sp. MAA66 (assembly GCF_041261665.1). Taxonomy (NCBI): domain Bacteria; kingdom Bacillati; phylum Actinomycetota; class Actinomycetes; order Mycobacteriales; family Mycobacteriaceae; genus Mycobacterium; species Mycobacterium sp. MAA66. The sequence continues at coordinate 836,648 of NZ_JBGCCC010000001.1, read as the reverse complement.
GACCGAGACAAGAACGCCCGCAAGTCGATGGCCGGATCATAGGCCGGCGCCGGGGCCTGGCTGCTGGTCAACCGGGAGCTGACCAGCAGCGCCACCGATTCCCGATCGCTGACGCTCATCCGGCTGAATTCGGACAGGTATGCCGCGAGCCGATCGGGCAGCGTCGACTCCATGCTGGCCATCGTGATGCAGCGCACCACGACCGACGACGCGTCGGCCATCAGGGTCTGATAAATCGCATCGAGGGAATCGAAGTAGTAGTGCAGAGTGGTCCGGCTGAACCCTGACCCCGTCGCCAGCGCCTGAAACGTCGTCGCCGGGTACCCGCGCGTCGCGATCTGCCGGCGGGCGACCGCCAGGATCCGGGCACGGGTCTGGGCGGAATCGGAGCCCACCGGACGCCCTGGCCGCCGCATCTCGGAGGGCGGAAGTGTATCGAGTTGAGTCATGTCACGCCCCGGTCCAATGTGCAGGCAAATGCAGTTACAGCAAACTCTAAGTGATAGCTGTTGATACAGCAAGAGTAAATATATTCTCGACGTTGGACCAGTTTTACAGTGTGTTTGCTAGCAAATAACCTGTGCATCGAATCATCTGATTGTTGGCTGAGTTCATGATCGGGTTTTGCAACCCGCTGAAGTCCGACTTCTCTTGGGTGGCCGGCGGGTGGCCATACCGGAACGCAATCCGAACGCTGGATGTCCGAGCGTCCTGCGCGGGTTTGCTCAAGAACTGGCGGCTCGGGGCCGGCGCGATGCGCCGCGCAGACTCTCGAACCGGTCGAAACTGGGGACTGCCTGTGAACCTGCAAAAGACTGAGATTTCCACCCGGCGGCCTGCGCGAAGGTGCTTACGCTCAGCTAAGTCTCGTGGGGAGGCTCTCGTTAGCTGGCGTATACGACCGACTACGGCCGGATCGAGGGTTATCTGGAAGCCACCCTGGCTTCGGTCGCCAATCAGACGAGTGATGAATTCGTCACCATCTGTGCTGGCCGGGCCCGCCTTGCCCTATCGCTCGCGCCTGTTTCCCGATTTCGGTATTCGACCGTCGAAGTCCCCGGCGCAAACAATGTGGTCGGCATTCGGATTGCCGGCGCTGAAACCCGATCTCAGAATTCGACGGCCGGCATTTCTGCGCCCCAAAATGCTGATCAGTTCGGCTCAACGCCAGTCGGGTCTACCGACTTAAATCGACCCGACTTGAGTGGGCTCGAGGCCGATTTGGCTTCGAGCGGCGCTGAACTCGGCCGCCAATCGCTCACGAAGAATATCCACGGCCGCGCGCTTCGATGCCCGGATGTGCTGGCGATCGGCCAATAATGCGCACGCCCGGTCGACGACCTCGTGCTGGGTGATGGTGTCGGTCCGGATCAGTGAGCGTTCGTCGTCGATCGACAGGGCGAAGTCCCGGCATTTCGGTTGGTACTCAAGAGATATGGCGGGTGTGTCGGAAAGTGCGGCCAAGATCGCCGCATGAAGGCGGGTCACCACGACCAGCGAACAGCGAGCCAACTCGGCGGTGACTCCGGCAGCGTCTTCGGGAAACACCATTTCGGCGTCGACGCCGTCGAGCGCCATGCTCGTCCACTTGCGATCGCGGGCGTCCATGAGGATGCCGACGAACTTATACCCTTGCGCCGCAAGGTGTTTGACGGCACCTGCCAGTTCCTGCGCCACGGCATGCGCGTTGTGGCCCCACAGGTCGTCATGGAAGCCCAGGTTCACCCCGATCAGGCCCTCGGTCGGTGAAACGTCAGGCCGTGGCAGCAACAGTGCCGGGTCACCGGATACCTGCACGTCAAAACCGACGTCAGACAAGAGCTCTGCGCTTTGCGGTCCGCGAACCGACACACTCTCGAACCGCGACAAGATCGACGGCCACCGGCTCAGTTCGCCTCTGCTGGACCCGCTTCGTCGTCCGGAGAAAATCGGATCCTCGACGCCCACGCCGATGGCGTACGTCCGTTGGTTACGTGTCAAGGCTTCGCCGAGCTTGATCAGGTGTCGCCAGTGGCGTCGGCCGATCAGCGTGCCGCCGCCGATCACCTGGACGCTGCCGCGCAGCGACGGCATCACACCTGAAGTCGCCGCTTTGACGAATTCGAGCGGGCTACGGGGCACATCGGCAAAGTTTGCGCCAGACAGCTGCTGGCTGACCGCGTCGTAAATCGCCTCGTCACCAAGGTTTCCATGGCCATGCCAACCCAGGTAAGCGACGGACGGATCTGGCACGTCCGACGCTCGGCCATACAGGTGTGATCCTGAAAGATCGCTGTGCACCGGGCCATACTAGAGCTACTCCGTCTGAGTTCGCCAAACCTAGGCTTCGTTGCTCGGCTGGCGGAATGGGGACGCGCATTGATTCACCGAAGCCGCGCGCTGTGGCTCATCCTGTGCCCGACCTGACGACATCTCGCCGTAATCGCATTCGTCGTGCGTCGGATATTGATGCAGGCCAGACGGGATTCTGCTGGTCAACGGCCATCGGCGGGGCCGATTGTTCGGGGGTCGGGTGACAGGGGGCCGGGACGAAACCGGGCCATCGATTCCGAGATGCTGTTACCGCCGCGTGACCACCCCAGTGGTAGCTGTGCACTACCTGAGCGCACGCTGTATCTGCACTGGCTTGGTTGTCCTTGTCAAGCGTTAATATTCAGCTGATCGGAACCTTCGTGGCTGAGGCCCGTGCGCGCCGTACTGCGTCGCCGGTGAAGATCGCCAATGCCACCCAGATCAACAGGAAACCCGCCCAGCGGCTCGCGGGCATCGGCTCACGGCCGACGAAAACACCCCACGCCATCTGCAAGCCCGGAGTGAGGTACTGCAACAGCCCCATCGTCACGAGCGGCAAGCGCTGTGCCGCACCGGCAAACATCAACAACGGAATCGCGGTGACCGGGCCGCACAGCAGCAGCAGCGCCACGTGTCCGCCTCCGTGTCCGGTGAACGTCGACTGCCCCGCGACGGTCAGCATCACCAGATACCCCAGGGCGAACGGCCCGGCCAGTGCGGCTTCGACCCCGACACTCACCCGCGGATCGGCCGGCACCACCTTCTTCACCGCGCCGTACAAACCGAACGAGGCCGCCAGTCCCAACGCGATCAACGGCAGCGACCCGGCAGCCACCGCCAACAACGCGACCGCGCCCAGCGCGATCGCCAGCGCCGCCAGCTGGGCACGACCCAGGCGTTCACCGAACAGCGCAACACCGAGGGCCACGCTCACCAGCGGATTGATGAAGTAGCCCAGCGCCGCGTCGACCACATGGCCGTTGTTGACCGCATAGATGTAGATGACCCAGTTGATCGAGATCAACGCCGAGGCACCGACCAGCAGGCCCCAGGTGCGGGCGGTCAAAGTGCGCAGGTCGCCGAGCCGACGGGTCAACACCAGTACCACCGTCATGAACAGCAGCGTCCACACGATGCGGTGAGCCAGTACCTCGAACGCCCCGGCCGGCTTGAGCAGCGGGAAGAAGGCCGGGAACAGACCCCACGAACCGTAGGCGCCCAACCCGAGCCACAGGCCGCGGCTCTGCGGGGACGACGGCGTTGTCACTGGTTATGCAGTACGTCGAGCGCGTGTTGGAGATCCTCGGGGTATTCGCTGGTGATCTCGATCCACCGTCCGTCCGCTGGATGCGCGAAGGCCAAGGACTTGGCGTGCAGCCATTGCCGCTCCAGCCCAAGCTTTTTCGCCAGGGTCGGATCGGCGCCATAGGTCATGTCGCCACAGCACGGATGGTGCAACGCCGAGAAGTGCACCCGGATCTGGTGGGTTCGACCCGTCTCGAGATGCACATCGAGCAGGCTGGCGCGGACGAACGCTTCGATGGTGTCGTAGTGGGTGACGCTGGGGCGACCGCCCTCGGTGACCGCGAACTTCCAGTCATTGCTGCGATGCCGTCCAATGGGGGCATCGATCGTGCCGCTATGTGGATCCGGATGCCCCTGAACCAGTGCGTGATAACGCTTTTCGACGGTGCGGGCCTTGAACGCTCGCTTGAGCACGGTGTAGGCCCGCTCGGACAGTGCCACCACCATGACTCCGGACGTCCCGACATCGAGCCGGTGCACGATGCCCTGGCGTTCGTGGATACCGGACGTGGAGATCCGGAAACCCGCCGCGGCCAGACCGCCGAGCACCGTCGGCCCGGTCCACCCGACCGACGCGTGCGCCGCCACCCCGGCCGGCTTGTCCACCGCGACGATGTCGGCATCGGAGTAAAGGATCTCCATGCCCTCGATCTCTTGAGGCGTGTTCTCCACCGGGGCGGGCGCCTCCGGCAGCCGCACCTCGAGCCAGGAACCGGCAGTCAGCTTGTCCGACTTGGCCGCCTGCACTCCGTCGATGTCGATGCCGCCCTCCTCGGCGATAGCGGCCACCGCGGTACGCGACAGCCCCAGCAGCCGGGACAGGCCCGCGTCGACGCGCATACCGGCGAGTCCTTCGGGAACCGGCATCGAGCGAGTCGTCATCAGCTCGGGTCAGTTCCGTCGGCGGCCGTGGCCTCGGCGTCGGTGGTGGCCGCCGAAGACTCCGCGGTGTCGGCGGTGTCGGGTTTGGCGTCCTGGCGTCGGCCGACGGTATCGAAGTCGTAGCCGAACAGCGACAAGCCGACCAGGAGCACCGCCCCGCACACCACCGCGGAGTCAGCCACGTTGAACACCGGCCACCAGCCGACCGACAGGAAGTCGACGACATGCCCACGCAGTGGGCCCGGGGCCCGGAACAAGCGGTCCATGAGGTTGCCCAGCGCGCCGCCGAGCACCAACCCCAGGCCGAGCGCCCACCACGGCGACACCAATCGCCGGCCCATCCAGATGATGCCGCCCACCACACCGGTCGCGATCAGCGTCAACACCCAGGTGTAACTGGTGGCCATCGAGAACGCCGCGCCCGAGTTGCGCACCAGAGTCCAGGAGACGGTGTCTCCGATGATGGGCACCGGCTCATTCGGGACCAGCAGGTGCACGGCGGCCACCTTGGTGATGACGTCCAGCGCCAGCACGACGGCGGCCACCGCCGTCAACAGCTTCAACCGACGCGGCTCAGCCGTACTTTGTGCTGCGGTCGTCTGGGTGTCCGACTCCGCGGATTCCTCGCTCACTCCCCCATCATCCCAAAGCGGCGGTGGTGAACAATCGCCGCATGAGCTCCAACGCGCAGCCCGCGGCCCGCCGCGTCGTCGTGATCGCCACCGGGGGCACCATCGCCACCAGCACCGACGCCGACGGAGTCGCCCGTCCCAGCCGGAGCGCCGCCGACCTGACCAGGGATCTGTCGACAGATCTGCAGGTCGACACCGTCGAGTTGATGGCCGTCGACAGCTCCGAACTGACCCCGGCGGACTGGGACCGGATCACCGCCGCCGTGCACGCAGCGGCGGGCACCGAAGGGGTCGACGGGATCGTCGTCACGCACGGCACCGACACCATGGAGGAAACCGCGCTGTGGCTGGACGCCACGTACGACGGCACCACGCCGGTGGTCCTCACCGGGGCGATGCGCAGCAGTGATGCACCCGACGCCGACGGACCGCAGAACCTGCGCGAGGCGATCGCCCTGGCCGCCAGTCCGGCGGCGCGTGGACTCGGGGTGCTGGTGAGCTTCGCCGGGACGGTGTGGCAGCCACTAGGACTGACGAAGGCCGAGCACAGCCTGGTCGGCACCGCAGTCGGGTTGATCGACCGGACCGGCTTTGTGCCGGGTGCGGTCAAGGCGCAGCCGGCGTTCGGGATGCGGTCGGCTGCGGCCGCACCACGGGTCGACATCGTCGCCGCATACGCCGGCAGTGACGCGCTGGCCATGGACGCGTTCGTCGCTGCGGGAGCCGGCGGCGTGGTGCTGGAAGCCCTCGGCTCCGGTAACGCCGGCTCGGCGATGGTCGCCGGGGTGCGCCGGCTTCGCGAGACAGGAGTTGCGGTGGTGGTCAGTACCCGGGTGCCCGGCGCGCGCGTCACCGCCGGTTACGGGCCGGGGCGAGCACTGATGGACGCCGGCGCCGTATCAGCAGGCGCACTGCGGGCCGCCCAGGCCCGCGTGTTGTTGATGGCGGCGCTGGCCGCTGGCGCCCCCGTTGCCGAGGTGTTCGCCGAGTGGGGCTAGTGCTGCACGCTTTTGGCGCCGGGTCCGGTGTCATCGTCGTGCGGTGCGCAGGCCAGGTACTCCTGCCAGTCCAGGCTGTGCACCGGGTCGGCCTTGCTGATCGCCGGATCGTCGGAAGGCAGGGTGCGCGCCGGCCCCGGCCCACTGGCCCGGGTCTCGAAGCGCACCGTCATGACTCCGTGCCCGGCGCCCTGCACCCAGCCGTGACCGTGCTCGGCATGGGTGACGTCGTCGCCGATTCGCCATGCCGTTTCGGTCGGTTGCGCTGTGGGCAGGGCCGAGGGGGCCGGGGTGGTGTCGGTGAGGTCGGCCAACTCGATGTCCGGGAACAGCGACTCCTGGCGGGCCTCGGTCAAACCCGAAAAGCCAATGCCGACAAGGCGAATTGGACCGATCTGCAGGGGGTCCAACAGGAGTCGGCGCGCCATCGCGGTCAGCGTCGCCGGATCGGTGCTGGCATACGGCAGCGTGGCCGACCGGGTCAGCGTGCTCATGTCGGACTTCTTGAGTTTGACCGTGACGGTTCGCGCGCCGCGGCCGTCTTTGAGCAGTCGACGATGGGCATGCTCGGCGATCGGGCCGATGTTGTCGTGCAACTGCTCCAGGGTGGTCAGGTCGGTCTGAAACGTCGACTCGGCGCTGATCTGCTTGGCCTCGGCCCGCTCCTGCACCGGACGGTCGTCGATACCCCGGGCCAACCGGTGCAGTGCCGGACCCACGGTGCCGCCGAGCACGTCGGCGATCTCCGAATCGGCAAGGGCGGCAAGGGCGCCCACTGTCTCGATGCCTAGGCGGTGCAGCTTTTCCTCGGCGACCGGGCCGATCCCCCACAGTTTGCGCACCGGCAGGTGATCGAGCAACAAGCGCTCCTCGTCGCGCCCGACCACCCGGATTCCGTCGGGTTTGGCCAGGCCCGATGCGATCTTGGCGATCTGCTTGCCCGAGCCCGCGCCGACCGACGCCACCAGGCCAGTCTCGGCACGCACCTTGGCCCGCAGGTCTTCGCAGAACTGGCGGACGTCGCCGGCGGTGGCGCCGACCAACTCGGCCGGCTCACCGAATGCCTCGTCGAAGGAGAGCTGCTCGAGCACCGGCACCACGGAACGGACGGTGTCCAGCGCGCGGCGGCTGGCCACCGAATAGACCGCGCCGCGCGGCGGCAGCACGACCGCCGTCGCCCCGATCAGACGCCGCGCCTGGTGCATGGGCATCGCGGAACGGGCCCCGAACACGCGGGCCTGATAACTGGCACCGGCCACCACGCCGCGCCCACCGAGCCCGCCGACCAGCACCGGCCGATCACGCAGGGTCGGCCGGGTCAGTTGCTCAACTGACGCGAAAAAAGCGTCCATGTCCAGATGCAGGACCCAGCGATCCACAGTGGGCAATCGTAGAGGGGCGAGCGTAGCGACGGGATGAGCGACAGGGGCGAGCGTAGCGACGGGATGAGCGACAGGGGCGAGCGTAGCGACGGGGTGAGTGACAGTGGCTAGTGTTCTGCACATGAACGACGTGCCGATCCGGGACGAGTCGATCCGATTGGGCCAGTTTTTGAAGCTGGCGTCGCTGATCGACAGTGGGGCCGACGCCAAGGCCGTCATCGGTGACGGAATGGTGCGGGTGAACGGCGAGGTCGAGACCCGCCGTGGCCGCCAGTTGCGGGTCGGCGACACCGTCGACTACGGCGGCGCCAGTGCACGGGTCATCAGCTGAGCAGAACTTACGGGCGCTTTCCCCCTGGGTCTGATCCCATCAGGGCTCTGACCGACCTGGCGAGCTGCGGACCAAGGGTCTTGGCGTAGGTCGCAGTCATATGGCTGGCGACGTCTTGATAGACGATCACGTTGCCGATGATTGCGGGGCACTTATCCGCCCCGCAGAACGAGTTGGTCATGTCGAGCGTGGTCACTCCGGGTACCTGCGCAGCGGCCGCGAGAATGGGGTCGGTCGTGGCCAGTGCCGTACTCCGCGGTGTCGCGCAGTTTCGGATGACGCCGACCCGCGTCATGCAATCGAGCGTCTCCTCGGAGACCACAGGTACGTCGCCCACCGCCAGGATCTTCGACCCCGTTGCCACGACCGGGCCCCACATCTTCACAAACCCCTCGGCGTCGCCCGCTTTCTGGCGACTGGCCGTCGTGACGATCACGTCGAACTTCTCCGACAGCAGCTTGTGCTGGATGTCCGGCATGGCTTTCTTGCAGTCGTCGTTTTCCAGCGCGTGAGCCGTCCACTGGCAACCCCAGCCGAGGAACGTCGTCATATTCCAATGGTTTTCCATCAAATACGGCGACAGGGCCGGCAACAACATGGCGGCGTGAGAATCCCCGACGATGGCGATCCGCTTGGCGCCAGCGCCGCGATAGCCGTAGGTACAGGACTCCAGTGGATCGGTGCGCTCGCCGAAGCACTTGAACGCACCCTGTCCGTCGTGTGCGAAGTAGTCGATACTCGGGGCGACCGGTCGAGCCGGGTCGTACAGCACGCATCCCTGGGTGGTGAGCGCTGCCGCCCCAGTGCAAGTGGTTGACGCATCGGCGACTCGCGGGCCTGCGGCATCGATGACCAGATCCTCGTCATGCGGCGAGTGCGCATTGGCATCGACCTCGATCACGACTGCCGACATGGCAATCGCCACGGCGGCTACCGCACCGGCGGTTGCCCATATCTTCTGGGAGATCTGGATGCGGCCGAACAGCCGCGTGCCGTGGTCCAGCCAGGCCGAATGCCGGATGGGGTTCTCGTAGAAGCGATAGGTCACGTGCGTCAACACCAGGGACGAAACGATCACCGTTACGTAGTACGGCCAAGCCGGCGGCAAGAGCACCGAGAGCAGCATGATCACCGGCCAGTGCCACAGGTACAGGGTGTAGCTGACGTCACCGAAATACCGGGCGACCCGGTTGGTCAGATGCGGCACCGCCCGCACCTGACCACCGACGAATGCCGCGATGACCAGGGCCGTCGACAACACCGGTAATGCAGCCCACGGTCCCGGGAACGGGCTGGACGGGGTGATGACGAACAGCGACGCGATCGCACCCGCCAGCCCGAGGTACGACAGGAGCGGCCGGAGCGCATCGGGCAGGCCCGCCAGCAGCGGTGCACAAATGGCGAGCAGCGCACCGACACCGAGTTCCCAGACCCGAGTGAAGGTCGAGAAGTAGGCGCCCGTCGGATTGACATGGGTCTGGATACAGGCCAGCGCGAACGACAAGACACACACCGTCGTCATGGCACCGGTCAACCAGCGCTGTCGGGCGGGGCTGTACGTCTCCGAGTTCGACGAGTAACGCCGGGTCAAGGCGAACAGCCCCAGCAGTACCAGCGGCCACACGAAATAGAACTGCTCTTCGATCGACAACGACCAGTAGTGCAGCAGTGGCGATTTGGGCTGGCCTTCGGCGAAGTAGTCGGCACCGATGCGCCCGAATCGCCAGTTCGAACCGAAGACCGTCGCCCACAGCCCGTCGATGAGCGCGGACTTGGCCCGGGGTGCGGTGAGGAGCAGATAGCTGCCGATGAGGGTGACCACAGTGACCAGGACCGCTGACGGGATGATGCGTCGCACCCGGCGGCGATAGAAATCGGCGAACGAGATCCTGCCGGTGGCGGCGCACTGCTTGAGTAGCAGCGCGGTGATGAAGAACCCGGACAGCACAAAGAACACGTCGACGCCCACGAAACCGCCGCGAGGCCAGCCGAACAGGTGGTTGGCGAACACCGTGAGCACCGCGAACGCCCGCATACCCTGCAGGTCAGGCCGGGTGTTCAGCGGCGCATATCCCCGTTGACCTGCGCCGTTGGCCGCACACAGCTCAACAGACAAGGCCCACTCCTACCGCGTCACACCATCGGAAAAGTCGGCCTATTCTCACACACGTTTACGGCCGTGACTATTTAGCGGTTGCGGGCTCAGGCCTTCGCGATCGAGGCCCGAGCACCGTCGCCGACATCGGCACCGTCAGCCAGTGCACCGGGCTCGACGATGGCGAAGCTGGTCGCCAGGATCTCCCCGGCGATCAACCCGGTATGGGTGCGGGCCCAGTCCTGCTTGTCCGCGGGCACCGCCAAGACGACGGTGATCCGATCGGAAACCTCCAGACCGCTGGACTTACGCAGGTCCTGCAGTTCGCGGATCCGGTCCTTGGCCCAGCCCTCGGCCTCCAGCTCCTCGGTGACGGCGCCGTCGAGCACCACCAGCCCGGCGCCATCCGGCAGCGCTGCGGTCCACTCCGCGTCGGCGGCAACAAGTTTCGAGCTGTACTCCCCCGGCAGCAGCACGGCGGGCCCGGCGGCCAGCGTGCCGTCTGGATTCAGCACGCCCTCACCGGATTTGACGGCCTTGATCGCAGCTTGCACGTCTTTGCCGATCCGCGGCCCGGCCACCTTGGCGTTGACCGCCAATTCGAATCGGCCGTAGGCGGCGATATCGTCCGACAACTCGACGGCCTTGACGTTCAGCTCGTCGGCGATCAGGTCGGCGAACGGCCGCAACGCCTCCGGGTTTTCCACTGCGACAGTCAGTTTGGGCAGTGGCAGCCGCACCCGCAGTTTCTTGGCCTTGCGCAGCGACGAACCCGACGAGCACACCTCGCGCACCTGATCCATCGCCGCGACCAACTCGGGATCGGCCGGCACCACACTGTCCTGCGGCCAGTCGGTCAGGTGTACCGAACGCTCGTCGGTCAGTCCCCGCCAGATCACCTCTGTGGTCAGCGGCAGCAGCGGCGCAGCCAGTCGGCAGGTCACTTCGAGCACGGTATGCAGGGTGTCGATGGCGTCGGCGTCCTCGTCCCAGAATCGCGAACGCGACCGTCGCACATACCAATTCGTCAACGCCTCGGCGAACTGCCGCAGCTGCTCGCAGGCGCCGGAGATGTCGCACTCATCCAGAGCCGCGGTCAAGGATTCCCGCAGCTCGGCCAGCTTGGCCAGGATGTAGCGATCCAAGACATTTTCAGAGTCGGTGCGCCACTTGCCTTTCTGTGGCGCGTAGAGCGCCAGGAAGCTGTAGGCGTTCCACACCGGCAGCAGTACCTGCCGCACCCCGTCCCGGATGCCCTGCTCGGTGACGATCAGGTTGCCGCCACGCAGGATCGGCGAGGCCATCAGGAACCAACGCATGGCATCGGAACCGTCACGATCGAACACCTCGGACACATCCGGGTAGTTGCGCAGCGACTTGCTCATCTTCTGGCCGTCGTTACCCAACACGATGCCGTGTGCCACACAGGCTTTGAATGCCGGACGGTCGAACAGTGCGGTGGCCAGCACGTGCATGGTGTAAAACCAGCCGCGGGTCTGGCCGATGTATTCGACGATGAAATCGCCTGGGAAATGAGCGCTCTCAGTTGCCGACCCGTCGAACCAGTCCGCATTCTCGAACGGGTAGTGCACCTGCGCGTACGGCATCGAGCCGGAATCGAACCAGACGTCGAATACGTCCTCGATCCGGCGCATGGTCGAGCGGCCGGTCGGGTCATCGGGATTGGGGCGGGTCAACTCATCGATGTAGGGGCGGTGCAGATTGTCGGGGCGGACGCCGAAGTCGCGCTCCAATTCGTCCAGGCTGCCGTAGACGTCGATGCGCGGATAGGCCGGATCGTCGGACTTCCACACCGGAATCGGGCTGCCCCAGTATCGGTTTCGCGAGATCGACCAGTCCCGCGCCCCCGCCAGCCACTTGCCGAACTGGCCGTCCTTCACATGCTCGGGATACCAGGTGATCTGCTGGTTGAGCTCGACCATCCGGTCGCGGAACTCGGTGACCTTGACGAACCAGGATGACACCGCCCGGTAGATCAGCGGCTGCCGGCACCGCCAGCAATGTGGGTACGAGTGCTCGTAGGTTTCGTGGCGCAGCAGCACGGGTGCGTTCACCGCCGCCGGACCGGTGCCGTTCTTCAGGTCTCGGATGATCTGCGGATTGGCCTCGAAGACCTGCTGTCCCAGATAGTCCGGCACAGTCGTATCGAACCGGCCCCTGGAGTCCACCGGGGTGACCGCGACGATGCCGGCGGCATCGCAGGTGGCCTTGTCGTCCTCGCCGTAGGCCGGTGCCATATGGACGATGCCGGTGCCGTCCTCGGTGGTGACGAAATCGCCTTGCAGCACCTGAAATGCGCCCCGTGCCTGGTCGGTATCGACGAAGTACGGGAACGGCGGCAGGTAATGCGTGCCCAGCAGTTCAGCGCCCAGATAGCTGCCGACGACGACAGGCTCTTCCCCGAACTCGCGGGTGTACGCCGCCAGCCGCGCTTCGGCCAGCACGTATGGGCGCTCATCGGGCCCCACAACCTGCAGGTATGTCACCTCGGGGTGGACCGCGACGGCCTGGTTGGACGGGAGCGTCCACGGCGTGGTGGTCCACACCAGCAGGTATGAGCCGGCGACCGGGCCGTCGACCGCGCGGAAACCGACGGTCAGCGCCGGATCCTGGCGGCTCTGGTAGACGTCGTCGTCCATCCGCAGCTCGTGGTTGGACAGGGGGGTCTCGTCATTCCAGCAGTACGGCAGCACGCGATTGCCCTCGTACGCGAGGCCCTTGTCCCAGAGCTGCTTGAACGCCCAGATCACCGACTCCATGAACGGCAGATCGAGCGTCTTGTAGTCGTTGTCGAAGTCGACCCAGCGGGCCTGGCGGGTGACGTAGGACCGCCACTCGTTCGCGTACTTCATAACCGAAGCGCGGCAGGCGTCGTTGAACGCCCCGATGCCCATGGCCTCGATCTGGGCTTTGTCAGTGATGTCGAGCTGACGCTGGACCTCGAGCTCGGCGGGTAGGCCGTGCGTGTCCCAACCGAAGCGGCGTTCCACCTTGTAGCCGCGCATGGTTCGGTACCGCGGGACGATGTCCTTGACGTAACCGGTCAGCAGGTGCCCGTAGTGCGGCAGACCGTTGGCAAAGGGCGGTCCGTCATAGAAGACGTATTCCTCGGCGCCGTCCCGTTGCGCGATGCTGGCACGGAAGGTGTCGTCGGCAGCCCAGTAGTCCAACACCTCGAGTTCGAGGTCGGGGAAATTCGGGGCGCCGCTGGCCGGCTTCGGGTAGGCGGTCACGTCAGTCTTCTCCTGTGCCACGGTTGCTCAATCCAGGCACGGGGACGACGTTCTCGCGACTAGGCGCGAGTGCCGCGGTACCACCCCGCTTGCGCACCAGGGTGCGCCGCTCACTTACCGGCGATGACGGGCCTACCCGTTCGGCTCTACTGGGCCGGTAGCGACCGACTGTTCTTCCGAAGGCTCCCCGGTGATGGCCGGATCAATGCCGATGCGCCGAGTCTAGCCCGCGACGACCACGGGGTTCGGCATGGCCTCGGAGGCCAACTCGATGAGCGCGAGCGGGAACTGATCGGACAGCTCTTCGATGGTGTAGGGCTCGAAGCGCCGGTTGTCGTACCACCAGTCGAGCTGCAGTACGCCGTCCTGACGGTAGGCGTGCAGCTCGAGGGCGTGACCCATCTCGGGGTGCGCGTTGCGGACCGCCACGGCGACACAGCTCAGCAGCACATCCGAGGACTCCCAGTTGGGGGCGCCGCGGCGAGCCTCGCTGTAGGTCACGTTCACTGCGCGCAGCATCTCGGTCGCGTCGACCTCGGTGGCTGACACGCAGTCCAGGGCAAGCTGGCGCAGACCGGCCGGCCGGTGCGAAGTGGAGAGGTCGACCAGGGTCATGCCGGCGCCGATGGTGCGCTCGATGGCGCGGCCCAGTGCAGCGAGCAGGTAGACCTCGACGTCCAGGCTCATCGCCTGGCGTGCGCCGTCGAGTTCCTCAGTCAGGACCGACGACAAGGGAGCGGAGAGCCGAGACATATCGCCGACTGCCGGCGCGCCATCGGCGTCGTAGTCCGCGATCGTCATCGCGAGGGGGGTGGTCTTCGACTCGGAGTCCAGTCCGAAGTCGACGTAAGCGAGAGCCATGACACATAGGCTAACTTATGTGTCCCAAAATTGGGACACCACTCCCAAAAGTCTGACACTGGTGTCAATTAAGGCAGAAATGTCACAGGCCCGGTTGCTAGCAATCAATAGCGGGAAACGTTTACTGTGGGTGGGTGCCCCGGACCGATGAGAACGGCAGACAGCTCAAGGCTCTGCTGGATTACCTATTCGACGGCGACGTCGAGGCGAGAGCGATCCAAGATGCGCTCGGCATTTCCAGCAGCACCTACTACCGGCGGATCAAAGAGGACAGCTACCCCAACGCCGAGGAATTGCGGTTGGTGGCCGACCGTTTCCAGCTGAGCTATCCCGACATGCAGATTCGCTTCGGACTGATGACCCATGAGGAAGTCGTCAGCTATCTGGGGTCGACATCGCTTTCGGTGATGACAACCACGCAGGTGCGCTCCGAGCAGCGCGTGAAAACGACAAAGCTGGCCAATCTCACGCGTCGTGCCGACGCGCCGCCGCTGTAGCAGTAGAATTCGCCTACCGGTTTTGGCCACAAACAGCACCGTCAAAGGCATTGCAGCATGGCACTGACATTCCTCCTCCTCATCACTCTCGCCTGCATGGCGTGGAGTCTGTGGATTCGTCGCGTCACATGGACGTGCCGGTGGGAAGTCGCAGCCACCCTGAACATCGCATTGCAGGCCGGCGCTGTGGCGCTGATGTCCCCCGTCGCCGCCGAAACTCTCGGTCGGGCGTTGCACTCGCTCACCGGGGTATGGAACCTGCAGGCCTACGTCGGCCACGACTGCTACATCGTCGCCGCTTCCGCGATCGTCTACAACGCCATGGGCCGGCTGCAAGAAGACGCGGCCATGCAGAAGATGTTCACCCAGTACGTCGAACGCCCCGCCACCCTCTGTATTCCGGTGCTGTTGGCCCTGTTCACCATGAGCAACGCCTCGCGTGAGTTCTCCCGCGACCTGTTCACCATGCCCACCGACGGCTGGCTGACGGCCTATTGGATCGTGCTCTGCAGCACGATCATCTACCTGCTGGTCTTCGGTGGCCGGGCCCTGCTGGTGCTGCGTGCCGATCCGCAATCGCGGAAGATCGCGAACATCTACCTGGCTGCCACCGCGAGCGGTATCGCCGCCTGTACCGTCCGGGTGACGACGGCTCTGGTGCCGACTCTGCAGCCCTGGGAAAACGGTCACGTCGTCTGGTTGTTCGCCTGCATGTGCGGCGCAGTGTTCGCCCTGGCTTCCGCGCATTCGTGGCTCGTCAAACGAAAGTGGTTCAGCAAAGCTGACCGCTGACCGGTGCCGGCGGTGTTGCCTGCACTCTGGAGCTGAACGGCCCATCTGAACGGGACACCGTCTGATGGCCTAGGCTGCGATTCGCCCCGGGTGAAAATTCATAGGAGGAAGTGTCCGTGATCGAGTCGTCAATACCGGCTGTTCTGCGCGAGCGGGCCAGCCTGCAGCCCAACGACATCGCGTTCACGTTCATGGACTACGACCACGACGCTGACGGTGTGGCCATCAGCCTGACCTGGTCCCAGCTCTACCAGCAGTCGGTGTCTCTGGCCTACGAACTGCGTCAGCACGGTGAGGTGGGCGATCGCGTGGTGATCGTCGCCCCGCAGAGCCTTGAGTACGTCCTGGGATTTCTCGGCGCCCTCGAAGCCGGCATGATCGCGGTGCCGCTGACCCAGCCCATGATGGGCCACCACGACGAGCGCGTCATCTCGGTCATGAAGGACAGCCAGCCTGCCGTCGCGCTGACCACCAAGGCCAACATCGACGCCGTCACGCCTTACGCGACCCCGAACGACGACGGCCGGGCGCCGACCGTGCTGGCGGTCGATGACCTGGACCTGACCATCCGGCGTAAGGCAGCCTCGCGCCGCGAGGTCCGCCCGGACACCGCCTACCTGCAGTACACCTCGGGCTCCACCCGCACCGCCGCCGGCGTCATGGTCTCGCACCGCAATGTGTCTGCCAACTACGAGCAGATGATCGCGGTCTTCTTCTCCGAATGGGGCAAGGTGGCGCCCCCCGGGAGCACGGTGGTTTCCTGGTTGCCGCTCTACCACGACATGGGTCTGCTGCTGGGTGTGTGCACCCCGATTCTGGGTGGCTGGCACACCGTGATGACCAGCCCGATCTCCTTCCTGGTCAAGCCCGCCCGCTGGGTGCAGTTGATGGGCAGCCACAAGAATGTGATCACCGCCGCACCGAACTTCGCCTTCGACCTGGCCGCCGCGCGGACCACCGACGAGGACATGGCGGGCCTGGACCTGAGCTCGGTTCTGACCGTTTTCAGTGGCGCCGAGCGCGTTCAGCCGACGACGGTCAAGCGCTACATCCAGCGCTTCACCAAGTTCGGTCTGCCCGGTAAGTCCATCCGGCCCAGCTACGGCCTGGCCGAGGCCACCCTGTACGTCGCGTCCCGCGAATCCGGTGAGCCGCCGACCGTGGTTGATTTCGACACCGAGAAACTCGCCGACGGCATCGTCGAGCGGGTCGAATCCGGCAGCCCGTTGGTCAGCTATGGCGCACCCGACTCACCTTTGGTGCGCATCGTCGACCCGGAGACCCGTCTGGTGGTGGCCGACGGCATCGTCGGTGAGATCTGGACCCACGGCGAGAACGTGTGCGCCGGCTACTGGAACAAGCCCGAGGAAACCGCGAAGACCTTCGGTGGCGTCCTCGAAAATGCTTCGGAGGGAACACCTTCGGACGGCTGGCTGCGCACCGGTGACCTCGGCTTCATCTCCGAGGGCGCACTGTTCATCATCGGCCGGATCAAGGACCTGCTGATCATCCGCGGTCGCAACCTCTACCCCGACGACATCGAGGCGACCGTGAGCGCGGTCTCCGGCGGCCGCACCGCAGCCGTCGGCTTCGAGGAGGACGGCGTCGAGCAGTTTGCCGTCGTGATCGAGATCAAGAAGCGCGGTGACACCGAAGACGAGATTCGGGAGAACCTGGCGCAGGTCAAGCATGACGTCACGTCGGCGATCTCCCAGGCGCACGGCGTCAACGCCGCCGACCTGGTGCTGGTCGGCCGCGGCTCGATCCCGATCACCACCAGTGGCAAGATCCGCCGGCAGGCCTGCACCGAGCTGTACCGGAAGGGCGAGCTGGCCCGGCTGGACGCCTGAGCAGACGGTCCACGGGGGATCCACGCACATGATTTCATTCGTCATTCCGACGCTGAACGAAGAGAAGACGATCGAGGCCACGCTGCAAAGCCTCGACAGCTTCTCCGGTCCGCATGAGGTCATCATTTCCGACGGTGGCAGCACCGACCGCACGGTCGAGATCTGCCGTAGGTACACCGACAAGATCGTCATCTACGACAAGCCCGAGCGGCAGACGATCGCCATGGCCCGGAACATGGGTGCGGACGTGGCAACCGGTGACTACGTCGTTTTCGTCGATGCCGACGTCGTCATCCCGGATATCGACGACTTCTTCGGCGTCGCCGGCGAAGCCTTCGGTGCCGAACCCCGGTTGGTGGCCCTGACGGTGAAGTATCGGGTCTTCCCCGACCAGCGGACCTGGGCGGACGCGTACATGTTCTTCGCCCTCGGTGTGCAGTTCCGGGTGCAGAACAACCTGCTGCGCACCGGCGCTTCCGGTGGCGAGTTTCAGATGATCGATGCCGAGGCGTTCCGCAAGGTGAACGGATTCGACGAGAAGCTGACCGCGGCCGAGGACATGGACCTGTTCAAGCGGCTGTCGAAGATCGGGCGGACCCGGTTCGAAAACAAACTCACGGTATTCCACACCGGCCGCCGCGCACACGCCATCGGCTGGCGCAAGCTCAGCTGGCAATGGTTCAGCAACTCCATGTCGGTGAGCCTCTTCAAGAAATCCGCCAGTAAGGAATGGACGGAGATCCGCTGATATCGCGGCTCGGACAAGACTGCGCCTTTCGAACTGGCGTAGCCACAATGTGTCCGGTCCACTCCTGCGGGCCCACCAATGGTGTTTCTGGTCACCGGCGGGTGGATAGTCGAATCACTCTGCGCGGTAGGTCAATTCAGCGTCCGGCCGATGCGCTCACCGGCAGTGCCCGACGACCAGTGTCGGAAAATCAATGGAGGCAACAGCAAATTGCGGACCGTCGGATCTGCGTTGCGGGTTTCTGGTCGATGAAAAGCGAGTCTGCCCACTGGCGCTCTGGGCGCCAGTGCCGGTCCAATGGAACCGGCACACAGTCAAAGACTCCGATGACCGCTGTATCGTATGGCGCGTGATCGAGCTTAACAACGTCGCCAAGACATTCGGCGGAGGCGTTCCCGCTTTACGCGACGTGAGCTTCTCCGTTCCGACTGGCACGGTATGCGCGTTGTTGGGACACAACGGTGCCGGCAAGACCACGACCGTGAACATCCTGTCGACTTTGCTGAAGCCGACGTCGGGCACCGCAATCGTGGCCGGCTACGACGTCGTACGCGAACCGGGCCAGGTACGCCGCAGCATCGGCGTGACAGGACAGGACGCTGCCCTCGATCTGCGGTTGACCGGCCGGGAGAACCTGGTGCTGTTCGGCCGGCTGCGCGGGCTGGGCCGCACCGACGCGCGGAGCCGGGCCGACGAACTCATCGAGCAGTTCGACATGAGCCATGCAGCCGATCGCCAGGTCAGCGGATATTCCGGTGGTATGCGCCGACGCATCGACATCGCCGTATCGCTGGTGGTGCAGCCCAAGGTGCTGTTCCTGGACGAGCCGACCACCGGCCTCGACCCGCGCAGCCGCCGCGATGTCTGGAACCTGGTGTCCTCGCTGAAGGCACAGGACATCACCGTCCTGCTGACGACGCAGTACCTGGAAGAGGCCGACATCCTCAGCGACTCGATCGTCATCCTCAACGGCGGGCAGATCGTCGCGAGCGGAACCGCCGACGAGCTCAAGCGCCAGACCGGGAGCAGCTACTGCCAGATGACGGCGGTGAACTCCAAAGATCTGCCACAGATCGCCGCCGCGCTGGCCGATTTCGACGAGGTCGAGGTCGACACCGAGGCGACCACTGTCTCGATACCGGCAGCTCAAGGTATCGCTACCTTGTCCGAGGTGTTCCGGCGGATGGACGAGCTCGGTGTCGAGCTGCTCGACATTTCGTTGCGCCGCCCATCGCTCGATGAGGTTTTCCTGCATCTGACCACCCCGGCCTCCACGAAGTGAACGCGCCGGCAATACTCACCGCCCGCACACTCAACCGAAACCGGGTGGACCTGATCTTCGCAGCGGTGGCCCCGCTGCTGGGTCTGGCCGGCCTGACCTTCCTGTTGCGCGATGTGATCAACACCGGCGGCATGAGCTACGCACAGTATGTTCTGCCGGCAGTCGTGGTCCAGGCGATGTTGTTCGGTGCGCTGACCACCACCGACCGCGCCGCCCACGAGAAGGCCAGCGGTATGGGCACCCGGCTGCGGACGCTGCCGATATCGCAGTACGCCCCGCTCATCGCCAGGATGAACTACTGCGTCGTCCGCGGTGTGCTCGCGACCGTCGCGTCGATCCTCGCGGCGTGGGCGTTCGGGTTCCGATTCACCGCGGGGATCGGCTATACCGCAGCGTTTTTCGCCATGGCCCTGACCCTGACTCTGGCGTTGTCGCTCGGCGCCGACGCCACCGGGGCCAAGGCCGCCCGCACCGAGGTCGCCAGTCAGTTGTTGATGGTGCCGCAGCTGCTGCTGGTACTGCTGTCCACCGGGGTGGCTCCGCTGGAGTCCTTCCCGGCGTGGGTGCAGCCATTCGTGCGGTACCAACCCATCTCTGAGATCACCGAGACGCTGCGCAGCTTCACCAGCGGCCACGTGAATTCGGCCAACTTGTTCGCCAGCCTGGCCTGGTGTGCGGGGTTGCTCCTCACATTCGGTTGGATCGCGCTGCGACTGCAAAGGCGGACCCGGTGAGTGACGCGACGAGTTCCCTGACACCGCAACATAATTCGATGTTGACGGAGAGCTGGATATTCGCCAGCCGACTGTTCATCCAGTGGCGCCGCTACCCCACGGTGGCATTGCAGTCACTGTTGTTCCCCACTCTTCTGCTGATCACCTACAGCCTGCTCGTCGGCAAATCGATGGTCCGGATGACCGGCAACAGCAGCCTGGACGTGCTCATCCCGGTATGTGCGGTCACGGGCGCGATGTCCGGTGCCCTGGGCGCTGGCATGATGATGCCGCACGATCGCGAGTCCGGCCTGCTCAGCCGGTTGTGGATGATGCCGGTGCATCGAGCCAGTGCGTTGACCGGGACGCTGCTGGCCGAGGCGGTGCGCACCCTGGCCGGAACGATCCTGATTCTGGCCACGGGCTACGCACTCGGCTACAGATTCGAGGGGAACATCGTCGGGCTGGTCGGCTACTTGTGCATTCCGAGCCTCGTCGTCGTCGTCTTCACCACGATCGTGGTCACCTTGGCGTTGCATGCCGAGGCCCGGACCATCTTGGCCTGGGTGGGTACCGGATGTATGGGTCTGGCGTTCGCAGCGATCATCCCGCTCAACAAGATCCCCGCGGCGATGCGCCCGGTCGCCGAGTATCAGCCGATCGCGCCGGCCATCCAGGCCATGCGCGGGTTGTCCCACGGCGCAGCGGGAATTTGGCTGCCGCTGGCGCTGACCGCGGTGTGGATGGTCGTGCTGGGTGCGGTGTTCAGCCCGCTGGCGGTGCGCAACTACCGCCAAGCCGCCGAAACCGGCAAAGTCGGCGACTGATTCAGCGGAGTTCGCGGGCGGGACGGTCTTGACCGTGGTGGTGGCCGCGATGTCGAACGCGCCGCCACCGATCGCAGTCGAAAGACCTCGATCGTCATGAACGAGGTCATAACCGCCCACGCCAGTTGCGCGCCTATCACCGATCGGTAGACCCGCAGATGCGACCGCGACAGGTCCAGGTATCGCCCGCGGATATCGGCGGTCAGGGATGGCGCTCGATCACCCCTGCGGACTGTCGCGGCGCTGCATCAGGCTGGCGAAGTTGTAGGTTTCGGTCATCTGGCAGGCGTCACAGCCGACACCATCGCATTCTGGGCAGACCGCTTCCTCGCCCGCGGCGTGGTAAGCAGCGCGGGCCGCGGATCGCTCGTCGGCTTCGGCCAGTGCCGCGGCAACGGCGGCTTCCTGACGTTTGCGTCGCGGCGACTTCGAGGGCCACCAGTTGGCGTCGCCGAGCAGTGCGGCGATGGCGGGAACCGTGATGGTACGAACCAGGAACGTATCCAGCAGCAGACCGACGCCGATGATGAAACCGATCTGCACACCGGTTCGGATGCTGCTGACCGTCATCGAGAGCATCGATGCGGCGAAGATCAAACCGGCCGAGGTGATGACGCCGCCCGTCGCACCGACCGTCTTCACGATCGCCGAGCGCACGCCGTATTTGGCCTCGTCACGTATTCGGGAGATCAACAACAAGTTGTAGTCGGCGCCGACCGCGACCAGCACCAGGAAACACATACCTGGCGTACTCCAGGAGATGCCCTGCCCGAGGATGAATTGGAAGAACACCACGCCGATACCCAGCGCCGAACCGTAGGACAACACCACCGACATCACCAGATACAGCGGAGCGACGATGGCGCGGAGCAGCTGAACCAGGATCAGGAACACCACGATCAGCGTCACGATGACGATGTACTGGATGTCGCTGTTGTAGTAGTTGCGGATGTCGCGGTTGACCGTGGAAAAGCCCACCATCGAAACCTTGGCATCGGACAACGTGGTGTTGGGCAGCGCGGTCTCGGCCGCCTTGACGATGGCGTTGGTCTGGTCCATGGCGGGCACGCCGAACGGATCCAGCGCCGTCTGCACCAGGTAACGGACGGTGTGCCCATCCGGCGAGACGAAAAGCGTTGCGGCCTTTTCGAATTCGTTTCGGGTCAGGATTTCCGGGGGCACGTAGAAGCCGGCCATCTGCGGCGTGTTCGCATTGTGCTTCATACCGAGCAGGAACTGCGAAGCCTGGTTGAGGCCGCCGCCCATCCCCCGGGTCTGATCGACCAGCAGCTTGACGCCGTCGGCCAACGCTTTACTGGAATCGGCCAACAGGCCGGCGCCCTGGGTGAGCTGGTTCAGCTTGGCGGTCAAGCCCGCCGGGTCATAGATGCCGAGCTGTTGTAGGCCGGAGACCGCGGAGTCGAGCGATGAGCCGGCCTGCCGGATGTGGTCGTCCACGCCGGGATCGCTGCGGTAGCCCTGCAGGATGTGGCCCAGGTGGATGATCTTGTTGACCGAGTCGGGATCGTTGCCGTCGACGATGCCCTGCAGGCCGTCGCGGACCTGGACGCACGCGGGCTGCACGGGACACAGCGGGGTCTGGTTGAGCAGAGTCAGCGCCTGGCCGGACCAGTGATAGATGTCGCCGACGCTGACCAACTGACTGCCGACCGCGTCGCCCAAGGTGCCCATCGTCGCCATCAGCTTCGCCGTCTTGCTCAACTGGTCGAGGCTGTTGGCGCCGCCGGTCTGGCCCTCCAAGGCGGCAATTTGGCCCAACATGGATTTGATCGGACCAACGGAGCTGTTTACCTGGTCCCGGATCTGATTGAGGGCGGCCGCCAACTGGTATGCGCCGTCGGTCAGTTTCGACAGGTTGCCGTCATTGGCCTGGATCAGATCCGAAGCCTCGTGCAGCTTGCCGCCGACCTCGCCGGCCTGGAACGTGGCCTTGGCCTGTTCCAGCACGTCACCGGTCGGCCGGGTGATGCCTCGCACGGTGTCGATGTTGGGCAGCTGACTGATCCGCTGCGCCAACTGCTCCATGTCCGCCAGCGACTTGGGCGCACGGAGGTCGTGGGGCGACTCGATCAAGATGAACTGCTGCATGGTGCTACTGACCGGGAAGTGCTTGTTCAGCGCGGCATAACCGAGGTTGCTCTCGGCCTCGGCCGGCAGATCCTTGCGGTTGTCGTAGTTGTACTCGATCAACGTGGCACTGCCGGCGAGCGCCAGCAGGATCACCAGGCTTGCCGCCAAGTGGGTGATCGGGCGGCGGACGATGTTGACACCGGAACGACGCCAGAACCGTCCGGTCGTGTCCTTGCGCGGTTTGATCCAGCCGCGCCGGCCGACCAGGACGATGATCGCCGGCAGCAGCGTGACCGACGCGAGGAAGCCGATCAAGACCGTGACCGACAGGGCCGGGCCGACGGTCGCGAACACGCCGAGTTTGGTGAACGACAACGCCAGGAATGTGATGGCCACGGTGCCGGCCGACCCGGCGATGACCTCACCGATGGACGTCAGCGACGACACCAGGGCGTCGTCGCTGTCCTCGCCGGTGCGGACGAGTTCCTGATATCGGCTGAACAAGAATATGGCGTAGTCGGTTCCGGCACCCATCATCATGCCTGTCATCAGCACGATCGTCTGTGGGCTCAGGCCCAGCCCGATCAGGCCCAGCGCCGCGACCACCTGTTGCGCCACCACCAGGGACACACCGATGGTCGCCAGTGGCAAGAGCATGGCGACGATGCTGCGGTAGACGATCATCAGGATGCTGAACACCAGGATGCCGGTCGAGGCCTCGATCAGGTGCTGATCGTGCACACCGATCTCATTGATGTCTTCCAGCGTCGCCGAAGCGCCGACCACGTTGAACTTCAGGTGGGTGCCGTCGACCACGCCGCGCGCCAACTCCAGGGCGTTGCGATACGCGGCCTGTCCGGGGCCGGTACCCATGGTGCCGCTCATGCTGACCGGCAACTGCCAGGCTTTGTTGTCCTTGCTGGTCATCACCTGACGCAGCTCGGGGATGTGGATGAAGTCCTGGGTGGACAGCACGTTCTGCTTGTCCGCGTTGAGCTTGTCGACCAGCTTGCGGTAGACGGCCTCGTCGGCCTTGGTCAGGCCCTTCTCATTGGTGAGAACGATGATTGCCACGTTGCCGGCATCGGCTTCGTGGAACGCACCTTTCATGGCCTTGCCGGCCACCAGGGTGGGCGCGTCGTTGGGCAGGAAGTCCGGTGGGTGGCGGGTGGCGACGTCGCCGAGCGGCGGGACGATCAAAAAGAGCGTGACGGCCACGCCCAGCCATGCAACGATGGTCAAGACAGGGCGTCGCACAACGAACTTGCCCAACGCAGCGAATCCCACATGTGCGAACGCACCACTGGAGAAGGCCCGTTTCAGCATCCGCACCAGGCTACACGTCGCAAACCTGGACGAAGCAAATCTGCCCGAGCAATTTCGGGCAATGTGGTGATGCCGGTCGCCCAAAGCCATGCTGTAATCGGGTGTGCCACCGATGAAGTCGTTGTTCTTTCCCCACTGTGCCCGGCCGGCGGTCGAGCGATCGCGGTCTGCGAGGCCAGCAACATCGCTGGCTGCGGTGCTGCTACGTCACCATGGCTGCGAGGGTGCCGCGTGAAGTTTGCCGTCGCGGTCCACGGGACCAGAGGCGATATCGAACCGGCTGGTGCCGTTGCGCAGGAACTGCTGCGGCGCGGCCATGAGGTGCGGCTGGCGGTACCGCCCAATCTACGGGAGTTCGTCACGTCCGCCGGGTTGCCCCAAGCAGCCAGCTACGGGGTGGATTCCCAGCAGCAACTCGACGCCGATCTGTTCCGCGAGCTGCACACTGTGCGCAACCCGCTCACGGTGCTGCGCGAGTCCCAGGAATACATCGCCCAGGGTTATCCGGAGATGTCGGCGACGCTGACCGAGATGGCCGCTGACGCCGATCTGATCCTGACCGGCACGACCTACCAGGACGTCGCCGGGAACGTGGCCGAGCACCACGACATTCCGCTGGCGGCCCTGCACTACTTCCCGTTCCGTCCCAACCGTCAGGTGCTGCCGGTGCCGGTTCCGCTGCCGATGTCGGTGATCCGACGCGGATTCGGCGTGGTCGAGTGGGGTCACTGGCGGCTGAGCAAGCCGTCGGAGGACGCTCAGCGCCGCAACCTCGGTTTACCGCCGGCGAAGGTCAGCTCGGTTCGTCGAATGATCGAGCGCGGCGCCCTGGAAATCCAGGCCTACGACGAGGTGCTGTTTCCCGGGCTGTCGGCCGAATTCGGCCCGGACAAGCCGTTCGTCGGCTCGATGTCGATGCAGTTGGGCACCGAGACCGACGCTGACGTGATGTCGTGGATAGCCGCGGACAAGCCGCCGATCTACTTCGGTTTCGGCAGTATGCCGGTGAAATCCCCTGCCGAGGCCGTGTCGATGATCGATCGGGTCTGCGCCGAGCTCGGCGAACGGGCGTTGATCAGTGCCGGCGTCTGGGATCTGGGTGACCTGACGCTCGGCGATCACGTGAAGCTGGTGGGCCCGGTCAACCACGCGGCGGTGTTTCCGTTGTGTCGGGTGCTGGTCCACCACGGTGGCGCGGGTACCACCGCAGCCGCGGTCCGTTCCGGGGTCCCCGCGGTGGTGCTGTGGGTCGCGGCCGACCAGCCGGTCTGGGCCAATCAGATCAGGCGACTCAAACTTGGTGTGGCGCACCGCTTTTCGAGCGCCAATGCGAAGGTGCTGCACAAGGCCTTGCGCACCGCCCTGCAGCCCGACTATCAGGTCCGGGCCCGCGCGGCCGCCGCCCGAATGATCCAGCCCGCGGACAGCGCCGCGCGCACGGCGGACCTACTGGAGAAGGCGGCCTGCCGCCGCTGACCTGTTGACCGTCGGTCAGAAGGTCATGGTCGGCGTCAGACCGAACTCCGCGGCTGTCTCATCCAGCAGTTCGCGCAGCGCGGCCCGGCGGTTATCGGCACCGGTGCGGTAGCCGATCACACCCAGGATCAGCTGACCGTCGTACCGCGCGGACGCAACGATCAACATGCCACCGGTCCGATCGAGATCGGCCTTACGCATGTTCTGATCGGCTCCGGCAGCGGTCACGAAAGTGGCGTTGGTGGCGCCGTCGACACAGCCCACCATGGTGGGTATCTCGCCGAAGTTCGAGCAGGTGACCGGAACATCACCGAACACCAGGTCCGCGGTCCGATTGACGGCGCGCTTGGGGATGAACGGGGTCAACGGCAGCAATGCGAACGACTCGTCGGGCGCATCCTTGATGGACTTGAGTGCACCGCGGATATTGCTGCGCATCTCGGTCAGGTCAGTGGTGACCCCGTGCGGATCGACCACGATGTTGGTGAACAACATGGCGTTGGCCCGGGTGTCGTCGAGCGTCAGACGGTCGTTGATCACCACCATCAACGACACCTTGCCATCGGAGCTGCGACTGCGGCCCATGCGCCGGCCCAGTTCTGCCGCGAACCCCGCGACCAGTGAATAGCTGTTGCCGTTCAGCGCCTCCGCGCGCGCATCCCATTCGGCCGCGTTGAAGATCGCCGTGGCGAACGGCACCCGCACATACTCGTCGCTGCCAGAGTGCGGAGCCACCGGCGGACGCTGGTTGCGGTTCTCGGCCACTGCGTTGTGGTGTCGATAGGCCATCTTGGCGGCATTGACCAACGCCTTGCCCGTCTCGGGAAGGTCGCGCCGGGCCTGTCGCAGATCCGACCGGATGGCCCGCCACTTGGTCCGGGAGCCGGGCGGATCATAGAGATGCTCGCGGCGGTGACCCATCATCGCTTCGAGCGCGGACATCACGCCACCGGCCCCGTCGATCACGCAGTGCGACACCATGATCGAAATGCCGGTGGAGCCATCGCTGAACGGCTGCACTGCGATATGCCAGCTCGGCCCGTTCACCGGATCGATCGGCGTATGCGTGCGCTCCTCGAACCAGTCCCCCAATTCCGAACGGGGCCTTGTATTTTCGGCAACATCCAGCGGTACCGCGGAGTCCTCGGGCAGTACCCAGCGATGCCGGCCGAACGGCAGCGGCGAACGCTCGATCCGGCGGGCCGCCATGGTGTGACTGAAGTTCTCGTGGAACTTGTGTAACCCGTCGTAGTCCACCGGCTTCTCGTAGAACCAGATGGCGTGCATGACCTGCACCCGGCCACTGGCCGTGTTCGACAGGAAGGTGGCCTGATCCATGTACGGTAGGCGGTCGTCCAGCTCATCGACCTTGTCAGTCGAGCGACGGAACAGTTTTCGCAGGCCGGTCGACAATGGGCCCTCCGATAGGCATTCGATTAGGTGGACTTCAGACTAAAGGTAGACGCCGGAGAGCCCGAATTCGGCCAGCGTCTCTTCAGCATGCTTGCGCAGCTGGTCCTTGGTGTTGATCGCGCCCGGCTGATAACCGATCACCGGCATGGCCACCTTGCCGTTCACCCGCATCACGATCACGGTGAGCAGCCCGTGGCGATGCTCGAGCACATCGCGGGAGATCTGCCCGTCGACCCCGCGGGCCATCATGTACTCGGCCCGGGTGCCGTCAGGCGATGCCACGGCTTCGGGTGCGTTGCCCACGTTCGAGCAGGACACCGGTTGTTCCCCGAAGCCGACCGCCAGATCGGCGGTGCGGGTGACCGCACGCTTCGGGACGAACGGAGTCAGCGGCAACACCTCATAGCGCTCGTCGGGCTCCTCGTGCATCTGCCGGATCGCCTCCCGCATGATGGCGCGCGTCCCGGACAAATCCTGGTTCACACCCCGCGGATCGATCCGGGCATTGCCGAGCAATACCGCGTTCGCCCGGGTGTCCCCCGGCGAACGATCATCGATCGGCACGATCAGCGGAACGACACCGACGGACTCGTCGAACCGGCCCAGGTTCATGGCCAACCTGGCCGCGAACGCTGCCACCAGGGAATGGTGATTGCCGCCCAGCTCGGCAGCCCGGCGGTCCCATTCGTCGGTATCGACAAACGCCCAAATTGCCGGCACCACAACGTTTTCGGCGCCGACCGACGCTGGTGCACCGCCGGAGGAGCCCATCGCACGCAGTTGGTCGCGCTGCTTCCAGCCCTGCTTGGCCGTGGCCACCAGGGCCCGGCCGACCTGAGGCAGGTCCCGCACGGTCTGGCGCAGATCGGCGCGGACGGCCCGCAGCCGCGTGCGCGACGCCGGCTGCGGGTAAGCGGTGTCGTCGATGCGCCCCAGTGCGGCGTCGGCCATCGCGCGGAGCATGCCGCCCCCGTCACCGACACAGTGCGACACCACCAGGCTCAGCGCCGTCGCCCCGTCATCGAGCGGCTGCACCGCGAGCTCCCAGGACGGCCCCCACTCGGGGTCCAGCGGAACCTGCGCGTGTTCGTCCAGCCAGTCACTGAGCTCGGAGCGCGGCCGGACTTCCTCGATCCGGATCGGCAGCGGCGGGCCCAGCGAGGACACCCAACGATGACGACCGAACGGCAGAATCGACGGTTCGATCCGTCGTCCCCACAGCCCGTGGCCGAAGTTGTAGTGGAAGCGCCGTAGCCCATCCATGTCGACGGGATGTTCGTACACCCAGACGGACTGCATGACGGCAGCCTGCCCGGTTGCGCGCAAGCCCAGGAACATGGCTTGGTCCACGTAAGCCAGGACGTCGTCGCCACTGCCCTCGGTACCCGTCAAACGTCGCAGCGAGCGGGCGCGCAATTCACCCGCGCTCGTCGTCACCCAATCAGCCCTTCACAGCCCGAATCAGGTCGGTACGGCAGCCGTTGTGGCGCAGGGCGTCGGAGCGACCGGTGCCGCCCGGTGCCGGAATCGTCGACCATCCGCCGTCGGCGACCCGCAGGTAGATCGCCTTCATGGCATGCAGATACTTGTCGATCGATTCACGGGCGATCGGGTTGTCCGGGAACGCGATGGTCACCGTGGTCTCCTTCTCGGCCCGGTTGACCCAGATGCCCACCTGGTACGCCGAACGGGCGTCGCTGTAGACCCGGCCGTTGAGCCGCTCCCACTCGTTCATGATCGCCGGCGACAACGGAGGCAGGTTGGTGTCCAGGTAGGACACCATCGGCACGCCCGGATCCGGCTTGCGGATACCCGGCACGACACCCTCGGCCAGTTCCAGCACCCGCTCGAACGGCACGTGCGCAAGCTCCAGTCCGGAGTCGAACGCCTTCTGGATCGCCCGTGCGGTGACGCCGAACGACTCCGGGTCGACCGGCACGCTGATCGGAACGATACCGGTGAACCACCCGGTGGTCATGAACTCGGCAGGTGTCCTGCGCGTGGTCGTCGGGGTGATGACGTTGTACATCTCGCGGCCGGTGACCTCGTACTCGGCCAACGCCGCGCACGCGATCACGCCACCGATGACGCGGGCGCCCTCGGTCAGGCAGGCTGACTCGAAACGCTCGGACTGGTGCTTGTCCATCAGGCGGACGGTCAACAGCTCACCGCCGCACGCCACCGTCGGATCACCCAACGGCAGCGGGAAACGCGGCAGCGTGCCGTCATTCGCCTCGGCGAACTTGATCCAGTCCTTGACCTCGGGCGACTCGACCGTCAGTGCCGAGGTGAACTCCTGCTGGCGCGTGCAGTAGTCGGCGTAGCTGCCGGCCTCGGTCAGCTGGATCGGCGGGGCGCCACTGATCAGCGCCGCGTACATCAGGTGAATCTCGACCAGGACCAACCCCATGAACAGCGCGTCGGTGTGGACGTGATCGATGCTGATGTAGAAGGTGAAGTGGTCCTCGCGCTGGATGATGCCGAAGTGGAAGCAGTCCCACTGCAGCGGATCCGGGGTGGCCAGCACATGCTCGCGCCATTGTGCGGCCGTCATCTCACCGTGCTCGGTGGCAACAAGCTTGATGTCCCGGGGGTTCTTGGCGGTGCGCCGTACCACGTCGTTGTCATCGTTCAGCTCGAACCAACTGTGGAAGGTGTCGTGCCGACGTACATAGGCGTTGATGACGTGGGTCATGGCGCGGATGTCGCATTTACCGGGCATGTCCCAGGCCGGGATGTTCAGCCGGGCCATGTCGGTGCCGTTGGTCTGGTGCGACCGGAAGGCACGGATGTGCTGCGCCTGCTGGTAGCTCACCGGTACGTCGCTGACCGGTGCGTTCTTCAATTTGGCATACGACGCCGTCGAAGGGTTCCACGACACCAGCACGCCCGCGGAGCCCATCCAGTCGTGGATCGCTCTAATCGCAACCATGTTCACTCTCCTGTACTTCGGTGAGTTCTGTGCGCGGCATCTCTGACGCTGTGTAATGACTCGTCATGACGACGTGGCCGCCGTTCCCAAGATCGCCTCACCGAGGCGATCTGCCAGTGCCCGCACGTTCGTGATATCCGACGAACCGATGCGGACGCCCGTTTCGGACTCGATCCGGGTTCGGAGCTCCAGAGCTCCGAGCGAATCCAATCCGTACTCAGCAAGCGGACGGTCAGGATCGACAGACCGCCTAAGGATCATACTCATTGCGTCGGTAATCAGCCGCCGCAAACGCGCAGGCCGCTCATCTTCGGACAATGAGTGGAACTCGTTGAGGAATTCGCTGGTGCCGCCTTGGCCCCGTCCCAGGCTCGCGAACGACTCAGCGAACTTGCTGGTCTGAGCGAACGCGACCAGCCAATCCGCCCCTGCGATCGGTGCATATCCGGCGTAGGCCCGATTGTGCCGGACGAGCATGTCGAACGCGTAAGCGCCGTCTTCCGGTTCGATTGCCATCGTGTCATCTTCGGCCAAACCCTGACCCGCACCGATCTTGGACCAGGCACCCCAGGCGATCGAGGTCGCCGGTAGTCCCTGGGCCCGGCGCCAGCTGGTGAAGGCGTCCAGCCAGCTGTTGGCCGCGGCGTATGCGCCCTGACCGGGCGAACCCACCATGGCGGCCGCAGACGAGAACGAGCAGAACCAGTCGAGCGAGCGACCGGCGGTGGCCTCGTGCAAATGCCACGCGCCGTACGCCTTGGGTGCCCAGTCGCGGTCCACCAGCTCATCGGTGATATTTGCCAATGTCGCATCCTCGACCACGGCTGCGGCGTGCAACACACCTGAGAGCGCCTTACCGGTCTGCTCAGCCGCCGCCACCAGGCGGGCGGCGGTTTCCGGCGCTGCGATGTCGCCCAGGACCACCTCGACCTCGGTGCCGCCGCGACGGATCTCGTCGATCGCCTTCGCGGTCGGGCCGGTCGGCTCCGAGCGCGAGTTCAACACGATGCGTCCACAACCGCCGTCGGCCATCTTGCCGGCCAGGAACAGACCCAGACCGCTGAGGCCGCCGGTGACGATGTACGAACCGTCGGCTCGATACACCGGCGCCTGATCCGGTCCCAGCGCAACCTCGTACTCGCCGGTGTGCGGGATGTCGAGCACCAACTTGCCGGTATGACCGGCCGCGCCCATCAGGCGGATCGCGGTGGCGCCGTCGCTGAGCGGGAAATGCGTGGTCTGCGGTACCGGCAGGGTGCCGTCGGCAATCTTGTCGAAGATCGCCACCAGCATGCCGCGGGTGATGCTCGGGTTGGTGAGCGTCAGCAGGGCCAGATCCAGCGCGTAGAACGACAGGTTCCGGCGGAACGGGAACAGGCCCATCCGGGTATCGCCGTAGATATCGCGCTTGCCGATCTCGACGAACCGGCCGCCGAACGTCAGCAACTCGACACCCGCGCGCTGCGCCGCACCGGTGAGCGAGTTGAGCACCACATCAACGCCGTAGCCGTCGGTGTCCCGCCGGATCTCGTCGGCGAAAGCCGTGCTACGCGAATCGTAGACGTGCTCAATTCCCCAGCTGCGCAACAGGTTTCGACGTTCGTCGCTACCTGCGGTGGCGTAGATCTCGGCGCCGGCCGCACGGGCGATCGCGATCGCCGCCTGTCCGACACCGCCGGTGGCCGAATGGATCAGCACCTTCTCGCCGGCGCTGATCCGGGCGAGGTCGTGCAGGCCGTACCACGCCGTGGCATGGGCGCTGGGCACCGCCGCCGCACTGCCCTCGGGCAGATCGTCCGGGATCTTCACCGCCAGGTTGGCATCGCAGGTGACGAACGTCTTCCACGCACCGGTGAGCGAGATACCTGCGACCCGGTCACCGATCTGATGGTCGGTCACGCCGGGCCCAACCCCGGTGACCACACCCGCGAAGTCGGCGCCCGGCTCGGGCAGCCGCCCCTCGAAGCTCGGGTACCGGCCGTACGCCACCAAGACATCGGCGAAGTTGAGGTTCGAGGCCGCGACCGCGACCTCGATCTGCCCCGGTCCGGGAGCCACCCGGTCGTAGCCCACCAGCTCGGCCGACGACAGATCACCCGGTGTACGGACCTGCAGCGCCATGCCGTCATGCTCAGGGTGAACCACCTTGGTGTGGCGTTCCTCGGGCTGCAGCTGGCTCAGGTTCAGGCGCGCGGTGTACCAGGCACCCGACCGCCAGGCGGTCTCGTCCTCGTCCGATCCGGACAGCAGCTCGGCGGCGACCAGGGCGATATCGGTTTGTGTGTCGAGGTCGATCTGGGTCGGCCGCAGGCCGGGGTGCTCCATGCCGATGGACCGCAGCAGGCCGCGGATACCGCCCTGCTCGAGGTTCGCGACGTCATCACCGAGCACAGTGCGAGCACCACGGGTCAGCACGTACAACCGCGCCGGCTGGCCCGGAACGTCAGGCAGCCCCTGCAGGCCGTGCACCAACTGGCGTACCACTGCGGCACCCCGCTGGGCAG
Source organism: Mycobacterium sp. MAA66 (assembly GCF_041261665.1). Taxonomy (NCBI): domain Bacteria; kingdom Bacillati; phylum Actinomycetota; class Actinomycetes; order Mycobacteriales; family Mycobacteriaceae; genus Mycobacterium; species Mycobacterium sp. MAA66. The sequence goes on along the minus strand of NZ_JBGCCC010000001.1, from coordinate 804,165 downwards.
TGCCGAAATCGGTCGAACCCTGCTGGGGCTCGGTTGCGAACACCACACCCTTGAACGGCTTGGCCGTCAAGGTCGTCTGCAGCGCTTCCAGATTCGCCGCGTGGTCGGCATCGGCCGGCCACGCCATGACGGCGACCTCAGCTTCATCCGACCGCAGCGCGTCTGCCAGCGGCGCGACGTCTGCGTCATCGTCGGACAGGCTGATCAGCAGCCACCTGCCCGGATCCACCACGTCAGCGACGGGTGCCTCCTGGGTGCGCCAGTCGATACCGAGCAGACGGTCGTTGAGCAACCGGTCGCGCTGGCCGGCCTCGGACACCCCGGTGCCCAGCCGCAGGCCGGTCACCGCCAGCAGCACGCAGCCGTTCTCGTCGAGCACGTCGATGTCGGCCTCGACGGCCGTCGGAGTCGCCGCGCCCAGCCGCACGTAGCAGTAGTGCGCGTTACGCGTGGAATCGAACGCCCGCAGGCGCCGCACGCCGAGCGGCAACATCAGTGCGCCGGTGGCGTCCTGGTGCAGGTCCGGGTGAGCGGCGACGGCCTGGAAGCAGGCATCCAACAACGCCGGATGGACCGTGTAGGCACTCTGCTGCGACCGGATCGCACCGGGCAGGGCCACCTCGGCCAGCACGGTATGGCCGGCCGCGGTATGTGCGGCTGCCAAGCCCGTGAAGGCCGGGCCGTACTGGATTCCCCGATCGGCGAACCAGCTGCGCAGCTCCCCGCCGTCGATGTCGCCGGAGTGCGACGACACCAGCTTGGTGATGTCGTAGGCCGGGCGTACCGCGTCGTCCTCGAGGGGGTGCAGAGTGGCCGCAGCCCGACGGGTCTGCTCGCCGTCCACGTAGGTCTCGATCAGGAACTCGATGTCACCGGAGGTCGCCGTGGTTGCGACGGCCGACAGTGGGGTCTCGTCCTCGAGCAGCAGCATCGCCTCGAAGGTGACATCGCGGACCTCGACTGCCTCATTACCGAGCACCGAGCGGGCCGCACCGAGCGCCATCTCGCAGTACGCGGCGCCTGGCATGGCGGCCACGTTGTGCACCTGGTGGTCGCCCAGCCAGGCCTGCACACCGGTGCCGACATCGGACTGCCACACGTGCCGCTCCGGCTCCTCGGGCAAGCGCACGTGCGCACCCAGCAGCGGGTGCACCGCGAGCGAGGCCCCGCCCGGAGCCTGCTCGTGCGGGTCGCGGGTGAGGATCAGGTGAGTGCGCGTCCAGGTCGGCAACGGCACGTCGACGAGGGTGCCGTCGGGATACTGCGCGGCGAAATCAATTGCTGCACCGGCACTGTGCAAGTCGATGACGACCTCGCGCAGGCCGTTGTCCACGCTCTGATCACGCCGCATCGCGGCCAGCGCCGCGATGGTGATGTCCTGGTGTCCGGCGTTCTGGTTGACCGCGTGCACCAGCAGCGGGTGCGGAGCCAGCTCGACGAAGACGCGGAAGCCGTCCTCCAATGCGGCCTGAACCGCGGCGCCGAAGCGCACGGTGTGGCGCAGGTTCTCCACCCAGTAGTCGGCATCGAAATCGGCCGGGTCACGCGGGTCGTAGAGGGTGGCCGAGTAGTACGGCACGGTCGGCTCTTCGGGGTCCAGGTCCTCGAGGGCATCGGCGAGCTCATCGAGGATCGGGTCGACCTGCGGGGTGTGGGATGCGACATCCACTGCCACCTCGCGGGCCATCACGCCGCGCTCTTCCCATTCCCTGATCAGCGTGCGGATGGCGGCCTTGTCACCACCGACCACTGTCGACGTCGGTGATGCCACCACGGCCAGCACGACATCGCCGACGCCACGCGCACCGAGTTCGGAGAGCACCTGCTGGGCCGGCAGCTCCACGGAGGCCATGGCGCCGGAGCCGGACACCTTCAGCATCAGATTCGAGCGGCGGCAGATGACCTTGACGCCGTCCTCCAGGGACAGGGCGCCGGCGACCACCGACGCGGCCGACTCGCCCATCGAATGGCCGATCACCGCGCCGGGCGTGATGCCGTACGACTTGAAGGTCTCGGCCAGGGCGACCTGCATGGCGAACACGGCCGGCTGGATGCGGTCGATACCGGTGACGGTCTCGGCCGCGGTGATCACCTCGGTGACCGAGAAACCCGACTCCTCCTCGATCAGCGGCTCGATCGCCGCGATCGTCGCGGCAAACACCGGCTCGGTAGCCATCAGCCCGGCTCCCATGGCGGCCCACTGCGAACCCTGGCCGGAGAACATCCACACCGGGCCGACGGAATCGTTACCGGCCGCGCGCTGGAACGGCACGTCGCCGCCCGACACCTCGTGCAGCGCGTCGACCAGGGTGCGTGAGCTGTCGGCCAGCACCGCGGTGCGTACCGGACGGTGGGCCCGGCGGCGTGCCAGCGTGTAGGCCACGTCGCCGAGATCGGGCTGGTCGGTCTGGGCGCTGACCCAGTCCGCGAGCCGACCGGCGGTCTGGCGCAGCTCGTCTGCCGAGGTCGAGGAGATCGGGAAGATGAACGGTGCGGTCAGCGCGGGCCGTTCGGTGTCGATCACGCGCGGTGCAGCGGGAGCCTCCTCCAGCACCGCGTGCACGTTGGTGCCGGACAGGCCGTATGCCGACACCGCGGCGCGGCGCGGGTGATCGTTGGTGGTCGGCCACGGGGTGTTGGTCTGTGGCACGAACAGCTCGGTCTTGATCCGGGCAATCTCCGGCGGCATCTGATTGAAGTACAGGTTCTTGGGCACGACGCCGTGCTGCAGGGCCATAACGGCCTTCATCAACCCGATGGCGCCCGACGCCGACTGGGCATGGCCCAGGTTGGTCTTGACCGAACCGATGACGCACGGACCCGCGGTGCCGTAGACCCTCGCAAGACTGCCGAACTCGATCGGGTCGCCGACCGGGGTGCCGGTGCCATGGGCCTCCACGAATCCGATCGTGGTGGGGTCGACGCCGCCGACATCGAGCGCGCGGCGGTAGACCGCGACCTGAGCTTCCTCGCCCGGGGTTGCGATGTTGACGGTGTGGCCGTCCTGATTGGAGGCGGTGCCCCGGATCACGGCCAGGATTCGGTCGCCGTCGCGCTGCGCGTCGTCGAGGCGCTTCATCATCAGCACCACGGCACCCTCGCCAGAGACGAAGCCGTCGGCGTCGATGTCGAACGCGTGGCAGTGGCCGGTCGGCGAGAGCATGCCCTGCGCCGAACCCGAGGACATCTTGCGCGGCTCCAGCACGATGTTCACGCCACCGGCCAGCGCGGCGTCGCTCTCGCCGTCGTGCAGGCTGCGGCAGGCCATGTGCACGGCCAGCAGGCTCGACGAGCAGGCGGAGTCGACGGTGTACGCGGGGCCGTGCACACCGAGGTGGTAGGCGATCCGGCCCGAAGCCATGCTGTAGTTGTTGCCGGTGAAGCCGTAGGGACCCTCGATGGCGTGCGCATCGGCCGCGACCAACTGGTAGTCGCCGTGCGTCATACCCAGGAACACCCCGGTAAGTGAGCCGGACAGAGTCTTCGGATCGATGCCGGCGTGTTCGACCGCCTCCCAGGCGGTCTCCATCATCAGGCGGTGCTGAGGATCGATTGCGGTGGCTTCGCGGTCGCTGATACCGAAGAAGTCGGCGTCGAAGCCCGCGACGTCGTCGAGGAAGGCGCCCCACTTGGACACAGAGCGGCCGGGCACCCCGGGCTCGGGGTCGTAGTACTCCTCGGCATCCCAACGGTCCCGCGGCACGATGGTGACCTTGTCGTCACCGCGTAACAGCGACTCCCACAACTCCTCGGGTGACTCGATGCCCCCGGGGAGGCGGCAAGCCATACCGATGATTGCGACGGGCGTTGCCGGCGTCCCAGCCACGTAATCTCCACCTCTCCTGCAGCCTGCCGCCGATACCGACTCCCGGTTGTCACACCGGCGGTCCAGGGTGCGTTCGCCAAACTGTATTTGCCGTTTTAGCAAAAGCGCATCAAAAGCCTAACGGCTTAAATTAACTGATGCGCTGATTCACGATCGTTCTTTGACCGAAATTCCGGCACCGACCGTGACTTCGTTTCATCACCGAGCACCGGATTTCGGGGCGCATCATGCGAGTCGCGTCGTTGCGACCGCGATGATTCGCGGTGATTTCAAAGCTGCCACGGCGCGCAAGCATAGCGGGCTCCAGCGAACCTCGCGTGGGGCTGTGTCGACATGCTTCGGACGGACAGCAATCTCGGCGTTCGTGCTGCTCCGCCACTTCCGATGAATAGCAAACAGGTCGGCTGCGGCATCTATACAGGCTGGCGGCCTGCTAACCCCGCCCTGGCTATGAACATACTTATAGTACGAGAGCTTTTTAGTAGCTCCGACGCCGAAAAAAGAGTCGAACACGCCCGATCGCGCAGCGAAGGCGGTACCGGTTCGCCGACGACTTCGCCGGCCGGTCCGCAGCCGCGAACCGAAATGTTTGCCCACTCCTGCTCAGCCCGCCACCGAGGCCGGATCGCGGTACGACGCGCCGAACTCGGCGACACGCGTGAAGCCGTTGCTGCGCGCCTGCGTGACGCCACGCCGAATCATTGCGGCGAGGGCGACGAAACCGGCTTGATCGGCAAGCATCAGTGGTGTGAGCAACCTGTTGTGCACGAATCCGATGCCGACTCCGCTGTCCGGATCGGCCCAGCCGAGCGATCCGCCCAGCCCGACATGTCCGTAGCCCGGAAGGCCGCCGGGGAACGGCAGGCCGTGATAACCCAGGTTGAAATCCATCGGCAACCCGAGATTACCGTCGGGCCGCAAGCTGCCCGGGCCGCCGAATTGCGCGATCAGCCGAGAGGACAGGAACTGCTGGCCGTCGATCTGGCCTCCGTTGGCGATGGCGCCGTACACCCGGGACAAACCGCGCGCGGTCATCACCCCATTGGCGGCTGGCAGCTCGCTGTCCAGCATCGGTATGTCGCCCTGGACGGCACTGACCATCCCCCTGAAGTACAGCGAGGCGAACCCTGCCGACATCGGCAACGCCGCGAGCCGGCGGGCAATCGCATCCCACACCGGGGTGCGTAGCCGCAGCTGAGGCCCGATGATCTGGGCCGGCTGCGTCGGCGCTTCGACCGGTGGACGGCCGAGGTGGATGCCGTCTGTGTCCAGCGGCGCGGCCAGTTCGGTGCGGAACAGCTCGCGCATTCCGCGGCCGGTCACCGCACGGGCCAGGCCTGACATCAACCAACCGTAGGTGATCGCGTGGTAGGCCGGCTGGCCGCGCATCCAGCCCATCGGCGCGGCGGCCAACTGCTCCTCCATCCGGCGATGGTCGAGCATCTCCTGAAGCGTCGCGCCAGCCAGCCCAGAGAGCCCGGCACGGTGTTGCATGACCTGGCGGACGGTGACGGCGGCCTTGCCGTTGGCCGCGAAGGCCGGCCAGTATTCGGCCACCGGCGCGTCGTAGTCGATCAGGCCGCGGTCGGCCAGCCGATGGATGACCGTGGAGGCCATGCCCTTGGTGGCAGAGAAGACCATGGTCCCGGTATCGGCGTCCCATCGCCGGGTCCCGTCGCGGTCGGCGAAACCGGTCCAGATGTCGACCACTGGAACGCCGTCCAGGTACACCGACAGCGCGCCGCCGCCGAGATGATTTCCGGGAAACATGGCGGAGAAGGTCCGCGCCACACAGGCGAAGTTGGGGTCGGCGGCACCCTGTGTGCCGTGTGGCAGCCGCATCCCGACCTGACGCAGCGGTGTCACATTGCGTTCACGGCGATCCGAATCGTTCACGATCCAATGATTACTCGCGTCCCCGGCAAATTATCCAGGCGTTACCAATCCGTTAGGTGAGGTGTTTGCTGGAGGGTGGCGTCCATGCCGCGATCAGTACGCGAGATCGATGATCTGCTGGGCCGCCAGCGTGGGCGTCAACTCACCGTCGCGTACCTGGCGTTCCAGGTCGGCCCGCCGGGCCTTCACATCGGGATTGGACAACACCCGATCGAGCACCGCGTCGCGCACCATGGACCACGTCCAGTCCACCTGCTGATCTCGTCGACGAGCATCGAATTCACCTGCGGCGGTGAGGGTTTCGCGGTGTTTGAGGACGGTGTCCCACAGCGTGGCCAGGCCGTCTCCGTGCAGTGCGCTCATGGTCAGCACCGGTGGTCGCCACAGCGTGTCGCGCGGATAGATCAACCGCAGCGCACTAGCGAGTTCCCGCGCTGCGGCCGTCGCCTCGATTGCGTGCTCGCCGTCGGCCTTGTTCACCACCACGACGTCAGCAAGCTCAAGGACACCCTTCTTGATGCCTTGTAGCTGATCGCCGGTGCGGGCCAGTGTCAGGAACACAAAAGTGTCCACCATATTGGCCACGGTCACCTCGGATTGGCCGACGCCGACCGTCTCGATCAGCACCACGTCGTAGCCGGCGGCCTCGATCAGCACCACGGTCTCGCGGGTCGCCCTGGCCACCCCGCCAAGGGTGCCCGACGTCGGCGACGGCCGGATGTAGGCGTCGGGATGCACGGCCAACTGCGCCATCCGGGTCTTGTCCCCCAGGATCGACCCGCCGGTGCGCGTCGAGGACGGATCGACCGCGAGCACCGCGACCCGATGCCCTTGGTCGATCAGGTACATCCCGAGGGCCTCGATGGTCGTCGACTTGCCCACCCCTGGCACGCCCGTGATGCCGACGTGCAACGCACTGCCGGCCTCCGGCATGAGCTCCAGCAGCAACTGCTGGGCGCTGTCGCGGTGGTCCTGGCGGGTCGACTCGACCAGCGTGATGGCACGCGACAACGCCGCACGATCGCCGGCCCGGATCCTGGCAGCGAGTTCAGGAACCGGCGTCGTCATGCCCGGCGCATCAGAGCTGGTAGCCCAGACGCTGCGCGAGCTTGCCCAGCAGGCCGGTGGCCGCATCGGCGATCACCGTCCCGGGCGGGAAGATCGCGGCGGCACCAGCCTGGTAGAGCTCGTCGAAATCGCCCGGTGGGATCACGCCACCCACCACGATCATGATGTCCGGGCGGCCCACCTGTGCCAACGCGTCGCGCAGCGCGGGAACCAGGGTGAGGTGTCCGGCCGCCAGCGACGACACACCCACCACGTGCACGTCGTTGTCCGCGGCCTGACGCGCCACCTCGTCGGGGGTGGAGAACAAGGAGCCGACGTCCACGTCGAAGCCGATGTCGGCGAACGCAGTGGCGATCACCTTCTGGCCGCGGTCGTGGCCGTCCTGGCCCATCTTGGCCACCAAGATGCGCGGACGACGTCCGTCGGCCTCGGCGAACTTCTCCACCAATTCGGTAGCGGCAGTCATGTTGCTGGCCTTCCCGACCTCGTCCCGGTAGACCCCGGCGATGGTGCGGATCTCGGCCTGGTGCCGGCCGTACACCGACTCCAGCGCATCGGAGATCTCACCGACGGTGGCCTTGGCGCGGGCGGCGTTGATCGCCAGCGCCATCAGGTTGTTGTCCAGACTGGGTTCAATCCCCGAGTCGCTTCGCTCCTGCCCGCCGGAACCCCCACGCTCGCCGGCCGCGCGGGTCAGTTCGGCGAGTGCGGCCTGGGCGGCGGCCTCATCGCGGTCTGCGCGCAGCTGCTGCAGCTTGGCGATCTGCTCGGCGCGCACCCGGCTGTTCTCGACCTTGAGGACCTCGATCTCCTGGTCCTCGTCCACTTGATACTTGTTGACGCCGATCACCGTCTGCGCGCCGGAGTCGATTCGCGCCTGGGTCCGGGCGGCGGCCTCTTCGATGCGCAGCTTCGGGATGCCCTCGCCGATGGCCTGCGCCATGCCACCGTGCTCGGTGACCTCCGTGATGTGGGCGCGAGCCTTCTCGGCGAGTTGGTGGGTCAGCCACTCGACGTAGTACGAACCACCCCACGGATCGATCGGGCGCGTGGTGCCGGACTCCTGCTGCAATAGCAGCTGGGTGTTGCGGGCGATGCGGGCCGAGAAGTCGGTCGGCAGCGCCAGCGCCTCGTCCAGGGCGTTGGTGTGCAGCGACTGGGTGTGGCCCTGCGTTGCGGCCATGGCCTCGATACAGGTGCGAGCCACGTTGTTGAACGGGTCCTGCGCGGTCAGTGACCAGCCCGAGGTCTGCGAGTGGGTGCGCAGCGACAGTGACTTGTCGGTCTTGGGGTCGAACTGGGCGACCAGCTCGCTCCACAACAACCGGCCGGCCCGCAGCTTGGCCACCTCCATGAAGAAGTTCATGCCGATGCCCCAGAAGAAGCTCAAGCGCGGCGCGAACTTGTCGATGTCCAGGCCGGCATCCAGGCCTGCCTTGATGTACTCGACGCCGTCGGCCAGCGTGTAGGCCAGCTCCAGATCGGCCGTGGCACCGGCTTCTTGGATGTGGTAGCCGGAGATCGAGATGGAGTTGAACTTCGGCATCTTGGTGCTGGTGTAGGCAAAGATGTCCGAGATGATCCGCATCGACGCCTTGGGCGGGTAGATGTAGGTGTTGCGGACCATGAACTCTTTGAGGATGTCGTTCTGGATGGTGCCGGCCAGCTTCTCCGGCGGCACTCCCTGCTCCTCGGCGGCCACCACGTACAGCGCCAGGATCGGCAGCACGGCGCCGTTCATGGTCATCGAAACGCTGACCTGACCGAGGTCGATGCCGTCGAACAGCTGGCGCATGTCGAGGATGGAATCGATTGCCACGCCCGCCATTCCGACGTCACCCTGCACGCGCGGATGGTCGGAGTCGTAGCCGCGGTGGGTGGCCAGGTCGAAGGCCACCGACAGGCCCTTCTGCCCGGCGGCCAGGTTGCGCCGGTAGAACGCGTTGGATTCGGCAGCCGTCGAGAAGCCGGCGTACTGGCGGATGGTCCACGGCTGATTGACGTACATGGTTGGGTACGGGCCGCGGATGAACGGCGGCAGACCCGGGAAGGTGTCCAGCGGATAGCCCTGGGCCGCAGCATCATTGCGGTCCTGTGCGATGTACACCGGCTTGACGTCGATGCCCTCGGGTGTGGACCACGTCAGCTGCTCGGCGGTATAGCCGTGAGCCTGCGCGGCACCGGTGACGTGTGCGTCGACGGTCGGCAGGGTCGGTGCGTCCGGGGCATCGCCCTGCAGCGGTACCTCGGCGAAATTCGGCACCTTGGCGACATCGGTTGAACTGGTCATTCTCATGCCCCCAATCGGGTGAGCAGGGTCGAAAGAGCTTCGACGGCATCGATTTTCATGGTCAGGTAGTCGTCCGGCTGATCGGCCGCGTCGGCGACCGCGCGCTGCGGGCCGGCCAGGTAGACGTGGCTCACGCCGGCGTCTCGGGCGGCCTTGACCACGTCGGACGCCTCGGTGCCGTACCGGGCGTCGGTACCGCAGACGACGGCCGCGTGGTGACCGGCCGCGGCCGCAGCCACGCCCGCGGCGTCCACAGTGCCCGGGTTGATGGCCTCGATACCGCCCGATGCCAACAGGTTCGAGGCGAACGTGGTGCGGATGTTGTGCTCGGCCAGAGGGCCCACCGGCAGCAGCACCGCCTGCGGACGCTTGCCGTGCTCGGCCAGGAAGGAATCGGAACGGTCCCGCAGCGCCTCGAACGCGGCGGCGTAGCGGTTCACCCCCGGCAGTGATCCGGTCCGCGACGGCGGCTGCAGCGCCGTCTCGTCCAGGTTCGGGAACTCGTTGATGCCGGTGAGCGCGGTCCGGCGGTGTGCGATGTCGTCGGACCGGACGGCCGCGACAGCGGCGATCTCGGCAGCCAGATGATCGCTGCCGGCGACGAAGCCGCCACGAGATTCGATGTCCTGGAAGCGCTTCCAGGCCTCCTGTGCCAGGGTGGCAGTCAAGTCCTCGACAAACCACGAGCCGCCGGAAGGATCGAGGACCCGGCCCAGATGCGATTCTTCGAGCAACAACAGCTGGGTGTTGCGGGCCATACGCCGGCTGAAACTGACTGCGGTACCGGGCAGTCCGCCCTCGATCACGGCATCGAATGGGTCGACCAGAACGGTATCCGCGCCGCCGACACCCGCGGCGAATGCGGCGACCGTGGTGCGCAGCATGTTCACCCAAGGATCGCGCTGGGACATCATCGCCTTGGACGTGACCGCATGCACGACCGCGGCTCCCGCGCCCGGTTCCCCGACCACCTCGGCCACGCGAGCCCAAAGTTGGCGTACCGCACGCAATTTGGCAATGGTCTCGAACTGGTCGTCGGAGGCGGCGAGTCGGAAGCTGATCTGCCGCAGCGCATCGGCTCCGGTGATGCCCTGGTCGGCGAGCAGGCGCAGATAGGCCACACCGGCGGCGATCGCGCCCGCCAGTTCCAGTGATGCGCTGGCGCCCAGGTTGTGCAGCGCCGCCCCGTCGACGGTGATGGCGCGAACTCCGCCGGCGAAGGCGACCGACTTGGCCGCGACGGCCACCACGTCCTGCTCACTGCCGGACGTGGTGCCCGACAGTGCTGCGGTCAGCGGATCGGCACCGAAGTCGACCGACAGCCGGCTGCGCTGCTCCTCGTCGAACGCCTGCACAAGTTCCAACACCTGTTCGGCCGCAGCGGCGTAGTCCGCTCCGGCGTGTAGGACGACCGGCACGAGGTCGAGGAAGACGCCCTCGAAGACGCGGTCGAGCTGCTCGGCAGGCACGCCGCCGTCACCGACTCGCACAGACAGGGCGCTGGTGCCCTCGGTGAGCGCCAGCAGGACTGTGCCGTTCACAGTGCCGGCATCGCTGTCCGCGACGATCGGGAACGACTCGGCGACCTTCCAACCCGACAGCACGTCGCGGTTGGCGTCACCGCCGCGGGTGTACGGCCACCGGCCGGGCAGAGCCGGCTCTGCCAGCGCGTCCAACCCGGTGTAGAGCGGCCGGATCGCGGCACCGTCGTAGGTCGGCGTATCGAGCAGCCGCTCAGGCTCCCCACCGAGTTCGGCGGGTTCCTTTCGGGTGCTCTTCGCGAGCACCCCGGCAACCCCGACGCGCCAACGTTCCCGACCGGCTTCCAACATGCCGGTGCTGGAACCAGACTCCTGTACGGACACCGAGACCTCCTCGTCGCAGGTGTGACGTATCACCCGGTAGATCAGGCTAAATGATCGCGGTCACCACCTCGTGCCGTGGTCCGCCCAATGGACACGCGCACGACACCGGGCATTCGCCGATCGCCCCGTAGTCTTTGAAGACGTGAACCCCGTCGTCAGCGCGCTGCGTGCAGTTTTGGCCGCGGCCGCGGCAACCGCCGCACAGATGCCGTTGCGCCGCGCCGTCGGCATCGCGGCGGCAATTGTGATTCTTGTCGCAATCGGTATTTGGGTTCCGTTGCCCACTGCCGTCCAGATGCGGGACTGGGCGACCTCTGTCGGCCCATGGTTCCCGCTGGCCTTCCTGGCCGCCCACACCGTGGTGACGGTCTTGCCGTTCCCCCGCACCGCGTTCACTCTCGCCGCGGGCCTACTGTTCGGCCCGGCGCTGGGAGTGGCGCTGGCCGTGGTGGCCAGCACCGCCAGCGCACTGATCGCGCTGTGGCTGGTACGGGTGCTGGGCTGGCAGCTGAGCAAGCTGTCGCACCGGCACATCGACACGCTCGATGCCCGGCTCCGCGAACGCGGCTGGGCATCGATCCTCTCGATGCGCCTCATCCCGGCTGTGCCGTTCTCAGTGCTCAACTACGCGGCCGGGGCATCATCGGTGCGGGCGCTGCCCTACGCACTGGCCACCTTCTTCGGACTGCTGCCCGGCACCGCGGCCGTCGTCATCCTGGGTGACGCACTCACCGGACGGCTCAGCCCCACGCTGCTGCTGGTGTCGCTGTGCACCGCCAGCGTAGGGGTCGCCGGGTTGATCTATGAGATCCGGATTCACCGCCGCACCGCGAGCGCTCCTGCGGCATCGGACACGGTGGCCTCGGCCACGTCCAGCTGAGCCGCCTACGGCAGCTCCGCCTGCGGTGACCGCTCTGGTACGCCCTTGACGGTCATCGCTCCGTACAGCGCCAGGAACAGCGCCGCCGGCGCCATGTTCTGCGGCTTGTCGTGTGCCCGGATGTGCGCGGTGACAGCCAGCGTGAAATACAGTGTGAGCATTGCCGTGGTGAGCCGGCCGAGCGCCGGAAAGCGTTGCGCCGCAAGCAAACCGACGGCCGCCGCGGCCTTGGATCCGACCAGCACCCACCGGTACTCCACCGGAAAATTCACGTCCACGAGCGCCTGCTGGATCGGCGCGAGCGGGACGGCACACGCTGCCGCGTCACCGGCCTGGAACAGCGCGAGCGCGACGTAGGTCTTGGGGGATGTGAGAACAGTCATGGTCACCTTGCGTGCAGTCCGGCGGGCGGATCGATTTCGGGGGTCTGACGCGCCGGCACAGGCTGAGTCGGCGGCGCTTGCAGTGGCGGTGGGTTGTAGCCCGGTTGCTGCACCGGGATCCGGGCCTCGGCCTCGGCCTTGGCGACGGCCTGCGCGATCGCCGGGTCGGCCTGGGTGGAGAACCAGTCCGCCACCTCGTCGGCGTCGTCATCGGTGCCGTGCGGGTTGGGCTCCACCGGCGACGGCGTGTAGCGGAACACCCCGTCCTCCCCTGGGGCGCCGAGCAGCTTGGTGAAACCCTGTAGCGCCGAACCGAAGTCGCTTGGCACCACCCACACCTTGTTCGCCTCGCCCTTGGCGATCTGCGGCAGCGTCTGCAGATACTGGTACGCCAACAGCTCCGGGGTGGGCCGGCCGGCCTTGATTGCGGCGAACGTCTTCTCGATGGCCTTGGCCTGGCCCTGTGCCTGTAGGTACTGCGCGGCGCGTTCACCCTGGGCTCGCAGGATCCGAGACTGCCGCTCGGCCTCAGCAGCCAGGATGGCGGCCTGCTTGGCACCTTCGGCGGCCAGGATCTGGGCTTGCTTCTGCCCCTCGGCCTGCTTGATCGAGGCCTCCCGGCTGCCCTCGGCGGTGAGGATCATGGCGCGCTTCTCGCGGTCGGCGCGCATCTGCTTCTCCATCGAATCCTGGATGGACGGCGGCGGGTCGATGCTGCGCAGCTCGACGCGGGCGACCCGCAGTCCCCAGCGCCCGGTGGCCTCATCGAGCACCCCGCGGAGCTGTCCGTTGATCTGGTCACGGGAGGTCAGGGTCTGCTCCAGCGTCATGCCGCCGACCACGTTGCGCAGCGTGGTGGTGGCCAGCTGTTCGACGCCGACGATGTAGTTGCTGATTTGGTAGACAGCGGCCTGCGGGTTGGTGACCTGGAAGTACACGACGGTGTCGATGTTGACGGTGAGGTTGTCCTCGGTGATCACCGGCTGTGGCGGGAAGGACACCACCCGCTCACGCAGGTCGACCCGGGCGCGGATCTTGTCGATGAACGGCAGTAGCAGGGTCAGCTGCCCGGAGACCGTCTTGCTGTATCGGCCGAGTCGTTCGATGACCGCGGCCTCGGCCTGCGGGATCAACGCAACTGACTTCACCACCACCACGATGGCAAGCGCCACCAGCATCAGCAGCAGGACCAGGGCACCAGCCATTGTCGAGTTCCTCTCGTACCTAGATGGTCTTGTAGACCACTGCGGTCGCGCCGTCGATCCGCAGCACTGTGACGTGATCGCCCGCTTCGAACACATCGTCGTCATCGAATGGGCGGGCTGTCCAGACTTCGCCGTCGAGCTTGACCTGGCCCTCGTGGCGGGCGACCCGGTCCAGCACCAGCGCGCTCTTGCCCTCCAGCGCCTTCACCGGTTCGGGTAGACCGACGGCCGCGAACCGCTTGCGGAGGGTGGGACGGACCAGGATCAGCAGCAGCACCGAGACCGCCAGAAACACCACGCCGTCTGCCCAGATCGCCCAGTCGGCAGCCCAACTCACGCCCGCGGTGATCAGCGCGCCACCGGACAGCATCAGCAGGAACATGTCCCCGGTGAGCGCTTCGGCGCCGGCGAGTCCGATCGCCAGCACCAGCCACAGCAACGGCACAGGCATGCGACCAGCCTAGCGCCTTACCGCGCAGTTGGGCCGCGTCGAACTACACTGCGTCCATCATGTGGTGCCCTAGTGTTTCGCTGTCGGTGTGGACCAATGCCTGGCTTGCCGGGTTGGCCGCGCCCGATGATGTGTTGGATGCGTTATCGCTGTGGGCACCAAAGCATTCCATTGCCGCCTACGACTCCGACGCCGCCGCCCGGACGGGCCTGCCGTGGCCCGATCTGACGAACTACGGCGGTGTCTCGTTGTTGCAGACACTGCGGTCGGCCGCGGGTGCCTACCGCGCGGCGCCGGCGGTCAGCCTGGTGCTGCCGGTGCCCGGCGACGTCCGGGGATTGGCACCGGGCACCCAGTTCCATCAGGACGCGATCGCGGTGGGCGAAGCCATGGTGATCACGTCGGATCGCGGTGATGTGGTCGGCATGGTGCCGGACTTCGAATACGACGACAGCCCAGCTTCACTCGACGGACCCGATTTCGACGATGACGTGCTCGAGGTGAGCGCGCTGTCGTGGACGGTGTACTCGTTGCCCGGGGCCGTCGTCAGCGCCCACTACGACCTCGGCTACGAGGAGTACCAGCTGAAATCAGCGGTGCGGTCGGCCGCCGAGGCTTTGGGGCGGCTGCGCGCGATGGGTACGGACATCGAGGACCCACGCAGCATGGTCGAGGATCTGCTCGAGTCGATCCTGCTGCATCAGTTGCCCGACCATGCGCCGCAGCGCGCGGTTCGGGTACTGGAGAATGCCGCGCACGTGGACGCGATCATCACTGTCAGCGCCGGCCTGGCGCCGATCGGCCTGCAGAGTTCGTCGGAGATCCAGATCGCCAGCGACGCGCTGCGGCCGTTGGCCGATGTGGTGCGCTCGGCGCGATTGGCGGCCGTCGACACGATCCTGCATTCGGCCTGGGAGCGCTGAGGTCAACACCGATTGATTGGGATCGGTAGCGGTCAGGGTGGTTTGTACTGGCCGCACTATGAACATCACCAGCACGGTAAGCAAGATCGCCGCCTGTGCATTGCTGCTCAGCGGCGTGAGTACGCCAATCGCCAAGGCCGACATCGAGTTTGAATGCAAACCGGGATGCTGGGGGGCTATCGCGGCATCGTTGTCCAATGGCCAGGAAGTGATCCGATACAACTATCGGACCAAAGGAGAGGCCGAGGACGCCGCCGTCCTGTGGTGCGACGTCGAGGGCAAGACCAACGACTGCCAAGTGGTGGTGTCCGGACTGGGCTGCCTGTCGGTGGCCGACGGCAGTGACGGCAAGGCGATCGCGGGGCGCATCGCACCCACCATGGACGCCGCTGATGCCGCGGCCTTGGACGGGGCCGGACCCGGGTCGAAAATCAGCCTGCACGCCTGTAACGACTGGCTTTAGCGGCGTGTTCAGTCACCGCAGCAGTGTGGTGAGCACAAAGCCCCGTTGATGCTGGAGCCGTAGCCTGGTACCGGATCCGGGCCCGATATCCGGGCCGGCGCCGAGCTCGTCCGCACCTCATCGATCAAAGATGTTGCCAGCCGGGCGAATCGGGGGTCAGCACCGGGAGTTGCTGTGCGTACCAACGTGATTCCGGCCTCGCGGGCCTGCGTCGCGAGCTCATTGTCGAGGTCCCAGACCACCTCGATGTGGTCGGCCACAAACCCGATGGGGCACACGATGACGGCCCTGGCTCCACCGGAAGCCAAGGTGGCCAGGTGATCTCCGATGTCGGGCTCGAGCCACGGCACCTGTGGCGGGCCGGACCGGGACTGCCATACCTGGTCGTAGTCCGTCACATCGGCAGCGGCGGCAACCAGTCGGGTGGCATAGGCGACCTGACGGCTGTATAGCTGCGGGCCGTGCCGGCCATCGGCGGCCAACGGGATCGAATGCGCAGTGAACACCACCCTCGCGCCGTCACGAAGGTCGGCGGGCAGCTGTGCGCGGGCGGCACGAATACCGTCGGCGAACATCTCGACGAACAGCGGATGGTCGAAGTACTGCCGTAGCTTCACCAACTCGGGGGCATCCACCCCCGCCGCTGCCCGGCCTCTGGCGATGTCCTCGACGTACTGACGGCAGCTGGAGTAGCCGCCCCACGCCGAGGTGGTGAATACCGCCGCACGACGAACTCCGTTGTCCCGCATCGCGGTAACGGTGTCTTCGAGATAGGGATCCCAATTCCGGTTGCCGAAGTAGACCGGTAGTTCCGGCATCGCCAATTCGATCTGGGAGATCAGTGCCCGGTTGATCCCATTGATCGGTGACACTCCCCCGAAATGCAGGTAGTGCTCGGCCACTGCGTCCAACCGTGCGGCAGGGATGCCGCGACCCCGGGTGACGTTCTCCAGAAACGGTCGAACCTGTTCCGGGCCTTCGGGGCCACCGAACGACAGCAGCAGTAGCGCGTCGAATTCCATCTGACGCCCGTGCCTCAGAGCAGCTGGGTGCTGGCGCCACCGTCGGCGTAGATGATCGAGCCGGTGGTGGCCGGCAGCCACTCACTCAACAGCGCGCACACGGTCTTGGCGACCGGGGTCGGATCCTTCATGTTCCAGCCGATCGGGGCCCGCTGGTCCCAGCCCTCTTCGAGCAGCTGCATCTGCGCACCGGCCTCGTCGCCGAGCGCACCGCCCACGATGGCGCTCATAGCCAGGGTCCGGATCGGGCCCGCTGCAACCAGGTTCGAGCGAACGCCGACCTTGCCGGCCTCGCGCGCGACGAATCGGTTGACCGATTCCAGCGCGCTCTTGGCGACCGTCATCCAGTTGTAGGCAGGCATGGCGCGGGTGGGGTCGAAGTCCATGCCCACGATGCCGCCGCCTTCGTTCATGATGGGCAGCAGTGCTTTGGCCAGCGAGGCGTACGAATACGCCGAAATGTGAATGCCTTTGGCGATGTCCTCGTAGGGGGCGTCGAAGAACGGGTTGATGCCCATCCCGGTCTGCGGCATGTAGCCGATCGAGTGGACGACGCCGTCGAGCTTGTTGTCGGCGCCGATCACCTCGGTGACCCGCTCGGCCAGACTGGCCAGGTGTTCTTCGTTCTGCACGTCCAGTTCCAGCAGCGGCGCCGGGTTGGGCAGCCGGTCGGCGATGCGCTGAATCAGCTTCATCCGGTCAAAGCCGGTGAGTACCAACTCGGCGCCCTGTTCCTGGGCGACCCGTGCGATGTGGAACGCGATCGACGAGTCGGTGATGATCCCGGTGACCAGGATCCGCTTGCCTTCGAGCAAACCTGCCATTTGTACTGACTCCTTTTAGCGAAAGTTCTTGTAAGCCAAAGCTTTTGAGGGTCAGTGACCCATGCCCATGCCGCCATCGACCGGGATCACGGCGCCGGCGATGTAACCGGCATCCTCGGACGCCAGGAAGCTGACCGCACCCGCGACATCTTCGGCAGTGCCGACCCGCTTGGCCGGGATGAACTCGAGGGCGCCCTCCTGGATCCGCTCGTCGAGCGCACGCGTCATCTCGGTGTCGATGTAACCGGGGGCGACGACGTTCGCGGTGACGCCCGCCTTGGACAGCTCGCGGGAGATCGAACGAGCCATGCCGATCAGGCCGGCCTTGGCGGCGGCATAGTTGGCCTGGTTGCCGATGCCCCACATACCCGAGACCGAACCGATGTAGATGATCCGGCCGAAGCGCTTGCGCTGCATGCTGCGTGACGCCCGCTGGGTCACCCGGAACGCGCCGGTGAGGTTGGCGTTGATGACCTCGGTGAACCGCTCCTCGGTCATCCGCATGAGGAACGCATCCTTGGAGATGCCTGCGTTGGACACCAGCACCTCGACCGGACCCTGATGCTCCTCGACCTCGGTGAAAGCGCGGTCGACGGCCTCGTTGTCGGTGACATCGCACTCGACGCCGAACAATCCCTCCGGAGCACCGGAGCCGCGATGGGTGACGGCCACCTTGTGGCCATCGGCGGCCAGCCGTTGTGCGATTGCCAGGCCGATGCCCCGGTTACCACCGGTGACGAGGACGGAACGGGAAACGAAGGCGGGGCGACCGCCAGGATTCTCGGTGGCAGCAGTGGCAGATATCTGATCGCTCCTCGCGTCCGCAGTCATGCTCGCCAACTTATCGTCTTTGCCGCTGATCGCCGAAATCGGCACGCTGAGCGCAACTGTTGCCCAGACGTACGTTTCGGTCGGAAAGTGCGAGTAGATCCGGGCAGAACGCCGATCTCGGCGCTACCGCCCACCAGCCATGGCACCGCGGCGGCGGTTCGCGACAAACCGAACTACATCGGCGATCCAATCCCGATCGGTCCGCAGCGTCAGCAACGGTGCGTCACACCGCCGCAGGGTACGAGCGACTTCGTCGCGGTGCGCCTGGGCGGCCCGGGCGAAGTCGTCGCGCAGGCCCTCGTCGATGGTGAACTCCCGGGTGACACCGGATTCGGCGTCCTGCAGGACCACGTCACCGACGTCCGGCAGTTCGACATCGCGCGGATCGATGATCTCGATGCCCAATACCTCGTGCCGTCCGGCGATGGCGCGCAGTTCGCGCATCCAGTTGATCGGTCCCAGGAAGTCGCTGATGATCACCGCCATGCCGCGGCGGCGCTCGGGCCGGCGCAGCGCGTCGATGGCCACGGCCAGGTCGCCACGGACGCCAACCGGCGCCTTGGGCGTGGTGGCGATGGCGCGCAGCAGCTCCTGCTCATGCATCCGTCCGGCCAGTGCGGGCACCCGGCGCATGATGTCGCCGTTGGAGATGATCGCGCCGAGCCGGTTGCCGCCACCGCTGTTCAAGAACGCGATCGACGCGGCTGCCGCGACCGCCAGATCGCGCTTGTCGCAGCCGGCGGTCCCGAAGTCCAGGCTGGCAGACACGTCGACCACCAGCCAGGTCTCCAGCTCGCGGTCGGCGATCATCTGCCGCACATGTGGGGTGGTGGTGCGCGCCGTCACCGACCAGTCCATCCGCCGCACGTCGTCGCCAGGCTGGTAGATGCGCGACTCCCCCGGCTCCGAACCCGGCCCGGGGATCAGGCCCTGGTGGTCGCCGTGCAGTACGCCATCCAGCTTGCGCCGGACGGTGAGCTCCAGTTTGCGCAGTGCGGCCGACAGTTCCGGGTCGCGGATCTGGCCGCGCTGCAGCGACGGCAGGTCGACCGAGCGGCTCCGGTTCGGCTGAGCCGAACGATCTGACACGGGGTCGGTCACCGACCCGGGGCGGCCGAGGGCGCAGCGGACGCACCTGCCATCACGGGCGGAACCGAATGCCCTTGCTGGGGAATGGCATTCACCTGCGGCAGGGCGACGGTCTGCAGAATGCGGTTGACCACGGTCTCGGCCGAGATCTCGTCGGCCAGCGCATCGTAGGTCAGCACCAGGCGGTGGCGCAGCACATCCGGGATGACCTCCACGACGTCCTGCGGGATGACGTAGTCACGGCCGCGCACCAGGGCCAGCGCCCGGGCGGCGCTGATGATGCCCAGTGAGGCACGCGGCGACGCGCCGTAGGCGATCCACGCCTTGGCGTCGGGCATGCCGAACTTCTCGGGCTCGCGGGTCGCGGTGACGATCCGGACGACGTAGTCGACCAGCGCGTGGTGCACGAAGATGTTCGCCGCCACGTCCTGCAGGCGCAGCAGATCGGCGGTGTCCAGGATCTGCTTGGGCTCCGGCGGCTTGACGCCCATCCGGTAGATGATCTCGCGCTCTTCCTCCGGCGACGGGTAGCCGACGTTGAGCTTGAACAGGAAGCGGTCGCGCTGCGCCTCGGGCAGCGTGTAGACACCCTCCTGCTCGATGGGGTTCTGGGTGGCCATCACCAGGAACGGGCTGGGCAGCGGGAAGGTCTTGCCGCCGATGGAGATCTTGCGCTCGGCCATGACCTCCAGCAGCGCGGACTGCACCTTTGCCGGGGCGCGGTTGATCTCGTCGGCCAGCAGGAAGTTGACCATCACCGGGCCGAGCTCGATGTCGAACTCTTCCTTGCCCACGCGGTAGATGCGGGTACCGACGATGTCGGTGGGCACCAGGTCGGGGGTGAACTGGATACGCGCGAAGGATCCGCCGACCACCTTGGCGAAGGTTTCCACAGCGAGGGTCTTCGCGACGCCCGGCACGCCTTCGAGGAGCACGTGGCCCTTGGCCAGCAGACCGACCAGCATGCGCTCGACCAACAGGTCCTGGCCGACGATGATGCGCTTGACCTCGAAGATGGCCCGCTCGAGGGTGTGCACCTCGGACTGCAGGGCGCTGTTACCGGTGGGAGCCGCGGCGTGCTGTCCCTGCGGTTGCGCGGGGTACCCCGGCGCGGGGAAGTTCCCGGCGCCCTGCGGCGATCCACTCGGTGACGTCATGAAGCATTTCCTCCCACTCGGGACTATCTGACACGCTCAATGCGGCGCCACCGACCGGGTGGCCGGGCGCCCTGGGTCAACTATTCCAGGCAGTTACGGATCCGTCGACGTTGCCTGCCCGCCCGGCGATTCGGGCGACGCTCAGAGCTAGGTCTCGATGATCCGAGACAGGTGCGGCGACATGCCGGACATCCGGACCGGGCTCACCGTGACCCGGCCGGCACTGCCGGAGGCCTCCAGCATCCTGCCGCCGCCCAGGTAGATGGTGACGTGCTGGCTGCCGCCCGGCCCGTAGAAGATCAGATCGCCGCGCTTGGCCTGCGACGGCGGGATAGCTCGACCGGTGTTGAACTGGTCGCCGGAATACTTCGGGATCTGCACGCCGACGCCCGCGTAGGCGTATCGGGTGAGGCCCGAGCAGTCGAAGCCGATTTTCCCCGCGTCGTAGTCCACGCCGGGTCCGGGTCCGGTCAGGGTGCCCCCGCCCCACGAGTACGGCACACCCATCTGTGAACCGGCGCGGCGGATGACGTACTCGATCGCCTGCGCTCCGCCGACGCGACCGCCGGGCATCATCATGGCCGCGCCGCCGCCACCGCCGGACGGCTTGCCGCCCAGGCCCAGGCTGGCCAGGAAACTCTGACCCAGGTTCGACGTGGTCTGCAGGGCCAGCTGGCTGACCTGGAACGAGGCGTTGGCAATCGCGACCGGATCACCGGGTGCGCCGGAACTGGCCTTCTCGGGCAGCGTCGGATCCCAGCCGCCCGGGTCGGCGGAGGCCGGCGCGACCGGTCCGACGACCAGCATCAAGGCCAGTGCACCCACCGCGGCGAGTGCACTTCTGCGATCAAAAACATTGCCCTGCAACGCAATACCCTCTCTTCTTCCCGTCGCTTCGCTCGCCCCGGCAAATTCTCCCCGTCGCTTCGCTCGCCCCGGCAAATTCTCCCCGTCGCTTCGCTCGCCCCGGCAAATTCTCCCCGTCGCTTCGCTCGCCCCGGCGAAATCAGTATTCGATGAACCGGATGACGTACGGCGTCATGCCGCTGGTGCGAACGGGCGAGATGTGCACATCCGAGCCGGTGTAGGGCGCTTCGAGCATCTTGCCGTCACCGAGGTACAGCGTGACGTGCTGGCTACCCCCGGGACCGTAGAAGATGACGTCGCCGCGGCGGGCCTGCGAGGTCGGGATCTTGCGACCCATGTTGTATTGGTTGCCCGAGTAATGCGGCAGCTTGATGCCGACGCCGGCGAACGCGTAGAGGATCAATCCGGAACAGTCGAAGCCGGTGGTGCCGGCACCGTCATCGATGCCCTTGCTGGGACCGGCGGCTGTGCCACCACCCCAGGAGTACGGGACACCGATCTGCGTCATGGCGCGCCGGATCACGTATTCAGACGCCTGCTTGCCGTACACCCGTGGGATCGCGCCGTTGGTGAAACCGGTATTGCTGACCTCCGCGGGCACCAGACCCAGGCCCTGCAGGAAGCTGTGGCCCATCTGCTGGGTGACCTGCGCCGAGGTCGCGGTCACGCCCAGAACCTTGTTGATGACGGCCACCGGATCGCCCTGGATGTTGGCGCTCGGGATCTTGGGGAGCGTCGGATCCCACCCGCCGTCGTCCCACTTCTGACCGTTGCCCATGGCCGGGGCCGCGCTGCCGTCCCAGTTGCCCGCGTAGGCGCCGGGCGCTGCCGGCGGTGCGGCATTGCCGCCCGCCGGGGTCGACCATTGCTTGCCCATCGAGGCCAGCTTGACCTCGGCGGCGGTGCGCTGGGTGGTGAGCTGATCGAGCTGGGTCTGCTGATCGGCGAAGGTGTTCTTGGCGTCGGAGAGGGCTTTGACCGCGTCGTCCTGGCTGGTCTGGGCATCCTTGACGGCTTGATCGGCCTTCTGCTTGGCCAGTCGCGCCGTCGATTCCTCATTCGCCTGTGCGGTGCGGGTGCGTTGCAGATCGGCGATGACCTGCTGCGAACTGATGTTCATGGCCTGCCCGGCGGCGGCGGTGGCGATGATGTCGGACGGGTCGGTCGCGGTCAGATACGACTGCGCGGGTCCGTTGGTGTATGCGGATGCCGCGTACTTGTCGAACCGCTGCTGAGCTGCGCCGATAGCCGCGTTGGCGTCCTGTAGTCCGGTAGCGCTGGCGTCCACCTGTTGTTGGGCGGCGGCAGCATTGTCACGAGCGGTCTGGACGTCGTCGATGGCTTTGTTGACGGCTTCCTGCTGGCCCTGCACGGAAGCGCCGAGCTCCTGCAGTTTCTGGTTGACGTTGGCCACCTCGGCGACCAGGGTCGCGATCTCGTTGCCGCCCGGTTGCGCGCCGGCCATGCCGATGCCTGGCAGTCCCCCGGAGCCGAACACCGACGCGGTCATGACACCGAACACAACGGATCCGGTGCCCACTCGGCTGCCCAGCCGGGAGGCTGAGGCGCGATTGGTGCGACTCATCGACTCTGGTCTCCTAAGGCTCAACCTCGCCGCCAACCGCCGGGGAATGCGTTCGCGTGCGGGCTTTTCCGTCGGGCCCGTAGTCACAAAAATCACATCTGCAACATCCGGTGCCAACTGCACCGTACGTCACATCAGTCACTAGGGAAATGTAAGTAACAAATCACATATCTGTAATTGAAAAGAGTGTTACCGAATGGTGATTATTCGAAAGTGGCGGTAGCCCTTACAGACTCACCGTCAGCTAATTCTGCGCAGCCCCGACGACGTCGTCAGCGGCCACTTTTCGGGCGCGAAGCTGCAGCATGCGGGTACCTACCGCGGCCAGCGCCACCCCCAGGATCAGCACGATGGTGAACGATGTCCACGGAAAAATCGGCGTCTGCACCTGACTCACGAAATTCTGCGCCGACTGCACCGCATTACCGGTGCGCGCAAGGTCCTCGCCGGCCTCAAGGGTCACCCGGTCGATCTTCGTGCTGTAGCTGCCGACGTGCGCGGGGCTCAGCGCCAGCACTGTCGACCCCGGGTAGGCATTGCCCACCACGGTCGCGATATCGCGCATCGGCGGATCGGTGAACGGATCGGTCGGCAACACCACGATCTTGAGGTCCAGACCCTTGCCCTTGGCGTCGGCGACGATGTGTTGGAGGTCCTTGAGCTGAGCCGATGCTGCGGCCGTCGCTTTGGCATCGGCCGGCTTGCCGCCGACACCGACTGCGGGCGGCGAGCTGACGCCACCGTCGCGGACCTGGCCGAGCACCGTCGTCATGCACTGATCGACGGTCGTCTTGGCCGAGTCCTGGCCGACAGTCCCGCAGATGTCGACGGGGATGTAGGCAGGCAGGAAGGCAATCGTCACGGCCCAAACGCTACTGGAAATTCACCCAAGTGAGTGACACCACACGCGTAACCCGACAAGACTGTAGGCACCCCCTGGGGTCCTTCACAGGACAAGCGTACTGTTAGGGTTGCAACGCGCCGCTGACACAGCCCGTCGCGGCGAGATCTAGCCGGGAGTTGATGTGAGCAGCAATTCATTTGGAGCCCGTGACACGCTCGTTGTCGGGGAAAACAGCTACGAGATTTTCCGCCTTGACGCGGTACCGGGAACCGAGAAGCTTCCCTACAGCCTCAAGGTGCTGGCGGAGAACCTGCTGCGCACCGAAGACGGCGCCAACATCACCAAGGACCACATCCTGGCCCTGGCGAACTGGGATCCCTCGGCCGAGCCGAGCATCGAGATCCAGTTCACCCCGGCGCGCGTGATCATGCAGGACTTCACCGGCGTGCCCTGCGTCGTCGACCTGGCCACCATGCGTGAGGCCGTCACCGCCCTCGGCGGCGACGCGAACAAGGTCAACCCGCTGTCCCCCGCCGAGATGGTCATCGACCACTCCGTCATCCTCGACGTGTTCGGCACCGCCGACGCCTACGAGCGCAACGTCGCCCTCGAATACGAGCGCAACTCCGAGCGCTACCAGTTCCTGCGCTGGGGCCAGGGCGCCTTCGACGACTTCAAGGTCGTTCCGCCGGGCACCGGCATCGTCCACCAGGTCAACATCGAATACCTGGCCCGCACCGTCATGGTCCGCGACGGAAAGGCCTACCCCGACACCTGCGTGGGCACCGACAGTCACACCACCATGGAGAACGGCCTTGGCGTGCTGGGCTGGGGCGTCGGCGGTATCGAAGCCGAGGCAGCCATGCTGGGCCAGCCGGTATCGATGCTCATCCCGCGCGTCGTCGGCTTCAAGCTGAGCGGCGAGATCCAGCCGGGCGTCACCGCCACCGACGTGGTGCTCACCGTCACCGAGATGCTGCGCAAGCACGGTGTGGTCGGCAAGTTCGTCGAGTTCTACGGCAAGGGCGTCGCCGAGGTGCCGCTGGCCAACCGCGCCACGCTGGGCAACATGAGCCCGGAGTTCGGCTCCACCTGCGCGATCTTCCCGATCGACGAGGAGACCATCAACTACCTGCGCCTGACCGGCCGCACCGACGATCAGCTCGCGCTGGTCGAGGCCTACGCCAAGACCCAGGGCATGTGGCACAACGCCGATCACGAGCCGGCCTTCTCCGAATACCTCGAGCTGGACCTGTCCACCGTGGTCCCGTCGATCGCCGGCCCGAAGCGCCCGCAGGACCGAATCCTGTTGTCGGAGAGCAAGATCGCCTTCCGTAAGGACATCCACAACTACGTGGAGGAGAACCACCCGGCGCCGGAGACCAAGCTCGACGAGGCGGTCGCGGAATCCTTCCCGGCCTCCGACTCCGTCTCCTTGTCCTTTGCCGACGACGGTGCCGTGGACGTCCAGTCGGCCGCCAACGGCGCCGAGGGCCGGCCCAGCAAGCCGATCCGGGTCAAGGGCGAGCGCGGCGAGTTCATCCTCGACCACGGCGCCGTCGCGGTTGCGGGCATCACCTCCTGCACCAACACCTCCAACCCCTCCGTGATGATCGGCGCGGCCCTGCTGGCCCGCAACGCCGTCGACAAGGGTCTGACCACCAAGCCGTGGGTGAAGACCAACATGGCCCCGGGCTCGCAGGTGGTCACCGACTACTACGAGAAGGCCGGCCTGTGGCCGTACCTGGAGAAGCTGGGCTACTACCTGGGCGGATACGGCTGCACCACGTGTATCGGTAACACCGGCCCGCTGCCGGAGGAGATCTCCAAGGCCATCAACGAGCAAGACCTGACCGTCACCGCGGTGCTGTCCGGCAACCGCAACTTCGAGGGCCGCATCTCCCCCGACGTCAAGATGAACTACCTGGCCAGCCCGCCCCTGGTCATCGCCTACGGGCTGGCCGGCACCATGGACTTCGACTTCGAGACCGACTCGCTGGGCAAGGACCACGACGGCAACGACGTGTACCTGCGCGACATCTGGCCGTCGGCTCAGGAGATCGACGACACCATCAAGAGCGCGATCAGCCAGGACATGTTCCGCAAGTCCTACGCCGACGTGTTCAAGGGTGACGACAACTGGCGCAACCTGTCGACCCCGGACGGCGACACCTTCGCGTGGGATGACGCCTCGACGTACGTGCGCAAGGCGCCGTACTTCGACGGCATGGGCATGGAGCCCGAGCCCGTCTCCGACATCAAGGGCGCGCGCGTGATGGCACTGCTGGGTGACTCGGTGACCACCGACCACATCAGCCCTGCCGGTCCGATCAAGCCCGGCACCCCGGCAGCGGACTACCTCGACGCGCACGGCGTGGCCCGCAAGGACTACAACTCCCTCGGTAGCCGTCGTGGCAACCACGAGGTCATGGTCCGCGGCACCTTTGCCAACATCCGTTTGCAGAACCGGGTACTGGACACCATCGGTCTGGAAGGCACCCAGGGTGGCTACACCCGGGACTTCACCCAGGAGGGCGGCCCGAAGTCGTTCATCTACGACGCCTGCATGAACTACCAGAAGGCCGGCATCCCGCTGGTCGTGCTCGGCGGCAAGGAGTACGGCTCGGGTTCGTCGCGTGACTGGGCGGCCAAGGGCACCACGCTGCTGGGCGTCAAGGCCGTCATCACCGAGTCGTTCGAGCGCATCCACCGGTCGAACCTCATCGGCATGGGAGTCGTCCCGCTGCAGTTCCCGGCCGGCGAGACCGCCAAGACGCTGGGGCTGGACGGCACCGAGGTGTTCGACATCAGCGGCATCGAGAAGCTGAACGAGGGAGTCACCCCGAAGACGGTGCACGTCACCGCCGCCAAGGAAGACGGCACCAAGGTGGAGTTCGACGCCGTGGTCCGCATCGACACCCCTGGTGAAGCCGACTACTACCGCAACGGCGGCATCCTGCAGTACGTGCTGCGCAACATGCTGCGGTCGGGTAGCTAGAGCGAACGAAGAAGGTAGACAAGGCATTTCATGCCCCGGGTCTCAGGAGATCATCTGGCGGCGCGCCGCCGCCAAATTCTCGACGGTGCCCGGCGCTGCTTTGCCGAGTACGGATACGACAAGGCGACCGTGCGGCGGCTCGAACACACCATCGGGCTGTCGCGCGGCGCCATCTTCCATCACTTCAAGGACAAGGACACCTTGTTCTTCGAGCTGGCCCACGAGGACGCCGAGCGGATGGCCGAGGTGGCGGCCCGCGAGGGTCTGGTCCAGGTGATGCGGGACCTACTGGCAGCGCCCGACCAATTCGACTGGCTCGCCACCCGGCTGGAGATCGCCCGAAAGTTGCGCAACGACCCGGTGTTTCACGCCGGCTGGTCGGAACGCTCGGCCGAGCTCTCGGCGGCCACCACCGCACGCCTGCATCGACAGAAGCAGGCCGGCCGGCTGCGCGACGACGTACCCAGCGACGTCCTGCAGATGTACCTGGACCTCGTGCTCGACGGCCTGGTGGCCCGGCTGGCCTCTGGCGACGATCCCGGGAAGCTTTCCGCAGTGCTGGATGTGGTGGAGGCATCGGTGCGCCAGCACGGGCCTGCCGTGGTATCCACCGAAACCTGACCGGTCGGCACGGCACAGTGCGACGATCAGGACATCTGAGAGGGACGGTGATGATGACCGCTTACCGCACGTTGGCCATGGGACTGCTCGCGGGTGCCGGCGCACTGACCATGGTTGCCGCCATACCGGAGCCGACGTCCGCTGCCGATGTGTGCGGCAGCATCGGGGGCCGACGTATTTCGGTGAGTGGTTGTGGCGATCCGATCGAGCGCTGGGCGCCGCCGCCGGCCGCCTACGCGCCGTTGCCTGAGGACTTCAGTGCGGTACCGCCGCCACCGCCGGCGCCAAACGTCAACGTGTGCGCCAATGTCGGCCGCCGGATCAACATCAGCGGCTGCATCTGAGGGTCTAATCGGTTGCCCGGCAACCGATTAGCGCTGCACGCGGGTACGGTGGTTCGGTCCGCCTCGGCCGCGCAGCACGGTTCCCGACTTGAGCAGCATGCTGTGCACCGAGCCGTAGGATTTGCCGGTCGTGGCCACCAATGTACGAATGCTGGCGCCGCCTTCGTAGGCACTGCGCAACTCGGTCATCATCGCCTCGCGCGACTTCTTCGCTTCCTTCATCCCAGCCTCCCCTGAGCCTGCCCCGACGCTGCCTCGGATCAACGGGTTCAGCGTAGGAACAGTGCCGCGGCGACGCGGGCGATTCGGCGAAACTGCCGCCGCATCAACAGGGCTCAGGCGAGCTCGATGAGCTCCCGATACTCGTCGGACCAGAAATCCTCGGTGGCATCGGGCAATAGCAGCACCCGTTGCGGATTGAGGGCTTCGGCCGCACCCGGGTCGTGCGTCACCAGCACCACCGCGCCGGCGTAGCTGCGCAGCGCGTCGAGCACCTGTTCACGTGAGGCCGGATCAAGGTTGTTGGTCGGCTCGTCGAGCAGCAACACGTTCGCGGTGGAGGCCACCAGGCCGGCCAATGCCAGACGCGTCTTCTCACCACCGGACAGCGTGCCGGCCGGCTGCTCCAGCTGCGGACCGGAGAACATGAACGCGCCCAACAGGCCCCGCAGATCCTGTTCGCCGGTATCGGGTGCGGCGTGCCGGATGTTCTCCCAGACCGTGTCGTGGTCGTCGAGGGTGTCGTGCTCCTGGGCGAAGTAGCCGACCTTGAGGCCGTGGCCCGGTTCGATACCGCCGGCATCGGCGGTCTCCACCCCAGCCAGCAGCCGCAGCAGCGTCGTCTTTCCGGCACCGTTGAGGCCAAGCACCACCACGCGGGAACCGCGATCGATCGCCAGGTCCACGCCGGTGAAGATCTCCAGTGAGCCATAGGTTTTGGTCAGCCCCTTGACCACCAATGGCGTCTTGCCGCATGGCGCCGGGGTCGGGAACTTGATCTTGGCCACCTTGTCGGCCACCCGCTCGGCGTCGAGCTCGGAGATCATCCGCTCGGCACGGCGCAACATATTCTGCGCGGCAACGGCTTTGGTGGCCTTGGCGCCCATCTTGGCGGCCTGGGCCCGCAGCGCGCCGGCCTTCTTCTCGGCGTTCGCCCGCTCGCGCCGGCGTCGTTGTTCGTCGGTGGCACGGGCATCGAGGTACTTCTGCCAGCCCATGTTGTAGACGTCGGCTTCGCCGCGCACCGCATCGAGGAACCACACCCGGTTGACCACGTCGGCCAACAGGTCGACGTCGTGGCTGATCACCACCAGACCACCGGTGTGGCTCTGCAGAAAGCCGCGCAACCAGCCGATCGAGTCGGCATCGAGGTGGTTGGTGGGCTCATCGAGCAGCAGTGTCGTGTCCGAACCGGATCCGGTGTCACTGGCCGCGAACAGGATTCGGGCCAATTCGATGCGCCGGCGCTGACCGCCGGACAGCGTGCGCAGCGGCTGGGTCAGAACCCGTTCGGGCAGACCGAGGCTGGCGCAGATCCGACCCGCCTCACTTTCGGCGGCGTACCCGCCGAGTGCCGAAAACCGTTCTTCCAGTTGGCCGTATTTGCGGACTGCCTTGTCGCGTGCGGCGTCGTCGGCGACCTCGGCCATCAGCACCTGCTGCTTTTCCAGGTCGGACAGCAGGGTGTCCAGGCCGCGGGCCGAGAGCACCCGGTCCCGGGCCAACACATCCAGGTCACCCTCTTTGGGATCCTGTGGCAGGTAACCGATTTCGCCGGTTCGCTCGACACTGCCGGCGTACGGCTGGCCCTCGCCGGCGAGGATGCGCAGGGTGGTGGTCTTGCCGGCGCCGTTACGGCCCACCAGCCCGATCCGGTCACCGGGCTGGATCCGCAGCGCCGATCCTTCGAAGGCGAGCAGTGTGCGCGCTCCGGCGCGGACCTCCAGGTCCGTTGCGGTGATCACGCTGGGTTCTCCTATCCCGGGTCGCTAGGCTCCCGCCCTACGGAGCATCCAGCTGATGCTGCGACCGTGTTACTTGTCGTCGGTGAAGTCCGCGGGCCGCTTCTCCGCGCGCGCAGCAACCGCCTCTTCGAAGTTGGCGGTGAGCAGTCGAATGAACAGCTGGCCCAGGCCTTCGGCCTGCATGTGGCTCTCTAGGCTACCTGCGTCCAGTCCGCTCCATAGCGTCCGCTTGGTCAATTCGATTCCCGGACGGGAGAACGACCCGATCCGCTCGGCCATGTCGTAACACGTCGCGAGCAGATCCTCGGGTGCGACCGTCCTCGATACCAGGCCGATCCGCTCGGCCTCGGCGGCATCGATGTCCCGGCCGGTCAGCATCGCCTCGAAGGCCCGCGAGGTGCCGATGGCCCGCGGCAGCAGATAGGAAAGTCCCAGCTCACTGGCGGTCAATCCGTTGTTGATGCCGGCGGCCCGGAAGTAAGCCTCCGTGGCCGCGATCCGGATGTCGCAGGCCAGTGCCAGACACAGGCCTCCCCCGATGGCTGCGCCGTTGACCGCGGCGATCACGGGCTGGTGCAGCTTGCGCAGCGCCAGGATGACGTCGTCGAGCACCTCCATGGAGCGCAGCGCGAACGTCGGCCGGGTCAGATCCTGGACATGCGGGACCGAGCCGGCCGATTTGTGGTCGGCGCCGGAGGAAAAGCCGCGGCCTGCACCCGTCAGCACCACTGCGCGTACGTCGTTGTCGTAGGTGAGCTCGTCGAGCACCTTCTTCAGCGGAACCATGACGTCGAAGGCCATCGAGTTCATTCGCTCGGGGCGGTTCAGCGTGACCAACGCCACGCCGGGGCGCGGCCGGTCGACCAGTACAAGAGGGCTCTGCTCGCTCACGCCTGCACGGTATCGCGCAGCGACGCCGGCCCCACCATCGGTGTGGCCGGCGTCGGCTGTGCTCAGGCCTGGTTGCTGTGCGAGTCGTGTTCGGCGATCACGGTGTCGATGTCGAAGGCCTTGATCTGGCCGATCACTTCGTCGAGCTGGTTGGCCGCCAACATGCCCGAGTGCCGGAACACCATGTGGCCCTTCTTGAAGGCCATCAGGGTCGGGATCGCCTGGATCTCGGCGGCAGCGGCCAGACCCTGCTCGGCCTCGGTGTCGACCTTGGCGTGCAACACGTCGGGGTGCTTGTCAGCGGACGCCGAATAGGTCGGGGCGAACGCACGGCACGGACCGCACCATGACGCCCAGAAGTCGATCAGCACGATCTCGTTGTCGGCGAGGATGCTGTTGAACTGGTCTCCGGTGATGTCTTTCGTGCTCACGCTTCTCCCAACGTCGCGTTGTGCCTGCTTGTTCCTGGTATTGCCGCTCAGCGCAGTGCAGCCAACGCGCTGGCCGCATCGTAGCCATTGAACCCGTCCAGCGTCCCGGTGCGCAGCCGGTTGACCCAACCCGGGTCGGCCAGCAGTGCTCGGCCGATCGCCACCAGGTCGAACTCTCCGGCGTCGAACTGCTCCACCAATTGGTCGATCGGACCCGGTTCGATGAGCTGGCCGGGCTTCTCGGAGCGGAATGCAGTCTGCAGGCCCACTGAACCGACGGAGATGACCTGTGCACCGGTGACCTTCTTGGTCCAGCCGGCCAGCGACAACACGGGGTCCGCATCGGGGAACGCCGGCACGTAGTGGCGCCGGGTCGACGGGTGCAGCACGTCCGCCCCCGCATCTACCAGCGGGGCCAGCAGCTCCTGGAGTTCGACCGGATCGGCCGCGATCGATGCGCTGTAGTCAGCACCCTTCCACTGGGAGAAACGGTAGATAATCGGGAAGTCCGGGCCGACGGCCGCGCGCACCGCGGCCACCACCTCGGCCGGGAACCGGGTCCGGTTGGCGATGCCGTACTCGTCGGTCCGCAGATTTGTTCGGGCCCAGAAGAATTCGTCGAGCAGATAGCCGTGGGCGCCATGGATCTCGACCGCATCGAAGCCGACCTCGCGGGCATTGCGGGCAGCCTCGGCATACAGTTCGGCCACCGCCGGCAACTCGTCGGCGCTCAGCGCTCGGCCGGCGGCCTCGCCGGCACCGTTGACACCGGACGGACTGACCTGGGCCACCCCGTCGCTGCCGTCACGTTCGGAACCCTGGTGCCACAGCTGGGCCGCGATGACCGAGCCATGACGGTGCACGGCACTGGTCACGTAGCGCCACCCGGCCAGCGCCTCGTCGCCGACGAGGGTGGGGATCGCAGGATGTGCGGCCGCCGCAGGGTCGCCCAACCGGATGCCCTCGGTGATGATCAGGCCGACCCCACCGGCCGCGCGGCGTGCGTAGTACTCCGCCACGTCGGAACCCGGGACGCCACCGGGCGAACCCTGACGGGTCATCGGAGCCATCGCGAACCGGTTGGGCACGGTCAGGCTCTTGATGGTCAGTGGCTCGAACAATCCAGAGGCGTCAGAGGTCATGCCGCTATGCAACACCGCCACGACGCGACGGATTCCAAGCGGCCCCAGGTTGCCGAAACTGCATTCTCGCGGCGCCGGTACGAGTGCAGCGATGTCTACCGGCGCTTTCGGCCGAAAGCGCTAGCGACCGTGAGACTCGAAACGCCAGATGGCGTGATGCAGGGCACCGACATCCCACCCGGCCGATGCCGCCACACCCGCCAGCAGTGCACCCGTCCGCCCCGAATCGGCGTTGCCGACGTAGCGGGCCACATAGCTCACGATCGTCCGGTCAGCCGTGGCGTCGGGCGGCTGTGCCAGCATCTCCAGGTAGCTCCAGGTGAACCCTGACCGTTGACCTGGCACTGCGCACCACGCGGCCTTGGCAACTTCGCCGCGCTCACTGCTCTCGGCGAGGACGGCGCGTAAGTCTTCGGTCGTCCGGATGTCCAAAGCGGCCAGACCCCGTGCCGCGTCGGTCAGTGCCGCCGACCGCAGCGGCGCGTCCTTTGCAGTGGACGTCGGTCGGCGATTACCGATGGCTGACGCCCACAAGTCAGGGCCGCCGAGTTCCTGAACCGTCGCCAAAAGCTCTGGTGCGCCGTCGGTGTCGGCGTCACCACCCTGCCCTGCCCGGAAGTCGCGGTACCGGTCAACCACTTTCGTGACGGTCAGATGACGCGCGCCGGTCACATAGATCGCGTCAATGATGCACAACGCCAACGAGTTCGGATAACCCGCGGGCTCGGGCCAGCGTGCCGGATCGCCCAGATCGCGTTCGCACGCAGCCTGCAACCGCTCGATGTCTGTGTTCATTGTGGTGCCTTCCAGTCGCCTGGACCTCGTTGGTCCTGTCGGCTGGAAGCTAACGACGACGGCCGACAAACTGCCGTCGAAACCGGGAGTTATCCACAGGCTCGGCCGACCGTTGGTGCGACGGCACATGCGCCGACCCGGGGACCAACGGCTAACGTCGGGTCATGGCTCAATGGGCTGAGGTAGACGGTGGCCGGGCGTTCCTCCGGAGTCTGCCGGTGCTTACCGGAACGGCACCGGAATTCGACGCCGACGCAGCAGATCCGGTGGCGTTGTTCAGGCGCTGGATGCAACATGCGGTGGATGCCGGTGTACCAGAGCCCCATGCCATGACCATCTCGACTGTCGACGCCCAGGGTCTGCCACGAGCGCGTGTGCTGATTCTCAAAGCCGTCGACAACGCGGGGTGGCATTTCGCGGTGAACACCGTAAGTCAAAAGGGCCACGATCTGAACGCGAATCCCGTTGCCGCACTGACCTTCTACTGGCCTTCCCTGGTTCGGCAGGTTCGGGTCGTGGGGCCGGTTGTCAATGACGGAGCCGCTGAGAGCGCGGCAGATTTCCTGGCCCGCCCAGTGGGCTCCCGGGCGATGGCGCTGACCCGGCGCCAGAGTCAACCCTTGACGGACCTCAGCGAGCTGGAAACCGAGTATCAAAAGGCACAGTCCGAGTTGGAAACCGAGCCGCGGTTGGTGCCAGACGAGTGGGTGTCGTACGCAGTTCGCCCAGTCGAGATCGAGTTCTGGCAGGGAGCCAAGGATCGCCGGCACGTGCGACTGGCATACCGACGGATCGACGACGAGTGGGAGATCAGCCGGCTCTGGCCCTGATTATCGGCTCAGCCGATGCGGCCCTGATTATCGGCTCAGCCGATGCGGCCCTGATCATCGGCTCAACCGATGCGACCGCAACTGTCAGCTCAGCCGATGGCGGTGGATCGGTCGCCAGCGATTGATCGCCTGGTTGTGAAATCCTTCGGCGAGCTGTCCGACCGCGGCGGTCAGTTGATGCGGCGCCAAAGCTGTTGCGGGGTATAGGAGTCGGTCGAGAACCAAACCGTCGACCAGCGCCATGACTGCGGCGGCGATCAGTGCGGAATCCGCGGACTCATCGATGTGTGCCTCAAGGGTTTTGGCGAATATCTGCGTCATCCCCATGAACGAGGACCGGTGTTCGGCCAGGGCGTCAGCCAGGTCCGGACTGCGCAGCAGCTCCAGTTGCAGTTCCAGGCGGGCGAGTTGCCGGGGAGCAGACTGATTTGATGTCCAGTCATTGACGACGGCGTCGACGAGCTCAGGGGCCGTGAGGGTGTCGCCGCTCGCGACCAGCCGGGCCATGAACTGCTCGAGGCTCTCGCGGTCCACGTCGGCAAGTCGGTGGGCGGCAGCCGAAATCAAGCTGGCGCGGGTCCGGAAGTAGGAGCTTGTAGAGCCCTCCGGCAGGCCCAGGTGTTGGTCGACCGCCCGGTGGGTCAGCCGTCGCGAGCCCTGCGCGGCAAGCACTTCGATGACGGCGTCGGCGATCGCCGTCCTGCGCAGCGCCGATGGTCGTCGCGCGGTAGCCATAGCCGTCATCTACCTAAGTAGAGGGCCAGTAGCTGTCGTTTGCGGCAAGTTTTGGTCTCGACCTGGCATCAGAGCGCGAAACTTACTACTGCTGTCGGGATTCTAGAGTCCTAGGGGCGGTACCCGGCAGAGCGCAGAGCCCGGGTATCGGGTCCGACAGGTTCCGGCGTGACCACCCGGGCGCGTAGCTAGACGGTAAAGCCCAGGGCCCGTAGCTGTTCGCGGCCGTCGTCGGTGATCTTGTCCGGGCCCCACGGAGGGTTCCAGACCCAGTTCAGCTTGAGGTCGCTGACCAGACCCGCTCCAACCAGCGCGGTGCGTGACTGGTCTTCGATCACGTCGGTCAGTGGGCAGGCCGCCGACGTCAGCGTCATGTCGAGCTTGACGACGGTGCCCTGCTCGCCTTCCTCGAGGGTCATGCCATAGACCAGTCCCAGGTCGACGACGTTGATGCCGAGCTCGGGGTCGACCACGTCGCGCATGGCCTCCTCGACGGCATCGAGCAGTTCGGGATCGTCGACCACGTTCGCGGTGGTCGTGCCTTCCGGAGTGGCTTCGGTCATCGCTTCTCCTCCATATCGTCAGTGGCCTCGGCCAAAGCGGCCTTGAATGCAGTCCAGCCCAATAGCGCGCACTTCACCCGGGCCGGATACTTCGCGACGCCGGCGAAGGCGATGCCATCGCCCAGCACATCCTCGTCGCCCTCGACATTGCCGCGCGAGGAAATCATCTCGGTGAACGCCGCCACCGTCTTGAGCGCATCACCGACGGTCTGCCCGATCACCTGATCGGTCAGCACCGAGGTCGACGCCTGACTGATCGAGCAGCCCTGCCCGTCGTAGGAGATATCGGTGACGGTGTCGCCATCCGCGGACAACGCAACCCGTAGGGTGACCTCGTCACCACACGTCGGGTTCACGTGGTGCACCTGCGCGGCGAAGGGCTCGCGCAGCCCACGATGGTGCGGGTGCTTGTAGTGATCCAGGATCACGTCCTGGTACATCTGTTCCATTCTCATGCGGAATCACGCTCAAAAAATCTGATGGCACGGTTGACGCCGGCGATCAACCGGTCGACCTCGTCGAGGGTGTTGTACACGGCGAACGATGCGCGGGCGGTGGCAGCGATACCGAACCGACGGTGCAGCGGCGCCGCGCAATGGTGGCCCACCCGCACCGCGATGCCCTCATCATCGAGCACCTGGCCGACGTCGTGGGCGTGGACGCCATCGAGCACGAAGCTGACCGGCGAGCCCCGGTGCTCGGTGCTGGTCGGTCCGATGATCCGGACCTGCGGGATCTGCGACAGTCCCGCCAGGGTGGCGGCGACCAGCTCGGCCTCGTGCGCCTCGACCGCGGCCATCCCGATGTCGGTCAAATACCTTGCGGCAGACGCCAATCCGACCACCTGCGAAGTCATCGGGGTGCCGGCCTCGAATCGTTGCGGCGCCGGCGCATAGGTGGCCCGCTCCATCGTGACGGTCTCGATCATCGAGCCCCCGGTGAGGAACGGTGGCAGCGCGTTGAGCAGTGCACGTCGGCCGTACAGTACACCGATTCCGGTGGGGCCCAACATCTTGTGTCCGGAGAACGCTGCAAAATCCACGTCCAGCGCCCGGAAGTCGACCGGTTGATGCGGCACGGACTGGCAGGCGTCCAGCACGGTCAGCGCACCGACAGCCTTGGCCCGCGACACCAGTTCGGCGACCGGTGCGATGGCGCCGGTGACATTCGAATGATGAGTGAAGGCAACAACTTTCACCCGCTCATCGAGCTGCAGGGAATCGAGGTCGATGCGACCGTCGCCGGTCACCGAGTACCAGCGCAGCTCGGCACCGGTCCGTCGGGCCAGTTCCTGCCACGGGATCAGGTTGGCGTGGTGTTCGAGCTCGGTGGTGACGATGACGTCCCCGGGCCCCACCGCGCGATCGAACCGGTTGTCCCCCAACGTATACGACACCAGGTTCAGTGACTCGGTGGCGTTCTTGGTGAACACCAGCTCGTCGTCGTCGGCGCCGACGAACGCGGCAATGTCAGCGCGGCCCTGTTCGTACGCGTCGGTGGACTCCTCCATCAGCTGGTGCGCACCGCGGTGCACCGCGCCGTTGGAGGTGGTCAGGAACTGACGCTCGGCATCGAGTACCTGCAGCGGCTTCTGCGACGTGGCACCGGAATCCAGGTACGCCAACTGATTCCCGCCACGCATGACCCGACTCAGGATCGGGAAGTCGGCCCTGATCCGCGTCACATCCAGATGAACCGACACTGTCATCTTTCTGCTCCTCGCGTGCGCGCTACCTCAAGCTCCGGCGGCAGCAGTCGTGTAGCGCTCGTAGCCGTGCTCTTCGAGCTCGTCGGCCAACTCCGGGCCACCGGAAGTGACGATCCGGCCGTCGAAGAACACGTGCACGAACTGCGGACGGATGTAGCGCAGGATGCGGGTGTAGTGGGTGATCAGCAGCACGCCGCCGTGCTCGGCTTCGGCGTACCGGTTGACACCTTCGGACACCACCCGCAGGGCGTCGACGTCCAGGCCCGAGTCGGTCTCGTCGAGGATGGCGATCTTGGGCTTGAGCAGGCCCAGCTGCAGGATCTCGTGGCGCTTCTTCTCGCCACCGGAGAAACCTTCATTGACGCTTCGCTCGCCGAATGCCGGATCGATGTCGAGCTCGGACATGGCGGTCTTGACTTCCTTCACCCAGTGCCGCAGCTTGGGGGCCTCACCGCGGACCGCGGTCGCGGCGGTGCGCAGGAAGTTGGACATCGAGACGCCGGGCACCTCGACCGGGTACTGCATGGCCAGGAACAGGCCGGCACGAGCCCGCTCATCGACGCTCATGGCCAGCACGTCCTCGCCGTCGAGGGTGATGGACCCCGAGGTGACGGTGTACTTCGGGTGGCCGGCGATCGCGTAGGACAGCGTCGACTTGCCAGAACCGTTGGGGCCCATGACCGCATGGGTCTCCCCCGACTTCACGGTCAGGTTGACACCCTTGAGGATCGGGACGTCGCCACCATCCGGTGCGGTGACCGAGACGTGCAGGTCCTTGATTTCCAGTGTGGTCATGAGTTGTTGCGTCCTTCAGTCAATTCAAGTTCGTGTTCGATGGCGGTGGTCAGGCGATCACGGACTTCCGGCACGGCGATCTTCTGGATGATCTCGCCGAAGAAGCCGCGCACCACCAAGCGGCGGGCTTGGTGCTCGGGGATACCGCGGGCCTGTAGGTAGAACAGCTGCTCGTCGTCGAAACGGCCAGTGGCACTGGCGTGTCCGGCGCCGGCGATCTCGCCGGTCTCGATCTCGAGGTTAGGCACCGAGTCGGCACGGGCTCCGTCGGTCAACACCAGGTTGCGGTTGACCTCGAAGGTGTCGGTGCCGGTGGCCGCAGCCCGGATCAGCACATCGCCGATCCACACCGTGTGGGCATCGGGCTTCTTCGAATCCGGATCCCCTTGCAGCGCACCCTTGTACAGCACGTTGGAGCGGCAGTTCGGCTGCGCGTGGTCAACCAGCAGGCGCGACTCGAAGTGCTGGCCGTCGTCGGCGAAGTACATGCCGAGCATCTCAGCGTCGCCGCCGGGCGCCAGGTAACGGGTCCGCGACGTCAAGCGCACCACGTCACCGCCGAGGGTGACCGCGACATGCCGCAACACCGAGTCCTTGCCGAGGGTGGCGTGGTGGGTGCTTACGTTCACCGCATCGTCGGCCCAGTCCGCGATGGACACCACCGTCAATCGCGCGGCATCGCCGACGACGAATTCGACGTTGTCGGCGTAGATTCCGCTGCCGGTCTGGTCGATCACCACGACGGCTTCGCCGAGTTCACCGACCCGCACCTGCAGGTGGCCGTACGCGACGGTGCCTTCACCGGGACCGGCAATGGTGATCTCGATCGGCTCGGCGACCTGAACGTCACGGCCGACGCTGACCACGGTGGCCTCGGTGAACGACGAATACGCCTGTGCGGCAACACGGTCCGCGGGGACGCCGCCCTGGCCCAGCCGCGTGTCATCGCGGCCCACGGTCTCCACCGTGACGCCATCGCGCTGTGAAACCTCGACACGCGCGGCGCCGGTGGCCTCCGCAGACCCGTCGTGCAGGCCGTGCAAGCGCTTCAGCGGGGTGAACCGCCACAGTTCATCACGGCCGCCGGGCACCTCAAAAGCGTTGACGTCAAAGGACGTAAACAGCTCACCCTTGTTGGCGACGATTCCTTCCGTCGCCTCAGTCAAATTACTCACTAGCCGACAGCGCCTTCCATCTGCAGCTCGATCAGCCGGTTGAGCTCGAGCGCGTATTCCATTGGTAGTTCCTTGGCGATGGGCTCGACGAAGCCGCGCACCACCATTGCCATCGCCTCGTCTTCGGTCAGGCCGCGGCTCATCAGGTAGAACATCTGGTCCTCGGAGACCTTTGACACCGTGGCCTCGTGGCCCATGGTGACGTCGTCCTCGCGGATGTCGACGTACGGGTAGGTGTCGGAGCGGCTGATCGAGTCGACCAGCAGCGCATCGCATTTCACGCTGGAACGCGAACCGTGTGCACCCTTGTTCACCTGAACCAGGCCGCGGTAGGACGTCCGGCCACCGCCGCGGGCCACCGACTTCGACACGATGTTGCTCGACGTGTTGGGCGCCAGGTGCAGCATCTTGGCGCCGGTGTCCTGATGCTGGCCCTCGCCGGCGAATGCCACCGAGAGCACCTCACCCTTGGCGTGCTCACCGGTCATCCACACGGCCGGATACTTCATGGTGACCTTGGAGCCGATATTGCCGTCGATCCACTCCATGGTGGCGCCGGCCTCGGCACGGGCGCGCTTGGTGACCAGGTTGTAGACGTTGTTGGACCAGTTCTGGATGGTGGTGTACCGAACCCGCGCACCGGGCTTGACGATGATCTCGACGACCGCGGAGTGCAGCGAATCCGACTTGTAGATCGGTGCGGTACAGCCCTCGACGTAGTGCACGTAGGAGCCTTCGTCGGCGATGATCAGCGTGCGCTCGAACTGGCCCATGTTCTCGGTATTGATCCGGAAATAGGCCTGCAGTGGGATGTCTACGTGCACACCAGGCGGCACGTAGATGAACGACCCGCCGGACCACACCGCGGTGTTCAGTGCCGAGAACTTGTTGTCCCCGGCCGGGATGACGGTGCCGAAGTACTTCTTGAAGATCTCGGGGTGCGCCTTGAGCGCTGAGTCGGTGTCGAGGAAGATGACGCCGAGTGCCTCGAGGTCCTCACGGATCGAGTGGTAGACCACCTCGGATTCGTACTGCGCGGCGACACCGGAGACCAGACGCTGCTTCTCCGCTTCGGGGATGCCCAGGCGGTCGTAGGTGTTCTTGATGTCGGCCGGCAGGTCGTCCCAGGTTGCTGCCTGCTTCTCACTGGATCGCACGAAGTACTTGATGTTGTCGAAGTGGATGCCCTCGAGATTGGAGCCCCAGTTCGGCATCGGCTTCTTGCCGAACGTGCGCAGCGCCTTCAGGCGCATTTCGAGCATCCACTCGGGCTCGCTCTTCTTCGCCGAGATGTCTCGCACCACGGCCTCGGACAGACCACGCTGAGCACTGGCCCCCGCGACGTCCGAGTCCGACCAGCCGTAGTCGTAGTTCCCCAGCGAGGCAATGGTTTCCTCTTGGGTCAACTGTTCCGGTGTGGTCGTCATCGCGACACTCCTTGTTCGTTGGTGACTACAGGTTGTTCGGGCGTGACCGGCACGTGCGTGGTGCACACGCAGTCGCCGTTGACGATGGTGGCCAGGCGCTGGACATGGGTGCCCAGGACCTCGGCGAACGCCTCGCGCTCGGCTTCGCACAGTTCCGGAAATTCCTCGGCCACGTGCGATACCGGGCAGTGGTGCTGGCAGATCTGCACGCCGCCGATGGGCCCGGTGACCGGGTTCGTGGTGGTGGCGTATCCGGCGGAAGTCAGTGCGGCGGCCACCTGATCAGCAGCATCGGTGATGCCGTCAGCCGCCGTGACGCCGGACAGGATCGAGTCGATGCGGCGCCGCGCGAAGGTGCGGATGGCGTCGTCTCCACCGATCTCGCGGAGCTGACGCATCGCTGCCGCCGCCAGGTCGTCATAGGTGTGGCCGAGCTTTGCCCGGCCGGCAGCGGTCAACCGGTAGCGCTTGGCCGGCCGGCCCCGTCCGCTGTGCTGCCACACGGCCGCGGCACTCGATTCGGCGTCGCCTGCCTCGATCAGCGCGTCCAGGTGCCGCCGGATCCCGGCTGCGGAGATGCCGAGCCGCTCGCCGATCTGGCCGGCGGTCACTGAGCCCTCCAGGAGTAGCTGCACGATCGCCGAGCGGGTATGCCCGTCCGAAGCGGCTGCCGTCGAAACGGCGCCGGTGACTTCGGCGGGGATTTTCACAACACCATTGTGACGGAATTCGAAAGGTGAATCTAGGAAGGGCACCCTTAGCTGGGCTGAGAGGTTCAGCACATGGCTGGTTGGGGTGAACCCGGCGGCTACTCTGCTCAGATGGCCGACCGCCTCCAGCACCTCAGCACGGCAGTCGCCCGATGGCACGCCGACGAACTCGCTGTCGGTTCGCCGCTGAACCCCTCCCAAATCGTCGTCCTGCGGAGAACCCGGGTCTTCGGTGCCACCGGGACGGTGCTCATGGCCATCGGCGCGCTCGGCGCCGGGGCCCGGCCGGTGGTCCAGGACCCGACCTTCGGTGTTCGCCTGCTCAATCTTCCGTCCCGCATCCAGACGGTGTCGCTGACCATGACCACCACTGGCGCGGTGATGATGGCGCTGGCGTGGTTGATGCTGGGACGCTTCGCACTCGGCAATCGCCGGATGACCCGAAGCCAACTCGATCAGACCCTGCTGCTGTGGGCGCTGCCGCTGCTCATCGCGCCGCCGATGTACAGCAAGGACGTCTACTCCTATCTCGCGCAGAGCGCGATAGCCCGGATCGGCCTGGACCCGTACCGAGTCGGTCCGGCCACCGGCCTGGGACTGGACCATGTGTTCACCTTGTCGGTGCCGAGCCTGTGGCGTGAGACGCCGGCCCCGTACGGACCGCTGTTCCTGTGGATCGGGCGCGGCATCTCCGAGTTGACCGGCGACAACATCGTGGCCGGAGTGCTCGCACATCGGGCGGTCGTCCTGCTCGGTGTCGCGGCGACGGTCTGGGCCACGCCACGGCTGGCTCGTCGTTGCGGGGTCGCCGAGGTCAGTGCCCTGTGGCTCGGGCCCTGTAATCCCCTGCTGTTCATGCACCTGATCGCCGGCATCCACAACGAGGCACCGATGCTGGGACTGATGCTGGCCGGCACCGAGTTCGCCCTGCGGGGCGTCGACTCCAGCCGCCCGCTCATCCCGCGTCCGCTCAGCTGGCCAGGTGATCGCGCCGATTGGACTCGCTGGTGGCCGATGTTGATGCTGCTGACCGGCACGGTGCTGATCGCACTGTCCTCACAGATCAAGCTGCCGTCCCTACTCGCGCTGGGTTTCGTGGCGATGGCGCTGGCCCGCCGAATGGGCGGCACCGTCAAGGCCTTCTTCTGGGCCGGCGTGCCGTTGGGCTTGGTGGCGCTCGCAGTCATGGCAATCGTCGGCTGGGCCAGCGGCCTGGGCTTCGGCTGGCTGTTCACGCTCGGCACCGCCAATGTGGTGCGGTCCTGGATGTCGCCGCCCACTCTGATCGCCCTGGGCACCGGACAGGTCGGCATCCTGCTAGGGCTCGGCGACCACACCACCTCGGTGCTCGGACTGACCCGCGCGATCGGCGTCTTCATCATCGCGGTGCTGGTGACGTGGTTGTTGCTGTCGGTTCTGCGTGGTCGACTGCACCCGATCGGCGGGCTCGGCGTGGCCATGGGTGCCACTGTGCTGCTGTTCCCGGTGGTCCAGCCGTGGTACCTGCTGTGGGCGATCATTCCGTTGGCCTGCTGGGCCAGCCGGCCCGGCTTCCGCGGCACGACGATCGTTGTGACGTTCATCGTCGGCGTGTTCGGCCCGACGGCCAACGGCGACCGGTTCGCACTGTTTCAGATCCTGGACGCGACGCTGGCCAGCACCGTCATCGTGCTGATTCTGATCGGCCTCACCCGCAACCAGCTGCCTTGGCGCGCGCTGCCCGAATCGGACGAGAGCGGCGGACCGGGTCCGATTACCGCAGCACCCGGGGCCTACGCTGAGTCCCCGTGAGTGTCAACGCAGCTCCCGTGCTGCTGCGCGGTGTCAGCAAGAGCTATGGGGACACCCGTGCGGTCAACGGCCTTGATCTCGAGGTCCACCGCGCTCAAGTCTTTGCCTTGCTCGGCCCTAACGGTGCTGGTAAGACGACCACGGTCGAGATGTGCGAGGGCTTCGCCAAGCCCGACTCGGGCAGCATCTCGATCCTGGGCCTGAACCCGACTGCCGACAACGCCAAACTGCGCTCGCGCATCGGGGTGATGCTGCAGGGCGGCGGCGGATACCCAGCGGCCAAGGCCGGCGAGATGCTGAACCTGGTGGCCGCCTACTCGGCCGACCCACTGGATCCGAAATGGCTGATGGACACCCTCGGCCTGACCGACGCCGCCCGGACCACCTATCGCCGACTGTCGGGTGGCCAGCAGCAGCGACTGGCTCTGGCCTGCGCCATCGTCGGACGCCCCGAGCTGGTGTTCCTGGATGAGCCGACCGCGGGCATGGACGCTCATGCCCGCATCGTGGTGTGGGAATTGATCGATGCACTCCGTCGCGACGGTGTGACCGTCGTGCTGACCACGCACCACCTGTCCGAGGCCGAGGAACTGGCCGACCACATCGTGATCATCGACCACGGCTCGGCGGTGGCAGCCGGAACCCCTGCCGATCTCACGCGCAGCGGTGCGGAGAACCAGTTGCGTTTCGCCGCGCCACCCAAGCTGGACCTGTCACTACTGATCTCCGCGTTGCCCGAGGGCTACCGGGTCAACGAAGCCGGCGCCGGTGAATACCTGGTCGAAGGACATATCGACCCGCAAGTGCTCGCTGCCGTCACCGCGTGGTGTGCCCGGCTGAACGTGCTGGCCACCGACATGCGAGTGGAACAGCGCAGCTTGGAGGACGTCTTCTTGGACCTGACCGGACGGGAGCTCCGCTCGTGACTATTCAGCCAGTAGCGCAGGCGGATCGCGCATGACCCAGAATCGTTTTGCTCCGGCGACCTTCGCCCCGGATCCCCGACCGGCGACGGTCGGCAAAATGCTCACCGCCCAGTACGGCCTGGAACTCAAACTGCTGCTGCGCAACGGCGAGCAACTGCTGTTGACCATGTTCATCCCGATCACGCTGCTGGTCGGACTCACCCTGCTGCCGCTGGGCTCCTTTGCGGGCGCCCAGCCGGGAATCCGTGCCGCCACCTTTACTCCGGCGATCATGTCGCTTGCAGTGATCTCGACCGCGTTCACCGGGCAGGCCATCGCAGTGGCCTTCGATCGACGCTATGGCGCGCTCAAGCGCCTCGGTGCCACCGCCCTACCCATCTGGGGCATCATCGCCGGCAAGGCGATGGCCGTCGTCACCACCGTGGCTCTGCAGTCGATCGTGTTGGGCGGCATCGGCTTGGCGCTGGGCTGGCGTCCGCACATCGCCGGCCTGCTGCTGGGCGCAGTGATCATCGCGCTCGGCACCGCCGCGTTTGCCGCGCTCGGCATGCTGCTCGGTGGCACCCTCAAGGCCGAGATCGTGCTGGCGCTGGCCAATTTGCTGTGGTTCGTGTTCGGCGGATTGGGCGCGCTGACCATCG
Organism: Mycobacterium sp. MAA66; assembly: GCF_041261665.1. NCBI lineage: Bacteria > Bacillati > Actinomycetota > Actinomycetes > Mycobacteriales > Mycobacteriaceae > Mycobacterium > Mycobacterium sp. MAA66. The sequence goes on along the minus strand of NZ_JBGCCC010000001.1, from coordinate 760,209 downwards.
AACACCCGATGGTGCCGGCGACGCTGCGCTGGGCTGCCCGGCTCACCCCGTCGGGCGCATTGACCGAGGCATTGACCGAGGCCATGACGCTGTCGGTGGACTGGTTCGGTATCGCGGTGCTGGCCGGGTGGGGTGGCCTGGCTGCGCTGGGCGCCCTGCGCTGGTTCCGGTTCAGTTGAGCCCTACTACAGCTTGTAGTTAGACCTGCTCTACGATCGGGCGATGGCCGACGGGATCTTTCAGCGCATCGTCGACACCCTTCCGATGCCGAGCCTTCGCGTCCAGCGCCTGGCAGCACTGGCCGTCATCCTGACCCAGGGCGGTATCTCGGTCACCGGGGCCATCGTGCGGGTGACGGCATCGGGGCTGGGCTGCCCGACCTGGCCGCAGTGTTTCCCGGGCAGCTTCGTACCGGTACCGCATGCCGAGGTGCCCGTCGTTCACCAGGCCGTGGAGTTCACCAACCGGATGTTCACCTTCGGGGTGGTCCTCACCGCGGTGCTGGCCGTGCTGGCAGTGACCCGGGCGCACCGGCGCCGCGAGGTGCTGGTCTATGCCTGGCTGATGCCGGGCTCCACGGTGCTGCAGGCCGTCATCGGCGGTGTCACCGTGCGCACCGGGCTGCTGTGGTGGACGGTGTCGATCCACCTGCTGGTGTCGATGGTCATGGTGTGGCTGTCGGTGTTGCTCTACGTCAAGATCGGCGAATCCGACCAGGGCACCGACACGTTGGTGGTGCCTATGCCCCTGCGCTGGTTCGCCGCGCTGACCGCCACGGTCCTGTCGGCCGTGCTGGTCACCGGAACCCTGGTGACCGGGGCCGGGCCGCACGCCGGCGACAAGAGTGCCGCCGAACCGGTCAAGCGCCTGCAGGTGGAGATCACCACGCTGGTCCACATGCACTCGTCCCTGTTGGTGGCCTATCTGAGTTTGGTTGTCGGACTGACTTTTGCGCTGCTGGCAGTGCGCGCACCCCGTGCGGTGCTGTTACGGCTGACGGTGCTCGTGGTTCTGGTGTGTGCCCAAGGACTGGTCGGGACCGTGCAGTTCTACACCGGGGTGCCCGCCGCGCTGGTGGCCATCCACGTGGCCGGGGCCGCCGCCTGCACCGCGGCGACCGCAGCGCTGTGGGCGTCAATGCGACAGCGGTCCGAGCCCCAGGCGCTCCAGGGCTGACTCGACCCCCAGGGCGAATTGCCGCTGTGCCGACGCCCGGGCATCGACGGTGAGTTGGCGCCAACCGAGCGACGGCTCCACCAATTCCAACTCGAGTAGTTGGGGATCGTCCTTTTCGCCGATGACATCAACCCGCGCGTACAGGAACTCCTGGGCGGTGATCCCCAAACGTGCGGCGGCCGCCGTCAGCGCCGCATGGCCCACGTCCCACAGCTCGAAGTCCGGATCGGCCGGGCACAGTTGCTCCTCGGCGTAAGTGCCGGACACATCCATCGCCAGACGGTGACCAGGCGGCGGCAGCAAGGGCCCTTTGGTGAACGCGTGCGACTGCTGACCGCTGAGGAACACCAGCGCGGTCTCCCCTGCTTCGATCCGGGCGTCGTACGGCTGGATCAGCGCGGTGAGTCCGTCGGCGTGCAATGCCAAGGCATGTTCGTGGGCTGCGGCGGCGTCGGTAAACCGCGCCGCGCCAACGGAACCCGCGCCCACCGCCGGCTTCACCACCACTTCGCCGCCAGGGATCGCGATGGATTGTCCGGGAGCACAGAAGTCGCTCGGCACGGTGGGTACCCCCGCTGCGGCCAGGTCGGCCAGATAACGCTTGTCGGTGTTCCAGGCCACCACGTCCGGCGAGTTCAGCAGATTACGGACCCGCCGGGTCCAGTCCAGGAACTCGACATGGCGCTCGGTGTAGTCCCACGTGGCCCGCAGGATGACCAGGTCGGCCTCCAACGTGGCTGGGTCGTCCCAGGGCAGCCAGCGGGCGGGCAGGCCCCGGCCGCGCAGCGCGTCGACCAACCCGGCGTCGTCCCCGTCGCCGTCGATCAGGGCGCGACAACCTGCGAAGACGATGCGGGGATGGCGGATATCCGGCCGTGCGAGTTTCACGTTGGAATGATAGGTGTCATGCACGCCATCGAAATCGCCGAAACCGGCGGCCCCGAAGTCCTTGAATCCGTCGACCGCCCAGTGCCCACACCGGGTCCGGGCGAGGTCCTGATCAAGGCCGAGGCGGTCGGCGTCAACTTCATCGACACCTACTTCCGCTCCGGTCTCTATGCCCGGCCGGTGCCGTTCATCCCCGGCCAGGAGGTCTGCGGAACCATCGCGGCCGTCGGTGCGGATGTCGCTGCGCTGTCGATCGGCGATCGGGTCGTCACCGCCGCCGCGGACGGCGCCTACGCCGAATACTGCGTGGCCCCAGCTGATTTCGTGGCTTATGTGCCCGAGGGCGTGGCACCGGAGGTCGCGGCCTCGGCACTGCTTAAAGGCATGACCGCGCACTACCTGATCAAGTCGACGTACCCGGCCCAGCAGGGCGACACAGTACTGCTCCATGCCGGTGCCGGCGGTGTCGGGCTGATCCTGACGCAGTGGGCCACCAGCATGGCCGTGCGGGTCATCACCACGGTGTCCACCGCCGACAAAGCTGAGCTGTCCCGGCAGGCCGGTGCCGTGGAGGTACTCGACTACCCCGACGACGCGGTTGAGTTCGGCGCCAAGATCCGCGAGCTGACCGACGGCAACGGCGTCTCGGCGGTGTATGACGGGGTCGGCGCCTCCACCTTCGAGGCCAGCATCGCCAGCCTCGCGGTGCGCGGCACCCTGGCACTGTTCGGCGCGTCCAGCGGACCCGTACCGCCGATCGATCCGCAGCGCCTCAACAGCGCCGGTTCAGTGTTCCTGACCCGGCCGACGTTGGCCCACTACACCCGCACCTCTGACGAATTCTCTTGGCGGGCAGGTGAACTGCTGCAGGCCATCGCGGACGGCACGCTGACCGTGACCATCAGCGAGCGCTATCAGCTGTCCGATGCCAGCCGCGCTCACACCGACCTGCAAGGCCGGCGCACCATCGGTTCGGTGGTGCTGGTCCCCTAGGTCTGCGAGGGCGCGCGCCTAGACCGGCTGGGCGGTCGGGAAAGTCCAATCGCCGGTGAGAATTTCCGCGCGCGGGCGGTACAGCCGCACCGTGTAGTTCCAGCCATCGGTGATGGGCAGCAAGTTTGGGCCTTCTGTACCACCGAACCGGATGGTGGTCGTGCCGTCGGGATCGGTGACCGCGGTGATGTCGTTGAGCGAATACGCATTCTGCGGGTTCGGTGTGAAGTAGCCGTCCTTGTTGTAAACGGTCACCGACCAGAACCCGTCCACCGGAACGTCTTTGACGGTCAGCCGGTGCACGACGGTGCCGTCGTTGGCGGACGGGAAAACCGATATGTACAGCGCATCCCGCTCCGGATTGCCGCCCCAGGCGTAGGCCGAACCGATGAGGTGCCGCACCGGATCGACATCCGCTTTCGGCCCGAACGTGCCCTTGCTGTCCGGAACTGTCGTCGACAGCGTGATCAACGCGTCGCGGACGGTCTTCTGACTCACCGGATCCCACTGCGGCACTTCGAAGCTGCCCAGCCCGTCCTGGCTGACGACGATGGCGTCCTGCAACGCGTGTACCGCATCCACGTCGGCCGGGTCGTTCGGGTCGAGGAGGGTCCGGATCGCCGCCGCGACGTACCGGCTACCGATGTCGGATCGGGTCAGGGTGAGCTCCGCCGGTGCATAAACGACCGTCGGGACATAGTGATCCTCGGTGATGATCTGCAATGCCATGAACCGACCGGCACTGTCGGGCAACGTGATGGTGACCGGACCGGCGTCGAGATCGAAGACGCCCGCCGAGTAGAGGGTGTCCCGGTTCTGCCGGATGACCAGCTGATTGTCGAGAGGACTCAGCTCGCGGGTGTGATGCAGCGCCGCGAAACCACCGTCTTTGACGATGTTTCCGAAATACAGATCCGATTCGGCACGGGCAAAGTTGTCAGGGCTCACCAGTTGGGACATGCCCACAAACTAGCGCGCTGGTGCGTGCGGCCCGATCAGTAGCTCAGCAGCATCGGCAGGTTCAGCGCCGAATCGACCGCCAGCGCGCAGAACACCACGGCCAGATAGTTGTTGGACTGCAAGAAGAGTCGCAGCGGCTTGACCGCCTCGCCGCGTTTGACGCCGGAGTACAACTGATGCGCCATCACCAGGAACCACACGCCGGCGATGACAGCCACTGCCGCGTACAGCCAGCCAGTTGCCAGCGCGAGCGACAGCGTCGCCAGCACCGTCAGCCACGTGTAGATCAGGATCTGCTTGGTGACCTGTCGCTCGGTGGCCACGACCGGCAGCATCGGAACCCCGGCCGCCTGGTAGTCCTCCTTGTAGCGCATCGCCAGCGCCCAAGTGTGCGGAGGCGTCCAGAAGAAGATAATCGCGAACATCACCAAGGCGGGCCATTGAATCGTGCCGGTGACCGCGGACCAACCGATCATCACCGGCATACAGCCGGCGGCACCGCCCCACACCACGTTCTGCGACGTACGGCGCTTGAGCAGCAGGGTGTACACGAAAACGTAAAAGGCAATGGTGGCCAGGCCGAGCAGGCCGGACAGCAGATTCGACGTGCGCCACAACCAGAAGAACGAAGCCACCGTCAGCACGAGGCCGAAGATCAGTGCGTGCCGGGTGGGCACCGTGGCGCGGGCCAGCGGCCGGCGCGCCGTTCGCTTCATCACCTTGTCGATGTCGGCATCCGCCACACAGTTCAGCGTGTTGGCACCAGCGGCGGCGAGCATGCCACCGACCAGGGTGTTCAGGATCAGCAGCGGGTCGACCGAGCCGCGGTGGGCCAGCAACATCGCGGGAATGGCCGTGACCAACAGCAGCTCGATGACACGCGGCTTGGTCAGCGCAATGTACGCGAGAATGGTGTCGCGAACGCGGTGTGGCTTGGCGCCCTCCACGGGAGTGCCGGCCGGCTCTCGGCCGGGCGATCCGTGGACAGAACGGCGCTCGCGAATGCTCACGCAGATATCTCCTCGGGGTCGCGGCAGCCCAGGATGTCTAAGGGCTTCTACTACAGACGATGGTAGACCGCTCACCTGTGTGCCCGACACCGCAGGGTGGTTTTGAGGTGAATGGAAACCCAATCACTGGTACGGCATAGGTGAAGCGGTCTGCACCAGACCGGCAGCGAGCACTAGGGTGGTCATGCAGCTCGATTGCAATTTGCCGTGCCCGAGACGTCCCCTGTAGGAGTGCGCCTGTGACCACCGTCGAAGAGATTTCCGAACTCACCCGCCCCCACCATCCGGAAGACTGGTCCGAGCTGGACTCGGCCGCGGTCGACACCGTCCGAGTGCTGGCAGCGGATGCGGTTCAGAAGGTCGGAAACGGCCACCCCGGAACCGCGATGAGCCTCGCTCCGCTGGCCTACACGTTGTTCCAGCGCCAGATGCGCCACGACCCGTCCGACACGACATGGATCGGTCGCGACCGCTTCGTGCTGTCCTGCGGACATTCCAGCCTGACCCTGTACCTGCAGCTGTACTTGGGCGGTTTCGGACTGGAGCTGTCCGACATCGAGGCACTGCGCACCTGGGGTTCGCTGACCCCCGGGCACCCCGAGTATCACCACACCAAGGGCGTGGAGATCACCACCGGACCGTTGGGCCAAGGTCTGGCCTCGGCAGTCGGGATGGCGATGGCAGCCCGCTACGAGCGCGGCCTGTTCGACCCGGATGCCGCGCCCGGGGCGAGCCCATTCGACCATTACATTTACGTGATTGCCTCCGACGGTGACATGGAGGAGGGCGTCACCAGCGAGGCCTCCTCGCTGGCCGGCACCCAGGAGCTCGGCAATCTGATCGTGTTCTGGGACCACAACAAGATTTCCATCGAGCACGACACCAACATCGCGCTGACGGAGGACATTCCGGCGCGCTACCGGGCCTACGGCTGGCACGTGCAGGAGGTCGAGGGCGGCGAGAACGTCACCGGAATCGAAGAAGCCATCGAGGCCGCCCGCAAGGTGACCGACAAGCCGTCGTTCATCGCGGTGCGGACCATCATCGGTTACCCGGCTCCCACCAAGATGAACACCGGCGGGGTGCACGGCTCTGCGCTTGGTGCCGACGAGGTCGCCGCCACCAAGAAGGTACTGGGCTTCGACCCGGACAAGAGCTTCGATGTCCGCGACGACGTGATCGCACACACCCGTGAGCTGGTGGCCCGCGGCAAGCACGCGCACGACGAGTGGCAGGTGTCCTTCGACGCCTGGGCGGCCAAGGAACCCGAGCGCAAGAAGCTGCTGGACCGTCTGTACGCCGGCGAACTGCCCGAGGGCTGGGATGCCGATCTGACGCACTGGGAGCCGGGCAGCAAGGCAGTGGCGACTCGCGCCGCCTTCGGTCAGGTGCTCAACGACGTCGCGCCGAAGCTGCCCGAATTGTGGGGTGGCTCAGCCGATCTCGCGGGCAGCAACAACACCACCATCAACGGTGTGCGGTCGTTCGGTCCGCCGTCGATCTCGACCGAGGACTACACCGCCGACTGGTACGGCCGGGTGCTGCACTTCGGTATCCGTGAGCACGCGATGGGCTCGATCCTGTCCGGCATCGTGCTGCACGGGCCGACCCGTCCCTTCGCCGGTACCTTCCTGCAGTTCGCCGATTACATGCGTCCGGCCGTCCGGTTGGCCGCGCTGATGAACATCGACCCGATCTACATCTGGACTCACGACTCGATCGGTCTGGGTGAGGACGGTCCGACCCACCAGCCGATCGAGCACCTCGCGGCGCTGCGCGCCATCCCGAACCTGTCGGTGGTACGTCCGGCCGATCCGAACGAGACCGCCTACACCTGGCGGACCATCCTGGCGCGCACCCACGGCAACAATCCGACCGGCTTCATCCTGACCCGTCAGGGCGTTCCCGTGCTGGAGGGCACCGACGCCGAGGGCGCGGCCCGCGGGGGTTACGTGCTGGGCGGCGGCAACCCCGCCGACGATGCCGACGTGATCATCATCGCCACCGGTTCCGAGGTGCAGCTGGCCGTCGCAGCACAGAAGCTGTTGGCGGACAAGGACATTGTGGCCTACGTGGTGTCCATGCCGTGCCTGGAGTGGTTCGAGGCGCAGCCCAAGGAGTACCGCGATGCGGTCCTTCCGCCGGATGTCTCGGCTCGGGTCGCTGTCGAGGCCGGCATCGCGCAGCCTTGGCACAAGCTGGTCGGTGACACCGGCGAGATCGTCTCGATCGAGCATTACGGCGCGTCGGCCGATGACAAGACGCTGTTCCGCGAATTCGGCTTCACCCCCGAAGCAGTGGTGGCCGCCGCAGAACGATCGCTGGACAACTGACGGCTCGGCCGTCGCTGGACCCCTGACGGCTCGGCCGTCGCCCGACAACCAACCCGTCGACATAGGAGCATTCAGATGACCCAGAACCCGAACCTGGCCGCGCTCAGCGCCGCCGGCGTATCCGTGTGGCTCGACGACCTGTCCCGCGAGCGGCTGCAGACCGGAAACCTGCAGCAGCTCATCGACACTCGCAGCGTCGTGGGTGTCACCACCAACCCGTCGATCTTCCAGGCGGCACTGTCGAAGGGCACCGCCTACGACGAGCAGGTACGTGAGCTGGCGGCGCGCGGTGCCGACGTGGACGCGGTGATCCGCACCGCCACCACCGACGACGTGCGCAATGCCTGCGACGTGCTGGCCAAGGCCTACGAGGCCTCCGGCGGTGTCGACGGCCGGGTGTCCATCGAGGTCGACCCGCGGCTGGCCCATGACACCGACAAGACGATCCTGCAGGCCATCGAGCTGTGGAAGATCGTCGACCGGCCCAACCTGCTGATCAAGATCCCGGCGACGTTGGCCGGCCTGCCGGCGATCACCGCGGTGATCGCCGAGGGCATCTCGGTGAATGTGACGCTGATCTTCTCGGTCGAGCGGCACCGCGCCGTCATGGACGCGTACCTGACCGGCCTGGAGAAGGCCCGCGAGGCCGGCCACGACCTGTCCAAGATTCATTCTGTCGCTTCGTTTTTCGTTTCCCGGGTGGACACCGAGATCGACGCCCGGCTGGAGAAGCTCGGCGGCTCGGCGCTGGATCTGCGCGGCAAGGCCGGAGTGGCGAACGCCCGCCTGGCCTACGCGGCCTACGAAGAGGTGTTCGGCGCTGAGCGCTTCGGGGCGTTGAAGGCCGAAGGCGCCCGGGTGCAGCGTCCGCTGTGGGCATCGACCGGCGTGAAGAACCCGGACTACTCGGACACCCTGTACGTCACCGAGCTGGTGGCGGTCAACACCGTGAACACCATGCCGGAGAAGACCCTGGAGGCCGTTGCCGACCACGGCCAGGTCACCGGAGACACCGTCAGCGGGACCGCGGCAGCGTCGCAGGCCGTGTTCGATGACCTCACCGCCGCGGGCATCGACCTGGTCGAGGTGTTCAAGCTGCTCGAGGACGAGGGCGTGGACAAGTTCGAGAAAGCCTGGGGCGAGTTGCTCGAGGCCGTCCAGGGTCAACTCGACGCCTTGAATTAACCCCGGGCCCGCGGATCACCATTAGCTCAGACGAGCAGAGGGGCATGATGAGCGACTGCGCCACCAAACCCGGGGACTGGGTAAACCCGTTGCGGGACAAGCGCGACAAACGTATGCCCCGCATTGCCGGGCCGTGCGCTGTGGTGATCTTCGGCGTCACCGGCGACCTGGCCCGCAAGAAGCTGATGCCGGCGATCTACGACCTGGCCAACCGTGGCCTGTTGCCGCCGAGCTTTGCACTGGTCGGCTTCGCCCGCCGGGACTGGGCCGACGAAGACTTCGGAAATGTTGTGCACGACGCAGTCAAGCAACATGCCCGCACGCCGTTCCGGCAGGAAGTGTGGGACCGGCTGGCCGAGGGCTTCCGGTTCGTGCAGGGCACTTTCGATGACGACGCTGCGTTCGTTCGGCTGCGCGACACGTTGGGCAAGCTCGACGAGGAGCGCGGCACCGGCGGCAATCACGCCTTCTACCTGTCGATTCCGCCGAATGCATTCCCGCAGGTGTGTGAGCAGCTCTCCAAGTCCGGCCTGGCCAACAAGCCCGACGGCTGCTGGTCCCGCGTGGTCATCGAGAAACCGTTCGGCCATGACCTGGCCAGCGCTGAGGCGCTCAACGGCGTGGTCAACAGTGTGTTCCCGGAATCGTCGGTGTTCCGCATCGATCACTATCTGGGTAAGGAGACCGTCCAGAACATCCTGGCGCTGCGGTTCGCCAATGAGCTGTTCGAACCGGTATGGAATTCGCACTACGTGGACAGCGTGCAGATCACCATGGCCGAGGACATCGGCCTTGGTGGCCGCGGCGGCTACTACGACGGCGTCGGCGCGGCTCGCGACGTCATCCAGAACCATCTTTTGCAGCTGCTGGCTCTGACAGCGCTGGAGGAACCGGTGAGCTTCTCCCCTGCCGAGCTACAGGCCGAGAAGATCAAGGTGCTATCGGCGACCCGGCTGGTCGAGCCGCTCGACGAGACCACCTCACGTGGCCAGTACGCAGCAGGATGGCAGGGCGGCGAGAAGGTCGTCGGGCTGCTGGACGAGGAGGGCTTCTCGAAGACCTCCACCACGGAGACATTCGCGGCGATCACCCTTGAGGTGGACACCCGCCGCTGGGCCGGCGTTCCGTTCTATCTGCGCACCGGAAAACGGTTGGGCCGCAGGGTCACTGAGATCGCACTGGTGTTCAAGCGTGCCCCCCATCTGCCGTTCGATGCCACCATGACCGATGAGCTCGGTCAGAACGCCCTGGTGATTCGGGTGCAGCCTGACGAAGGCATCACGCTGCGGTTCGGATCCAAGGTGCCGGGCCACATCATGGAGGTCCGCGATGTGAGCATGGACTTCTCCTACGGTTCGGCGTTCGCTGAGGAATCACCGGAGGCCTACGAGCGGCTGATCCTGGACGTGCTGCTTGGCGAGCCGTCGCTGTTTCCGGTCAACGCGGAGGTCGAATTATCCTGGAAGATCCTGGATCCCGCGTTGGAGTACTGGGCCTCCCACGGCAAACCCGACCCTTACGAATCCGGCACCTGGGGCCCCGATTCGGCATTCGAGATGCTGCGGCGATCGGGCCGGGAATGGAGGCGGCCGTGACGAGCGCTTGCGCGAGGAACCGACCAACACTGACGAGCGCTTGCGCGAGGAACCGACCAACACTGACGAGCGCTCGCGCGAGGAACCGACCAACACTGACGAGCGCTCGCACGACGAACCGAGGGCACCGATGATCGTCGATCTACCCGACACCAATACCGGTGCCATCAACAAGAAGATCGTCGCCCTGCGCGAAGAGGGCGGCGCCATCACCCTGGGCCGGGTGCTGACCCTGGTTGTCGCTCCGGACACCGAGGCAATGCTGGAAGAGTCGATCGACGCGGCGAACACAGCCAGCCGTGAGCATCCATGTCGGGTCATCGTGGTGATCCCGGGCGACCGGTTGGCCACTGAGGCGAAGCTCGATGCGCAACTGCGAGTCGGGCGCGATGCGGGCGCCAATGAAGTTGTGGTGCTCCGACTTTCGGGACCACTGGCGGCTCACGCAAGCAGCGTCGTGACACCGTTCCTGCTACCGGACACGCCGGTGGTGACCTGGTGGCCAGATATCGCGCCGCCGGTACCGGCCGCTGACCCGTTGGGCCGACTGGCCATCCGACGGATTACCGACGCCACCAATGGAGCCGATCCGCTGGCCTCCATCAAGAGCCGACTCGCCGGCTACACCTCCGGCGACACCGACCTGGCCTGGAGCCGGGTTACCTACTGGCGGGCATTGCTGGCCTCAGCGCTCGATCAAGCGCCGTACGAACCGATCACCTCGGTGCTGGTGTCAGGGTTGAAAGACGAACCCGCACTGGACATCATGGCCGGCTGGCTGGCCAGCTGCATCGACGGCCCGGTGACCCGCGCGGTCGGAGAACTCAAGGTCGAATTGGTGCGCCCGACCGAGACCATCACCCTGAGCCGGCCTCAGAAGGGTGTCACCGCCAACCTCACCCGCACTGGTCGGCCCGATGCCCGAATTCCGTTGGCCCGCAGAGAAGCCCGCGACTGCCTCGCCGAAGAGATGCGCCGGCTCGACGCCGACGAGATCTACCACCGCGCCCTGCAGGGCCTGGACAAGGTTGTGTATGTCTGAGCAGATCATCGAAACGTACGCCGATGCCGACGCGTTGGTCACTGCGGCGGGCGACCGCCTGGTCTCCGCCATCGATTCGGCTGTGGCAGAGCGCGGCGTGGCGTACATCGTGCTGACCGGCGGTGGCACCGGGATCAAGTTGCTCAAGCACGTGGGCGGTCACCCGATCGATTGGTCCAAGGTGCACCTGTTCTGGGGCGACGACCGCTTTGTGCCCGCCGATGACGCCGAGCGAAACATCAAGCAGGCCAGAGAGGCGCTGCTCGACTCGATCGACATCCCGGCCGGCAACATCCACGCGATGGCCGCCAGCGACGGCGAGTTCGGCGACGATATCGACGCGGCCACAGCGGCATACGAACGCGAGCTGACCGTCGTCGGAAATGGTGCTCCGACACCACAATTCGATGTACACCTGATGGGGATGGGCGGCGAGGGCCATGTCAACTCGCTGTTTCCGCATTCGCCCGCGGTGCGCGAGACCGCGCGGTATGTCGTGGCGGTCACCGACTCCCCCAAGCCGCCGCCGCGGCGCATCACGCTGACGCTGCCTGCGGTCCACCGATCCCGTCAGGTGTGGTTGGTTGTTGCCGGCGCGGAAAAAGCAGATGCGGTGGCTGCGGCCGTGGGTGGCGCTTCGCCCGACGATTTCCCGTCGGCCGGTGCGGTCGGGCGCGAAGCGACGGTCTGGTTGCTCGATCAGGCAGCTGCGTCGAAACTCTAGGGCTGGGCGCGCCGGCGTGGAAACCAGGCGAACGCTACAACACCGGTCGGCTGCGATGCAGCAAATCTAGAAACTTGCCAGGACTCATCTCTTTCCACCAGTTGAGCACCGGGTGGGTGCGTCGGCCACCTGTCTGAATACCGCGCCGGCGAACCGTCATACTGGACCCATGGTTGACAAGGGGGACGGTCGATCCCAGCGGCCGGTCGGCGGCCGAATTCGGACACTGACCCAGGCAGCGCTCAACGCAGATCTCACGGTGTCGCAGGTCGAAGTGATTCTGGCCGACCTGGGCGACACCCTGTCGGACATGAACAAGACGACCGCAGTCCTCGACACCACCATCGATCGGTTCAATGACACCATCACCCGGATCGACGAACTCGCGCCGCGACTGATCGGTGTAGTCGAGCGGATGGAGTCGATCGTCGAACGCGTGGAGGCCATGGTCAGCCTTGCCGAGACCCTCATTTCACCCATCGCGGCCACCGAGAACGCGGTGCGTGGGATGTTCAACGCGCTACGCAATCGGGCTGCGTAGCCGCAGTGCGCTCGGCGCCTCTGCGTAGGTCACCGGCTTAGCGAAAGCCGTGCGAATAACTTTGGCCACCGCAGTCACATTCGCCGGTTCGGTGGTTCGAACTAGTGTTCGAGTATGGCAACCGATCGCAGCACCATCCTCACCGCGTACGCCGCGCTGGAGGAGTTGCATACGAAGTTCGCGGGCTTCGACTACACCGGCTTGAGCGTGGCTGAGTTGTTGGCAGTCCCGTCGGGAGGTGCTGGCCCGCTGCCCAATAGAAGGCGACAGCGATGTCGAAACAGACAGTCCCACAGACTGATTCACACAGCTATCCGCTGTTACGCAGCGCCGTGGCCAATCCGCTCATGGTCAGCAAGATGCCACGCTGCACCAGTTCGTCCTCGTCACCGGACCGGTACCGGCGCAGCAGCTCCACCTGGAGGTGGTTGAGCGGCTCGAGATACGGGAACCGGTTGAACACCGAGCGGGCCAACGCCGGGTTGTCGGCGAGCAGATCGTCGTGGCCGGTGATCAGTTTGTACATCGCGATGGTGCGTTCGTGCTCGGCGACGATCTTGTCGAACACCCTGCGGCGCAACGCGACATCGTCGACGAGTTCCGAATACCTGGCGGCCAGTCCCATATCCGACTTGGCCAGCACCTGCGCCATGTTCGACAGGACGGTACGGAAGAACGGCCACCTCAGGTACAGGTCCTGCAGGACCTTCAGATTGCCTTCGCCCGCAGCGACGTAGTCCTCGAACGCCGTTCCGGTGCCGTACCACCCGGGCAGCATGACCCTGGATTGACTCCAAGCCAGCACCCATGGGATTGCCCGCAGATCAGCGATCGACGTAGTGGGTTTACGTGAGGTCGGTCGGCTGCCGATGTTCAGTGCACCGATCTCGCTCACCGGCGTCGACGACGTGAAGTATTCGACAAAACCCGGTGTTTCGTGGACCAGATCGGCGTAGGCGCGCTGCGCGCGGGCAGCCAGATCGTCGAGCACCTCGTAGGCCGGCTCCGCTGAGTCGCCCAGCCCCTCGACATCCAGCAACGTGGACTCCAGCGTCGCCGCCAGCAGTGTCTCCAGATTGCGATGTGCCGCATGCGGTTCGGCATATTTGGCGGCAATCACCTCACCCTGCTCGGTGATCCGCAGCGACCCCTTCACCGCGCCGGGCGGCTGAGCCAAGATCGCGTCGTAACTCGGACCGCCACCGCGACCGACGGTACCGCCGCGACCGTGAAAGAGCCGCAACCGAATTCCGGTCTTGGCGGCTGATTCCACCAGGTCCAGCTCGGCGCGGTACAGCGCCCAGTTGGCCGCCAGATAACCACCGTCTTTGTTGGAGTCGGAGTAGCCGAGCATGACTTCCTGCTGGTCACCACGGGCCGTGACCAACGCTCGGTACAGCGGGATATCCAGTACCGCTTCGAGTATCGACGCGCCGCGTTGTAGGTCATCGATCGTCTCGAACAGTGGCACGATACCGACCGGACTGTACGGCCGGTCTCCCGTGACATCCAGGAGGCCCACCTCTTTGAGCAGGATGGCTGCCTCGAGCATGTCCGAAACCGACTGACACATCGAGATGATGTAGTTGGGCACCGCCGCAGCGCCGAACACGCGCACCGCATGCGCGGCGGCAGCGACGATGTCCAGTTCTTTTCGAGCGAGATCGGACAGCTCGGCATCCGGACTGACCAGCCTGCGCCGCGTCGCCAACTCCTGCACCAGCAACGCGATCCGTGACGACTCGTCCAGAGACCGATAGTCCGCGTGCACGCCGGCCCACGCCAACAGCTCGGCGACGACCGTTTCGTGCACCTCTGAGTTCTGCCGCATGTCCAACCCGCACAGATGAAAACCGAAGACGTGCACCGATTCTCGTAGCCTGGCCAACCGATCGTCGGCAAGTACCGCGCTGCCGTTGGCACGCAACGACGCATCGATGACATCGAGGTCGGCCCGCAGCTCTGCCGGAGTCCGGTAACGGGGCAAGTCGAGTGTCAGCTCGTGTGCGGGCTGACGATCCAGAATCGCTGCGGCCGTCGCGGTCAGCCGGGCGCGAATGGCGCGTAGCGCACGGCGGTACGGCTCATCGGCCCATACCGGCTCGGTACAGTTCTCAGCCAGTGCCTGCAGTTCGGCGCTGACCTGCACGAGTCGGCCCGACATCGACAATTCCTGTTCCAGCGCAGTCAATTCCGCGAAGTACCGGTCCAGCGCGGTGTAGGCGGCGCTGCCGGTGGCCAGCCGGACCACGTCGGCGTTGACGTTCGGGTTGCCGTCGCGGTCGCCGCCGATCCATGATCCGGGCCGCAGCATCGGCTCTTCCAACAGCCCAACCTCGGGCCATCGTGATTGCAGCGCGTCTCTGAGCTCGGCGTTGACCTGCGGAACGACGTCGAAGAACGCCGCGGGGTAGTAGCGCAGGCCGGTCGCGATCTCATCCTGAATCTTCAATCGGGACAACCGGATCAGCGCGGTCTGCCAGAGCGTGAGGATCTGCCGCCGCAATTCCCGTTCGATGCCGGGTTCGCCGACGCCGCCGCGCAACCGCAGTCGCATCAATTCGGTGATGCGGTTCTGCGTGTCGAACACCGTGCGCCGCCGGGTCTCGGTCGGATGAGCGGTGATGACCGGGGCCACCAATGCACCGCGCAGCGCATCGGCGACTGTTGCCGCATCCAGGTCGGCGCGCTCCAGCTTGCGATAGGTCGCGGCCAAGCTGCTGTCCTGCGGCGGTTCCCCAGCCGCGACATGCAACGCACGGCGTCGCTCCCGGTGGACGTCTTCGGCGACGTTGGCCAGCAGCGCGAAATGGGTGAACGCCCGGATCACCGGGATGGCCTGATGGATGTCGACACCATCGAAAAGCCTTGCCAGCTCGGCACGATCGATCTCCGAGCGGCGCACTCGAAAGGATTCCACCCGCGCCCGCTCGACCAGATCGAACACCGCCTCGCCGTTCTGTTCCCGCACCGTGTCGCCGAGAATCGCGCCCAGCAGGCGAATATCCTCGCGCATCGGTTCGGTTGCCTCGCGACCGACTCGGGTACGACGCACCGAGCCGATCGGGAGCAGAGTGCTATCGGAAACCTCAGAAACCTCTGCCATCGGTCCAGTATCGGCGGCCCGCGGCGATGGCGCAGGGCGAAGTCAGTGTGATTGCGACGGAATGACGATGGGCGTCGTGGTCAGTGTGACGGTCGTGACCGGTGCCGGCGGGCCGGCGGGGACGATCGGCGTCGTCGAAGTGCTCGATGAATCCTGGTTGCCGCTTGCAGACGCGTGCGTGGTCGCCGGGGGCTTCTGCCCGTCGGGCATCACGATCGGGGTCGACGACGAATCGTCGCCGCCGTGATCGCCGCCCTTACCGCCGGTGTCGGAGTCCGAGGAGCCATTGGGCGGCCAGTCCACCGCGGTCGGCGGCCAGTTCTGTGATGACGATCCCCCGCCTGGCGGTGCGCAACCCGCGCCGGCGCCGAAATCTCCGGCGGTGGTGCAGTCGGCTGCGGCCAGGGGCGACGGCGTGGTGATCCACGCCGTGACCGACCACGCCGCAATGCCGGCGACGGTGACCCATTTACGAGACGGCATCAGAGGTTCAGGATGTCGCCGTAGGCGTTGACACTGTCGTCGTTCTTGTCGGTGTCGATGGTCACCGTCGCGAAGAACCTGATCGACACCGGCCCGCCGCAAGCGTCGACCTTGACGTGCGCATCGTGCACCGTGATGCCTCCAGTACGGCCCTTGAGCGACTTCTTACCCAACCCGACGTTGGTGATGGTGCCGGGCAGCAGGTTGATCGAGACATTGCCTTCCACGTCTGCGTATGGACCGATCGCATTCAGCGCGTTACCGCTGAATCCGGGGTTGATACCAAGATCGGCGTCACCGCCGATGCTGCCACCTTCGCTGAGGTCGATCTGACAACCGAGTTGCAGGCCCAGGATCAGCGTTCCGTTGTTGACCGCCGACGAACCGCTGCCATCGATGGTGGCCTCGGCCCGACCGGTAACGAAGCCCTCCCGGGTAAAGGCGGTGGCGGCCATGTTGGGCACCGAGTTGACGGTCATCTGGGTGAGCGCGACGCCCAGGTGCCAGCCGTCCTCGGTGTTCGAGGACTGCTGGACGTCGGCCACCGGCAGCGGCTCGGCCACCGCGACCCCGCCGGCCACGCACAACAGCGCAACCGCTCCGGCACCGACGCGCAGAATTCTCAGCACAAACACCCACCCTGTTCGAAGCAAACATCAATGCCGTGGCAGCGGCCACAGCAGCCGATATTAGGTGCAGCTGCTGGGTGCTTCCTGACACGGCGACAGCCAACCAACAGCCGGCACATAGACAAAGCCGGCCGCGCCCACGGGCGCGGCCGGCTTTGCACGGTATTACGGGGCTACGAGCCGTATTTGATCTGCAGGGCGACACCGATGATCGAAACCACCCAGATGCCGGTGATGAAGTAGGTCAGCCGGTCCAAGTTCTTTTCTACAACGGTAGAACCCGACAAGCTGGACTGCACGCCACCGCCGAACAGGGTCGACAGACCGCCACCTTTGGCCCGATGGAGCAGAACCAGCAACACAACCAACACGCTGGTCACGACCAACGTGATCTGCAGGGCCAAAATCATGAGGCACAGCCTACCGGTTGACCTGCGGAGGTCATGGCAGCGGCCCACCTGCGGCGATCGCCGATAATGTCGCGAACTGCTCGCCCTCCAAAGACGCACCACCGACGAGCGCGCCGTCGACATCGGCCTGAGCGACGATCTCGCCGACGTTCTTGGCGTTGACCGAGCCGCCGTACAGCACTCGCACGGTGGCCGCGATCTCCGGGGATGCCAATACCGCCAACTCGCCGCGAATCGCCTTGCAGACTTCTTGTGCGTCGGCGGCGCTGGCGACCCGCCCGGTGCCGATGGCCCACACCGGTTCGTAGGCGATCACCACCTGACTGATCTGTTCGGCGGATAGCCCGGCCAACGAACCCTTGAGCTGTTCGGTGCAGTGCGGGACATGGTTGCCCGCTTCGCGAATGTCCAGGCCTTCACCAATACAGACGATCGGGGTCAGCCCGTGCTTGAGCGCGGCGGCGGCTTTGGCCGCGACCAGTTCGTCGGTCTCGGCGTGGTACGTGCGCCGCTCCGAGTGCCCCACGACCGCGAAGGTGCAGCCCAGCTTGGCCAGGAATGCACCACTGATCTCGCCGGTATAGGCGCCTGAGTCGTGCTGGGATACGTCCTGGGCCCCATAGGTGAGCTTCAGTTTGTCGCCGTCGACCATCGTCTGCACGCTGCGCAGATCGGTGAAGGGCGGAAGGACCGTGACATCGACCTTGTCGAAGTACTTGTCCGGCAAGGCAAAAGCGATCTTCTGCACCAGCGCGATGGCCTCGAAGTGATTGAGGTTCATCTTCCAATTGCCGGCGATGAGCGGCTTACGTGCCACGTTCTAGCTCCTAACCCAGGATTTCGATGCCGGGCAGCGTCTTGCCCTCGAGGTACTCCAGCGACGCGCCGCCGCCGGTGGAAATGTGCGAGAAACCGTCCTCGTCCAGGCCCAGCTGACGGACCGCGGCGGCCGAATCGCCACCACCGACGACGCTGAACGCGCCCTTACCGGTGGCTGCGATGATGGCCTCGGCGACGCCCTTGGTGCCGGCAGCGAACGCCGGGAACTCGAATACGCCCATCGGGCCGTTCCAGAACACCGTCTTGGCGTTGCTCAGCAGCACCGAGAACCGCTTGACCGACTCCGGTCCGATGTCCAGGCCCATCTTGCCGTCCGGAATCCGATCGGCGGCAACGGTTTCCGTCTCGGCATCGGCGGCGAATCGGTCTGCCACCACAATGTCCACCGGCAGATGGATGACGTCGGCGTATTCCTCGAGCAACTTGCGGCAGGTGTCGATCATCTCTTCCTGCAGCAGCGAGGTGCCAACCGAAAGCCCCTGGGCGGCAAGGAAGGTGAAGCACATACCGCCACCGATGATGATGCTGTCGGCCTTGGTGGCCAGGTTTTCGATGACCGCCAGCTTGTCGGACACCTTGGACCCGCCGAGCACCACTGCGTACGGGCGGTCGGTCGAGCTGGTCAGCTGTTCGAGCACTTTGATCTCAGTACCCACCAGCGTGCCGGCGTAATGCGGCAACAGCTTGGCGACGTCGTACACCGAGGCCTGCTTGCGGTGCACCACACCGAAACCGTCGGAGACGAACGCGCCGGGTGAGCCGTCGGGCCCTTCGACCAGCGCGGCGAGTTGGCGGGCCAGGGCGGCGCGCTCGGCGTCGTCCTTGCTGGTCTCGCGCTCCTCGAACCGGATGTTCTCCAGCAGCAGCACATCGCCGTCGGTCAGGCCCTCGGCGCGCGCCAACGCGTCGGTGCCGACCACGTCACCGGCCAGCTGCACGTGCCGACCCAGCTTGTCCCCCAATGCCTTTGCCACGGGGGCCAGCGAGAACTTGGGGTCCGGTCCCCCCTTCGGGCGGCCGAGGTGTGCAGTGACCACGACCTTGGCACCGGCGTCGGCCAACGCCGCGAGCGTCGGCACCGAGGCGATGATTCGGCCCAGGTCGGTGATGTTGCCGTCATCGTCGAGTGGAACATTGAGGTCGGAGCGGACGAGCACGCCCCGACCTTCAACGCCTTCGGCCAGCAACGTATCCAGAGTATTGATGCTCATGGTCGTGAAACCTATCTACCTTCGGCCCGGCCTTCTACAGCGACTTGCCGACGAGCGCGATCAAATCGGCGAGGCGGTTGGAATAGCCCCACTCGTTGTCGTACCAGGAGACCACCTTGGCCTGATTGTCGATCACCTTGGTCAGGCCCGAGTCGAACAGCGAGCTGTGCGGATCGGTGACGATGTCGCTGGAGACGATCGGCACGTCGTAGTACTTGAGGATGCCCTTGAGCGGACCCTCGGCAGCGGCCTTCATGGCGGCGTTGATCTCGTCGGCGGTGGCGCTCTTGGCCAGCTCCGCGGTCAGGTCGGTGACCGATCCGGTTGGGATCGGCACCCGCAGCGCATAGCCGTCCAGCTTGCCCTTGAGCTCGGGCAGCACCAGGCCGATGGCCTTGGCGGCGCCGGTCGACGTCGGCACGATGTTGATGGCGGCGGCGCGGGCCCGGCGCAGGTCCTTGTGCGGTCCGTCCTGCAGGTTCTGGTCCTGGGTGTAGGCGTGGATGGTGGTCATCAGGCCTCGGACGATGCCGAACTCGTCGTTGAGCACCTTGGCCAGCGGCCCGAGACAGTTCGTGGTGCACGAGGCGTTCGAGATGATGTTCTGGCTGCCGTCGTACTTGTCGTCGTTGACGCCCATCACGATGGTGATGTCCTCATCGGTGGCCGGCGCAGAGATGATCACCTTCTTGGCACCCGCGTCCAGGTGGCCCCTGGCCTTGGCGGCGTTGGTGAAGATTCCCGTTGATTCGACGACCACGTCGACACCCAACTCACCCCATGGCAACGCGGCGGGGCCTTCTTTGACCTCGAGGGCCTTGATCTTGGTGTCACCGACGACGATCGTGTCGTCACCCTCGAGGCTGACGTCGTAGGGCAACCGGCCCAGGATCGAGTCGAACTTCAGCAGGTGAGCCAGTGACGCGTTGTCGGTCAGGTCGTTGACGGCGACGATCTCCAGGTCGGTGTTCTTACCCGCCGCCTTCTGAGCGTCCAGGGCCCGGAAGAAATTGCGGCCGATTCTGCCGAAGCCGTTCACACCGATCCGAATTGTCACTGCTGTGCTCCTTAATCATTTGAGTGATGTTCGTGACACTGCTGGGTTCAGCCTAGTGCTGCACACGTCCCCGCATGCGGTCTAGTGAGCAAGGTCAAACGCTGGCTACTCGGCCTCGGTGATCGCGGTCATGACCGGCGGCTCCTTGGTCAACCCGCGGGTCAAAACCAGCAGGTAGACGATGCCGAGGCCCAGCCAACACAGGCCGAGGATCAAGGCTTTGGAGTCCAGCTGGGTGAGCAGATAGCCGTCGATCAGCGCGCCGATTGCCGGCAGGAGCAGATATCGCAACGGTGCGAGTCCGTCGCCTCGGTGCCGGAGGTAGTACGCCATCACCGCCAGGTTCACCAACGTGAACGCGGTGAACGCACCGAAGTTGATGAATGAGGTCGAGGTGGCCACGTCCAGGAAGATGGCGCCCAGACCGATCACGCCGCACAGCCCGATGTTGAACACCGGGGTGTGGAATCGCTCCGACACCCAGCCGAACAGCCGCTCGGGCAGCACCCGGTCCCGGCCCATCGCGTACAGCAGTCGGGCCACCGCGGCCTGTGCGGCCAGCCCCGAGGTGAACTGTCCGACGATCAACCCAGTCAAGAAGATCGCCCCAAAAAGGTTGCCGCCGATGGTCTTTGCGATATCGGCCGCCAGTGAATCCGGGTTGGCGAAGGTCCCGCCCGGCGAGACCAGGGTGACGAAATACGTCACCACGATGAAGATCGCGCCGCCGATCAGGGCAACCAGAACGATCGCGCGCGGCACGTTACGCCGCGCATTGTGGGCTTCTTCGGTGAGCGTACTGATGGCGTCGAATCCCAGGAACGAGTAGGCAGCGACGGCTGCGCCGGCAGTCAATGCGCCGAATCCGCCGCCGGTGAAAGGCACCGTCGACACCAGTGATTGCGATCGGTGCACCAGATGCGCAATAGACAGCGCCACGAACAGGATCAGAATCAGGATCTGAACCGTCATCAGCACGAAGTTGGTGCGGTCGGCCACCTTCAGGCCGAGCACGTTCAGCAGCGAAGTGATCACGATGAACGCGACGACCCACACCGCTATGGGCACGCCCGGGTATTCACCTTTGAGATAGGCGGCACCGATCAGCCAGATCACCAGTGGCAGGAACAGATAGTCCAGCAGGATCGTCCAGCCCACGACGAAGCCCAGCCGTGAGTCGAGCGCCGAGCGGACGTAGGTATAGGCCGAGCCGGCGACCGGAAAGTGTTTGGCCATCAGTCCGTAACTCAGCGCGGTGAAGAACATCGCAACCGTGGCCAACAGATAGGAACCGGCGCTGCCGCCGTCGGAGAGGCCGGCGATCACCCCGAAGATGCCCAGGACGATGATCGGGCACATGTAGGCCAGACCGAACAGCACCAGCGACCGCAGACCCAACTGCTTGCGCAGGCTGCCGTGATGTTCGTGGTGCTGGCTGTCCTCGGCAATGGTCATGACGTTCCTCTCGGTTGCCAGCTGATGGGGTCGATCCGTCCGCCGTAGATAGGTAGGTCGATGACCGGATCATCGGGTGCCAGTTGGGACCACATCCGGTTGCTGCCCTCGGTGCCGTGCTCACGCACCCGGGTCACTGCATCCAGATCAAGGGTCACCGACAGCACGCCCGGTTCGGCGCCGGGCAGATCCGCGATCACCGTGCCTTCGGGGTCGCACACGATCGACCCACCGGTGCCCACCGGCCCGGCGGCGTTGACGCTGAGCATGAACACCTGATTGACGATCGCGTTGGCCTGAGCCAGCACCCGTTCCTGGCGGCGGTCGGCTCCGATGGTCTTGACCACATTGACGACGAATTCCGCGCCCATCCACGCCACGCTGCGGGTGGCCTCGGGAAACCAGGCGTCGTAGCAGATGGACAACCCGCCCCGACCGGTGCCGGGCATGTCATAGACAGTGAATTCATGTCCGGCAGACCAGGTTTCGAACGGCCGCCACGGGAACACCTTGCGGTAGCTGGATACCAGCCGACCGTCAGGGCTGAACACCAGCTGGGTGTTGTAGACCCTGTTGTCATCTCCTAGCTCGGGCACCGATCCGGGGATCAGCCAGATGCCGAGCCTGGCCGCGACCTGACCGAGGGCCTGTGCCCTGGGGCCGTTCAACGGTTCGGCCGCCGCGAGTAGCCAGGCGTTGCTGTCGTCGGCGAGGTCGCAGTCGCCACACAGATGAATCTCGGGAAACACCAATAGATCAAGCTCAGCTGCTCGGCCGGCGATTGCGGCCGCCTGGGACTCGAGTTGGCCGATCGGATCAGCACCGACAAGGGGCGCATATTGCGCCAACGCGACGAACAGGGGGCGGCCCATCTTGAGCAGATTAGACCTGCAATGCGCTCTTCATGCGCCATCCGACGGGCTCCGGTGTCCGCGTCGGCGCAGCACCGCAGACGTCTCGCCATCGGCGCGCCGCGCAGGCAATCGGGCGGCCGCGCGCGATCATGGTGCAGCAAACACAGAAGACCGCCGCACCACCTATCTGTGGGCAGCATTCATCGCCGTCACGCCATCGCGTACTTGCCCATCATAAGCACGTTTACGACACCGTCAATACCCCGCCCATTGAGCGGGACGACACGTCGCCGAGTGGCCAAGGTCGCCCATCTCCAACCGCCGACCTATTGCACCGCAGCCTACTGTTCATTTGGTTCGCACAGGCACCATCAAGACACTGAAATCAGAATATATTCTAGCACTCAAATCGCTATCTGCCTGGTTATATATAATTTACGCGTACGTCACAGACTGCTATGGGCAACAATATTCAATTTGCCATAAATGCATTTATAAACCCACTTTTATGGGCGGTCTTTATGGCCAAATAGTTTTCATACCAATTAGCTGATTATATTTTCGGCTGATACACAGAAAAGACATAACAACGGCATATCGACGGGGATACAGTCCGATCAATCCCCCCTCCGCTGACTGCTTCACAGAAAGCTCAGGTATCGAACATGACAACCCGCCGCAACCTTCGTTGCATGGTCAATTCGCTCTCCGTGCCGCTCCTGGCGACGGTAGTAATCGGCGCTTCAGCAGGCCTCTATGCGCCCGCCGACGCCGCTATCCCCATCAGAGCGGAGCAGATTGCCCTGGTCGCGACCATCGACACTGCCGCCGATGCCGTGGGCGTGTCCGAGTCGACGCTGTACTTCATGTCGCAGAGCGATCTGAACACCGCGATGCAGCAGATGCAGACCATGGGCATCACCCAGGTCCGCGTCCTGCTGCCGTGGCGTGCCATGGAACCCGCCGACGGCTCCTATAGCTGGACCCAGGCCGACCAATTGCTGAACACCGCAAAGCAATACGGCATCGCCGTCGACGCCTGCGTCACCAGCACCCCGACCTGGGCTTCCAACTACGGCCTGCTGCCCAACGGCGCACCCACCAACGCCTCGGACTACGCCTCATTCGTCAAGGCAGTCGCACAGCGCTACGGCTCCTCCAATGGCGATGCGACAGGCAAGATTTCGTCGATCGAGGTCTGGAACGAGCCCAACGGGTTCACCGGCTGGACCCCCAGCCCGAACGTCCAGGACTACACCAATCTGCTCAAGGCCGCCTACACCGCGATCAAGTCGGTCGCGCCCGGCATCACCGTCGTCGGCGGTGTGCTCGGCGCCGGCATCACCATCGGATCACTGACCATAAACCCGGTCAATTTCCTGCAGCAGATGTATGCCGATGGGGCACAAGGGTTTTTCGATGCCCTGTCGTTCCACCCGTACAACTACACCAGCATGTTCTCGTCCGGCACCGCATTCGCCAACTCCGCCATCAAGCAACTTCAAGCACTGCGCGCCCTGATGAACTCCAATGGCGATGTCGCCAAACTCATCTGGGCCACTGAGTACGGCCAACCCACCACCAGCGCCGCGGGAAGTCAGGCTCAGCAGGCCCAGTACATTCAGGACTTCCTGAACACCTGGTCGAAGCTGACCGGCGTCGGCCCGATGTTCCTGTACTCACTGATCGACACCAAGACCGGCTCGAGTACTCCCGAGGACAACCTCGGCCTGTTCACCGATAACTGGGTCGCCAAGGCCGCCGCTGCGGTGGTGCAGGCCTGGATCGCCGCCCATCCGACGAAGAGTCCGGGAGCGTCGACACCCGGTACCGGGACAGGGACCAACCCGGCCGGGAATCTGATCACCAGTATCGGCCAACTGCTGAACAGCGTGGTCTCCGGTTTGTCCAACGCGCTGTCCGGCTTGTCCAAGGCGTTCTCCAATGCGTTGGGTTCGCTGGCGGCCGGCATCGGTTCGATCCTGAAGGCCATTACCGGTGGCGCAAACGCCGGCGCGGCGACCAAGCCCGCCGCAGCCGCGAAGACCGCGAAATCTGCTGCGGCGGTGAGCACTTCGGCCACGTCAGCGGGTGATACTGCTACACCGGTGGGCGCTGTGGCCACCTCGAGCGGCAGCGTCGACAAGACGCAGTCGTCAAGTGGTGACGCTCCGGCCAAAACCAAGGCCACCGCCGACCGCAAGGCACGCAAACCCGCCACGACCTCAGATTCCTCGGGTTCGGCCACCCAGCCGGCGGCGGCAAGCGCCACTGATGAAACCAGCGGAACCACTGGCGACAAGACCGGCGCGGCCGGCGACAAGACCGGCACCCCTGGCGACAAGGGAGCCAACAAGCGCCCGAAGCGTCCGGCCGGGGGTGCGGCAGCCAGCTCGACAAGCGACTCGGCCACCACGCCGGCCGATGCCGCCTCGGGCTCCTCATCGGATAACGGAAAGTCGACCGCGCCGGCCAAGCGTGCCAATGGCAATACCAAGGGTCGCGGGCACGGTCGCGGATGACGCCGCGACGCTAGAAACCGCGGATAGGCACCGCGATTATCGGCCGGGACTGAATCTCAGTCCCGGCCGAGTCGTTGTCTTGACCATCCAGTGAATAGTCCGAGTCTGACCGGCAAACTAACGTCGCAGTATCAGCGACGATCGGTGACTCACGATGCGCAAACGGGCGCCCGCATGGGACCAACTATCATAAGTTGACTTAGGGCGTTGTCAATCCCTTAACCCGCTCGACGAGACGATGTCACTGCGGTCGGTCAGTACACCGCCGGCTCCAAAGTAGATCCAGTCGGCCGCGGTTACCCTCCGCAGATTCGCCAGACTCAACTGCGGCAACTTTCTACACCTGAAGTTTGACGGTCTAAACATGGTCTGACATGCCGATATGGACGATGAAGCCGCGCCATATCCAGATCGTAGAAAAGCCTTTCCAATTTGCATTTAAAAATACTTTTAGAATGTTTCAGGCGTAGAGGCTTGGTTGATTTTTCGCCTCGGTCAATTAGCTGGGTCACCCGGTCGAAGATCGCTAGCCAAAATGCTGCAAATTGAAATATCAGCAGCTAATGTGCTTTCGTCGTCACGAAACGATGATGATTTCTGAGAATCTAGGGAACACCATGCCTGTGCGCCGCAACTTCCTTCGCACTTTGTACTCGTTAGCGGTACCCGCATTGGCCACTGCGGTCATCGGTGCTGCGGCAGGCCTGCATGCGCCAACCGGCGCCGATATCCCCACCCGAACCGAACAAATCCAATTGGCTGCGACTATCGACACCGCCGCCGATGCCGTAGGCGTTTCTGATTCCAGCCTCTATTTCATGTCGCAGACCGATCTGAACACCGCGATGCAGCAGATGCAGACCATGGGCATCACCCAGATCCGGGTGCTGCTGCCGTGGCGTGCCATGGAACCCACCGACGGCACCTACAGCTGGACCCAGTCCGACCAGTTGCTCAGCACCGCAAAGCAGTACGGCATCGCCGTCGACGCCTGCGTCACCAGCACCCCGACCTGGGCGTCCAACTACGGCCTGCTGCCCAACGGCGCACCCACCAACGCCTCGGACTACGCCTCATTCGTACAGGCGGTGGCGCAGCGTTACGGCTCGTCGAACGGCAGTGCGACCGGCTCGATTTCGTCGATCGAGGTCTGGAACGAACCCAACGGATATAACGGCTGGAGTCCGACACCAGATGTCCAGGGCTACACCAACTTGCTCAAAGCGGCCTACACCGCGATCAAGTCGGTCGCGCCCGGCATCACCGTGGTCGGTGGTGTGCTCGGCGCCGGCATCTCCATCGGGTCGCTGAGCATCAACCCGGTCAATTTCCTGCAGCAGATGTATGCCGATGGGGCGCAAGGCTATTTCGATGCCCTCTCGTTCCACCCGTACAACGCCACCAGTCCGTTCTCCGCCGGCACTACGTTCGCCAACTCCGCGATCCAGCAACTTCAGGCATTGCGCGCCTTGATGAATGCCAACGGTGATGCCGCCAAACTCATCTGGGCCACCGAATACGGCGAATCGTCGGCGACATCGGGCGGCCAGGCCCAACAGGCCCAGTACATTCAGGA
Organism: Mycobacterium sp. MAA66; assembly: GCF_041261665.1. NCBI lineage: Bacteria > Bacillati > Actinomycetota > Actinomycetes > Mycobacteriales > Mycobacteriaceae > Mycobacterium > Mycobacterium sp. MAA66. The sequence continues at coordinate 733,619 of NZ_JBGCCC010000001.1, read as the reverse complement.
CTTCCTCACCACCTGGTCGAGCCTGACCGGTGTCGGCCCCATGTTCCTGTACTCACTGATCGATGACAGTGAAGGCAACAACATGGGCCTGTTCACCACCAACTGGACCGCGAAAGCCGCAGTAGCCGTCGTCACGGCGTGGCTCGCCGCGCATCCGACCACGGCTCCCGCCGCTTCGGTGGTGGGCTCGATCCTGACCGCCATCAGTAACGCGGTCCAAGCCCTCTTCACCGGTATCGGCAACCTGGTCAGCGGTGCGGTCCATGCCGTGCAACAAGTCGTATCCGGCATTGCCACCGCATTGAGCAACTTGTTCAAATCGGTAACCTCAGGCGTCGCCTCGGCGGCCGCCACAGCGCAGCACGTCGCGGCCGCCGCTGCGGCTGTCGCACCGAAGGCAACGGCTGCAGCCTCTGCGACCGCCGAGGGGGCGTCGAGCACCGACGCCTCGAGTGCCGACGTAAAAACCTCAGTGGCCGAGAAGGTTTCCAATAGCTCGACGGCAACGACCGAGGCCAAGGCTGCATCGGATTCCACGGACGCATCGGAAGTCAAGACCACGTCGGACAGCAAGGCCACCCCGGTCGCTGCCGCGGCCTCCGCGAGCCCGTCGAGTTCGACCCCGTCGGCCAGTAGTGAAACCGGCACCACTGCGGCCGGCACCACGTCGGGATCAGCGAGCGGCACATCCGGCTCGAGTGGTTCGACCGCTACGGCCGCCGGCACCACGACCGCAGCGACCGAGAAAACCTCGTCGGGTGCAGGTTCGTCAACGCCGTCGGGCTCGAGCGGCTCCTCCTCGTCGGGCACCTCCTCGTCGGGCACCGGCTCGACGCCTTCCGGCTCGGCATCGGATTCCTCGAATTCGACCGGCTCGGCATCAAGTTCCGCGAAATCCACCAACAAGGGCAAGAAGGACAAGAAGGACAGCAAGGCCGCGACTCCGGCCGGCTCCGACGACACCACGTCGCAGAAGCCGACACGCCCGTCGCGCACCACCAGCAATAACAACTCGTCCAGCCACGGCGGTCACCACACCCACTAAGACGCCACAACGCATTTGGACCCACCTGCTCCGCCACAGCGAGCCGGTGGGTCCAAATGCGTTTCAAACTCAGGCGTCGTCGAGCAGATCAGGTGTCACCGCGGACTCGGTGTCCGGGATGCCGTCCTGCTTGGCCTTGCGGTCCGCCATGGACAACAGTCGCCGAATACGACCGGCCACAGCATCTTTGGTCATCGGAGGCTCGGCCAACCGGCCGAGCTCCTCAAGTGAGGCCTGCCGGTGCTCGACGCGCAATCGCCCGGCCGCAGACAGGTGATCGGGCACCGTGTCACCCAGGATGTCCAGGGCGCGTTCCACCCGGGCGGCGGCAGCCACGGCAGCACGGGCCGACCGGCGCAGGTTGGCGTCATCGAAATTGGCCAGCCGGTTCGCGGTGGCTCGCACCTCGCGCCGCATGCGGCGCTCCTCCCAGGTCAGTCGGGTGTCTTGGGCACCCATCCGGGTCAGCAGCGCGCCGATGGCCTCACCGTCGCGCACGACCACCCGGTCACTGCCCCGAACTTCGCGGGCCTTGGCGCTCACTCCCAGCCGACGGGCCGCACCGACCAGAGCCAACGCGGCCTCTGGGCCCGGGCAGCTCACCTCAAGGGCCGACGATCGACCAGGTTCGGTCAACGACCCGTGCGCCAAAAACGCTCCACGCCAGGCGGCCTCGGCATCGCCGACGCTGCCGCCGACGACCTGGGCCGGCAGTCCGCGCACCGGACGACCGCGCATGTCCAGCAGGCCGGTCTGACGCGCCAACGCCTCGCCGTCCTGCGCCACGCGGACCACGTAACGGGTGCTCTTGCGGATGCCGGTGGCCGACAGCACGTGCACGACCGCGTTGTAGCCGTACAGGTCGTAGATGTCCTTGCGCAGCCGGCGCGCGATGATGCCCAGGTCGACCTCGGCCTCGACGACCACCCGGCCGCCGACGATGTGCAGACCGCCGGCGAACCGCAGCAGCGACGCCACCTCGGCGCGGCGCGCACTCACCGAATTCACGACGAGCCGACTCAGCTCGTCCTTCACCTCCGATGTCATCGCCACGGATCGTCACCTCTTGGTCCATTAGGGGTCGGCTGTGCGCGGTATTCGTCTGCCGAGTGGGGCGCGGACTGCGGCGAAGCGGAACGCGCAGCCCCGTTGAGCCGCACCCTTTCCAGGGCTGCGGCCAGCCGCGCCGGGTCATGTAAAGGTGTACCAGGTCGGGATACGTCGGCAAACTCAACCTGGGCATCAAGGTAGGAAGCGGCCCGTCGGAGCTGGTCGCGTTCACGCTCACTGGGCACGCTTGCCGCGTCGACGATGATGTCGTGCACCGTCAGCCCCGGGGCGTGCTGGGAAAGCACGTGTACATGCCGCTCGGCCGAGAAACCGGCCGTCTCCCCCGGTTCAGCGGCCAGATTGAGCACCAGGGCCCGTCGGGCCTCGGTGGCCTGCAGTGCGGCAGCCAGCTGCGGCACCAGCACGTGCGGGATGACGCTGCTGAACCACGAGCCGGGCCCGAGCACCACCAGATCCGCCGACATGATCGCGTCCACCGCCTGGCGGGTGGCCGGTGGATCGCCCGGGAGCAGGCGCACCCGACGTACCTTGCCCGGCGTTGTCGCGACGGCCACCTGGCCACGAATGACCCGACTCATCCGCGGGTCGGCCTCCAAGCCGGACACGTCCGCCTCGATGCGCAGCGCGATCGGGCACATCGGCAGCACCCGGCCCTTGACCCCCAGAATGCGGCCCAGCTCATCGAGCGCCGCCACCGGATCGGCGAGAACCTCCTGCAGTCCCGCCAAGAGCAGATTGCCGATCGGATGACCGGCCAACGCACCACTACCGGAGAACCGGTGCTGGATGATGGTTGCCCACAATTGCCCATGCGGGCTGTCAGAGGCCAAGGCCGCCAATGCCATTCGCAGATCGCCGGGCGGCACGATGTCCAATTCGCCGCGTAGCCGACCCGAGGATCCGCCGTCGTCGGCCACGGTCACCACCGCGGTCACGTGCGGCGTGAGCCGGCGCGCCGCCGACAGCGTCGCATACAGGCCGTGTCCGCCGCCCAAAGCGACGATGCGCGAACTCATTCGCGCCCCAGATCGCGGTGCAGCACGCGCACGGTCAGTCGATCACCGCCCTGCAGGCGCGCAGCGAGTGCCTCCGCGATGGCCACGCTGCGATGCTTACCGCCCGTGCATCCGATGGCCACTGTCATGTAGCGCTTCCCTTCCCGGCGGTAGCCGGCGATCACGACGTCCAGCAGACGATGGTAGGTCTCCAGGAATTCCGCGGCGCCCGGTTGCCCCAATACGTAGTCGCGGACTGCCGGATGCTGGCCGGTGTGCGGGCGCAGATCGTCGATCCAGTGCGGATTGGGCAGGAACCGCACATCCATCACGGTATCGGCATCCATCGGCAGACCGTATTTGTAGCCGAATGATTCCACGGTGACGCTGGTGCTCGACACCGACTCCTCACCGAACGCCCGCTCGATACTGGCGCGCAGCGCGGGCACCGGCATGGTGGAGGTATCGATGATCAGATCGGCCGTGGCTCGGACCGAGGCCAGCAACGCACGCTCGGCGGAGATACCTTCGGCCAGAGTCTGATTCCCCTGCAGTGGGTGACTACGCCGATTCTGCTCGTAGCGCCGGACCAGGATGTCGTCGGAGGCCTCCAGAAAAAGCACTCGCGGAATCACGTTGCGAGTGGCCAGCTCACCGCGGACGAAATCCAGGTCCCCGGTGAAACCCCGGGAACGAACGTCCATCACCACCGCCAGTTTGGTGATCCGTGACCCGGCGGCCAGACCGAGCTCGACCATCCGGGTGATCAGCTCCGGCGGCAGATTGTCGGCGACGTACCAGCCCAGATCCTCCAAGACCTTGGCGGCGGTGCCCCGGCCGGCCCCGGAGAGCCCGGTGACCAGGACGACATCGATCTCGCCGGCCATGCTGTCGTCAATGTAGTTGTCCCGCAAGTCCTCGCTCATCCCTGATCTGCCGTTGCCGAACCGACACTTCGATCGCCAATTCGATCATTGTCGAAATCGGCTTCGGGCGCGCCCGAATCGTCACCCAACGCCGCCAACACTGCGCGGGCCGTCGCCACACCGATACCCGGAACCGCGGTGAGTTCCTCCAGGCCCGCCTCCTTGAGCTTGGCCACCGACCCGAAATGGGCGACCAGCGCGGTGCGCCGGTGTTCGCCCAGACCGGGCACGGCATCCAGCGCGGAGGTCGTCATCCGCTTTGATCTCTTGCTGCGGTGAAAGTTGATCGCGAACCGGTGGGCTTCATCGCGCACCCGTTGCAGCAGGTACAGACCCTCACTGTTGCGCGGCATGATCAGCGGGTCCGGCTCGGCCGGCACCCAGATCTCCTCGAGTCGTTTGGCCAGCCCGATCACGGCGACGTCGGTCACACCCAGCTCCTCGAGCACCGCTGCCGCGGCATTGACCTGTGGGGCGCCGCCGTCCACGACGAACAGGTTGGGTGGGTAGGCGAACCGACGCGGCCGCGCCTCGGGTGTGTCCCCGGCATCCGGCGCATGCTCGGCTGCAGGGCGGGTATCGGCGACATGACGCAGGAACCGTCGCCGAGTCACCTCGGCGATGGAAGCAACGTCATCGGAGCGGCCGTCACCGGCGGCCTCGCGAATGGCGTAGTGCCGATAGTCGGACTTGCGCGGCAGGCCGTCCTCGAACACCACCAGCGAGGCCACCACGTCGGTGCCCTGAACATGGCTGATGTCGACGCACTCGATCCGCAAGGGGGCGTCCTGCAGCCCCAATGAATCCTGAATACTTTGCAGCGCTTCACTTCTGGCGTTGAAGTCACCGGCTCGTTTGAGTTTGTGCTGAGCCAGCGCATCCTGGGCATTGCGTTGCACAGTATCGGCCAGCGCTCGTTTGTCGCCGCGTTGGGCAACCCGCAACGTCACCCGTGATCCGCGCAGACCTGACAGCCAGGCAGCCAACTGTTCGGCGTTGTCCGGGAGCACCGGTACCAGGACCTCTTTGGGGACCGGGTTGGTGGCCTCGTCGGCGGCGCCGCCGAGTTCGGCCTGATCCCCGTAGTACTGAGTGAGGAACTGCTCTACCAAGTAATCGTGCCCTGATTGTCCGACTTCACCGGACTTCTCGACCACCCAGCCACGTTGCCCCCGCACGCGTCCACCACGAACATGGAACACCTGGACGGCGGCCTCCAGATCGTCGTCGGCGAACGCCACCACATCGGCGTCGGTACCGTCACCGAGCACCACGGCTTGCTTCTCCAAGGCACGTTTGAGCGCAGAAATGTTGTCCCGCAAACGCGCTGCCCGTTCGAACTCGAGCTGCTCGGCGGCTTCGTTCATCTGCTGTTCCATGTCCCGGGCCAGTCGGTCGGTCTTGCCGGCCAGGAAGTCGCAGAAGTCCTCGACGATCTTTCGATGTTCGGCAGCGCTGACCCTTCCGACGCACGGTGCCGAACACTTGTCGATGTACCCGAGCAGGCACGGACGGTCAATCTGGTTGTGCCGCTTGAACACTCCGGCCGAACACGTCCGGGCTGGGAACACCCGGGTGAGCAGGTCAAGGGTCTCGCGGATGGCCCAGGCGTGCGAATACGGACCGAAGTACCGGACGCCTTTGCGCCGCGGCCCCCGGTAGACGAACAGTCGCGGGTATTCCTCGCCCAGGGTGACCGCCAGTACCGGATAAGACTTGTCATCGCGGTACCGGATGTTGAACCGCGGGTCGAACTCCTTGATCCAGTTGTATTCCAGCTGCAGCGCTTCGACCTCGGTGGTCACCACCGTCCACTCGACACTGCCGGCCGTGGTCACCATCTGCCGGGTGCGCGGGGCCAAGGTGGTGATGTCGGCAAAATAGGACGTCAAACGACTGCGCAGGCTCTTGGCCTTGCCCACATAGATGACTCGACCCTGCGGATCGCGGAACCGGTACACACCGGGCTCCACGGGTATCGTCCCCGGCGCGGGCCGGTAGATCGCAGGATCAGGCACAGTTACAGGTTAGTTCGACGGTCCGACGGTGCCGAGTCCGTCGATGAACTCGCAGAATGCCGATGCCTTGGCTTCGTAGTTGGCGAACAGGTCATAGCTCGCCGCACCCGGAGACAGCAGCACCGCCGTGATGCCGGGCAGTGTCGCCGCGACCTGAACCGCGTCCCGCAGGCTGGGTACCGGATGCACACGCTGCGGGTGCGCTGCGGCGAAACCCTGACCGATCTGGGTGCCGTTGGTCGGCCCCTGGATGAGCTGGATATCACGCTCACCACTGCACAGGTACGCATCGAGCTGGTGGTAGTCCAGTTGCCGGTCCATGCCACCGACGATCACGGCAATCCGGTCCTCGGGCCGCATGGCGCGCAACGCCGCCACCACGCTCTCGCCGGTGGTGGCCAGGGTGTCGTCGATCCAGCGAGTGGCACCGGTACGTCGCACCGTCTGCAGCCGGTGTGGCAATGCCTCGAATGTGGTTACCGCACCGAGGAACTCGTCGACGGTGACCGGACGGCCGATGACCTCGGCCGCGGCCACCGCAGCCAGCGCGCCGTTGACCACGTTGTGGTCGTATGCCATCACGTAATCGCCACCAGGGCTGGACACCTCGGCTGGGTCGACGGTGCGGACCACCGGCGGCAGCGCCACTTTGAGCCGGTCCAAGGTGGTCAGCACCTGCGGGGTGGTCACCAGTACCTCACCACCACAGGCGAAGATGTTGGCCTTCGCGCGATGGTAGGTGTCGATGTCACCGTGAAAGTCGAGATGATCTTCAAAAAGGTTGGTGATCAGCGCTATTCGCGGTGATGCCGTCACCAACGCGCACTGCTGGCTGGACAGTTCGGCGACCACGACATTGTCCGGCTGCGGTGTCAGATCCGACAGCGGGGTGCCGATGTTGCCCGCCACCGTTGCGTCGCAACCCAAGCGGCGCAACAGGTGGGTGAGAAACGAAGCCGTGGTGCTCTTGCCCTTGGTGCCGGTAACTCCGACAGTTTGGGCACCGTACTTCGTCAGATACCAGTCAGCCGCACTCGACAAGGTGGCTCCGGCCCTGCGCAATTCGACGAAAAGTGGTTGCCGCCAGGGCACTCCGGGACTGACGAACACCACGTCGCAGGTCCGCAGGCGATCCAGGTGTTCGGCGCCGCGCCACAGATTCAGGCCGGTGATATCGTCCGGCGCCGCCAGTGTTCCGCGTCCGGCATCGTCGACAGCATCGATACGGGCGGCACCGGCCGCCGCGGCCGTACGCGCCAGCGACTGCCCTTCCTTGCCGAACCCCCAGATGCCGACGGTGGCTCCGGAAAGGTCCGGGCGCGACGGTGTCATTGATCCCTGTTCAGGGCGGCGCTGTAACGCGGCGGCACGTACTGGACCGCGGGGCCGTCGTCGCGATTGGCCGCCACCCGTTCCAATTCGCTTCGCACAGCGCGGAATTGCTCGACCAGCGCCAGACCTTTCCAGTCGTCGTCATCGAGGATGGTCAGCATCGACTCGGCAGCCTCGTAGTACTCGCCGACGCACTCGAACGGCTTGTGTGCGCCGATACCCAAGATGTCCTCGAAGCCGACGCGATTGTCGGTCTCGTCGAACAGGTTGTGACCGAAGATCGCCTCCACCTCGTCGCGGCCCAGTCTCGGGGCCATCAGGGCGAACACGAACTGGCACTTGGGGCAATGTCCGCACCACGATGCCCCGCGCCGACCTTCGTCCAGCGCGAACGGACGGTTGCAGCTGATGAAGGCTCGAAAGTACTGGGGACTGTCCGCGAATCGGTCCGCGATCTGCGACTCGGACAGTCCACGCAGCAGCGAGAAGTATCGGTCCGGATTCAGGCCGTAGTGCGACAACGTGTTTCGCAGCAGCGTCTCGTAAGTGACGCTCTTGGACCATTGGTGGTTGATGTCGCGGCCCAGCCATTCGACGTTGCCGACGTTCGAGGAGCGTTCGTTGGACAACACCACCGGGCCCAGGCCCTTGGCGTCAGCAACGATCAGCCCGATGATGCTGTTGATGGCGGTCACCGGAATGTGGCCGTTGTATGCGCCGGCAGCGTTGGCCTCGATCAGCCGAGGATCGATGGAGCGCATGACGCGGACGTGATCGAGGCCGCTGATCTCGACGCATCGATCGATCGGGTCAAACCTGTTGACGTTGAACAACACCGGGCGCATCGACTTGAGCGATTCGATGGAGACCACCGAGTCCTTGCCGCCGCCGACGGGTACCAGCGGCACCGCCTTGGGGTTCCAGGTATCGGCACTGACCAGATGTGCCGTCGCAGCTTTCCCGGTGATGGTGGGAGTCAGCGCATCCGGCAGACCATTGCGGTACGCGAACTCCCCGAGCCCGCCCGCGATCAGCTCGCGCAGGTAGGCCCGCTCGAATTCGTGTGTCGGGAAGGTGATCTCGATCCGCGGCGGCGCGGCGGCCTTGTAATAGCTCAGTGAGCAGGTCAGGGTGAGCAAGCGCAGCAGCTGGTCGTCGGGGCCGGTGCCGTCGGCCTCGGACAGGCTCGGCCCGAAATCGACGGTCTCGACGAAGCTCACCTGGCCGGAATCGCCACGCATCGTGTAGTGCCCGCGGAACACCCCGTCGGCGAAGTCGTAGCCGTCGATCGAAAACACCTGAAAGTCCTTCGGGACAAAGGGTTTGGTCACAATTGCTCCAGAAACAGCGGCGGATTGGAATCGGACGGGAGCGCACGCTCCCCCAGCATGGCCACGGGTTGGGCGCAGAATAACGGGGAAATCCACCACGCCCGTTGCACTTCGGCTTGAGTCACGCTGACCCGGCGCGGCAGGTCAGCCAGTACCCCGCAGCCGTGCAGGTCACCGAGGATCGATGTGGGCTCGCCGGATTCGACACCGATCAGACCCGCACCGGTCTCGAGCACCAGGGCGCCGGACAACGGTGCGCCAACCTCAGCGCCCTTGGGTATGCCATCGACGCAGCCGTGCCCCCGCAGGCCCCGCAGCAGATGGTCGCGGCCGGCAAAGCTGGTGGTACGGGTGGCCATCTGCAGCCAGGATGCATCGGTGGCCCGTGCCCAGAAGTACTGCGGGTCAAGGCAGCCGATGTGCACCGGGAGGTCCGAGAACGGCGCGCTGGGCACGGCGGTTACCACAACCCGCGCCCCGACCACGGTGATCGTCGTCGCCAACAGCGCCGCGGGCGTCCGATCGAATGCGGCGGCCGCGAATTCGGTGACTGCCTGCCGCACCTGTTCGACGGGCGGCGCCGGCAAACCGAAGAATTCGGCGGTACCGCCGACGAACGCCCACAGGCTTTCGATGTCAGCCGGCACGTCTCGGCGCATCGGAAAGGTGACCGTAGGGTGGCTACCGAGGGCGGTGACCACCTCCGCAGCTGCCACCATGGGTGTGCCGATTTCGCAGATTCGGTGACCTCGCCCGGCGGACGCGACGGACACGACGTCGAGCGTCGGCGCGGTCATGCGAAAATCGGTCACTATCAGCGAATTCTATCGCATGGAACGAACGGAGCAGTTCGAGCAGGTATGGCCGCCATCCAGGTGATCCGGCTCACCGAAGCCGACTGGCGAGCGTTCGCTGCGCTGCGCCTGCGCGCACTGGCAGAGTCCGTCGGCACCGACGACGCGCAATATGTCAGCGAGGTCGGGTACAGCGGTACCCAATGGCGCCGGCGGCTGCGCGCACACGCACAGTTCGCGGTGTCGGAGGACGACCGACTACTGGGACTGATCGGCGCGCAGCGGGCGTCCGCCCAATCGGTGTACCTGTACTCGTTATGGACCGACCCGGCGGCCCGGCGGCGCGGTGTGGCCCGCACTCTGCTGTCCGCTGCAGTCGACTGGGCCCGGGAACAGCGGGTGCGCACCGTCACTCTGCGGGTCGACCCCATGAACGTCGCCGCGCACAACGCCTACATCGGCCTCGGATTCACCTTTGACCAAAGCGGCGCGTCGACCTCTTCGGCGGCACGCGGTCGGCCTCCCCAGTCGGAGGACGAAGTCACGATGACGCTGGTGCTGAGCTGAGATCGGGGCGGTAGCGAACCACCAACGCACGCAGCTCATCCATTGCCGTCACCGCCCGCACCTTGTCGACGGACTGGATCGCCATGGCCGGCACGTACTCGTCGTCGGGCAGGTCGATCCGCGCCCAGCGCGCTCCCACCGGAAACGACACGCCGACGACGTCCTGCCACGGAATCAGCTTGTCGGACACCACGTTCCGAACCGAGATCCCGGCAGGACCGGCCCGCAGCCGGGACCGGGTGAACAACAACACCAGACTGGCGAGGATGAAACCCAGCACTGCCATGGCGATCTGGTCGGAGGTCTGGAAGATGACCCCGGTGGCACGCAGCTTGAGCAGCGCGCCGACCGCGACGTGCACCACCACGATCACCGCGGCAGCGGCGTAGGCGGCGTACTTGACCCGCTGCGGACGGACCTCCAGGTCCCATCCGTCGGCCGCTTCGGTCATGCCCGCAGTTCGCGCAGGGTCAGCGCGGTGGCCAGCGCAGCCGATGCCGCCTGCGCGCCTTTGTCTTCGGCCGAACCGGGCAGCCCGGCCCGATCGATGGCCTGCTGTTCGGTGTCGACTGTCAGCACACCGTTGGCCACCGGGGTCGACTCGTCGAGCGAAACCCGGGTCAGCCCCTGGGTGACGGCGTCACATACGTAATCGAAATGCGGTGTGCCGCCCCGAATCACCACGCCCAGCGCGACCACGGCGTCGTGCGTCTTCGCCAATTCCTGTGCCACAACCGGGATTTCGATGGCCCCGAGAACCCGGACCACGGTCGGATCAGCAATACCGCAGGCCGACGCCACCTTGCTGGCACCGTCGAGCAGCGCATCGCAGATGGTGGTGTGCCAGGTGCTCGCGACGATGGCGAGCTTCACCCCCGATGCGTCGAGGGCGGGCATGTCGGGGACACCGACGCCGCTCACTGAACGTTCCCGCTGGTATCTGCTGCCGGAGGCTGATGCCGGTCGCCCAGCAGGTAGACGCCCTCGTCGTAGTCGTCCATGGTGGCCGCCTCGGCGAAATCGTCGAGCCCGGTCAGGTCGTGCCCCATCCGGTCCCGCTTGGTCATCAGATACCGGATGTTGTCGGCGTTGGCCCGTACCGGCAGCGGCACCCGCTCGATGATGTGCAGGCCGTAACCGTCCAGACCCACGCGCTTGGCCGGGTTGTTGGTCAACAGCCGCATGGACCGGATACCCAAGTCCACCAGGATCTGGGCACCGATGCCGTAGTCCCGGGCGTCAGCGGGCAGGCCGAGCTCCAGGTTGGCATCGACGGTGTCCGCGCCGGCGTCCTGCAGCTGGTAGGCCTGCAGTTTGTGGAGCAGGCCGATGCCACGGCCCTCGTGACCGCGCATGTACAGCACCACCCCGCGGCCCTCACGGGCCACCATTGCCATCGCCGCGTCGAGCTGCGGGCCGCAGTCACAGCGGCGCGAACCGAAGACATCACCGGTCAGACACTCGGAATGCACCCGCACCAGCACGTCGTCGCCATTGCTCTCGGAGATGTCGCCACGAACCAGGGCGACGTGCTCGACGTCCTCGTAGATGCTCGTGTAGCCGACGGCGCGGAACTCACCGTGCCGGGTCGGGATCCGGGCATCGGCGACGCGTTCGATGTGCTTCTCGTGCTTACGCCGCCACTCGATCAGGTCGGCGATGGAGATCAGCGCCAAGTCGTGGTCGTCCGCGAAGACCCGCAACTCATCGGTCTGGGCCATCGCGCCCTCGTCCTTCTGGCTGACGATCTCGCAGATCGCGCCGGCGGGCTGCAGCCCGGCCAGGCGGGCCAGGTCGACGGCGGCCTCCGTGTGGCCGGGCCGGCGCAGCACGCCACCATCCTTGGCCCGCAACGGAACCACGTGCCCCGGCTTGGTGAAGTCGTCGACGACGGCAGCCGGGTCGGCCAGGGCCCGCATGGTCGTGGCCCGGTCGGAAGCCGAAATACCGGTTCCCACACCCTTTTTCGCGTCCACCGTGACGGTGTAGGCGGTGCCGTGCTTGTCCTGGTTGACCGCATACATGGGCAACAGGCCCAGTCGATCGCAGATGTCACCGTCCAACGGAACGCACAGATAGCCGGAGGTGTACCGGACCATGAAAGCCACCAGTTCGGGAGTGGCCTTCTCGGCGGCGAAGATCAGATCGCCTTCGTTCTCGCGATCCTCATCGTCGATGACCACCACAGCCTTGCCCGCCGCGATATCGGCTATCGCCCGCTCGACTGAATCGAGCCTCGTCATCTCCACCACCCTTGCCGCGGCCCGAGCGGGCCATGCTGATACCTATCAGTATGAACCACCGCTACAGCCCGATTAACTCCCGCCGGTCCGCTGAGCGGACGGGTCAGGCCTGAGGTTGCAGCAGACGCTCCACGTACTTGGCGATCACGTCCACCTCCAGGTTGACGGTGGTCCCCACCGGCGCGCGCCCGAGCGTGGTCAGCGACAAAGTGGTGGGGATCAGGGAGATTTCAAACCAGTCACCGTCGTCTCCGCGGCCCAGGGCGGACACCGTCAGGGACACCCCGTCAACGGTGATCGAGCCCTTCTCGACGACGTAGCGCGCCAATTGGAGTGGCAGCGCGATACGCACCACCTCCCAGTTCTCCGACGGGGTCCGGGACAGCACGGTGCCGACGCCATCAACGTGGCCCTGCACGATGTGTCCACCCAGGCGGCTGTTGATCGCGGCGGCGCGCTCCAGGTTCACCCGGCTGCCGACCTCGACGCCGGCCAGGCTCGAGCGTTTGAGCGTCTCGGCCATCACGTCGGCGGAGAACGCGCCGTCGCTCACCTCGACCACGGTCAGGCAAACGCCGTTCACCGCGATCGAGTCGCCGTGCCCGGCGTCGGTGGTGACCAGGGGTCCGCGGATGACGAACCGGGCGGCGTCGGGCAGTTGATCCTTGCTGACGATCTCGCCGAGCTCTTCGACAATGCCGGTGAACATACGGGTAAGCCTAGATACCTCCCCCGTCGCTCCGCTCGCCGGCTAGAGCTGCTTCTCGCCGAAGAAGTGAGCCACCGGGTTGCCGTTGAAATTGCCGATCGGTCGGTAGCCCTCGGATTCGTAGAGCCGCTGCGCATGCGGCTGCCGGGCCCCGGTGTCGACCCTGGCGACGCCGTATCCCAGAGCGCGTGCGGCGTCCTCCAGAGCGCCCAACAGCACCCTGGCCAGTCCCTGCCCACGCGCCTGGGGAGCGACGTACATCCGCTTGATCTCGCAGGCCCCATCGGGCAGGCGTTTGAGTCCCCCGCCGCAGACCGGCACCCCGTCGCGGTAACCGGCCAGGTAAACCCCGTGTGGAGGCCCGAGTTCGGCCGGGCCGGCCTTGGGCATGTCCGCGGCATTGAGGTCCAGTCCGCCACGCACATCGGCGTAGAGTTCGGCCATCTCGGATTCCATGGCGCCGACCAGTGCCGCACCATCGCCCGTATCGATCGGAACCGCCCGAAACTCCACGTCAACAGCCATGATCACGGTTCTCCCGGGTAGTTCAGGGGCAGCTCTGTCGCAGCGCACCTATACGATGCAAGGCATGCAGACGCGCCCACGCTACGCCGTGCTCTTTTCACTGCTCTCCGTAATCCTGGCCGGGGTACTGACGATCTCCGGTTGTTCGAAATCCGACCCGGCCGCGCCGCTGCCCGACGCAGCCACACTGCTCAAGCAGTCCGCTGACTACACCCGCGCCCAGCAGAGCGCGCACATCGTGCTGGTCGTCAACGGCAAGATCGCCAAGCTGACGCTGACCAAGCTCACCGGCGATCTGACCCTGACCCCGGCCGTCGCCGCGCAGGGCAACGCCAGCCTGACCATGGGCGGCATGTCGGTCGACGCGCCGTTCGTCGTCTACGGCGGCGACCTGTACGCCTCCCTAACCGGCGGCGGCTCACTGTCCAGCTTCGGCCCGGCGGACAAGATCTACGACGTCGGGGCCATCCTGAACCCCGACACCGGCCTGGCCAACGTGCTGTCGAACATGACCGACGCCAAGGCCGTCGGCCGCGAGACCATCAACGGTGTCTCGACCATCAAGGTCACCGGCACCGTGAGCCAGGACGCGGTGAACAAGCTCGTTCCGCAGCTCAAGATCGGCTCGTCGCTGCCGGGCAGCGCGTGGATCTCTGATGACAACAACCACCAGCTGATCCAGTCGCAGCTCGAGGTCACCCCCGGCAACAACCTGCAGATGACGCTGAGCGACTGGGGTAAGCCGGTGACGGTCAACAAGCCCGACGCCTCGTAATGTCGGCGACCTCGAACCGCCGGGTTGCGGCCATTTCGGCCGGCAGCCTGGCGGTCCTGCTCGGTGCCCTCGACACCTACGTCGTGGTCGCGATCGTGACCGACATGATGAAGGTGCCGCCGGAGGGCGTCGGCATTCCGGTCAACAAACCGCAGCTGATCGCCCCGATCATCACTTGGTACCTGCTGGGATACATCGCGGCGATGCCGCTGCTGGGACGCGCTTCGGACCGCTTCGGCCGCAAGCTGGTGCTGCAGGTCAGCCTGGCGGTGTTCGCGCTCGGCTCGGTGTGGACCGCGCTGGCCACCGACCTGATGCACCTGGTGATCGGCCGCACCATCCAGGGTGTCTCGGCCGGCGCCCTGTTGCCGGTGACGCTGGCGCTGGCCGCCGACCTGTGGGCCGCCCGCAACCGGGCCGGGGTGCTGGGCACCGTCAGCTCGGCCCAGGAATTGGGCAGCGTGCTGGGTCCGCTGTACGGCGTGGGCGTCGTGCTGCTGATTCCGTCCGCCGTCGGCACGGAGTGGCTCACCGGCTGGCATGCGGTGTTCTGGATCAACGTGCCGCTGAGCATCATCGCGATGGTGATGATCCACTTCAGCCTGCCCGCGCACAGCGACAGTGAGGATCCGCAGAAGGTCGACGTCGTTGGCGGCGTGTTGCTCGCCCTGACGCTCGCACTCGTGACTCTGGGTCTGGACAATCAGAATCCGGACGGCAAGCATGTGCTGCCACCCAACGGTGCGGTGTTGCTGATCTGCGCGGTGGTCGCGGCCGTCGCGTTCGCGGTGTGGGAGATCAAGGCCAACACCCGGATCATCGATCCGCAGGGTGTGCGCTTCCGGCCGTTCCTGGCCGGGCTCGGTGCGTCGCTGTGCACCGGCGCGGCCCTGATGGTCACGCTGGTCAACGGTGAGCTGTTCCTGCGGGTGCTGCTCGGGCTGGACAAGGTGGCCGCGATCATCAAGCTGTCGTGGTTCTTCGCGGCGCTGCCTATCGGTGCTCTCCTCGGTGGCTGGGTTGCCACCAAACTTGGTGACCGGATAGTCGCGTTCGTCGGTCTGCTGATCGCCGGCGGCGGCTATCTGCTGTTCACCGACTGGGACAGCAACGTCTTGACCGCCCGCCACGATCTGGTGCTGTTCAGCCTGCCCAGCCTCGACACCGACCTGGCCATTGCCGGTTTCGGTCTGGGCCTGGTGATCGCTCCGCTGACTTCGGCGACCCTGCGCGTGGTGCCGACCGTCCAGCACGGTATCGCCTCTGCGGGCGTGGTGGTGTCACGCATGATCGGCATGCTGATCGGTATGGCGGCGCTGACCGCCTTCGGGATGTACACCTTCACCCAGAAGATGGCCGAGCTGCCCAGGGGCAACGGCAACAGCCTGGCGGAGGCGGCCGCGCAGCTGGCCAAGAACGCCCAGACGGCCTATGCCGCTCAGTACAGCGCGACATTCAAGATCACCGCGATCGTCTGTGTGGTGGGTGCCCTGCTCGGGTTGTTGATCGCCGGACGCGACGAGCACGCCGACGAACCCGAACCTGCGGTTGAGGTCGATCCAGATCCTGCGCCGGTGGCGTAGCCAGTCGATACACAAAAGCCGTAGCCGCGGGGTGAAAACCCCGCGGCTACGGCTTTTTGGCGTTGGTAGAGCTCAGCAACGCTCCAGGCCCGGGCGCATCAGCGCCACGTCGTTTTCGGCCGCCAGCTCGACGTGCTGGTTGGCGTCGAGCTCCTCGACGACGCTCAGCACCGCACGCAAGGGGCGGAACACCATGTCTTTGATGCTCTCTTCAACCGGGCGGAAGCTGAGCCAATCCTGCAATGCAGTCATGCTCGTAATCCTTTGCTCGTGTTCACCACCGCGCGAAACGACTTCGGTGAGCGCGATATGTCGGCGTCCGGGTCAGCAGACCCGAACTCGTCCTCAATTTTACGGCTCGGCAAAAAGCGCTACCTGGGCAAACGTCTCTCGGTACGTCTCAAACGGATAACGACTGCGCCAACCGATGTAGTCCCGCGGTGACTGTGATCACATTCACAGAGCAAAGGAATCGCATCTCTCACCCGACTCGCCGGAAGGTGACTAGCGGACGGACGGCCCGATCAGCTAAGCACCAGGCTCAGCCGTACGTCGGCTCCGATCGTTGCGATCCCGTCGAAACGCCAGCGCTGGGCCTGGCCGATGTTTGCCACCCCGACGTCGTCAATCGCCGCGATCGGGCCGCCGAGCAGGGTCGGTGCCAGGTAGGCCAGGATCCGATCCACCAAACCGGCGCGGATGAACGCACCGGCCAGAGTCGGTCCACCCTCCAGGATCACGTCTGTACGGTCGGACAACGCCCGCAGCACCTCGTGCGGATCTCGGGTACGGATCACCATGGTGCGGGAGTCGTCGTTGAGAACCCTTGACTCCGAAGATATTTCGCGCTCGCCGACCACCACTCGCAAGGGCTGACGCGGCGCCAAGGACCCGTCGGCCAGGCGCGCGGTCAATGTCGGATCATCGGCCAACACGGTGCCGGTACCCACCACGATCGCGTCGGCCGCACCGCGGTGACGGTGCACATCGGCCCGCGCGTCCTCGCCGGTGATCCACTGACTCGAACCATCGGCGGCCGCGCTGCGGCCGTCCACGCTCGCGGCGAACTTCCAGGTCACGTGCGGACGGCCAGTTCGCTGACGGTGCAGCCACGCGCGCAGCGGAGCACCGGCCACCTCCTCGGCCATGAGCCCGGACTGCACCTGGACCCCGGCCTCAGCCAGTCGAGCCGCCCCGCCGGAGGCCACCGGGTTCGGATCGCTGACCGCATAGACCACGCCGGCCACTCCGGCCTGCAGCAACGCGTCCACGCACGGGCCGGTACGGCCCTGATGGTTGCACGGCTCCAAGGTCACCACGGCAGTGCCGCCCGCAGCCGACCGGCCGGCCTGCTGCAGCGCCATCGCCTCGGCATGCGCCCCACCAGGCGGCTGGGTGCCGCCGACGCCGACCACCCGCCCCGCGGCGTCCAGAATCACAGCGCCGACCGGCGGATTCGGGTACGTCGTGCCCTTGACCGCCTCGGCCTGCTCGATGGCCAGCCGCATGGCGTCGACCAATACGGCCGGATCGGGCGTCACAGCACCAGATGCGGGGACGCGGCGGCGGCTATGCGTCGCAGCGCCCGGACGGCTTCACCCGGATCCGGCGTGTTGTAGACGGCCGAGCCCGCCACGAAGCAATCGACGCCGGCCTCAGCCGCAGCCTCGATGGTCTCCGCGTTGATGCCGCCGTCGATCTCCACCACGATGCTCAGCTGGCCGGCGTCGACGAACCGGCGGACAGCAGCGACCTTGGGCAGCACCTCAGGGATGAACTTCTGGCCGCCGAAGCCTGGCTCCACCGACATCACCAGCAGGGTGTCGAAGTCCTTGAGAATCTCCAGATACGGCTCGATCGGCGTGCCAGGCTTGACACTCAGCCCGGCCTTGGCGCCGGCCGCCCGGATGTCCCTAGCCACCGAACACGGGTCATCTGTGGCCTCGGCGTGGAACGTGACGTTGTACGCGCCGGCTTCCGCATAGGCCGGGGCCCAGCGCTTGGGGTCCTCGATCATCAGATGGCAGTCCATCGGGATGTCGGTGACCTTCAGCAGGCTCTCCACCACCGGCAGGCCCAATGTCAGGTTCGGCACGAAATGGTTGTCCATCACGTCGACGTGCAACCAGTCCGCGCCACTGACGGCGGCGGTCTCATCGGCCAGCCGGGCGAAGTCGGCGGAAAGGATGGACGGGGCGATCATGGGGGCTTGGGCGAGCGGAGCGACGGGAGATGGACCTGCCATGGCGGTCAGACTACTTTGAGCGCGGCGGCGAACATCGCGTCGGTGCCATGACGGTGTGGCCAGAGCTGCACGTGCGGGCCGGGCCCCAGGCGGTCCGCAGGGGCGAACAGCGGCCGGGTGTCGATCACCTCGACCGGTTGACGACGCACCGCGTCCGCGATCACGCCGACGGTCTCGGCCAGATGCGGCGAGCAGGTGGCGTACAGCACCACACCTCCGGGGCGGGTGAGTTTGATTGCCGCGGCGAGCAATTCACGCTGCAGCTTGGCCAGCGCGGGCACGTCGCCGGGCTGACGGCGCCAGCGTGCCTCAGGTCGGCGGCGCAGTGCGCCCAGGCCCGTGCACGGCGCGTCGACCAGCACCCGATCGAAGGACCCGGCCTGCAGGCCCGAGTCGCGTCCATCCACTCGCAGCACCTGCACCCCGAGTCCCACGGTGTTGCGCTCGACCAGGTCGGCGCGGTGGTCAGTGGGTTCGACGGCGGTGACGGTTGCGCCGCACTGGGCGGCGATCGAGGCCAGCATGGCCGTCTTGCCGCCCGGGCCCGAACACAGGTCCAGCCAGCGCTCGTCGGCGCCGTCGAGCGGCAGCTCTGTCAGTGCCCGCGCCACCAATTGACTGCCCTCGTCCTGCACCTGGGCCCAACCCTCGCGCACCGGGTCCAGCTGGCCGGGGTCGCCCCCGGGCAGGTACACCGCGTACGGCGAGTACCGGCCGACGTCGCCGCCGACTGCCGCCGCCAGCTCGTCTGCGGTCATCGCACCGGGCCGGGCTGCCAGATGCACTACCGGACGTTCGTCGTCACTGGCCAGCATGGCGTTCAGTTCGCCCGCATCTGCACCCAACGCATCGGCGAAAGCCTGTGCCACCCAACGTGGATGGGCGTGAGTGAAGGCAGTGCGGCCGATCGGATCGGCGGCGCCCGGTGCCAGCTCGGCGACCCACGCCGCTTCATCCTTGGCGGCAATGGTTCTCAGCACGCCATTGACGAAACCCGCACGGGCCGTGTCGAATTCGATTCCGGCTTGTTCGACGGTGGTATCCACTGCGGCATGAGCCTCGACCCGGGTGCGCAGCAGTTGATAGGAACCCAGGCGCAACAGATCCAGCAGCACCGGGTCGATCTGGTCAGTGAACCGGCCGGCGACGTGCTCGATCACCGCGTCGAGCAGGCCGAGGCTGCGGCACGTGCCGTAGGCCAGTTCGGTGGCGAAGGCCGCGTCGAGCCCGGTGATCTCACGATCCCGCAGCATGGCCGGCAGCGCCAGATTGGCATAGGCATCGCGCTCGGACACTGCACGCAGCACGTCGAGCGCGGCGCGCCGCGCTGGGTCCAACGGGGTGCGCCGCGGTCCCTTGCGGGGTGTGCTGTCGGCCTGCGGACGACTGGGGCGACGGTCGTCCTGGCGCCGTTCGGTGCGCTCCCCCGACGACTGCGGGCGTGGCCGGTTACCCTGCCGGCGATCGCCGCGTTGTCCGTCCGGCGTCTTGGAACCCTGCTGTGGGGGTCTCTTCTGCCATTTGCCGGGGCTGCCGTCCTGGCCGCCGCGACCACCCTGACGGTCCCGACCACCTTGACCTTCGCGGCGCCCGCCGCCGCGCCTGTCGTTCTCGCTCATTGCGCCATCACGCCTTCCTCCAGTCGTGCGCCACGTGCCCAGTCGGCGGCGTTCATCGCTTTCTTGCCGGGCGGCTGCACGGTGCTGAGCCGTACCGGCGTGCTGCCGGTACCGACCAGCACGTCCTTCTTGCCAACCTGAATTACCCCGGGCGCCAACGGTTCTGCCGCCGTCGGGGCGACCGGACCGACCTTCACCCGCACCTCGCCGATCTGGGTCCAGGCACCGGGATTCGGGGTGACCGACCGGATCCGGCGATCGACCACGTGCGCGGGCAGGTTCCAACGCACCCGGGCGTCCTCGACCGTGACCTTCGGCGCCACCGTAACGCCATCGGCCGACTGCGGCACCGCAGTCAGCGCACCGGCGGCGATGCCGTCCATGGTCCGCTCCAACAGTTCGCCGCCCGAATCGGCCAGCCGGGAGAGCAACTCACCGGTGGTGTCGGTGGGCCGGATCGTTTCGGTGAGGACGCCGAACACCGGGCCGGAGTCCAGGTCGAGCTCGATCCGGAAAGTGGTGGCGCCCGTCACCTCGTCGCCGGCGGCGATGGCGGCCTGCACCGGTGCCGCGCCGCGCCAGGCGGGCAACACCGAGAAGTGCAGGTTCACCCAGCCGAGCCGGGGCACGGCCAGCAGTTCGGCGCGCAACAGTGCGCCGTAGGCCACCACAGCGCAGCAGTCCGGCGCCAGTTCCGCCAGCTCGGCGACGAACTCGGGCACGTTCGGCTTGTTCGGGCGAAGTATCGGAATACCTTCTGCCAGAGCGACTTCCGCAATCGGCGACGGCGCCGGCCGGCCGCGGCGACCGGCCGCGGCATCGGGCCGGGTCAGCACGGCCACCACCTCATGATGCGGCGAGTCGATGAGTCGACGCAGCGACGGCACTGCAGGCTCGGGGGTTCCGGCGAAGACGATACGCACGATGTAAGAGGCTATCGAACGAGCTCGGCCTTGCGCCGACGCCTGGATATTGGCAGGCCTGGCCGCACCGCGAGCTACCCCGCGCCCGACTTCAGACGGCGGCGCACAGCTGTGACGAACAATGCGATCACACCGGTCAGTGCAACAAGACCACCGGCCGCCACTCCAGCTCTGATAGCCGTGAAGTCCGTCGAGGTGTCATCTCCGACGGTGAACGACGAATCGCCTCCGGCAGTGCACGTCAAGGAGTAGTCGTCTTCTTCGTCTGCAGAGATGGTGAAGAGCGCCTTCCATTGGTTGATGGTCAGGTCACTGTCGTAGGGCACCATGTGCAACTCAGCAGCTGGAGCCCCGGCCAGGTGGCAGTCCGCCGCCGACCGGCCGGCCGTATCGATGTAGACGACCTTCGGCCGGCCCGCCTCCAGATGCACCACTGTGGTGTCCCCTGAAGCGAACGAATGATTTCGGACGACGGCGTCCGTGGCCGCGGTGTACCCATGAACGCCGGCGACAATCGCGCCGATCACGCCCACCACGATCAGCAGCGCCCCGATCACGTACAGCAGCTTCGATCCGCGGGGTGTGGGCGCCGGGTCGTCCGGATACATCTGGATATCGGAGTAATCGGGCAGGTCAGGGGGTTGCGGCAACTGCTCTGTCACGATGCCAACCTCCGCTCGGACCACCTCCACCGGCCGACGGGCCGACCAAGGGTGCTCATTGCAAGTGACGGGTCGCGATGATCCTTACCCAGGTAGCTGTGAAATGGCTCCACACCTACCCGATGTGCAGCGGATCGATCTGCACCCTGACGGGCTGGTTGTCCCGATGCGCACTGACCACCCCGACGGCCCGGCGCAACGCCGCGGCCAGGGCCAACCCCCGGTCCCGAGGCACCCGCACCAGCATCCGGTGCACGGTCTCGCCGGGCTCCATCCCGGGTGGTCGACGGGCGCCGAACGGCAGGTCGACCGGACCCAGCACCTCGACGCCGTCGGGCAATTCGGCCGCAGCCAACAATGCGTCCACCCCGGCCGGTGACCCGTCGATGGCGGCCAGATGCACCGCCGGCGGCAACTCGACCTCGGCGCGGGCTTCCAGCTCGGCCTCGGCATGCCCGACCGGATCCCAGCGCACCAACGCCTGCACGGTCGCAATCCCCGACTCGGCCACGACCGCCACCGTCCCGCCATCGGCACGCGGACACACCAGTGCCGACGCCGAGAGCCAGCGGCGCAGGGTGTCCTCGGCCGCGCGCAGGTCCTGACGGCCCAGTAGCGCCCAACTGTCCAGCAGCAGTGCCGCTCCGTAGCCACCGTCGGCCCTCGGTTCGGCTCCGGGCGTGGACACCACCAGGGCCGGCGTGCCGGGCACCTCGGCGAGCATGGCGTCGCCTCCCGAGGTCACGACGGGCACGCCGGCAAATGCCCGGCCGAGTTCTTCAGCGGTGCGACGGGCCCCGACCACCACCGCGCGCACCGCGTCGCTGCCGCAACGGCCGCACCGCAATGCGCTGTCTTGCCTTCCGCACCAGCGGCACACCGCGCCGGTGGTGTCCCGGTCCGGCAGAGACAACGGGCCGGTGCAATGCCGGCAGCGCGCGACCGTCCGGCACTTGGCGCAGGCCAACGCCGGTACGTAACCCCGGCGCGGCACTTGCACCAGGACCGGCCGCCCGGCCGCCAACGCCGCTCGCGCCGCACCCAACGCCATCGACGGCAGCCGAGCCGTATGCGCCGCGGCGTCGCGTTCAAGGGTGTGCGCATCGTCGTCCAGCGCGATGACCCGTGGCGCATGCGAGCGCAACACCGACCGGGGGGCCACCAGGTCATGCGCCCACTTACTGCCCACCAGCGCTTGCGCCTCCGCGGTGCGGGAGAAGCCGCCGATCAATGCGCCGCAACGCAATTGGTGCGCGCGCAGCATCGCCACCTCGCGCGCATGTGGGTACGGCGCGCGTGGTTCAGACAGGGAGTCGTCACCGTCGTCCCACACCGCGACGAAGCCGAGGTCGGCGACCGGCGCGAAAACCGCGCTGCGGGTGCCGATCACCAGCCGGGCCTGGCCGCGCAACACCGAGAGCCATCGCCGGTAGCGTGCCGATGGACCCAGACCCGCGGACAACGCCACCACCCGCTGCTCGTCGATCACCTTCAGCGCGGCTACGTGCACAGCGTCGACGTCACGTTGATCAGGCAGGATCAGCAGCGCACCCCGGCCGGCATTGACCACAAGCGCCGCCGCATCACACAGCCGCTCGGGCCACTGCTCACCCGGCAACGCCTGCCATACCGCGCGCGCCGCCCGGCCCGCGGCGAGGGCGTCCAGGAACTGTTCGCCGCGCCCGTAGTTCTGCCAGGCCGCTGTGTCGACCTCGCTCGGTGCGTGCGGCGGCACGTCCGCCCGCGGCTGCTTCTCGACGGTGGCGTGCCGGGGCGGAATGGCCAGACGCAGCACGTCGGGACGGCTGCCGGCGTACCGCGCGGCCACCGCCTCTACCAGCCGCCATACCTCCGACGTCAGCACCCGCTCGGCCGAGACCACCCGTTCCAGCCAGCCGAGCTTGCCGGAATGATCACTGTCCGAACGTCTTTCGAGGATGAACGCATCGACCAACCGACCATTGAACCGCACCTTGGCCCGAACCCCCGGCTGGGCGTCGTCGGACAGTTCGGCGGGCACCAAGTAGTCGAACTCTCGGTCCAGGTGTGGCACCGACAGCATCGGCAGCACCCGAGCCACCGGCTCGTGCGCGGCCTGTGTTCGGGTGCCGGTCACTCAGCCGGCGCGGTAGCGGTGATCGAGACCAAGGGCCGGCGTTTGGCGAAGAACCCGGCGGTGATCAACAGCAGCGAGGCCGCGTAGGCCCACCAGATCGGAACGGCCAGCGCCTCGTTCTCCAGCACGAACTTGCTGATGCCGATCATGCCGTCGGACACCGCGAAACATAGTGCACCGAGCGCCGTCCACACCGTCGGCAACTGGGCGAACAACGCCGTGCACACCATGGCGACCAGCACGGCCATGTAGATCGTGACCGGGATGGCCATGCCCTGTTTGATGAGGTTGGGCCAGAACCACACCAGCAGACCGATGCACACGACCACCAACGCCGCGGCCCCGGCGGTACGGCCCGGCGTGCGGTGTGCCAGCGGCAGCAGGGCGGCCAGAAAGCACAGGTGTGCCACCAGGAACGACCCCAGCCCGAACACGAAGGAAGGCACGCCGGCGGGCTGCCACCACGGCATCGCCAGCAGAAAATCACCGCCCGCAGAGAACACCAGGGCCGCGACCAGCCAGCGGCGCTCGCTAACGATCGGGTGCCGCGTCGCCGCCGCGGCCAGCAGCAGCGCCGGAGAGGCCTTGATCTCCGGCTGCAGCCCGAACTGCCCGGTCAGATCGGCGCCCGACGGCAGTTGCAGTGCGGTCGTGATCAAGAAAACGCCGTAGCCCACCGCCACCGTCGCAGCCGCCGCCCACAACAGCCACCGCGCTGCGTACGGTGAGCTGATGTCGGCCTCTGCGCACCCCGAACTCGATCCCATTCTGCAAAAGGTACTTGAAGCAGTGCCGTTCGAACTCACCCTCGACGGTGGCGCCGAACAGGCCCGCGCCCGCTTCCGGGCGCTGCCCCGAGCGCCGCTGTATCCGGAGGTGCGTGCCGAGGACCGATTGGTGGCGGGAGTGCCGGTCCGGGTCTACCGGCCGGCCGGCGAAGACGACCCCCGGCCGGTGGTGGTGTTCATCCATGGCGGCGGCTGGGTGGTCGGCGACCTGGACACCTACGACGGCACCGCCCGCCTGCACGCGGTTGCCACCGGGGCGATCGTCGTGTCGGTGGATTACCGGCTCGCCCCCGAGCACCCCTACCCGGCAGCCGTCGACGATGTCTGGGCGGTGACGCAGTGGGTCGGCGAGCATGCCGCCGAACTGGGCGGCGATCCCGCCCGCATCGCGGTGGCCGGCGATTCGGCGGGCGGCAATCTGTCGGCCGTGGTGGCGCAGCTGGCCCGCGACAACGGTGGCCCCGCGCTGCGCGCCCAATTGCTCTGGTACCCGGCGACCACCTGGGACACCTCACTGCCCTCGTTTACCGAGAATGCCGACGCGCCGATTCTGGGACGTGGCGCGGTCGGCGGCTTCTCGCTCTGCTACGCCGGGAACATCGATCTGCGCGAGGCACCGGCTACCCTGATTCCCGCGCGCGCGGCGTCACTGGCCGATCTGCCTGCGGCCTACATCGCCGTCGCCGGATACGACCCACTGCGTGACGACGGGATTCGCTACGGCGAATTGCTCAGCGCAGCAGGTGTTTCCGTTGAGGTGCACAACGCCGAGACCCTGGTGCACGGCTACCTGGGTTACCACGGCGTGGTGCCGGCGGCGACCACCGCGGCCGACCGGGCACTGGCCTGGCTGCGGGTCGCGTTAGCCTGAGCCATGACCACCGACGCTCCCGCGGACACCCGGCCTGGCATCGACCCGATTCTCAAAGGCCTACTCGAGGCCATACCCCTGGAATTCACCATCGACGACGGCGTTGAGGTGGCCCGCGCGAAGCTGGCCGCCATGCGCCCGCCGCCGGAGATGCTGCCCGCCATGCAGATCGAGAATCGCGAGCTGGATTGCGGTGCGGCGGGACGAATTCCGGTGCGCATCTACTGGCCGCCGACCGACGGCGAGACGCGGCCACTGCCGGTGGTGGTCTTCTACCACGGTGGCGGTTGGGCGATCGGCGATCTCGATTCCCACGACCACGTCGCGCGGGCCCACGCCATCGGCGCAAGGGCCATCGTGGTGTCGGTGGACTACCGACTGGCCCCGGAGCACCCGTTCCCGGCGGCGATCGATGACGCCTGGGCCGCGCTACAGTGGGTCGGCGAGCACGCCGCCGAACTGGGCGGCGATCCAGCCCGCATCGCAGTGGCCGGCGATTCGGCCGGCGGCAACATCTCCGCGGTGATGGCGTTGCGGGCCCGCGACGCGGGCGGACCACCACTGGTGTTCCAGCTGCTCTGGTATCCGGTTGCCGTCGGGGACCTGTCGTTGCCGTCGTTCACCGAGAACGCCAATGCCCCGCTGCTGAACAGCAACGTCACCGCCGCATTCCTGACCTGGTACCTACCCGGCAGAGACCTGAGCGATCCGACCACACTGCCAACCGATCTGGCCCCGGCCAATTCGCCGTCGCTGGCCGGTTTGGCTCCCGCCTACATCGGCACCGCCGAGCACGACCCGCTGCGCGACGACGGTGGGAAGTACGCCGAATTGCTCGCCGCCGCGGGTGTTCCGGTGCAGCACAGCAACGAGCCGACCATGGTGCACGGATACGTCAGCCTGGCGCTGGCCTCTCCGGTCGCCACCGACGCCACCAACCGTGGATTGGCAGCGTTGAAAGCTGCCCTGCACGACTAGGTTCTGGCGCCGAGCAATCCCCCGCAAGCGCGAGACGTCCCCAGCAGATGTCCACGAAATGCCCTGATTTCGGGGACATCTGCGTCTGCTCGGGAGAGAATAACGGCTCATGACGGAGCCCGACTTCCAGACCGTGATCGTCGGCGCCGGTTTCACCGGCATCGGCACCGGCATTCTGTTGGACCGCGCAGGACTGCGCGACTACCTGATCATCGAAGCCGGGTCCGAACCCGGTGGCACCTGGTACTGGAACACCTATCCCGGTGTGGCCGTGGATATTCCGTCGTTCTCGTACCAGTTCTCGTTCGAGCAGAGCTCGCGGTGGTCGCGCACCTACGCCAAAGGCGCCGAGCTCAAGGCCTATGCCGAGCATTGCGTCGACAAGTACCGGCTGCGGGGCCGAATCCGCTTCAACACCCAGGTCACCGGGGCCGACTACGACGACGACCACGATCTGTGGCGGGTGCACACCGACGCCGGCGGGACCGTCACCGCGAGGTTCCTGGTCAACGGCAGTGGCGTGTTGACCGTGCCCAAACCGCCGGGCATCCCAGGAGTCGGCGAGTTCTCCGGCATCACACTGCACACCGCGCGGTGGGACCACGACGTGGACCTCACCGGCAAGCGGGTCGCCATCATCGGGACGGGTGCATCGGCCGTCCAGGTGATTCCAGAGATCGCACCAAAGGTCGAGCAGCTCACGGTATTTCAGCGCACGCCCATCTGGTGCTTCCCCAAACTCGACCTGCCACTGCCGAAGCCTGCTCGGTGGGCCATGCACATCCCGGGCGGCAAGACGCTGCAGCGGCTGGCCAGCCAGGCCTATGTCGAGCTGACCTTCCCGTTGTCGGCGCAGTACTACACGGTGTTTCCGTTGGCCGACGGCGCCGCCCGGATGGGCCGATCGTTCCTGCGCCGTGAGGTGCACGACCCCGCCGTCCGTGACAAGCTCACGCCGCGTTATGCCGTGGGCTGCAAGCGGCCCGGTTTCCACAACACCTACCTGGCCACCTACAACCGCGAAAATGTCTCGCTGGTAACCGAATCCATCGAGCAGATCGTGCCGACGGGGGTACGGACCACCGACGGTCAGAGTCATGAGGTCGACGTGCTGATCCTGGCCACCGGCTTCAAAGTGATGGACGTCGACAGCGTTCCGACGTTCCCGGTGACCGGCGCGGGCGGCCAGCACCTCGGCGAATTCTGGACCACGCAGCGCCTGCAGGCCTATGAGGGCGTCAGCATTCCGGGCTTCCCGAACTTCTTCACCGTGATGGGTCCATACGGGTACGTCGGGTCGTCCTATTTCGCGTTGATCGAGGCCCAAGTCCATCACATCGTGCGCTGCCTGCAGCAGGCCGAACAGGTCGGTGCCCGTCGTGTCGAGGTCTCCCAGGAGGCCAACGATCGCTACTTCGCCGAGATGATGCGCAAGCGCCATCGTCAGGTGTTCTGGCAGGACAGCTGTGCGCAGTCCAACAGCTACTACTTCGACAAGAACGGCGACGTGCCACTGCGCCCGGCAACCACCGTCGAGGCCTATTGGCGTAGCCGCCGGTTCGACCTCGACGACTACCGGTTCAGCGCGTGACAGATATGAAACCTCTTAGAAGCCGATAACTTTTCGCACCCTGCGGTCGGTGACCGGGGTCGTGGTCGCCGTTCGTCGGTACAGTCGCTGGGGTGAATCCCCGAGCGGCACAATGGCGGACGGCGGCCGTGGTGCTGCTGGTCGCGTTGTTCGGCGTGATCTCAGGGACTGAGTTGGGCAACGGGTTCGCCGAGTCTGCGCACCCGCACCGCGCCAGCGCGCTGAGCGCTGTCAGCGTGCTCACGCCGGTCATTGCCGATCATCCACACGCCCGCGACGGATCACATCATCCGGCCCCAGAGCTGGTCGCCACCGCGAGCATGCCCCGCCCTAGCACCACACTGATGGCGGCAGGTCTGGCCCTGGCTGTCATTGTGACCGTTGCCTTTTGGCGCAAAATCGGCTTGAACCCGGTAAGAGGTCCCCCGCCGACGGTTTCGCCAGTTCATTCCGGCCGAGTCATACTGACCCGGCTGTGCATCTCACGACGCTGATCGGTCAGCGCAGACCGGCTGCCGCCAGGCAGCCGGTCTGTGTCCGCTGCCCGAATTCAACCCCGCCGCGCCCTGACGCGGTATCAGCGAAAAGCGATGCATCCCATGCACAATTCGACCAACCTCGTCCTACCCAGGAAATCCCCGTCCACCGGGCCGTGCCGGCTGGCCCGATACGACCGACCCGGCACCATGGTCGGCGGCACTCCAGTGCTGCGCGTCGGTGCGCCGTTTGGCGACGAAAGCCGCGGCTTCTGGGCCAAACTCGAAGGTGTCAACCCCGGCGGCATGAAGGACCGGCCGGCCATGTACATGGTCGAACGCGGCCGGGCGCGCGGCGACTTGAAGCCGGGCGCGCGAATCGTGGAATCCACCAGCGGCACACTTGGATTGGGCTTGGCATTGGCCGGCACTGCGTACGACCATCCGGTCACGTTGGTGACCGATCCCGGCATGGAGCCACTGATGCTGCACATGCTGTCCGCATACGGCGCCGACATCGACCTGGTGACCCGGCCCCATCGCACCGGAGGCTGGCAGCAGGCCAGGCGTGACCGGGTGTCGCAGATCCTGGCTGCTGACCCTGACACCTGGTATCCCGACCAGTACAACAACCCGGACAACGTCGTGGCCTACCGGGACCTGGCACTGGAACTGCAGTCCCAGCTCGGCCAGGTGGACGTCCTGGTGTGCTCGGTGGGTACCGGCGGCCACTCGGCTGGGGTGGCAAAGGTGTTGCGTGAGTTCAATTCTGACCTCAAGCTGATCGGCGTCGACACCATCGGTTCGACCATCTTCGGCCAACCCGCGCAGAGCAGGCTGATGCGCGGGCTCGGGTCGAGTATCTACCCGGGCAATGTGGATTACGACGCGTTCGACGAGGTGCACTGGGTGGCGCCTGCCGAAGCGGTGTGGGCATGCCGAGCTTTGGCCGCGACCAGTTATGCCAGCAGCGGCTGGAGCGGTGGCGCAGTGGCATTGGTCGCCGGCTGGGCGGCCCGGCAGCACGCCCCCGACGCCATGGTGGCGGCGATCTTTCCCGATGGGCCGCAACGCTATTTCGACACCGTATACAACAACGACTATTGCCGGCGGCACAACCTGCTCGACAGCCGGACGCCCACCGATCCCGCGGAAATCGCCGATCCCGCTGACCGCGTGGTGGATTCGTGGACCCGGTGCACCACGGTGCGTAATCCCCTGGCAGCGCGCTGATGGAGGTGCTGACACAGTTCCGCAGCTTCGGCTGGCCCAGCCGGATGCTGATGCTCAACCAGTTCGGCATCAACCTCGGGTTCTACATGTTGATGCCGTACCTGGCCGGTTACTTGGCCGGGCCACTCGGATTGACCGGCTGGGCAATCGGATTGGTACTCGGCGTACGCAACTTCTCCCAGCAGGGCATGTTCATCGTCGGCGGCACGCTGGCCGATCGGCTCGGGTACAAGCCACTGATCGTCGCCGGCTGCCTGCTTCGCACGGCCGGTTTCGGTCTGCTGGTGGTCGCTCAGAGCCTGCCGGCGGTGTTGATCGCCTCGGCGGCAACCGGTTTCGCCGGTGCGCTGTTCAACCCCGCGGTGCGGGCCTATCTGACTGCCGATTCCGGTGCACGCCGGGTCACGGCATTCACCGTGTTCAACGTGTTCTATCAGGGCGGAATCCTGGCCGGGCCGTTGGTGGGACTGGCCCTCATGACCCTGGATTTCCGGGCCACCGCCGCGGTGGCTGCGGTGGTGTTCGCAGTACTGACCGTCGCGCAGTTGCTGGCCCTGCCTCCGGACCGCGCCGAGCACACGGCGACCGAACGCGTCTCGGTACTGCGGGATTGGCGCACCGTGCTGGCCAATCGACCGTTCCTGCTGTTCGCCGCCTCGATGGTCGGCACTTACGTGGTGACGTTCCAGGTGTACCTGGCGCTGCCACTACAAGCCCGGGAGCTCGCACCGCAGCATGAATCACTGGTCGTGGCAGCGATTTTCGCAGTGTCGGGGTTGGTGGCCATTGGCGGGCAGCTGCGCATCACCGCGTGGTTCACCGCCCGCTGGGGCCGAACTCAGTCGCTGATGATCGGCATACTCATTCTGGCGACGGCATTCGTGCCGTTGATCGTGGTCCCGGATGATCGGTTGGCCGGTCAGCTGCCTGCGGTGGCGGCACTGCTGATCACCGCCGCACTGTTGGCGATCGGGTCGGCGGCGGTGTTCCCGTTCGAAATGGACACCGTGGTGTCACTGGCCGGTGATCGGCTGGTCGCGACCTACTACGGGTTTTACAACACCATCGTCGGGATCGGCATCCTGGTGGGCAATCTGGCCACCGCCACCTTGATGCAGGCGACCCGTGATGCTGTCTGGCCCGGGCTGATCTGGATCGTGTTGGCCTGCATCAGCTTGCTGGTGGCTGCGGCACTGTACCGATTGCACCGAACCGGACGGCTGCAACCGCTACCCGTGGGCTGATTGTCCGGCCCGAGAATGCCGATGGCCCCGCACCCATGGGTGCGGGGCCATCGAGCGGAAAACTAGACCGAGGCCTTGAGGTCGTCGACCTTGTCGATCTGCTCCCACGGCAGTTCGATGTCGGTGCGGCCGAAGTGCCCGTACGCCGCGGTCGGTGCGTAGATCGGGCGCAGCAGGTTCAGGTCGCGGATGATCGCGCCGGGACGCAGGTCGAAGACGCTGGTGATGGCCTTCTCGATGCGGGCCGGATCGAAGTGCTCGGTGCCGAAGGTCTCGACGAACAAGCCCACCGGCGCGGCCTTGCCGATCGCGTAGGCGACCTGCACCTCGACGCGGTCCGCGAGGCCGGCAGCCACCACGTTCTTGGCCACCCAGCGCATGGCATACGCGGCGCTGCGGTCCACCTTTGACGGGTCCTTGCCGGAGAAGGCGCCGCCACCGTGGCGGGCCCAGCCGCCGTAGGTGTCGACGATGATCTTGCGGCCGGTCAGGCCGGCGTCGCCCATCGGGCCGCCGACGACGAAGTTGCCGGTCGGGTTGACCAGCAGCCGGAAATCGGAGGTGTCCATGGTCTCGTGCGCGAGATCGGCCAGCACGGTCTCCACGACGTGCCGGCGGATGTCCGGTGCCAGGGTGCCGTCCAGGTCGATCCCTGCGGCGTGCTGGGTGGACAGCACCACGGTGTCCAGGCGGACCGGGACGTTGTCGCGGTACTCGATGGTGACCTGGGTCTTGCCATCGGGCCGCAGGTAGTCGACCGTGCCGTTCTTACGGACCTCGGACAGCCGCCGCGAGAGTCGGTGCGCCAGTGCGATCGGCAGCGGCATCAGCTCGGGAGTGTCGTTGATGGCGTAGCCGAACATCAGGCCCTGGTCGCCGGCGCCCTGGGCGTCGAGCGGATCGCCGGCGCCCTCGACGCGCGCCTCGTGGGCGGTGTCGACGCCCGCGGCGATGTCGGGCGACTGTGCACCGATGCCGATGTTGACGCCACAGGTCGCGTAATCGAAGCCCTTGTCGGAGTGGTCGTAACCGATCTGGCGGATCCGGTCCCGGACGATCAGCGGGATGTCGGCGAAGGCCTCTTTGGCAGTG
The DNA here is from genome assembly GCF_041261665.1 of Mycobacterium sp. MAA66. Lineage (NCBI taxonomy): Bacteria > Bacillati > Actinomycetota > Actinomycetes > Mycobacteriales > Mycobacteriaceae > Mycobacterium > Mycobacterium sp. MAA66. The sequence continues at coordinate 701,867 of NZ_JBGCCC010000001.1, read as the reverse complement.
GTCGTCACCTCCCCGACGACGTGCACCTGGCCGGTGGTGACCAGCGTCTCGACCGCAACGCGCGACTTGGGATCCTGCGCGAGCAGTGCGTCCAGCACCGAGTCACTGATGGCGTCACAGATCTTGTCCGGGTGCCCCTCGGTAACCGACTCGCTGGTGAACAGCCGACCTTCGCTCAACGTTCCAATCCCTTCCCAATACTTAGTGAGGCGAATCATATCCGCGCCGGGTTAACCGCCCGCGTGTACCCCTTACCCGCAGGCACATCTTTCACAACCCGCTGACGGATACCCGAGTCACGAACGGTCGCCGTGCAGGAGCGCCACGATAGCGTCCGCGATGTGGCTGGCCATCTGCGTCTTGGAGCCGTGTTCGAGCGCGACTTCGGTACCACCGGCGGTCAGCAACCAGCCGGAGTTGTGGTCGACTTCGAACGCCTTGCCGTCGCCGACCGCGTTGACGACCAAGAGGTCGCAGCCCTTGCGTTGCAGTTTGGCCCTGGCGTGGAACAACACGTCGCCGTTGGCATCGCCGGTTTCGGCGGCGAATCCGACGATAGCCCGCAAGCTCGGCAGCTGCCCGTCGACGCGAGCCCGCACCGTACCGGCCAATACATCGTCGGTTCGGGTGAGCTCGATGACCGGGGCGTCGCTGTCGTGGCCGGGTTGATGAGTCTTTTTGATCTTGCTGGTCGCAACGTGGGTGGGCCGGAAGTCAGCGACCGCGGCGGCCATCACCAGGACCTCGGCGTCGGCCACCTGCTTGAACACCGCGTCGTTCAACTGCGCGGCCGAAGCGATGTGCACCACGTCGACGGCGGCCGGATCGGCCAGCCCCACGGTGTTGCCGGCGATGAGCGTGACGTCCGCGCCACGCTGCGCCATCACCCGGGCCACGGCATAGCCCTGTTTACCTGAGCTGCGGTTCCCGATGAACCGCACCGGGTCGAGGGCCTCTCGGGTGCCGCCGGCGGTGACGACCACCTTGACGCCCTCCAGATCACGCGACAGCGCGTCGGCACGCTCCAGGAGCAGCTCAGCGAAGGTGGCGATCTCGTCGGGCTCCGGAAGGCGCCCTGGACCGCTGTCGGCCCCGGTGAGCCGGCCCGAAGCCGGCTCCAGCACCACCGCACCGCGCCGACGCAGCGTCGCCACGTTGTCGACGGTGGCCGGGTGCAGCCACATCTCGGTGTGCATCGCGGGAGCGAACAGCACCGGACAGTGAGCGGTCAGCAGTGTTCCGGTGAGCAGGTCATCGGCACGACCTGAGGCCGCACGCGCCAGCAGATCGGCCGTCGCCGGCGCGATGACCACCAGATCGGCGTGCTGGCCGAGGCGGACGTGCGGCACCTCATGGACGTCCTCGAACACGCCGGTGTGCACGGGATTACCCGACAGGGCCTCGAAAGTCGCGGCACCGACGAACTTGAGTGCCGACTCGGTGGGGATCACCCGAACCGAATGGCCGGCCTCGGTGAGATGGCGGACCAGTGCACAGGCCTTGTATGCGGCGATGCCGCCGGCGACGCCGACGATGATCTGCTTGGTCATGCGCGATCCGCTCCCGCTTCTCGCTGACTGTCCATCAGCCGCAGAACCCGGCTACTCGCCTTCGGTGTGCTCGAGCAGGTCGCCGTGGATCTCACGCATCGCGATCGACAGCGGCTTCTCCTGCAGACCGGGCTCGACGAGCGGGCCGACGTACTCGAGAATGCCGTCACCGAGCTGGTTGTAGTAGTCGTTGATCTGGCGCGCGCGCTTGGCCGCGTAGATCACCAGCGCGTACTTGCTGGACACCCGATCAAGCAGCTCGTCGATTGGCGGGTTGGTGATACCCAGTGGCGTGTCGTAGGCGTTGGCGGCGTCGGAGTCGATGCTCTCGACAGTGGTGCTCACGAAAAATTCTCCCGGCGTTCGGCGTGAAGATTCAGTTGCTATCAGCGGTATCTGTGCCTGGCGGCGCATTCCGATCAGCAGTCCACCAGCAAGGATACCAATTCGGCGCAGGCAGACTCCAACTGACTGTTAACAACAATCACATCGAAACTTTTCTGGGCAGCCAATTCGGCCCTCGCGGTCTCCAGGCGACGTGCCTGGACTTCCGGACTTTCGGTGCCACGCCCGACCAGTCTTTCGCGGAGCACATCCCAGCTGGGTGGCGCCAGGAAAACCGAAAGTACCTCGGGCATGGCTGCTTTGACGGCCTGGGCTCCGGCGAGATCGACCTCGATGAGCACCGGATGGCCGTCGGCCACGGCTTGGCGCACCGGCTGTGCCGGTGTGCCGCTACGGTGCAGCCCACCGTGAATATCGGCCCATTCCAGCAATTCACCGTCATCGATGAGCTGTTGGAACCGTTCGGGCGTGACGAACGTGTAGTCGACACCGTCGACTTCGCCAGGGCGTGGCGATCGCGTGGTGGCGGAGACGCTGAAATGCAGGTCAGGCACCTGCTGCCGCAGGCAGCTCACGACCGTCGACTTGCCGACGGCAGAGGGGCCGGACAACACCACCACGCAACTCATTGAGGTTCCGGCCCCTACTGCTCGTCAGAAACTGATCAGGAGAAGTCGAACTTCTCCAGCAGCGCCTTGCGCTGCCGGTCGCCCAGACCGCGCAGGCGGCGGGTAGGGGCGATCTCCAGCTCCGTCATGATCTCCTGTGCCTTGACCTTGCCCACCTTGGGCAGGGCTTCCAGCAGAGCGGAGACCTTCATCTTGCCGAGGACCTCATCGGTCTCGGCGTCCGTGAGGACCTGCTTGAGGTTGGTGCCGCCGCGCTTGAGCCGGTCTTTCAACTCGGCACGCGCTCGACGTGCGGCAGCAGCCTTCTCCAACGCTGCCGCGCGCTGTTCGTCGGTCAACTGGGGAAGGGCCACGGTTTCCTCCGTATCTCGCCGTCAATGTTTCTTTCACGACTGGTGAACCAGCCAGCGACGACGACCGTACCCACGCATTCCGACAAGCGCTAACCCCACCCCCGGGTTTTGCGACTAAAAGACCAGCGTGTAGGACGCGCGGACCGCCGCCACGACTGTCCGCCTGACTGCTCTAGCTACCGACTCGAACGGGGTCACGGTGTCAGATCTGCCTGCATATCAAGGGTTTTGGACTCAGCGCGCGGCGATCACGCGCGCAAGCCGGCTCGATCGCGCCCGATATTTCGGCGGTCACAGACCTCGACTCTGAGAATTTTCGCAGGTCACGGCGTGTCGGGCGTGTCGGTACCGGTGCAGAACACGTCAGCAGCGGGCTCCGGACGGCCATCGGCGTCGCAATCAGCTTGTGATCGGCACTGTTGGCCAGTAGATCGGCACAAATCTGCCAGCAGGCCCACAGACCGGCGCCTTCACTGGGCGCACTGCGCATCGAACGCGACCTTTCGCAAAACGTCGGATTGGCCGCGTGAACAGCGACGAGGGATTCCGACGGCGGGCACAACGGCCACCGCCCTTCCGAAAGTTGGTAATTGGCAAATCCTTTGACGGATCGGCGAGCGACGTGGAGGCACAACGACCGGTTGCAATTCCGTGACCGGATACACAGCGCGCCCCCACAGCAAACACAGAAGGCACTCACGCGCCGTCCCTAGCGTCGTGGCAGAGCGGTACAGACCCGCCGACTACACGCAACGGATGGAGCGCACGATGAACATCAAGCGGATTTTGACCGCATCAACTCTCGCGGCCGGGATCGGCGTTGCCGGACTCTTCGGCGTCGGCCTGGCCGGCGCCAATGCCGATCCGGGCGGCCCGTGCCCGCCCAACGCATGCGGTCAGCACGACGACCACGGCGGTCCAGGAGGTCCCGGCGGCTCCGGCCGGCCCGATGACCACGGCGGCCCCGGCGCCCCCGGCGACCCGGGTGGGCCAGGTGGGCCGGGTGGGCCGGGTGGGCCCGCACCCGACTGGCACAACCGCGGGATCGACGACGGACGCCGGGACCACCAGCCGTTCAACTACAACGGCCAGTGGGTGAACCCGGTCTTCGACCCCGGACACAATGCCTGGGGCTTCTGGCTGGGTCCGATCTGGATTCCGCTGTGACGGACCTCGGCTAACAACCGAAATGGCGGCCCACCACTGCACGTGGTGGGCCGCCTTTCGTCGCTTTCCGGGCCCCTGGACATTCGCAGCTGTTCGCAGATATTCACACGGCAAACTATTTGATACAAACGACGAGCTCGGTTCGGCAATCAGCGAGCGAATCGGATCATTGTGACAATGATGACACCACCTGCTGGTTTTTATGTTTATGCAGGTCGATCGACACACGTAGCAAATCTATATCGACGCGTTTTCACACTGTTATCGCTTCTACAGCACATACATAGCAAACCTAAAGTCGGCGCCAATGAGGCCCGCCTAGCGTCACACGCACGGTGGCGACAACACGTCCCACAACCTGTAGAAGACGGAGTGCAGCTATGAACTTCAAGCGGGCGTTGACCGCATCAACCCTGGCGGCCGGAATCGGTACCGCCGGACTATTCGGTATTGGCCTGGCCACAGCCGCCGCCGACCCTTGCCCTCCCGGCGCGCCGTGCTGGGGGCCGCACGACGACCACCACGACGATCGTGGACCCGGCTGGCACGATGACCGCCCCGTCGACTGGCAGGGCGGCCGCGACGACGGCTGGCACGACGATCAGGGCCGCGACTGGCAGCACCGCGGCATCGACGATGCCCGTTGGGACCATCACCCGTTCAACTGGAACGGTCAGTGGGTGAACCCGGTGTTCGACGGAGGCCGCAACGCGTGGGGCTTCTGGCTCGGCCCGATCTGGATGCCGCTGTAAAGAACCCGGGTAGACGCGCAAACGGCTCACCACGACCCGTGGTGGGCCGTTTCGCTATCCGGCTAGATAGGCGACCGCGTCGCGCATCCGCTCCCCCGCGGCGCGCACAGCGGCGACGTCCGGACCGGCGCGTAGTACCTCACGCGAGACGGCAGGCAGCAGCGTTCCGGGTTGGGCGCCGCCGAGCCCCGCCAGCGCCTCCGGACGTCCCCCCTGAGCACCGACGCCAGGCAGCAAGACCGGGCCGCCCAGCCGACTCAGATCGGGTACCTCCGTCAGCGTCGCACCCACCACCACGCCGATCGAGCCATCGCCGGCAGCATTCGCGGCGGCGACGTCGTCGACGATCGATTGCGCGATGGTGCGCTGTCCGGTCGTGGCGCGCTGCACGCTCGCACCTTCGGGATTGGACGTCGCGGCGAGGACGAAAACGCCGCGGCCGTGTGCGGCGGCGGTATCCAGTAGCGGCTGCAGCGAGCCGAAACCCAGATACGGCGAGACCGTCACCGCATCAGATGCCAACGGTGAGTCGCCGGCCCAGGCCTGGGCATAGGCCGCCATCGTGGAGCCGATATCGCCGCGCTTGGCGTCGGCCAGCACCAGCACGCCGGCCTGCTGCAGTCCGGTGATGGTCCGCTCCAGCACCGCGAAGCCGGCCGAGCCGTACGCCTCGAAGAACGCGACCTGCGGTTTGACGATCGCGAACCCGGCGAATGCCTCGACACAGATTTCGCTGAATTCGGCCACACCGTCGGCCGACACCGGCAGACCCCACGCCGTCAGCAGCTCGGGATGCGGGTCGATGCCCAGGCACAGCGGACCCCGCTGCGCCATCGCGACCTGAAGCCGGGCGCCGAAGCTCATGAATGCTCCTCGCCTGCGCAACTCACTTGGCTCACTTGGCGTTGAGCTGGCTGTGCAGCTCCTGCAGCGACCGGACCCCGATGTCACCGCGGATGCCGGCCTCGATGCCCTGCACCGCAGCCGAGGCGCCCTGCACCGTGGTCACACACGGGATGCTGGCCGACACTGCGGCCGAACGGATCTCGTAGCCATCGATGCGCGGACCGGAGTTGCCATACGGGGTGTTGATCACCATGTCGACCTCGCCGGCCTTGATTGCATCGACCGCCGACATCGCCGGTCGGTCCGGGCTGGGCTCCTCGAAGTTCTTGCGCACCACTTCACAGGGAATGCCGTTGCGGCGCAACATCTCCGCGGTGCCTTCGGTGGCCAGCACCCGGAAGCCCAGGTCGGCCAGACGCTTGACCGGGAACACCAGCGAGCGCTTGTCCCGATTGGCCACCGACACGAATACCGTGCCACCTGAGGGCAGCGAGCCGTAGGCCGCGGTCTGACTCTTGGCGAATGCAGTACCGAAGTCGCTGTCGATACCCATCACCTCGCCAGTGGACTTCATCTCCGGCCCGAGCAGCGAATCCACCTGCGAGCCATCGGCCTTACGGAACCGGTGGAACGGCAGCACGGCTTCCTTGACCGCGATCGGAGCGTCGGGTGCGACGGTGGCACCGTCCCCTTCAGCGACCAGGATGCCCTCGGCGCGCAGCTCGGCGATGGTGGCGCCCAGCATGATCCGCGCACAGGCCTTGGCCAATGGCACGGCGGTGGCCTTGGACACGAACGGCACGGTACGGCTGGCGCGCGGGTTCGCCTCCAGCACGTACAGCACGTCATCCTTGAGCGCGTATTGCACGTTGAGCAGTCCGACCACGCCGATGCCATGGGCGATCGCCTCGGTGGCCTTGCGCACCGCCGCAATATCGGTGCGGCCCAGGGTAACCGGCGGCAGCGCGCAGGCCGAGTCGCCGGAGTGGATGCCGGCTTCCTCGATGTGCTCCATCACGCCGCCGATGTACACCTCGGTGCCGTCGCAAAGGGCGTCGACGTCGATCTCGATCGCGTCTTCCAGGAACCGGTCGACCAGCACCGGGTGCTCTGGAGAAAGCTCGGTGGCCCGCTCGATGTAGCCCTGCAGTGTCTGCTCGTCGTAGACGATCTCCATCCCGCGGCCGCCCAGCACATAGGACGGGCGCACCAGCACCGGGTAGCCGATGTCGGCGGCGATGCGGCGGGCCTGCTCGAAACTCGTTGCGGTGCCGAAGCGCGGGGCGGGCAGCCCGGCCGCGCGGAGCACCTCACCGAATTCGCCACGGTCCTCGGCCAGGTTGATGGCCTTGGGGCTCGTGCCGACGACGGGTACGCCCGCCTTCTCGAGACGTTCGGCCAGGCCCAGCGGGGTCTGGCCACCGAGCTGCACGATGACCCCGACCACGCCGGGACCGCCGGCCCCGGAGGCCTGTTCGGCGTGATAGACCTCGAGCACGTCCTCGAAGGTGAGCGGCTCGAAGTACAGCCGGTCGGCGGTGTCGTAGTCGGTGGACACCGTCTCGGGGTTGCAGTTGATCATCACGGTCTCAAAACCGGCTTCGCTCAACGTGGTTGCCGCGTGCACGCAGCTGTAGTCGAACTCGATGCCCTGACCGATCCGGTTCGGGCCGGAGCCCAGGATCAGCACCTTGGGCTTCTCGGCCTGCGGGGCCACCTCGGTCTCAGCCGCCGGGTCCAGCTCGTAACTGCTGTAGTGGTATGGCGTGCGGGCCTCGAACTCGGCGGCACAGGTGTCGACGGTCTTGTACACCGGCCGGATGCCGAGCCGTTCACGCAGCGTCCGGACTCCGGCCTCACCGGCCAATTCCGGTCGCAGCGCGGCGATCTGACGATCCGACAGGCCGCTGTGCTTGGCCCGGCGCAGCAGCCGTTCGTCCAGCACCGGGGCATCGACCAGTTCACCGCGCAACGCCACCAGGGTGGCGATCTGGTCGATGAACCAGGGATCCACTCCGGAGGCCTCGGCGACCTCCTCGACACCGCCGCCCAGGCGCAGTGCCTGTTCGATGTCGTAGAGCCGGCCGTCAGTGGCGGTGCGCAACCCGGTCAGCAACTCGTCCAGCGTCTGGTCCGCGTCAGCCGCGGTCCAGAACCCGGCGCGCTTGGTCTCCAGCGAGCGCATCACCTTCCCGAGCGCCTCGATGAAGTTGCGGCCCAGCGACATCGCCTCGCCCACCGACTTCATGGTGGTGGTCAACGTGGGGTCGGCACCGGGGAACTTCTCGAAGGCGAACCGCGGGGCCTTGACCACGACGTAGTCGAGTGTGGGCTCGAAGCAGGCCGGGGTTTCCTTGGTGATGTCGTTGACGATCTCGTCCAGGGTGTAGCCGATGGCCAACTTGGCGGCGATCTTGGCGATCGGGAAACCGGTTGCCTTGGAAGCCAATGCGCTCGATCGGGACACCCGCGGGTTCATCTCGATGACGATGAGCCGGCCGTCTTTCGGGTCGATCGCGAACTGGATGTTGCACCCGCCGGTGTCGACGCCGACCTCGCGCAGGATCGCGATACCCAGGTCACGCATCTTTTGGTATTCGCGGTCGGTGAGCGTCATCGCCGGGGCCACCGTCACCGAATCACCGGTGTGCACGCCCATCGGGTCGAAGTTCTCGATGGAGCAGACCACCACGACGTTGTCGCGGCCGTCGCGCATCAGCTCGAGCTCGAATTCTTTCCAGCCGTAGATCGATTCCTCGATGAGCACATTGGCGGTCGGCGAGGCGGCCAGGCCGTCGCCGGCCATCCGCTCGACGTCCGCGCTGGTGTGCGCCATGCCCGAGCCCAGTCCGCCCATGGTGAAGGACGGCCGGACCACCACGGGCAGGCCCAGTTCCGCGACGGTGTCGCGCACTTCGTCCATGGTGTGGCAGACGCGGCTGCGGGCAGATTCGCCGCCGACCTTGGCGACGATGTCCTTGAACTTCTGGCGGTCCTCGCCACGCTGAATGGCCTCGAAGTCGGCGCCGATCAACTCGACGTCGTACTTCTCCAGCACCCCGTTCTCGTGCAAAGCGACCGCGGTGTTGAGCGCGGTCTGCCCGCCCAGGGTGGCCAGCAGCGCGTCGATCTTGTTGCCGCGCTCGGCCTGTTGGGCGATGACCTTCTCGACGAAGGCCGGGGTGATCGGCTCGACGTAGGTGTTGTCGGCGTATTCGGGGTCGGTCATGATCGTGGCCGGGTTCGAGTTGACCAGGCTGACCTGCAGGCCCTCGGCGCGCAGCACGCGGCAGGCCTGGGTGCCGGAGTAGTCGAACTCGCAGGCCTGGCCGATGACGATCGGGCCGGACCCGATCACCAGGACGTGGTTGAGGTCGGTGCGGCGTGGCATTACTTGGCCTCCCCAGCCATCAAAGCGGCGAACGTGTCGAACAGGTACTCGGCGTCGTGCGGACCGGCCGCCGCCTCCGGGTGGTATTGCACCGAGAAGGCACGCCCGTCGAGCAGCTGAACGCCCTCCACCACACCGTCATTGGCACAGGTATGGCTGACCACCGCGCGGCCGAAGGGAGTGTCGAACTCCTCGCCCGCTTCGCCTTCGAGGGCGAAGCCGTGGTTCTGCGCGGTGATGGCGATGCGTCCGGTCGCGCGTTCGATCACCGGGATGTTGATGCCGCGGTGCCCGAAGGTCATCTTGTAGGTGTCCCGGCCAAAGGCCCGGCCCAGGATCTGGTTGCCGAAACAGATGCCGAACAACGGGATTCCGGCGCCCAACACCTGCCGGGTGAACTCGACCATGTGGTCGGCGGTGGCCGGGTCGCCGGGTCCGTTGGACAGGAACACCCCGTCCACCTTGAGGTCGGCGATCTCGTCGAAGGTCACCGACGACGGCAGCACGTGGCTGCGGATGCCACGGCGGGCGAAATTGCGCGGCGTATTGGTCTTGATACCGAGGTCGATGGCTGCAATCGAGAAGCGTTGCTGGCCTTCAGGTTCTACGGTGTAGCGAACGTCGGTGCTGACCTCGCCGGCCAGATCGGCACCCAGCATCGAGGGCTGGTTGCGGACACGGTCCACCAGAGTGTCGGTGTCCGCCAACGCGTGCCCAGAGAACACACCGGCCTTCATCGAACCGAAGTTGCGCAGGTGCCGCACGATCGCGCGGGTATCGACACCGGCGACGCCGACGATGCCCTGCCGGACCAACTCGTCGTCGAGGGTGCTGGTGGCACGCCAGTTCGAAGCCCGCGGTGAGGGGTCACGCACGACGTAGCCGGCGACCCAGATCTGGTCGCCACGGCTCTCGTTGTCCTCGCCGTTCCAGCCGGTGTTGCCGATCTGCGGAGCGGTGGCCACGACGATCTGCCGGTGATAGCTGGGGTCGGTCAGGGTCTCCTGGTAGCCGGACATGCCGGTGGAGAACACTGCCTCGCCAAGGGTCTGGCCGAGCGCACCGAACGGTGTTCCGGTGAACACCCGACCGTCCTCAAGCACCAGTACAGCCGTCTGTCCGCTTGTCACGCGGCGTCCTCCTTCACCCATTTGGCCAGTTCGCGACGGTCGTCGCTGCGGAATCCGGTGTCGATCTCGGTGCCCGACGGCAGTCGCCACCGGATCGCCAGAATTCCCTCATAGGTCAGTACCTTGCCCGCGATGCCCTTTTCGGTGCGGATCGCGGTGATCGATTGGTCGGGAATCCAGATCGGGCTGCCGCCGGTGAGCTGCAGCATGATTCCCTCGGGATAGCGGGTCAGCACCGCCTTGCTGCGAAAGCCCAACGCGCCCACCGCGACCCGGTCCTGCCAACTCGGGGCGAAGGTACTGCCGACGTACATACCCTTGGTCGACTGGACGATCGCCGGACCGACGGTCTCCGGCAGCGGCGGCAGCAGGCCCACCGAACCGGCCTGCCGTTGCACCCGGTGCAGCCAGCCCTTGAGCATCCCCCGGATGGCCAGCACGACCAGCACCGCGATCACGGCGGCCAGCACGTAGTACGCGATCAGCGTCGGAGTGTTCACGCCTCACCTCGCCCGAACGGACAAACGGGCCCCATCTCGGCAATCACAGCGGCGACTTCCCATCCCGCGCTGTGACCTTGCCGCGCAACATGGTCAGGGTGACGGTGGCCGGTAGCGTCATCGCCTCGTAGGGAGTGTTGGCCGACCGGCTGGCCAGCTCGGTGCCCTGCACCGTCCAGGTGACATCGGGGTTCACCACGGTCAGGTTGGCCGGCTCGCCGACGGCCAGTGGCCGGCCCTGGTCGGGCAGACCGACGATGGCTGCGGGCGCCTCGCTCATCACGCGCGCGACGTCGCGCCAGGACAGCAAGCCGGGCGCGACCATGGTCAGTGCGACGACCGACAGCGCCGTCTGCAGGCCGAGCATGCCGGGCCGGGCATGGGCGAATTCGCACATCTTCTCGTGCTCGGCGTGCGGAGCATGATCGGTTGCCACACAGTCGATCACGCCGTCAGCGAGAGCTTGGCGCAGCGCCTGGGCATCGCTGGCTTCACGCAGCGGCGGGTTCACCCGGTTCCGGCCGTCGTAGTCGACCAGCCTGCTGTCATCGAGCAGCAGGTGGTGCGGAGTCACCTCCGCAGTGATCGAAATCCCCTGGGCCTTGGCCCATTTGATCAGTTCCACGGTGCCCGCCGTGGAAGCGTGGCAGATGTGCACCCGGGCACCGGCATCGCGGGCCAGGATGGCGTCGCGGGCGACGATGGACTCCTCAGCTGAACGCGGCCACCCCGCCAGACCCAAGTTCGCGGCGTTAGGACCTTCGTGGGCAACCGATCCGACGGTCAGCCGGGGTTCCTCGGCATGCTGCGCGATCAGTACGCCCAGGCCCGATGCGTATTCCAGCGCCCGGCGCATCACCAGCGGGTCGTCGACGCAGATGCCGTCGTCGGAGAACATCCGAACCTGCCCCGCGCCGGCGGCCATCAACCCCATCTCGGTCAGCTGCTTGCCGCCCAACCCAACGGTGACCGCACCGACCGGGTGCACGTCGACCAGGCCGACCTGCTGCCCGCGATGCCACACGTGATCGGTGACGACAACGGAGTCGGCGACCGGGTCGGTGTTGGCCATCGCGAACACCGCGGTGTAGCCGCCCAATGCCGCTGCAGCCGAGCCAGTTTCGATGTCCTCGGCGTATTCGCGGCCGGGCTCGCGCAGATGGGTGTGCAGATCGACGAAGCCGGGCAGCATGATCTGCCCGGCGGCGTCGATCACCTCGTCGGCTTCGGACCCGATCTCCGATCCAATTTCGGCGATCTGGCCGTCGGCGATCAGCACGTCGACGGGATCACCCTCGCCGTAGAGGCGGACGCCCCTGATCACGACTGAAGCCGTCTCACTCCTCGCGTGCGCAGTCATGCGCCGATCACCTCCCGGCCCGCACCGACGAGCAGATGGAACAACACAGCCATGCGAACATGCACTCCATTCGAAACCTGTTGCAACACAGCCGATTGCGATGAGTCGGCCACCGAGGAAGCGATCTCCATGCCGCGCAGCATCGGCCCGGGATGCAGCACCACCACACCGTCGGGCAGCCCGGCCAGCCGCTTCTCGGAGAGCCCGTAGCGCACCGAGTACTCACGGGCCGACGGGAAGAACGCGCCGTTCATCCGCTCGGCCTGGACCCGCAGCATCAGGACCGCGTCGGCCGCGGGCAGTTCGGCATCCAGGTCGTGCGACACCGTCACCGGCCAGTCGGATACCCCGACCGGCAGCAGCGTCGGCGGCGCCACCAGCACCACCTCAGCGCCCAGAGTGGACAGCAGCGAGACGTTGGAGCGGGCCACCCTGCTGTGCAGGATGTCACCGACGATCACCACCCGGCGCCCCTCGATACCGCCGAGGCGCTGGCGGATGGTCAACGCGTCCAGCAGTGCCTGGGTTGGGTGTTCGTGGGTACCGTCCCCCGCGTTGATGATGCTGGGTCCGCCCGTGCCGTCCACCGTCCAGGCTGCAAGCTGTTGCGCCGCACCAGAAGCGGGGTGACGGATGATCAACGCATCGGCACCGGCGGCGCGCAGGGTCAGAGCCGTGTCACGTAGCGATTCGCCTTTGGCCACCGACGATCCGGACGAGCTGACATTGATCACGTCGGCGCTCATCCACTTGCCCGCCACCTCGAACGACACCCGGGTGCGGGTGGAGTTCTCGTAGAACATCGTGATGACGGTGCGGCCGCGCAGCGTCGGCAGTTTCTTGACGTCGCGCCCCAGCAAGGCTTCGCGGAACTTGTCGGCGTCATCGAGAATCGCGGTGGCCGCGTCGCGGCTCAGATCCGCAGCAGACAGCAGATGTTTCACCTGGCGGGTCCTCCGTACGGGGCGATCGAGACGGAGTCGTACCCGTCTGTCTGCAAGAGGCGAACCTTCACGTTCTCACTGCGCGAGGTCGGGACATTCTTGCCGACGTAGTCGGCGCGGATCGGCAGCTCGCGGTGCCCGCGGTCGACCAGCACGGCCAACTGCACCATCCGGGGCCGGCCGATGTCGCGCAGCGCGTCCAGCGCGGAGCGCACCGAGCGGCCCGAGTACAGCACGTCGTCGACCAGGATCACTGTGGTGTCGTCGATGCCGCCTGCGGGAATCGAGGTGGACTCCAGCGGCCGCGGGGGTTTGAAGTTCAGGTCGTCGCGGTACAGCGTGATGTCCAGCGCGCCGTGCGGCAGGTCGACGTCACCGAATTCCTTGACCTTCTCCGCGATCCGGGCGGCCAGGGTGACGCCGCGGGTCGGGATGCCGAGCAGCACGACCCGCGGGGCATCGGGCGCATCCAGCGCGGTCTTTTCGATGATCTGATGGGCGATGCGCGAGATGGTCCGGCTCACATCTGCGGCGGACAGCAATTCTCGGTCGGTGGATTCACCGGGCACGCCAGTGTCGTGGGCAGCCACGAGTACCGGACCTCCTTCTCCGCCTCTCTGGACGGATCGTTAAAGGACGTCTAACTAGCCGCGTAGCTTAGCAGGCCGCCACGGCGTCGCCGTCCGCCATGCCATCTTGCACGTCCTCTAGTTCGGCGCCGCGGGTTTCGGGCAGCACCACGGTGCACACGATGCTGACCAGCACGAAGACTGCGATCATCAGGCCGACCGCCCAGCTGCCGAGGGCGCTGACCAGCGGTCCGGCCACCAGCGGCGGGAGGGCGCCGCCGACGATTCCGGCGAGGTTGAACGCCAGGCCGGCGCCGGTGTAGCGATAGCGAGTGGCGAAGGTCTCCGGCAGAAACGCCCCGATCGGCCCGTAAGCCAGCCCGAAGATCGCGAAGATACCGGTGATCGCGACTGCGAAAGCCACCGGTGAGCCCGAGTCGATGAGCGGCATGATCAGAAACGCCCACGGCAGCGCCAGACCGAACCCCACCAGAATGATGCGGCGGCGGCCGTAGCGGTCGCACAGCACCGCAGAGATCGCCGAGAACACCATCAGGGTCACCCCGGCCAACACTCCGACGGCGAGTATCAGGCTGCGCGGGTGGTGGATCTGGGTGCTGGCGTAACTCATCAGGTATGTCCCGCCGAGGAAGCTCATGGTGAAAATGCCGACCATGCATCCGGCACCCAGCAGCACCTGCCGGGTCTGTAGCCGCATCAGCGCCGACAGCGGCGCCCGCGGTACCGCGCCCCGCTTCTGCTCGGCGACGAACACCGGCGTCTCGTCGATGCTCAGCCGCACGTACAGCGCAACGATCAGCAGCACAGCGCTGAACAGGAACGGCAAGCGCCAGCCCCACGACAGGAACGCCGGGCTCTTTTCTCCGATGGTCACGTTGGCGATGAGCACGACCAGGTTGCTCACGGCCAGGCCGGCGCCGGCACCGAGTTGGGTGAACATGCCATAGGTTCCGCGTTTGTCGGCCGGGGCGTATTCCGCGGACAGCAGCGCCGACCCGGCCCATTCGCCACCGACCGCGAATCCCTGCAGCAGCCGCAGCGCGAGCAGGATGATCGGTGCGGCGATGCCGATGGTCGCCGAGCTGGGCACCAGGCCGACGCCGACGGTGGACAGTCCCATTATCAGCAGCGTGGCAACCAGAGTTTTCTTGCGGCCCAATCGATCTCCGAAGTGCCCGAACACCGCGGCACCGATCGGGCGCGACAGGAACGCCACCGCGAACGTGGACAGCGACGAGATCGTCGCCATGGTCGGGCTCAGGTGCGGGAAGAACACGTGCGGGAAGATCAGCGCGGCGGCGGTGCCGTAGATGTAGAAGTCGTAGAACTCGATCGCGGTGCCGATGAAGCTGGCGAACGCCACCTTGTTCATGGCCTGCCCACGCGTGGCGCCGGTTGCTGTTGTACTGCTCACCTCTGGCCTTTCTCGGTGCCCACTAAGTGTCCGATGACGCAGGCTAACGTGGCTGAGGTGAATCTTGACGCGAACACCGAATCGGTCAACGCTGCGATCGATGCCGGGCTGTTGGCCGGCGCGGTCACTCTGGTGTGGCAGGACGGCCAGGTGCTGCAGGCGGGCGCCCTCGGGCACCGTGACGTCGATGCCAGGCTGCCGATGGAGCGCGACACCGTGTTCCGCATCGCGTCGATGTCCAAGCCGATCACCGTCGCCGCGGCCATGACGCTGGTCGACGAGGGCCGCCTGGCGCTCAGCGACCCCATCTCCCAGTGGGTGCCCGAATTGGCCAACCCACGGGTGATGACGAGCCTCACCGGCTCGCTGGAGCAGACGGTACCGGTGCGTCGTCCGATCACCATCGACGATCTGATGACCCACCGCAGCGGGCTGGCCTACGGCTTCTCTGTGCCGCCACCACTGAGCCGTGCCTACACCAAGATTCAGACACTGCAGGATCCTGACCGGTGGCTGGCCGCTCTGGGTGAGTTGCCGCTCGCGCATCAGCCCGGCGAACAATTGACCTACAGCCAGTCCACCGACGTCCTGGGGTTCATCCTGTCCCGCATCGAGGGCAAACCGCTGCCAGAGGTATTGGCGGAGCGCATCTTCGGCCCGCTGGGCATGGTCGACACCGGCTTCGCGGTGACCGCCTCGGGCCGCAGGCGGGCAGCGACCATGTATCAGCTGGTCCCGGCGGGAGACGGCGTCACTCTGCAACCCGGATCGCTTGGGCCGCCGCAAGTGGTGCTGCCGACCTTCAGCGCCGGTGGCGGTGGGCTCTGGTCCACCGCCGACGACTATCTGGCGTTCGCCCGAATGCTGTTGGGTGACGGCGAAGTTGACGGTATACGGGTGCTGTCCAAAGAATCGGCGCGGGTGATGCGCACCGATCGGTTGACCGCCGAACAAAAGAGCCAGCAGTTCCTGGGTGCGCCGTTCTGGATCGGCCGTGGGTTCGGCCTGAACCTGTCGGTGGTGACCGACGACGCCAAATCCCGTCCGTTCTACGGCCCCGGTGGGATCGGCACTTTCAGCTGGCCGGGCGCATACGGCACCTGGTGGCAGGCCGACCCGAGTGCCAACCTGATCGTCATCTATTTGATCCAGAACCAGCCCGAATTGAACGTCGATGCCGCCGCGGCAGTGGCCGGCAATACGTCGTTGGCGAAATTGCGTTCGGCACAGCCGAAATTCGTCAAACGCACGTATCAGGCATTGGGTCTGTAAAAGGGTCGAGTTTCGGTATTTTCGGGAATTTTTCTATTCCCGAAAAAATTGACGGGTGCGCGTAACATCTGACGCGTCGGGCTCCGCCCCGCTGCTCGACACAGGAGGTTTCGATGCGAAAAGTAATTTTTCTCGCTGCGGCAGCGGCGCTCCTGACCGGCCAATCCGGACTGGCAGCGACCGCCCAAGCGGCCCAGACTCCCGGTGACACAACGACTTACAGTCCAACCCAGTCGGCCATCGTGCAGCCGCTGGACTGCCACGGCACCACAGGCAACATGGGCTGCGGCCCCGGATGGATCTGGAATGGCAACAAGTGCGTGCCCTGCTGATCCGCTCCGACGCCTGATCGGCGGCCCGGCCCGCTAGCCCGCCCGCGCCGCCGCCAGTCGTTGCATATCGGCCATGCCCTGCTCCTGCGCGTCCTGCAGGAATGTCGGCAGCGGCGCCTGTAGTTCGGGCAGCACGTCATGGTCGAGCAAGGCCTCCAGGTCGGCCTGCTTCGCGCTTCGGCCGACCTGATTGTCGAGTTCCTGTATGCCAGAGGGTGTTTGGTAGTCGTACAGTTCCTGGTCGATGCGCCGGGTGGTGTCGATCTGCATGCCGCCGGGCTTCCAGTACGAGTACCTGGCCAGCTTGGCATCGGCGGTGCGCACCGCGACGATGTGGTTGGGCGCCGAGGTCGGGATGTCGGTGGGAATCGACTCACCTTTGAAGATCGACTGTGCCAGAGGTGATTTCAGCAGCGTCACCATCTCTTCCACCGACATGTCGTCGGTGGCGTGGGCTACCCAGCGCCGCCCGACGGTTCCGGGATCGGAGGCCACTGCCGCGATGTCCGCCCGGTCACTCAGATAGGCATACCGGGATTCGGCGCGCCAGCCGGTGCCACCGGTGCCGAGCGTGAGCAGCAGCGGAGCCAGATCCACACTCGAGGTCAGCTGGGTACGGGCACTACCCGGCTTCGGCGTCAGTCGGCCCGACGGATCATGGACGTACAACGGAACGCGGATCGATTCCTCGTAGACCGCCGCGCCCTTGCCCCGCAAGCCGTGCGAGCCGGCGTACTCACCGTGATCTGAGGTGAAGATGACGACGGTATCGCGCTCGATGTCGGGGCGTGAGGCCACCGTGTCGAGCACCCGGCCGATTTGCACATCCACCTGTTGTTGCAGCCACAGGTACATGTCCAGACAGCGGGCCCACTGCGCGGACCACTGCGGACCCGAGTACGGCACCGCACCGGTCATCAACGGCGACATGAAATTCATGTAGTCGATCTGCAGCTGCGGCTTGCCGCGTCGACGCATGTCGTCGGGACCCTCGAAGTTGACCGGCGGCGCGCTGAAGACGTGCGGAACATCGTCGGGCAGTGGATTTCTCGGCCACCAGCAGATGTCGTGCGGATTGACCAGCGACACCGTGGTGCACCACGGTCCGCTGCCGGCGTGGTCGGCGAACCAGCCGTCGAACTGGTCCACAATGGTGTGGTCCACCTTGAGCCCCTGGTTGGGTGCGCCATTGGGAGACGGATACGTGCCGCCGGAAAAGCCGTGGGCGTCCAGACCGTCCGGCGTGTTGTCCCCTTCGTGACCCAGGTGCCATTTGCCCCACCACCAGGTGCGGTAGCCCTGCTCACGCAGCATGGTGCCCCAGGTCGGAAAGCGTGGCGCCAGCGTGGATTCGGTGGGACCCTCGCCGGTGTACAGGCAACCGGTCTGGTGCGAATACAGACCGGTGGTCAGCACACCGCGCGAGGGTGTGCACATGTTGGACGCGGTGTAGTGTGATTCGAAGGACACACTGCGCTGCCGTAGCCGATCCAAATTGGGCAACAGCTCGCCGAGTTGTTTGGCCCCGGGGAACCACTGTGGACTTCGCATCTGGTCGACGATGATCACCAGGATGTTGGGCTTGCCCGCCCCGTCACGGGAGTGGGGTTGGCCCAGGAACTGGTAACCACCTATACCGGCAGCCGCTGCGCCTGCGGCTACTGCACTGCCCTTGAGAACCGTCCGCCTATCGATGTCCGCCATGAACCCAGACTAAAAGCGAATCGGTGGGGCCGTGTCGGAAATCTGCGGTCGGAAGGCGCCGAGCGATAAGGCTGGCATACCCTTTCTGGTCATGACGCAGCCGACTGTCCTCGTCAGCGGCGCCGGCGTCGCCGGACCCGCATTGGCCTACTGGCTGACCCGCAATGGATATCACGTGGTGGTGGTCGAAGCCTCACCGGACATCCGGACCGGTGGGCAGACCGTTGACCTGCGCGGCGCGGGCCGTGACGTGGTGGCCAGGATGAACCTGCTGCAGGCGATGACCGAGCGCTCACTGTTTCAGCGCGGGGTGGCCTGGGTCCGGTCCAATGGGACCAGGCGAGCCGAAATGCCGGTCGAAGCGTTCGACGGTAACGGGATCGTGTCCAAGCTCGAGATCCTGCGCGGTGATCTGGCCGACGTGCTCTTCCAGTCCACCCGCGACGCGACCGAATACCTCTTCGACACAAAGATTTCCGCACTCGATCCACACGACGACCACGTCGAGGCCACCTTGACCGACGGCCGCGTCCTGCGGGTCGATCTGGTGGTCGGCGCGGATGGCCCGCACTCGGCGGTCAGGCGGCTGGTCTTCGGCCCCGAGGAACAATTCATCCGTCCCTTGGGCGGATACCATGCGTGGTTCACCACGCCGGACACCGTCGGCGTCGACGGCTGGTATCTGATGTACCAGGCGGCCGGTGGGCTCAACGCCTCACTGCGGCCATCCCATGATGCGTCAACAGCCAAGGCGGGCTTGGCTTTCCGATCAGAGCCCATCGAATACGACCGCCGGGACCTTGACCAGCAACGGGCGTTGCTGGCAGAACGCTTTCACGGTGCCGGCTGGCACTGCGACGAATTGCTGGACGGCGCCAAGCAAGCCGACGACTTCTACTTCGACGCCTTCGCCCAGGTGCACATGGACACCTGGTCCAAGGGCCGGGTGACGCTGTGCGGCGACGCCGGTTACTGCGCGTCGCCGTTGTCCGGCATGGGTACCAGCCTGGCGCTCGTCGGCGCCTACGTATTGGCCGGCGAACTCGGGCCGGCAGCGTCGATGGATGCGGCCCGAATCGACGGCGCATTGCGCCGATACGAGTCGGTCTTGCGCCCCTACGTCACCCGATGCCAAGACCTACCCGCCGGCCTGGATGGCTACGCACCGATGTCCGAACGCGACATCGCCACGACGGCCAGCGCGATGAAGTGGGTACAGCGCTGGCCCCTGCGCCGGTATGCGACACGGAAATGGTTCGCCACCGCGCAATCCATCGACCTGCCCGAGTATCGATTCACCCCCGAGTAGCGAGCGCGTGGCGCGCGTAGGCGCGGACGTCGGCGTCTCCGTCCTCCAGCGCGATCCCGAGTGCCTCACGCGCCGACTGCTCCGATTCCGCCCACCGGGTCAGGCTCAGCACCGCAGCCTTGCGCACGTCCAGATGCGGATCTCCGAGCGCGTGCGACAGCGGCTCCACCGCCAGCTCGGGCGAGGCACCGGACAACGCACGCACCGCACCCTGGCGGAGCTGCCACGCCGATTCCCTCAGCGCCCGTTGCACTTCCGGAACGTCCTGCGCGGCGCAACCGACCGCGGCCAACGCGGCCAGCGCCGCCGCCCGCACCAGCGGGTCGCGGTCACCGAGCAGCCGCCGTACGGTCGGTATGCCCGATCGCAGGGTGGCCAGCCCGTTGCTCGCCGCGATTCGCACCTCGCGGTTGTCATCTGAGGCGGCCGCGGCCACCCCGTCGGCGTCGTCGACAGACACCAGCGCGCGCACCCCTTCGATGCGTACCCGGTGATCCAGATCATCGAGCGCCGCACGGTAGATCGCGGCAGACCCGACGCGCCGCGAACTCAGCACGTACAGCGTCACCGCCCGTACCACCGGATCTGCCGATTCGGCATAGGGTACAGCCGCGGCCGGATCGGGCAGCACCTCGACCAACTCACGCAAGGCGTCGGCCGCTTCCGATCGGACCGCGCTGTCCTGGTCTCCGAGCGCGGCGACCAGCGCCGGCTGGTAGCCGTCCGGCAGGCTTTCCACCAACGACGCCACCGCGGCACGACGCACCCCGGCATCCGCGTCGCTCAGGTAGGTCGACAGGTCATCGAGCGTGGGTTCCTCCAGTGCGACCACCTGTGCGATACGCGGTGACGGCGCAGTGAACGGCTCGGTCGGCCGTAGCCGCGATCCCGCAGTCACCGGGGCCCGGCCGCCGACCAGGTCGGGTTGGTGCACGTGCGCCACGGCGTCCTCCGACGGCAGGTGGTCCAGCTCTGGCACCGGGACGAAATACGGAGCCACCGGCCGTTTCAGGAACTGCATCTCACCATCGGCGCCCTTGCGCAGGTTCAGGTGGTAGCGCCACTGTTCGTCGTCGCGGTCAGGGAGGTCGGCGCGGTCGTGATAAAGGCCCCAGCGTGATTCGGTGCGGGTCAGTGACGACCGGGCCGCCATCTCGGCGCAGTCTCGGATGAACGAAACCTCGACCGTACGCATCAGCTCATGCGGGGTGCGGGCACCCATCTGCTCTATTTCCTCAGCCATCCGCTCAAACGTGCGCACCGCGATGGACAACTTGGTGGCCGTCTTGGGCGGTGCCACATAGTCATTGACGAATCGGCGCAGCTTGTATTCCACCTGGGGCTGCGGTGGACCATCGGGATGGCGCAGCGGACGGTAGATCAGCTCGTGGGCCTCGGCGATCTGGTCCTGCGGAAGGTCAACCGGCGCCGCGACATCGGCCAGCGTCGAGGACGCATGCTCACCGGCCAAATCGCCATAGACGAATGCCCCGATCATGTAGTTGTGCGGGACGCAGGCCATGTCACCGGCGGCGTACAGGCCGGGCACCGTGGTGCGGGCATGCTCGTCGACCCACACGCCGGATGCGGAATGCCCACTGCACAAACCGATTTCGGATATGTGCATCTCGATGTCGTGGGTGCGGTAGTCGTGGCCGCGGTTGGCGTGGAACGTGCCGCGGGTCGGCCGTTCGGTGGTGTGCAGGATGTTCTCCATCGCGGTGATGGTCTCGTCCGGCAAATGGGTGACCTTCAGATAGATCGGGCCGCGGGCGGATTCGATCTCGCTTTTCACCTCGGCCATCATCTGGCCGGACCAGTAGTCCGAGTCGACAAAGCGCTCCCCCAGCGCGTTGACCTGATATCCACCAAAGGGGTTGGCGACGTAGGCGCATGCGGGCCCGTTGTAGTCCTTGATCAGCGGGTTGACCTGAAAGCACTCGATGCCGGACAGTTCGGCTCCGGCGTGGTAGGCCATCGAATAGCCGTCGCCGGCGTTGCATGGATTCTCGTAGGTGCCGTACAGATAGCCCGATGCCGGCAGACCCAACCGCCCGCTGGCCCCGGTGGCCAGAATCACGGCCTTGGCGGCCACGGTGACGAATTCACCTGTGCGGGTGTTGAAGGCGACCGCGCCCACGGCACGCCGTACAACATTCCCGTCGCTTCGCTCGCCCCGCTCGTCTTGGACCAGCACGCGCACCGGCATCAACCGATTCTCGATCTGCAGCTTCTCGCGGATCGAGCGCTGCCGCATCACCCGGTACAGGGCCTTCTTGACGTCCTTGCCCTCAGGCATCGGCAGCACGTACGAACCCGACCGGTGCACTCGGCGCACCGCGTACTCGCCGTGCTCGTCCTTCTCGAATTTGACCCCGTAACGCTCGAGGCGCTGCACCATGGCGAAGCCACGAGTCGCGGTCTGATAGATGGTGCGCTGGTTGACGATTCCGTCGTTGGCCCGGGTGATCTCGGCGACGTAGTCTTCAGGGGTCGCCTTGCCCGGCACGACAGCGTTGTTGACGCCGTCCATACCCATGGCCAAGGCGCCGGAGTGCCGAACGTGGGCCTTTTCCAGCAGTAAGACCTGCGCGCCGTTCTCGGCAGCGGTGAGCGCCGCCATGGTGCCGGCAGTGCCGCCACCGATGACCAGGACGTCACAGTCCAGGCGGACGGCATCGGTGAGCTCGGGTACCTGCATGGTCGTCATTGGTGAAGTGCTCCAAGGATTTCGGCCCGCAGGTCGGTGCGGGAGGCATCGGTGTCACGGGGATTCGGCACATCCAGCAGGGCACGCAACGGTTGGCCGGCCCGGCCGAGTACGGCCACCCGGTCGCCCAGCACCAACGCCTCGTCGACGTCGTGGGTGACGAACACGACGGTGGTCGGATGGGCCTGCCAGGTCTGGATCAGCAAGCGCTGCATGGCCGTTCGGGTCTTGGCGTCCAGCGCGGCGAACGGCTCGTCCATCATCACCGCCCGCGGCGCACCGGCCAGCCCGCGCGCCAACTGCACGCGCTGGCGCATGCCGCCGGACAGGCTCTTCGGCAGGAAGTCGGCGAATCCGCTCAGCCCCACCTCATCGATCCAGCGGTCGGCCCGCTCGCGTCGCCCGGCGCGCGGATGTCCACGCAGCTGCAAGGCCACTTCGATGTTGGAGCGCACGGTGCGCCACGGCAGTAGCGCACTGTCCTGGAAAACCATGCCACGGTCACGCGAGGTGGTGGTCACCTGCGCACCGTCGGCCAGTACCTGCCCGGCATCCGGAGTGAGCAGTCCGGCCAACGCACGCAGGATCGTCGACTTCCCGCAACCGGACGGGCCGGTCAGCACGAGGATCTCCCCCGGCCGCACCGTCAGGCTCAGACCATCCACCACCGGAACACCGGTGTAGGACAGGCGAACCCGATCAAGTCCCAGCTCCAATCCGGCACTACGCACCGCGGTCATCGCGCGTTCTCCTCACCGCGCGGCAGCCAGCGGGTGGCCCGCCGGCCGATCAACTCCACCGCCCACGAGGTGGTGAAACCCAACACCCCGATGGTGATGATGCCGACGAACACGCTCGGGTAATCGAGCACCGTGTACGCCTGCCAGGTCCGGTAACCGACGCCGAGCCGGCCGGAGATCATCTCCGCGGAGATCACGCAGATCCACGCCACTCCCATCCCGACCGACAATCCACCGAACACGCCGGGCAGCACACCCGGAAAGACCACCTGCCGCAACACATCCCAGCGTCCACCGCCCAGGGTGCGTACCGAGTCCTCCCACAGGGTCGGCAGTGCCCGCACCGCGTGCCGGGTGCTGACCATGATCGGGAAGTAGGCAGCCAAGAAAGTGATGAATACGATGCCGGCCTCGTCGGTCGGAAACAGCAGGATCGCCACCGGAACGATCGCGATCGCCGGGATCGGCCGAGCCAGTTCGATCAGCGGGCCGAAGACGTCGGCAAACAGCCGGGACCGTCCCAGTGCGATGCCGGTGATGATGCCGACCACGGCGGCGATCCCGAATCCGGCGCCGATGCGGATGAGCGACTGGGCAAGATCCAGCCAATACTGCGACGCGCCCAGGCGATGCGCGAAGACCGATGCGATCTGGGTGACCGTGGGCAGGGTGTCGAACCGCAACCAGAACCGGACGTGACCGGCGGTCAGCAACTGCCAAATGCCCACGGCGGCAACGACTGAGGTGGCCTGAATGATTCGACTCCGCCAGTGGGTGCCCGCGCGGCGCGGTGGCTGCACCGCCGCCGGGTCGGGTACCGCCGGCGCGATCGCCGCGCGGGCGTCGTTCACGGTGGTCATACCGCACCTGCCAGGGCCTGCTGATAGCTGACCTCAACTGCCCCGGGGTGCGCCGTCAGGTAACGGCGGGCACCCGCGACGGTGTCGAAGGGCACGAACTCCGCGCCCTGCTGCACCCACACGGATTTGTCTGCCAGCCAACGGGTTCCGAGATCGGCGTCAGGGACATAGGCGGCGTGCACGGTGGCGCCCTTGGCGGTTGCCGCCCGGATCGCTTTGAGTAGGCAGGTCGGGTTGGCCGCGGGTTGGGTGGAATCGGCACCGTTCAGCCACAATTCACTGGCCAGCGCGGGGTTGTCGACGGGAATGTTGCACACCGGATCGGTGCCGTGCAATGGCGACGGATTGCCCGTGCGCGCCACTTCGGTGTTGTAGTTGCGGCCGCGGGCGGACAGTGCGCTGCGCAGCGGCCCGTCCTGAATGAACCCTGACACGTCGAGGTCGGCGAAGTCACCGATCGACTTCAGGTATGGCACATCGCCTTTGAGCGCGTCGACCAGTTCCGGTTTGAGCGTGGTGTCGAACGACGTGCCACCCGGTCCGTTGTACAGGTACACCACCTCGGCCGGCAGCCCGCTGCGGTCTGCGACGATGCGCGCCGCGTCCAGTGGGGATTCGTTCTGAAAATTCGTGGCGTCGAGCTGGGATTGCAGGAACGCGTCGAGCACCTCGGGGTGTGCCGCGGCGTAGGCCCGGCGAACCACCACGCCGTGCAGCGTCGGGTAATTCAGTTCGGCGCCGTCGAAGAGCAGCTTGGCCTTGTTCTGGAAGACCAGTAGCCCCGGCCACGCGACGAATTGTGAAAGTGCCTTGACCTGACCGGATTCCAGTGCTGACGCCCCGACCTGGGGCTGCTGGTTGAGCACCTCGACGCCGGTCTTCGGATCGATCCCGGCCTTCGCCAGTGCCCGGACCAAGGTGCCATGGCCCGCCGAGCCGACGCTGGCCGACACCTTCTGTCCGGCCAGTTCGGTGAGACTCTGGACCGGCGAATCCGGCGATACCACAACCATGTTCAGCGCACCCTTGGGGTTGTACCCGGTGACCGACACCAGCTCGGTCTTGGCCCGCTCGTTGCCCTGGGTCTTGGAGCCGTTGATCAGCAGCGGGTAGTCCCCCATTGACCCGATGTCGATCTTCTCGGCGACCATCTGCGCGGTGATCGGAGCGCCGGTGTCGTAGTCCTGCCATTCGACGTGGTACTTCTTGCCGGTCTTGGCGGTGATGTCGTCCAAGCGGCGTTCCAGGTATCCCTGGGCACGCAACAATGTTCCGGCGGTGACGGTGTTGATCGTCTTGGATTGGTAACCCACGACCACGTTGACGACATTGCTGTCATCGGACTGCGATTCGAACGAGCATCCGGTGGCGGCCAGCAGGACTGCGGCGGCCAGGACAGAGAACCGGGCGGGTTTCATGGCGTTCCTAACGGATGAGATAGGGCATGTTGACGGAGACGGCACCGGTGGGACAGCGGACGGCGCACGGCCCGCAGTACCAGCATTCGTCGACGTGCATGTAGGCCTTGCCGTTCACCGGGTTGATCGCCAGCGAGTCGAGCGGGCAGACATCCACGCACAAGGTGCAGCCCTCGATACACAGCGATTCATCGATCGTGACCGGCACATCGGCGCGTTGGTTGTTGACCAGCGTCATATTTGGTTCCTCAACAGGTTGCCGCGCATGGTGATTCGGTCACCGCGCATTCGGATGTACTCGAGGTCGACGGGTCGTCCGTCGTCGAGTGTGGTGAGCCGCTCCAGCATCAACACCGGCGCTCCGGCGGGCAGCTGCAGGGTGGCGGCCGAATGCGGATCGGCCGACATCGCTTCCAGCGCAATGGTTGCCGATCCCAGCCGGTGGCCGGTCACCTGTTCTATGAGCGCGAAGACGTCGTTGGTCTCCAACGGGTGTTCGAGCACCGCCGCGCCGATGTCCGGCGCCAGGTAGGTCAGGTCGAGGCTCAACGGCAGATCGCCCAGATAGCGCAGCCGTTCGATGAAGACCACGGGCGCACCGGCGTCCAGCTGCAGGCGGCGAGCGACCGCAACCGGCGCCTGCACCGTCATTGCGGCCCGTACCTCGTTGCGGACCTCGCCGTAGTCCTTGAAGGTCTCCTTCAGCCCGACCAGCGCATCGAGCCCGTGGTCGTACTTCCGTTGCGCCACATGAGTGCCGACGCGCGGCCCGCGGTCGATCAGCCCCTCGGCCTTCAGCAGGGCCATGGCCTCGCGCACGGTGTTGCGGGACACCGAGAACTCGGCGATCAGCTCTGCCTCACCGGGCAGCCCGTCGCGGTACGCGCCGTCGCGTATCTGGTGACGCAGCACGTCCGCGACCTGCCGCGCGTGGTCGGCACGCCGGCGCAGCGGGGTCGGTTCCGAGGAGGGCATGCGGTTGACCGTAGGTATCCGCAGGCCTCAGGTCTGCAGGGTCGAATCAACCGAGTGACCGACGGCCGTATTACGCCGCCCTGATACCGCCCTCACCTGTACAAACGAGGTCACCGGCGGCTATTGCGCCACCTCGAAAAGCACCGCGACTTGGAATCTCGATGAATCGAAACTCCCTGCGTGCACGGTGTCACGAGCGTGCGGTGAGATTGCGAAAATTGCGCAATCGGCGATCTGATCGCACATTCGCGGCGTCAGCGGGTCGCACGACTCACTGTCACCGGGATGCCGTTGAGCGCACCGTTGCCGGACGGCTCGTCGAGGAAGTCCGGCAGCGACAGGATGTTGGTGTTCACCCCGGGTGCCGCATTGGCGACACCCAGCCGGGTGCCGGGCTGCCCGTGCCCCCAACCGTGCGGCATCGACACCACACCGGGCTTGATCGCGTCGGTCACCTCGACCGGGACCACGATCTTTCCCGCGCCCGAGGCCACCTCCGCGGTGTCGCCATCGACAATGCCCCGCGACACGGCGTCACAGCTGTGCATCAGCAGGGTGCAGCGATCACGGCCCTTCATCAGCGCGCCGACATTGTGCAGCCAGGAGTTGTTGGACCGTAGGTGCCGACGGCTGACCAGCACCAGTTCCTCGGGCGCGCGATCGAGCCGCGCAGCCAGTCGCGGCAGATCGTCGAGCAGATACTGCGGGGCCACCCGGATCTTCTTGTCGGCGGTACCGAGCACCTCGGGTACGCGCGGCACCATCGGGCCGTAGTTGATGCCGTCCGGGTGCCCTTTTAGCTTTTCCAGGGTCAGGCCGTCGGGATGCTCGCCATACCGGTCGCCGAACGCGGCCGTCCGCAAGGTCAGGTCAAGCATCCGCTCGGGGCCGCCGTGGTCGTAGTGCGTGCGGATCTCGGCACCGTCCAGGCCCTGGGTGAAGCACAGGTAGTCGAACCAGCCGTCGTCGAGCGCGGCGACATCGACGTCCTCGGCCGGGGTGCCGGTGCACAGCCCGGTCAGCCGGATCAAGATTTCCCACTCCTCGGGCGCCTCCGGGTCCTCCCGGAAAAACACCGGCGGCGAATACCGGGCGAAGCTGTTGATCGCGGAGCCCAGCAGCAGGTCCGCCGAGTGCGGCTGCTCGAGCCCCGAGGCACCGGGCAGGATGACATCGGCGTGCCGGGTGGTCTCGTTCAGCCACAGGTCCACCGAGATCATCGCGTCCAACTGCGATAGCGCCTCAGCCAGCTTGTCACCGCCGGGGGTGGACAGCACCGGGTTGCCGGCCACCGTGATCAGGGCCTTGAGCTGGCCCTCGCCGGCAGTGGTGATCTCTTCGAGCATGCACGACACCGGTACCTGGCCGAGCACTTCTTTGGCCCCGCGAACCCGGGTCCGGTAGCGGCCGAAGTTCGGTGCCCCGTCCTCCAGGCCGGGGATCGGCTGGCTGGTTACTGTCCAGGCGGTAGGGGTGGCGAACATCGCGCCGCCCGGGGTATCGAAGTGCCCGGTGACGATGTTGACGACGTCGATCAGCCAGCTGGCCAGGCTGCCGAATTCCTGGTTGCAGGTGCCGATCCGGCCGTAGACGACCGCACGCGGCGTGCCGGCCAGCTCGCGGGCCAGCCCCCGAATCCGCTGTGCGTCGATACCCGTTGCGGCAGAGACTATTTCGGGCGACCAGTCGGCAACCGCTTGCCGCAAGACGGACACCCCGTCGAGGTGTTGCTCCAGCGAGCCGAGGTTGACCAGCCCCTCGTCGAACACCGTGTGGATGACGCCGAGCAGCAGTGCCGCATCGGTGCCCGGCGTGATCGGCAGCCACTCATCGGCTTTGGCTGCGGTTGCGGTACGGACCGGGTCGATGACGATCACCTTGCCGCGCTTACGAATACCGCCGATGATGCCCATCACGTCGGGGGCGGCCAGCAGCGAACCCTGCGACGCCGCGGGATTGGCACCCATCACCACCAACAGATCGGTGCGCTGCAGATCCGGCGTCGGGAAGGCCCACCAGCTGCCGTACATCAGGTGCGACGACAGGTTCTTCGGCCACTGGTCGATGGTGCCCGGCGAATACGTGATCGGCATACCGGACAGGCCGAGCAGGATCGCGGCATATCGCGACAGCGAAAACGAGTGCGCCAGTGGATTTCCGGTGTATGCCGCCACCGCGCCGATGCCGTGCTTCTCGATGACCGGTGCCAGCAGTTCGGAGCAGCGGCGGAACGCGGTGCCCCAGTCGACCTCGTACCACTGGCCGTCGATCTTGATCATCGGCCGGCGGATCCGGTCGGGGTCGTGGTGCAGGGCGCCCAACGACGCACCCTTCGGGCAGATGTGACCCGCGCTCCACCGATCGGACTTGTTCGGCCGAATACTGGCCACCTGGCCACCCGACACCTGAATCTCCAAGCCGCACATCGCTTCACAGAGCATGCAGGCGTGCAGATGCAGGCCGTCCTCGCCGACATCAGCAATTATTCTCGGCTCGGTTCCCATCGGGCGGCCTCCCAAATTCGGGTACGGAATATCGGGCACGGATAACAGCCCACCGTAACGACATTGTGGCGCAGGACACACCGATGAGTCCCGGTGTCCGGGACAGTGATTAATCCCGGCCGAACGCGGTGACACGTGATGAAGCACTCGCTTGGGAGGCCAAACGGATATCGAAGCCGCATTCGGCTAAAGCGCGTGGGACAGCTCCCGGCCGAACTGCAGCAGCCGCTGCATCTGTGCCAGCCCACCGTCGTCGACCGACTTGGTGTAGCGGAACGATTCACAGAAGAAATCGCTGTCTACCACCGACTTCTGCTGGCTCCGGGTGATCAGCTGGGTGTACATCCGCAGCCGCACCTCCGCCAATCTCCGTGTACCGCTTGGCAATACCTCGAACTGCGTGGTCAGGATGTGGTCGGTGATGGTGGACAACAAGATGGTGCGCACCGACGAGTCCAACACCCGCCGCTGTTGCTCGTCCTCACCGGAGACATCATCGTCAGCTCGCCACATGATGAGCCGTTCGCCGTCGGTGAGGACCACCTCCTGCCAGATCGCCTCGCCCCAGGTGTCGTCGTTCACCCCGCGCGACATGATGAACGACTTGATCGCGCCGAACTCGACCACCGACCGCAGCTGTTCCAGGGCCAGCTCCGGATCGCGCAGGTAGACCTTGGCCGCATCGACCACGCTGGAGTAGGGCGCCCAGTCCTGCGGTTCGCTCATCGACCCCGGTCCCGCCTTCTAGTGTTCAGCGGTGTCCGAGGCGGATGCTTGCGCGCTCTGCACAGCTGCAGCGGCGGCCCGGATCTGCGGAGTCACCAGCATCACCTGACCGAGCACACCGTTGACGAAGCCCGGCGAATCATCGGTGGACAGTGACTTGGCCAGCTCGACGGCCTCGTCGACGGCCACCGGCTCCGGGACATCGGTCGCGTGCAGCAGTTCCCAAACCGCCACCCGCAGGATCGCCCGGTCCACCGCGGGCAGCCGCTCCAGCGTCCAGCCCTGCAGGTGCGCCGCAATTAGGTCGTCGATGTGCGCTGTGTGCTCGGTGACGCCGTTGGCCACGGTCAATGTGTACGGGTTCAGCGCCGAGACCTCGGGATCGCCCTGAGACAGCGTGTTACGCAGCGAGGCTGCCTCGGCCGGGGTGATTCCCCGGG
Organism: Mycobacterium sp. MAA66; assembly: GCF_041261665.1. NCBI lineage: Bacteria > Bacillati > Actinomycetota > Actinomycetes > Mycobacteriales > Mycobacteriaceae > Mycobacterium > Mycobacterium sp. MAA66. Next base: position 671,906 of record NZ_JBGCCC010000001.1, on the reverse strand, counting down.
CCTCCGCCTCGAAAAGCAGGTCGACGGCACGCTTGCGCGCCTGGTGCCGGCCTTTGTCGGAACGACGATCAGGCATTCCCGTCGCTCCGCTCGCCCAGGTCAGGCATTCCCGTCGCTCCGCTCGCCCAGGTCAGGCATTCCCGTCGCTCCGTCGCCCAGGTCAGGCATTGACGCGACTGATGTAGCTACTGTCGCGGGTGTCCACCTTCAGCTTGTCCCCGGTGTTGATGAACAACGGCACCTGGATCTCGGCGCCGGTCTCCAGGGTGGCCGGCTTGGTGCCGGCGTTGGACCGGTCCCCCTGCAGGCCCGGCTCGGTGTGGGCGACGACGATCTCGATGCTGACCGGCAGCTCGAGGTACAGCGCTGCGCCGTTGTGGAACGCGATCTGCACGCCCAAGTTTTCCAGCAGGAAGCCGGCCGCGTCCCCGACCAGGGCCTCAGTCAGCGGGTGCTGCTCGAAGTCCTCGGAGTCCATGAAGACGAAGTCGCTGCCGTCGCGGTACAGGTAGGTGGCGTCCCGCCGGTCGACAGTCGCGGTCTCCACCTTCACGCCGGCGTTGAAGGTCTTGTCCAGGACCTTGCCCGTCAGCACGTTCTTGAGCTTGGTGCGCACGAAGGCCGGGCCCTTGCCGGGCTTGACGTGCTGGAACTCGACGATCTGCCACAACTGGCCATCGATGTTCAGGACAAGGCCATTCTTGAAGTCGGCGGTCGATGCCACGGTTGGTACTGCTCCTAGTTCTCTGTGCTCTACAGGATCGCCAGTTCTTTGGGGAACCGGGTAAGTAACTCGGGTGTGGGTGTCTTGTCGCTGCCCACGACCAGCGTGTCCTCAATTCGGACGCCGCCTCGGCCAGGGAGGTAGACACCGGGCTCCACGGTGACCACGGAGCCAGCAAGCAGTGTACCGGCGGCAGCGGCACCGATTCCCGGCGCTTCATGGATCTGCAGTCCGACGCCGTGCCCGAGCCCGTGCGAGAAGTTCTCCGCGTACCCCGCATCGGTGATGACCTGCCGCGATGCCGCGTCGATGCTGGCCAGCGGGACGCCCGGCGTCAGCGCCTCCCGCCCGGCCAGCTGCGCCGTCGCGACCAGGCCATAGACGTCACGCTGCCACTGAGCCACCGGCGACAGCACGAAGGTGCGGGTCATGTCCGAGTGATACCCGCCCACCAGCGCACCGAAGTCGATCTTCACGAAATCGCCGGCCGCCAGCACCGCATCGGTGGGCCGATGATGCGGAATCGCCGAATTCGCACCGGTGGCGACGATGGTTTCGAAGGACACCCCGTCGGCGCCGTGATCGAGCATCCGGGCTTCCAGGTCGATGCGCACCTCCTTCTCGGTGCGCCCCGGCCGCAACCCGCCGGCCTCCACCAGATCGACCAGCGCGGCGTCTGCAGCCTCGCAGGCCAGCCGGAGCAGTGCGATCTCGCCGGCGTCCTTCACCTCGCGTAGCGCCTCGACCATGCCGGGGGCTCGCACCAGTTCGGTGTCGGCGCTGATCTTGACCAGCGCCGCGTAGGTGTCAACGGTCATCACGTGGCTCTCGAAACCGAGCCGACGAACACCCGAGCTGACGGCGTCCCGGATCAGGCTGGGCGCGCAGGCCCGCTCGATCACGATCCGGGCATCGGGCACCTGCTCGGCGGCCTGGGTCCGATAGCGCCCATCGGTGGCGAGAACTACGGTCTGCCCGCCGCTGTCCCCCTCACTGGGAATCAACAGTGCCGCGTTCGATCCGGTGAATCCGGACAGGTAGCGCACGTTGACCAGGTCTGTTACCAAGATCGCATCGAGCTCGGCCGCCGCCAGGGCGCGACGCAATCGGTCCCTGCGCTGGGAAATCGTCACGACATGTGACGCTACTCGCTAGGCTGTGCCCCCATGAGTAAGTGGTTGCTGCGCGGAGTCGTCCTGGCGGCGTTGATGGTCATCATTCGATTGCTGCAAGGCGCCATGATCGGGGCATGGGAAAAGCAGGCCCTTTGGATCAGCATCTCGTTGCTGGTGGTGTTCGGCATCGTCACCTTCGTCTGGGGTCTGCTCGACGGACAGAAGGACGCGAAGGCCCAAGCTGACCCCGATCGCCGCGACGACCTGGCGATGGTCTGGCTGCTGGCCGGACTGTTCGCCGGCGTGATCAGCGGGCTGGTGTGCTGGATCATCAGCCAGTTCTACGACGCCATCTACACGGGCGGACTGCTGAGCGAGCTCACCACCTTCGCGGCATTCACCGCACTGATCGCCTTTGTCCTGGGCGTGTGTGGTGTGGCGCTGGGCCGCTGGCTGATCGACCGCAACGCACCGCCGCCCCCCAAACACGACCACGCCGGCGCCCGTGCCGACACCGACGTGTTCGCGGCCGTCGCCGCCCCCGCCGCGCCGGCCGAGGCAACCGAGGCGATCGAAGAAGCCAAGCCCGAGTCCTGAACGGACACCAAAAAAATCGCGGTCGGTATCACCGGCCGCGATTTTTTGTGCGCTGCGTGCGCGTCAGTCCTTGGCGATCTCCGAGTAGGCCGCTGCCAGCAATGACGGATCTGGCCCTTCCAGCCGTCCGGGCTTGGCCAGGCCGTCGAGCACCACGAAACGCAGTACACCCGAGCGGGTCTTCTTGTCACCCGCCATCGACTCCAGCAGCTGACCGAACGCGTCGGCGTCGTAGGTCACCGGAAGTCCGAGCGCGGTGAGCACCCGGCGATGCCGATCGGCGGTGTCGTCGTCGAGGCGGCCGGCAAGGCGGCCCAGTTCAGCGGCGAACACCAGCCCCACCGACACCGCGGCGCCGTGGCGCCACTGGTAGCGCTCGCGGCGCTCGATGGCGTGCGCCAAGGTGTGGCCGTAATTGAGGATCTCGCGCAGCGCCGACTCTTTCTCATCGGCGGCCACCACCTCGGCTTTGACCACGATCGCGCGGCGGATCAGCTCGGGTAGCACGGTCCCGGTCGGGTCCAGCGCAGCCTGCGGATCGGCCTCGATCAGATCCAGGATCACCGGATCGGCGATGAACCCGGCCTTCACGATCTCGGCCATACCAGCGATGATCTCGTTGCGCGGCAACGATTCCAGCGTCGCCAGGTCGACCAGCACCGCCAGCGGCTGATGGAACGCGCCGACCAGGTTCTTACCCGCGTCGGTGTTGATCCCGGTCTTGCCGCCGACGGCGGCGTCGACCATGCCCAGCAGTGTGGTCGGCACGTGCACGATGTCCACGCCGCGCAGCCACGTCGCCGCGGCGAAACCGGCGACATCGGTCGCCGCGCCGCCGCCCAGGCTGACGATGGCGTCCTTGCGGTCGATCCCGATGCGCCCCAACACTTCCCAGATGAAGCCGACGACCGGCAACTCCTTACCGGCCTCGGCGTCCGGGATTTCAACACGGTGCGCGTCGATTCCGCTGTCTGCCAAGTACTTTCGGATGGCTTCAGCGGTCTGGGTGAGAACCGGCTGGTGCAGGATGGCGACCCGGTGCCGACCTTCGAGCACCCGGCCGAGATCGCCGAGCAATCCCGTCCCGATGATCACCGGGTAGGGCCGGTCTACCTCGACGGTGACAGTTACGGGTTCAGCACTTCCAGTCATTGCGAGCCTCCACAAGTTCGGTCATTCAAGCCTCCGGCTCGGCGGGCCAATGCCGCCGGGCTGGGCGGGGCGTCGGTCGTCGGTCCCGGATTCAGGACCGTGGGCAGCCGACGCCACGCGGGGCGACGGCGACGCCGGGGCTGTTCCTCGGTGCGCGGCTGCTCGAGCTTGTGCACGATGTGCCGGACCACGGCGCCAGGGTTGCGCCGATTGGTGTTGACTCGGAAGCTGGCCACCTGCCGGAACAGCGGCGCGCGCTGGGCCATCAACGCGCGGTATTTCGCACCGGGGTCATCGCCGGCCAGCAACGGCCGACCACTACCGGCGGTGCGCCGAATACCCTCTGCCGCACTGATTTCCAGATACACCACGGTGTGACCGGCCAGGGCATCGCGCACCTCTGGGGTGGTCACCGCACCGCCGCCCAGCGACACCACGCCGTCGTGCTCGGCCAGCGCGGCGCGGACGACGTCGGCCTCGATCTTGCGGAACACCGGCTCGCCTTCGGCGAAGATGTCGGCGATGGTGCGTCCAGTGGTCTCCACGATCTTCACATCGGTGTCCAGTAATGGCACCTGCAATGTCTTGGCCAGCCGCCGACCGATCGTCGACTTGCCCGAACCGGGCATTCCGATCAGAACAGCCTTGGGCACCATCGTTTTATCCCGACATCTGCGGTTCGCGTTCACGCACCGCACGCAGGTAGTTCTCCACATTGGTCCGGGTCTCGGTCAGCGAGTCGCCACCGAACTTGGTCAGCGCGGCGCGCGCCAGTACCAGCGCGACCATGGCCTCGACCACCACGCCGGCCGCCGGAACGGCGCACACATCGGAACGTTGGTGGATGGCGACGGCTTCTTCACCGGTGGACATGTCGACGGTGGCCAGGGCACGCGGCACCGTGGAGATGGGCTTCATGGCAGCCCGCACCCGCAGCGCCTGGCCGTTGGTCATGCCACCTTCGAGGCCACCGGCCCGGTTGGTGGACCGGGTGATGCCATCCGGCCCGGGGTAGATCTCGTCGTGGGCGGCACTGCCGCGGCGGCGCGCGGTCTGGAAGCCGTCGCCGATCTCGACGCCCTTGATCGCCTGGATGCCCATGACCGCGGCGGCCAGTTGGCTGTCCAGCCGGTTGTCGCCGCTGGTGAACGACCCCAGGCCGATAGGCAGGCCGGAGACGACCACCTCGACGACACCCCCGAGGGTGTCACCGTCCTTCTTGGCCGCCTCGATCTCGGCGATCATCGCCTCCTCGGCGGCCTTGTCGAAGGCGCGCACCGGGCTGTCGTCGATCGCATCGAGGTCGTGGGGCTGCGGGATCGGTCCGTCATAAGGCGCCGAGGCCCCGATGGAGATGACGTGCGAAACGACCTCGACGCCGAGCGCTTGCTTGAGGAAGGCGCGGGCAATGGTGCCGGCAGCGACGCGGGCCGCGGTCTCGCGGGCGCTGGCGCGTTCCAGCACGGGACGCGCGTCCTCGAAGCCGTACTTGAGCATGCCGGCGTAGTCGGCGTGACCCGGCCGGGGACGGGTCAGCGGCTCATTGCGGGCGACATCGAGCTCGGCTGGGTCCACGGGGTCGGCGGCCATCACGGATTCCCATTTGGGCCATTCCGTGTTGCCGATCTCGATGGCGATCGGGCCGCCGAGAGTCAGGCCGTGCCGGACTCCACCCAACAGGGTGACCTGGTCCTTCTCGAATTTCATCCGAGCGCCGCGGCCGTAACCGAGGCGGCGCCGTTGCAGCTGGGTGGCGATGTCGTCCGACGTGACGGAAAGTCCGGCAACCATGCCTTCGACCATCGCCACCAGGGCGCGGCCGTGGGATTCACCTGCTGTGGTCCATCGCAACACGCGCACCATCTTTCCACGCGGGCCTTGACCTGACGTAATCCGTCAGTCGAGGCTGCGCTGCAGCAGCACGGTGTCGATTTCGCGACCATGCTTGCGACCGACGTTCCGCAGCCGCCCAGCGTCGGTGAAACCCAGCTTGCGGTGCAGTGCGATCGACGACGGATCGCCACTGTCGGCGATCACCGCGATGACCTCTCGGACCTGCCCGGTCGCGCAGGCCTCCAGCAGCGCACCGAGCAGTTCGGTGCCCACACCCTGGCCGGTGGCCCACGGGGCCAGGTAGATCGAGTCCTCGACAGTGCCGCGATAAGCCGGGCGGGGGTTCCAGGGCATGCAGTAGGCATACCCAGCGATCCGTCCGTCGCGCTCGGCCACCAGGAAGGGCAGGCCGGCACCGGCGACCTTGTCGAGGCGCATCTGCCATTCGGCGGCATCCGGCGGATCCAGTTCGAACGACGCCACGGTGCCCACGACATAGTGGGCGTAGATCTCGGCGACGGCGGGCAGATCGGCTGCGGTGGCGAGGCGGGTGCTCATGGTGCAGGCCACGCTACCCAACGGCCAGTGCCACGGCCGACGCGCTCGACAGACACATCGACGGGCCGTGTGGCACCGTCCGTCCGTGCCACAGCAGCAGGGCGACGACCGCATAGGCGGCCGTCAGCAGTGGTGCCCCGAACGCAGCGAGTGCCCACACGTCGGTGCCGAAAGCACCTGTCAGCGCGCCCAATCCGAGTGCCAGCTTGACGTCGCCGCCGCCCATGGACTTCGGATTGATCAGGTACACCGCCAGATAGATCGCGCCGAGCGCCACCGCTCCGATCGCCGCATCCAGGCCACGACCGGTCAGCGAGGCGGCCAGCAGGATCACCCCGGCGCCCGGGAGGGTCAGCCAGTTCGGCAGCCGCCGCTGCCGCAGGTCGTAGCTGCTCAACGCCAGCATCCAGGCGCCAACTGCCAACCCCGCCCCCATGTATTTCAGGCTAAGGCTCGCCGGTGTGAACGGACCGCGGCAAATCACACCGAGCGTGACAGCACATTCACTGTCGCGAACTACAGCGCCGCGGCCATCGCCTGGCGCGGCGCGGGCATCCCGGTGAATTGCTCGACCTGCGAATAAGCCTGGTTCAGCAGCATCTGCAGACCGCTGATCACCTGCCCACCGGCAGCCGATACCGCCTCGGCCAACGGTGTCGGCCACGGGTTGTAGATCGCGTCGAGCAGCACCGCCGCGCCCACGACGCTGTCCGCGATCTCGCCGGCAACCTCGGCCGGCAGCGTATTGACCACGGCGCCAGGGTTGTTCAGCGGCGATCCCAGCGCTGCCCAGCCCACGCGCAACCCCAGCCGCTCCCCCAGCGCCACCAGCGGTGCAGCTTTGTCCGGATTACGGGCGACGATCGTCAGCTCACGAACCCCCAGCGTGGCCAACGCCACCACTGCGGCCGGCGCCGTACCGCCCGAGCCCAGCACGGCGGCCGGGCCGGTGACCGAACCCAGTGCCCCGATCACACCGTCGACATCGGTGTTGTCGGCCCGCCAACCTCCGTCGATACGCACCAGGGTATTTGCCGAGCCGACAAGTTCGGCCCGCTCGGTGCGCTCGGTGGCGAACCGTAACGCGGCGAATTTGCCCGGCATCGTGACCGAGACACCAACCCAGTCCGGGCCCAAACCGGCCACCAGGGAAGGCAATTGGTCCTCAGTGCACTCGATGCGCTCATAGGTCCAGTCGGTCAGTCCGAGGGCCCGATAGGCCGCCAGGTGCAATTGCGGGGAGCGCGAATGCGCGATCGGCGAACCCAGCACCGCAGCTTTGCGCGGCATCATCGGGAGCTGTCGAGCACGCCGTTGTGTTTGGCGAGCTCGATGTTGGCCAGGTGCTGCTGATAGTCGCGGGTGAACAGCGTGGTGCCTTGCTTGTCGATGGTCACGAAGTACAGCCAGTCGCCCGGAGCAGGGTTCAGCGCGGCAGTCAGCGCGGGTTCTCCGGGCGAGCAGATCGGGGTTGCCGGAAGTCCGTCCCGCGCATAGGTGTTCCATGGCGTCACACGGGCGCGGTCGATATCGGTGGTGGCGACCTCTTTGCGATCGAGCGGGTAATTCACCGTCGAATCGAACTGCAACTCCCGGTGATCCGCGGTGGCCAACCGGTTGTCGATAACCCGGGCCACCTTCGCGAAATCCTGTGGCTGGGACTCTTTCTGCGCCAACGAGGCCACCACCAGCACCTGGTACGGGTCCAGTCCGGCACCGCGGGCGGCACCCAACAGGCCCCACTGCTCGTACTGCAGGGCACTGACACCGATCAGGCCCGCCAGGATGGTCTCAGGCGTTCCCGACGGGTCGACGTTCCAGGTGCCCGGGGCGATAAGCCCTTCCAAGCGACGGTGATCGGTGCCCATCGCCTTGACCGCCGGCAACGCCCACCCGGGAATGCCCAGCACGTTCAGATCCAGCGAACCGGCTGCCTGGCGCAGATCACTGGCACCGACACACTTGTTCTTACCGTCGAGATCTACACAGCTGGCCTGCGAAATCAGGCTGAATATCCCCGGGCTGACCTTGTTGGTCTTGACGTCGGTGGTGTCGTCGAGCTGAAGGCCCTCCGGGATGACCAGTCGGCCCACCCGATTGTTCTTGTCGGTCAGGCGTGCGACGGCGTCCGCGGCGGGAATCTCGGTCCGGACCTTGTAGAAGCCGGGCTGGATCTCCGACATGGCCGAATTGCCTTCAGCCGCATCGACGAATGCCTTGACCGTGGCGACCACGTCATGGTCGTGCAACAGCTGGCCGATCGCCGTGGTCGAGTCACCGTTGTGCACCTCGATCACCAAATCGGAGACACCGCCACCGGAGAAATCATTGCCGGGGCCGAAAACCTTGTGCCACAACGTGGATCCGAGGAACACCGCACCGACGACCACCAGAATCAGCACACCGAGTGCGAACCGGCTGAACATCTTCCGCTTCTTTCGGTTGCGCTCGGCGCGCAGCCGTTGGGCGCGGCTCATGCTGCGTCGCGGTGAGCCCACCGACTCTGGCTTGGTACGCGTGGCACCCCAGTCTTCGTCGACGGCGTCGGGGTCGATCTCCTCGCGCCGCGTCACTCGTCGGCCTCGCCGTCGGCCGGCGCCGCCAACGCCGACCGGCGCTGATCCAGCCAGGTCTGCAATATGCCGACGGCTGCAACCTGATCGATCATCTGACGCTGCCCCTTGGCCCGCACCCCGGCCTCACGCAGCGACCGTTGCGCGCTGACCGTGGTGAGCCGTTCATCAGCCATCCGCACCGGGACGGTGGCCAGCCGGGCCGCCAGTGCGTCCGCCAGCTCGACCGCATCCCGTGCCGAGCTACTGGACTTGTCCTTCAACGTGCGGGGCAGTCCGACGATGATCTCGACGGCGTCCTGCTCCCCGACGAGTTTCACCAGTCGGCCCAGATGTTTGTTGGTCTTGTCGCGCCGTACCGTCTCCAGCGGGGTGGCCAGAATGCCGTCCGGGTCGCATACGGCGACACCGATCCGCACCGTTCCGACGTCGATGCCCAGCCGCCGACCACGTCCAGGGTCGTCGACACCCGGGCGATCAGGCATGCGGTCGTCTTCAGGACGAGCACAGCGACGGGATGAGTCGGCAGGTGACACGAAAACTAGCTCCGGCCCAGTTCGGCGCGTAGCGCGGCCAGACCCGCGTCAATACCCGCGGCCCCTTTACCGGAGCCCTGTGCCAGATCTGCTTTTCCACCACCGCGGCCGCCTACGGCCGCACCCAGCCGCTGAACCAGTTCGTTGGCCTTCAGGCCGAGGTCTTGCGCGGCGGCATTGACCGCCACCACGTACGGCACCGAATCACCTTCACCCTCGGCGATCAACGCGATCACCGCAGGCTCCGAGCCGAGCTTGCCCTTGATGTCGCCGACCAAGCTGCGCAGGTCACCTCCGGAGAAGCCGCCGGCCATCCGCTGGGCAACCAGACGGACCTTGCCGACCACTTCTGCCCCCGCCGCAGCGTTGGCGGCGGCGGCCTTGGCGCCGGCCAGTCGTACCTTGTCCAGTTCCTTCTCGGCAGCCTTCAGCTTGTCGACCAGCGTGGCCACCCGAGCCGGCACTTCCTCCGACGGCACCTTCAGCGAGGACGCCAGGCCCGCCATCAGTGCGCGTTCCTTGGCCAGATGGCGGAACGACTCCAGGCCGACGTAGGCCTCGACCCGTCGCACGCCCGAGCCGACCGACGACTCACCCAGGATGGTGACCGGGCCGATCTGCGCGGAACGCTGCACGTGGGTACCACCGCAGAGCTCCAGCGAGAACGGTCCGCCGATCTCGACCACTCGCACCTCGTCGGGGTATGCCTCGCCGAACAGCGCCATGGCGCCCATCGACTTCGCTTTGTCCAAGCTGGTGTTGAAGGTGTTGACCGCAAAGTCGGCCTGCACGGCCTCGTTCGCAACCTCTTCGATCTCGGTTCGCTGGTCTTCGGACAGCGAACCCTGCCAGTTGAAGTCGAACCGCAGATAACCCGGGCGGTTCAGCGAACCCGCCTGCACGGCGTTGGGGCCCAACACCTGTCGCAAAGCGGCATGCACCATGTGGGTGCCGGAGTGCCCCTGGGTGGCGCCGCGACGCCAGCTCGGATCGACAGCGGCCACGATGGTGTCGCCCTCGACGAACTCACCGGCCTGGACGTTGACCGTGTGCACCCACAGCGTCTTGGCGATCTTCTGCACATCGGTCACGGCCGCCTTGGCGGCGGCCGAGCCACCCGTGCCCGCGATGGAGCCGATATCGGCGATCTGACCACCGGACTCGGCGTACAGCGGGGTGCGGTCCAGCACCAGTTCGACAGTCCCGGTATCTGAGCCGTGGGTCACCACCGGAACCCGCTTGCCGTCCACGAAGATACCGAGAATCCTTGCCTCGGAAGTCAATTCGTCGAAACCCGTGAACTCGGTGGGCCCGGCGTCGACCAGGTCGCGGTAGGCGGACAGGTCGGCATGCGCGTGCTTGCGTGCTGCGGCGTCGGCCTTGGCCCGCTGCCGCTGCTCGGTCATCAACCCGCGGAAGCCCTCTTCGTCGACCGACAGGCCGGCCTCGGCGGCCATCTCCAAGGTCAGTTCGACCGGGAAGCCGTAAGTGTCGTGCAGGGTGAACGCGTCACTGCCGGACACCACGGTGGACCCGGCGGCGCGCGTGGCCGCGGCAGCTTCCTCGAACAACCGCGAGCCCGACACCAGGGTTCGGTTGAAGGCGGTCTCCTCGGCGACGGCGATGCGGTTGATCCGTTCGAAGTCCGTCACCAGCTCCGGGTACGACGGGCCCATCTCGTCGCGCACGGTGGCCATCAGTTCGGCCATGATCGGCCGCTCCACGCCGAGCAGCTTGGCCGCGCGGATGATGCGGCGCAACAGCCGGCGCAGCACATAGCCGCGGCCCTCGTTACCCGGGCTGACGCCGTCGCCGATGATGATCGCCGCGGTGCGGCTGTGGTCGGCGATGACGCGGTAGCGCACGTCGTCGGTGTGATTCCCGGCGCCGTATCCGCGCGGTGCGATCCCGGCCACCAGGTCGATCACCGGGCGGACCAGGTCGGTCTCGTAGACGTTGTCCACGTCCTGCAGCAGGCAGGCGATGCGCTCGACCCCCATGCCGGTGTCGATGTTCTGCCGCGGCAGCGGACCGAGGATCTCGAAATCGGTCTTGCTGGTGCCCTCGCCACGCTCGTTCTGCATGAACACGAGGTTCCAGATTTCGATGTAGCGGTCCTCGTTGGCTTCCGGGCCGCCTTCGATGCCGTACTCGGGTCCGCGGTCGTAGTAGATCTCCGAGCACGGGCCGCATGGTCCCGGGATGCCCATGGACCAGTAGTTGTCGGCCTTGCCGCGGCGCTGGATGCGCTCGAGCGGCAGTCCGGCCACTTCCTGCCATAAGGCGATGGCCTCGTCGTCATCCAGATAGACGGTGGCCCAGAGCTTTTCCGGGTCAAAGCCGTAGCCGCCCTCGGACACCGAGTTGGTCAGCAGGCTCCAGGCCAGCTCGATGGCGCCCTTTTTGAAGTAGTCGCCGAACGAGAAGTTGCCGGCCATCTGGAAGAAGGTGTTGTGCCGGGTGGTGATGCCCACCTCGTCGATGTCCGGGGTTCGAATGCACTTCTGCACGCTGGTCGCCGTGTTGTACGGCGGGGTGCGGTCTCCCAGGAAATAGGGCACGAACTGCACCATGCCGGCGTTGACGAACAACAAGTTCGGATCGTCCAGGATCACCGATGCACTCGGCACCTCGGTGTGGCCCGCTTTCACGAAATGATCGAGGAATCGTTTCCTGATCTCGTGTGTCTGCACGTGCTGTTGTCCTTCATCGGTGGGCCAGGTAGTTGCCCGCATTACAGTACCGGGCTGCAGGTTCACGGCTTTGACCCCAGCCCGTACGACCAGCCCAACAACCATTGTGCGCGGCACCGCCGCCGGGCATTGTGCGCGGCACCGCCGCCGGGCATTGTGCGCGGCACCGCCGCCGGGCATTGTGCGCGGCACCGCCGCGGAGGACAGTTGTCAATGACCGGTGGCGCCACCGGGGCGCCGCCCTGAAACAAGAGGGGGTGGACCGTGTTCGCACGTTCTACCACGATGATGGCGCACCCAGACCAGCTCGACGCCGGCATTGCCTTCGTCCGCGACCAGGTGATGCCTGCGCTGCAAGAACTCCCGGGCTCGATCGGAGTGTCGCTGATGGTGGACCGGAAGTCGGGCCGGTCCATTGCCACCAGCGCATGGGAGTCAGAGGACGCGCTGCACTACAGCGCCGGGTCGGCACGTCGGTACCGCAACCTGGCTGCCGAACGGTTCGGCGGCACGGTGATGACAGCGCAATGGGAGATCGCGGTCCTGCACCGTGAACACAGTTCGGACAGCGGTGCCTGCGTGCGTGCCACCTGGCTCACTGTGCCGCGCGACCTGGTCGACGAGGGCGTCGAGTACTACCGCGACTCCGTGCTGCGGCAGGTCGAGCATCTTCCCGGCTTCTGCAGCGCCAGCCTGCTCATCGATCGGGTCACCGGGCGCGCGGTGTCCTCGGTGTCATTCCGCAGTCGCCAGTTGATGCAGGACCACCGGGATCAGGCCACCGCGCTGAAGGTCGCCTCCATCGAAGCAGCGGGCGCGTCAGAGATCGACGATCACGAGTTCGATCTGGTCATTGCGCACCTTCGGGTGCCTGAGCTGGTGTGACCGAGCGACGGCGGGTCAGCGCTTGCGCCGGATGATGGCCCGTAGCTTTTCCAGCCGGCCGGCGATCTCCCGCTCGGCGCCGTGCGCGGTGGGCCGGTAGTAGTCGACCCCGACCAGGTCGTCGGGCGGATACTGCTGGGCCGCGACGCCCCCCGGATGGTCGTGCGCGTATTTGTAGCCCTGCGCGTGTCCGAGCGCAGCGGCACCCGCGTAGTGGCCGTCCCGCAGATGCGGCGGTACCAGCCCGGCCTTGCCTGCTTTGATGTCGGCCATGGCTGCGCCCAGCGCTGCGGTCACGGCATTGGATTTCGGTGCGGTCGCCAGGTGCACGGTGGCGTGCGCCAGGGTCAGCTGGGCTTCCGGCAGCCCGATCAGTTGCACGGTCTGAGCCGCGGCGACCGCCAGCGGCAAGGCGCTCGGGTCGGCGATGCCGATGTCCTCGCTGGCGAGGATCATCAGCCGGCGCGCGATGAACCGCGGGTCCTCCCCTGCGGTCAGCATCCGGGCCAGATAGTGCAGCGCCGCGTCGACGTCGGAGCCGCGCACTGACTTGATGAAGGCGCTGATCACGTCGTAGTGCTGGTCGCCGTCGCGGTCATACCGCACCGCGGCCTTGTCCAGTGACTGCTCGATGACTTCGACCGTCACCCGTTCGCCGGCTTCGGCCGCCACCTCCAACGCGGTCAGCGCTCGGCGGGCATCGCCGGCGGACAGCGTCACCAGTAGTTCGACCGCGTCGTCATCGACCTCGACTTCGCCGCCCAGCCCGCGTGGGTCGGCGACCGCGCGCCGCACCACGGTCCGCACTGCCTCGGCGTTCAACGGTTGCAACTGCAGGATCAGCGACCGGGACAACAGCGGGGCCACCACCGAGAAGGACGGGTTCTCGGTGGTCGCTGCCACCAGCAACACGACACGGTTCTCCACCGCGGCCAACAGCGCATCCTGCTGGGTCTTGGAGAACCGGTGCACCTCGTCGATGAACAAGACGGTCTGCCGGCCGTGAATCGCGTGCCGGCGCGCGTCATCGATGACTGCGCGTACCTCTTTGACCCCGGCCGACAGCGCCGACAAGGCCTCGAACCGGCGTCCGGTGGCGCCGGAGATCAGCGAGGCCAAGGTGGTCTTGCCCGTGCCCGGAGGCCCGTACAGGATCACCGAAGCCGCGCCGGATCCCTCGACCAATCGGCGCAGCGGTGACCCGGGTTTGAGCAAGTGATCCTGGCCCACCACCTCGTCGAGGCCGGCGGGCCGCATCCGCACCGCCAGTGGCGCGGATATCGAGGACCCCGCGCCAGGGTCACCGGCGTCGAGGTCGAACAGCCCGTCAGACACTGTTCAGACTTACCACGCCGGGCCGACCAAAGCGCCGAACGCTAGCCGGCGGGCGCGGTGACGAAGTCGATGAGTTCCTCGACCCGGCCGATCAGCGCCGGCTCCAGATCGTTCCAGTCGCGTACCTGGCCGCGGATCTTCTGCCAGGCCCGGGCGATGTCAGCCTGGTCGGCGTGCGGCCAGCCCAGCGCCTCGCACACCCCGTGCTTCCACTCGATGCCGCGTGGGATCACGGGCCAGGCCTGCTTGCCGATACGGGCGGGTTTGACGGACTGCCAGATGTCGATGAAAGGGTGCCCGACGACCAGCGTGTGCTCCCCGCCGGGACCGCGGCGTACCTGCTCGGCGATCCTGGCCTCCTTGGAACCGGCCACCAGATGATCGACCAGCACACCCAACCGGCGGCCCGGGCCGGGCTGGAACTCGCGCACGATGGCGGCCAGATCGTCCACGCCGCCGAGGTATTCGACGACGACACCTTCGACCCGCAGGTCGTGTCCCCACACCTGTTCGACCAGCTCGGCGTCGTGCCGGCCTTCGACGTAGATGCGGCTGGCCAATGCAGTACGGGCCTTGTGGCCCTTGACCGCGACCGAACCCGAGGCCGACCGGGTGGCAGCGGCCGGTGCCGAGCGACGCGGCGCCACCAGCTCGACGGGGTTGCCGTCGAGCAGATACCCGGGCCCCAGGGGGAACGGCCGGCGGTGACCGTCGAAGTCCTCCAGCTCCACCCGCCCGTACTCCACCCGAACGACGGCGCCGACATATCCGGTCTGGGCATCCTCGACCACCAGGCCGATCTCGGCAGGTTGCTCGGTGGAGCGCTTCCTGGCGTTCGGGTTTCGGGACAGCACGTCGGATCCGTATCGATCGCTCACCCGAGCAATCCTAGGAATGAACGGCCGCGAATCATGCTCGTGGCACAGTGAATTCAGATCACGGAGCCGTTACGATGTGGCGCGCTAGTTGGTCGGTGCGGGCTTGACCGGCTCGGTGTTGATGTCGAATACCGCCTTCTCGCCGTCGACCTTCGAAATCTTCATGTGCGCCAGGTAGGCCACGCCGCGGGGCCCGGTGAACGTGCAGTCGAAGGCCCCACCGGGCTTCGCCGCGATCCCCGAGGGGCACTGCACGTCGGTGGGCGTGAACTTCGTCTTCTGCGACACCAGGTTGACTACCGCCTGCGCTGCGCCGTCGGGCTTGATGGTGGCACCGGTGCTACATCCCGTCAGCTGAAGTGCCGCCACGGCAACGACTGTGGCCGCTGCAAAGTGGGCGATGCGCGCGCGTTTCATGTGCGCGATGGTGCTCTACGTCACGCTGTGCGTCAACGCGCCGCGCGTGAACGATTCAGAACCGTTCACCTGGTGAGTCGACGACGGAATGGACGAACCGCATCTTGTCCAGCACCGGCGGCGGCAGCACGAACGGATACAGATCCTTTTTGCCCATCGAACGATTGACCATGTTCAGCGCCCAGGTCAGCGGCAGCCACAGCTCGATCAGGGTGTCAAAACCGCTGGGGCCCAATACACCTCGTTCGAAGGTGGCGCCGGCTGGGACGAATCCGAAAGCCGCCGCCGTATCGAGGGTGTCCCGGATGTGCAGATAATGCGCGAAGGTCTCGGCCCAGTCCTCGGCCGGGTGCATCGACGCGTACGACGAGACGAAAGACTGCTCCCAGCCCGCCGGCGTACCGCCACCGTAGTGCTGGTCCAGGGCAGCCTGATAGTCGAGGCCGGGGTCGCCGAACAGTTCGGCGAATCGGCCGAGGCGCTCGGCCGACGGATCGACCAGTCGGTAGAAGTAGTAGTGGCCCACCTCATGACGGAAGTGGCCCAACAGGGTTCGGTACGGCTCGTCCATCGCGATGCGCAGTTGCTCACGATGGACGTCGTCGCCCTCGGCCAGGTCCAGCGTGATGACCCCGTTCTGGTGGCCGGTGAGCACCGGCCGCGGCCCGCTGGACAACAGGTCGAATGCCAATCCACGCTGCGGATCCTGATCGCGACCGATGATCGGCAAGTTCAGCTCGCGGCACTCCACGAGTAGTCGGCGCTTGGCCTTCTCCGCCTCGGCAAATGCCGCGAGCGCCTTGCTGTCGGTGTCGCCGGGCCGCGTCCTGGTCAACACGCAGGACGCGCACAGTTGCGGTACCGGACTCACGTGAACCAGCCAATTGCATTCGGCCAGGTGAAGATTCGCGCACAGTTGGTAGTCGGCCGAAGCCACCGAGCCGGTGTGCTTCGCACCTTCGGAGATGACCAGCAGCGCCATGTCGTCGAGCGAGAAGCCCAGTGCGCTGTCGCAGCCCAGACACACCGAATTGTCGAAGGCCAACCGTTGACCACAAGCGGGACAGGTGAAGTCACGCACTCGGCTGCCCCACGTCCAGCGGCGCCACGTCCACCGAGACATCGATGACGCTGCTCTCGGAGTCGGTGTAGATGATGCCGCGCAGCGGAGGAATATCGGCATAATCGCGGCCGAAACCCACCACGATGTATCGCTCGTCGACCATCTGGTCGTTGGTCGGGTCCAGGCTCAGCCACCGGTCCCCTGGGGTCCACACCGAAGCCCAGGCGTGGGTGGCATCAACACCGATCATGCGTTCCTTACCGGGCGGTGGGTCGGTGGCCAGATATCCCGAAACATAGCTCGCGGCAAGGCCATTGGCACGCAGGCAGGCGATGGCCAACCGGGCGAAATCCTGGCAGACCCCTGCCCTGGCGGCCAGCACCTCGCCGACCCTGGTGGACACCGTCGTCGACCCGGACCGGTAAGTGAAGTCGGTGAAGATTCGCGAGGTCAGGTCGCGCAAGACCTCGATCAGGGTCCGTCCAGGGGTGAAACTCGGTGCGGCATAAGCCCTCACCTCGTCGGTGATCTCTTCGGGCTGCAGATCCAGGGTGAACTCGGTGGCCAGCGCGCCGCCCGGTCCGATCGGGCGGGCCGCCTCCCAGGGCGCGACGGCCGTGCCTGCGGTGTACCAGTCGGCCGGCGGCGGATCGACCTGCACAACGGCGTTCCCGATCACCGTCAGCTGCCGATGTCGTTGCGTCACATGAAAATACGAGCTGACGTTGTCGTAGGCGTCTCGGCTGGTCGAGGCGTCTGCCGGATCGGGGTCGACCACGAGGTCATGGGACAGGCATCGCTGCCGTGCACCGTCTCGTGGAGTCAAGAAGCCCCGGCCATAGGAGCTGCTGACGTCGTCGGAATACCGGTAGGTGGTCCGATGAGTGATCTGGTACTGCCTGGTCATGGCATCATCCGGCGCTCGTCGGGGCCCCACAACGGCTGCATACCGCTGGGCAGTGCCAGGTGGGTGGCCGTGATCAGGTCGGACAGTTCACGCAGATCTGCGTGGATGCCTGCCAGCAGTTCGTCCAATTCGTCTCGCTGCCCGTCTGCGTCGATGTGCTCGAGGTCAACCGGGTCCAGACGCCTCAGCCTGGCCCCGATCTCGTCGATCAGCCGTTCCGGACGGGTCGAGCCCGTCGAGGATGGCAGCGCTCGCAGATCGGTGCGCAACCGCTCCAGTTGGAAAGCCAACGACCGCGGGTTCTCCTCGTCGAAGAGCACCAGATCGGCCACCGCGGCGACGCTGACCTTGCCCAGCGTCCGGCGCCGGTACATCACCGAGGACTCGCAGACCACCAGTACCGACTCGGTCACAGTCCGTTCGGCCTCGGTATCGCGGACGGCCACCAGGGTGGCGCGCAGCAGCGCGGTCAGCTCAAGTCCCCGCTCGATGCGCTTGCCGACGTCCATGACCGTCCAGCCGACGTCGCGGACCATCGATTCGGCCGCGACCCCGGACAACGCGAGCATGCCGGCCAGCGTCTGACTGTGCGCGGTCGCCAGGTACGTCTCTCCCTCGGTCTTGGACTCCGGAGGCAACAGAGCGCGGCGCCGCCGCCGCGCGGTATCGGAGGGCGTCAGCACCGCGCGTTCGACCCCGGCCAGCACCATCCAGGTGTCGTGGGACATCTGGTCACGGACACCGCGCGCGGCGAGCCCGAGTCGCTCCACGGACTGGGCCAACGATCCGGGCCGGTGCCGATCTGCGGTCAATGCCCACAGCGTGGTCAACGTGATGGCCACCTGTTCGTCGTGGTCACCGTCAGCCCCGGTGTCGGTGCCGGTGATCACGCCCAGAGCGGTCAGCAGCACCGGGACGCAGTCACTGGCCGCGAGGTCGCGGCGGTGCCGGTACTCGTGATGGCGCTCGCGGGTGACGGTGAGCAGTCGCGCGGTGAACTCGGCGCGCTCGGCGTACCGCCCCAGCCAGAACAGATCGGAGAGCACGCGCGGTGAACTCACCGCGCGGGTGGGGCTCGGGGTCATCGCGGGCAGGTCCACCGGCTGGGCCGGAACCGCCGTGGCGCGATCGGAGGTACGCACCCAAACATCCTTGGCGGCAATGGTGTTCATGCCGTATGCACCATTGGCTCGCGCCATGATGTACCCGAGGCCGCCGACCATCGGTGCATAGCCGCTGCGTTGCGCAACGGCGAACAACCGCATCCCGACGCCACCGACAGACAGGCCGCTGCGGAGTACATCTATTGGTGCACAGGAATATTCGGGCAACTCCTGACCGATCCACCGGGTCGGAGCGGCGGATATCCGGGCGGCCAGCTCCTCCCGTTCAGCCTGGGACAGGGCCGGTCCGACGATGTCCGGTCCCCCGGCCACCGGACGGATCAGCAGGCTGTCCAGTCGCGCGAGCAGATGTGCGCGTTCGCCGTCGATACCGCCCCAGTAACAGTGCGCGGTGGCCAGCTCGGGCGTCTCACCGGTGAGCAGCCGCGCCAACTCCGGCAGAAAGCGAAGAATGCCAGGGCTTTCGAGTATTCCGCTGCCCAGCGTGTTGACCACGGTGACCGCACCGCGCCGCAGCGCCTCGACCAGACCGACCACGCCGAGCCTGGAGTCCGGTCGCAGGTCCAACGGATCGACGTAGTCGGCGTCGATCCGGCGCAGCACCACGTCGACCCGCTTGAGTGTGCCCAGCGACCGCATCCACAGTTTGCCGTCGCGTACCACCAGGTCAGCACTCTCGACCAAGGGGAACCCCAGGACGCCGGCCAGATAGGCCTGGTCGAATGCGGTCTCGGAATGCGTGCCCGGGCTGAGCACCACCACGACGGGTTCCTGGGCAGCCTCAGGCGCGGCGTCGATCAGCGCGAGCCGCAGCGCCTGCGCCCATGGGGACGCCGGCCGTGGAGCCACTTGTTCATACAGATCGGGCACCGCATGCGCGATCACCCTGCGGTCGGCCAATGCGTATCCGGCGCCCGACGGCGCCTGGGTCCAGTCGGCGTTGACCGTGAACCGGCCTTCGCGGTTGCGGCTGACGTCGCAGCCATGGAGGAAAAGCTGATGCCGGCCGGGTACCGCGATGCCACGCGCTGCGCGCACATACCCCGGGTGTTCGAACAACAGCTCAGCGGGCAGCACGCCTGAGGTGATCGCGCTGCGGGCACCGTAGAGATCGGTCAGCACGGCGTCCAACAGCCGGGACCGCTGCACCAGACCCGATTCCAGGGTGTTCCAGTCTTCGGCCGACACCATCACCGGAAGCGCGTCGAGCTGCCAGGTGCCCGCGGCCGGCACCCCGTCGACATCGGTGATGGTCTCGCCGTGGCGATCGAACTGGACGTAGGTGATGCCGTCGTTGTCGACCGCTGCGCGGACCGCGCTGCGCAACTGATCCAGGCCGGCCCTACCCCGGGTCGTCACACAGTCCGCGAGTTCGTGCCAGGCCGGTCGGATCTGGCCGGTGTCATCGACGAACTCGTCGTATACGTCGTCATGCACCTCGAACAACGCCTCTTGGGCGCGGGCACCGCGGTAGGCGGTGAGCGCACCAGTGGCATCTATCGGCTGATGTGAGCTCGGAGTGTGCAGAACCATTACCGCAAAACGGTACGCACCCGGCGCAGATCGAGGATGCCGGGAGCACCCGTGTCGGTCGATTGCCGGGCTTGTTTCTCCCGGAGATCGGCCAGATCGACCCGGCCCGGGGTGAATCCGGCGGTTTCGAATCGCCTGCCCCGGCGTGATTCGGCCTCGGCTGCATTGACCGGGGCGGTGTCGTAGGCCCGGCCGCCCGGATGCGATACGTGGTAGGTGCAGCCACCTTTGGAGAAGCCGGTCGTAGCGTCGATCAGTTCGAAGCGCAGCGGGCCGTCGACGGTGATGGTCGGGTGCAGGGCACTGGGCGGTTGCCACGCGCGGAACCGGACGCCGCCGACCTGGACATCCGGGGTATCGGTGGCCAGCAACGGGATCGGGTGACCGTTGGCGGTGACCACGTAGCGGTGCCGGTCCGCCCCGACCAGGCGGACCTGGATGCGTTCAACCGCCGAGTCCACGTACCGCGCCGTGCCCGTCCCGGTGGATTCCTCACCCAGGGTGTTCCACGGTTCGATCGCGCCGCGCAATTCCAGCTCGACGCCGTCGATCACGGTATGACCGATCCGCGGAAACCTGAATTCGGTGAACGGGTCGAGCCAACTGGTCTCGAAGGCCACGCCGTTGGCACGCAGATCGGCAGCGACCTGCGCAATATCCTGAATAATGAAGTGCGGCAACAGGTATCGTCCATGCAGGTTGTCGCCATGCCGGATCAGCGGCGCCCGCAGCGGCTGATCCCAAAACCACGCGACCAGGGACCGCACCAACAGCGACTGCACCATCGCCATCTGAAAATGCGGCGGCATCTCGAACCCACGCAATTCCAGCAGGCCGAGGCGCCCGCGGGCGCTGTCGGGGCTGTAGAGCTTGTCGATGCAGAATTCGGCACGGTGGGTGTTGCCGGTGATGTCGGTCAGCAGGTGCCGCAGCGCCCGGTCGGTGACCCACGGGGGGTCGCTTTCGGAGCGACCATCTTCAGCGTCGGACGACTGCCCGGAGCTGAGCCGCTCGATCTCGGCGAAGGCGATCTCCAGCTCGTAGAGCGACTCGGGGCGTCCCTCGTCGACCCGGGGCGCCTGCGAGGTGGTGCCGACAAAACGGCCGGCGAACAGGTACGACAGTGCCGGGTGCCGTTGCCAGTAGGTCAGCATCGAGACCAGCAGATCCGGGCGGCGCAGCAGCGGTGAGTCCGCCGGGGTGATACCTCCCAAAGTGATGTGGTTGCCCCCGCCGGTTCCGCCGTGGGTGCCGTCCACGTCGAACGATTCGGTACACAGCCGGGCCTGCCGAGCTTCCTCGTAGAGGGTCTGAAGCTGAGCGGCCTGCTCGGTGAAACTCACCGTCGGCGCGACATTGACCTCGATGACGCCGGGATCCGGCGTGACGCTCATCCGTTGCAGCCGCGAGTCCGTCGGCGGCCCGTAGCCTTCGATGACCAGTTTGGTGCCGATGTCCGCCGCGGCCGTCTCGATGCGGGAGACCAGGTCGGCGAAGTCGTCGAATGCCTCGATCGGCGGCAGGAACACATACAGCAGGCCGTCGCGCACCTCGGCCACCACGGCGGTGGCCGGGGCGCCCTCGGCACTTTCGACGACGGCCTGCCCACGCTGCGGGCCGACCTGCCCTTCGACCAACGGATCATGGTCGTAGGTGGGGCGCGGCGGGCGCCAGCTGATCGAACTGAGCGGCAGCCGCAGACCCGCCGGGGAATCGCCGTCGACCAACACCAGGCGACCTCGGCGCAACTGCCAGTCCGCCGAGGCCCACCCTGAGTCGTCGGCCCGCCGGTGCAGCGGCAGCACGTACGCAGTCGGGGCGGTGACCGGCTGATCGAGTCTGCGCAGCAATGCTTTTCGCTGCTCGGCATCGTCGATGGTCAGGTCGTCGCCGGGATCGACCGCTTCCCCGCGGGGTTGGCGCACCGAATCGGCCAGGCGTGCCAACGGGTCTTCGTAGGCCGGCCGCACCTGGCTGTCCGGCAGACCCAAGCCGCTGGCGATCTCGGTGAGTAACCGTAGCGGTGTGCTGCTGTCGGCCGGATCGCTGCCGGTATCGGCCCAGGGATCGGCAAGCAGCTGCGGGTCACGCCACAGGGGTTGACCGTCAGTCCGCCACAGCAGCACGATCTGCCAGCGTGGCAGCGGCTCTCCGGGGTACCACTTGCCCTGACTGCGTTGCACCAAACCATCTGGCGCCCAGAGGGTTTTGAGCCGCGCGGCCAGCACGGACGCGCGTTCTCGTTTCTGCGGACCGTCGGCTGCGGTGCTCCATTCCGGGGCACTCTGATCGTCGATCGAGATGAAGGTCGGCTCTCCCCCGACGGTCAACCGGACGTCAGCGTCGGCGAGCCGCTTGTCGATTCGTTCACCCACCTCGCAGATCTTTGCCCACGCGGTTTCGGTGTACGGCAGCGTGACCCGCGGATCCTCGTGGACTCGAGTCACCCGATTCGTGAAATCCAGTGTGGTTTCGCATGATTCGGTAGCACCGGTGATCGGGGCAGCCGACTCGGGGTGCGGGGTGGCCGACAGCGGGATGTGCCCCTCGCCCGCGAAGAGCCCGGACGTCGGGTCCAACCCGATCCATCCGGCACCCGGGATATATACCTCGGTCCAGGCATGCAGATCGGTGAAATCCGCTGCCGGGCCGGAAGGTCCGTCGAGCGCCTCGACGTCGGAGCTGAGCTGGACCAGATAGCCGGAGACGAACCGGGCGGCCAGGCCCAGCTGCCGCAGGATCGCCACCAGCAACCAGGCCGAGTCACGACAGGATCCGACGGCCGTCCGCAGCGTGAAATCCGGTGTCTGCACACCGGGTTCGAGGCGAAGGCTGTACCCGATGTCTGCGTTCACCGCTTGGTTCAGCGAAACCAGGAAGTCGATGGTTCTGGTGCCCGGACTGATGCGGACGTTACTCACCCATTCGCGCGTCAGATCCTCGGCGCCGTCGACCGGTCGCAGATATGGTTCCAGGTCGGCCCGCAGGCTTTCCGGGTACTCGAACGGGACTGTCTCGGCCCACTCTTCGATGAAGAAGTCGAAGGGATTGACCACCCTCAGGTCGGCGATCAGGCCAACGGTGATGGTCAGATCCTGGGTCCGGTTTGGGAACACCAGGCGGGCCACATAGTTTCCGAAGGCATCCTGCTGCCAGTTCACGAAGTGGTCGGCGGGCTCCACCTTCAGCGAGTAGGCCTCGATGGGGGTCCGCGAATGCGGCGCCGGGCGCAGCCGAACCACATGGGGATATACCTCGACCAGGCGGTCGAACGTGTAGCTGGTGCGATGCTCCAGCGCCACTTTGATTCCCATGACGTTTGATCCCACCACAACACCGCCCGACCCGCAGCGCATGCAACGTCCCCGTGTCCTGCACCGCGCTGTGTGCTATCTCCGCCGTCGGGCCAGCTTCACCCCGAGTTCTTCAGGCGGGACGTCATGTCCCTGCGTGCAGCGGACCTGCACGGAGACTTCTGCGCCACACCCCAGGTGCGTCAGCCGCAGCCCGGAGTCGGAGATGTAGTTGCGCCCCCACTCGAACATCGCCCAGATCACCGGCATGAAGGCGGTACCGGCGTCGGTCAGCACGTATTCATCGCGACTCCGTTGGCCGGGCTCCCGGTAGGGCCGCCTGGTGAGCAGGCCGGCCTCCACCAGCTCTGCCAGCCGGGCCGACGTGGCGGCCTTGGTTATCCCCACCCGTCGGGCGAAATCGTCGAAACGTGTTGTGCCGTAGTAGGCCTCGCGCATGATCAGCATCGCCGATTTGGTTCCCACCAGGTTCATGGTCTTTTCGATCGAACACTGGCCGACTGCCGACCAGCTGTCGCGTTCGGCAAGTGGCCCGAGCAGCACTGTCATGCAGATCACTCTACAGCTGGGTTGTTGTTAGTAAACCCAGCTGTTACATCTAGGTATAGGAAACAGTACTCAGCGTGGAGTTCACAGGAGGAACAAATGTCCGGATACACCGACCGTGACGCCGTCATCGTCGCCGCGGTACGCACGCCCGTAGGCAAGGGCAAAGCCAGCGGCGCGCTGCATGACGTGCTGCCCGCCGACCTGCTCGCACACAGCCTGCGCACGGTGGTCGACCGCACTGGCGTCGACCCGGTTCTGATCGACGACGTGATCGCGGGCGCGGTCACGCAGGTGGGCGATCAGGCGGTGAACATTGCCCGAAATGCCTTACTGGGAGCCGGTTTTCCCGAAAGTGTGCCCGGCACCACGGTGGACCGCCAGTGCGGCAGCTCGCAGCAGGCGATTTCCTTTGCCGCGCAAGGAGTTCTGGCCGGATCCTACGACGTGGTGATCGCGGCGGGCGTGGAGTCGATGTCGCGCGTGCCAATGGGATCGAACGTACTGCCCGGCAGCAACCCATTCGGGGTCGGTGTGGCCGAACGATACCCGGACGGTCTGGTACCCCAAGGTATCAGCGCCGAACTGATCGCGGCCAAATGGAATCTGTCGCGCACCGAGCTCGATGAATTCTCCGCAACCAGCCACGAGAAGGCAGCCCGCGCGGCCAAAGACGGGCTGTTCGACAACGAGCTGGCGCCGATCGCTGGACTGAGTGCCGACGAGATCATCCGTCCCGGCACGACGGTCGACACCCTGGCCGGGCTGAAACCGGCGTTCTACACCGAGGCGTACGCTGCCCGGTTCCCCCAAATCCGGTGGGAAATAACGCCGGGAAACTCATCGCCCTTGTCCGACGGCAGCGCGGCGGTGATGATCACCAGCGGCGCCTTCGCCCGAACCCACGGCCTGCAGCCGCTGGCTCGGATCCACACCATGACCGCGGTGGGCTCCGACCCGCTGTACATGTTGACCGGCGTCATCCCCGCGACCGAGAAGGTGTTGGCCCGGTCCGGACTCTCGCTGGCCGACATCGACCTGTTCGAGGTCAACGAGGCGTTCGCGCCGGTGGTGCTGGCCTGGGCCCGCGATACCGGGGCTGACCTGTCCCGGACCAACGTCAACGGCGGTGCCATCGCGATCGGGCACCCGTTGGGCGCTTCCGGCGCACGCATCATGACCACCTTGGTCAACGCCCTGGAGCAGCGCGGCGGCCGGTACGCACTGCAGACCATGTGTGAGGGCGGCGGCATGGCCAACGCCACCATCATCGAACGGCTGTAGACGGACCAGCGTCCATGGTCGGCTCGTGTGCGAGTTCTTCGTGAAATCTCGCACACAAGCCGACGTTGGGCGCTAGGCGCGAACCAATTCGAACAGCGGAATCACGCGCGACGTCTTCGCCTGGTATTCGGCGAAGACGGGCGCCACGGCCGTGATCGACGGATATGTGGCCTCCCGCTCATCTGCGGGCAATTCGCGGGCCACGACGTCATAGGCGTCGGCACCGATCTCGATGTGGGCATGGGGATTGGCCCGCAGGTTGTGCACCCAGTCGGGATTGGTGTCGGCGCCGGCCTTCGAGCCGACGATGATCACCTTGCCGTCGATGGGCAGATACGCCAGCGGCGCGAGCCGAGGCTCGCCCGACTTCGCGCCGGTGGTGGTGAGGAGCAACAGGTTGCCGCCCTCGAACTGGCCACCGACCTTGCCGCCGTTGGCGCGGAACTCGTCGACGATGCCCGCATTGAAGGCATGAAAAGCTGCAGCATCCGTGAATTCGGTCATGCCTCACCCAACCCCGCGAGCAGACGCAAATGTTCCCGTTTCACGGCGTGTCGGGGAACATTTGTGTCTGCCGGCGAAACTCAGGCCTTCGCCTCGGGCTTGGCGTCGATACCGGATTCCTTGCGCTGCTGCGCGGTGATCGGCGCCGGAGCATCGGTCAACGGATCAACACCGCCACCGGACTTGGGGAAGGCGATGACCTCACGGATCGAATCCACGCCGGCCAGCAGCGCGGTGATCCGATCCCAGCCGAAGGCCAGACCTCCATGCGGCGGAGCGCCAAAAGTAAAGGCGTCCAACAGGAATCCGAACTTGTCTTGGGCTTCGGCCGCATCGATGCCCATCATCGCGAACACCCGCTCCTGGACGTCACGACGATGGATGCGGATCGAGCCACCGCCGATCTCATTGCCGTTGCACACGATGTCGTAGGCATCGGCCATCGCGGAGCCCGGATCGGTGTCGAACGTGGCGATCGACGAAGTCTGAGGCGAGGTGAAGGCGTGGTGCACCGCGGTCCAGGCACCCGAACCCACGGCCACATCGCCGGACTCGACGGCATCCGAGGCGGCTTCGAACAACGGCCAGTCGACCACCCAGGTGAAGGCCCACGCCGCCGGATCGATCAGGTCCAAACGCTTGGCGATCTCGATACGCGTGGCACCCAGCAGCGCCCGCGCCCCCTTGGCCGGGCCCGCCGCGAAGAAGATGCAGTCCCCCACCTTGGCACCGACGTGTTCGGCGAGCCCGGCTCGCTCGGCGTCGGTGAGGTTCTTGGCCACCGGGCCACCCAGCTCGCCGTCTTCGCCGACCAGCACATAGGCCAGGCCCTTGTGGCCGCGCTGTTTGGCGAACTCCTGCCAACCGTCGAGCGTGCGCCGCGGCTGCGAAGCACCACCGGTCATCACCACCGCGCCGACGTACGGC
The DNA here is from genome assembly GCF_041261665.1 of Mycobacterium sp. MAA66. Classification (NCBI taxonomy): domain Bacteria; kingdom Bacillati; phylum Actinomycetota; class Actinomycetes; order Mycobacteriales; family Mycobacteriaceae; genus Mycobacterium; species Mycobacterium sp. MAA66. The sequence goes on along the minus strand of NZ_JBGCCC010000001.1, from coordinate 645,408 downwards.
GCCTGGAACACCCGGAACGGAGTGCCGGAGAAGTACTCGGTGCACTCGACCAACTCGACACCGAAACGCAGATCCGGCTTGTCCGAACCGAACCGGCGCATGGCCTCCTCGTAGCTGATCCGCGGCAGCGGCAGGGACAACTCGACGCCGATCAGCTTCCACAGCGCCGCGAGAACCTCCTCGGACACCGCCATCACGTCGTCGGCGGAGACGAAGCTCATCTCGAGGTCCAGCTGGGTGAACTCGGGCTGACGGTCGGCGCGGAAATCCTCGTCGCGGTAGCAACGGGCGATCTGGTAGTAGCGCTCCATGCCGGCCACCATGAGCAGCTGCTTGAACAGCTGCGGGCTCTGCGGCAGGGCGTAGAACGAACCGGGTTGCAGCCGCGCCGGCACCAGGAAGTCGCGTGCCCCTTCCGGCGTCGACCGGGTCATGGTCGGGGTCTCGACCTCGACGAAGTCGTGCCCGTCCAGTACCGCGCGGGCGGCGGCATTGACCTTGGACCGCAACCGGATGGCGTTGCCCGGGCCTTCACGGCGCAGGTCCAGGTAGCGGTACTTGAGCCGGGCCTCTTCGCCCGGCGTGTCGTCGAGCTGGAACGGCAGTGGGGCGCTCTCACTGAGCACCTCCAGAGTCGTTGCGTTGACCTCGATTTCACCGGTCGGGATATCCGCGTTCGCGTTGCCCTCAGGGCGCACCTCGACGACGCCGGTGACCAGCACGCAGAATTCCGCCCGCAGCCGATGCGCCTGTTCGAGCACCGCGGCGTCGCGGAACACCACCTGTGACACCCCTGACGCATCACGCAGGTCGATGAAGATGACGCCGCCGTGGTCGCGCCGGCGCGCCACCCATCCGGCCAGGGTCACCGTCTGACCGGCGTCGGTGGACCGCAACGAACCGGCGGTGTGGCTGCGCAACACGAAAACTCCTCAAAGTTCCTCAGGTGAGTCGACGGGTCAGTCTAGTGGGCTACCTCAACGGGTAATTTGGCGACGGTGAGCTTTGCACTCGTAGGTCCGGGCGCCATCGGGTCGACTGTCGCCGCGCTGCTGTACGACGCCGGCCACCAGGTGCTGTTGTGTGGCCGCACCGCCCGCGATCAGATCGAGGTCCGGCCCGACCACGGCGATCCCATCATCGTCCCCGGCCCGGTACTGACCGATCCGTCGGCAATCGACGGTCCGGCCGATGTCGTGCTGCTCGCTGTCAAGGACACCCAGATTGCCGAAGCGGCGGCGTGGCTCGAGCGGCTGTGCGACGGGAAAACCGTGGTGCTGGCCCTGCAGAACGGTGTCGAGCAGGTGCAGCGAGTCGGCCCCTACTGTCCCGAGTCGACGGTGCTGCCGGTCGCGGTGTGGTTCTCGGCCGAGATGCAGACCGGCGGTTGGGTACGTCAACGCACCCCTGCCCGCCTGGTGCTCCCCGACGCGCCCGCCGCCCGCCACATGCTGGAGCAGCTGCAGGGCCCGGCGCTCTCGGTCGACATCGACCCGCACTTCCTGACCGCCGCATGGCACAAGCTGCTGGTCAACGCGGTGGCCGGGCTGATGGTGTTGACCGGACGCAAGTCGGGCATGTTCCGTCGCGCCGACGTCGCCGGGCTGGCCCAGGCCTACCTCGCCGAGTGCCTGACGGTCTCCCGCGCCGAGGGTGCGCACCTGCCGGACGAGGTGATCGAACAGATCGCCGACATGTTCACCGCGGTACCGGAAGACCTCACCACCTCGATCCTCACCGACCGCGAGAAAGGGCGGGTACTTGAGTGGGACATTCGCAACGGGGTCATCCAGCGCAAGGCCGCCGGACACGGCATCGCCACCCCGATCAGTGATGTGGTGGTGCCTCTCCTGGCCGCTGCCAGCGACGGGCCCGGCTGAGGTCGAGCAGCACCCGCACTTCTGCGTCGCTGACCTGATGGAAATCCCGGAACGATTCGCCGACCGCGCGAAACGGCGACGGCATTGTCACGCACACAACGTCATCGGCGATACCAGCGAACTCACGGCAACTCGACTCCGATGCGACGGGCACGGCTACCACCACCCGCCGAGGGCGGCCCGGACGCAATGCCTGCACTGCCACGAGCATGCTGGCGCCCGTGGCCACTCCGTCATCGACGACGATCACGGTCTTGCCGGTCACCTCGAGCGGTGGACGACCATCCCGGTAGAGCGCCTCCCGACGCACCAGCTCCAGGCCTTCACGCGCCACGATCTCGGACAACTGCCGCGGCGAAATCCGGAGTGTCCGAACCACATCGTCGTTGATGACCATCCGGCCACCGCCCGCCAGCGCACCTATCGCGTACTCCTCGTGGCCGGGTGCACCCAGCTTCCGCACGATGAACGCGTCCAGCGGGACCCCCAGCGCGGCGGCAACTTCCCAGGCGACCGGAATGCCACCCCGGGCCAAGCCGAGCACCACGACATCGTCGTTCCCGCGGAACGCCCCCAGTAAGGCAGCCAGCGCCTGCCCCGCCTCTCGGCGATCGCGAAAGACGCGCCGCGGCAAATTCTGGGTGAAGTCTCGCGCGGACATTGGTCCACCTCCCCAGGTCGACCGCACAAACGCCCTACTCATCGAGGGTATTCACATCCCGAGAATTCAGTGGTAATCCGTATGAGATCGCCATACCAAACATCCAGGAGGTACACATGAAGGTCACCAGGATGATCGTGACGGCCGTTGCGACCGTGGGGATCATGGGCAGTACCAGTGCGCCGATCGCATCGGCCGCCTACCCAATCGTGGGCAAGCTCGGCAGCGAACTGACGATGGTCGATTCGGTCGGCGGGGTCGACCTCGCATGGAAGGTCAGCGGCCTCAAGCCGAGCACCGATGTGATGCCGGGCTATCCGGTTGCGGGCAAGCTCTGGGAGGCCACGGCGACGGTCCGGGCCATTCGGGGCAGTGTCACACCGGGTGTATCGCAGTTCAACGCCGTCGCGCCGAATCAGGCGAGCTACCGCGTGCTGTGGCAGGTCGCCAGCCCGGTCAACATCAGTGGGGGGACCATTCCGGAGGGCGGGCAATCGACCGGCAAGATCCACTTCGACGTCACCGGTGCGCCGCCGAACACCGTGACCATGAACAACGGCATGGAAGATCTGTTGGTCTGGACGCCCTAGAACTCGGCAGGTAGCCGCGCACGACCAGGGCGGACCACTAGACACCTTGCTTTATGGTGTCTAGTCATGAAGATCTACCCGTGCGAACCCGTCGGCCTGGATTTCATCGACGACGCACCGTTCCGCTTCGTCAGCAAGGTCGCTCTGGCGATCACGCCCGAGCAGTTGTTCGAGGTACTCGCCGACGAGGCGTCGTGGCCGCACTGGGCCACGGTGATCACCAACGTGGAGTGGACCAGCCCGCAGCCGTACGGCGTCGGCACCACCCGCACCGTGACGATGCGCGGTCACATCGTCGGCGCCGAGGAATTCTTGGCCTGGGACCCGTTCGCCTACATGGCTTTCCGGTTCAATACCAGCACTTCGCACCTGATCTCCGCCTTTGCGGAGGGCTACACCGTGGTGGAGACGCCGCAAGGCTGTCACCTGACCTGGGTGATGGCAATGAAGCCGAACGGGTTCGCCGGCGAGTTGGGCATGAACGCGGCCCGGCCCGTGATGGGCTGGTTGTTCCAGCGGTTCCTGCACAACCTGCGCCGCTACACCGACAAGCGTTACGGCAAGTAGAGCCCGTCCCACGCCTCGCGACGCACCTGGTCGGGGTCGGCGACCGTCTCGTCGCGCCCGGAGCCGATCACCCGGGTCGCCCTCCGGTCGGTGTCGTAGGCGGGCCAGTCGGCGATCTCCGCCTTGGCGAACTCCAACCACGTGCGTTGCATCCGCCGACCTACCGACGGTTGCACCTGACGGCCCAGTGGGTGCAGCAAGCGCCCCATGAACGATCCGTAGCTGTGTTGGATGTGCACGATCTCGCTGCCGTGGGTGGCGCCCAGGCCCAGCACCTTGAGGGTCCAGGTGGTGTGGTCGAAGCGATACATGTGTGTCGCGGCGTGGGCACTGTAGGCATCGGCGAAGGCCCAGGTGGGCGCGCCGAACATGACATCGGAGCCGACGCTGATCAGTGCACGCCGTCCCGGATACCAGGTATATGCCTGCAGTACCGCACTTTTCGCATCGGGGGCGGTGCGGGCAAAGTAATCGTCGACCATCGCGATGGTGGTCGGGAGCATCGGCGGCCGGCCCCACGCGAACATTGACGCCTCGCGGCTGTTGGTGCCGATGATCAATGGCACCGGATGTACCGTGCCGGTCCGCGCGGCCTGCACCGGATGAGCAGGCAGCAGGTCAACTCCGTAGGTCAGTCCATACGCCAATACCGGTGTGGCAGTGACACTTTCACCCTGCAGCTGTCCCGCGGCGCGACGCAACTCACGCTGTGGTAGCGCCTTGATCTGGTCGACTCCAACCCCGAGCCGCCGGACGAACTCGTGGGCCTGACGTGCGCGGGATTCACGATCGGCAATCAACGGCAGCGCCGGGCTCTGCGCGATCGCCCGTCCGAACAACCCGGCGGCCGCCGGGCTGGCCAGCAGCGCCAACACCGATGTGGCGCCGGCGGATTCACCGAAAACGGTGACCCGCCCGGGGTCACCGCCGAACGCCGCGATGTTGTCGCGCACCCACTGCAGCGCGGCGATCTGGTCGCGCAGACACAGGTTGTCGTCGAATCCCTCCCCTAGGTCGCCGAGCTCGAAACCGCCGAAAACTCCCAACCTGTAGGTGACGTTGACGACCACGACGTTGCCGTTCGCCGCCAGCCGGGAACCGTTGTACAGCTCCAATTGACCCGCCCCGTATACAAATGCGCCTCCGGGAATCCAGACCATCACTGGCAGGCTGCCGTGTACATCTGGTGACCAGACGGTGACGGTCAGGCAGGCTTCGTCCCGCATCTTGGGGTCATCGCGGCCGCCACCGACGAACGACTTACCCTGCGGCGGGATCGGGCCATGGTTGATGGCATCGCGGATACCCGTCCACGACTGCAATGGTTGTGGGGCTCGGAAGCGCAGATCGCCGACGGGTTGCTCGGCATATCCGACACCGCGCCAGACCTGGACCTTGCCTTCGCTGGTTCCTCGCAGTCCGCCCGCACCGGTGTGCACGACAGTCGAACGATCGATGGTTTCCGACTGGACGGCCACGCAGCGAATCCTAGTGTGGAAAGCTGAACGCAGCAGTCTCTTCAGGCCGGACGGAGTGGTGATGACCTTCAACGAAGGTATGCAGATCGACACCAGCAACACGTCGACCAGCGGCGGTGGCTTCGGCGGCCGCGGGATCGCGATCGGCGGCGGTATCGGTGGCCTGCTGATCACCGTCGTTGCGTTGTTCCTCGGGATCGATCCGAGTTCGGTGACACCGCAACAGGGGCAGGGCGCGGCGATCGGCCAGGGCCAGGGCTCCGACACCGCCGGGGGCGGCGCCTACGACCTGACCAAGTGCAGGACCGGCGCGGACGCCAACAAGTACCTGGAATGCAAGATCGTCGCCACCGGCAACTCGGTGGACGCGGTGTGGTCGCAGCTGCTGAAGGGCTATACCCCGCCGAAGATGCGGCTGTTCAGCAACAGCGTGAACACCGCCTGCGGCCCGGCCACCACCGAGGTCGGCCCGTTCTACTGCCCGGGCGACAAGACCGCTTATTTCGATACCAGCTTCTTCCAGACCCTCGTTGACCAATTCGGTTCCAGCGGTGGACCTTTGGCCCAGGAATACGTGGTGGCCCACGAGTACGGCCACCATGTGCAGGACCTGCTCGGTGACATCGGCCGGGCCCAACGTGGGCCGCAGGGCGCGCAGGGCAACAGCGTTCGCACCGAACTGCAGGCGGATTGCTACGCCGGGATCTGGGCGCACTATGCCTCGACCGTCAAGCAGAAGAGCACCGGTGTGCCGTTCCTTGAGCCACTGACCGACAAGGACATCGCCGACGCGCTGTCGGCGGCGTCCTCGGTCGGCGATGACCGCATCCAGAAAGAGATGCAGGGCCGGGTCAATCCGGAGAGCTGGACCCACGGGTCATCGGCCGAACGCCAGAAGTGGTTCACCGCCGGCTACCAGACCGGCGACCCCAAGCAGTGCGACACCTTCAACGCGCGCAATCTGGGCTGACACCCCCCTGCCCGACGTTCGCGCGGTAGTCGATCGGACAAATCTGACAGAACCGTGACGGCGGTGTCCGAGACCGGCTTTGGCGATCGGTGCGCCGTAGCGTGAATGGTGTCAACCACCGCCGCGGAAGGGAAATCCGGTCCTACTCATGCTGACACTTATCGGGATCGGTTTCGTCGGCGGACTCATCACCGGTGTATCGCCGTGCATCCTGCCGGTGCTACCGGTGATCTTCTTCGCCGGGGCCACCACTGACGCCTCCGGAACACCAAGTGCAACAGCGCCATCCGACCGCACCCGGCCGTATCGGGTGATCGCCGGCCTGGTGGTCAGTTTCAGCCTGGTCACCCTGAGCGGGGCAACGCTGCTCTCGCTACTGCACCTGCCGCAGGACACGATTCGCTGGATCGCGCTGATCGCATTGATCGCCATCGGACTGGGCTTGATCTTCCCCCAATTCGAGACGCTGCTGGAGAAGCCGTTCGCCCGGCTACCGATGAAGCAGGCCGACGCCGGGCGCAGCGGATTCACCTTCGGTCTGGCCCTGGGCGCCTTGTATGTACCGTGCGCCGGGCCGGTGCTGGCTGCCATCATCGTGGCCGGAGCGACCGGCACCATCGGCGTCAACACGGTGGCGCTGACGCTGTCGTTCGCCATCGGCACCGCCCTGCCGTTGCTCGCGTTCGCCTTGGCCGGAAACCGACTGGCCGAGCGGGTCGGCGCGTTCCGCCGTCGACAGCGCGCGATCCGCATTGCCGCGGGCGTGGTGACCATGCTGCTGGCCGTGGGCCTGGTGTTCAATCTGCCGGCCGCGGTGCAGCGAGCAATCCCCGATTACACACACGCACTGCAGGACAAAGTCGCGTCGCCCGGCCAGCTCACCTCGATTACCGCGGGCGACCCGTCAGCCTGCCCGGAAGGCGCTTCCCAGTTGCAAAACTGCGGTGCCGCGCCGGATTTCGCGGGGATCAGCACGTGGTTCAACACCCCGGGGAACGCACCGATCAACCTGCAGTCACTGCGCGGCAAGGTGGTGCTGGTCGACTTCTGGGCTTACTCCTGCATCAATTGTCAGCGCGCGATCGCCCATGTCGAGAACTGGTACCGCGCTTATCATGATCAGGGCCTGGAGGTCATCGGCGTGCACACGCCGGAGTACGCGTTCGAGCGGGTACCCGAGAACGTCCGGGCCGGTGCAGCCGATCTGTCCATCACCTATCCGGTGGCGCTCGACAACGACTACGCCACCTGGAACAGCTACCACAACAACTACTGGCCGGCCGAGTATCTGATCGATGCCCAAGGAAACATCCGGCACACCAAGTTCGGCGAAGGCGACTACGACGCCACCGAAGGCTTCATCCGGCAACTGCTTTCGGAGGCCAACACCACCGCCAAGCTACCGCCGGCGACGTCGATCACCGATCAGACGCCCAACGCCGTCCTCACCCCGGAGACCTATCTGGGTGCCGGGCGGTCCGAAAACTACGGAGGCTCAGGAAGTTACGCCGCAGGAACAACCACCTTCGATTACCCGCCGAGCTTGGCCGACAACAAGTTCGCATTACGCGGCAGATGGGCCGTCGACGATCAGTCGATCACCGCGCAAGGCGATGGCGCCGCACTGGAGCTCAACTACCAGGCCCACGACGTCTACCTGGTCGTCGGCGGCACCGGAACACTGACAGTCACACAGCACGGCCACAGCACCACCGTGCCGGTCAGCGGAGCTCCCAACATGCGAACGGTGGTCTCCGGCAACAACACCGGCCCCGGGCACGTCGAGATCGGCCTTACCCCGGGCCTGCAGGCCTATTCATTCACCTTCGGCTGACCCGTGTCGCCGAGGCGGCCCCGCACTCATACCTTTCGCCACGATGGCGTCGACGGATCTGCCAGTTGCAGATCCACTGGCCCGATGCCAAATATCGCAATGACGGCCGGCTCGTGTTCACCAGCAGGAACCCCGTCGTAATGCGGAGTGTGGGCGGTACGCCGGACAAATCCTCCGGGGCCCACCGGTTCTGCGTCCTGCGGCAGGAACTTGTCACCGCTGTTCACCCACCATGTGCCGAACACCACGACGCAGATGCGATCCGTCGCATACGAATGGGGTGCGCTGAACCAACCGGGATTCCATTTCATCAAGACCAGATACGGCCCTGGCTTGTTCAGATCGCCATACAGTGCCGCCAGCTGTCCGCTGTCCTGCGGCAGATTGCCCCACGCCTGAAAACGGATGTCAGAGAATGGCTTTACGAAAGTCTGCGCCGGATCGGGCTGATTGCCGTCGCCGCGCGGTAGCGTGCCGGGTGCATCCGCATGCTCGCAGCCGGCCAGCCCCGTGGCCGCCAGTAACGAGGACACTGCGAGAAACAGACGCCTGTCGATATCCATTGCCTCATCACCTGTTTCGGACATCACTGGCACAGCCGACATCCGGCGGCCCTGGCATGACGTGCAATCGACGAGGCATCTCGTGTCACCCCGGCTACTGATTGTTGCGGGCCATGAACTGCCTGGCGTCACCGTCTTCGGGATTGACGAACACAATGTCGTCGGGGCGCCGCCGCGGCACATCGACGGACAGCACCACGAACGGGTGCGCAGTGATCGCCGGAAACCCGTGCACCTGCCGACGCGCAAAGCGCAGAAACGTTCCAGGCCCAGCTGCTGACTCATGCCCATCAAGATGGAAGATGCCGCCACCGCGAACGATGTACAAGAACTCGTCGCAGTCGTTGTGGTAGTGCAACGGCAGGGTCCGGTAGATGCGGAAGATCCGGCTGCTGGCCTCGGGAACATCGCTGAAGTAGACATCGGCGAGCATCGAATCGGACGTTTCGGGCAGGTTCTTCATCTGCTCGAATACGTCGAAAATCTGTTGTTGATTGTCAGTTTGCGGCACGTATTCGCCAGCCATGCCATCCACATTACGACGAAGACGTCGTCTCCGCACCGGGCTTGCTGGATCTGCCGACCCACGACCTGACCGACCTGAAACCACCGTCGATTGAACGAGAGAGATCGTCGAATTGTTCTTGTGGCACAAGCACTCTCACAAAGTCGCACGTCGAGTGCAGCAGGAGATCTGACCGGCCGAAGAGTTCGATCGCGCCCGGACGCATCGACGAGAAGCACCTCGCCCGACGCTCGACAGGAAGAACAAGCCGCAGGGGTGGTCACCACCGGTTCTGCATCTCGTTTACGTCGTGCGGAAGGTGAGCGCGACTCCGTTCATGCAATACCGCAGGCCTGTTGGCACGGGACCGTCGTCGAATACGTGGCCGAGGTGTCCCCCGCAGCGGCGACACAGCACTTCCGTGCGATTCATCCCGAGACTTTGGTCGGCTCGCTCGACGACGGCATGGTCGAGGGGTTTCCAGAAGCTGGGCCATCCGGTGCCACTGTCGAACTTGGTCGCCGAGGAGAACAGATCCAATGCGCAGCCCGCGCAGCCGAACACGCCGGCGCGATGTTCGTCATCGAGCGGGCTGGTGAACGGAGCCTCGGTACCGGCATCACGGAGTACGTCGTACTGCTGGGCAGTCAGCAAGTGATGCCATTCGGCGTCGGTATGGGTGACTTCAAAGGAGCCCGGCGCCGTGGTGGATGGATCCGCCGATGCCGATGGACGCACCCAGCCGCATCCGGCCAGCGCACCGGTCGCCGCGACGACAACCAGTAACCGTCGCCGGCTCACCGCCGGGCCTGACCATTGACGGGACATGATTCGACCGTAGGCCGAGTCCCCGCCCGGCGAAACCTCCGAGGGCAGTTCGTCAGCATTCGGTCACATATGGCGGCCAACTCACCGCGCCAAACCATTGACCACATTGAACAGATATCGCTAATCTGTTCAAATGCCCGACTCGTCGACACCGCCACGCACCGTGTCGCCCGTTCTCCTGGCCGCGGCCGCCGAGACGTTACAGCGCTTGGGTCCAAGGCAATTCAGTCTGACCGCGGTCGCCGAAGCGGCCGGGGTCTCCCGCGGCACGGTGTACAACGCGCTGGGCACTCGCGAACAGGCCATCACTGCTGCGCTGGACCACCATGCGTCGGCCTTCGTCGACGCCATGGCCGCACAGATCGACCAGGAAGAAACCTTGGCCGAGCAGGTCGCCGCAGCGGCGGTTCTGATCTGCGCACACCGGCAGAACTCTCCGTCGGTGCCGCAGAACGGCATCAATGAATCCATCGTGGTGCTCTTGCTGCGCAATATCGGCGACGACCTGATGAAGCGCGCGGTGGAACTGTGGAAGCCGCGGGTCAAGGCCGCCCAGCGCGACGGTGAGATCGGCGCCGGGATCGACCCGGCCCGCGCCGGCGAATGGATCGTCCGCCTGCTACTCAGCTTCGAGCTGCTCCCCCCGATCGGCGTCAACCTCGACAGCCCGCGCGCCGTGCGGCGCTTCGTCACCGACCACATCGTCACAGGACTGACCGGAGGAACAGCATGACCCAACCCGACCACGAAGTGGTCATCATCGGCGCCGGCCCCGGCGGTATCGCCGCTGCACACCTGTTGCAGCAGAGGGGCATCGACGACTTCGTCATCGTCGACCGCGGTGACGACTTCGGTGGCACCTGGCGTGACAACCGCTACCCCGGGCTGGCAGTCGACATCCCATCACTGTGGTACCAGCTGTCGTTCGCGCCGAATCCGAAGTGGACCCGGTTCTTTGCGCCGGGCCCGGAGATCTATGCATACCTGCGCGACACCGCGGCCAAGCTGAACCTGTACCCGCGGCTGCGGGCCAGCTCGGAGGTGACGAGCCAGCGTTGGGACGACGCCGCGGGACTCTGGCGGCTGAGCATCCGGAATCAACCCGAGATGACCACGCGATTCCTGATCAGCTCGGTCGGCGGCTACGTCAATGCCAAGGACGCGATCGATATCGACGGCATCGAGGACTTCGAGGGCACGATCCTGCGCCCGAACCGTTGGGATGACGACTACGACGTTCGCGGCAAGCGGGTCGCGGTCATCGGCACCGGCTCCAGTGGTGTACAGATCACCGGGGCGCTGTCCGGGGTGGCCGACAATCTCGATGTATACCAACGCACTCCAGCCTGGGTGCTACCCAAGCCCGACTTCGACATCCCGGTCTGGATGCAGCGGTTACTGACCGTCCCAGGCGTTGTCGGCGCAGTCAACGCGTTCGGTCGGCTGCTGATGGACGCCACCTTGGTCGCCCCGATCATCCACGTGTTCTCCCGCCTACCCCGACGCGTGCTGACCCGCCTGATCCCGCTGTACGACGGCAACAGTCGCAACCTCTACCGACTGCTGCTGCGCGCCACCGTCAACGACCCGGCCACCCGCAAGGCACTGCTACCCGGTTACGGGATCATGGCCAAGAGACCGGTCATCTCCAGTGATTTTCTGCCTGCACTGAACCATCCGGACACGCACCTGATCACCACTCCGATCGAACGGATCACCCGCGACGGGGTGCGCACCGTCGACGGCGTCGACCATCCGGCCGATCTGCTGGTGACCGCCACCGGGTATGAACTGTGGACCGACCCCGAGACTTATCGGCGCGGAAGTGTCCTGGGCGCAGACGGATTCGACTTGGCCGAGTACTACCGGGCCCACGGCATGCACAGTTACGCCGGCACCGCGCATCCCCGGCTACCCAACCGGTGGGAAATCGTCGGCCCGCTCGGATTCGTCGGGGTCGCCTGGATGGACTACGTGGAAACCACCGCAGTGCATGCCGTCCGGATGATCGACGAGGCCCGCCGACGCGCACCGCGGCCGGTGGTCGCGGTCAGTCAGGACGCATTCAACCGGTGGAACGCGCTGATGGACCGCCGCGGCCGCACCGCCAACACGTACTACACCGACTGCAACCCGGGCCTGAACACCTATTTCGTCAACTCCCAGCGGGGTACGGCCTACTACCGGCCCCAAACCATCACCGGTTCACGTATTTTCGCGCGACGCTCGCCGTTGTCCGACTATGAGTTCACCGGTGCCCGCATCACCACCGTCACCGAGGAGATCAGCGCATGACCGAACAACCCCTGGCCGGCAAGGTCGCCTATGTCACCGGAGCAGCCCGCGGTCAGGGCCGCTCGCATTGTGTGCGACTGGCCCGGGCCGGTGCCGACGTCGTGGCCATCGACGCCTGCGCACCGGTCACCGAAGCCAACGGCTACGAACCCGCCACCCCTGAGGACCTGGCCGAAACGGTGAATCTCGTTGAGGGCGAAGGCCGCAAGATCTACGCCAAACAGCTCGACGTCCGCGACGCCGAAGGCCAACAGCGGATGGTCACCGAAGCCATCGAGCAGTTCGGCCGGCTGGACATCGTGGTGGCCAACGCCGGGGTGCTGAATTGGGGCCGGGTGTGGGAGATCTCCGAACGGCAGTGGCAGGACACCCTGGACATCAACCTCACCGGGTTCTGGAACACCATTCGCGCCGTGGTGCCACCGATGATCGCGGCGGGCAACGGCGGGTCGATCATCGCGACCAGCTCAGCGGCGGGCATCAAAGCGGTCCCGGGCTGCGGGCACTACTGCGCGACCAAGTTCGGAGTCGTCGGGCTGGTCAACTCGCTGGCAGTAGAGTTGGGCGAGTACGGAATTCGGGTCAATTCGATCCACCCCTACGGCACGGACACCCCGATGGGCAACGACCTGTCGATGTACAAGATCCTGCAGAACCACCCCAACTACATCCACAGCTTCTCCCCCGGCGCCCTGCCGACGGATTCGTTGATCCAGCCGGACACCATTTCGGACATCGTGGTGTGGCTGGCCAGTGACGCGTCGTCGCTGGTGACCGCCGCGCAGATCCCCGCTGACAAGGGCTATCTGAAGATCTAGAGCCGCGAGTGCGCGGCGATGCCGGTGTCGGTGGTGCGCAGCGGGCGGATCAGCCCATCCTGGCTGAACGAGGCGATCAGCTCGCCCTGCTCGGTGTGCACCGTCCCGCGCACATACGACATGCCCGCACCGACCTGTGTGCTCTCGTGGCTGTAGAGCAGCCAGCCGTCCCAGCGCGCCGGCTCGTGGAAGCTGACGGCGAGGGTCATCGGCGCGGTCGAGACGGTCAGGTGCGCCTGTGCCGTGCCGATGCCCTGGTGCGCCCGCATGGTCGTCGAAATACCAAGGTGGCCGGTGAAATACGCAACCAGCGCCTTGGCCAGGTCGTCGCGCTGTGGGATCGGGTCGTAGTGCAACCACGCATGGATCTCCGGCGGCCCCACCTCGTCAGGGCTGTTGACGTCCACCACATCGACCAGTCGGAGCCGACGGCCGATCATCGGCATCTCCGCGATGTTGGACTGATCAGGACCCGCGACCTCGGCGATCGGCAGGTGGTGACGGATCACGTCCCCGGAAGGCACATCGGCCAGCACGGTGATGGTGATGCAGCGCTTGCCGGCCTGGCTGGCCGTGACGACGACACTGGCGGTGCTGCGCCCCTCGCTCACGACGTCCAGGCCCAGTTCGACAGGTGGACCGACCATGACCGCGCGGGCGAACACCGCGTGCACGCTGCGGATCGACTTGTCCGGAAAGCGTTTGGCCGCAGCAACAATCGCGGCCCCCAGCACCTGGGTACCTTCGACGACCTGGCGCTCGTCGGTACCGGCCAGCCCGCTGGGCACGGTGAAGCGGTTCTGGCCGTCGGGCTGCGCCTCGAACAGATCAAGCAGCATCTGCAGCGTCCAGGTGGTGGATTCGGTTGTCATGTCAGATGTTTCCCTTGCTGGTCAATGGGTGACGTCTCGTATCACGGTGTCGGCGAATTCGGTCAGCGTGGCGGGCGAGGCGAAATCGCTGAACCAGACGTAGAACCGGCTGACGCCCTGCCGAGCCAGGTCGCCGAAATGCACCCCGAGTTCGGCGGCGTCGCCGGACACCAGGCCGCTACCCAGGTGTCCGAAACGGCGCGTGCTCGTCGCGATCACTTCGTCACGCTCGGCAGAGGCCCCGACGAAACCCACCATCTGCTGCACGGAGACGCCGACATCGCCCACGGTCGGCAGCAGCGTCGGCAGCCGGTCCAGTTGGTGTGACGGCACGTTCCACCAGTCGGCGTAGCGCCGCACCAACTCCATGGTCCTCGGTCCGGTCCCGCCGATGACCAGCGGAATCGGGTGGGCCGGCCGGGGCTCCTGGGCCTGCCCGTCTACCAAGCCCCAGTACTGTCGCAACAGTGTGAGGGTCTGGGCCATTCGGGCCACCCGGCCGGGCGCATTGTCGGCGTCGGGAAAACCGAACCGTTCGAACTCTGCGGGCCATGACCCCCAGCCCAGGCCCAACTCGAATCGGCCGCCGGAGATGGCATCGAGGGTCACCGCCTGCTTGGCCAGCACCGCCGGATGGCGGAACGCATCGCACAACACCAGGTGCCCGATCCGTAGCCGCTCGGTACGCGCCGCCACCAGCGTGGCGATAGTCATTGCCTCCCAGATGCTTTGGTGCGTGGCACCGGGCGGCTCCAGATGGTCGATGAAGGCGATGCCGTCGAAGCCCGTTGCCTCCGCGGCCAGCGCGCGCTCGACGATGTCGTCGATCTCCAACCTCACCTGAGGCAGGAACAAGAACCATTCAGCCATCGCTGCGACACCTTAGCCCTATCGCGCCCATTGCCTCTACAAAAACGGTAACGTCATTCTCCGTGGCCAAGCCCAGCACCGCGTCGACCAGCGGCGCGCCCGACGAACAGTCGCGCGCCAGCAGGTTCATGCGGTCGGCGCTGGACATCCTGGGCGAGACCGGCCGCACCGATTTCACCGTTCTCGAGGTGGTCGAGCGGTCCAAGACCTCACTGCGATCTTTCTACCAGCACTTTTCCACCAAAGATGAGCTGCTGTTGGCTTTGGTGGACGCGATCATGGCCGAATCCACCAAGGGCTGGCGCGCCGAGACCGACGGCCTGGGCGCAGCTGCCGCCCTGCATGTGCTGGTCGACCGGATCTGCGCGCCGGCCGAATCCAGCACCCAAGCGGGGATCAACCGTGGTCTGACGTACTACAACGATCACCTGGCCGGGGCCATGCCTCAGGAGTACGCGCGGGTGTTGGCACCGCTACACAGCCTGATCTGCGATCTCGTTCAGCGCGGAATCGACAGTGCGACATTTGATTCCGCACTTCAGGTCGATGTCACCGCGGCGTTGATCATGCAGACGGTATTGGGCGCCATGCGGCTCCGTGCCCTCGGCGCCGAGCTCAACGGCACCCCGATCGACAGCGATCACATCTACACGTTTTGCCTGCGCACGCTGACCAAATAACAACGCCCGCCAAGCTCGACCTTCCGCCCTACACGGGCAATGGTAATGTCATTACCGCTTGCGAACAATGTGACTCTCAGGAGCGGATATGCCCCCTCGCCCTCGGCCCCGCGGACATGCGTGGTTATCCGGCGGCACATCGCTCGCTGCGGGCAGGATGCGCACGCTCGCCGAAGGAGAATCCCGATGACCGCAAATCCCGAACAACTGCTGTTCGCCTCCACTGCGCGGGCTTTCCTGGACAAGGAGGTGCCGCTGACCAAAGTGCGCGAACTGCACGCTGCCGGTATCGCCTTCGAACCGCAGTGGTGGCGGCGCGCGGCCGAACTCGGCTGGGCCAGCCTGCTCGTCCCCGAAGACCTCGGCGGCGGCAGCGTGTCCGGCAACGGTGTAGCCGATCTGGCGCTGCTGTCCGAACAGGCCGGTCGGACCGTCGCGCCAGGACCACTGCACCCGGTCAGCGTGGTGCTGGCCGGGCTGATCGAGGCAGCTGAAGGCCACGAAACAACCACCGAGAAATTGGTATCCGGCGAAACGGTGGCAACCTGGGCGGTCTACGAACACGGAAAGCTTTGGAAGCCAACCGAACCCGAATTGACCGCGACCGCGGACGCTGACGGCTTCCGGCTGGACGGCGTCAAGGATCGAGTCGAAGCCGGAGCCCAGTCCAGTCTGCTGCTGGTCGTCGCACGCTGTGGAGATTCGATACGACAATTCCTGGTCCCCACCGACACACCGGGGGTGACGATCGATGATCAACCGTCACTCGATCTGGTGAAGCGTTATGCCCGAGTGACGTTCGACGGCGTTCAGGTCAGCGCGGACTCGGTGCTGGGCACCGCAGATCAGACGGTGGCGATCATCGCCAGGCAAGCCCAGATCGCCCAGATCCTGCAGTGCACAGAGACGGTCGGCATCCTGGGAGCGGTGCTGGACTTCACCATCCAGTGGGCCCTCGATCGGCATTCGTTCGGCCGGCCACTGGCCTCGTACCAGGCACTCAAGCACCAGTTTGCCGATCTGAAGATCTGGTTCGAAACCTGCCGAGCCACCACCTACGCCGCGGTCAAGGCGGTCGCCCATCGCACGCCCGAGGCGGCGGTCAAGTCCAGTATCGCCAAATCGTATGTGGGCGAGCATGCTTCGGACATGGTGCAACGCTGCGTGCAACTGCACGGTGGCATCGGCGTGACCTGGGAGCACGACCTGCACCTGTACCTGCGGCGCGCCATGCTCAACCGATCACTGTTCGGCACCCCCGAGGACCACAATCTCGCGGTGTACGCCGCCGAAGCAGGCAAGGCCGCCTCATGACCACCGAAACCCCAGCGCCCGAAATCACCGAAACCGTAGAGGAATTCGCGGCGCGGGCCAGTACCTGGCTGGCCGAGAACATGCCGCGCATCGACGCGGCCAACCCGCCCGAGATCGACCGCGGTGCCATCGAGCCGTGGCTGCGGGCCCGTGAGTTGCAGAAGAAGCTGTACGCCGGCGGATTCGCGGGGATCTGCTTCCCCCGCGAATACGGTGGACTGGGCCTGCCGATCCAATATCAGAAGGCATTCGACGAAGTCTCGCGCAACTACGAACTGCCGATCATCCTGAACACCCCCACGTTCACCATCTGCGGCGCCACTATCTTGGATACCGGCAGTGAAGCGCAGAAGCGCCAACGCATTTCGGCTGCCATCCGCGGCGATGAGGTACTGGTGCAACTCCTCTCCGAACCCAACGGCGGCTCGGACCTGGCCGGGGTGATCACCCGTGCAGACCGCAGGGACGGCAACTGGGTGATCAACGGTGCCAAGACCTGGAGCACCAGCGCCTTCGCCGCCGACTACGGTCTGATGCTCGCCCGCACCAACTGGGACGTACCCAAGCACGAAGGCCTGACCATGTTCTTGGTGCCGATCGACTCCCCCGGTATCACCATGCGTCGGATCCGTCAGGTCGACGGCAGCGACGAGTTCTGCGAGGAGTTCTTCGACGACCTGATCCTGGGTGACGATGCCGTCGTCGGCGAGGTCAACGACGGCTGGGCGGTAGCGTCGCGGCAGATGCACCACGAGCGGCGGGCCGTCGGCGGCGGCTCCGAGTTCGCCAGCGGGATCGGCGCCGAAGGCTCCAGTGACCGCCAGGTGGACTACCCCGCGCTACTGGCCCGGGTGGGCGACACCGAACGGAACCGGGAGTTGGCCGGCCGTGCGCTGGTACATCGTGCGGTGCAGGAACAACTCATCGAGCACGTCTACCACGGGACCATGGACGGTTCACTGCCCGCGGCCGCCGGTTCGATAATCCGGGTGGGGCATGCTGACACCATCCAATTCGAGATGGACACGACGCTGGCCCTGACCGGTAGCTCAGGTGTGGTCGATACCGGCGACGGGTTGTTCGCGCAGGCGTCGCGTTACCTGTCTCGGCAACAGGCCTCGCTGGGCGGCGGAACCTGCGAGATCGCCCGCAACATCATCGGTGAACGGATACTGGGCTTCCCGCGCGAATACGCCGCCGACCGCGGCGTGCCGTTCAACCAGGTCAAGCGCAAACGCGACTAGCCCCCTAGGCGACGGCGGTCGCGGCGTTGCGCCGATACACCACCGCGCGGCCACCGTCGGCCGGCGCACTGGCCACGCCACGGGAGTGCGGACGTTCCGCGGGCGCGGTCGTGGTGCCGAAATCGAACTCGCGCAACAGCGTTCGAAGCGTGATGGTCATCTCCATATTGGCGAACGCTGCCCCGACGCAGCGACGGATACCGCCGCCGTAGGGAATCCAACTGTAGTTGTCGGGCGGGTTGCCCATGAATCGGTCGGGATCGAAGCGTTCCGGGTTGGGGTAGCTCGCACTCGACGCGTGTGCGGCACCGATGCTCACCAGGATCACGGTGCCCTTTGGAATCACCCACTGTCCCAGCCGGATCTGCTCGCGGGTAAGACGCGCGGTGCCGTCGATCACCGGACGCGCCCGCTGCACCTCGAAGATGGTGGCCTGGGTCAGTTCGGTCCCGCCGGCGTCGACCTCCGCGGTCAACCGGGCCAGCAGATCGGGGTGGCGGCGGATTCGTTCCATGGTCCACGCCAACGTGGTGGCAGTGGTCTCGTGCCCTGCGGCCAGCAGGGTCAGCAGCTCGTCGGCCACATGGTCGTCGGAGATCGCCGACCCGTCCTCGTAGCGAGCCTGCAACAGCAATGCCAGGACATCGGACCGCTGGTCGAGATCCGAGTCGTGACGAGCATCGGAGATCAGGCCCGCGATGATCCGGTCGTAGCGGTCACGCAGCTTCTGCACCCGCGCGCCCGGACTCAGTGGGCCGAAATCCCGCCGCGCCACCGGCGGCATCACCACCAGTCGCGACGCGCGTAACACCATGATCGGCAACAACTCTCGCAACTCTTCCAGTGCCGCACCCTCGGCTCCGAACACCGCGCGCAGGATCGCGTTGAGGGTGATTCGCATCATCGACGGCATGGTCGCGAACTCACGGCCCTGTGGCCACGTCGCCGTCTCGCGCAGTACCTCTTCTTCGATGATGTGCTCGTAGCCGTGCATCCGCTTGCCATGGAAAGGCGGCACCAGCAGCTTGCGGCGCTGACGATGCTCGACACCGTCCAGACTGAATGTCGAGCCGGGCCCCAGCACGTCGCCGAGCTGGCCGGCGCGGGCGATCAGATCGGTGCTCGCGGTGAACAGTTCCTTGACCGTGGCCGGATCACTGATCACCACGGTGTGCCCGAAAATCGGCAGATCCAGGGTGAACGCCGAGCCGTATCGCCGATTGAGCCGTCCCACGACCTTTCCGCGCGCGGTGATGAAGCCGATGCCCTGCACCAGCTTGGGAACGCGAGCTACCGGCGGCAGATTGATCGGTTCGGTGGTCGCTTCAGCCATGACACCTCCATCGCGGTACTGCTAGGTACCGCGCAACGGTACGCCGCGGTACCGAAGGGGGCAAGCACCGATCAGAACAACGAAGGCTGTACCACCCCGGCGGCCGGCGCCGCCGGGGTGGTACGCACGGTGTCAAGTTCATTACGTCGACGCGCCATCGCCCCACGAGATCGGTTCAGGCCGTGCCTGGCCACCAGCGGCGTCACTTTCCGGTGCAGCTCGTCTCGATACCCGGCACCCAAATACGCTCCGCGACAGTATAATTCGCGATATCTGGGCAGCAGCTCCGGATGGGCCGAGGCCAACCAGGCCAGAAACCAGCCTCGCGTCGCACCGCGCAAATGCAACCCGAACACGGTCACCCCGGAGGCGCCGGCCGCGGCGATCTCACCCAGCAACGCATCGAGATGCTCAACCGAGTCGGTCAGGTACGGCAACACCGGAGCGACCATGACGTGGCAATCCAGGCCAGCACGGGTTATCGCCGAGATCAATTCCAGCCGGGCCGACGGCGTCGGGGTTCCAGGCTCCACGGCGCGATGCAGCTCCGGATCCAGGACCGCCAGCGACACCGCGACGCTGACGTCGAGCGTCTGCGCCGCCTCGACGATCTGCCGCAGGTCGCGGCGCAGCAGTGTGCCCTTGGTGAGGATGGAGAAGGGTGTCCCCGAATCGGCCAGCGCCGAAATGATTCCCGGCATCAGTGCGTATCGGCCCTCGGCCCGCTGATAGGGATCGGTGTTGGTGCCCAACGCGACCGCCTCGCGCGTCCAGGAGCGCCGAAAGAGCTCGCGCCGCAACACCTCTGCCACGTTGGTCTTGACCACGAGTTCACGGTCGAAATCCCGACCGGAGTCGAAGTCGAGGTATTCGTGAGTCGGCCGGGCGAAGCAGTACCGACAGGCATGCGAGCAACCACGATAGGCATTGACCGTGAACGTGAACGGCAGGTTCGACGACGACGGAATCTTGTTCAACGCCGACTTGCAGAGCACCTCATGGAAGGTGATGCCCTCGAAATTCGGCGCCTGGACGCTGCGCACCAAGCCAATACGCTCCAGACCCGGGATTGCACCGTCATCAAGCGCTACCGCCTGGCCATCCCAACGCATACCTAAGTCGAACATTTGTTCGACACGATGTCAACTAGCATGGGATCAACTGACTCGGGGGAAATCGCATGGTCACCATTCACATCCAGCGAGAGATAGCGGCATCGCCGAAACGCGTCTTCGACTGGCTGGCAGATCCAGCAGGCCTGGCCACCATCCCGCTGGTGCTGCGGGCCCGTTGGGCGCCGGGCGCATGGCACGCGGGCGTCGGAGCGGTGCGAGTTGTCACCGGCGCCGGGATGTGGTTCCGCGAAGAGATCACCGCCTACGATCCACCGGCCAGCTACTCGTACCTGATCATCAAATCGTTCCCGGCCTTCGTTCACGACGGTGGCACCCTGACGTTCACGCCATCGGACACCGGCACGCACGTCGATTGGCTGACCAACTACACCCATCCGATCCGCGCCGGCGGGAAAGCGATGGAGGCCGTCAGCTCCCGCCTCCTGCGCTGGAGCTTCCAGCAGATCCTGGCCAATTGCGCCCAGGCGCTGGAGCCCTAGTCCGCGGCGACTATCAGGTTGGCGGCCTCGCCCGGAGTCACGACTTCTTCGAAGGAATCACGATGACGACGATCAGCGTGAGAATGGAGAAGAACAGACCGAGAATTCCCCAGCCGACGGCGCTACGGCCTTTCATTCCGGCGATGATCGCACAGGCGATGGCAGCGACGATACTGCCGGCCAGAACGAAGATGCCTTTGATACCTCGCAAGATGAATCCCATTGCCTCAGGCTGACTTTGGGCGGCCAACAGCATTTCGTGGACCATCGTGACTCCTCGACTCGGGGTGACGCACCACTGCATCAGCTCAAGAACGCTATACCCGGTTCAAGGGTGCCGCAAACCTTTGGCGTCGTGCGGAACAGCTGTGAGCCAGTGCCACCGACAGACTGCGGCGAACAGAGGTATCTCACGTGCTGCGGCCGGATAGAGAACGGCCGACAAGTGCCGCGCCCCCGACTACTAAAACTCCAACGACGGTAAGCGGAATCGACCAGGTCCGACGGCTGGACACCGCCGACTCGCACTCAACGACATAGTCGGTATGAGGTATCACCTGATTGAGTACAGGTACACCCGCAATGCCGGAGTTGTTTGTCGCACGGGCACTTGAAAGATCCTCGGCGACAGCGCTTCCACAATCCATGCTGCTGCCGTCATTTTTCGCTATCGAAACTGGGACGAGTAGCGCCACAACCCCGGCTGCCAGTAGCACCGAGCCCACAAACAAGATGATTCTCCGAATCGACACTCCCACTCCTCACTATCCACTGCTCATATGGTTTCAATCTCAGGCCTCGCGGCCAGGTTCACACCGTCCCGACCCGCCGATCGGCGACGGGTGACAACGTGTCAGGGGTCAGGGGTCAGTGGTTGCGTAGCACACTGATCAGCTGGCCCTTGTTCAGTGACGAATACCCGGTGATCCCAAGTTCTTTGGCGCGGCGCTTCAGCTCGGCGACGGTCCAATCGTCATAGGAGCCGGCTTTTCCGCCTTTGTGGCCCAGCACGGACGCGCCTGCACGGGCAACGGCATTGGAAATCCGGGCCGCTTTCTCCTTGGAATCACCCTGCCGGCGCAGATCTTGATAAAGGTGCTCGTTCTTGATCGACGAATTCGGCACGCTGCCATCTCCCTTACGTCAGTGTCGCATAGAGAATGCCCATTTTGTGCTCTGCCAAACGCTTTTCATCCCCTCCGGTGCGGGCGTGCCCGCTTCGTCACCTGGTTTGCGCCGCGGCGATGCGGGTATCAACGTTGACAGGATCGCCGTCAGCGCGGTCGGATGAAATTAGGCGGTCACCGTGATCATTCTGGGAATTATCTTGCTGGTAGTGGGCTACGCACTGGCAGTTCCGATCGTCGAGACCCTTGGCACGATCTTGGTGGTCATCGGTGCAGTGTTGTGGATTCTCGGCTCCATCGGGCGCCCGGTAGCCGGACGCAAGGTCTGGTTCTGACGCGTCGTCGCAGAGCCAAGGAAGACGGCCTATCTTATTGTGCAGCAACCCATTTTGTCGCACGGCAGCCTGTCGAATTCGGCCCTGGTCAGCTCTTGTCGAGTTGAGGTAGAAGGGTTTGCTCCGCGAGCAGCAACACCGCCGCCGCGATCGGGATGGCAAGCAGCGCACCAACGACACCGAGGAGAGCACCGCCGACGAGGACCGCAACCACGGTCACCACGGCAGGAACCCGCACCGCGCGTCCGATGATCTTCGGCACCAGCACGTAGTCCTCGAGCAACCGCAGCACGATGAAGAATCCGAGGGTGGCCAGGCTGACCGGGACCGACTCGGTCAGGGCAACCACGGTGATGATCGACCCGGCTATGGTCGAACCGACTACGGGGATGAGGTCGAGCACGGCGACCAACACGGCCAGGAGTGACGGATACGGCACCCCCAAGCTCACCAACCATATGTATGTGGCCGTCGCGGTGATGGCGGAGATGAGAACGTTCCCCAGCACGTATCCGCCGACCTTGGTGAGGATTTCGTCCCCGATCAGGATCGCGCGGGGACGGCGCGATTGAGGGAACAACCGATAGAAAGCGGCGCGAATACGCGGGAAGTTCGCCGAAAAGTATCCAGTCAGCACAATGCCGACGATCACGTCGGTTAGCGCGCTGAAAACGCGCCTGCCCGCACCGACCATGCCCTCGGCCAAGGTCGAGATGTCGCCGCCGAAACCCTTGTGCAACCGGTCTTCGAGATGGAAGCGATCGCTGAGACTACGCACCAGCCCGAACCGCTCTTCGAGACCGTGAAGCCGCTCGGGGGCATGGTGAACCAGGGCAGTGCCCTGCTCTACAACCAGCGGGATAGTCGCTGCAAGAAGACCGCCGAGCGCACCGAACACCATCACAAACACCAGCAGCAAGGCGGCCCAACGAGGCCAGCTGCGCCGCACCAACCACGAGACGACGGGTTCGATGCCGACTGCCACGAACAGCGACACCCCCACCAGCAGCAACATACCTCGAGCGAAGACGATCAGCTCGACCAGTCCATAGGTGACTGCCACGCCGGCCGCGGCGGCCATGCCGACGAAAAATGGTGAATGCCAATCGAATCGAAGACCCGGCTTGCCGAGTGGATGGGCAGTGGTGCTGATCCGCGCTGCCTCGTCTTCGGCGATTACGACCGGCTCGGCTTCATCGCTCGGATGAGGCTGTCCGACCAACGCACCAGGGCCAGGCGGGTCCTGATCCGGCGAAACTTCTGCTGTCCCACTTGGTGTTCCATCGCCCGATGTCGGCACTCTGCTTGATTGTTCCACCGAGCCTGCTCCTCAATACCTATTTCAAAAGGCGCCCTCACGCAGGACAAGCCGGTCACCGCCCAGGCCCTCTGGTTTGCCAGTCGCGTCGCCATGGCCTTGTGTAGGCGGCCTTGTGTAGGCAGATCTACCTGCCACTTACCCGGCGTGGGTCGTGGTGAAACAACGAATAGAGGACGCAGCCCTCCAGCACGCCGAATGGCGGCCAGATTGGAACGAACTGTCCTGTCGCTCAATAGGAATCGCACAGCGGCGGACGCGAGGCGACGGCCCGACCTCCTCACGGCTGAAGAGGTCGGGCCGTCGAGTCGTCGAGCTACTGGTTGGCCTGCTGCCGCAGCTCGGCGGCTTTTGCAGCGGCGCGAGCCGATTCGGCTTTTGCCTCGTTCTTCGCGGCGTCGCGTTCTGCTTCACCCTTGTCCTGCTGAGCCTGGCCCTCGCGAACTAGGTCATCGCGGCCGGTCACCGTGCCGACAACCTCTTTGACCTTGCCCTTGATGCCCTCGGCCACACCTTTGAAGCCTTCTTCAGGACTGCTTTTACGTTCACCCACGGTCTTCTCCTTATTCCTAGGTCCCACTTCAAGATCGCAGGTCGGGACGATCACCCGCTGCTGACTGGATGCCCCGATCTGACCGGTGCGAAACCCTGGACGGACCGGGTGCTGCGTCACATCACCTAAGGGACCCGGACTCGGCAGCGCCAAGGGGTGCCCAAGACTTAGCCGACCGCCGTGACCACGCAGTTTCGCGAGATCCCATCGCGCGAGCTCTGAATCGTTCGGAAAGTGTTGCAGTAGTAGACTATTCGTGTTCACGTTCGCGTTCCGCAGGTCGGCAGGACAAATCAACGGTGCGATCGATTCATCGGTACCGTTGCACCGGTGACCGAACTGCTGTTCTCCTACGGAACCCTGCGCCAGCGCGACGTTCAACTGGCCACCTTCGGCCGCGAACTCGGCGGTGCCGTCGACGCCATCGTCGGCTATCGCCTGGAATGGCTCACCATCACCGATCCGCATGTGATCGAGACCAGTGGCAGCGACCGTCACCCCATCCTCAAGCCGGGCACGGGGGCAGACAGCGTCGACGGCAGCGTCTTCGAGATCACCGAGAGCGAGCTGGCCGCCGCCGACGAATACGAGGTCGACGACTACCGGCGCGTGCGGGTTCCGCTGCGCTCGGGCAAACGGGCCTGGGTGTACGTTTTTGCCGGCTGACTCAGCCGATCACCGCGTCGGCCGAGCCGACAATTACCACTGGCTCAGTTGGCACTGCACGTTGTACGGCGCGTCCTGCTGCGTAGCCACCTGGCCATCAATTGCGATGTCGCAGTGTGCATTCGGCGCAGCCTGACCGCCATGCGTGGTGCTGCTGACGGTAAAGATGGCCCACTGCGGGTCGGCCAGCGTGGTCTCGAACACCCACGGCGCGTCGGGCCCGACGTTGACGGTTTCACGCTTGACGAAGGAGTACGCATTCGCGTTGTAGGCCGCTTTGCTTGCCGGCTGGTTGACCAGGTACAGCAGATCGAAGCTGGCCGGACCGCCGACTGTAAGCGTGTACCGGACCTTGTGGCCGGCGGGGTCCGCCGAGGCAGTCGCCTGACCGACGGTGAGGCCCGCGGCCACCACCGCGGCCGCACCACACACCGCTCCGAGCTTTTTCACTGTCGCCTTAAACATGCCGGTCATATCGATCAACGCTACCGGACCGTTACACCAGCAACTCCTGCATCAGGAAGCCGGTAATTCCAGCAGCACCGTCACCGGCCCGTCGTTGACCAATTCAACCTGCATGTCGGCCCCGAACACACCGGTGGCCACCTCGGCGCCCATCTCCCGCAGCGCAGCCTGGAACTCGGCCACCAGCGGCTCAGCCACCGACCCGGGTGCCGCAGCATTCCACGACGGTCGACGCCCCTTGGCGGTATCGCCGTAGAGCGTGAACTGGCTGACCACCAGAATCGGAGCCGAGACATCGGCGGCACTGAGCTCTCCGTCCAGGATGCGTAGCCGCCACAGCTTGTCCGCCATCTTGCGGACCACCGCGACGCCGTCGGTGTGGGTCACGCCGACGAGCGCTACCAACCCCTGGCGCTGCGGCTGAATCTGCCCGACGACGTTCCCGTCGACGAGCACCCGCGCCGCCGTCACCCGCTGCACCAGAACCCGCACGTTTGGCGATGCTGCCACAGCCCGACCTGGTTACCCTGTATGGCGTGAACGATTCGGGCCGGAACTGGCGCGGCACCACCTTGACCCGACGTTCCATTCTGGTCGGCCTGGGCGCCGTCGGGGCCTTCCTCGCAGCCGACCTCGGTTTGATCGCCTACGCCAGTCGAGGCGGCGACTTGACCCGCCAGCGGTTCCTCGACGGGTTCGAGAACGTCTTCGGTGTCCACTTGGGTTTCCGCAAGAATCACGCCAAAGGCGTGGCGGTGGTGGGGTACTTCAAGAGCAACGGCAACGGCGCGGCGCTGTCCCGTGCCGCGGTGTTCGAGCCGGGTGAGACGCCCGTGATGGGCCGATTCTCTCTGGCCGGGGGCAACCCTGCAGTGGCCGACACTCCCGGTGCTGCGCGCGGGCTCGGCCTGGTGTTCGGTCTGCCCGGTGCCGACCAGTGGCGCACCGCGATGTTGAATCTTCCGGTCTTTCCGGATAACTCGCCGCAAGGATTCTATGACCGACTATTGGCATCCAAGGTCGACGAAGCCACCGGCAAGCCCGATCCGAAAACCATGGCTGATTTCCTCACCCACCATCCGGAGACCGCAGCGGCCATGGCGTTGGTCAAGAAGTCGCCTCCCACAACGGGTTTCGCCGACAGCACCTACTCCAGCCTGAATACCTTCTATCTGGCGGGGCCGGATGGAACACGCACCCCCGTGCGCTGGTCGCTGATACCGCACCAGTCGGCCGTCGCCGCAAAATCAGGCGACCCCAACGGCCTGTTCGACGCCCTGATCCGGCAACTGAAAGCCGCTCCCCTGCACTGGGTTCTGCGCCTGGTGCTCGGCGAGCCCGGCGATCCCATCGACCCGACACTGCCGTGGCCGGCCGATCGTCGCGCCGTCGACGCCGGCGTCCTGACCCTCACCGAGGCCCAGACCGAGCGCGCCGGCAATGCGCGTGACGTCAACTTCGACCCGCTGGTGCTGCCCGACGGTATCGAACCCTCCGACGATCCCCTGCTCAGTGCCCGCTCAGCGGTGTACGCCGGGTCGTTCCGGGCGCGCACCACGGAACCGAAATCTGCGTCACCCGTCCAGGTCGAGAGCGTGAACCCATGAAATATCCGGTCCGCACCCGAATCCTGCATTGGCTGACCGCCATAGCGATCTTCGCCGCGCTGCTGATCGGCTTCACGATGACCAACGTGATCGGCTCACACGGCACGCTCGTCGCCGTGCACGTGACCCTCGGCGTCAGCATCCTGGTCATCGTGATCGCGCGCGTGGCAAACAGATTCACCCACAAGACCCCGCCGCTGCCGGACACCGTCGGCCCGTGGGAGGCGAAACTGGTGGTCGGATCCGAATTGTCGCTGTACGCCCTGATGCTGGCGCAGCCGCTCGTGGGCTGGGCCATGGTGTCGGCGGCCGGGCTACCGGTG
Organism: Mycobacterium sp. MAA66; assembly: GCF_041261665.1. Lineage (NCBI taxonomy): Bacteria > Bacillati > Actinomycetota > Actinomycetes > Mycobacteriales > Mycobacteriaceae > Mycobacterium > Mycobacterium sp. MAA66. Next base: position 618,097 of record NZ_JBGCCC010000001.1, on the reverse strand, counting down.
CGAGTGTTCGGCGCCATCGCGCTGCCGCATATCGCGCCTTTCGACGCCGACTTGTACGGCGTTCTGCGCCAGGCTCATTCGGTGCTCGCCTACCTGCTGGTCGCTGCAGTCGCCGCACACGTCAGCGCCGTGTTGCTGCATACCCTGACGCTGCGCGACGGCATGCTCTCCCGCATGACCCGCTGATCCCATTTCCCGCGAGCGTCAATGGGAGATCGCGAACTACGGCAGGGTGGAGATGACGTGGGCGACGACATCGCCGATGGCGATGTCGACCTGCTCGCCGGTGCTCAAATCCTTGACTCCGATGGTGCCGGCCGCGATGTCGCGATCGCCGGCCACCAGCGCCACGCGGGCACCCGAGCGATCGGCGGCCTTCATGGCGCCCTTGAGGCCGCGGTCGCCGTAACACATGTCGGTACGCACACCTGAGCCACGCAGCGCCGCAACCAGTTTCGCCAACTCCAATTTGGCCGGGGCGCCCAACGGTACGGCGTAAACATCCACCGCGGCGGCGGATCCCACGGTCTTGCCTTCGGCTTTCAGCGCCAGCACGGTGCGGTCGACCCCGAGGCCGAACCCGATGCCCGACAGATCCTGCCCGCCCAGTTGCCGCATCAGCCCGTCGTACCGGCCACCGCCGCCGATGCCGGACTGCGCGCCCAGCCCGTCGTGCACGAACTCGAACGTGGTCTTGGTGTAGTAGTCCAACCCGCGGACCATCCGCGGGTTGATCACATACGGCACTCCCAGCGCATCCAGATGCGCCAGAACGGTGTCGAAATGCGCACGGGCCTCGGCGGACAAATGATCGAGCATCAGCGGTGCGTCGGCAGTCATCTCACGAACATGCGGACGCTTGTCGTCGAGCACTCGCAGTGGGTTGATCTCCGCGCGGCGCCGGGTGTCCTCGTCCAGGTCGAGCTTGAACAGGAACTCCTGCAACAACTCCCGATACTGCGGACGGCAGGTGTCGTCGCCCAGCGAGGTGATCTCCAACCGAAAACCGGCGAGGCCCAACGACCGGAACCCATAATCGGCCACCGCGATCACCTCAGCGTCCAGCGCCGGGTCATCGACGCCGATGGCCTCCACGCCCACCTGCTGCAACTGGCGGTAGCGACCGGCCTGCGGCCGCTCGTAGCGGAAGAACGGCCCGGAGTAACGCAGCTTGGCCGGCAACGCACCGCGGTCCAGCCCGTGCTCGATGACGGCCCGCATGACACCGGCGGTGCCTTCCGGACGCAGGGTCACCGACCGGTCACCGCGGTCGGCGAAGGTGTACATCTCTTTGGACACCACGTCGGTGGATTCACCGACGCCGCGGGCGAACAGTGCGGTGTCCTCGAACACCGGCAGCTCGATGTGGCCATAACCCGCGAGTTGCGCGGCCTTCAACAAACCATCGCGGACCGCGACGAATTCCGCGGAGTCGGGCGGCAGGTAATCCGGGACGCCCTTGGGCGCCTGAAAATCAGTCAACTCAAGCCTTCGAGAAACGGGTTGGTACGGCGTTCGGCGCCGATCGTGGTCTGCGGGCCGTGTCCCGGTAGTACCACGGTGTCGTCGTCGAGCACCAACAGTTTTGTCACGATCGAGTCCAGCAGGTCCCGGCCGCTGCCGCCCGGGAGATCGGTGCGGCCCACCGACTGCTTGAACAGAGTGTCGCCGGTGAACGCCAGATCCGCGGAGCCTTCCTGGGCGAGCGACGCAACGGGGCCAGTAGCCGCCACCCGGAACACCACCGAGCCACGGGTATGGCCGGGCGTGTGGTCCACCGTCACGGTGATGCCGCCCAGGTCGAGCTTGTCGCCATCGCGATCCAACTCGATGACCTGCCTGGGCTCAGCGAACAGCGCCCCGAACGCCAGCTGCGCCAGCCTGGGTCCGAACCCCTTGATCGGATCGGTCAGCATGAACCGGTCCTCGGGGTGGATGTAGACGGGGCAGCCGTAGGTGTCACCCACTTTCTGCGCCGACCAGATGTGGTCGACGTGGCCGTGGGTGAGCAGCACCGCCGCCGGGGTCAGCCGGTTCTCATCGAGAATTCGGCGCAATTGCCCCATCGCCCGCTGGCCCGGATCGACCACGACAGCGTCCGATCCGGCTCGCGGTGCCAGGACGTAGCAGTTGCACTGCAACAGCCCCGCGGCAAACCCCGTCAACAACACGGCTCCCAGTTTCCCATCCGGGTGTCCGCCCAGATTGGTGCGGGTCGCAGCACTCCCGGACGTGGGAAACTGGGTTCATGACTGAAACAGGGCCTTGGGGCGCCGACGGTCAGCACACCGACGGCGCACACAGTCGGCCGCAACCGGACCAAGATGCCTACCCCTGGACGAATCCTGCCGTACCGCAACAATATTCGGCTCCGAAGAATCGCAACGGCCTGATCATCGGTCTGGTGGTCGCGGTGGTGGCGGCGGTCGCCGGGGCGGGCATCGTGATGATCGTCCGGCACAACCAGCAGGCATCGTCGCTGACGTCTGCGGCCACCAGCCCGGTGCCGGCCGATCACCTGCAGTCCGTGCGCATCGCCGCCCCGAACGTCATCACCAAACCCGGCACCAGTGAGCCGTTGGCCCAGGTCAAGGTTTACGAGGACTTCCTGTGCCCCTACTGCGGGCTGTTCGAGCAGGCTTATGGCCCCACCCTCAAGAAACTGGTCGACGCGAGGCAGATCTCGGTGGACTACACCATGGTCTCGATCCTCGGGCAGCACGACCGTAACTCGTATTCGACCCGTTCGGGCGCCGCCGCCTACTGCGTGGCCGACGTGGACAAGACCGCCTTCCAGCGGTTCCATTCGGCCCTGTTCGCAGACCAGCCCAACGAGACGGCGACAGTCTTCCCGGACAATGACTGGTTGATCGACCAGGCTTATCAGGCGGGAGCCACCGACTCGGTGCCCGAGTGCGTCAACAGCGGCAAGTACCTCGACATGGTCAACAACGCCGTCGCCAATGCCAACATCGAAGGGACGCCGACGATCTATCTCAACGGCGTGGACATCGGCGATGACCTGATGAACAAAGCTGATCCGCAGGTGCTGATCGACAAGGTCAAGGCCATCACAGGCAACGCGCAGTGACGCCCCGGCGGCCAGCCGGAACGCCCGCGTGCCCGCGAGCCGCCCTCCCGCCGGTCGGTCCCGCCTGGCAGACTCGATATCGACCACGGTCGGGCCGCCGCAGCGCGGCGCCATGACCGCCGGCCGCCAGACGGCCGACGCACCACGGAAGAGGAGATCGGCAGTGCCGACCAACCAACAACGTCGGGAAACCGCCAAGCGCAAGCTCGAACGGCAGCTGGAGCGCCGGGCCAAGCGCGCTGAACAGAAGCGGGTACTGATGATCGTCGCTGCCGTCGTCGCGGTCCTGGTGGTGATCGGCGGCGCTGTCGCGCTGATCGTGAAGCCGTGGGCCAAGACCAACACCCCCGTCTCCAGCGCCACCACCGCTGTCCCCACCCAGGACCCGCCCGCCACCGGCAAGTTGCCGGCCTTCGTCGCCCCAGCCGGGTTGGGTGGCAACTGCCAGTACCAGCCCACGCCGGCGGAGCCAGCCAGTAAGAAGGTCAACCCGCCGCGGGCCGGCACGGTGCCGACCGACCCCGCCCAGGTCAGCATGTCGATGAGCACCAACCAGGGCAACCTCGGCCTGATGTTGGACAACGCCAAGGCGCCGTGCACGGTGAACAGCTTTGTCAGCCTCGCCCAGCAGGGCTTCTTCAACGACACCCCATGCCACCGGCTGACCGCGGGCGGTGTGGCGGTACTGCAATGCGGCGACCCGAGCGGCACGGGAACCGGTGGCCCGGGCTACCGGTTCGCCAACGAATACCCGACCGATCAGTACCGGCCCGGCAGCCCGCTGCTGGACCAGCCGGTCATCTACCCGCGCGGCACGTTGGCCATGGCCAACGCCGGGCCGGGAACCAACGGCAGCCAGTTCTTCCTGGTGTACGCAGATTCGCAGCTGCCCCCGGGCTACACCGTGTTCGGCACCATCGACCCGACCGGTCTGGCCACCCTGGACAAGATCGCCAAGGGCGGCATCAAAGACGGCGGACCCGACGGTGCACCAGCCACCCCGGTAACCATCAAATCGATCCTGCTGGATTGAGCCCGACGAACGCCCCGCCTGATCATCGGCCCGATCGTCAGGCACCCGTCAACGGCTTTGCCATCGCATCGTTGGTGTGCGCATTTGTGTTCGCGCCGTTGGGCATCCTGTTCGGGCACCTGTCGCTGGGCCAGCTCAAGCGCAGCGGCGAGCGCGGTCTCGGCCTGGCCATCGCCGGACTCGCGGTGGGTTACTCAATGGTCGTGCAGGTGCTGTTGATCCTGCTGGTCGCGGTAGTGGGCTTGGGCTGGTTGATCGTCGAGGTCGCCCGGCTGGAGTCCCTGGCCGGTCCGCCCGCGGTCACCATCGACCCGACGCACCCCGCGGAACTCCCCGTGTTCAAGCGGCCCGTCGGGCTGGGTGCCAATTGCCAGTACCCGGCGGCGCCACAGCCACCGAGCCGACCGGTCAGCGCCCCTCCGGTCGGCCACATCGCCACCGCGCCCCCAGCCATCGCAGTAACCCTCGCCACCAGCGCCGGCCCGATCGGGCTGACCCTGAACAACGCCCAAACTCCTTGCACCGTGAATAATTTCGTGAGCCTGGCCCGACAGAAGTTCTTCGACGGAACCCGTTGCCATCGCCTGTCGACCAGTGCGTCACTGCATGCGCTGCAGTGCGGAGACCCGACCGGGACCGGCCAGGGCGGCCCCGGATACCGGTTCCCGAACGAATACCCGACCAACCAATTCCGGCTGACCGACCCGATGGTCCGCCAGCCGGTCCGGTACCCGCGTGGCACGCTGGCCATGGCCAATTCCGGACCAGGGACCAACGGCAGCCAATTCCTGTTGATCTTCGCCGATTCGGTGCAACCGCCGAACTACACCGTGTTCGGCACGATCGACCCGGCGGGCCTGATGCTGCTGGATCGGGTTGCCGCAGCCGGCGTCGGCGGGGGCTCCGACGACGGTTCGCCGGCGATGAACGTGTCGGTCACATCGGTGCAGTTGCCCTGAGGCGCTGCGAGGACCGTGCTGCAGTGGAAGTATTTCCGACGTGGCAATCACACCAGCGCAGACCATCTCCTATCCGGCACCTGGTTCCCGACCCCACCGAAACGACGACGTCACGCTCGATCCGCACGTCATCGTGCTGTTCGGCGCAACCGGCGACCTGGCGAAGCGTAAGTTGCTTCCGGGCCTGGCGTACCTGGTCCAGTCCGAACTGGCGCCGGACATCCAGATCGTCGGGACCTCGCTGGAGGATCTCACCGTCGACGAGTTCCGAACGCTGACCAAGACCGCTATCGACGAATTCGGCAGCCACCCACTGACCGGTGAGCAGTGGGACCGGTTCTCCGAGGCACTCACCTATGTACCGCAGAGCGCGGGACCCTCCGGACTCGCCGCCGCGGTCGCCGCGGCGGAGAAGAAGTTGGCTCCGAATGCCCGTCGGCTGCACTACCTTTCGGTCCCACCGAAAGCCGCACGCGCGGTCATCGCCACTCTGGACGAGGCCGGTCTGGTCGAGCGGTCGCGAGTGGTGATGGAAAAGCCGTTCGGCACCGACCTGGCCAGTGCGGTGCAGCTCAACGACTATGTGCACGAAACCTTCGACGAGTCACAGATTTTCCGGATCGACCACTTCCTGGGCAAAGAGGCGGCGCAGAACATCCTGGCCTTCCGATTCGCGAACGGCCTGTTCGAGCCGATCTGGAACCGCAACTTCATCGACCACATCCAGATCGACATCCCCGAGATGCTCGGCCTGGATCAGCGGGCCAACTTCTACGAGAGCACCGGGGCGTACAAGGACATGGTGGTCACCCACCTGTTCCAGGTGATGGCGTTCGTGGTGATGGAACCGCCGACGGCGTTGGAACCGCGGGCGATCAGCGAGGAGAAGAACAAGGTCTTCCGGTCGATGTTGCCGGTGAAATGCTCGGACGTGGTGCGTGGCCAGTTCACCGGCTACCGCGAACTCGAAGGTGTGGCAAGGGATTCCGACACCGAGACGTTCATAGCGCTCAAAGTCGGGATCGACAACTGGCGCTGGGCGGGTGTGCCCATCTATCTGCGCACCGGCAAGAAGATGGCAGAGGGCATGCGGATCATCTCGATCGCCTTCAAAGAGGCGCCGCGCACCATGTTCCCCGCCGGGTCCGGTGTGGGCGCCCAGGGGCCGGACCACCTGACCTTCGATCTCGCCGACAACTCACGGGTATCCCTGTCGTTCTACGGCAAACGGCCAGGACCGGGCATGAAGCTGGAGAAGCTCTCCATGCAGTTCTCGGCCACCGAAGCCGACGGGGCCGATTTGGTGCTCGAGGCATACGAGCGGTTGATCCTGGACGCCATGCGCGGCGATCACACTCTGTTCACCACGGCCGAAGGCATCGAATCGCTGTGGTCGAATTCCGCTGCGCTGCTTGCCGATCCGCCACCGGTGAAGGTCTACCAACCGGGAACTTGGGGACCCAACGCAATTCACCAACTGATCGCCCCGAACGCCTGGCGACTGCCATTCGAGCGGGGTTGGCGCGAAGCGAAGAAATAGCGCGTCGAGTCGGACCTCGGTGGCCCTGCCACCAGCTTTCAGAACGTCGAGCTGCCGCCCGGCCGCAAGACGAACCCGTGGTCGACCAGATCCGGGGACACGCTGTCGATGATGCACGCCGTGATCGGTTCATCGCCTACCACGCACGTGATGTTCTGGTAGGTGATCCGGCTCCCGACGGGCAGCAACCGAAACGAGCTGGGGTCGACCGGGACGTCGCGCAGACCGTGATCGTCCATCTCCAGGTACATCTCGGGTTGACTCAAGTCGACGTCCTGCCAGACGGTCGGCACGTAACTCGTTGCCAGCACACCTGTTATCCCGCCGGTGCCGGGCAGATCGCCGCGGCAGCTGGCCACCGATTCACTGCCGCGCACGTTGTGGCTCAGCGAGCAATGCAAACCATCGGGTGTGCTGAACCGGACGCCCTCGGTGGCGTACCCATGTTCGGCCCGATAGTCGTCGGGGTTGACGGGCTGAAATGCGGCGAGGTCCGGAAAGTTCGGCGGCGCGGCCGTCGCCGCCGGCGACAGGCCCAGCATCACCGACCCGGCCAGCACGACTATCCAACACGTCTTCATATCGGCATTATCGGACACGCCTGCTGCGCTTCGGCGCCGATGCAACCACCAAAATCACCCGTGCGGCGAGCGCAGCTGCAGGATGGCCCCGTCGATCAAACTCTGGAGGATCTCGCAGGTGCTGAAGTCGCTGAGCCACAAGTGCGGAGTATCTGTGCGGTGCAACATCGCAACGCCGTGCAGCGCCACCGACAGGGCTGCGGCGACGCGGTGCGCCTCGGCGCTCGGCTCGGCGTCCGGGTCCATTCCCTCGCTGGCCAACAACCCCCGGGTCACCACCTCAAGGGCCTGGCGAGCTGCCGGAGTGATTTCGTCTACCTTGACCATCAGTACATAGCGCAGCGGAAAGCGTTGAGCGAAAGCAACATACGCACGACAACCCAGCAGCAGCCGGTCTCTCGGCGTAGCTCCGGCCTGCACTTGTTCGGTGATGTCCTGGCGCACCTGGTCCCAGCTCAGCTCCGCCAGCGCCGCCAACAGATCCTCACGACTGTCGAAATGGCCGTATACCGCCATCGTCGAGATCCCGGCCTCGCGCGCGATGCTGCGCAATGACACTTCGTTCACGCTGTTGGACGAATCCACCACGCGATTCGCGGCGGCCAGAATCTCGTCACGCAGCAGTGCGCCCTGACCTCGCACATTGCGCTGTCGCGTCGACCCAGCCATACCTTTACCCTAGTCGCCCCAGGTGGACGAGTGTGATCGCCACCACCAAGCGTGTAACTATACATCCGTATATATACGGTCGTATAGTTACGCGCCATGACGTGGATAGCGAGAGCCGTCAGCAGGCTCTGGGTGCTCCTGACCATCGTGGCGGTCATGACGGTCGGCGGGCTGGTGATCTACCGGTTCCAGGGCATCTTCGGCGCCCAACAAGTCAGCGCCAACGAAAACCGCACGGACAACATCGTTTCCACGATCCCGAAATACGTCACCTACGAGGTGGACGGTCCGCCCGGAGCCTCCGGGATGATCAGCTACGTCGACGAGAAATCCCAACCGCGCGAAGAACACTTCGACTCTCTGCCTTGGTCGCACACCCTGGTCACCACTGTGCCCAGTGTCTTCGCCAACCTGATGGTCCAGGGCGACAGCCATGCCTTGAGCTGTCGAATCCGGGTCAACGGACAACTGCGAGACCAACAGAGCACCAACGCCGTTGACGCCACCACCTTCTGCCTGGTGAAGGCCGCATGAGTGAGGCTCGCCGAGCGAATCAACAGGCGATGAGCAGCGCCCATGACGTCTCCGACAAGCGACCCCTGTATCCACGGATTGTCCGCGCGCTATCGGTGCCGATCATCCTTCTCTGGTTGGCCGTCACTGCTGCATCAAACGTGTTGGTACCCAAGCTCGAGATCGTCGGCGCAAACAACGCGGTGTCACTGTCGCCGCAGGCAGCACCCTCGGTGATCGCGATGAAGCACATCGGCAACAAATTCGGCGAGTTCAGCTCCGACAGTGTGCTGATGATCGTCCTCGAAGGTGATCAGCCACTGGGAGATCAAGCGCGCCAGTACTACACGGGCCTGGTCAAAGCCCTGGAAACCGACACCAGCCACGTCCAGCACGTGCAGGACTTCTGGGGCGATCGGATCACCTCGGCGGGTTCGCAGAGCGAAGACGGCAAGGCGGCCTACGTCCAGGTGCACCTGGCCGGCAACCAGGGCTCGACCGAGGGGGTCGAGTCCGTCGACGCAGTTCGCAAGATCGTCGAAAACAGCCACCCCCCAACGGGACTGCGCGCCTATGTCACGGGCCAGGCCGCCCTGGTGGCAGACACCAATGAAGCCGGCGACAAGAGCATGGTCAAGATGACGATGGTGACCCTCGTGGTCATCGCGGTGATGCTGCTGACTGTCTACCGGTCCTTCGTGGCAACCTTCGTTGCGTTGCTGGTGGTGCTCGCGGAGATGAGCACGGCCCGCGGACTTGTCGCGGTCATGGGCAACGCCCACATCTTCGGCCTGTCCACCTTCGTGGTCAGCGTGCTGACCGCCTTGGCCATCGCCGCGGGCACCGACTACTGGATCTTCCTCATCGGCCGTTATCACGAGGCCCGCAACGCCGGCGAAGATCGCGAAACCGCCTACTACACCGCGTTTTCCGGGGTGTCGCACGTGATCGTCGGGTCCGGGCTCACCATCGCCGGTGCGATGCTGTGCCTGAGCTTCACGCGGCTCAACTACTTCAACACCCTGGCGCTGCCCTGCGCTGTCGGCATGCTCACCATCCTGGCCATGGCGATGACGTTCGCGCCCTCGGTGTTGGCCGTCAGCAGCCGCTGGCTCGACCCGAAACGTGTCACCAAGACCCGCGGTTGGCGCCGAATCGGCACCGCCGTAGTCCGCTGGCCGGTACCGATCCTGGTCGCGGCGGCCGCGGTCGCCATGATCGGTGTGCTGGCCCTGCCGGGATACCGCACCAGCTACGACAACCGGTTCTACGTACCGGCAACCGTCCCGTCCAACGTGGGCTACGCCGCAGCCCAAAAGCACTTCACCCCAGCGCGAATGAACCCGGACATGCTGATGGTCGAAGCCGACCACGACCTGCGCAACCCACGCGACATGCTGGTCCTGGACCGCATCGCCAAATACATCTTCCGGGTGCCCGGCATCGCCCGGGTGCAGAGCATCACCCGCCCGCTGGGTCCGCCGATGGAGCACGGCTCGGTACCGTTCCAAGTCAGCGCCCAGGCGGTGTCGATGAACGAGAACCTGCAGTTCCTCAAAGCCCGACTCGGCGACATCCAAACCATGACCGACCATCTCACCTCGATGATCGGCATCATGGGTCGCATGCACGACCTGACCGTGCAATTGGCCGAGGCCACGCATGCCGCTCAGGGCGCGGCGCAGGACTTGTCGTCGACCACCTCCGATTTACGCGACGAGGTTGCTGATTTCGACGATTTCTTCCGGCCACTGCGCAACTACTTCTACTGGGAACCGCACTGCTTCGACATTCCCGTATGTCAGGCGATGCGGTCGGTGTTCGACGCCACCGACGGCTTCGACCGACTGGCCGACAACACCAAAACACTGTCCGATGCCATGGGCAAGCTCGACGGCGTCACCCCGCAGATGGCGGCCCAGCTGCCGCCGATGATCGCCCTGGCCACCGATGTTCGCGACCTGATGCGCACCATGCACAGCACGTTCGACGGCATGGTCACCCAGATGGAGCGTATGACCGACACCGCCGCGGCCATGGGGCAGACGTTCGACGACGCGAAGAACGACGACATGTTCTACCTGCCTCCGGAGGCCTTCGGCAGTCCTGATTTTCAGCGCGGCATGCAACTGATGCTGTCCCCCGACGGCAAGGCTGCCCGCTTCATCGTCACCCACGACGTCGATCCGGCCACGCTGGAAGGCATTTCACACGTCGACGCCGAACTTCAGGCCGCCAAGGAAGCAGTCAAGGGCACTCCCCTGGCCGGAGCGAAGTTCTATCTCGGCGGTACCGCGGCCACGTACAAGGACATCCAACTGGGCGCCCACTACGACCTGCTGATCGCTGCGCTCGCCGCCATCATCCTGATCTTTGCAGTCATGCTGTTGATCACCCGGGCCTTGGTGGCCTCGCTGGTGATCGTCGGCACTGTGGTGCTCTCACTGGCGGCCTCGTTCGGGCTGTCGGTCCTCATCTGGCAGTACCTGCTCGGCATCGAATTGCAGTGGCTGGTGATCGCCATGTCGGTGATCGTGCTGCTGGCCGTCGGCTCGGACTACAACCTGCTGGTGGTGTCGAGGATGAAAGAAGAGCTCGCCGGCGGGCTCAAGACGGGGTTGATCCGCGCAATGGGCGCCACCGGCGGCGTGGTCACCGCCGCGGGAATGGTGTTCGCCTTCACCATGATCTCGATGGTCGCCAGTGATCTGCGATCGGTAGGACAGATCGGCACCACCATCGGGCTGGGCCTGCTGTTCGACACCTTCGTGGTGCGCTCTTTGATCACCCCGTCCATCGCCACATTGTTGGGCCGGTGGTTCTGGTGGCCGCTGAAGGTACGTAGCCGCCCTGCTCGCACCGCACCACCCGTAAGCACGACACCGGAATTGGAGATGGCATGACCCCGCATCCATTCACCACCCTGACCACCATCACCGCACTCGACGACGGGGTGTTCAGCGCCGACATCGACGGCATGTGGACCATCGGCCCCAAAGTGCACGGGGGCTGCATGATGGCGGTGTGCGCGGCCGCCGCACAACAATCGCTGGGTGGCGAGATCGCACCAATTGCGTTGAGCGCCAACTATCTCAATGCGCCCGATCCCGGTGCGGTGCAACTGACCACCACGGTCCGCAAACGCGGTCGGCAGGTGAGTCTGGTCGACGTCGAGTTGTCCCAGGACGGGAAGCTCGCCGTCACCTGCTCCGTCACACTGGGGCCCCTGGACGCCAAACCGCCGCAGCACCAGATGACGCTGGCAGCGACTGCGATGCCGGCCGAGCCACCCGCCGACGCGGTGCCGGTCACCCCTGACCATCCGCTCGGGCACGTCGTCCACGTAGCGCAGGGATGCGATATGCGGATGGACGCCGCGACACCTTTTCTGTCCGGCTCCGACGGGGAACCAGTCACCCGGATATGGTTGCGTCCCTTCGCTTCCGACGAAGCGGATCCCGATACAGCCATGCTCTTCGCGCTGATGGCCGGTGACATCACGCCGCCGGTAACGATGAATCGCGGGCACTTCGGGTGGACCCCGACCGTACAGCTCACCACCTACCTGCGGCGCCGGCCGGCACCCGGATGGCTGCGCGTCATGGCCAGCTCAAACGTCATCGGCAACACCTGGTTCGAGGAGGATCACCTCATCCTCGATGCCAACGGCCAGGTGGTGGTCCAGAGCCGGCAACTGGCGATGCTGCCGTTGGGGTCCTGACCCCAACGGCAGCACACCATGTTCAGTACGTGGTCACCATGTTGTCTGCAACCCAACGCTTTTCGGCATCCGAACCCATCGGCGGCGGGATCAACCCGTTGATCATCCAGAGGTCTTCGCTGGTCTCGTCGACGTGGAACTCCCAGTGCAAGTCATCATGCCCTTGCAGGTATGGCAGCAGTATCGACTTGATCCAGTGGGCGATCCCGTTACGGGTTTGCTTGTCCGCGGCGTGCCGGGCGATGTGGTCGATGACCACCCGCAACCCCACCGCAGTCGGCTCGCCTCCGACATAGAGGTTCTCGGAAACGGTTTCGTTGAAGATGACCACCACGTAGAACCGCGGCAACCCGGCCTGCTCATAGTGATCGGTGATGCGGGACGCCAGGGCGCGCTTGTCGTCTGCGGTGAAGAGTCCCGGGGTGTGGTGAATGGTCCACAGTGGCATGACAGTTCAGCTCCTCTGATCGAGACCTGGTCAGATCGCCATCGCGAAGGTCAGGTTCTCCACCGGGCCCGACAGCACGGCCTTGACGCCCACCGTCACGTCGTCGGCCAACACCTCTATCTCGCCCGATTCCAGTCCGTCGACGATGCGCGCCGCGATGTCTGTCGCGCTGGTCTTGGGCGCGGGAATGGCCGAAACCATGTCGGTTTCGATCAGACCGGCGTGCACTCCGACCACCTGGGTGCCCTGTGCGGCAAGCTCTCCACGCAGCGAGTTGGTGACCGACCAGGCCGCCGCCTTGGAGGCGCCGTATGCCCCACTGCCCGACACCCAGGACAGCACTGAGTGCATGTTCACCAACGCGCCGCCGCCATTGGCCGCCAGGATCGGCGCGAAGGCCCGCGCCACCCGCAGCGGCCCGAACACGTTGATGTCAAAGGTTTCCTCGATATGGTCGAAACTGCCGGTCAGCAGCGAGTCCGGGAGCAGGATGCCGGCGTTGTTGAACACGATCTCCGCGTCCGGCGCGATCTCGGCGAATGCCGAAACCGAGGCCTCCGAACGCACTTCGAGTTCCACAGGGATCACAGCCGCCCGACCGTCGGCGAAGGACGACCGGCCCGTCGAGTACACCTTGCGGGCTCCCCTGGCCAGTACCTCGTCGACCAGAGCTGCGCCAAGTCCCCGGCGCCCGCCGGTAACCACTACCACTTTGCCTGCCACTTGAACCATCTGGACCACACTCCCTTGCTGGATAACGATGACGTTACTAAGATGGAACCACAGAGATCTGAGTAACGCAAGCGTTATCCAAAGGGGTGAACATGGAGTTTGAAGACAAACTGCGCGATCGGGAGCGATGGACCATCGGCGATGCGTGCTCGGTGGCCAAGCTCCTCGACCTGCTCAGCACCAAGACGGTATTTCTCGCGGTCCGCGAAAGCCTTTTCGGTACAACACGATTCGAGGATTTCATCGAGCGGATCGGAACCTCGGCGCCGGCGGTCTCCCGAGCCCTCAAGCAGTTGGAGGCCGCCCAGCTGATGGTCCGGGTGCCGTATCAGGAGCCCGGAAAGCGCGCCCGCGACGAGTACCGACTGACGCCGGCCGGCGAAGATCTACTGCCGGTCTACCTGGCGATGAGCCAGTGGGGCGACAAATACCTGCAGGACGGACGGGGGCCACTCACCTTCGTCGACCGACAGTCCGGAAACCCGGTCGGCGTGGTCGTCACCGGTGACCCCGGCGCCGCCAGGCTCGACGCACAGGACATCGAGATCCGGGTGAACCGGTCATATCGACCGCGAGTGTGAACGAGCGCCTCAGGCTGCGCTGGTCACCCGGTACACGTCGTACACACCCTCGACATTGCGCACCACGTTGAGCACGTGACCCAGGTGCTTGGGGTCGCCCATCTCGAAGGTGAAGCGGCTGATGGCAACCCGGTCATTGGACGTGGTCACCGACGCCGACAAGATGTTCACCTTTTCATCGGCCAGCACCCGCGTGACATCCGAGAGCAGCCGATGCCGGTCCAGCGCCTCGACCTGGATGGCCACCAGGAAGACCGATGACGGCGACGGTGCCCATTTGACCTCGATGATGCGCTCGGCTTGTTCCTGCAGTGACGCTGCGTTGGTGCAGTCGGTCCGGTGCACGCTGACCCCACCGCCGCGGGTGACGAATCCCATGATGTTGTCGCCGGGCACCGGGGTGCAGCACTTGGCGAGTTTGGTCAATACGCCGGGTGCGCCGGGAACAGCCACGCCCACATCGTCATTCGACCGCCGCCGCACCGGCATGGTGGCCGGGGTGGAGCGCTCCGCGATCTCGTCGGCAGCGTCCTCGTCGCCACCGAGCAACGCGACCAGCCGCTGCACCACGTGCCGGGCGGAGACATGTCCCTCACCGACGGCGGTGTAGAGCGCCGAGACGTCGGCATACCGCAACTCATGCGCCAGTGCCCCCATAGAGTCGGCACTGAGCAAGCGCTGCAACGGAAGTCCGCCGCGGCGCACTTCGCGGGCGATGGCGTCCTTGCCGGACTCCAGGGCCTCTTCGCGACGCTCCTTGGCGAACCACTGCCTGATCTTGGCCTTGGCCCGCGGCGACACCACAAACGTCTGCCAGTCCCGTGACGGCCCGGCGTTCTGCGCCTTCGAGGTGAAAACCTCGACCACTTCACCGTTTTCGAGCTTGCGCTCCAAAGCCACCAGCCGGCCATTGACCCGGGCACCGATACAACGGTGCCCCACCTCGGTGTGCACCGCGTACGCGAAGTCGACCGGCGTCGAGCCGGCCGGCAGCGTGATCACGTCGCCCTTGGGGGTGAAGACGAAGATCTCCTGCACCGCAAGGTCGTAGCGCAACGACTCCAGGAACTCGCCGGGGTCCGCGGCTTCCCGCTGCCAATCGAGCAGTTGGCGCATCCAGGCCATGTCGTCGATCTCGGCTACGCCGCCGCCAGCCGGTAATCCGTTGCGGCCCTTGGCTTCCTTGTACCGCCAATGTGCGGCGATACCGTATTCCGCGGTCCGGTGCATATCAATGGTGCGGATCTGCACCTCCAGCGGCTTACCCTCGGATCCAACCACCGTGGTGTGCAACGACTGATAGACACCGTAGCGCGGCTGGGCGATGTAGTCCTTGAACCGGCCTGCCATCGGCTGCCACAACGAATGCACCACACCGACTGCCGCGTAACAGTCGCGGATCTCGTCGCAGAGGATTCGCACACCCACCAGGTCGTGGATATCGTCGAAGTCACGGCCTTTGACGATCATCTTCTGGTAGATCGACCAGTAATGCTTCGGCCGGCCCTCGACTGTCGCGTTGATCTTCATGGCCGCCAGCGAATTCGCGATCTCGGCGCGAACCTTGGCCAGATAGGTATCTCTCGACGGTGCCCGATCGGCAACCAGCCGGACGATCTCTTCGTAGCGCTTGGGATGCAGGATCGCGAAGGACAGATCCTCCAACTCCCACTTGACCGTGGCCATACCCAGCCGATGCGCAAGGGGCGCAATGACTTCCAGTGTTTCGCGGGCCTTGCGCGCCTGCTTCTCCGGCGGCAGGAAGCGCATGGTGCGCATGTTGTGCAGCCGGTCGGCGACCTTGATCACCAGCACTCGCGGATCACGCGCCATCGCGATGATCATCTTGCGAATGGTCTCGGCTTCCGCGGCGCTGCCCAGCACCACCTTGTCCAGTTTGGTGACCCCGTCGACCAGATGACCGACCTCACTGCCGAATTCGGCGGTCAAGGCCTCCAGCGTGTAGCCCGTGTCCTCGACGGTGTCGTGTAGCAACGCGGCGATCAGCGTGGTGGTATCCATACCGAGCTCGGCCAGGATGTTGGCCACCGCCAGCGGATGGGTGATGTACGGATCACCGGACTTGCGCAGCTGAGTGGAGTGCCGTTCCTCAGCGACGTCATAAGCCCGCTGCAGCAGGACCACGTCGGCCTTCGGATAGATCTCCCGGTGTACCGCCACCAACGGCTCGAGCACGGGGTTGACCAGGCTGCGCTGAGCGGTCATCCGCCGGGCCAGGCGGGCGCGCACGCGCCGCGACGCACTGACCGTCGATTTGACCGGTTCGGCGGGCGATCCCGCTGTGACCTCGGGCAGCACCTGCTGGGTCTGCGTCACACCGTCGTCAGCCAACTGCTCACCGCCTTCCTCCGCGTTGCTCGAGGATAGTCCTCAGATGACGAGCAGGCTGCTGACCGGCAAGGGTTCGATCGCGCGGCGCCCACCCAGCGCCCCGAGCTCAAGCACCACGGCCGCGCACCGCACGTCTGCACCTGCGTCACGCAGCAGGGCTACGGTCGCCGCCACGGTCCCGCCGGTGGCGAGCACGTCGTCGATCACCACAACGCTGCGGCCGCGCAGATCGATCCCGTCTGCGGGAATCTCCAGCGTCGCGGTGCCGTACTCCAATGCGTAGGTCTGGCTGTGCACCGGCGGCGGCAGCTTGCCGCCCTTACGGACCGCCAGCACCCCGGTACCCAGCCGGGTTGCCACCGCAGCGCCCAGCAGAAACCCGCGGGCGTCGATACCTGCTACCAGGTCGGCGCCGGCGGCGACCTCGGCAAGGGCGCCGGTCACCGCGGCCAGCCCGCGGGCATCGGCCAGCAGAGGCGTGAGGTCCTTGAACTGGACCCCGGGTTCCGGGAAGTCGGGAACCTCGCGGATCAATTCAGCCATCAGCGCAGACACATCGGTCATCAATTCACCGTCCAACGATCCATGTTCCATCCGGCACCCCAGCGGGTCGGATTCGGGCTCACCGCGCCGAGCTTGTTCGATGACAGCACCGTGCGCTGCTGGCGGTACAACGGCAGCGTCGGCATATCGCCCCACAGTATCGGCGAGCCCTCGCCGAGCAACCGCGATTCTTCCTTCGCGTCGGTGGTCACCGCCAAGGTCCCGATCACGCCGTCGACCCGGTCGTTGGCATAGCCCGCCAGGTTGTTGCCGTTTCCGCTGTGCAGTGCGTAGGCGTCGATATCCGATGATCCGCTCGAACCGCCGCCGGCGGCGCCGCCGGTACCTGCCAGCAACACGTCAATCTGGTTGCTGCGCAACGTCTGTGGCCCGACCGTCGGCGCGCCCGCGTCCTGCACGGTGATCCCCGCCGCCGCACATGATCTGGCGATCAGCCCGACCACGGTGGCCAGCCGGGCATTGGGCGCCTGATAACCGATCCGCACGGTCAACGGTTGGCCACCCGCGGCGCTGCGCGCTCCGTCGATGTCAGCGGTGCCGAATTGCCCATTGGCACCGGCACTTTCGGCTACCGTGACCGAATCATCGGCCACCGGCGTCAACCGCGCGTTGGCGATCGGCAGGTTCACCGCCGCGGCGATCGCATCACGCGGCGTGCACAGCGCAACGGCACGGCGCGCGTCGGAATCGGCCATCGGCCCTTGCGCGCCGAAGATCAGCTGCTCGATGCCGGCTGATGGGTAATCGCTACTGGTGTAGCCGTCGGGGGCCTTGAGCATGTCCACCGAGCCCGTGGCGACATCGGCGACCTCGACCTTGCCGGATTTGATCCGGTCCTGCGTCGCAGCCGACCCGGGCCACACCGTGATCTTCCCGAGCGTCGGCTTGGGCCCCCACCATTTGTCGTTGGCCACCAACACCACCGAGCCATCCGAACCGACCGAGGCCACCTTGTAGGGACCCGCGGACGGGAACCGCTTGAGGTCGACCCCCGGTTTGAGATCCCAGATGGTGTTCCAGGCCTGGGCGATGCGGACCAGGGTGGGCTCATCGCCGCTCTGCACGGCCTTGGTCACCCCGCCGTCGCCCAGTTGCAGTTCGTCGGCGATGACGTGCGACGGCATCATCGACGTCGCCGAGAACAGCTGGCCGAAATCGACGAACGCCCGGTCCCGGACAAAGGTCACCCGGGCCCGCTTCTGTCCAGGCGTGCAGTCCACTGCGGCGACGTCGCTGTACCCGGCGCGACTGGCCGCGTCGAAAGCCGAATACTGACCGGACTGGGCGGCCCAGGCCAGCACCATGTCGTCACAGGTGACGGGCTTGCCGTCGGAGTACACCGCGTTGTCGGCGATCGTGTAGTCCAACGTCAGCGGTGCGCGCCCGACCACCGCGACGGTGCCGAAGTCCCGATCTGCGACGACCTGGCCGCCCGGTCCGTGGTAGTTGAAACCGGTCTGCACGCGGGCGAATGCCTGAGGGGCCGCGGAGGCAGCGCCGAGCACCGTCGCGCTGTTGTAAGTGCCCAGCGGCCCATCCACCGCATAGTCGACAGCATCGCCCGAGTCACCACATGCCGACAGTCCCATCGCGACGGTCAGCATCGCCACGCTCGTGAGAGCGAACCGGCGGGCGCGCACCCCGGCCTACCGCCGGTTGTTCCGCTTACCAGGACGGATCGGCTTGGCACCCGGCTCCGGCTTCTCAGGCGCCGTCAGCGCCGAGACCGGAACCTCGGTGTCCGACTCGGTGACGTCCTGTCCGCCGCGTTCGGCGGCGGCCTGACGACGCCGCAGCACCCGGGCGGTGTGTTTCTTCACCAGTTCCGTACGTTCGCGAAGGCTGACCAGCAAGGGCGTGGCGAAGAATATAGACGAGTAGTGACCGGTCACAACGCCCACAAGCTGGATCAGCGCCAGGTCCTTGAGTGTCCCGACGCCGAGCATCCACACAGCCACCACAATCAGCGCAACGATCGGCAGCACGGCGATGAGACCGGTGTTGATCGAACGCATGAACGTCTGGTTGACCGCCAAGTTGGCCTGTTCTGCGTACGTTCGCCGAGTCGTGTGCTCGAAGCCGTGGGTGTTTTCTTCGACCTTGTCGAACACGACCACGGTGTCGTAGATCGAGTAGGCCAGAATCGTCAACAGCCCGATCACAGTGGCCGGAGTGACTTCCCACCCGACAAGCGAATACATCCCGGCGGTAGTGAGCAGGGTGTAGAACATCGCGATCAACGCTGCGAGCGCCATGTACGGCTCGTACCGCACGGCGATGTAGATCGCCGCAAGCGCGACGAACACCACCAGCGAGATCAACGCCTTCTGAGTGATCTGGCCGCCCCAGGTGCCCGACACGACGGAGTCACTGATGGCCTGTTTGCTGGCCTTGCCGTCGGATCCCTTGGGCTGGAACCGGTCGAACAGCGCGGTGCGCAGTTTTTCGGTCTCGTCGTTGGTCAGCGTCGCGGAGCGAATCTGGACGGTGGCCGAGTCGCCGCTGCCGACGATGACCAGCGATTCAGGGTCCTTACCAAGTGCCTGGCGGAACACTTCCTGCACCTGAGCGGTGGTGGTTCCACCTACCGGCATCGAGACCTTTGTGCCGCCCTCGAAATCGATGCCGAAGGTGAAGCCCCGGATCAGCATGCTGCCGATCGCCACTGCGAGGATCAGCCCGCTGATGGCGAACCACAGATTGCGTCGGCCGATGATGTCGAATGCGCCGGTGCCGGTGTAGAGCCGGGACAGGAAGCTGTGGTGCGGCGCCTCGGCTGTCGAATCTTGCTGCGCTTCGACGCCGGTGACGTCGGGTTCGGCGATCGTCTGAACAGACGTGGCGTTGCCCTCGGCGGTCTCGGTGGCAGCCGACTCGGTCACTTCAGCGTTGTCACCTTCTGTGGAGTGCTTCGACATATTCGCTATTGCCCCTGTCCCATCAGGCTGGCGGCCCGGCGCTCACGGGCAACCTGCTGCACGGCACCAAGCCCGTTGAACGCCGGCTTGGCGAATACGGGCGATTTCGACGCCAGATAGACCAGCGGCCACGTGACGAGGTACACCACGACAATGTTGAGGACCGTCATCAGACCTGTGGTGAAGGCGAAGCCCTTTACCTGCCCGACGGCCAGGATGTAGAGCACCACAGATGCCAGCAGGGTGACCGCGTTGCCCGACAAGATCGTCTTGCTGGCCCGCAACCAGCCTCGCGGCACCGCCGACCGGAACGATCGGCCCTCGCGGATCTCGTCCTTGATGCGTTCAAAGAACACCACGAACGAGTCGGCGGTAGTGCCGATGCCGATGATCAGACCAGCGATACCGGCCAGATCGAGGGTGTAGTTGATATACCTGCCAAGCAAAATGAGAAGCGCGAACACCATCGCGCCAGATGCCACCAGCGATAGCACCGTGAGCAGGCCCAGCACCCGGTAGTAGAGCAACGAGTACAACAGCACCAGGCCCAAACCGATGGCGCCGGCAATCAAACCGGCGCGCAAAGAGGTCAATCCCAGTGTGGGCGAGACTGTTTCGGCCTCTGACGATTCGAAGGACAGCGGCAGCGACCCGTACTTGAGCACGTTCGCCAGATCCTTGGCCGAGTTCGCATTGAAGTGGCCGGTGATCTGGGTGCGACCTCCAGGAATTGCCTCCTGGATGGTCGGCGCGCTGACCACGTGCGAGTCCAGCACGAACGCAGTCTGGGTGCCGATGTTGTCGCGGGTGAAGTTGGCCCAGATGTCCGAGGCCTTGTCGTTGAACTGGACGTCCACGACGTACTCGCCGTGCTGCTGATCCAGACCGGAGGACGCGTCCTTGATCTGGTCACCGGCGATGATCGACTTGTCCAGCAGGTACACCTGCTTCTTGTCCTCGGAGCAGGTCACCAACGGCAGGTTCGGGTCGTCGTTGCCGGCCAGCACGTCTTTCTTGTCGCCGCAGCGCGTCGCCTGGAACTGCAACGCCAGCAACTGAATCTGTGGCTGGGTGCTCTGCCGCAGCGCCTTCTCGTCCTTGATCTGCTGATCGACGGTGGTGGGACCACCCGCGCCGGGGCCGCCTGGCGATGCCGGGCCGGGCGCGGGCGCGCCGGGAGCCGGGGCACCTGGGGCCGGAGCTTCCGGGGCGGGGGCAGCGGGTGCCGGTGCGTCGCCACTTACCGGAGCACCGGACGAGGCCGGGCTCGGTGTCGGCGACGGGGGCGGCTCTTGCGGGTACGGCCGCGGCTGCGGTGCTGGGGCGCCCGGGGCCGGAGCTGCGGGCGGACTGACCGGGGCACCCGGCTCGACCGGGGCGATCGGCGGCGCGCCGGCGTCGGGTCCCGGAGCGCCGGCGTCCGGTGCGGGAGCCCCTGGAGGAACCGGACCACCGGGAGCAGGGGCGCCAGGAGCGGGCGCGCCGGGAGCCGGCGGCTGTTGCTTCACCTGGTCGGTGCTCTGAGCCGGAATCACGTGGATCACCGGGCGGATGAACAGCCGCGCGGTCTGACCCAGGGTGCGAGCCTCGCTGCCGTCCTGCCCGGGCACGGTGATGACCAGATTGTCGCCGTCGATGATGACCTCGGACCCGGCCACGCCGAGCCCGTTCACGCGCGAGCTGATGATCTGCTGCGCCTGGTTCAGCGCATCGCGAGTAGGCCTGGACCCGTCCGGGGTGCGCGCGGTGAGCGTCACCCGGGTGCCGCCCTGCAGGTCGATGCCCAACTTGGGCTTGGCGTGCTTGTCACCGGTGAGGAACACCAGTAGATAAGCACCGACGAGCAGCACCAGGAACAAGCCCAGGTAGCGGTAAGGGTGCACCGGTGTCGAAGACGATGCCACGTTTCTAGGGTCTCCTTGAGATCAGTACGTCAGCCCAGCAAAGGGTACGTGGTTGTGCCGGATTCTCAGCCGTCGGTCTTGGCCGTGTCCTCTTCGACATAGGTACCCGCTACATCGGCGGCGCCGTCCGGCTCGGCCGCGGTCTCGGGCTCGACCCGGTCGCGGATGGCCATCTTCATCCAGGTGGTGATGACGCCCGGGGCGATCTCCAGCTCGACATCATCATCGGTGATCCCGGTGATGGTGCCGTGCAGGCCGGACGTGGTGTGAACGCGGTCCCCCACGGTCAGCGAGTTGTGCAGGTCGATGGTGGCCTGCATGGCCTTGCGCTGGCGGCGGGAGGCGAAGAACATCATCCCGACGAGGCCGACCAACAGCAGCAGGGGCATGGCCAGTTGTTGCATGACAGCAAGAGTCTTTCGGTCGATTGTGTATTTCGGGCGAACCAGATCGATCGATCGCGACGCCACGTCAGTGACCAGTGTGCCATTCACCCGGTGCGGTGTGGTCGCCCGGGCGACTGGGCGCCTGCCCGCTCACACCGAAAGCGCCTGAATCGGCCGACGAATAATTGTTACGATCGACAATTATTTGAGCCGGCGAAAGGGCCAGGTAGCACGTGGTGGCCGCAACCTGTCAACCGTGGCGACACCGGTGAAATTGTTCAGCATGTGGTGGCGCCAGCCGGAGCGATTCGACTGGCTCTCCGAATACCTGGCCAGCCGTCGGCTGCTGGGCGTCGCCCGGATCCTCTACCTGGTCACGCTGTTCATCATCGTCGTGCTGCCGGCGCTGACGTTGCTGGCTCCACCGGCACCGACCACCGCGGTCGAACGCGGCCTACTCGGACTCACCCTCGCCGGGATAGTCGGATGCATATTTTTTTGGCTCCGGATCACCTGGCCGACCCGCCGACAGTCGGCCTTCTTCGCCGTCGTCCTGACCCTGCTCATTGCAATCAATTCCCTGGCCCAGCCGACTCCCACGATGGCACTCATCGGTTCGGCGCTCTTCGCATCTCCGCTCGTCTACGTCGGATGCATGCACACCTCCCGGCAGTTGGCAATCATTGTGCCGCTGTCGGTCGGTTGCGCTTGCATAGCGATCGCCCGCGTCAGTTCAGGCGATATGGCGCAGGCACTCTGGATGCTCATCATCATGTTGATCGCTTTTCTGGCTGCACCCATCGCATGTCAGATCCTGATCTACGCATTGGGCAGCGACGCGGTCCGCTCCGACATCGACGCGCTGACGGGTTTGCACAACAGGCGCGGCTTTTTCCGTGGCGCCCACGATCTGATCGCTCGGTCCCCGGGCGTCCCGATCGCCGCGGTGATGGTCGACCTCGACAATTTCAAACGGGTGAACGACACCGCCGGACACGCGGCAGGTGATCAGGTGATCGCGGCGGTTGCCACCGCGCTGCAGCAGACGGTGGACCACGCCGCCGTGGTGGGGCGCGCCGGTGGCGAAGAATTCCTCATCGCCACCACCCGGCGCGACGCCGAGCTCGACGCCCTGGCCGAACGCATCCGGCAGGTGGTCGAGGCAATGCCTGCAGCGGTCACCGCCAGCGTCGGGGTCGCAACGACGCCCACCAACGGGCCGGCCGACCCTGCCGGCCTGGTCGATCGGTTGATCAACGACGCCGATACCGCGATGTACATCGCCAAACGCGCGGGCGGAAATCAGGTCTACCGGATGGCGCAGTCAACCGCCTGCCGCGAGGGCGCCGAAGAATCGCGATAACCGCGACCGTCACTGCGGATGCGACGCGAGGTAGTCGGCCACCGGGACCGAGCCCGATTCGGAGTAGCCGACGGGCAGCAAGATGTCGCCGGCCGTGGTCTTGCAGTACACGTCCCACCGGTAGTAGCCGGCGAATGCACCGGGATCGGCGGCCAGCACCTCGGCGTAGTCCTCGACCGCGCGCACATAGGCGGCCGAATGGTTGTAGTGGTGGATTGCGCCGTCACGATCCGAGGCAAAGCCGTTGGCCGCCAGGTAGCGGCCTGCGGCGGCGATGGCGTCGTGCGGCGCGTGGATGTCTCCCCCGGCGCCGTACGCCGCGAATGTCGACGGCAGGAACTGCATGGGCCCCTGTGCGCCGTCCGGGCTGTTGCCGTTGATCCGGCCGAAGCGTGATTCGACGAGGTTGATCGCAGCCAGATAGTTCCAGTCGACGCCGGTCGCCCCCTGCGTGTCGTGGTAGGCACCGAGCAGCTCGTCGGCCGGCGCCGGCGGCTGAATCGCCCACGGCGGCAATGTGTCTCGGGGCGAGGTCATAGAGGACAGCTGCCGGGCGGCGTCGATGTTGTGGTGGTACGCATCGGCCAGCCCGGGTGGGATGCGCCCCTCGATCATGCCGTCCCAGTCCGGATGCTTCGCGATGGCACGGTAGGCGGCCTGTTGGCGGCGCGCCGCCGCGGTGAGCGCAGGCTCCGGCGTCCCGGCATCACGTATTGCCTGCTCATCCGCGACCAGATCGTCGGCCAACTGCGCCGGATCGGGCGCCAGCGCCGGCTGTGCGCCCGGCGGCGGCGCGGGTGTGGACTCAGCCATCTCGGTCGATGCAGCGGCCGTCGATGTTGCGCTGGGTACCGAGTCCGCCGTGGACGCGCCACAGCCCGTCAGGAACAGCATGGCCGCAGCCAGAGCCGTCCCGCCCGGGCGTCTCACAACAGCGACCCGGCCAGCAGCGCCGCGATGGCGATCACCGGGAAGACGCCCTGCGTGATCGCCGCGCGCGCCTTGTCGGGTGACGAGATCAGCAGCACCAGCGCCGCGGCGGCCATCGACCCGATGCCTGCGAAGATCAAGGCCAGTCCGATTCCTTTGCACCCCACGACGACTGCCCCGATACCGACGGCCGTGACGATGGCCAGGAACAAGTTGTAGAACCCTTGGTTGAATGCCAGTTCCTTGGTGTCTATCGCTTGTTGCTCCGAGATACCGAAGGTGGCCCTGGTGCGCGGCGAAGTCCAGGTGAGCGACTCCATCACGAAGATGTACACGTGCAACAGCGCGGCCAGGCCGGCGACGATCAAACCTGCGGTAAGCATGGCAGCTATTCAAACAGGCCGGCTTGGCCAAGTCCGTTGATCGGCGGTTGCAATCCCAAATGTGTCCAGGCCTGCGGGGTGGCGACCCTGCCGCGGGGAGTGCGGGCGATCATGCCGGCGCGTACCAAGAACGGCTCACACACCTCCTCGACGGTGGTGGCTTCCTCCCCCACCGCCACCGCGAGCGTCGACACGCCGACCGGTCCGCCGCCGAAACTCTTTGTCAGAGCGGTCAACACGGCCCGGTCCAGCCGGTCGAGTCCGAGTTCATCGACGTCATAGACCGCCAGCGCGGCCTTGGCGACGTCCCGGGTGATGACGCCGTCGGCCCGCACCTCGGCGTAGTCGCGGACCCGGCGCAACAACCGGTTGGCGATACGTGGCGTACCGCGGGAGCGCCGCGCCACCTCGGCGCCGGCTTCAGCACCGAGTTCGATGCCCAGGATGCCTGCCGAACGAGCCAAAACACGCTCCAACTCGGGCGGCTCGTAGAAGTCCATGTGTGCGGTGAAACCGAAGCGGTCGCGCAGCGGACCGGTGAGCGCTCCCGACCGGGTGGTCGCACCGACCAGGGTGAACGGCGCCACCTCCAGTGGAATCGACGTCGCACCAGGTCCTTTGCCGACCACCACGTCGACCCGGAAATCTTCCATGGCCAGGTACAGCATCTCCTCGGCCGGCCGGGCGATGCGGTGAATCTCGTCGATGAAGAGCACGTCGCCCTCGACCAGGTTGCTGAGCATGGCGGCCAGATCGCCGGCCCGCTCCAGTGCGGGGCCAGAGGTGACGCGCAGGGCCGAACCGAGCTCGGCGCTGATGATCATGGCCAGCGAGGTCTTGCCCAGGCCGGGCGGACCGGACAGCAAGATGTGGTCGGGCGTCCCGCCCCGATTCTTGGCGCCTTCGAGTACCAGTTGCAGCTGCTCACGCACCCGCGGCTGACCGATGAACTCGCGCAGCGATTTGGGCCGCAGACTGGCATCTACGTCGCCCTCACCCACCGTCAGCGCGGCTGAGACGTCCCGCTCTGGACCGCTGTCCGAGCTGTCATCGTCTTCGAACCGGCTCATTTCTTACCCAACATGGACAGGGCCGCCCGCAGCGCCGTCGCCGTATTTGCGTCTGGATCTTCGGCCAGCACCTTGTCGGTGGCCTCCTCGGCCTGTTTGACCGCAAAACCAAGTCCGACAAGGGCTTCCACAACCGGCCCGCGCACCGAATGCCCACCGACGGCTGCCGCCCCGGCACCCGCTGTGGCACCGATCTTGTCGCGCAGCTCCAGCACCATGCGCTCGGCACCACGTTTGCCGATGCCCGGCACGCGGGTCAATGCCGTCACGTCACCGTCGGCCAACGCCTGCCGCAGCGCCGGCGCGTCGTACACCGCCAGCGTCGCCAGTGCGATCTTCGGCCCGACGCCGGAGACCCCGAGCAGCGTGGTGAACAGGTCGCGGGCGTCGTGGTCGACGAAGCCGTAGAGGGTCTGGGAATCCTCGCGCACGATCATCGCGGTGATCAGCCGGGATTCCTCACCGCGTCGCAGCGTGGACAGTGTCGACGGGCTGGCCATGACCTTGTACCCCACACCGGCCGCCTCGATCACCACATGATCGAGAGCGATGTCGATGACCTCACCACGCACCGACGCGATCATGCCCGGGCCACCTTCAGTTTCTCGGCGTATTTACGTTGATATTCGGCGGCCTTGGCCTCCGCCTCGGCCATCCGGGCCAGCATCGGCGCCCGCCAGCAATGACAGATCGCCAGGGCCAACGCGTCCGCCGCGTCGGCCGGCGTTGGCTTCTGTTGCAGCCCAAGAATTTTGGTGACCATCGTGGTCACCTGAGCCTTGTCCGCCCGGCCGTTTCCGGTCACCGCGGCTTTCACTTCGGACGGGGTGTGGAAGTGCACATCAATGCCGCGTCGGGCCGCGGCAAGCGCGATGACTCCGCCGGCTTGTGCCGTGCCCATCGCGGTATTGGCGTTCTGATTGGCGAACACCCGCTCGATGGCGATGACGTCGGGACGGTGGGTGTCCATCCAGTGTTCGACGGTGTCGCTGATGGTGAGCAGCCGACGGTGCAGCTGCTCGGTGGACGGGGTCCGCACCACATCCACATCGAGTGCGATGACCTGACGCCCCGCGCCTCCCTCGATCATCGAGAGGCCACAGCGCGTCAACCCAGGGTCGACGCCCATCACGCGCACGCCAGCTCCTCACGTTCCCGAACGGTTGTTCGATAGCCTAGCGGCATACGTCCGCGAGATCAGTCAGGGACACACCCCCGTTGCGCCGGCCACGACCGTTGCACCCACGTGCCGTGACGCCGCCGCATGCCATCGACGCGGCGAACCCAGCAAACCCGGGTTAGTCTTCCAGCGGACCTTGTCGGCTATAAGCTGATGAGCCTTGACACCACGCCAAACAGGGAGCGGGCCGACAACTTGAGCATCGAGACTGTGTCGCCACCTCGTGATTTCATGGCTGCTAGCTACGGAGTCGAGCTCGATCCGGTGATCTCCATCCTGCGGCACTGGTGGAGACGCCCGGACCAATACGACCTGCTGTCCGGCTACCTTGCCGCCCGTAACCTGCAGTCATTCGCAAGGCTGGCCACCGCGCTGTATCTGGGCGGAATGAGCGTGGTCACGATTCTCATCCTGTTGAGTTCGACTGCACCGGCGTCTCCGGTGCTGCACGGACTGTCGATCGCATTCGCCGCGGGTTGGATGATCTCGGCAGTGGTGTGGTCGATGCAGTGGCCGACTCGCAGGCAGTCACTGGCATTCATCCTGTTCTTCGACGCGGGCCTCGCCTACAACTGCCTGTCGGTCACAGATCCGAGAGTCGGACTCACAGCGTGCATCGCCTTCGCCGCTGTCGCCGCATTCGTGGCGTTCCTGCACACCGGCATTCACCTGGTGATGACCCTGGCGATCGCCCTGATCACAACTGGCATCTGCAGCGTGCATTACGCCATCTCAGTCGATCCGGCCGGCGCAATGGCCACACTCATCACGGTCATGTTCTCGCTGCTGTCCGTTCCGATCACGGTCAAGGTCAGCATGCACATCCTCGGCGACCTGGCCGCCGAAACCGACACCGACGAACTCACCGGCTTGTTGAACCGACGCGGCTTCGGCCGCGCTGCCGACCAACTGACGAGTTCAGTGCTGTCCGCCGGCAGCACAGACCTTGGCGTCATCATGGTCGACCTGGACAGATTCAAGCTCGTCAACGACACGCAGGGACATGCCGCCGGTGATCAATTGCTGATCGCAGTCGGCGGAATCCTCGTCAAGGCCGCAGGCACCACGGAGTCGGTCGTCGCGCGTTACGGCGGCGAGGAGTTCGTCGTCGCCGCAGCATTGGGCAGCGCGGCACTGCGAGATCTCGCGGAGGAAATTCGGACGGATGTCGAGGCATTGCCCGACGCTGTCACCGTGAGCGTTGGCGTTTCCGGTATCAACTCGGCAGCATTGACCGCCGATCACGAACTGCTCAGGCGCCTGGTCACGGACGCGGACGAGGCGATGTATCTGGCGAAGCGTGCAGGTGGAAACCGCGTGGTAGATCACCTCGATCGAGCATCTTGAGGCCAGCAAACCTCACTGCGTGCGGTGTTCGGGCGGATGACACAGTAGAGGCATGCATGTCGTGATAGCCGGTGGCCACGGAAAGATCGCCCTGCTTCTGGAGCAGCTCCTCGCAGACCGGGGTGACTCGGTGACCGGGCTGATCCGCAACCCAGCCCAGATTCCCGATCTGGAGTCGGTCGGTGCCACCGCCATCACGCTCGATCTCGAGCGAGCCTCGGCCCAGGACGTCGCCGAACAGGTACGGGGAGCCGATGCGGTGGTGTTCGCTGCGGGCGCCGGCCCCGGCAGCGGCGCCGGCCGAAAGCAGACGGTGGACCGCGACGCCGCGATCCTGCTGGCTGACGCCGCCGAGGCGGCCGGAGTGACCCGGTACGTGATGGTCTCGGCGATCTCGGCCGATGACCGGGCGCTCGACGACGGATATGACGAGGTCTTCCGCGCCTACATCCGGGCCAAGTCCGAGGCAGATGCCAACGTTCGAGCCCGCCGCGGCCTACGCACCACCATCGTGCGGCCCGGGCGGCTCACCGACGACCCCGGGACTGGACGCGTGCACATCGCCGAATCCACCGGGCGCGGCAGCATTCCGCGGGCGGACGTTGCGGGAGTGCTGTTGGCGGTGCTGGATACCCCCAGCACCGCGGGCCAGACTTTCGAGCTGATCTCCGGGGACACCCCGATCGCGGCGGCTCTGTACTGAACCTGGCGGGCGGCTGAGCCGCTACTCCTCGTCGAGCTGTGCGGCGACGTCGTCGGGGATGTCGACGTTGGTGTACACGTTCTGCACGTCGTCGCTGTCTTCGAGCGCGTCGACCAGCTTGAACACCTTTCGGGCGCCCTCCAGATCGACCTGGACGGACACCGACGGCTGGAAGCCGGATTCGGCCGAGTCGTAATCGATGCCGGCATCCTGCAGCGCCGTCCGCACCGCGACCAGGTCGGTCGGTTCACAGATGACCTCGAACGCTTCACCCAGGTCGTTGACCTCTTCGGCACCGGCGTCCAGCACAGCCATCAGCACGTCGTCCTCGGTCTGGCCGTTCTTCTCCAGGGTCACCACACCCTTGCGCGAGAACAAGTAGGACACCGAGCCGGGGTCGGCCATGTTGCCGCCGTTGCGGGTCATCGCGACGCGCACCTCGCCCGCGGCCCGGTTGCGGTTGTCGCTCAGGCACTCGATCAGCACAGCAACACCGTTGGGGCCGTAGCCCTCGTACATGATGGTCTGCCAGTCGGCGCCGCCGGCTTCCTCGCCTGCGCCACGCTTGCGCGCCCGCTCGATGTTGTCGTTGGGAACCGAGGTCTTCTTGGCCTTCTGAATGGCGTCGTACAGGGTCGGGTTACCACCCGGATCGCCTCCGCCGGTGCGCGCGGCCACCTCAATGTTCTTGATCAGCTTGGCGAACTCTTTACCCCGGCGCGCGTCCTTGACGGCCTTCTGATGCTTGGTAGTCGCCCACTTGGAATGGCCGCTCATGCGTGTACGCCCTCTTTCTGGTGAAGCCTCGACGGTCCAGTTTACGTGGATGGTCGGCCGACCCGGATCAGACGGTCACATGCGATGGCAGCCCGACGATTCCGCCGGGCTGCCATCGCACCGCGCTACTACTTCTGGGTGGGCACCGTCAGGTTGTAGACGGTGTCCGATCCGACCTTCATCGGAGCGAAGTTGGTACTGACCCAGTCGGCGATGTCTGAATGCACGTTGCCGCCGCCGTGTCCGTTGTTGTCGGCCACGATGTAGTAGCCGACCTCGTGGTTGGCCACGTAGGACTGGAACTGCTGCAAGGTCGGCGCCGGGTCGCTGCCGCCGAATCCACCGATCGCAATCACCGGTGTCTTGGTGGCCAGCTCCAGATTCGCTGCCGCCGAAGACCGGTTGATGGCCGCCGACCATTTGGTGTTGGTGGCTTTCAGCAGCGCGTCCAGCTCGGCATTGTCGTCATCCTGGCCCCAGCCACCGTGACCGTTGTCGTCCTTGTCTGCCGGGCCGACCGACGGGCCGCCGCCGGTGTGTGACTGGCCGAAGGTGGCGATCGTGTACGCCGCCGATCCCCCGACCGCGCCGAACAGTGCGAGCCCCAACGCAAGTGTCGCGATCCGCTTGCGTGCGTCCTGACCGCCGGCCCACACCAGCGCGACGGTGGCAACGACCGACACCACCAGGATTATCCAGCGCAGTGCGGGCATCCAGTCAGCATTGCGGCCCAGGACCACGAAGCCCCACACACCACTGGTCAAAAGCATTGCAGCCAAGCCGATCCGGTGGAACATCGACTCACGCCGGCGCCACATTTCGACCACCCCGATGGCGAACATCCCGGCCATCGCGGGTGCCAACGACAGGCAGTAATACGGATGGACATTGGTCTTCATGAAGCTCAACACCAGGCCGTCGACCACCAGCCAGCCGCCGAACAGGATGGCGCCGGCCCGGACCAGGTCGGTGCGAGGCGCTCGGCCCCGGGAGATCAGCACCAGCACGAATGCCAGCAGGGCGCCTGGGATCAGCCAGCCGATCTCGAACCCGAACTCACCGGTGAAAAGCCTTGGCAGTCCCTGAATCTGGTCACCGAAGCCACCTCCGTGGTGCTGCGAGGCCTTCACTGCCTCACCGGCGGCGTGGCCGACGTGTTCACCGGTGACGGTGTGCACCTGCGACGGTCCTTCCGGAGCGCCCTTGCCCATGTGGTTCTTGCCGAGCAATCGGCCGAAGCCGTTGTAGCCCAGCACCAGATTCATGAAATTGTTGTTCGTCGAGCCGGCGATGTAGGGCCGCGACGACGCGGGCCACAGCAGCGTCAACACCACGAACCAGCCCGCCGACATCAGCAGCGACGCCAATGCGCCCAGCAGGTGCCAGATCCGGCGGCGCAGCGTGACCGGTGCGGCGATCAGGTACACCAGCCCGAGCGCCGGCATCACCATGAGGCCTTCGAGCATCTTGGCCAGGAACGCGAAGCCGAGTGCCACGCCGGCCAAGGCCATCCACTTGCCGCCACCGCGGCGAGCCGAGTCGTCGACACCGGCTTGCAGGGCCCGGACGGTGAAGTAGCCGGCCAGCGTCATCAACAGCACCATGGCGGCGTCGGGATTGTTGAACCGGAACATCAGAGCGACCACCGGGGTCAGGGCCAGGAGCCCGCCGGCGAACAGGCCGGCCGCCGGACCGCTGATCCGCCGCACCGCGGCGTACAGCAACCAGACCGCACCGACCGCCATCAATGCTTCGGGAACCAGCATGCTGGCGCTGCTGAAACCGAAGATCTGGCCGGACAGGGCCATGACCCACTGCGACAGCGGCGGCTTGTCGACGGTGATGACGTTGTTCGGATCGAGCGACCCGAACAGCAACGCCTCCCAGTTCTTCGATCCGGCCCACGCGGCCGCGGCGTAGAAGCCGTTGCCCATGCCGTTGATGGTGATGTTCCACAGATAGGTGATCGCGGTGACGATCAGCAATGCCGCCAGCGCGCCGCGCTCACCCGCCTTGGTCTGCAGGGAGAACCGACTGCGTAGCTCGGCAACGTCCGGCGTGGCGGGGGCGTCCAAGACAGCTCCAGATGTCGTACTCACGCCACCATTAAGACCGGTCCAGCTATGCCTCACCTGTGAAGCCCTCCAGTCGTGCCTATGACTGCGTGATTTCGATAACTAACGCGTTACGAATTCAGTGAACATTCGTACACTCTTTGCATGAACAGCCCGATCACCAGCGAAGCCGGCGCACTTGCCGAACTCAGCTTGCGCGAATTGGGCACCGCGGTCGGCGGCATCCACAAAATTCAGCGGGCCATTTCCGACCGGGTGTTCCGCTATGTCGGGTTCGGCGTCGGACCGGCCGTCAAGCCGACAAAGATCATCTACGACGCCATCACCGACGGCGTCTACACGGCTGTCGCCAACACAGCAACGGCTGCTGCACCTGCGATCGGCACGGCCGTCGATGCGCAGATGGCGGCTACTCCCCGGCTGTCCGACCATGCCCGGGGCGCCGGGGCGCTCGCAGCGGTGCAGGGTCTGATCGGTGACCGCCTGCACGAACAGCGCTCGCCGTTGGCGACGACCATGTCGGTCCGGGTGGACCGGCGACGGATAGACCCCGACCCGGAATCGATCCGGACCGCGTTTCCCCACGCCGCGGCGGACATTGTGGTGTTCGTACACGGACTGATGGAGACCGAGGCATTCTGGGCGCTCGGCGACCGGCCCACCTACAGCCGACGACTCGGCTCCGATATCGGCCTCACCGGTGTCGAGATCCGCTACAACACCGGCCTGCACATCTCCGAGAACGGCCGACTTCTCGCCGAGCTACTGGGACGGCTGGTCGCCGCGTGGCCGGTACCGGTCCAGACCGTTTCGCTCGTCGGGCATTCCATGGGCGGCCTGGTGATCCGCTCTGCATGCGCGGCGCCCGACCAGTCCTGGGTGGATCTGGTCCGCAATGTCGTCACCCTCGGCACCCCGCACACCGGTGCTCCGCTGGAGAAACTCGTCCACTTCGGATCGGCGGCACTCGATGCGCTGCCCGAGACCCGCCCGCTGGGCACCCTGTTGCGCCGGCGCAGCACCGGAATCCGAGACCTACGCTTCGGCTCCCTCGACGACCGTGACTGGCAGGACCGCAATCCCGATGCGCTGCAAGCCGATCCGCAGATCGACGTACTACTGCTCGACGGAGTGTCGTACTACTGCGTCAGCGCGACACTCACCGGCAGCGCCGCCAACCCGATCGGCTGGCTGATCGGCGACGGACTGGTTCAGGTACCCAGCGCCCACGGCCGGAGCCGCACGCGGCGCATCGATTTTCCACCCGGCAACCGGATGCACCTCAACAAGGCGAACCATTTCACACTGCTCAACAACGACGCGGTCTATGAGCAGCTGCGGCAGTGGCTGACCCCGTGACTTCGCCCTACAGCGAGTCGACGAACAGCTTGTGGATACGACGGTCGCCGGTCACCTCGGGGTGAAAAGCGGTGGCCAGCATGCGCCCCTGCCGTACCGCAACCGGATGGCCGCCCGCGCGCGCCAGCACCTCGACGTCCGGGCCGACCCGCTCGACCCACGGCGCCCGGATGAACACCGCGTGTACCGTCCCGTCAATCCCCTCGAAGTCGACATCCTCTTCGAACGAATCGACCTGTCGACCAAAAGCGTTGCGCCGCACCGTCATATCGATCCCGCGCAGCGGCAGCGCCTCGCGTCCCGGAACCCCGGCATCCATGATCTCGGTGGCCAGCAAGATCATGCCCGCGCACGAGCCGTAACACGGCATCCCGTCGGCCAACCGGGAACGCAGCGGTTCGAGCAACTCCAGCTCCCGCAGCAGATGACTGATCGCGGTGGACTCGCCACCCGGAATCACCAGAGCATCAACAGAATTCAGCTCACCGAGCCGGCGAACAGTGATGGCCTCAGCTCCGGCGTCCCGCAGCGCAGCGAGATGCTCTCGAGTGTCCCCTTGCAGAGCCAGGACACCGACGCGCGTCACTGCGCCGGCGGGGCGAAACCGCGCACGTAGCGGGTCAACCCCTCCTGCATCACCGCGGCCACCATTTCGCCGTACTGATTGAAGATCTTGCCCTGGGTCAGAGCGCGGCCACCGCATGCCGAGGGCGAAGACTGGTCGTACAACAACCATTCATCGGCGCGGAACGGCCGCATGAACCACATGGCGTGATCCAACGAGGCGACCATCATGTGCTTGCGTACGTCGAGGTGATTGACCTGGGCCGAACCCAGCAGAGTCAGATCGCTCATGTAGGCCAGCGCACAGATGTGCAGCACATGGTCGTCGGGCAGCGGGTCACGATGGCGGAACCACACCTGCTGCTGCGACGCCTTACCCGCAACCCGGGCCACCTGGTCACGCGGCACGATCCGGACATCCCACTCGGCGAACTGGGCGAACCCGGCATCGTCGAACGCTCCGGCCGACCGAAACCCCTTCGACAGGTCGGGCGGCGGCGGTACCGGCATGACGTCCTGGTGCTCAATCCCGCTCTGATCGGTCTGGAACGACGCCGACATCGAGAAGATGGTCTCGCCGTGCTGGATGGCGCTGACCCGGCGGGTGCAGAACGAGCCACCGTCGCGGATCCGCTCCACCAGAAATACGGTCTTCGCCCGCGCATCGCCGGGCCGCAGAAAGTAACCGTGCAGCGAGTGCACCTGGAACTCCGGGTCCACCGTGCGCACCGCCGAGACCAGTGACTGTCCCGCCACATGACCACCGAAAGTGCGCTGCAGGAAACCGGATTCGGGACTGAACACCCCTCCGCGATAGATGTTGACCTCAAGCTGCTCGAGATCAAGAATCCGCTCGATCGCCACTACTGCGGTCCGCTCTTCGCACAAGCGCTCACGGCCGGCTTACCAGCCGCGCTCGGCGAGCCGGTGCGGCTCTGGCACATCCTCCACGTTGATGCCCACCATGGCCTCACCCAGACCGCGCGACACCTTCGCGAGGGTGTCCGGGTCGTCGTAGAACGTGGTGGCCTTGACGATGGCCGCGGCGCGGGCGGCCGGGTCGCCGGACTTGAAGATGCCCGAGCCGACGAACACGCCCTCGGCGCCCAGCTGCATCATCATCGCGGCGTCCGCCGGGGTGGCGATGCCGCCGGCGGTGAACAGCGTCACCGGCAATTTGCCGGCCCGCGCAACCTCGACCACGAGGTCGTAGGGAGCCTGCAATTCCTTTGCCGCAACGTACAGTTCGTCCTCCGACAGCGACGACAGCCGGCGGATCTCGCCGCCGATCTTACGCATGTGGGTGGTGGCATTGGAGACGTCGCCGGTGCCGGCCTCACCCTTGGAGCGGATCATCGCCGCGCCCTCGTTGATCCGACGCAGGGCTTCGCCGAGGTTGGTCGCGCCGCACACGAACGGGACGGTGAACTTCCACTTGTCGATGTGGTGGGTGTAGTCGGCCGGGGTGAGCACCTCGGATTCGTCGATGTAGTCCACGCCCAGGCTCTGCAGGATCTGCGCCTCGACGAAGTGACCGATCCGCGCCTTGGCCATCACCGGGATGGTGACCGCTTCGATGATGCCCTCGATCATGTCGGGGTCGCTCATCCGCGACACGCCGCCCTGGGCACGAATGTCGGCGGGTACGCGCTCGAGCGCCATCACCGCGACGGCGCCGGCACCTTCAGCGATCCGGGCCTGCTCAGGTGTGACGACGTCCATGATGACGCCGCCCTTGAGCATCTCGGCCATGCCGCGCTTGACCCGAGCCGTACCGGTCTGGGTTTCAGGGGCGGTTTCCACAGCTATCTCCTCCGATTTGTGACTACCCAAAGTCTAGTGGCCGGGCAAAATCGGTTATCCCCGCACGTCGCCCGGGCTCATTGGATGGTCTGCGGCGCCCGGGCCGAATCCAAGAGCCCAGGCCGGCCGTCGGCCAACTGCCCTGCCTCCGTAAGCAATTCACCGAGTTGCAATGGATAGACCGTCTCTCCGGCAGCAGCCAGCGCCGCGATGACCGCAGTGTCACACCAGCGGTGCCCGTGAATCGACGCGCGCTCGATCGAGGTGTGTCCGCTCGTCACCGGCTCGAACTGTGACGTGCGGTACACGAAGAAGAACTCTTCGCTGCGGATCACCGCCCGGTTGAACTCGAATACCGAATCGCGACGCCACACCGGACCGACCAGGTCGCCCGGTCCGACGGACAGACCGGTCTCCTCGCCGATCTCGCGCACGGCCGCAGCGGGCAGGGATTCGCCCGGCTCGACGCCTCCCCCGATGGTGAACCACCAGCGCGGCGCCGACGCCACAGCCGGGTCCGACCCGCAGAACAGCAGGACCCGGTCGTCCTCGTCGAGTAGCACCACCCTGGCCGAGACCCGCCGCCGCACCGCCCCGGCCTCGTGTCGGGACGCGCGCTCGACGATCTCGAAATAGGTTGGCATGGCGGCGGTTCCGCCCAGGCGTAGCCAACGCACCAGCCGCCGCTCGCGCAGGGCCAGGGTGTCGCGCACGGCATCGTTGTGAAACCGGCGGGCCAGCAAGACCCGGGCCTCGGCGTCAGCCAATTCAGCGACCAACCCCACCGGGATCGACGCGGGTTCGACCTGTGCCAGCGCCGCCGACAAGGCGTTCTCCGCAGCTTCCCGATCAGGACGCGGCACTTCCTCTGCGGTGTCGGCGAGCCCGATCAGCCGCCGCCCAGGCGGGCGCGGTCCGTACGCGTCGGCGGCAACCGCACGGGCCACTACGGCACGACGGGCCAGGGCGCTGTCCAGCGCCTGCCAGGACAGGTCGTAGCGGACGTGCAGCCGATCCAGGCGGTGTGCGGTCTGGTAGGCCCAGACGGCCAGCAGCAGGATCGCCAAACCCAGCACTACCAGCGCCGCAAGTAGCACCACGTGCGTCATCAGCCATCCACCTGGACCTTCATCCCCGCACCCGCGACCGTCTCGTACACCCGCAGGATCTGCTGGGCCACCACCGACCAGTCATAGCGGCGCACGGCTTCGGTGCCGGCGCGTGAGTAGCGGCTGCGGGCATCCTCGTCACGCAGTAGCTCGATCAAGGCCTCTGCCAGGGCGTCCGAATCGTCAACCGGCACCAACCGGCCGGCCTCACCGGCGTCGAGTACCCGACGGAAGGCATCAAGGTCGCTGGCCACCACCGCAGTGCCGGCGGCCATGGCCTCGACCAGCACGATGCCGAAGCTCTCGCCACCGGTGTTCGGTGCGCAGTACACATCGACGCTGCGCATCGCCGACGCCTTCTCCGCGTCGTCGACCAGGCCCAGGAACCGCAGGTGCCCGGCATGCTCGCCCGCGGCCTCTTTGAGCGCTTCCTCATCACCCCGGCCCACGATCAGCACCTCCACATCGGGGCAGGCCTCGACCAACGCGGGCAGCGCCCCCAGCAACACCTGCATGCCCTTGCGCGGCTCGTCGAAGCGTCCCAGGAACAGCACGCCGCCGCCGGGCCGCGGGTAGTCCGGCAACAACGGCGCCGTCGAGAACGAGGCCACATCCACGCCGTTGGGGATCTCCACCGCGTCGGACCCCAGCGCCTCCATCTGCCAGCGACGAGCCAGATCCGACACCGCGATCCGGCCCATGATCTTCTCGTTCCACGGCCGCAGAATCCCCTGAAACACACTGAGCGTCAATGACTTTGTCGTCGAGGTATGAAACGTCGCGACGATCGGACCGGTAGCGATCATCAAGGCCAGCAGCGACAGGCTCGGTGCGTTGGGCTCGTGCAGATGCAGAACATCGAATTCGCCCTGCAGCAGCCACCGCTTGACCATCCGGTGGGTGGCGGGGCCGAACCGCAGCCGGGCGATCGATCCGTTGTACGGGATCGGGACCGCCTTGCCGCCGGAGACCACATAGTCCGGCAGGCTCTCGTGTGTCTCCGACGATGAAGGTGCCAGCACGCTGACCTCGTGGCCGTAGCTGCGCATCACCTCGGCCAGTTGCAGCACGTGTGCCTGAACCCCGCCCGGTACGTCGAACGAGTACGGACACACCATGCCGATGCGCATCAGTCGTTCCCGGCCAACCGGGCGCGGCGTTCCTCGGAGAGATCGGCCAGCCATTGCGGCTGCAGCATGTGCCAGTCGGTGGGGTGCGCGGCAATACCCGCCTCGAAACGAGCTGCCAGCCCCTGGGTGATGGCCGCGACGTCGCCGCTGGACGTGTCCAGCGGACCGGAGATATCGAACACCCAATCGTCCGGCGTGTTCCAGCAGTGCACGGTCATCAGCGCCGCGCCGGTGTCCAAGGCCAGCTTGGCCGAGCCGGCCGGCAGCCGGGTGGCCTCACCAAAGAGGTTGACCTCCACACCTTTACGGGACAGGTCGCGATCAGCCATCAGGGCGACGACCCGGTTCTCCCGCAGGCGCTCGGCGAGCACCTCGAACGGCGGTCGCACCCCGCCGGTCAGCGGCAGGATCTCAAAGCCCAACGTCTCGCGATACTCGACGAAACGCCGGTACAGCGACTCGGGCTTGAGCCGTTCGGCCACCGTGGTGAACTTGCCGTACTGGTGCACCACCGATACCCCGGCCATGTCCCAGTTGCCGCTGTGTGGGAGCGCCAGGATGACGCCGTTGCCCCGTTCCAACCCAGCGTCGATGTGTTCGGTGTTCAGCAGGCAGTGCCGCAGGCGCTCACCGAGCGTGCGCTGGTCCATCGACGGCAGCCGGAACGCCTCACGCCAGTACCGGGCGTAGGAGGCCAGCGAGGCACGAACCAGGCTGCCGGGAACCTTGTTCGGCCGACAGCCGAGAACCCGGGACAGGTTCTTGCGCAACTGCTCCGGTCCCCCGTCGCGTGCCATGTACAACGCCCCGGCATCAAACATGTTGCGAGCAGCGAACTCCGGCATGGTGCGGACCAATTGCCAACCTGCGGCGAAGCCCAGGTCGGTCAGCTGCTCGCCCAGGGGAAGTTTCAATCCGCCGAACGACGGCACGCCGCCGGTGGGAACGCTCATTGCTCGTCCTCCTGCTGCGGGTTGTCCGACGGCAACGGCTCCTGCGCACCCGGCGAACGACGCACCGAGACCACCCGCTGGCCCAAGGTGACGATGCTGGCCACGGCCAGCAGCCACATCGCGATGGGTAGCGCCAGCGGCAGCGGATGGATCGGCAGATCGGAGAACCCCGCGCCGACCAGCACGATGATCAGCCGCTCCGGGCGTTCGATGAGGCCACCGTCGGCGTTCAGGCCACTGGCCTCGGCGCGGGCCTTGATGTACGAGATGACCTGCGAGGTGACCAGGCAGATCAAGGTGGCCGCCACCAGCGGCCGGTCGTGCATATCGAAGGCGATCCACCAGAGCAGACCGCAGAACACCGCGCCGTCACCGATCCGGTCACAGGTGGCGTCCAGTACCGCTCCGAACCGGGTGCCGTAGCCACGTTCGCGGGCCATCGCGCCGTCGAGCATGTCGGCCAGCACGAAGAACCAGACCACCAGGGCGCCGTACCACAGGTGACCCGTCGGAAAGAGTGTCAGTGCACCGGCTACCGAGGCCGTGGTGCCGATGACGGTGACCGCGTCCGGGCTCAGGCCGATACGCAATGCGCCGCGCGCCAGCGGGCGAGAAAGCTTCGCGTAGGCCGCGCGGGTCATCAGGTAGAAGTCGCTCACGAACTGTCGTCTTCCCCGTCGCTACGCTCGCCCCGAAGGTCGTCTTCCCCGTCGCTGCGCTCGCCGTTCTGCGCCACCCACTCATCGGCCAGCAGCTTGCGGGTGTCGCGCAACAGCTGCGGGATCACCTTGGTGCCGCCGATGATGGTGATGAAGTTGGCATCGCCGCCCCACCTCGGCACCACGTGCATGTGCAGGTGGTCGGCCAATGAACCGCCCGCCGAGGTGCCCAGATTGAGCCCGACATTGAAGGCATGCGGATTCGAGATGGCCTTCATCACCCGAATTGCCTTCTGGGTGAACGACATCAGCTCGCCGCTCTCGGCATCGGTGAGGTCTTCGAGTTCGGAGACCTGCCGGTAGGGCACCACCATCAGATGACCAGGGTTGTACGGGTACAGGTTCAGCACCGCATAGACCTGCTCGCCGCGGGCGACGATCAGGCCTTCTTCGTCGGACATCTTGGGGATGTCGATGAACGGCTGCTTCGAGGCGGCCGAGCCTTCGCCCTTTTTCATCGGGGCATCGACGATGTAGCTCATCCGGTGCGGAGTCCACAGCCGCTGCAGGTGGTCGATGTCGCCGACGCCGCGATCCACGATGCCGCCGTCTGCACTCACGTCGGAGAACCCTGATCGACCTGCACCAATTCGGCTGTCGGGAAAGCATTTTCGCGGCGGGCGATCCAGTCCACGATGGTCTGCACCGCTTGATCGCGCGGCACCCCATTGATCTGAGTGCGGTCGCCGAACCGGAAGGACACCGCACCGGCCTCGAGGTCCTTGTCGCCCGCGAGCAACATGAACGGCACCTTCTGGTTGGTGTGGTTGACGATCTTCTTGGCCATCCGGTCGTCACTGGCGTCGACCTCGACCCGCACCCCGTGCGACTTCAGTTGGGCCGCAACGTCATACAGGTAATCCACGTGCGCGTCGGCGACCGGGATACCGACCACCTGCACCGGCGCCAGCCAGGCCGGGAACGCGCCCGCGTAGTGCTCGGTCAGCACGCCGAAGAACCGCTCAATCGAACCGAACAGGGCGCGGTGAATCAGCACCGGACGCTGCCGCGAACCGTCGGCGGCGGTGTACTCCAGCTCGAACCGGTCGGGCATGTTGAAGTCGAGCTGGATGGTCGACATCTGCCAGTGCCGACCGAGCGCATCCTTGACCTGCACCGAGATCTTCGGGCCGTAGAACGCGGCGCCACCCGGATCGGGCACCAATTCCAGGCCCGAGGCCACCGCCACTTCGCGCAGCGTCTCGGTGGCCTCGTCCCACATCTCATCGGAGCCGACGTACTTGTCCGGGTCCTTGGTGGACAACTCCAGGTAGTAGTCGTCCAGGCCGTAATCGCTCAGCAGGTCGAGCACGAACTGCAACAGCGTGGTCAGCTCCTCGCGCATCTGCTCGCGGGTGACGTAGATGTGCGCGTCGTCCTGGGTCATCCCGCGTACCCGGGTCAGGCCGTGGATGACGCCCGACTTCTCATAGCGGTACACGCTGCCGAACTCGAAGAGCCGCAACGGAAGTTCACGGTAGGAGCGCCCACGTGACCGGTAGATCAAGTGGTGCATCGGGCAGTTCATCGGTTTGAGGTAGTAGTTCTGCCCCGGCTTGCGCAGCTCACCGTCCTCGGTGTACTCGGCGTCGATGTGCATGGGCGGGTACATGCCGTCGGCGTACCACTCCAGGTGGCCCGAGGTGATGTACAGCTGCTCTTTGGTGATGTGTGGGGTGTTGACGAATTCGTAGCCGGCCTGCTGGTGCTTGCGGCGCGAGTAGTCCTCCAACTCACGACGCACGATGCCGCCCTTGGGGTGGAACACCGGCAGACCCGAGCCGAGCTCGTCGGGGAAGCTGAACAGGTCCAGCTCGACGCCCAGCTTGCGGTGGTCGCGGCGCATGGCTTCCTCGATCAGTTCGAGGTGCCGGTCCATGGCCTCCTGCGATTCCCAGGCGGTGCCGTAGACGCGCTGCAGGCTGGCGTTCTTCTGGTCGCCGCGCCAGTACGCGGCGCTGCTGCGGGTCAGCTTGAACGCCGGGATGTACTTGGTGGTCGGGATGTGCGGTCCGCGGCACAGGTCGCCCCAAATCCGTTCGCGGGTGCGAGGATTGAGGTTGTCGTAGGCGGTCAGCTCATCGCCGCCGACCTCCATGACGTCGGGATCGCCCGACTTGTCGTCGACCAGCTCGAGCTTGTAGGGCTCGTTCGCGAGTTCGGCGCGGGCCTGGTCCTTGGACTCGTACACCCGGCGGTCGAACAGCTGCCCGTCTTTGACGATCTTGGCCATCCGCTTTTCCAGCTTGGCCAGATCCTCGGGAGTGAACGGCTCGGGCACATCGAAGTCGTAGTAGAAGCCGTCGGTGATCGGCGGGCCGATACCGAGCTTGGCCTGCGGGAACAGCTCCTGCACCGCCTGCGCCAGCACGTGGGCGCAGGAGTGCCGAATGACGCTGCGGCCGTCATCGGTGTTGGCTGCCACCGGGGTGACCTCGACATCGGTCTCGGGGGTCCAGGACAGGTCGCGCAGCCGGCCATCGGCCTCACGGACGACCACGATGGCATCGACCTCGCCACGCTGCGGCAGCCCGGCTTCCCGGACCGCCGCCCCGGCGGTAGTCCCGGCAGCGACCCGGATCGGGACGACTGATACGGGGCTGGCGGCGGCGGTCATCGGGACTCTCCTATGCGGTCAGGGCGTGGATCGCGACCAATGCTATCGGTGCATCAGGGCTGGCCCGGCTTCAGTCGTACGAACAGCGCCTCGGCGTCGGCCAGCACCGTGTCACCGTCCATCAGTGCCCCGGTGACAAAGATCTTGCGACCGTCGATCCGTTCCAGGGTCGCGCTGGCGTGCAGGTCCTTTTCGACCGGTGCGATCTGTCGATAGTTGATGTGCAGAAAAGCGGTGCGCTGGAACGGGCTGTCGGTCAGCCGGAACGCCGCGAAACCCAACAGCGAGTCGAACAGCAGTCCCACTGCTCCACCGTGCGCGGCTCCGTTTCGGCCCAGGTGAAAGCGGCGGAATCGCACGGGCCCGGCGATCCGCCCGTCGTCGGTGACCTTGAGGTCGGCAGGCACGTTCAGTACCCCGCCGCGGTTGGGCAGATCCATGCGCCTGCCCGACGGCGAATGCCATTCGTCGGCGTCGAACGGGGCCAGGAGAGCATTTGCCTGCTCGACGAGGGCCGCGGCCTGGGTGATGACGTCGTCGGGCGCATCGACCCCACGGGCCATGTCACCCACGGTCCGGACGGCCTCGATGAACCTGCCGTAGTCGGGGCCGCCCTTCGAAGTGGGTTCGGGCGGGTTGAAACCGCCGCCTAGATGCAGGTCACCCGTCGCAGATTCCACCTGCTTCTCATATCACGCCCGCGGGTGGCGGCCGGTATCTGTACGGCAACTGTGAAGACGCGTAGGAGCGCTGCCGCGACCGGGGCCGACGGCGAGAATCGGCGTGACCGCCCACTCGAATCTAAAAGGACGCCCATCATGGAATGGACCAACCACTGGCACCGACACCCCGCGGTACGCACCGGGAACCGTCTGACGCTCGGTGAGCGCGCTGCCGACGCCATGCGCAACGGCATGGGGTCGTGGCCGTTCGTCTTCGGCTTCCTCGCCTTCATGGCGGTGTGGGCCGTCGCCAACAGCATCCTCTACATCGGCGGATCGGCTGACGGTCAGCACGGGTTCGACCCGTATCCGTACATCCTGCTGAACCTCGCGCTGTCGATGGTCGCCGGCCTGCAGGGGGCGATCCTGCTGATCGCGGCCAAGCGCGAGGACCAGATCAATTCGGCGGTCGCCATGCACACCTACGAGAACACGACTCAGCTCACCGAACTGCTGGCCAAGGTCGACGAACTCACCCGCGAAATTCACCAGCACATCTGCGTGACCGCGGAATGAGTGGACTGGCAGGGTGATCGGATGCGACTCGATGACCTTGCCGGACTGACCTTCACCTACCCCGAGGTCGGCGCCACCGCCGGTGAGCCGCCCGCCGGGTACCACCACGTGCACGCCGGGGCACAGATCGGCTCAGGCCGGCAACGATTCGACACCGCGGCGGAGGCAGTGCTGCGGTGGGGCATGCAGCGCGGGGCCGGTCTGCGTCTGCAGACCAGTACCGAACGGGCCGAGCCCGGCACCGACGTCCTCGGCCGGCTCGG
Organism: Mycobacterium sp. MAA66; assembly: GCF_041261665.1. Classification (NCBI taxonomy): domain Bacteria; kingdom Bacillati; phylum Actinomycetota; class Actinomycetes; order Mycobacteriales; family Mycobacteriaceae; genus Mycobacterium; species Mycobacterium sp. MAA66. The sequence goes on along the minus strand of NZ_JBGCCC010000001.1, from coordinate 574,522 downwards.
ACCGTTCCCGGTGCCCTGCCGGGTGGTGTACGTGGTGGACGAGCCCGACCGTCGCGGGTTCGCCTACGGCACCCTGCCCGGCCATCCCGAATCGGGCGAGGAGCTGTTCTGCGTGCGCTATGACCCACAGACCGACGGCGTGCACGCCGAGATCACCGCGTTTTCCCGGCCGGCGCTGTGGTGGAGCCGTGCGGGCCGTCCGTTCGCGGCAATGGCGCAAAAGCTGGTCACCCGGCGCTATCTTCGGGCAGTCTGACCCCGACCCATCACGACAGGGAAGGCGGCGGCGATGATCACCGACGAATTGCGGCAGCGCCGACTTGCCGTCATCAAGGAACACATGGACACCGAGGTCACCAAGGAGTTCGACAAGACCCTGGCGACGTTCAACGGGCACCCACGTTACGAAATCATGGCCACCGGCCAGGTTTTCGACGGTGACGACGAGGTCATGGGCTACTACCTGACCACCAGGACGGCCTTTCCCGATCAGCGCCATGACAATTCGCGGTTCCATGTCGCCGATGACGCAGTGATCGTCGAGTTCGACCTGCTGGGAACAAATCTCGGGGAGTTCTACGGGCTGCCACCCACCGGAAAGGCATTCCGGGTGCCGATCATCGCGGTGTTCTTCTTCGACGGCGACCAGATCGTCAACGAGCGGATCTACTTCGACAGCGCCAGCCTGGTCACCCAGATCGGTCGCGCCGAGCTGCTCGCGATGGCCGCGGCCCAGCCCGAAAACCCTGCTTGAGCCTGTCTGGCCGCCCGACGTGCTGTAGCTTCAGACGACACTGACCGCCGCCAAGGAGTGCTGGGTGGAGCCGAAACGATTCGGGCACTACGAGTTGCGCGAACTGCGGGGCAAGGGCGGCATGGGCGAGGTGTACGTGGCCTACGACACCCACACCCACCGCACCGTCGCGTTGAAGGTCCTGCCACCGCACCTTGCGCAGGACCCGGCGTTCCAGGAGCGGTTCCGGCGCGAGTCTCAGGCGGCGGCCGGTATCAACGAACCGCATGTTGTGCCCATCCACGGTTTCGGCGAGATCGACGGCCAGCTGTATCTGGACATGCGACTCATCGACGGCCGCACCCTGTCGGCGGTACTGGCCGATCCGGAAACCAAGACAAGTCCCGAATTCGCGGTCTCCGTCATCGAACAGATCGCGGCGGCGCTGGACGCGGCGCATCATGACGGGCTGATCCACCGGGACATCAAGCCCTCCAACATCCTGGTGACCGACCACAACTTCGCCTACCTCATCGACTTCGGACTGGCCCGGACCGCGGGCGAACACGGATTAACCACTGCCGGAAGCACTTTGGGCACTCTCGCCTACATGGCGCCGGAGCGTTTCGAGGGCGGCCAAGCCGATCCACGCTCGGACGTCTACGCGCTGGCCTGCGTGCTGTACGAGTGTCTGACCGGCAGCCGGCCGTATCCGGCCGACAGCTACGAGCACCAGATCGCCGGACACATCAACGCCGCCCCGCCCCGGCCGTCCGACATCGACCGCCGCCTTGCCGCGTTCGACAGTGTCATCGCCAAGGGTATGTCCAAGAAGCCGGGCAAACGTTTCCAGACAGCGGGAGAACTGGCCGCGGCGGCGCGCACCGCCGTGAAGGTCCCCGTGCGCACGACCGGACGATCCGGACGACATTCCGTTGCCGAAACCAAGCCGCGCGGAGTATCCCGACGAGCCGTGGTGATCGCGATTGCCATCGTGATAGTGCTGATCGCCTGTGCGGGGGCGGGCTGGCATTACTGGTCGAGCCAAAACGAGCCCGGACCGTCGGGATCCGTCCCGTCGATCGCCGCGAAGGTACCCGCCGAGTTTCGGGAATCCGGCCGGGTGCTGGTGGGCCTGAACGTCCCTTACGCACCAAACGAATTCAAGAATTCCGAGGGTCAATACGCGGGATTCGACGTCGACCTGATGAAGGCCATGCTCCGAGTCCTGGGCCTGGTCCCCGAGTTCCGCGAGACCGACTTGTCCAAGATCGTGTCATCGATACAACAGGGCACCATCGCCATCGGGATGTCGTCGACTACCGACACCAAACTGCGCGAGCAGTCCGCCGATTTCGTGACCTACTTCAAGGCCGGCGTCCTGTGGGCCCGGCGCACCGGCACCACGGTCGATCCCGCCGCGGCCTGCGGCCTGAAAGTCGGTGTGCACGAAGCCTCTATCGAAGACACCCAGGAACTGCCGGCCAAGAGTGACGCGTGCGTGGCTGCCGGGTTGGCGCCGATCGACGTGGTCCGGTTCTCGCGCCAAGACGATGCCACCGCAGCGCTGCTCGCCGGGAATCTCGATGCCGTGACGGCAGATTCACCGGTGACCGGGTACGCGATCAAACTGAGCGCCGGCAAGCTCGAACCGGCGGCGACCATCGTCGACGCGCAGCCGTACGGGTGGTCGGTAGCCAAGGGGTCAGGGCTGGGCCCGGCGCTGCAAGCAGCCCTGCGTTATCTGATCAAGACGGGTGAGTATCAGCAGATCGCTGCCAAATGGGGCCTGGAGATGGGTGTCATCGACAACCCGGTGATCAACGGCGCGCTGAGGTGACGGGCGCTCATCGCTCGCGCTTAAGTTGCGCCCAGTCTGTACATACCGCAGCGCGGCAGCCTGGAGTGACACCGACCGACACCGGTTCCGAGGAGTCACCATGCTGTTTCGCCGCTACCGGACTGCCGCAACGCAGTCGGCCGGAACCCGGACCTGCTCGGCGCCCACGCCGCGCGCGGCGGTGACGACGCTGCCGTCGGCGACGCTCAGCTGCGTGCAGCCCGCGTCGGAAACACCCATGTACCGCCGGGTGCTACTCGACTGGGGATCGGCCACCCGCGGCGCACGTCGCGACCACAACGAGGACTCCTTCTGCACGGCCGCACCGGTTTTCGTGGTCGCTGACGGTATGGGCGGGCACGCTGCCGGCGAGCTGGCCAGCAGCGCGGTTGCTGCCAGCATGGCTACGCTCGGCGGCTGTAGCGAGGTTACCGATGCCGAAATCGGCCGGTGTATCACCGAGGCTCGCAACCGGATCGGTCACGTCAGTTTCGTCGGGGGCAAGCCGCCCGGCAGCACCCTGAGCGGCGTCATCGTCACCGAGGGTGCGAATCCGTGCTGGACCGTGCTGAACATCGGCGATTCTCGGACCTACCTGCTCGACGGTGAGGCACTGACCCAATTGACCAATGATCATTCGGTGGCACAGGAATTGGTCGACCAGGGTGCGATCAGTGTGTCGGATGCCCGCAATCACCGGTTTGCACACGTATTGACCCGCTCCATCACCCATGACGAAGTGCACCTGTTGGATGTCAATCAGATTCCCCTGCACCGCGGCGACCGCATCCTGGTGTGTTCTGACGGCGTCAGCGGTCCGCTGGACAACGACGTACTGGCTGATCTGCTACGCAGCCATGCCGATCCGCGAGATGCCGCAACGGCTGTCATCGCTGCGGTGGTGAACGCCGGCGGCGTCGATGACGCCACCGCGGTGGTCATCGACGCACTGAATATCGTCTGACGTCAGGCACCCAGCCACCGGCGGCTGATCCCGGCGTAGGTGCCGTCGCGCTGAATGTCTCCGAGCCAGTCGTTGACCCGCCGCTGCAGCGCGGCATCGGATTTGGGAATCAGGTACGCCTTCTGCGCGACGGTGAACGGCTGATCCGTCGCCACCCCACACAGCTGCGGGTGCTGTGTTGCCTGCCAACGGATTTCGCTGCCATCGGTGATCATGACGTCGGCCCGACCAGCGATGAGTTGATCGAAAATCGTGTTGTTGTCCGAGTATTCGATGACGGTCGCCTGGTGCAGGTGGGTGCGGTCGAACTGGTCGTTGGTACCGCCGGGGTTGACGATCACCCGCACCCCGGCGCGGTCGATATCGGCCAGCGACCGGAACTTCGGGACGTCGGCGCATCGGACCATCGCGGCCTTGCCATCGCGCAAGTATGAATCGGAGAACAGCGCCTTTTCGGCACGTTCGGCGGTCACCGTGATGCCGCCCATGGCCAGGTCGCAGCTCTTGTCCAGATCATCGATCAGCGTCGGCCAGCTGGTCGGCACGAATTGTGCTGTCGCATCGAGCCGCCGGGCCAGGTCTTTGGCCAGGTCGATGTCCATGCCGCTCCAGCGGCCCGCGCGGTCACGGAATGTGAAGGGCCGGTAATCGCCGGTGCTGCAGACCCGTAGTGTGTGCGTCGAACTGATGCGATCCAACTGCGATTGTGCGGCAGGCTGTTTCGCCGAACATCCGGCACCGGCCGCCACCGTAGTCAGCACCGCGGCCATCCCGAACGTGCAGCGTCTCACCTCATCAGAGCGGACCGTCATCGTCAGAGCCATGAGCTTGTCTGCCAATGACATTCGCAAGGTGTTCTCCGGTCATGTCCGATACCGTCGCCGAACTGCACCGGCACATTACGCGATGACTCGCCCGCAAGGTCACATCTTCAGACGTCGAAGAAGCCGTTCTGGCCGCCACCGGCGGCCTTCGCGCGGTACATGGCATGGTCGGCGTCGCGCAGCAGCTCATCCGCGGTGCGCGACTCGCCGTCGACAACGATGGTGATGCCGACGCTGGCGCTCATGTTTCGAACCGCGTTCTCGATGATGAGCGGCTGGGACAACGCGGCGTGTATGGCAGCTGTGACGTCATCGATGTCCGTCCTGGTGGTGGTGCCGCACAACAAGGCGACGAATTCGTCACCGCCGAGTCTGCCGACGACGTCCTGCGGGCGTAGCGCGGCACGAAGCAGTTGGGCCGCGGTCTGTATCGCGGTGTCACCAGCTGGGTGCCCCAAGGAGTCGTTGATGGCCTTGAGACCGTGCAAATCGACGTAACAGACGGCAGCGACGCCGCCGTCATCCGCCGGCCGTAGCGCGTGGCCGAGTAATTCGAGAATGTAAGCGCGATTGGGCAGCCCGGTCAGATGGTCGTGATGCGCCCGATAGGAAAGGATTTCCGTCGACGCACGCTGCGCTGTCACATCTGCGACCGACAAAAGCACCGCTCGGTCTTCGGCGTCGTCGGGGTTGAGCAGACAAGTGCCACCGGACATCCAGACCCGCTCGCCGTCCGGCCGATCGATACCGAACACCCGGTCTCTGATCGTCTCGCCGGTCAGCAGCGTCTGCATGATCGGCCGCTCATGCGGTGGGACCGGATTGCCGTTCTCGTCATAGAGCTCGAAGTTCCTGAGCCTGTGGGCATGGTCGGCAGGAAGGGCGTCGGCATCGAGTCCGAACAACCGAAACGCGGCCGGATTGATCCACGCGATCGCGCCGTCTTTGTCGAACACCACGATGCCCTCGGCCAGTGCGTCGACCACGGTTCGTAATCGCCGCATTGCACGGCTCTGTTCAGTACGGTCGGAGCTGATCAGCAAATAATGATCATCCATCTCGACGGCCGAGACCAGCACTGCCAATTCAGTACCGTCGGCGGCACGGTGGATGTATTCGATGCTGGTACCCGTACGAGCCAAAGCCCTCGGGTCGACCATTGCGCCGACCGCCTCGGTTATCGCCATTCCGACCGCCGCGTCGGCGGAACGCCGATAGATCACTTCTGCAGCCGGATTCCAATTGGTCACAATGCCACTGCGCGTGGTGGTGATAACAGCGTCAGCGACCCGCTCGACGACGTTGCGGAGCTGGGCAATCGCGGCGGCGGATCCATCTGCTGGATCCCTGCGGTCCGCACCATCCGGTTTGAACACCAGTCCTCCGTTCTTGTAGCGCGGCCACGTAGCCGGCGCCCCAAGACCCACACTTGCGGTGCGAGATGAACGCGTCGTCAGGAAGGGGCACAAAACAGATTAATTAGCTGAATTTCTCCACAACTCGCGTCATACCGCTTTTTACTCAAGACAATCCGCGTAGCACCATTGCCCCGATCCATACAGCAAACATCAATACGGCCGATACCCAGTTCGAACCGAACCATCGCCCGTAGCGGCCGATCATGGGCGTCGGACGCCTTCTCACTCGCGCTTCGGCCGTTACCGACTCGCAGAGCATCCCGAGCGGTCAGCCCGACGTCGGTCAAGCCGCGTCATCACAGGGCACCCGTAAAGGAGAAAAAAGAAATGGCCGGCGGCCGATCAACGCCCTTGCCACTAATCGCAAAACCACTGTCGAGTCTGCGGTGATATGTGGTGGTCCCGACTGGGATCGAACCAGTGACCTTCCGCGTGTGAGGCGGACGCTCTCCCCCTGAGCTACGAGACCGGGGATTCCACCTACTGCTCATCGGTGGGACGACAGACATTAACACGAACACGCGGCGAGACGGGAATCGCACCCATGAGGGTCAAATCACACCCGCCACAGTGGCCTCGACCACCGCGACCCACCACTTCGATCACGCCGGTCGATGACACCAGCTCCGCCCGAGACGTGGCGTTTACCAGGCGTTTCCATGCGATTTGTGTCTGGTGGTGTTCGTGGACTAATGTTTCGCATCGCAACGAACGACGATCTCGCTCGTAGCACGCGGATGTAGCGCAGTTGGTAGCGCATCACCTTGCCAAGGTGAGGGTCGCGGGTTCGAATCCCGTCATCCGCTCGAGGATGCATTGGCATCAACCCCAGCGGTGGAGTGGCCGAGTGGTGAGGCAACGGCCTGCAAAGCCGTGCACACGGGTTCGATTCCCGTCTCCACCTCAAACAGTTTCAACCCCGCGCGATTAGCTCAGCGGGAGAGCGCTTCCCTGACACGGAAGAGGTCACTGGTTCAATCCCAGTATCGCGCACCACGTTTTACCTGCGGCTTCTACCGATAAATCGGACCGCGTGAACTAGATATGAACCTGCTCATGGCTAACTGCAAAGTAAGCCATGAGCATCATTCACTTTCGCCCTTCACCCAACACCTGGCGCAACCCGGCCGACCAACTCACCCCCGAGCAGGTCGCGTATCGCGAACTGTCCGAACAGAATCCGGTCCCGTGATGAGCCGCAGTCACCGAATACGTCGGGACCACTTATCACGCCAAGCGTTTGGGTATGTCGTTGCGCCAGCGCGGTGAGTAGGCGCCATCTCGCTCGCACCGGGATCTGACACGTGCTACTCCGAGCTAGGCATTGCGCCGGGTAAACAATCTCAACGTGAGGGCAGCGGCGCCGACTCCGATCACGACAATGCCGATCGGCCCTGCAATTAGCAGGGCGACGCCGGCACCCCCGGCAGCGCCGACCGCCCCTGTGCTGATGACGGCGGCCATTACGGCCCCTGCTCCGGTGGCGCACGCGGCGCCGACAGCGCCTGCGGCCTTCCTCGCCGCCGCGTCGGAGTACTCCGCCAGAACGGTTGACTCCAACAAACCAACAGCCAAACCTAGGTTCGCGTCGCTGGCCTCATGCCCGAGATACCACGCGCTCTCGGCTTCTTCCACGTTGGTCGCGCTGAGGACAGAGGCAACTTGGTATTGAAACGCCTCAGATTCCGCATTGAAGCCATCCGGGAACTCGACTGGCATAACCTGCAGCTCAGGTTCGCCATGCTCTCCAGGCAATTGGCGCAGCCAGTTGGTGACGCCGGCGAAATCCTCGGACGCGAGCAGATTGGCCAGATTTTGGTCGGCCAGCGCCTCCAGATTGATCGTTCCAACCGACGCGCCCGTAGCTCGTTCACGGTCCGCAACGAACGTAACGTAAGCGTGCTCAACGGCCATCGCTATCCCCTCACGGATTTCGAACGCGCGTGCACAGGGAGTGTCCCACAAGATCAAGCACACAGTTCGTCGATCCGCGGATACGGTGGCGATTGACGGGCCGATGAGTAGTGCTGCCCAACAGGTTTCGGTTCATGTCCGGTGCCCGCACCTTCGGAGGATCCTCGGCCAGCAGCCGGCGCTCGAGCCACGTCGGTAGTGGGACCCGATGATGAAGTTCGCATACCCGCGGACTGGTAGCCAGAGAGCAAGACGCTCAGACCAGTCGGTCAGCGCCAGCGAACCGACGCCGCTCCTTACGCCGATCGATGCGATGCGACTGCAGCTTCCAAGTCTTCCGCACGCCGACACGCTGCAAGCACACGATGACGTGACGCCACCCGGTGAAGGCGTCGTGCTCGTCTCCTGACATGCGGTGCTCGCTGCGCATAACACCAGCCTGACACCGTGCGCCTTGCGCCGCAACAGAATTCCCCGTCGCTAACCCTGCACGACGATGAATTCGGATTTGCGGCCGAAACGGTCGGTCGCGTGCGTCGTCCGGATGGCAGAAAACAACGCGTACTTGGGTATTCGAGGTCGAGAGGCGACAGTTGGTCCGTCAACGGTCCCACTTTGGGAGTACAACAAGACATGGGTAAAAACGCGCTACTCGTGGCCTACGCGTTGACGATGGTCGCGCTCATCGTGAGCGTCGACGTCCTGCTGTTTCGCCACCAGTTCTGGCCACGCCTGATGGTCAATGTGGGCATCGTGCTGATCTTCGGCGCCTTCTACTTGAGATTCGCCAGTCGATGAACCCGACGGCAGTGAATCGCCGAATCGTCCATGCATCGAAAAGAACAATTTGCCGCAGACGCCTAGCGCGCACAATATTGACGAAGTAGCAACTTAATTGGGGCGTTCACACGCGACCCGAAACCCATTACCGACGGTACGAAATATATTGTAAGACAAGTTATTTAGATCGTTGACGCGCCGATCTATTCAGACATAAAGTCCTGGTCACAGCCAGCCCAGACCCAGGAGACACCCGACGATGCTGCAAAACCTCAATGACGTACCGCACCCGGCAGGCGCAATCGAATGCGGCTCATGGGAGCACGACGGGCAAAGGTGCGTCACCTTCAGTCGGCAGTCCGTGATGATTGATCGCGGTCGCGACACGGAGATCGACGTCGTCATCGGTGGGGTGCAGGACTATACGGGCGCATTTCAGCCCTGTGCATGGGCCGACGGTCAGGGTGAGTTCGACTCGGCCGAGTCGATGCGGGCATATGCGGCCGTCGTATCGGCTGCCGCAGATCTATGGGAGCAGCTGTTAGAAAGCCAGAGCCACGGGCAGTAGGACTTCCCGGTCCCACCAGACGGCGCGCAATCGGCCGGCCTCGCGACTATTCATGGCGCGCGTTCACCGCGTCGTAGTACATGCCCAGGCGGTCGATACGCCAGAGCTGGCCATAGACGATGAGCACCGCTCCGAAGATGGTCGGCCATAACTGCAGGGCGATCAGTCCCCATCCGAGCAGACCCGCCCCGGCTATCGCGCAGACAATCCAAATGCGTTGCACCACAATGAATCCAGTCGGCATCGCCGCACGATCACCAAGCCAGAGACGTTCGCCGTAGATACCCCGGACGACCATGCCAACGCCACGGTCACCGGCATCGAACGTATCGCGACGCCGGGCGGTAGCCCCTGAGACGCGGTTCACGCGATCCACCCCCTTACGTAGAAGAGCTAAACTTTGACTCCATGAGGTCGAAAACGTCTATCGCCGCGGCCGCGACACTGACGGTCCTGAGCTGGTGCGCATCGACGCCGTCCGCCATTGCCGATCCGCCTACGCCCGCTCCGATCACCCCCGCAGCGCCCACCATGCCCCCGGGCACCCCTGCCCCGCTGACCACGATCGACCACGACGGCGTCTACATCGTGGCCAAAGACCTCGCCCCCGGTACCTACGCCACGGCCGGGCCGCGCGACAGCAACCACCGCTGCTACTGGCGACGGATGAACTCCCCCGACCCGTCGGTGCCCGGCAACGTCATCGACAGCGCCATGAGCGCCAAACCGCAGGTCGTACTGGTCGACCCGACCGATCGGGCGTTCAAAACCAGCGGGTGCCAGCCGTGGCATCTGACCGACGCCCAGCCGGATTCAACCGGCCCAAGCCCCAACCTCTCGCCGCAGGCACGCATCGCGCTGGGGCTGCTGGGCAACCTGGGCGGGGGTGCTCCGGCGCCGGCAGCTCCGCCGCCGCCGCCGCCCCCGGCGAACTGATCCCCGATCAGCAGTAATCGAACCCGCCCGCTCAACACGGGCGGGTTCGTCTTGCATTGCTCAGCCCATCCAGATGGTTTACTGAGTTGAATAAGTTAGCCGTCGATCGGAGGTCATGATGGCTCAGCGACAGCCTTTGGCGCCCATGGTCCCGCCGGACTCGCTGCCGGGCGCCGTGCGGTCACCAAAAACCGCGGAGCTGGTCGCGCGCACGTTACGCCGGATGGTGGTCGACGGCCAACTTGCCGACGGAGACTATCTACCGCACGAATCGGCCCTCATGCAGCATTTTCAGGTCAGTAGGCCGACCTTGCGCGAGGCCGTTCGAGTGCTCGAATCCGAACGCCTGGTCGAAGTTCGCCGCGGCTCGCGCACCGGAGCCCGGGTCCGCGTACCCGGCGCAGAGATCGTCGCCCGCCCGGCTGGGCTACTGCTGGAGCTCTCCGGCGCCACCCTGACCGACGTCGTCGACACCCGCATCGCGTTCGAACCTGCCGCCGCCCGACTGCTCGCCGAGCACGGAACCCCCGAGGCCAAGGCCGAGCTCGACCGACTGGTCAACGAGCTGCCGACAGAATGGGACGGCGGCAACCTGGCCCACTCCACCGCCAACCTGCACCGCCGCATGGTCGAACTGTCCGGCAACCCGATCCTGGCGATGATCGCGGGCATGCTCTACGAGATCACAGTGCGACACACCATCACCGCGATCGACCAAACCCCGAACTCGTTGTCCAAGGCCGACTACACCCGGATGATCAAGTCCTACCACCGGCTCAACAGCCTGGTCGCCGCCGGCAAAGGCGCTGAGGCAGAAGCACATTGGCGTAAACACATGGAGATCGCCACGGTGGCGCTGGTGCGCGGCCACGAGCACACCAAGGTTCGCGACATCATGGACTGAGCTGCGGCTCACCCGTTACTGCCAACTGAGAGGAATCCACGTGCCCGTCGACCGCCTATTGCCTGACGACGATGCGCGTGAATTGATCGCACTGACCCGCGATATCGCCGACAGAGTCCTCGATCCTGTCGTCGACCAACACGAGAAGGCGGAAACCTATCCTGACGGCGTCTTCGCCACCCTCGGTGCCGCCGGTCTGCTGAGCCTGCCGTACCCGGTCGAATGGGGCGGCGGCGGACAGCCTTACGAGGTATACCTACAGGTGCTCGAAGAACTGGCCGCCCGCTGGGCCGCGGTGGCCGTCGCGGTCAGCGTGCACAGCCTGTCCTGCCACCCATTGATGGCCTACGGCACCGACGAGCAGCGGCAGCGTTGGCTGCCAGAGATGTTGAGCGGCAACCTGATCGGCGCCTACAGCCTGTCCGAGCCACAGGCCGGATCGGACGCTGCGGCACTGGCCTGCAAGGCCTCCCCCGTCGATGACGGCTACCGGATCTCCGGCTCGAAGGCGTGGATCACGCACGGCGGCATCGCCGACTTCTACACCCTGTTCGCCCGCACCGGTGAAGGCTCCCAAGGGATTTCATGTTTCCTGATCCCCAAGGACAACGACGGCCTGACCTTCGGCCGGCCCGAGGAGAAGATGGGCCTGCACGCAGTGCCCACCACGACCGCGCACTACGACAACGCCTTCGTGCCGGCAGAACGCCGGATCGGCTCCGAAGGCCAGGGCCTGTCCATCGCGTTCAGCGCACTGGACTCGGGACGGCTCGGCATCGCCGCTGTGGCAGTGGGCCTGGCCCAGGCCGCACTCGACCAGGCCGTGGACTACGCGCACGAGCGAACCACGTTCGGCCGCAAGATCATCGACCATCAGGGCTTGGGCTTCCTGCTGGCCGACATGGCCGCTGCAGTCGACTCCGCCCGGGCTACCTACCTCGACGCGGCGCGGCGCCGCGACGGCGGACTGTCGTACTCCCGCAACGCCTCGGTGGCCAAACTCGTGGCAACCGACGCCGCGATGAAGGTCACCACCGATGCCGTCCAGGTGTTCGGTGGGGCGGGCTACACCCGCGACTACCGCGTCGAGCGCTACATGCGTGAGGCCAAGATCACCCAGATCTTCGAAGGCACCAACCAGATCCAACGGCTCGTCATCGCCCGCAGCCTGTCCAGGTGAATCACAACCTCCGGTAGGGCATCCTTAGCGGCGTGGATGTAGACGCGCTGCTGCAATCGATTCCGCCGTTGGCCGTATACCTCGTCGTCGGAGGTGTCATCGGCCTGGAGAGCCTGGGCGTCCCACTGCCCGGCGAGATCATCCTGGTCGCTGCGGCACTGATGTCTTCACGGCACACCCTCGATGTCGACCCGGCGGGCGTCGGGCTCGCCGCCGCGGCAGGCGCGATCGTCGGCGACTCCATCGGTTACAGCATCGGCCGCCGGTTCGGCATGTCCCTGTTCGAGCGACTCGGCCGGCGATTCCCCAAGCATTTCGGGCCCGGCCACGTCGCGCTGGCCCGCCGGTTCTTCAGCCGATGGGGCGTCTGGGCGGTGTTCTTCGGCCGGTTCGTGGCGCTGCTGCGCATCTTCGCCGGCCCGCTGGCCGGGGCCCTCAAGATGCGTTACCCGCACTTCCTGGCAGCCAACGCCGCCGGGGGCATCGTGTGGGCCGGTGGCACCACTGCCGTCGTCTACTTCCTGGGCGTGGCGGCAGAGAAATGGTTGTCCAGCTTCTCCTGGGTGGCGCTGCTGGTGGGTGTCGGCGTCGGTCTGACGGTGACGCTGGTGCTCAAAGATCGCACCTCCAAGGCCATCGAAGAACTGGAGGCCGAACACGACTGGGACACGCTGCGCAACAGCTGACATCTCCGCGTCAACCACCGGTTGACGCATCGATGCTCGTCAACTTATGGTTGACGCATGACCGAGGATGCCCGCACCACCGCTCCGAATCCCATCGCCGGCACCGTCCGCCTCGACGACTTGATCACCGCCATCAAGCGGGTGCACACCGAACCACTCGATCAACTCACCGACGCGATGCTGGCCGCCGAACACCTCGGGGACATCGCCGACCACCTCATCGGCCACTTCGTCGATCAGGCCCGCCGCTCGGGTGCGTCGTGGTCCGACATCGGCACCAGCATGGGCGTGACGAAGCAGGCCGCACAGAAGCGCTTCGTCCCCAAGGCCATGGACCCGGACAGTGGATTCAACGGGTTCAGCCGCTTCACGCCGCGCGCCCGCAATGTCGTCGTCGCGTCCCAGGAAGCCGCCCGCACGGCCCGGAGCGCTGAGATCGCCCCCGCGCACCTGACCGCGGGTCTGCTCACCGACTCAGCCTCGCTCGCGATCGCACTGCTGGCCAAACAGGGTGTCAGCGTCGAGGCTCTTCGCGATGCGGCCGCCACACCGGCCGGACAAGCCGAACCACCCGCTCTCATCCCGTTCAACGGTGCGGCCAAGAAGGTACTGGAACTGACCATCCGCGAAGCACTTCGCTTGGGGCACAACTACATAGGCACCGAGCACATACTGCTGGCCCTGATCGAAGCCGAGGACACCGACGGGCCACTGCACAGCCTCGGAATCGACAAGGGCCGGATCGAATCCGACCTCGACCAGATGTTGCGCACCATCGTCGCCGCCCAGCCATCGAGGCCCGGACCAGAATGAGTGTCCACTGACAGGGAGACCGAGACCCACCGAGGTCGAGGTGGTGGCCAGATCTACTCGTACTTTGCCGCCCATACGCCCGTTTGGACGAGTGGGTGCGAGCGGTATGCCATCATGCGAAGCAGTCATTACCGAGAGGACGCGATGAGCACGGGCGTAAACAGCAAGACGACGAACCGGGGTCGCCGGCTGGCGGGCGTGCTGGGCACTCTGGTCGCTGTCGCTGCCCTGCTGGCCCCACCGGCGTCGGCCGACACCGTGATCGGCAACCTCGGCGACACCCTGCGGGTGAACTACGAGAGCATCGTCGCCGACGTCACCGTGCATGACGTGGTGCCGTCCGATGTCCCGCCCGGCTGGACCTGGAGCGGTTCCTACCGCTGGCGCGCCCAGGGCGGCCCGTGGAAGGCGAACGTCACCGTCCACGTCATCAAGGCCGTCAACCCCTATCAGTTGGCGACGGCGTTCACCTTCTACGGAGTCACCCCGTACGCGGACGCCTACGTTTCCAAGCACACCACGGACCCCGACGCTCTGGAAGCCCAGTTGCTCAATGCGCCGGCCGGGTCGACGGTCAACGGCGTCGTCTACTGGGACGTCTACAAGGGTCTGGTGACCAACGTCGTGCTGCTCAACCCCGCAACCGGCACCCACATCGGTCAATGGAACATGTGGCAGCCGGAAACGCCGCTGCCCTGATCGGGTGTCCGTCCGAGTCATCCAGGCGGGTAGCGCCGACCTGACCGAGCTTGCCGCCGTCGCCGCCACGACCTTTCCCTTGGCGTGCCCGCCGTCGGCACCGCCGGAGCAGATCGCCGCGTTCATCGCCGCGAACTTGACCGAAGAGCATTTCGCCGGCTACCTCGGTGACCCGGACCGAACGGTCTTGGTTGCCCGGGCAGACCAGATCCTGGGTTACGCGATGCTGATTCAGGGAGTCCCCGATGACGCCGACGTGCAACGAGCGGTGCCGTTGCGACCGGCGATCGAACTGTCGAAGATGTACGTCCTGCCCGAGGCGCACGGCACCGGCGCCGGCGATGCACTGATGACCACCGCGATCGATCATGCGACGGCCTGCGGCGCACTCTCGCTGTGGCTCGGCGTCAATCAGGAAAACCAACGCGCCCAACGCTTTTACGCCAAACACGGGTACACGGTCGCCGGCACCAAGACATTTCGGCTCGGCAACCGGCTGGAGCACGACTTCGTGCTGGTGCGTCCGCTGGCGTGACGTGCAGAACCGTCAGGCGTGCAGATCCTGACCGGCCGCCGACAACGCCAGCAATCGCGACGTCGCACGCAGGTACTTCTTACGGAAGCCGCCCGCCAGCATCTCGTCGCTGAACAGCGTGTTCAACTTCGCGCCCGACGCCACTACCGGCACGCCGGCGTCGTAGAGCCGGTCGGTCAGCGACACCAACCGCAACGCCACGCTCTGATCGTCCACGGTGTGCACGCCGGTGATGAAGACCTCGGTGATCCCCTCGATCAGCGTCAGATAGCGCGACGGGTGCATGGTCGCCAGGTGCTTGCACAACGCGTCGAAGTCATCGAGTGTGGCGCCCGGGACACCGACAGCCCACTGCCGCACCTGCTCGTCGGCCGGGGGCACCGGCGCCGACGGCAGACCGCGCTGGCGATAGTCCGGCCCCTCGACCCGAACCGTGGTGAAAATGCTTGACAGCGTGTTGATTTCGCGCAGAAAATCCTGGGCCGCGAACCGGCCCTCGCCGAGCTGCTCGGGCAGCGTATTCGACGTCGCCGCGATCGATACCCCGCGCTCGACCAACGCCGACAGTAACCGCGAGATCAGCGTGGTGTTGCCGGGGTCGTCGAGCTCGAACTCGTCGATGCAGACCACCACGTAGTCGGCCAGCAGCTCGATGCACTCGGTGAAGCCGAACACCCCGGCCAGCTGGGTCAGCTCACCGAACGTCGCGAACGCCGCCGGGCCCGCACCGGCCGCGGCCAGCGTGTAATACGTCGAGGCCAGCAGGTGGGTCTTGCCGACGCCGAAGCCGCCGTCGAGGTACATGCCGACGCCGGGCAAGGCCTCACGTTTACCGAACAGCTTCTTCTTGCCGGCGCGTGCGCGCACCGCGTCCTCGCAGAATTTGCGGGCCGACACCACCGCCGCGGCCTGCGACGGCTCGGCCGGGTCGGGCCGGTACGAATCGAAGCTGACGTCGGCAAACGTTGACGGCGGAACCAGTTGTGCGATCAGCCGTTCCGGTGTGACGGTCGGATGACGATCGGTCAGGTGAGCGACTTCGCTGGCCCCAGGCATTAGGGCACCATATCGGCGTGTTGCAATAGAACACGTGCCAGGACCCGACGCTGCGACGCAGCTCACAGCGCTGAATGCGGCCTCCGAAGCGTTCGGTGTCGATGACGATGAGTCGCTGGCACCGCTGTACACCTACCCCGACCGGCTCGACCGGCCCTGGGTGCGGGCCAACATGATCTCCAGCCTGGACGGCGGGGCGACCGACGACGGCAGCTCCGGCGGCCTGGCCGGTCCCGGTGACCGGGCCCTGTTCGCCCTCATGCGCCAGGCTGCCGATGTCATCCTGGTCGGCGCGGCCACGGCCCAGATCGAGAACTACGGCGGCGCACAGATGTCCGTCGCGCAGCGCCAGGCCCGGCAGGGCCGCGGCCAGTCTGAGGTACCTCCGATCGCGGTGGTCACCCATCACGCCGACTTCCCGCACGACTCCAAGCTGTTCACCCACGCTTCCGTGCTGCCGCTGATCCTCACCAGCCGCGACAACATCGACGACACCTGTCGCCGGTTCACCGGGCTGGCCGAAGTCATCGACGCGTCCGGCGCCGCACCTGACCGCGTCGACCTGAAGGTCGTGTTGCGGATCTTCGCCGACCGCGGGCTCAAGCGGGTGCTCACCGAAGGCGGCCCGTCCTTGCTGAGCTTGCTGATCGAGGATGACCTGCTCGATGAGCTGTGCGTGACGATCGCGCCGATTCTGGTCGGCGGATCGGCCCGGCGGATCGCGTCCGGCCACGGCCAGGCCCACACCCGGATGCGGCGCAGCCACCTGCTCACCGACGACGAGGGTTACCTCTACACGCGGTACATCCGTACCTGACGACACGCGAGTCTGCGCAAATTGCCGGTGCGCCTGATGCGCCCGTCTGGCGCGGACACGCACGCTCGCGCGGTGTGGGAGGTGCGGCAGGGGCATCGCTACTGTGGTGCGCATGCGTCGACAACTGCTCCCGGCTCTGAGCTTCACGGCCTTGATGCTCTCGACCGCGGCACTGTCGACAACGGTTGCAGGTTGTGCACCCGGCCTGGCCGCAAACCCGCGTTACGCCACGGACGCCGGCGCCAAGCCGCAGGGCGCGGTACCGACCGCCAAACCGGCACCGGGTCCGCCTCCGATCGCCGCCCCGAAAAAGGACCTGTCCTGGCACGACTGCACCGCTCAGGTGTTCGGCGGCGCCACCACGCCGCCGGTACCGGACGTCAGCCTGGATTGCGCCACCTACGACGCCAATCTGGATTCGATCGGCGGCGCCAACGGCACCGTCAGCATCGGCGTGGTGCGGGCCCGGACCTCGGCCACCCCAGCTGATGCCGGGCCGATCGTGCTGACCACCGGCACGGACCTACCCACGTCCCAGCAGCTACCCGTGTGGCTCGCCCGGTCGGGCACCGACATGCTCAAGTCGCACCCGATCGTCGCGGTCGACCGTCGCGGCATGGGCATGTCCAGCCCGATCACCTGCCGCGAGAGCAGCGACCGGCAGAACATGCTCGACCAGGCCCAGTTCCAGGGCGGTGACGACCCGGTGGCCAACCTGACCGCGGTCGCCCAGTCGGTGACCACCAGCTGCACCGACACCCTGGCGCCGGGAACGTCGGCCTACGACAACGCGCATGCGGCCGACGACCTGGAACGACTGCGCAGCACCTGGGACGTGCCGTCACTGGCAGTGCTCGGCATCGGCAACGGCGCCCAGGTGGCACTCGCGTATGCCAGTGCCCACCCGACCAAGGTGAGTCGGCTGGTGCTCGATTCGCCACTGCCGCTGGGGATTTCCGCTGAAGCCGCGACCGAGCAGAGGGTGAAGGGCGCGCAGACCGCCCTGGATGCCTTCAGCACCAGCTGTCTGGCGATCAACTGCCCGTTGGCGCCCGACCCGAAGGGCGCGGTCGACGGACTGCTGGCCGACGCCCGGGCCGGTCACGGCGTCGGCGGCAATTCGGCGGCGGGCATCGCCGACGCGATCACCACTGCACTGGGCTATCCGCACGGTGACGGCGCGGCCAACACCGCGGCCTTGGCGGGCGCGCTGGCCGCGGCCCGCGGCGGCGACTCCAACGCTCTCAACGGGCTGATCAACGCCGCCCAGGCCATGCGCCAGACCGACGGCCAGTTCGTCGGTTCGTGCACCGATTCGCTGAACCGCCCGACCCCCGACCGGGTACGGCAGCTGATGGTCGCCTGGCCCAAGCTCTACCCGCAGTTCGGCGCGATCGGCGCCCTCAGCTTGGCCAAATGCCTGAGCTGGCCGAGTGTTCCGGCCATTCCCGAACCCAAGAACCTCACCTTCCCGATCCTGCTGCTGGGCTCACACGCCGATTCGATCGTCGGCAACGAAGGCGTTGCCGCAGTAGGGGCCACGGCGATCAATGCCGGCACCAGCAGCCGCCGGGTGATGTGGCAGGGCACCGGCCACGGCACCGTGGTGTACACGCCGTGTGCGCTACCACCGGTGCGGTCCTACCTGGACAGCGGCAAGCTGCCCGAAAACGACACGTACTGCCCGGCCTAGCCAAGGCGTCGCGAGCCCCGCGATAGGGTTCGGACGTGACGCGCCCCTTTTCGCTCCTGAGCGTGTTCGGCCCCCGTACCGCACCGCCCAGCACCGCCAACGTGGTGCGGGCGGCGTTGTGGCCCATCGCCGTCCTGTCGATCTTCCACCGCTGCTACGTGCTGTCGACCAACCCGCACATCACCAATGACTTCGGTCCGGTGTACCGCGCGGTGTCGAACTTCCGTCGGCACTGGGCCATCTACAACGAGCACTTCAACTACGTCGATCCGCATTACCTGTACCCGCCCGGCGGCACGCTGTTGCTGTCACCGTTCGGCTACCTGCCGGAGTTCGCTTCGCGGAACTGGTTCATCGCATTCAACGTCGTCGCGATGATCATCGCTGCGTGCCTTCTGGTACGGCTGTTCAAGTATTCGCTGACCTCGGTCGCACTGCCGGCTTTGTTGCTGGCCATGTTCTGCACCGAGTCGGTGACCAACACCATCATCTTCACCAACGTCAACGGCTGCATCCTGTTGGCCGAGGTGTTGTTCTTCCGCTGGCTGTTGGACGGCAAGGTGTCCCACCAGTGGCTGGCCGGCATCGCCATCGGCCTGACTCTGGTGGTCAAACCCGTGCTGGGTGTGCTGCTGCTCTTGCCCTTGTTGAACCGGCAGTGGCGCGCACTGGTGACCGCGATCGGCGTACCCCTTGTCTTCAACGCCGTGGCCTGGCCGCTGTCGTCCGACCCGATGGGCTTCGTGCGCGGCACGCTGCCGTACATCACCCAGACCCGCGACTACTTCAATTCCTCGATCACAGGCAACGGCATCTACTACGGCCTGCCCCCCTGGCTGATTCTGGGACTGCGGCTGACGTTCGTGGTGCTGGCCGCCGGCAGTCTGTGGCTGCTGTATCGCTACTACCGGCAGCGCGATCAGCTGTTCTGGATGCTGACGTCGTCGGGCGTCCTGCTGATCACGTCGTGGCTCGTGCTGGCGCTGGCCCAGGGCTACTACTCGATGATGCTGTTCCCGTTCTTGATGACGGTTGTGCTGCCACGGTCGACGATCCGCAACTGGCCCGCCTGGCTCGGTGTCTACGGGGTTCTCACCATGGACAACTACCTGCTGTACTTCTGGCCCACCACCGGCCGCTTCCTGGAGTACATGAAGATCACCTACGGCTGGTGCCTGATGCTGGTGGTGGTGTTCTGCGTGCTGTACTTCCGGTACCTGGACGCCAAGGCCGACAACCGACTGGACCAGGGCATCGATCCACTCTGGCTGTCCGATGACCGGGCCGACGCTAACCTGGCTTCATGAGCATTCCGCTGCCCAAGGTCGAATACACCGAATCCCAGTGGCGTGAGAAGTTGACACCGGACGAGTTCCACGTCCTGCGTCAGGCCGGTACCGAGCGGCCGTTCACCGGTGAATACACCGATACCAAGACCGAGGGCATTTACCAATGCCGGGCCTGCGGCGCAGAACTGTTCCGCAGCAGTGAGAAGTTCGAATCCCATTGCGGGTGGCCGTCTTTCTTCGACCCGGCCGATTCGGACGCGGTGATCCTGCGCACCGACAACACGCTGGGGATGCGCCGCGTCGAGGTGCTGTGTGCCAACTGCCACAGCCACCTGGGCCACGTCTTCGAAGGTGAGGGCTACCCCACTCCCACCGACCAGCGTTACTGCATCAACTCGGTTTCACTGCGGTTGGTGCCGTCATCCCCGACGCCTTGAAAAACGCGAACGCCTCCTGCGCCGGCAGCGGCGGGCTGTAGTAGAAACCCTGCGCGGTCTCGCAGCCGTAGTCACGCAGCCTCTCGGACGTCGCGGCGTTCTCCACGCCCTCGGCGACCACGGTGCCGCCCAGATCGTGCGCGAGATCGATCACCGTGCGGACGATCACCGCGGCGCGTCGATCGGTCAGCAGCGGAGCGATGAACTGACGGTCGAGCTTGACCTCGTCGAACGACAGGTCGCGCAGATACCACAGCGCTGAATAGCCACTGCCGAAGTCATCAAGGGCGACGCGAGTTCCACTGGCGCGCAAGCGATCCAGCACGCTGCGCGCCCGCTGGGTGTTCTCCAGCAGCAGATCCTCGGTGATCTCCACGGTGAGGATCGACGGCTCCAGATGCCGAGAGGCCAATTCCTGCGAGATATACGCCGGCAGGTTGGTGTCGGCAACCGAGGGCGCCGACAGGTTGACCGACACCGGCACCCGCAGTCCCCCGGCTTGCCAGGTCACGACGTCGTCGAGAGCGCGGTTGAGCACCAGCTCGGTGACCCCGCTCATCAGTCCGTGCTGACGCACCAGCGGCAGGAACGAGTCGGGGGCCAGCAGCCCATGCTCACGGTGCGGCCACCGCACCAAGGCCTCGACACCGACCGGCTTACCTGTGCGCAGATCTACCTTCGGTTGGTACACCACGCTCAGTTCGACGTCGTCGATGGCACGCCGCAGGTCACGTAGCAGCACCGCGTCCTCGTCGCTGTCTCGCCCCGCACCGTTGCGTACCGCCGAGCGCATGTCCTCGGTGAATGTGTGCAGTCCACGACCGCCCACGCGCTTGGCCTGCTGCATCGCCAGGTCCACCTGCTCGATCAGTTCGGTGGCCGAGACATCGTCGGTATCGGAGGCGGCCATCGCGAAGCCGACGCTGGGCCGCACGGCGATCGAACGGCTGCCGAGGCTGAACGGCTCGTCGAAAGCGCGCACCACCCGATGGGCAATGATCCGGGCCTGATCAGCCGCACCCTCCATCACGACGGCGAACTCGTCGGCACCGATACGCGCGACAGTGTCGCCGGCGCGGACCGCGTTCATCAGGCGGTTGGCCACCATCACCAGCAACTCGTCACCGACTGCCTGACCGAATTCGGAGTTGACCCTGCGGAAGTCATCGAGGTCGAGCAGGACTATCGCCACCGCACGGTTGTCCCGTTGGCGGAGGTGAATCGCATGCGCGGTGCGGTCCCGGAACAACGCGCGGTTCGCCAGCCCGGTCAGCGGATCTCGCAGCGCCTGATCGCTGACCACACCGTGCAGGCGGCGGTTATCCAAGAGCACGATCGCGTGCCGCACCACCGCGGCCAACAACAGCAGCACCGACGTGGTCAGCAGCGGGCCGTGCGACAGCGACGGAATGTACTGGAGCCCACAGACCAGGGCGGCCATCGCCAGTGCGGAGTACGGCAGCCAGACATCCAGCCGCGTCGAGATCATCTCTTCGTCGGGTTCTTCGACTGCCCGCGCGCGGCGGGCCAGCAGCGCCGCTGCGGTCATGAACACGACCGCGCCGGCCCAGCCCAGATAGATCAGCACCGTGATCCCGGCGTGCGCGTCCAACGCATGCGAGTAGACATTGGCACTGTCGGCCACCGCATTGAACACCGCACCGACGGCAAGCAATATGACGACGGTGCGCTGGGTGCCACGCAACCGCGTCAGAACCATGACCGCCACCGCGACAATCAGCACGTCGGTCACGGGGTAGGCCACGGTGACCGCGAAGCGAATCGGATCCGGGGCACCCAATTGGTAAGCGTGCTTGAGCACCGTTTGCCAGATCACCTCGAACGACGCGATCGACACGATCACGCCGTCGAGGACCACGCGCGCACGGAACCGGAAGTTGTTGGGCGGGAAGCGCACCAGCGCCAGGCAGGCCGCGATCGGATACACCAGGTAGGCGAGATCTGAAACCGACGGGAACGGCGACCGCTCCATACCGCTGAGCCCCGTGTAGTAGAACTCCACCACTTCTGATACGAACCAACCGGCGAGGCCGATGCTCTGCCAGGTCCACGCGCTGCGCTGACGACCGCGCGTCACCGAGACGACCGACATCGTGCACAGCATGGCGATCCCGGACATCACCAGGATGACGAGGTCGCCGAAACCGCGCGCAGTCATCTGATCGAAGTCCAAGAGCAGACAGCCGGCGACCGCGACGATCGCGGCAACCGAGCTCGCACCCCAGGTGAACTTCGGCACCAATTGACGCTAGCAACACCGGCGACGCTGGGAATAGTTTCCATCCCAACGGTCTGTAATTCGCTGAGATCGAGACCGTTTGGTGAACTGGCAGACACCTGGCCGTATATCACCGGCCAGGTAATTGCCAGGGAGTGCATTACGCCAACTTGGTGACGAGCTCGTCGACCGCGACGCGTGGACCGACGAAAAACGGCGTCTCCTCACGCACGTGACGGCGCGCATCGGTGTACCGCAGCTTCCACATCAGCTCGACGATGCGAGCCAGATCCGGTCCTTCGAACGCCAGAATCCACTCGTAGTCACCGAGCGCGAACGCCGGCACGGTGTTGGCCCGCACGTCGGGGTATTCGCGGCCGGCCATGCCGTGCTCGACCAGCATCCGGCGGCGGTCTTCGTCGGGAAGCAGGTACCAGTCCAGCGACCGTACGAACGGGTAGACACACACGTAGTCGCCCGGGTCTTCGCCTGCGATGAACGCAGGCACATGACTCTTGTTGAACTCGGCCGGACGGTGCAGCGCCACCACACTCCATACCGGATCGCTGGCAACGCCGAGGGTGGTGCGACGGAAACCGGCGTACGTGGCCTGCAAGTCCTCGACCCGCTCCGCGTGCGTCCACATCATGAAGTCGGCATCGGCGCGGAAACCGGCGACGTCGTACATCCCGCGCAGCACGACGCCGCTCTCCTCGCGCTGTTTGAAGAAGGTCGCCAGCTCGTCGGCGATGCCGGCCCGGGCGTCACCCGCCAATGCCTCCGGTTGCACGGCGAAGACCGAGATCATCATGTATCGAGTCATCGAGTTGAGCGCGTCGTAGTCGAGCTTGGCCATGGCTCTATCGTGCCCTATCGCCCCGAACCGGTGTCCGCCAGCACGCTGCCCGCTATCGAGGCGAGCACAGCACAAGGATCGAGGGCGCTCGGGTCTCGGGCCACCGGACGCCGCCGCGCGGTGCGCCGAGTCGAAGATGTCGCGGACGACGACCCGGCCGGCCGATGCGACACCCGGCGCGTCCCCACGCCGGGTGCCGCCAGGTCAGGCGTTCAGCGCAACGGCGTTGGCGCGTGCGTACATTGCGTCGAGCACGGCCGCCTGCGCCTCGTCTACCGCAGCGAGCGCAAAATCGATCGCGTCCGCGGCATAGTCCTCGCAGACAACTAATGGCCGACAATCGTGTCGGCTGGTACACCAAAATTGGCCGAGTCGTGGATTACCAGCTGTTCCAACGGATCTCGAAAGCCAGACAGAGCTCAGCCAGTTCGTTCGGGACCGACAACGAACGGCCGGTGCGCTCCTCGATCCGGCGCAGCCGATACCGGACGGTGTTGGGATGGCAGTACAACTGCTCGGCGGTGGCCGACATCGATCCCTTGTTCTGCACCCACTTCCGGAAGGTCTCGAACAAGATGTCGCGCTCGTCGTCGCCGAGATCCTCGAACGAGCCCAGCACGATAGCGGCAACCTTGGCGGCCACCTCAGGGGCGCTCACCGCCGCCACGGCCAGCAGCGAATCCTCGAAAGCCGTGACGGCCGAGGGCCCGCCGGCCTGTGTGGTCACGGCGACGCGCGCATAACGCAACGCTTCCGCGGTATCGGCCAGGTCCGCGAATTGGGGGCTCAAACCGACGCGGCCGACCGCGATCCGGTTGAGCAGATCAACCATGGCAGCGTGCGCAGCGGGCGGGGCAACGTTGGCGATACCGATCTGAATGTCCGGCAACAGCCGCCAGGCCGAGAACACGTCGACGCTGCGGAGCATGTCGGCGATGCCCGGTAACGCCTGCCTGCCGAGTTCAGGGCAGACGGCAGCGACGACAACATACGGACCGGTCTGCGGCAGCTGCAATGTCTGCGCTACCTCCCAGAGGCTGCGTGCATCCGAGACTCGGGCATGCAGTAACGCTTCGGTGAGCGCAGAGCGTTCGGTCTCGTCGTGGATCGCCCTGCGGACGGCTTCGCGTCGATATGCGTCGGCCATGGTGTCGGTGTAGGCGTCCTGCGCCTGCCACAGCAGGTCGGTCGCCCGCAGCAGCGCGGCCGAACCGATACCCGGCTCGGCACCCGCCACCTCGACCATCACCTCCCACAGCCGGTGCGAGGCAACTCGGAAGGCAGCCATGACCGCGGGCAACGGAACACCCGCGGCAGCCCGACTGGTCCCGGTCACCACGGCCGGTGAGGTGTCAAACGATGCTCCCGCGGTGAGGCTGCCGAAGAGGAACCGAACGTTGTCGGTTGCGCTGTAAAGCAACTCGTCCGCCGGCACCACCCGGTTCTCTCGATAGAAGTCGACGTTGGCACATACCGTGGCCACGACGTCGCCGCCCAGCTCGTCGAGCCGATGAACCACCAGAGATGCGAGTTCCTTTACCTGCGCATCGATATCGCCTGAAGTCACGGTTGTCGAGCCTAGGACCACGGCCAATACCTCGCGTCTTTACGAACACATCCATCTGGGGCCGCCGGTCGGCGCACAATCCTCTGTGAGGGACGGGAGCATGCGTGTCGCGGACCGGATCACCGACTTCGCCGGTTCGATGAGTTTCGTCTTCATCCACGCGATCGGGTTCGCGGTGTGGACGGTCTACCTGGAGCTAAGTCCTTGGCCCGCATTGACATTGGTGGTGTCGCTGGAGGCCATCTTGCTGTCGACCTTCGTGATGATCGGCCAGAATCGATGGTGAATCCGGGAACGGCCGGCGACAACGCCGAAGCGCCTAGGTGAGCGGCCGAGCCAGCTCAGCGGCTGCCCGGGTCCCCGACGCCACGCATGCCGGGACACCGATGCCATCCAGATAACCGCCGGATACCGCGAGCCCGGGCGGCAGTCCCGCCCGCAATTCCGTAATCAGTTCGGCGTGCCCCGGGCCGTACTGCGGCATGGCGTCGATCCAGCGCTGCACTCGGTGATCGACCGGGTCGGCGCGGATTCCGAACACCGCCTGCAGGTCCTCGGCGGCCCACGCCAAGAGGACGTCGTCACCGACCGTGCGGGCGACATCGTCGCCGAACCGCCCGTAGGACAACCGCACCAACTCAACATTCCCGCCCCGGCCCCACTTGCGGGAGGTGAGGGTAATTGCCTTGGTGTGCAGGCGTTCTCCCGCGGCCACCAGGACTCCGGACTGCTGCGGCAACGGTGTGCCGCCGGGCAGGGCCAACGCCACCAGTGCCGCCGACGCCACCGGTATCCGGCGGGCCGCGGCAGCGGTCTGTGGTGCGACGCCGCCGATGAGACGGGCGAGCCGCGGCGCAGGCAACGCGAGTATGACGGCGTCGGCCGGCCAACTGAGGCCCTCGTCGTCAGTGAGCTGCCACCCCATACCCACGGGTTCCAGCTTGTCGATCCCGATCTGGACCCATTGAGCCTGGGCGCGCTCGACCAAGGTGTCGATCAGCACGCTGTAGCCACCTTCGACGGCACCGAATACCGAGCCGGTGATCGGCGGCGCGGCCGCCAAGGCCGCCTGCACTGCCGCGGTCAGACTCGGCGCACCGCTGTCGAGGTGAGCGGCGATCGCCGGTAGGGCCGAACGCAGTCCGATCGTCGCCGACGAGCCGGCGTACACCCCGGACAACAGCGGGTCGACCGATCGCGTCACCACCTGCTCGCCGAACCGGTCGCCGACCAGTTGCGCGACAGTCGGGTCGTCGCCTGGACGCCAGGTCAACGGCCGGGTGGCCTCCGCCGAGATCTGAGCCAGGGTGGCGTCATCGACCAGGCCCCGCAGCACTTCGGGTTGCCCGGGTACGCCCTGCAGCGTGCCCGTCGGCATCTGATGCAGACAGGCACCACTGCAGATCAGCGGCCGCACCCCGGTGGTACCGATCTGCCGCAGGCCCAGTTCTTCGAGCAACGCGGTGACCTCGGGGCGGCGCGCCACGAAGGCTTCCGCACCGACGTCCATGGACTGGCCGGCGACCCGTTCGGTGCGCAGTGCCCCACCGAGACGGTCGGCCGGGTCGAAGATCGTGATCCACGATGCCGGATCGGCCTGCCGCAGCCGGTACGCCGCGACCAGCCCCGAAATACCGCCGCCGACAACGCAATACGTGGTCACAAGGTATGCACCAGCGCCACCGCCTCGGTGATCACCCCCGGGTCGGTGGCAGGCAGCACGCCGTGGCCCAGGTTGAAGATGTGCCCGGTCGCACCGGCCTGCACAGCGCGCTTGCCATCGGCGACCACCGTGCGTACGGCGGGCTCTGCGACAGGCCAACCGGCCAGCAGCACCACCGGGTCGAGGTTGCCCTGCAGTGCCTTGCCCGCGGGCACCCGGCTCACCGCGTCGACCAGATTGGTGCGCCAGTCCACACCCACCACGGTGGCGCCGGCCTCGCCCATCGCACCGAGCAGTTCGGCGGTGCCGACACCGAAGTGCGTCATCGGTACACCTTCGTCTTTGAGCGCCGCGAACACCCGGGAACTGTGCGGCAGCACGTAGCTGCGGTAGTCGGCCAGCGACAGGGTCCCGGCCCAGGAATCGAACAGCTGGATGGCATCCACCCCGGCCGCCAATTGGGCGCGCAGGAACGCGATGGTCAGGTCGGTGAGGCTGTCCATCAACGCGTGCCAGGTGGCGGATTCGCCGAGCATCATGGCCTTGGTTTTTTCGTGGTTGCGGCTGGGGCCGCCCTCCACCAGATAGGACGCCAGCGTGAACGGCGCCCCGGCGAATCCGATCAACGGCACCTGATCCAATTCCTTGGTCAACAGCCCAATCGCCTCGGCCACCGGCGCAACCTGCTGTTGCTCAAGGGGTTTCAGCTGCTCGACGTCGGCGATGGTGCGGATCGGGTGGGCTATCACCGGTCCGACGTCGGGCACGATGTCCAGATCGACGCCGGCGGCCTTGAGCGGCACCACGATGTCGGAGAACAGAATCGCGGCGTCGACGTCGTGGCGGCGCACCGGCTGCATGGTGATCTCGCAGACCAGCTCCGGGTTGAAGCACGCCGACAGCATGGTGTGGGTGGCGCGCAGGGCCCGGTATTCGGGTAGCGAGCGGCCCGCCTGGCGCATCATCCAGACCGGGATCCGGGACGGTTCGCGGCCGGTGGCGGCAGCCAGGTAGGGCGATTGCGGCAGTTCACGACGGGTGCTCATCGACGTTCATGCTGCCATGCGGCGGACGGACGCTTATACCCTGCCGGGCGTCCAAATAGTGGGCTATCGGCGCGCCTGCGTCCACCACCTGGCAGATCGAGCTAGCGTCCCAGAATGTGACCTCCGCCGAACCGGCCCAGTTCCGCACCGCTGTCGCTGCGATGAACGCAGCAGTGGTGCGACCGGAGATCGAACTCGGCCCGATCCGTCCGCCGCAGCGCCTGGCGCCCTACAGCTACGCCCTCGGTGCCGAAGTTCGTCATCCCGACACCACCGTCGTCCCGGAGCGCTCCGAGGGCGACGCCTTCGGACGGCTGATCCTGCTGCACGATCCCGAGGGCGCCGACGCCTGGGACGGCACCATGCGCCTGGTCGCCTACATCCAGGCCGACCTCGATTCCACTGAGGCCGTCGATCCGTTGCTGCCGGAAGTGGCATGGAGCTGGCTGGTCGATGCGCTCGAGTCGCACGGTGAAGGAGTGACCGCTCTGGGCGGCACCGTCACCGCCACCACTTCGGTGCGGTACGGCGACATCTCGGGCCCGCCGCGGGCCCACCAGCTGGAACTACGGGCGTCGTGGACGGCCACCTCACTGGAGCTTGGACCGCACGTGCAGGCGTTCTGCGAGGTGCTCGAACACGCGGCCGGACTGCCTCCAGCCGGGGTGACCGATCTGGGTTCGCGCACACGCGCTTGAATTTGTACCTATGACTGACGTCGATGATGACGGGACCGGTGATACCGATCCCGACGTAACTCCCCTGCTGGCGCCCGCCGAAGGCGTGCCGCCGGTATCGGTGTACGTCAGCGATATCGCCCGGGCGGCGGAGTACCTGGCTTCCGGGCACGGCGCATTTGCGATCGACGCCGAACGTGCGTCGGGCTTTCGCTACTCCAACCGCGCGTACCTGGTGCAGATCCGCCGGGCCGGCGCCGGAACGGTGTTGATCGACCCGGTCAGCCACGGCGCCGATCCGGTTGCCACCATGGCCCCGGTGGCCGCCGTGCTCAATTCCGGCGAGTGGGTGCTGCACGCGGCCGATCAGGATCTGCCGTGTCTGGCCGAGCTGGGGATGACGCCGCCGTCGCTGTACGACACCGAGTTGGCCGGGCGGCTGGCCGGGTTCGACCGAGTCAACCTGGCCGCCATGGTGCAGCGGCTGCTGGGCCTTGGGCTGAAAAAGGGCCACGGTGCGGCGGACTGGTCCAAACGGCCGTTGCCCGCGGACTGGCTGAACTATGCGGCGCTGGACGTCGAGGTGCTGCTGGAGTTGCGTGCGGCGGTGGCAGCGGAGCTGGAAGCACAGGGCAAAAGCGATTGGGCAGCACAGGAATTCGAGCATCTGCGCACCTATGAAGCGCCGCCCACCCGGCGGGACCGGTGGCGTCGCACCTCGGGAATCCACAAGGTGCGCGACGGACGAGCGCTGGCCGCCGTACGCGAGCTGTGGCAGACCCGGGATTCGATCGCGCAACGACGGGACATCGCACCGGGCCGGATTCTGCCCGACTCGGCTCTGGTCGCCGCCGCGGTAGCCAATCCCGACACCATCGAAAAGCTCACGGCACTACCCGTTTTCGGTGGTTCGCGACAGAAGCGCAGCGCCCAGGTATGGCTCGATGCCCTGGCCCGGGCCCGCGATGCCGAGCCGCCCGCGTCCGAGCCGTCCAATGGGCTGCCACCGCCGGCCCGCTGGTCGCGACGCAAGCCCGAGGCCTTCGCCCGGTTGGAGGCCTGCCGGAGTGGGCTTTCTGGGCTGTCCGAGAAGGTTTCGGTGCCGACGGAGAATCTGTTGACGCCCGATACCGTCCGCCGGTTGTGCTGGGATTGGCAGCCGGTTGCCGATGTCGAGGGCGCCGTGGACTCGTTCCTCTCGGCCGCTGGGGCTCGCCAGTGGCAGCGCGAACTGTGCGACCCGGTGCTCTCGACGGCGCTCGCTCGGCCGTAGCAGCCCTTTCCGCAACGGTCAGAAATTGGCCTCGGGCTCATGTTCGAATACCTCACGAT
Organism: Mycobacterium sp. MAA66; assembly: GCF_041261665.1. Taxonomy (NCBI): domain Bacteria; kingdom Bacillati; phylum Actinomycetota; class Actinomycetes; order Mycobacteriales; family Mycobacteriaceae; genus Mycobacterium; species Mycobacterium sp. MAA66. The sequence goes on along the minus strand of NZ_JBGCCC010000001.1, from coordinate 545,056 downwards.
TCGTGATCACCAAATACCCGAAGTACGTCGCACCGGCCAGCAGGATGCCTACCGCGATCAGCACGGCGATGAACACTTCCGGCGGCGTTACGAGTACGAGCACCACGACGACGGACCACAGCACCGCGGCGATCGCGACGGGTGTCTCGAATCGACCCAGATCGAATGCATCCTCCTTGTGCGTCAATCTTTTTCGCACACCGAGATACAACACGACAATGGCGCCGTAGAGGATCGCCCCGATGACACCGCCCGCGGTGATCAACTGTTGCAGTGCGTCACCGGGTAGGGCGAGCATCAGGATGATCCCGACGACGACGATCAGCAGCGTCGCCGGGATCGGCGTCTGAGTACGTGGGTGCACGCGGCGCATCAATCGGTGTGCCGGAAAGCGACCATCCCGCGCCATCGCGAAAATCACACGGGCACAGGTGGTTTCGGTGACCAGTCCGGCACCGAAAAACGCAAGCGCCATGGCGACCAGCAGCAGGCGCTCCACCACCGGTCCCAGTTGATCGTGCAGGATCAGCGCGACGGGCGTCTCGCTGGCGCTGACCCGCGGGATGTCGTTGATCGCGACGGTGAGTGCGATCGCGAACACCATGCCCAACACTCCGGCGGCCAGCACCGACCCGACGATCGCGCGCGGGACCGTGCGGAACGGATCATCGGCCTCCTCGGCCATGTTCGCCGCGGAGTCGAAGCCGACCAGCGTGACGATACCCATGACCATCGCAAACATCAGCCCACCACCGACGGCGAAATAGCCCGGGGCACCCGCCGCGATCCCCCGGGAGGTGAGATTGCTGATCGAGCCGTGACCCGTGACCGCGACGGCGACGATGAGTGCGACCGTCAGCACCACCACGATGAACAGTTCCAACCCGACGGTGCCGGCCGTGAACAAACCGACCAGCCGCGTCGAGGCGACCACCAGCACGGTCTGCACGATCAGTACGACGAGGGTGATCACGCGTCCGGTGTTCTCATCGGGCGCCAAGCCGAACAGCGGCATCAAAGCCGTGTTGGCCATGGCGTTGTCAACCGTCACCACCCCGATCGCCAAGTAGCAGAAACTCAGCCAACCGAACAACCAGCCGATCTTCGGGCTCGCCAGGCGCGAGGCCCACTGATATGAAGACCCACTGAGCGGTATGCGGGCAGCGAACTGTGCAATGACCAAAGCGATCAGAGTTTGGCCGACTGCCACGACCGGCCAGAGCCAGATGCCCACCGGGCCAGCGTTTCTCAGCACGTCGTCATAGGTGGCGAAGATCCCGACGGCGACCGAGATGAAGGCGAACGAAATGGCGAAGACTTGAAACGAACCGAGGGTGCGTTTGAGTTCGGGCTGATATCCGGCGGTTTGTGCGTTCGGCACTACTTCCGTCATGTCCGCCACCCGCCCTTCGCTGAGTTCGGCGGGTTCAACCTACCGAGCCGGGCGGGTCATTACTTCGGAATTGACGATCCCATCAATTGTTGCCCAACAGCGGTTCGATGAACTCCGTGAATGCCGCGAGCACCGCATCGGGTGCCTCGATCTGTGGCCAATGCGCGATGTCGTCGGCCAGCATCACCACGTCCGGGTTCGGGATGACCTCGCGGTAGCGCTTGGCCATGTGGGCGCCGGAATTCGGGTCGGACGGACCGTCGATCAGCCGCATCGGAATCGTGGTCTCCCGCATGGCACGTACCCAGCGATTGCGAAAGGTGTAGCGGTCGTTGATAAATCGGCCGACCTTGTGCATGACGCGTTTGCCGTCGTTGTAGTCGAGGATCTCGTGGAACTTGTCCATCATCGCCGCCGACGGTTTGGTGTTGACACCGAACATTTCCCGGATGGTGGGGTCGGCCAGACGGCGCGAGAACGGGCTGCCCTGCAGCGAGCCGATGATCTCGCCCAACGGACTCTGCGACATCGCCTTCTGCAGCAGTCGTGGCGTATATGCCTCGTTGAACAGCCCACCGTTGAGCCAGGTGATCGACTCGATGTCGAGCTTGCCGTAGGCCTGGTCGCCGAACTGGTTGCGGGCCAACAGTTCTTGGCCGACCGAGTCGCCAAGATCGTGCGCCAGAACGTGGGCTCTGTCGACTTTGAGGTGGGCCAGCAGCGCCTCGTGCATGTCGGCGTGGTCGTGCACCGAATAGCCGTAGGCGACCGGCTTGTCCGAGAAGCCCATGCCGATCATGTCGGGGGCGATCACGGTGAACCGCTGCGTGATGGTCGGCCAGATCGGCTCCCAGTCGAAGGTGTTGAACGGGTAGCCGTGGATCAGCAGCAGGACCGGCGCGGTTCCGAGTGGCGGGCCGTCCTGACGGTAGAAGATCTGGAATCCGAGGTAGTCGAAATACTGGCCGGCGGCCTTCCAGGCCTCAAGTTCGGCGTGCATGGTGACACCCTAACTGAGTTCTAAAATAGAACGCAATTGGTAATGTTGAGCCTATGCGTTTCGATGCCCTGCACGACGAACCCTGTTCGATCCTGCGTCCACTGGCACTGCTGGGCGATCGCTGGACGTTGGTGATCCTGCGCCAAGCTTTCGCAGGCGTCCGACGATTCGAGGATTTCCAGTCCAGCCTGGGCATCAGCCGGTCGATGCTCACCGAACGGCTGACCCGCCTCGTCGACGCTGGTGTGCTGTCGCGGCAGGCCTATCGCGATACCCGACGCACTCGACACGAATATCGGCTGACCGAGAAAGGATTGGATCTGTACCCGGTGCTGATGGCGCTGCGGTCCTGGGGTGACCGATATCTGGCGCCGGACGGTCCGTTCATCGAATACCGACACGGGTCCTGCGGCGGTGCAGTCGAAGTACACCTTCAGTGCGATGACTGCGGTCATGACGTCACCGCCCGCGACGTCACACCGGAACCCGGGCCGGGGTTGGTCGCAGCGACTGGACGTCCGTCGTCATAAAGCTCTTGAACTCGACCACTATTGACTGAGCGAGGTCCAACTTGACGGTCTGCCAGCGACAGTTGCCCACGTTTTTGCGAACTCGTTCCACGGGGCAATGACGACCTCACACCTTCGGCAACCACCCAGACCAACTCGGCGACAAGATGAACCCTCGCCCCTGGGGGTCCTTGCACGCCGTCATACCTGAACCATCTACGCCACAGACAACGCCATCAACCGTGAGTGAATGCAGCGGTGGCAAAGTCTTGAATGCTGGTGCACCTGCAACGGCCAACGGCGTGGTCGATTTTCGCACACCAGTGTTCGTTCCAATGGAGTTCAGCAGCCCCATCCCCTCTGGGGTTGGAGCCGGCAACGCTGGCAAGTTGTTGCCAGTGCATCCCGCCGACGGTGGGCTGCCAAAACCACAGGTGATGCCATCGGGGGTGAGGAAATAGACCCCAGTCAGGGGCTCAGGGCGGCCCGAGTTCGGACCCGATACCGTGTAGTCCTGCGCACTGACCGGCGTGTAACTAGCAAGGTCGGGAAAGACCGGTGGATCGGCCTGCGCGTTGCAGGCGCTCGACACCCCAACTGCGAGTGTCGACAACACCACAGCGAGAGATCTGATCAGCATGTAGTTCCTCCTACCGTCGCTCCTAGCCATTCGTGCCGGAGACGGTCCGTGTTACGGCGGCGACGCGTTGACGACCACGTGTTGTGTGTCGTACGGCGTACCGACTGCAGTGTTCCATTGACTGACGAATAGAGGCATGTTGCCCAGTGTGGGGTTGGGCAACATATATCCGCCGTAGGGCTGATAGACATAGGTCGACGGCAACGCCGGGTTGTTTTGTTGGGCGACCACAATCGGCGCCCTGAGCGGATCACTGAAGACATCAGATGGGGCTCCGGCTCCGACGTGCACTTCGACCTGGTTCACAGTCGGAGTTGCGTTGAAACCCGACAGCACCGGACGCCCGTCAACATCACGGAAACTGAGTTCACCGAACTTCACTCCGGGATCAGTAATCGGTGTCGGAGTTTGCCCTGGACTACCCCAGTCCTGACCAGTCCATGGCTGCCACTGGTCTCGATGGGTGACGCTCTCGGGATCAACTCCGGCGAAGTGTCAGACGAACCCCGCGTTGCCGGCCAGCAGTAGCACCGGGACGAAGATAGCCAGCGATATCGGTGCCGACAAGCACCCGACGAGCATTCCGCGACCGATCTGACCAGCTTGTCCACCACGGCGAGACAGCAGGGCCGCAATCAACATATCGACAAGTAGTGCAGGCAGTGCAGTCACGGAAAGCAGAAGCCACCAAGGCATCACCGCCCAGCAGATGAACATCAGGATTGCGGTGTTGGCTAAAGCGGCGGAGAACCCGGCTACGCCGTACCGATTCGGAGATTGCGTGGACTGCTGCGAGTTCACCACGGCAACAACCAGAATCCGTATAGCAGTCCGCCAACGAAAACCGTTGCGACTGTTCCTATGATGCCAATGGCGATACCGTGCGCTTGCGATGACGACGAACGCCGCAGCAAGCTGACAATGACCCCCGCGACGAGAACAGCCACTGCTATCCCGATCAAAAACTGCACGAATCCATTGTGAAAGCGTTTGCCTGCCAACCACGCAACAACTACGACTGCCGCCAATTCAACCTGGATGACAAATGGGACCGCCCACGTTGCTGCTGACCAGCAGCGGGCATCGATCTCGCGTAGACGCGTGAAGGCCATCGCTCGGATCCTTTCGTGGTCAGGACGGCGTCGCCGTGGTAGGCGGCAGGACAGGGACGGAAGGCGGGTCCGACGGCAACCCAAAATCAGTCGATGGCAATGGAACCCGTACGTCATACCTCGGATTCCACCCGCCTGTATCGAATGGCCCGAACGCCCTACCACCGATCCCGACATCGTGGTGGAACGGCAAATACGTCATCGGTCCGAAGGAATTTCCCGCGGATGCGGGATCTATTATCACCGTCTTCGTCGTGCCATTCGGGAGGTCTTGGTAAACCTCCATCCACGGATAGTCTCCCCGGGTTCCATCGACGTGCACTCCAGCAGATCCGGGGGTAAACACCAGGTCGCCATTAACCGTCCAAGAATGGTCAGCCAGTGGCCCCGGAGGATTCTTGGCAATATCAGGGGCAAAAGGATTGGCAGCTTGATACTGGATTCGGACTGCCCCGTCCGGCGTCTGAGTAACGCTGCCTTCCGGAGCTTGCACCTTCGCTTGACCTGGTCCACCGTTCACTGTCTGTTCGATAGATGGATTTTGTCTCATCACGACGACTCCGTGCTCATAGTCGATATACGTCGTGACTTTCGTGTTGGTCGGGTCAAAATGCGGATCGGGGCCCCGATTATTTCCAAAATCTCTCTTTCCGGGGCCGCTAACCACATCGGGTTCAGCGATCCACTGCGACATTCGAACTAGGCCCTGCCCCTCCACCGGACGAATCTTTACGACCCGGATCTCCGGCAGCTTGTCCTGGGTACGCGGATCGTAGCTGTGGGGGTCCAGCGCGGCCGCCATTTGCCAATCATTGGGAGTCACGGGATCATGCCCGTATACCTGCCGGAACGCGGCCACACGGTTGCCGTTCTGATCGGCACGCGCCGGCGATTGTGGTGGAGTTACGCCTGGCAGCAACAACTCTTCCAAAGACTTCGGGCCGGAAGCCACCGCATTCGGCACACCGGTGGCCGTCGAAATTGCCTGTGCCAGTTCAGAATCGACCGCTACGCCGTCGGCCAAGACCTTCGCGACGCGCGCCTCGACTTCCGCGAACTTGCGCATGCGCTCCTGTGCCGCTTCCGGATTCAGATTGCTGGTGTCAGGCGAGACCACCTGATTCGTATCCGGGTTCACCTCAATAGTGGGGCTGGCGTGGGCGAAACTGAGAACCTTGCTGACCTCGTCGGCGACTCCCTGCGCATCGGTCTCGGCCTTATCCATCACCCCCGCAGCGCCTTTGAGTTGATCCGCAGTGACGTCGTGTCTGCCGGCGATCAGGAGAATCGAACTCATTGCTGTATCGGCGGCCTGCCCCTGCCAGGTGGAAAGAGTCGCCACCGATCGGTAGAAGTCCGCTGAATTCGAGTGAGCGTCGGCCATGCCGCGAGTCGCCTTGGCCAGGTCCGCGATTTCCGGCGGCCACATCAACAGCTCTTTCAAGGTCAGGCCCATCGGGAGCGCTCACAAGCCCGAGCTGGCACGGCCAATCTCGTCTCCCCCGGCGGCGTCTGTCGAGTCGTAACCAGCAGCCGCGTCCCGGTGACCGTCGGCGAACCGGGTGAAATGACCCTTGAACTCCTCGCCGTTCTTCTCCCATTCGGCAAGCATCCCCGGTAGAGCAGCCGCGGCCGCGCCCGATCCCAACGATGTTCCGCCGGCCTGCGAATGCGCCGCCTGATGCGCCTCGCCGAACTCGGCGCCCTGCCCCTCAATCTGGCCAGCCGTCATTCGCAGTTCGGTCGTATCGACCTTCAGTGGTTCAACAGCCCCCATCACCACACCCCCATGTTCTCGATCGACAATACGCGCGCTGTACCCGGCGGTATGGCTTGTCGGTCGAGCGTGCAAACGTCGAGGCCAGCCACACGCAAAGGCAGTTAGGAGGGCTGCGCAAACCGCAAATGGTTCCCGGACGGATCGATGACCGTCATCGTCGGCCCGCCGGGTCCGTCTGCCTCGATGCCCGGGTTGGAGTACCCGTGCTGCTGGGCGATCAGTTCGGCGTGCAGTGCCTCGACATCGTCCACCGGGATCCACAGCACCGTATTCGGACTGCCATCGCCATAGTGCTCGGACAGATGGATCACCGCCGACGACCGGCTCACCTGCACGTAGAGCGGGAACCCCGGCTCGAAGCGGTGTTCCCAGTCCTTGGTGAAACCCAGGTATCCGCAATAGAAGTCGAGCATCGTGTCGACGTCGAACATGCGGAGCACGGGAATGGGCGAGCCGATCTGCATCGCGCTACCTCGAACCCAACTTGGTGGCGGAAAATGCGGGCAAAAATCGCCGTACAGTTGGGTTCGAGAGTTGTCCCGCGAGTTCGCCCGTCCACGCCGCGGCTAGAAAGACACGTTGTCGCACAGCGGCGACCATCACATCGAGCCCCTCCCTCTCATTGACTGCGAGGACAACCAAAATGCCCGCGACACACCGTATGTCGGCGTGCAGGCACACACGTTCGCGCTGTTAGGACGAGACTTCGATGGTGGTACTGCCCAGAGCGGCGACCCAGCCGGTCACCTGACGGGCGATGTGCTGATCGGTCAGCCTGATGGCGGTCAGCACCTCACCCCGGGTCGCGTGCTCCTGAAACTCCTGTGGCACACCGACATCGCGGCACGGCACATCGATCTCGGCCCGACGCAGCGATGCCGACACCGCCGAGCCGATACCGCCGGCCACCCCGTTGTCCTCCAGCGTGACCACCAGTTTGTGCCCACGCGCCAAGTCGCCCAGCACAGCCGGAACCGGCAGCACCCACCGCGGGTCCACCACCGTCACGCCGATGCCCTGCTTACACAACCGCTCGGCCACCGCCAGGCCCATCGTGGCGAACGACCCGACCGCGACCAGCAACACGTCCTCGGGCAGCCCGTTCTCCGGGACCGCCAGCACGTCGATCTCCCCGATCCGCTTGAGAGCCGGAATATCTTCGCCGACAGCACCTTTCGGGAAACGCACGGCGGTCGGTCCATCGGCGACGGCCAGCGCCTCGGCGAACTCCTCACGCAACCGTGCGGCATCGCGGGGGGCGGCGACGCGAATACCAGGCACGATGCCCAGCATCGACATGTCCCACACGCCGTTGTGGCTGGCTCCGTCGTTGCCGGTGACACCGGCGCGGTCCAGCACCATGGTGACCGGCAGCTTGTGCAGCGCCACGTCCATCATGATCTGGTCGAACGCCCGGTTCAGGAACGTCGAGTAGATGGCGACCACCGGGTGCATGCCGCCCATCGCCAAACCGGCGGCCGAAGTCACCGCGTGCTGCTCGGCGATACCGACGTCGAAGAAACGGTCCGGGAACTGTTGCCGGAACGCGGACAAACCGGTCGGACCCGGCATGGCCGCTGTGATGGCGACGACGTCGCGCCGCTTGCCGGCCTGCTTGATCAATTCGTCGGAAAACACCGACGTCCACCCGGGGGCTGACGCGGAAGTCGCGCGGCCGGTGTGCGGGTCGATGATGCCGGTCGAGTGCATCTGCTCGGCCTCGTCGTTCTCGGCGTGCGCGTAGCCCATGCCCTTGCGGGTGACGACGTGCACGATCACCGGCGCGTTGAACCCACGGGCGTGCCGCAGGGCCGCCTCGACAGCGTGCTCGTCATGGCCGTCGATCGGGCCGACGTACTTGAGCCCCAGATCGGTGAACAGTGCCTGCGGGGCCAGCGCGTCCTTGATGCCGGCCTTGATGCTGTGCATGCACTGGTAGCAGAGCTCACCCACCACGGGCATGCCGCGCAAGGCGTTCTTGCCACGCTCCAGCGCCCGCTCGTAACCGGGCTGCAGACGCAGCGCTGCGAAGTGGTCGGCCAGGCCGCCGATGGTCGGTGCATAGCTGCGTCCGTTGTCGTTGACGACGATGACGATGGGCCGGTTCGCGGCGGCGATGTTGTTCAGCGCCTCCCAGCACATGCCACCGGTCAGGGCGCCGTCGCCGACTACCGCGACCACGTGGCGGTTGCGGTAGCCGGACAACTCGAAGGCCTTGGCCAGCCCGTCGGCGTAGGACAGCGCGGTGCTGGCATGGCTGGACTCGACCCAGTCGTGCTCGCTCTCGGCGCGCGACGGGTAACCCGACAACCCGTCCTTCATCCGCAAGGTGTCGAAGTCGGCGCAGCGGCCGGTCAGCATCTTGTGCACGTAAGCCTGATGCCCGGTGTCGAAGATGATCGGATCGTGCGGCGAGTCGAATACCCGGTGCAGCGCAAGCGTCAGCTCCACGACACCCAGATTGGGGCCGAGATGCCCACCGGTGGCGGCAACCTTGTGCACCAGGAACTCGCGAATTTCGGCGGCGAGTTCGGTCAGCTGCGGCTGCGTCAGATTCGCCAGATCAGCGGGGCCGCGGACCTGTTCAAGCATTCCGACAGTCTACGCACGCGAACTAGGCCGGGCCGTCAAGGCTGATAGATATCCGGCACGCCGTCATCGTCCGCATCAGCGGTTTCCCGCTGGTGAATCCGACGATATTCGGCGTTTCGGCTGAGCAGCACAAGCGATGCCAACACCCCGGCCACCACAGACCCGGTGAGCACCCCGACCTTGGCGTCGGCGCCGTTGACCGTGCCATATCCAAAGGCCAGCTCGCCGATCAACAGTGAGACCGTGAAACCGATACCGGCCAACAACGCCACTCCGACCACGTCGCGCCAGCCCAGGTCGTCGTCCAGGCGGGCACCGGTGAACCGGGCCAACAGGAAGGTGGTGGCGAACACCCCGATCGGCTTGCCGAGCACCAACCCCGCCAGCACCCCGGCGGTCACCGGATGGGCCAGCGCCGCCGCCAGCCCCGACCAGCCTCCGACCCCGACTCCCGCGGCGAAGAACGCGAACACCGGTACCGCCACACCCGCCGACAGCGGCCGCAACGCGTGCTCAAACGCCTCGGCGGACGCATGCCGCCCTAGCACCGGCACCCCGAAACCCAACAGCACGCCCGCCACCGTGGCGTGCACGCCACTGGCGTGGACCAGTCCCCAGGTCGCCACCGCCAGAGGTAGCAACAACCACCACTGCCGGTGACCTCGCTGCACCGCGAGTACGAACAGCCCACCGGGGATGGCAGCCAGCAACAGCGCGATCGGATCGAGGTGATCGGTGTAGAAGATGGCGATGACCGTGATCGCCAGCAGGTCGTCGACCACCGCGAGAGTCAGCAGGAATGTGCGCAGGGCAGTGGGCAGGTGGGTCGATATCACCGCGAGAACGGCCAACGCAAAAGCGATGTCGGTGGCGATCGGCACCGCCCAGCCGTCCAAATTCTCCGGGTGGCCAGTGGCCAGATTCACCCCGACGTAAATGGCCGACGGGACCACCATGCCGCCGACCGCCGCCGCGATCGGCAGTGCCGCTCGTGCCGGGTCCCGCAGATCGCCGGCGACGAACTCGCGCTTGAGTTCGACGCCGACCACGAAGAAGAAGATGGCAAGCAACCCGTCGGCCGACCACGCGGACAGGCTCAGATTCAGGTGCCAGGCCGCAGGGCCGACGGTGAACTCGGATAGCGCCCGATATGTGTGGGCGGCAGGCGAATTCGCCCAGATCATGGCAGCGCCGGCAGCCAGCAGGAGCAGCACACCGCCGACCGTTTCCTTGCGCAGGATCTCGGTGAATCGCTGAGTTTCGGGCCAGGTCCCACGCGCCAGCAGGCGCCGGCTGGGCCGGGCGTTGCGGCTGTTCATCTCGACTCCAGAAGCTAGCAGCCACACCGCGCGGATCAAACCCATCGGCTAAACATGCGACCGTCAGATCTCGCGGAGTCCGATCAGAGCCCGCGGCAAAGGACCCTGGTGTACGACGCCGAGACGTTGAGTTGCGCGAGTCAGGGCAACGTATAGATCGGCCGCGCCACGAGGCCCGTCGTCGAGTATCCGTCCCGGCTCCACCACCAGAACGGCGTCGAACTCCAGGCCCTTGGTCTCGGCCGGCGTTACCGCGCCCGGCACACCGGGCGGCCCGATCACCACGCTGGTGCCGGCGCGCTCGGCTTCCGTGCGAACGAATTCAGCTATGACAGCAGATAATTCGGACTCATCGACGCGCCGGGACCATGGCTGGACGCCACACGCACGTACCGACTCCGGTGGCATGACCCCGGGCGCGAACTCGGCGAGCACCGCGGCAGCGACGGTCATGATCTCCGCCGGAGTGCGATAGTTCACCGACAATGCCCGATAGACCCAGCGACCGGGAACGTAAGGCGCCAGCATCGTGTCCCAGGATGTCGCTCCGGCCGCCGATCGCCGCTGGGCAAGGTCGCCGACCACCGTGAAGGACCGGCTCGGGCACCGACGCATCAGCACCCGCCAGTCCATTTCGGACAGTTCCTGGGCCTCGTCGACCACCACGTGCCGGTAGGTCCAGTCCCGGTCCGCGGCCGCACGTTCGGCGAGTTCCCGGGTATCGCGCTCCTGGAATCGGTCCGCGAGATCCTCCGCGTACAACAAGTCCTGGGCGAGCAGGTGATCCTCATCGTCCATCAGGTCCTCACGGGCGATCATGCCGTCGAGCACGCCGGCGGCGTACGCAGTCTCGGCCCTGCGTTCCCGCTCGGCCGCGCGGTCGGCCGACTTGTCGAAGCCGAGCAGGTCGACCAGCTCGTCGAGCAGCGGCACATCCGACACCGTCCAGGCGTCGCCGGCGGCACGCCACAACGCCTCGTCGGCGCCGGCGGAACGTAGCCGTTCGCGGGACGTGTACATCGACGCCAGTACGGTTTGCGGCGTCAATGTCGGCCACAGCGAGTCGAGCGCGGCGGCGAATTGGTCGTTGTCAGCGAGCTCGGCGATCAGGTTCGCCCGCAGCTGTTCCCATGCCTGGCGGTCCTCACGAGTCAGCCAGCCCCGGCCGATCCGGGCGATCGACCGTTCGGTGAGCACATAGGTGACGATCTCCCGGAACACCGCGCGGGCTTCGTTGTGCGGTCGCCCGCTCGCACGCGCCTCTTCCCTCGCCCACTGCGCGGTTTCGGCGTCGATCCGCGCCGTGACGTCAGCCAGTTTGATCTGCAGCGGATGCTCAGGTAACCGCTGCCGATCAGCCACCGCCGCCGCGAGCACATCCACCATCTTGAGCGAGCCTTTGAGCTGTGCGACCTGCGCAGTGTCCTCTTCGGCGGTGACCCTCAGCCCGGGCACCAGGTCGCCAGTGGTCATGAAGACCAGGTCGGACTCTCCGAGCGACGGCAACACCCGGTCGATGTGATTCAGGAAGGTCGAGTTGGGCCCGATGACGAGCACGCCGTGACGTTCCATCTGTTTGCGTTTGGTGTAGAGCAGGTAAGCGACACGGTGCAGTGCCACCACGGTCTTCCCGGTGCCTGGGCCGCCCTCGATCACCAGCACCCCGGGATGATCGAGCCGGATGATCTGGTCCTGTTCGGCCTGGATGGTTGCCACGATGTCGCGCATCCCAGCACCTCGCGGCGCGTTCACCGCCGCGAGTAATGCCGCGTCCTCGCTCTCCTCGCCGGTCGGGCGGCCGAGGACCTCGTCGGTGAAGTCGACGATTTGACGCCCGCGGGTATGGAACTGGCGGCGCCGGTGCATGTCTTCTGGGTTCGCAGCGGTGGCCACATAGAAGGCGCGCGCCGCGGGCGCCCGCCAATCGATCAACAGCATCCCGTCCACGTCGGTGTCGTCGGAGATGCCGATCCGGCCGATGTATGAAGGTTCGCCCGCAATGCTGTCCAACCGGCCGAAACACAGCCCGTCGTCGGCGACGTCCAATCGCTTGATCTGTTTGGCGAGTGTATGGACCTCGACATCCCGCTCTAGCAGCGTTCCGCCGTTACCCCGCAATGCCGCTGCATACCGGTCTTTCACCCGGGCGCGCTCGGCGTCCAGTTGCGTGTACAGCCGCGCCACGTAGTTCCGTTCGGACCGCAATTCGTCTTCGTGCTGATTGGCCGGCACCCCGCCCCTCGCTTTCTGCAGACTCCACGAACCCGCGAATTCCTCGCGGACCACACCTGCGTTTCGCATCCCCAGCGCTGCTGGTTTCCTGCCATGGCCGGCGATTCTGCGGCATGACCCGGGTCTTGCCGCAAGCCCACGGTTGCGTTATATGTTGAAAGGGGAAAGTTTTCGATTGCCCATTGGCCCCGCAAACAATCAGCCGACCAAAGCGCCGCCGTCCGTCATCCACGCCCCCGTCGGCACGACAAAATCATCAGGCGCGGGTCAGCACGGCGACGCATTCGACGTGGTGCGTCAACGGGAACGAATCAAAGACCCGCAGCTTTTCCACCTGATAGCCATGCCCGCGATACAGCCCGATATCCCGCGCGAATGACGCTGCCTCACAACCGATATGGATAACCCTCGGCACCCCGGCCGCGGCCAGCTGATCAATCACCTCGCGGCCGGCGCCGGTGCGCGGCGGATCCAGCACAGCCACGTCGGCCGGTGCCGACTGCGAACCCAACGCACGACGCACCGAATCGGTCAGCACCTCGACACAACCGAGATCAGCCAGCGCCGTCCGTGCCGCGCGAGCCGAACCGCGGGAGGTGTCCACCGTCAGCACCCGGCCCGACCCGCCCACGGAGCCGGCCAGTGCGGCAGCGAAAACCCCTGCGCCACCGTATAGATCCCACGCGGTCTGCCCGGCCGACAGCGCGGCCCAGTCCGCAACCAGCGCGCTGTAGGTCGACGCGGCATCACGATGCGCCTGCCAGAACGCGGTGACGGGGATGTGCCACTGCCGATCCCCCACCCGTTGGACGGCCTCATAGGCGCCGGACAGCACCTGGGCCGCCGGCGCCTTCGCCGATTTGGACTTGGCCCGTGGCCCGGTACGTACCACGTGACGCTCACCGTCGTCGTCGAGCACCACGTGCAGCTCCGCCCCGGCCGGTTGCGATGGCAACCCGTCGAGCATCCCGAGCGGCACCTGCGCGCACGACAAGTCGGTCACCAGATCGTTGCTGTGATAGCGATGAAACCCGGCCCGGCCGTCCGCACCGACGGCGAGACGCACCCGGGTACGCCAGCCGGTGGCCCCGACAGTGCCCACTTCTTCAGCGGAGTCCCCCGACCACTGATAGCCGCCGAGGCGGTCCAATTGGTTGGCCACCACCTCACCTTTGAGCCGGCGGGCCGCGGCGGGCTCGACGAAAGCCAGGTCGCAGCAACCAGATCCGTGTGCCCCGGCGATCGGGCACAACGAATCCACCCGATCGACCGAGGGCTCCAGCACCTCGAGAACTTCGGCGTGCCAATAGGATCCACGTTCGGAGGTCACGTGCGCGCGCACCACCTCGCCGGGCAATGCGTAGCGCACGAAGATCACCCGGCCGTCGTGCCGGGCCACACAACTACCGCCGTTGGCCGGTGCCCCGACGGTAAGCGTCAGCTCTGTCAATCGAGTATGCCCCTTCGAGCGTCACCGGGGGCTGATCCCGGTGGCAACGTGACCTTGACGCGTTCCGACGAATTCAGTTGCCACGGAACCGAAGTCACCATCACGTTGGGAATGAACAGCAGGCGGCCCTTGAGTCGCAGCGCGCTCTGGTTGTGCAGGATGTGCTCCCACCAGTGCCCCACCACGTACTCCGGGATGAATACCGTCACCACGGTGCGCCTCGACTCAGCGGTGATGCGTTTGGCGTAATCCAGGATGGGCCTGGTGATTTCACGGTAGGGCGAGGCCAACACCTTCAGCGGTACCGAGACGTCGCTGTCCTCCCACCGGTGCACCAACTCGCGGGTCTCGGCATCATCGACACTGACGGTCAGGGCCTCCAGCACATCGGGGCGGGTGGCCCGCGCGTAGGCCAGCGCCCGCAGTGTCGGCAGGTGCAGATTGGACACCAGCACGATCGCGTGGTTGCGGCTGGGCAACACCACGTCCTCGTCAGGGCCGGACTGGGCACGCAATTCCCGCGCCACCGTGTCGTAGTGCTTGTGAATCGCCTTCATCAACACGAACAGGATGCCCATGGCCAGGATGGCGATCCACGCACCGGCCAGGAACTTGGTGACGACCACGACCAGCAGAACCGTTCCGGTGCACAGGAACCCGACGGTGTTGACGATCCGCGCCCGCTGCATACGGCGACGCTCAGCGCGATTGGTCTCGGTGCGCAGCAGTCGGTTCCAGTGCCGCACCATGCCGATCTGGCTCAACGTGAACGACACGAACACCCCGACGATGTACAGCTGGATCAGTGCGGTGACCTCGGCGTTGAACGCCACGATGAACGCGATCGCGGCGAACGCCAGGAACAGGATGCCATTGGAGAACGCCAACCGATCGCCACGAGTGTGCAGCTGGCGGGGCAGATAACGGTCCTGAGCCAGAATCGATCCCAACACGGGGAAGCCGTTGAACGCCGTGTTGGCGGCCAGAACCAGGATCAGCGCGGTGACGCCGGCGATGGCGTAGAGGCCGGCTGGGAAATCATGGAACACGGCCTCGGCCAGCTGCGTGACGACCGTCTTCTGGTGATAGTCGGCGGGCGCACCCACCAACTGGTCCACGCTGTCCGCCATCTTCAGGCCGAGCTTCTCGGCCAGCACGATGATGCCCATGAACAGCGACACCGCGATCGCCCCGAGCAACAGCAGCGTGGTGGCGGCATTGCGGGACTTGGGCTTCTGGAACGCAGGCACGCCGTTGCTGATCGCCTCCACCCCGGTCAGTGCGGCACAACCTGACGAGAACGCCCGGGCCACCAGGAACACCATGGCAAAGCCCATGACGTCCCCGTGCTCGGACTTGAGGCTGAAGCCGGCCGATTCGGCGCGCAGCGGGTGGCCCATCACGAAAATCTGGATGAAGCCCCAGGCCAGCATGAGATACATGCCGACCATGAAGGCGTAGGTGGGAATCGCGAACGCGGTGCCGGACTCCCGGATACCGCGCAGGTTCAGCGACGCCAGAATGAGGATCGCGGCCACCGACAGCAGCACCTTGTGGTCGGCGATGAACGGCACGGCCGAACCGATGTTGGACATCGCCGAGGCCGTCGACACCGCGACCGTCAGCACGTAGTCCACGAGCAACGCACTGGCCACCGTCAAACCGGCGGTGTGGCCCAGGTTGGTGGTAACCACCTCATAGTCGCCACCACCGGATGGGTATGCATGCACGTTCTGTCGGTAACTGGCGATCACGATCAGCATCACCACGGCCACCGCAAGACCGATCCACGGGGCCACGGAGTAAGCGGACAAGCCGGCGACCGACAGCACCAGGAAGATTTCCTCGGGTGCATAGGCCACCGACGACAGTGCATCGGAGGCGAAAACCGGTAGCGCGATCCGTTTGGGTAGCAGGGTGTGCGCGAGCTTGTCGCTACGGAACGGCCGGCCTAGGACCAACCGCCGAGTTGCGGTCGAAAGCTTGGACACGGAGCCAAGGGTACGGCCCGGCTTCGATGGCTGTAGCGTTCGGACTGCGCAGGATCGTTGCAATTCGATTCCGGGCCGAATCCCGGCTCAAGAAAGGATCGGCTGGTGCGAGTAGTGGTGATGGGCTGCGGCCGCGTAGGCGCGTCGCTGGCGGACGGTCTGGCCAGGATCGGTCACGAAGTCGCCGTCATCGACCGCGACAAGACGGCCTTTCACCGGCTGTCGCCGGAGTTTGCCGGAGAACGCGTGTTGGGCATGGGTTTCGATCGCGATGTGTTGCTGCGCGCCGGCATCGAAGAGGCCGGGGCGTTCGCCGCGGTGTCCTCCGGCGACAACTCCAACATCATCTCGGCCCGAGTGGCTCGGGAGACGTTCGGTGTACGGCGGGTCGTCGCGCGCATCTACGACGCCAAACGCGCCGCGGTGTACGAGCGGCTGGGCATCCCGACCATCGCCACCGTGCCCTGGACCACCGACCGGCTACTGAACCTGCTGACCCGGGAAACCGAGACCACGAAGTGGCGGGACCCGTCCGGCAGTGTCGGCGTCACCGAGCTGGCGCTGCACGAGGACTGGGTGGGTCACCGCGTCACCGCGCTCGAAAGCGCGACGGGTGGCCGGGTCGCATTCGTGATCCGGTTCGGCAGCGGGCTGCTGCCCGAGGCCAAGACCGTCATTCAGGACGGTGACCAGGTGTACATGGCAGCGGTGTCCGGCCACGTCGCCGAGGCGATCGCCATCGCCTCGCTGCCGCCCGGCGATGACGTCGACAGCCACTAAGGAGCGCAGATGAAGGTCGCTATCGCAGGTGCCGGCGCCGTCGGCCGTTCCATAGCCCGAGAGCTGGTCGACCACCACGACGTCACGCTGCTCGAACGCAACCCCGACCATGTCGACCCTGACGCGGTACCGGCCGCACACTGGCGCCTCGGCGACGCATGCGAGCTGACCCTGCTGGAATCGATCGGGCTGCAGGATTTCGATGTGGTGATCGCCGCCACCGGTGACGACAAGGCCAACGTGGTGGTCAGCCTGCTGGCCAAGTCCGAGTTCGCGGTGCCACGCGTGGTCGCCCGGGTCAACGATCCGCGCAATGAGTGGCTGTTCGACGGGAACTGGGGCGTCGACGTCGCGGTGTCCACGCCTCGGATGCTGGCCTCACTGGTCGAAGAGGCGGTCTCCGTCGGTGACCTGGTGCGCCTGATGAGCTTCCGTACCGGGCAGGCCAACCTGGTCGAGATCACGCTGCCCGACGACACCGCGTGGGGCGGCAAGGCCGTCAAGCGACTGGAACTGCCGCGCGACGCCACGCTGGTGACCATTCTTCGCGGGCCCCGGGTGATCGTGCCGGAGGCCGACGAACCGCTCGAGGGCGGCGACGAACTGCTGTTCGTGGCAACCGCCGAGGTCGAGCAGCAGCTGCGCGAGCAGGTCCTGAACCCGCGTTAGCCCTCGGCGGCGTGAATCGCTTTTTGCGCCACCCTGATGGCCAGATAGGTCGCCAGGGCCGCGACGGCCGTCAGCGGCCATCCCATCGCGATGCGCGCCACCCCGAGCCAGCCGGTCTGGTCCTGGGTGTACAGGTGATGCTGCACCAGGAACCGTGAGGCGAAGACCAGCACCCACACCACGGTGGCCACATCGAAGGCCAGTACGGCCCGACGCACCTGGCGCCAGCTGCGGTCGTGGCCGTTGACCCAGCCCCATACGTATCCGGCCAGTGGGCGGCGGATCACGATCGACAGCGCGAATACCGCTGCGTAGATCAGTGAGCCCCAAATGCCAAGCAGGAAATAGCCTTTCGAGGAGCCCACCAGATACGCGATCAGGGCGCTGATCCCGACGCCGATGAATCCCGACACCGCCGGCTGGACCGATTCGCGGCGCACCAATCGCCAGATCAGCACCAGGGCCGCGACCCCGAGGGCGGCGGCGATGGCCGCGGTCAGGCCGAAGAGTGTGGACACCGGAACGAAGACGACGACCGGCAGCGACGAGTAGATCAGGCCGCTGATGCCACCCATCTGGTCGAGCAGGGCTCGAGCGTGCAGCGGTGACTGGGCCGTCTCGCCGTCATCCGGTTCGACTGCTTCGGCGTGCGTGGTCTCAGCGGTCCCCTTGTTGGGGAGGCTCACTTCTGAATCTCGTAATGCGGGTTGTAGATGGCTTTCGCGCCGTTCTCCAGCTTGCCCAACCGGCCTTGCACCCGAAGGGTGCGTCCGGATTCGATTCCCGGGATACGGCGCTGTCCCAGCCACACCAGGGTGACTGTGCCGGTGCCGTCGAACAGCTCGGCGCGGACACCGCCAGAGCAGCCTTTGCCGTTGGTCTCGACACAACGCAAGGTGCCGATCATCGTCACTTCCTGGCCGCGGCAGCAATCAACGGCGCGCATGGCTCCGGTGGTGAGCGCCTCGTCGGACAACTCCTCGCAGTCCCGCTGCTGCGGATCCTCTGTGAGGCGGCGGGTGAGCCTGCGCAGATAACCTTCGGCGGTTGCCATGGTCGCTCCTGTGCTCGGTGCGAATCCACTGTTGATCCGCTCCTGACCATCGCCACGGTAGACCTCTTGGGGACGATTTGCCATTTCGGCGCGGGATATATCCCTACCTGTCCCAGTCAGTGAGCAGACCCCCTCGCCGCGATGGCTGAACCGGCCGTGCACCATCGTCTGGTGACGGTCGATCTTCGCGGTGTGACAACGGTTCTGCTGCCCGGAACGGGCTCGGACGATGACTACGTCCGTCGGGCGTTCGGCTCCGCATTACGCCAGGCCGGGGCTGTAATGTGCGCCCCCGCACCGATACCGCAGCGACTTATCGCCGGATATTTGCAGGCCCTCGACGACGCCGCGCGTGAGGCACCGATCCTGGTCGGCGGGGTATCGCTGGGGGCAGCCGTCGCGACGAACTGGGCGCTGGCGCACCCCGACCGCGCCATCGGGGTGTTGGCGGCGCTGCCGGCCTGGACCGGCGCCCCCGACGAGGCTCCGGCCGCTCTGGCGGCACGATATTCGGCCCAGCAGCTGCGCGAGATCGGACTGGATGCCGCGGTTGCCGGCATGCGCGCCGGCAGCCCCGCCTGGTTGGCCGACGAATTGACCCGGTCCTGGACCGCGCAATGGCCCGCGCTGCCCGATGCGATGGATGAGGCCGCCGGTTACCTGGCCCCCACCAGCGGCGAACTGGAGCAGCTGACCGTCCCCATGGGGATTGCTGCGGCCGCCGATGACGCTGTGCACCCCATCGACGTCGCCAGGCACTGGGCCACCACCGCCCCGCGGGCGGTATTGCGGACCGTCACACTCGGCGCGATGGGCCTCGATCCGACCGTGCTGGGAAGCGCGTGCGTCGACGCGCTGCGAGAGGCTAGCCGCCGGTGATGGTGCGCAGCTGCTGCATGGCCGAGCCCTGCTCACTGCGCCGGACACCGGGTTCGGGTTCGGGCTGCTGCAACTGCTGCTGAATGTTCTGCTGCAGGTTCTCCAGAGCCGCCTGAGCCTCTTGGACCTGCTGCAGAGCCATCTGCTGGGCAGCGGCCTGTAACTGTTCGAGCAGCGGCTGGGACAGTTGCACCGGAAGCGCGGCGCGCACCGGCAACGGGGTGTCACCGCGACGGATAACGGTGTCCGCCAAGGAAATTCGGGCCTGCTCGACGATCGTGTCGATGCTCGCAACGGTGCCGACCACGGCGCACCGCACCATCCAGCGATAGCCGTCAGCGCCGATGAAACGCATGACGAGCTGCTCCTGCCCGGGCTGTTGCACCGGCCAGCCGACCACCTCACGGCCCCAAGGACCGTCTTCGATGCGCACCTCGGCCGAATCATTGCGCAACGACTCGGCCAGCTCGCCGGCGATCTCGCGCCACAGCGATCCACTCTTGGGCGCCGCGTAAGCCGCGATCGAGAACCGTCCATCGGGCGTCACCAGCCACACCGCGCTGGGCACGCCCTGCTCGGTGACCTCGACGTTGAGCTGGGCGCCCTCAGGCACCGGGACCAGCACGCCACCCAGATCCAGCCTGGCCACCTCGGCCTGGGCCGGGTCATCGAAATCGTCGAGGTCAAACGGACCGTCTTCGTCGGGGTTCAATTCGAATGCCATCACAAACTCGCATGTCCGCCGGAGGAGCCGTGGCCGCCTGCGCCACGAGTGGTTTCGGCCAGCCCGGCCTCGTCGAATGACGTGACCTCGACCAGCTCAGGCAACTCGACCCGCTGCACCAGCAGCTGCGCGATCCGGTCCCCGCGCTTGACGACGATGGGCTCGCTCTGGTCGAGGTTGATCAGCGCCACTTTGATTTCTCCACGGTACCCCGCGTCGATGGTGCCGGGCGCATTGACGATCGAAAGGCCAACGCGGATGGCCAATCCCGACCGCGGATGCACCAAACCGACCATGCCATGCGGAATCGCGACGGCGATCCCGGTGGGTACCAGTTCGCGCCCGCCTGGCGCCAATTCGAAATCGACGGCGCTGAACAGATCGACGCCGGCATCGCCGTCATGAGCCCGGGCGGGCATCGGCAGATCCGGGTCCAGTCGTACGACCGCCAGAGAGGTGGACACGACGCGAAAGACTACCCTTGGCCGCGTGTCAGACACGCGAGCAGTCACCGAAACCGTGCGCTACCGAGAGCGCCTGACGGTGCCGTGGTGGTGGTGGCTACCAGGTTTCGGGTTGGCCGCGCTGATCGCGATGGAGGTTGTTCAGGGCGTGTCGGGGGTGCCCACCTGGGTGCCGTTCGCCGTGCTGCTGCCGGTGGCGGCCGCGGTGCTGCTGTGGTTCGGCCGGGTCGACGTGCGGGTGGTAAGCCGAGGCGACCAGACCGAATTGTGTGCCGGACCCGCGCACATCCCGGCCAGTGTCATCGCGCGATCCGCCGAAGTGCCCAAATCCGCCAAGTCTGCAGCCCTGGGCCGTCAACTGGACCCGGCCGCCTATGTCGTGCACCGGGCCTGGGTGGGCCCGATGGTGCTGTTGGTGCTCGACGATCCGGACGACCCGACGCCGTACTGGTTGGTCAGTTGTCGTCACCCAGACCGACTGCTGGCGGCACTGCGGGGCTGATTCCCACAGTGCCGCCAGAGGTGGCTGCGCTTTAAGCGGCGCAGTCGGTGCAGATCATCACGCCGTTCTTCTCGCTGGCGAGTCGGCTGCGGTGATGCACCAGAAAACAGCTCGAGCAGGTGAACTCGTCAGCCTGCTTCGGGATCACCCGAACCGAGAGTTCTTCGCCCGAGAGGTCAGCCCCCGGCAACTCGAATGACTCTGCGGATTCTGATTCATCGACGTCAACGACCGCGGACTGCGCCTCGTTACGTCGTGCCTTGAGTTCTTCCAGCGAATCCTCTGAGACCTCGTCCGTCTCGGTCCGCCGCGGGGCGTCGTAATCGGTAGCCATGTCTTCCCCTCCCATACCTTGCGACAGAGCTTTGTACCAGCGTCGAACGCATCCACCAAACGATTCGTGCCCCAATCGGCCCAATATTGTATGTGATTTGCATCACATAGCGGTATACCGTCCTGCGATACGGCTTGCGGGCGGCATCTACAGTTCAGGGGTGGTCGCACAAATCACCGATGGCACGGCCTTCGACAAGCACGGTCGGCCGTTTCGTCGACGCAACTATCTGCCAGGCGCGATCGCGTTCGCCGTGCTGGCCGTCGCAACCCTAGTGGTGTGGCTGGTGGTAGCCAATCAGCCGGCCGAGATCCATCAGGCAACCACCTGCAACCTGCCGCCGGCGCCGGTCGATCCGAACCAACCCAAGCTCGGCGATCCGGTACCCGCCGCGTCGATGGCGAACGTGGTGCCGGCCAAGCTCGCCGACACCAAGATCCGCGTGCTCAACGCCAGCGGTCAGGGCGGCCAGGCCAGCGAGGTCGCCGGAGCGCTGCACGATCTCGGCTTCACCCAGCCGACGGCCACCAACGACCCCGTGTATGCCAATACCCGCCTGGAGTGCCAGGGCCAGATTCGATTCGGCCCGGCAGGCAAGGCGGCGGCAGCGGCACTGTGGCTGGTGGCACCGTGCACCCAGCTCTTCCAGGACCAAAGGCCCGATGACAGTGTCGACCTGGCCATCGGTACCGAGTTCAACCAACTCAGCCATAGCGACGACATCGACGCGATGGTGGCGAGCCTGAAACCGGATGCCACCCAGCCCGCGGATCCGGCACTGCTACCCAAGATCCACACCGGAACCTGCTGAGCCTCAACGGTATCCGGCCTGCACGAGCCGGCCGGTGAGGTCGTCGGCAATACCCGGCGCGGCGGCGATGATCAGGTCGTCGACGGCAGAGTCGACATCTCCTCCCGTCGCTTCGCTCGCCCCGATATCTCCTCCCGTCGCTTCGCTCGCCCCAACCGGCGGCAGCCGCAGCACTGCACCAGCTTCGGCGGCGATCAGCGCACCGGCGGCCCAGTCCCAGACGTGCACGCCAGATTCGTAGTAGGCGTCCAGCTGACCTGCGGCCACCATGCACAGGTCCAGCGCACACGAGCCGACCCGCCGCACGTCACGCACCTGCGGCAGCAACTCGGCCAGGACGGCACCCTGAAGCCGGCGCCGCATGCTGTCGTAGCTGAAGCCGGTAGCGACCAGCGCCATGGAGAGATTATCGATCATGTTGCACCGCAACATGATCGAGACGTCCCCTCGACGTCGCCGTGCACCGTGCCCGAGGGCCGCCGAATACACCTCGCCAGTCGCGGCGTTGGCCACCGCGCCGGCCACCGACACGCCGTCGATCTGCACACCCACCGATACCGCATAGGCGCCGAGGCCGTAGACGAAGTTGACCGTGCCGTCGATCGGGTCGAGCACCCACACCGGTCGGCCCGGCTGCGCCTGCGCGCTACCGCCCTCCTCTTCGCCGAGCACCTGGTCGGCCGGACGGAGTTCGGCCAGGCGATCGCGCAGCAGCCGCTCGGTCTCGGTGTCCACGATGGTCACCGGATCGGTTGGGGTGGACTTGGCGCGAACCGGATTCCCTTGTCCCCCAAGGCCATCGCGCTCGCCCCCGAACACCTCGCCGCGCCGGCGGCGCACGAAATCCGCGGCCTCGGCGGCCAGCTGTTCGGCAATCCCACGCAGATGCGCGGGCGCCAGTTCACCGTCGACTTCGTATGCAGTCACCTCACCATCGCAGCACATCCCGTGCAGGCTTGCTGTCGACGCTGTGACGAATGCGTGCTGCGCTCACGGTGAAGAACTAATGTGTGGATCGCGTCGCCCGCCCGCCCTACCAACGCCCGCCGCTTCGCTCGCCCCGACCCCACCAAGGAGCGCACATGACAGCCACGCCCACCACTGACGGTGGCCCCCAGCATCTCGGGTTCGGCATCGACGTCGGCGGCAGCGGCGTCAAAGGCGCCATCGTCGACCTGGACACCGGTCAGGTGATCGGGGAACGCTTCCGGCTGCCGACTCCACAACCGGCCACGCCCGACGCCGTCGCCGAGACGGTTGCCGCCGTGGTCCGCCATTTCGATTGGACCGGAAGCCTCGGCGTCACCTACCCCGGCGTGGTGACCCACGGGATCGTGCGCACTGCCGCCAACGTCGACAAGAGCTGGATCGGCACCAACGCGAGCGACATGTTCGCCTCCCGGCTCGACGGCCAGCAGGTGACGGTGCTCAACGACGCCGACGCCGCCGGCCTGGCCGAGGAGAAGTTCGGTGCCGGCCGGGACGTGCATGGCGTGGTTGCGCTGTTGACCTTCGGCACCGGCATCGGTTCGGCGGTGATCCACAATGGCGTCCTCTTGCCGAACACCGAGTTCGGCCACATCGAAGTCGGCGGCAAGGAAGCCGAGCACCGGGCCGCGTCGTCGGTCAAGGAGCGCAAAGGCTGGTCCTATGAGCGGTGGACCGAAGAGGTCACCCAGGTGCTGATCGCGATCGAGAACGCGATCTGTCCCGACCTGTTCATCGCCGGGGGCGGAATCAGCAAGAAGGCCGACAAGTGGCTGCCGCTGCTCAAGAACCGCACCCCGGTGGTCGCTGCGACCCTGCTGAACACCGCCGGCATCGTCGGCGCCGCGATGGCTTCCGATCTGGAAGCCACACCGGCGATCGACGCCGCAGCGGCCTCTGCACATGCCTGAATGCACGCTCCAACGCTCCGAACCCCAGCTTGATACGGCTTTCGGCCACCTTGTCGTTACAATGGTCAACGGCGGCCGCCTGACCGGATAGCGGCGAGCACGATCATTCGGATCGACGCCAACATTCGACAGCCGACGCTTTACGGTGGCGCACGCCCACGCCAACCGGAGTACGCATGACCGAAAGGGTGGACGTGGCAGCGACAGAGGCCAGCGAGACAACCGATGAGTCGGTACGTCCCACCAAAGTCCCCGCGAAGAAGGCGCCCGCCAAGCGCGCAGCAAAAGCCCCGGCCAAGAAGGCTCCGGCTAAGGCTGCCGCCAAGGCCCCCGCGAAGAAGGCTGCAGCCAAGGCTCCCGCCAAGCGCGGTGCGCGCAAGGCCACCGACGGCGACGCGACCCAGGCCGGCGACGTCACCGACAGTGCCGACGACCTCGCCGACGACGAGCTCAGCGGCGAGCCGGCCATCGACCTCGAGGTCGATGACACCGAGCTGGAGCTCGACGACATCGAAGCCGAGGACGAAGTTGCCGTCGTCGACGACGATGACGACGCCGAGGAAGGCGAGGCCGCCGTAGTCGGCGCCAAGGTCGCTCCCAAGGCCGTCGCTGAAGCCGAAGAGGCCGCCGACGAACCCAGCGAGAAGGACAAGGCCTCCGGCGACTTCGTCTGGGACGAGGAGGAATCCGAAGCCCTGCGCCAGGCCCGCAAGGACGCCGAGCTCACCGCCTCGGCCGACTCGGTGCGCGCCTACCTCAAGCAGATCGGCAAGGTCGCGCTGCTCAACGCCGAGGAAGAAGTCGAGCTCGCCAAGCGCATCGAGGCCGGGTTGTACGCCACCCAGCTGATGACCGAGCTGACCGAAAAGGGCGAGAAGCTGCCGGCCGCGCAACGCCGCGACATGCAGTGGATCTGCCGCGACGGCGATCGCGCCAAGAACCATCTGCTGGAGGCCAACCTGCGTCTGGTGGTGTCACTGGCCAAGCGCTACACCGGCCGCGGCATGGCGTTCCTGGACCTGATCCAGGAGGGCAACCTCGGTCTGATCCGCGCGGTCGAGAAGTTCGACTACACCAAGGGCTACAAGTTCTCGACGTACGCCACCTGGTGGATCCGCCAGGCCATCACCCGCGCCATGGCCGACCAGGCCCGCACCATCCGTATCCCGGTGCACATGGTCGAGGTGATCAACAAGCTCGGCCGCATCCAGCGTGAGCTGCTGCAGGACCTGGGTCGCGAACCCACGCCCGAAGAGCTGGCCAAGGAAATGGACATCACGCCGGAGAAGGTGCTGGAGATCCAGCAGTACGCGCGTGAGCCGATCTCGTTGGACCAGACCATCGGCGACGAGGGCGACAGCCAGCTCGGTGACTTCATCGAGGACAGCGAAGCCGTGGTGGCCGTGGACGCCGTGTCGTTCACGCTGCTGCAGGATCAGCTGCAGTCGGTGCTGGAGACCCTGTCCGAGCGTGAGGCCGGCGTCGTCCGGCTGCGCTTCGGCCTCACCGACGGTCAGCCTCGCACCCTGGACGAGATCGGCCAGGTCTACGGCGTCACGCGTGAGCGCATCCGCCAGATCGAATCCAAGACCATGAGCAAGCTGCGGCACCCGTCGCGCTCTCAGGTGCTGCGCGACTACCTGGACTAGTCCCCCGTTTCACCGCGAGCAGACGCAAATGTCCCCGCACGCCCGGCGTGTCGGGGACATTTGCGTCTGCTCGGCAGGGAACGCATCTCTGCAACAATGGGTTTCATGCCGACCAATCCGCTGTCGCGGGCATTGCTAGACGTCTCATCCGAATGCTTCACGGCGATGACCGACATCCTCACCGCGCTCGGCGACGACTTGGCGAACCGTCGGCCCGACCTGCCCGGCGCGAACAGTTGCTACGCGATCGTCAACCACTGCATCGGTGTCGTCGAATACTGGGCGGGCTCTTTCATTGCGGGCCAGCGGATTCCACGCGACCGCGATTCTGAATTCACCGCTACCGGTCGAATCGACGAACTGCTCGACAGGCTGACTGCCCTACAACAGCGGTTCCCCGGCTGGATCGATGTGGCCGTCACCGAAGGCATCCGCGACCGCGACCTCGCCGACGGGGTGCGCGGCGGTACCACCCGCGCCGCGGTGTTGGCGACCGCAACACCCGAATGGACCCTGCTGCATATTCTTCATGACCTCGCCCAACACGTCGGGCACCTGGAGATCACGCGAGACTTGCTACTCAAGCAGGCTGAACGCGGATAGGCTCGCGCAGTCGAAGTTTCTCGCTATCAGCTACGAGGATCTCGGTCCTGGCAACTAGCCCTGCAACCGCAATACGTTGTGTTCCAACGGCGTTGAAGTACGCAGAGCACACAGAAAGGTTGCCGATCATGCCACTGCTGAATTTCACCGTCATCCGAGGACGGACCCGCGACGAGATTCGTCAATTGCTCGACAGCGCGCACGAGGCCGTCGTCGAGGCATTCGACGTTCCCGGGCGTGACCGGTATCAGATCGTCGACGTCCGCGACCCCGACGAAGTGGTTGCGCTGGATACCGGACTGGGACTCGAACGGTCCGACAAGCTGGTGATCATCCAGGTTGTCAGCCGCCGGCGCACCGGGGAGCAGAAGCAACGGTTCTACGAATTGCTCGCCCAGAATCTACATCGGGACTGTGGTCTGGATGCCGCCGACCTGATCGTGTCGATCACCGAAAACGGTGACGCCGATTGGTCTTTCGGCGACGGGCGCGCGCAATTCCTCACCGGCGAACTGGCGTGACGATGATCGCAACACGATTCACATCGAAGTTCGGCCTCTCGATGCCGATCGCACTGGCGCCGATGGACAAGTTCGCCGACGGACGCCTGGCGAGCGCAGTGGCCCGCGCCGGCGGCCTCGGCGTGGTAGGCGCCGGCTACGCCGATGCCGACTGGATCAATTCCCAGTTCGCGGCGGCAGGCGACGCGCGCATCGGGGTGGGCTTCATCGCCTGGAAACTTGCCCAGCGGCCCGAATTGCTGGATCTGGCCTTGGCTCACGGCCCCGCGGCCCTGGTCTTGTCGTTCGGGGATCCCGCCCCGTTCACCGACCGGATCCATGCCGCGAAAGTCCCACTGTTCAGTCAGGTCAACGATTTGGAAGAGGCACGACGGGCCATCGACGTCGGCGCCGAAGTCGTTGTGGCGCAAGGTGGCGAAGCAGGTGGACACGGAAA
Source organism: Mycobacterium sp. MAA66 (assembly GCF_041261665.1). NCBI lineage: Bacteria > Bacillati > Actinomycetota > Actinomycetes > Mycobacteriales > Mycobacteriaceae > Mycobacterium > Mycobacterium sp. MAA66. The sequence continues at coordinate 517,714 of NZ_JBGCCC010000001.1, read as the reverse complement.
AGGGGTCCGCTCCACTTTCACCTTGGTGCCAGAGATCGCCGACCTGCTCGCCGAGCGCGCCCCGGACACCCTGCTGCTCGCGGCGGGAGGCGTAGCCGACGGGCGTGGTCTGGCAGCGGCGCTCTCGTTGGGCGCAGACGGTGCCGTTGTCGGCTCCCGGCTCTGGGCAGCACAGGAGTCTCCGGTCAGCGCCGCCGCGCGCGACCGGGCGGTAGCAGCCGGCTCCGACGACACGGTGCGCTCGACCGTATTCGACATCGTCCGTGGGTACGAGTGGCCAGCAGGATACGGGGGCCGGGCGCTGCGTAACGATTTCGTCGGCCGATGGGTCGGCAACGAAGACGCCTTGCGCGCCAATCTCACTGAAGCGCAACATGATTACCGCTCCGCAGCCGCGACGGCCGACTTCGATATAGCCGATATCCACATCGGCGAAGCCGTCGGCATCATCCATGACCATCCGACCGCAGCAATGGTGCTGGAGCGCATGACACAAGAGGCAGCCGGCATCCTGGGGCGGTGGGCTGCACGCTCTCGGTAGGACAATCAACTACCGCGACCGAATCCGCGGACCGTGTGTTGTCGGACGCCGACGTCGCAGCGTTGACCCCTGACCGACGCCATGACCTGATCATGCGGCTGCAGCGTCCACTCCGACGAGGTATTTCCCCCGCCAACTACACCGCCCACAACTGGCCGGCCACCTGGATCGGTTTCGACGGCCTGCTGGTCTACGATGCGTCGTTCGACATCATGACGGCAGGCTTCCGAGACGGGTCACATCCGCCCCCGGGCTCGCCGGTGTTGGGGCTCGCGGCTCACCGAACCGAGCAGGGCGGTCAACTCTGCTGTCGGGAGGTTCTCCAATTCGGAAACCGCCGAAACAATGTCGGCCCGCAGACCGTCGTCGGCGAATGGCGCACTCAGCCAATCGAATTTGTCGACGACCCGTTCCCACGACATCGGACGGGTCGGCGATCCTTCGAAATCGCTTTGCGCACGGACCAACTCGCGCCCGTCGCGCAACACGACGTGAATTCTGGCCGAGGTCCGTTCCGGGTAGGCCGCGGTCAGGTGCGGGTCTGACCGGACGTCCACACGTCCCAAGAGATCCTGGACGTCACTGCGGCGGACGCGCTCATTCTCCAGCTGTTCGGGTCCGACCTGACCATCCAGAAGTGCCACCGCACTGAGGTACTTCAGGTTGTAGTCGGCCTGCTCCTTGGTCCACGGGTGACTCTTGTCGCCATAGGCGCCGCCACCGGCGATGTCATAGGCACCTTGAAATACATCGACTGTCACCCGGGAGACATCGCCGCCGGTGAGACGATGTTGGTCGCGCAGAGCCAAGATCGCATCAATGATGACCTGGCCGTGGATCAACGAGCAGTATTGCTTGAGGTAGGTCTGCTCGACCACATCGAGCGAATGGTCGTCGGTACGGAAATCGATTGGCTGGTCAAGTAATTGGACCAGGCCGTGCGGACCGTCGATCAGCGCTTTCGGACCGGTGATCCCACGCCTGGCCAACAGCGTTGTGTACACGGCGCGCATCGCGGTGATGGCCGGCGAGATGCCCTTCCAATTCGAGACAGGCTCGGCATGTACGGCGGCCAACGACACATTGTCGGCGGCAGCTACCGCAATTGCGTCCGCCGTGTGCTCGGAATCCAATCCCAACAACTTCGACGCTGCCGCAGCGACGGACATTGCCAGCGGCAATGCATGGTTGAGCCCGCGGGCCATGAGAGGAACCTGAGCGCTGAAACGGCACTGCACCTCATATGCCACCGCCAGCGCCAGCAGAAAGTCCGCACCGCTGCCCTTCGCATACTCGGCCACGGCGAGGACCGCCCCCAGGTTGTCGGCGGGATGACACAACCCGCCGGGCGTCAGATAGGTGTCGAGCAGGTCGGGATACCGCACCAGCACCGAGTTGACGAAGGTGGCCTGATCCACCGACGTGCGGCCGCCACCGATCAGCGTGACGCCGCGCCCACTGCTGAATTCCTCGGCCTGCGCGAGAACCGAAGGCACGAGTTCACCGTCGAGGGCACCAACCGCGCATGCAATGCCATCGAGCACATTGCGTTTGAGCAGGTGCAAGGAGCTCGGCGAGATGTCAGACGCAGCGGCATCCACCACAAACCTCGCAAGTTCGTCGATCTGGTTGTTGTGCACATCAAATCCCTTCGTCTGCAGCTCGAATTCTTTGATTGAGGTCTGTACACGTCATCAACGCCGCGGTGACGCCGTGTACTTCACCCCGATGCGACTTTCTTGCTCCTTACTGATAGCCACCGACTCGTACTGGATTAGGCTGCCCCGGTGGAGCTTCGGCAGCTGCGTTACTTCGTCACCGTGGCCGAGGAACTCAACTTCAGCCGGGCCGCCGATCGTCTTCACATTGCGGGTCCGTCGCTGTCTCAGCAGATCAAGGTCCTCGAGCGCGACTTGAAGGTGCGCCTGTTCGACCGGGACCGCCGTACGGTCACACTGACCGCGGCTGGCGCCGCACTACTGCCCCACGTTCGCTCACTGATCGAACAGTCCGATGAATTACGCAGGCGCGCACAAGGTTTGGCCCGCGCGGAGCCGATCCGGATCGGCTACGTCAACTGGCACCCAACGGATCTGACCGAACGCTGCGCGGACGTCGCCCAATTGCACATCGACACCTGGGTCCTACCCTCCCATGCGCAGGCCGCCCGGGTCGCCGACAACAGCCTCGATTTGGCCATCTGCTGGGTTCTGCAGGACGATCTGGACCACCTCGATCTCGACGCCAGGCGCATCGGCGCCGATCGGCTGTATGCACTCTGCATCGGCACCGACCCGACACCGGTCGCAGCCAAGGACACCGTCGTGCTCGTCGATGCCGACATCGGCAGTTGGTCGTCCTGGAACCGCTACGGCGAACAGTTCGCCGCCGACACCGGCGCCACGCTCATCCGCGTCGACGACGGCGGGGTCACCGGGCCGGCATTCTTCGAACACGCACGCCGGCTACGTGTTCCGGTACTGAACAATCCGAAAGGCCAGACCGCCGCTCTTCCCGGCGATCTGACCCAGCGCGAGGTCATCCGCCCGACACCGCTGTGGACCTGGTCGCTCGTATGGCGACGCGACGACGACAACACCACGCTGCACGCGGTGATCGACAAGTTGACCAACGACGTTGCTCCCTTGAGGGCCGATCCGGAGACCTGGCTGCCCACCTCGGACCCACATCGTCCGCACTGAGCAGATCACTACTACCCCACCGCCGGGACCGACAGCCGATGACGCACAACGTATTTGAGGAGCAACGACGTGACCGTGCAGCGCACCGACATCTCGTCCGACTCGCCGTTCGAAGACCAGGTCGGCTATAGCCGCGCGGTCCGGGTCGGGCCGATGATCGCGGTCGCCGGGACCACCTGCCCCGGCGACGGCGTCGCCGCGCAGGCGCGAGGGGCGCTCCAGATCATCGGCGCCGCACTGGAGGGGGCGGGCGCGTCGCTGTCCGACGTGGTCCGCACCCGGATGTATGTCACCGATATCGGACAATGGCGCGAACTGGGCGCCGTACACGCCGAGGTGTTCGGCGACATCCGTCCCGTATCCACCATGGTCGAGGTGTCCGCGCTGATCGCTCCCGATCTGCTGGTCGAGATCGAGGTCGACGCCTACCTTCCCCACAACTGAAGCAAATCGGCCCCCTTCTCCGTAGAGATAGGGGGCCGATTTGCTTTACGAGACGGGAATCGTCAGTCGTTGCCGGCGCCGGCATGTGCCGACTGCTTGGGCTTTGCGGAGTCGGCCTTGGCCTTGGCCTCCGCCTTCTTGGCATCAGCGGCAGCCTTCTTGGCCTCGGCGTTGGCCTTCGCTTCCGCCTTCTTGGCTTCGGCCTTGGCTGCCTTTGCGTCAGCCTTCGCCTGGTCGGCCTTGCCGTCGTCAGCCTTCGCATTCGCGTCGGCCTTGACATCGTCACCCTTGGCTTCGGCAGCCTTGGGATCAGAGGCCGGAGCATCGGCGGACTTGGCAGACGACACCGACAGCTGGGCCGCAGCAGGCGCCTTCCCCGTGACCGGGGCCTTGCTTGCCGCAGCGCTGACCGGAGCCGTGAACGCAGCCGGCGACACCGCAGCACCCGAGGCAGGGCCGGCGGGGTTTGTGGTCGCCGTCGACGACGGAGTCTTGGCCGGCGGGTTCAGTCGAGCCCGCAGGTTATCGATGGCCTGGGCAACCCCACCGATGACCTGTGCGTTGATGGCCCGCACAAACTTGGCCGTCGAGAACAGCGCATCCGCGGCGCCACGGTTGATGGCGTTCAGGATCGTGCCCACGTTTCCGGTACGGAAGGCCGTCGCGACGTCCTTCACCACCGAACCGATCTGGCGGGACAGCGTGCGGACCTGGGTCAGCACCTGCTCGATCGGCCCCTTCTGCATGCCGGCGATCTCCACGCCGTTCCAGTTCACCAGTTTCCAACCGTCGGTCGGGTTGCCCTCGACCACGACGACGCCAGTGTTGCCCAGCGGATGCTGGGTGAACAGCTGGATCTTCTGCGCCGCGGTGAGGTTGGTGGCATTCATCAGCGTCCAGATCATGATGGTGCCGCCATGCGAGAACACCGCGGCGTTTCGGTCGCCGTTGTTGTAGATGGTCTGCAGCGCGCCGTTGACCCGCGCTTCGAACTGGTGGCCGTCCAGGCCGGTCGTGGGATCGGCTGCCGACGGGATGAACGCGTCGAGGTTGGGCGTGATCGGGTTGAAGCTGATGTTCGGCGGAGGCGTCACCGACATACCCGCCCACGCGAGCGGAGCCGTCAGGTAGCCGAAGATTCCCGCCCGCTCCGGAGTTCCTTCGTACTTACCGGCCTCGATCTCCTGCAGGCCCGGCAGCACCGTGATCGGCAGACGCAGATCCTGCGACATTGGAGCACCGGTCAGCTGCGTCCGAACCATCTGCGAGGCGTAGATGCCGTCGTAGTTGTTGTTACTGAGCTTGTCTGCGATGGCCTTCGCCTGTTGCTGACCGCTGGAGGTCAGTACCGGACCTGGAGTTTGCGTGTCGATGTTGCCCGACGTGTTGCCGTATGACTCACCGTGCCGAATGAACGTGATCGTCATGTTCTCGGCGGCCCATGCCGGCAACGCCGACATGACCAGAAAGGCACTGGCTGTCAGTGCGACACCGAGCCCCTTCCATCTCTTAGCGCTGCGCCGTTGTCCGGCGGCGCCATCAGCGTGTGTGTGGTTAATGATGTCCTCACCGTGTCGGGGATATTTACGCGCGAGATCGTGTCAACCCGACGGTGGTGATTCAGGCCACATTCCCGGTCAGTGGACAGGTTTCTTACAGCTCTTGTTCATGTTTCGTTAATCAATCCGATTCGCACGAAAAAGTGGTCGGCAGCGTGGCAAACCTTCCGTCCGGACCCGGCGGGTAGGGCACGACGCGTTTCACCGCGGTGGTCGGCAGTGGGCCATACAGGTGTGGAAAGCACATCGATGCGGGGTCCGTCGGAACACCGGGCTCCCAGCGAATCGGCGAGCCCAACAATGCGGCATTGCATACCAGCAGCACGAGATCGGCCCGGCTGCTGTACAACCGGTTTGCTGGCAGGTGGACCTGCTCGGGAGTCGACAGGTGCACGAACCCGACCTCGTCCAACGAGGGTGGGCGAAGGTAGCCGTCGACTTGGGCGCGCTGCCAGTCGGTTTCACTGCACAGGTGGACGAGGACTTTGGGCGACGAGATCATCCGGCCAGCGTGCCGCGCAGGCAACTCAGGCGATACGTGAGACACGACACACCGGTGAACACCCGGGGAACAAGGCCGAAAGCTAAATCGTCTGAGACAGTAGAGACGTGTAACTGGCAAAGCGCCCTAGGCGGCGACGAGCAGAAGGAGGAGCCATGAATGCAACTCTGACCAGCCCCACCCTGACCCGGGCTGACCGCTGCGATCGTTGCGGCGCTGCCGCGCGTGTCCGGGCGAAGTTGCCGTCCGGTGCCGAGCTCCTGTTCTGCCAGCACCACGCCAACGAGCACGAGGCCAAGCTCGTCGAGCTGGCCGCTGTGCTGGAGGTCAACACCGAAACTGTGTGACCCGCCGGGCGTCAATGTGGCGCGGACGGCCGGGTATCGGTAATGCTGAACTGGCCATGAGTGACCAGTCCCAGCCGATTCGGCCGTCTCGCCACCACATCTGGCGTGTGTTCCGACGGACACTGGCGAAAAGCTGGGACGACTCGATCTTCTCCGAAGCAGCGCAGACCGCATTCTGGTCTGCGCTGTCGTTGCCCCCGCTGCTGCTGGGCATGCTCGGCAGCTTGGCGTACGTGGCACCGCTGTTCGGGCCGGAGACGCTGCCTTCCATCCAGGAGCGGCTGATCGGGACGGCGAGCAGCTTCTTTTCGCCGAACGTCGTCAACGAAATCATTCAGCCGACCATTCGGGATATCGCGGTCGGCGCTCGCGGCGAGGTGGTGTCCCTTGGGTTCGTCATCTCGCTGTGGGCTGGTTCGTCCGCGATTTCCTCGCTGGTGGATTCGATCGTCGAAGCACACGACCAGACCCCGCTGCGGCATCCGGTGCGGCAGCGCTTCTATGCGCTGGGGCTCTACTTGTTGATGCTGCTGTTCGTGACGCTGACTGCGCCGCTGTTTGCCGTCGGCACCATCAGAATTGCTGAACACATTCCGGAAAGCTGGTCCAGCGCACTGGAATACGGTTACTACCCGGTACTGATGACGGCCATCGCGATCGCAGTGCTGGTGCTGTACCGGGTGTCGCTGCCCAAGCCGTTGCCGACTCACCGGCTGCTGTTCGGCGCAGCGATGGCCACGGTGGTGTTCATGGTGGCGACAGTCGGACTGCGCGTCTACCTGAACTGGATCACCGCGACCGGTTACACCTACGGCGCGCTGGCCACGCCGATCGCGTTCCTACTGTTCGCGTTCATGATGGGTTTCGCCGTCATGCTCGGCGCCGAACTGAACGCGGCCATCGAAGAGGAGTGGCCTGCGCCAGACACCCACGCCCGACGCCTGCGCGAATGGATCGAGGAAAAAACCGAGACGCTCAGCAGTGAACCTACTTCTTGAGCTGCTCGTAGATCCGCTTGCAGTCAGGGCACACCGGCGAGCCCGGCTTCGGTGATTTGGTCACCGGGAAAACCTCGCCACACAGCGCGACGACGTGCGTGCCCATCACGGCACTCTCGGCGATCTTTTCCTTCTTCACGTAGTGAAAATGCTTGGGTCGGTCGTCGTCCGTACCGTCGTCGACCTGTTCATCGGAATCGGTGCGTTCGAGGGTGTCGGTCTGCATGACATTCATTGTGCGCCATGCTCCGGTAGATGTTCGGCTCGGCCGAGGTGGCCTGCGCCGCACCCGGTCAGATGTGGGACAGTAGAGGGATGAAACACGGCCCTGAGCTGAGTTTCGACGACGAAGGTCGGCCGGTGCTCATCACTCGCGCTGCACCCGCTTACGAGGAGCAGCACCGCGCCCGCGTACGCAAATATCTGACCATCATGTCGTTCCGGGTACCCGCACTGCTGCTGGCCGCCTTCGCGTACGGCATCTGGCACAACGGCCTGATCTCACTCGCGATCCTGGTGGCGTCCATTCCGTTGCCGTGGATCGCCGTCCTGATCGCCAACGACCGACCACCGCGCAAGCTCGAAGAGCCGCGCCGATACGAGTCCGTTGGGCGCACCCCCCTGTTTCCCACTGCCGAACGGCCGGCCCTCGACGTCCGCAAGGAAACCCAACCGGGCGACGGCCCGGTGATCGATGCCGACCCGTCCTGACTTCCGGCCCGGACTGCCCGCTGCTCCCGCGTGCCTACCTGAGCGACTTCTTTCTCCTTTCTAAGGACATTCTCAGGTCGAAGCATCAAAACCGCAGGTCAAACGGCATGAACGCGGGGAACTTCGGGAACTTTCACTCCTGTCATTGCGTTGAAGCAGTTGTAAGTTCAGCCGAGCAGGAGGCCGCAATGGCAAACGCCACAAGCCGTATCGATTCCGATCTGGACGCCCAGAGCCCAGCCGCAGATTTAGTGCGGGTGTACCTCAACGGCATCGGTAAGACCGCGTTGCTGAACGCCGAGGACGAAGTCGAGCTGGCCAAGCGAATCGAAGCCGGCCTGTACGCCGCCCACCTCTTGGAGACCAAGAAGCGTCTCGGCGACGCGCGCAAGCGTGATCTGGCCGCGGTGGTGCGCGACGGCGAGGCCGCCCGGCGCCATCTGCTCGAAGCCAACCTGCGTCTGGTGGTGTCGCTGGCCAAGCGCTACACCGGCCGCGGCATGCCGCTGCTGGATCTCATCCAGGAGGGCAACCTCGGTCTGATCCGCGCGATGGAGAAGTTCGACTACGCCAAGGGCTTCAAGTTCTCGACCTATGCCACCTGGTGGATCCGCCAGGCCATCACCCGCGGCATGGCCGACCAGAGCCGGACCATCCGGCTGCCCGTCCACCTGGTTGAGCAGGTGAACAAGCTGGCCCGGATCAAGCGCGAGATGCACCAGAACCTGGGACGCGAAGCCACCGACGAGGAACTGGCCGAGGAATCGGGTATCCCCGTCGAGAAGATCAACGACCTGCTGGAGCACAGCCGCGATCCGGTGAGCTTGGACATGCCGGTCGGCACCGACGAAGAGGCACCCCTCGGTGACTTCATCGAGGACTCGGAGGCGCTGTCGGCAGAGAACGCGGTGATCTCTGAGCTGCTGCACACCGACATCCGGCACGTGTTGGCGACGCTCGACGAGCGCGAGCAGCAGGTGATCCGGCTGCGCTTCGGCCTGGATGACGGCCAGCCCCGCACCCTGGACCAGATCGGCAAGCTGTTCGGTCTGTCCCGCGAGCGGGTCCGCCAGATCGAGCGTGAGGTGATGGCCAAGCTCCGCAACGGCGAGCGCGCCGAGCGGCTGCGCGCCTACGCGAGCTGACCAGCCGGCCGGTCCACGCGGGCCGAGCCGAAAACAACTGACCAACCCCTAACGCGATGCCCGTCGGATCCCCACCGGCGGGCATCGCTATGTCCCCGGTCGACGCTGCACCGCATGTGGCCGGGCATGGTCGGATCAATCACACCGTCGCGGCGATGTTGCAACCCAGTTCAGGCGGTCACACCGGTAAGCTGAACATCGGCAGAGGCCCGGAAGGTTTGGCATGAACGATCTGATCGATACGACCGAGATGTACTTGCGGACGATCTACGACCTCGAGGAAGAGGGCGTAGTGCCGTTGCGTGCGCGTATCGCCGAACGGCTCGAGCAGAGCGGACCGACGGTGAGTCAGACCGTGTCGCGGATGGAACGCGACGGCCTGCTGCATGTGGCCGGTGACCGCCACTTGGAATTGACCGAGAAGGGCCGTTCGCTGGCGGTGTCTGTGATGCGCAAGCACCGACTGGCCGAGCGACTGCTTGTCGATGTCATCGGCCTGCCGTGGGAGGAAGTGCACGCAGAAGCCTGCCGCTGGGAGCACGTGATGAGCGAGGACGTCGAGCGCCGACTGGTTCAGGTGCTCGACAACCCCACCACGTCCCCCTTCGGCAACCCCATCCCGGGTCTGTCCGAACTGGGCATCGTGCCGTCGGGCAACGATGACGTCAGCCTTATCCGCCTGACCGAGCTGCCGTCGGGATTCCCGGTCGCGGTCCGGGTCCGTCAGCTCACTGAGCACGTGCAGGGTGACATCGAACTCATCGCCCGGTTCAAGGATGCCGGCGTGGTGCCCAATGCCCGGGTCACCGTCCAGGTGACCGAGCACGGCAGCGTGATGATCGTGATCCCCGGCCACGAGCAGGTTGAGTTGCCACACCACATGGCCCACGCCGTCAAGGTCGAAAAGGTCTAGCGCCCTTAACCTTTCACACCCCGCGTCGGCTTCGGTCAGGCTGACCGACCGAAGAGTTGCCGTGGCGGCAGTTGCACGCCCATACGCTCGGCCAGCCGATAACCGGTGAGCGCGAGCTCACGAATACGGTCGGGCCGTAGACCCGATCGCAGGGCCGTGTCCAGCATGCCGGCCATTCGGTGGGTGTCGTCGATTGCCAGGGCTTCATCCAGTGCGACCCCGGCCAGCGGACCGTCGCCGCGCGCATAGGCGCTGAATGCCAACAACACCAACGCCTCGATGCGCCACGGTGCCGGCAGGGTGCGCGCCAGCGCTGCCCACAACTCCTCGGCGTCGGCGGCCCGGACACCGACGGCGAGGGCATAGAGGGTGTCGCGGACCCGCGGATCGACGACGGCTCGCGCCAGTGCCGCCAGTTCCGCGTCGGGCGCCGCCGCGCCTGCACTCGCCCGCCCCGTCGCAGCCATCACCCGTTCCACATCGGCGCGCACCTCGGCATCGCTACGCGGTCGATGATCCGTTGTCGCACAGAGCTTTCCGATCTCCCGGCGGATCACCTCCGTCCGCGGCCCATCGACGTTGGCGATCAGCTCGAGCAAGTCGCCACGCTTGGCATAGAGCCGTCGGCCATCGAGCACCGCGGCCATCGCCAAGGGAGACGCCGACGGATCATCGACGAGTCCGCTGTTGCCACACCCGTCGACACATTGCCAGCGGCCACCGGCTTCGACCCGGTCGACCACATGCACGGCCAGCAATTCAATTCCGCTGTCCTGCAAGATCTTTTCCAAGGCAGCGGCGCGGGCCCGGTGATCATCGGAACACAACCGGCAGTCCAGGCCGTCTGCGTCGACGATGACCGCGACGGCAGCGTCTGCATCGCCGGACGCCGCCACCTCCGCCAGCTGCGCGAGACCGGCGCGCACCTCATCGGCAAGATCGGCGCGGATGACCGCGCCCATTTCACCGGCGGCCAGCGTGATCAACACCAGCGAGTCCTCTGGCACGAAGCCCAGCACCGCAGGGATCGCAGCAATCAACGCGCCGGGACGGTCGAGGTGGAAGTCAAATGCTTCGGATTTCGTCATGACATAGAACCTGGCAGTGGGGTCCGTCGAGAATCCGGCGCCGGGAACCGTGCCGGTCGGCGCTGTGAATCAACTGGCAACTGTGGATAACCCACGACATTCACGATGTTCGTACAAAGTTCGCCGGTGATCGACATGCACGATCTACCGCGCCGTGCCAACCTGACAGACATGGTTTCCACGCAGGAATACGACCTTGTCGTCATCGGCTCGGGGCCCGGTGGCCAGAAGGCGGCCATCGGCGCGGCCAAACTCGGCAAGACCGTCGCGGTCGTCGAACGCGGCCGGATGCTCGGCGGCGTCTGCGTCAACACCGGCACCATTCCGTCGAAGACCCTGCGCGAGGCGGTCGTCTACCTGACCGGGATGAGCCAGCGTGAGCTGTACGGCGCCAGTTACCGGGTCAAGGACAAGATCACCCCGGCCGATCTGCTCGCCCGCACCCAGCACGTGATCGGCAAGGAAATCGAAGTGGTGCGCTCACAGTTGTTGCGCAACCAGGTCGACCTGTTCGTCGGGCACGCGCGTTTCCTCGATCCACACACCGTGCTGGTCGAAGATCCCAACCGGGCCGAGCGGGTCACCGTCTCGGGCCACAACATCGTGATCGCCACCGGCACCGTGCCGGCGCGACCGGCAGGGGTGATGTTCGACGAGGACCGGGTGCTGGATTCCGACGGCATCCTGGACCTCAAGTCCATCCCGAGCTCGATGGTGGTGGTTGGTGCCGGGGTGATCGGAATCGAGTACGCGTCCATGTTCGCCGCGCTGGGCACCAAGGTCACGGTGGTCGAGAAACGTGAGTCGATGCTGGAGTTCTGCGACCCGGAAATCATCGAAGCGTTGCGCTTCCATCTGCGCGACCTGGCCGTCACCTTCCGGTTCGGCGAGGAGGTGACCGCTGTCGAGGTGGGACCGTCGGGCACCGTGACCACCTTGGCCAGCGGCAAGCAGATCCCGGCCCAGACAGTGATGTATTCCGCTGGGCGCCAAGGACAAACCGACAAACTCGATCTGGAGTCGGCCGGGTTGGAAGCCGACAACCGCGGGCGGATCTTCGTCGACGATAACTACCAGACCAAGGTCGACCACATCTACGCGGTCGGCGACGTCATCGGTTTCCCGGCTCTGGCCGCCACTTCGATGGATCAGGGCAGGCTCGCGGCGTATCACGCCTTCGGTGAGCCGTGCCAGGGCATGCCCGAGCTGCAGCCGATCGGCATCTACTCCATCCCCGAGGTGTCGTATGTCGGCGTGACCGAGGTCGAACTGACCAAGAACTCGGTGCCGTATGAGGTCGGGGTGTCCCGCTACCGCGAGCTCGCCCGCGGCCAGATCGCCGGCGACTCGTACGGCATGCTCAAACTGCTGGTGTCCACAGAGGACCTCAAGCTGCTGGGCGTCCACATCTTCGGCACCAATGCCACCGAGATGGTCCACATCGGCCAGGCGGTGATGGGCTGCGGCGGCACCGTCGAGTATCTGGTGGACGCGGTGTTCAACTACCCGACGTTCTCCGAGGCGTACAAGGTTGCCGCGCTGGACGTGATGAACAAATTACGGGCGCTCAACCAGTTCAGGGGTTAGCAGCGGAGCAGCCGTCATCCGGTGCGCCGTTGGCGCGGTCCCCGGGGCCGCCTTCCTGCGCGCGCTGGTACAGCAGCCGCGTCTGCAGATCGAACGGCGATGAATACGAGACGTCGCTGTAGTCACACCCACCGCCCTGCAGTCCACCGATGACGCCGCGCACCGTGGCGCCGGAAACCCAAGGCGCACCGCTGGTTCCGTCGACCAGACCACGGCACAGCAGGGCAGGGAAGCCGCGATCGGGATGAACCGTCGTCCCGCTGCATCCGATGGGTACTCCCCCGTCGCCCGTCGGGTAGCCGGTCACCGTGACATCCACATCGGGACCGGGCGCCGAGCCCAGCACGAAGCCTCCCCCGGCGCGTTGTTCCAGGGTGCCGTCGCTGGTCGGATCGAGGTGGCTTACCCGGGCGATCGCGATGTCGACCGCCGGATCCTGCCGCCGGACCCACCGCGGATCCAGGTATACCGCGTCGACGCGCCAGAAGTCCGCCGGCCCGGAGCTGCCGGCGAAGCCGGGCACGAATAGCAACTCGGCCGACGAATCCATGCAGTGTGCCGCGGTGATGATCAGATTGCCGGCGAGTGAGTCGAGCACCGCGCCGGTGCACGAGTGCACCGTGTTGCCGCCGAGAAAGACGGCACCGATGCGCGGATCGGTCTTGACCGGTTTGGCCACCAGTGGTCCGGATGTCACCACGGCCGGCGTCACTGTGGCCCGCGGCTGCGCCTTGAGGGCCGGCATCCCACATGACGTGAGCAGCGATGCAACCGCCGCGATCACGACCAACCGAGTGCCAACCATCTGTCAGATCTTGCCCGATCGCGGTGAATCCGGCGCACTCGGCGGACCGGCGAGTCCGTCCGCCGTTGCAGTTCGGGATCATTCCCAGGGCCGATACCAGCGACGGGACCGTGGTGCGCGACACTTGTCACTAACGGGCCGCCCGCCTGTGCGGGCCGGGCCAAGGCATGGAGGTGACGTGAGCGACAGCGGCGAAAGTCGAGAGCAGCAATACCGGCCCGAACAGACCGGTATGTACGAGCTGGAGTTCCCGGCGCCCCAGCTGTCGGCTGCCGACGGCCGGGGTCCGGTCATGGTGCACGCCCTGGAAGGCTTCTCCGACGCCGGCCATGCAATCCGGTTGGCCGCCGAACACCTCAAGAACACACTGGACACCGAACTGGTGGCATCGTTTGCGATCGATGACTTGTTGGACTACCGCTCACGCCGTCCGCTGATGACGTTCAACACCGACCACTTCACCAAGTACGACGACCCCGAGCTGAACCTCTACGCGTTGCACGACAACGTCGGCACACCGTTTCTGCTGCTCGCCGGGCTGGAGCCCGATCTGCGGTGGGAACGGTTCATCACCGCTGTGCGGCTGCTGGCCGAACGACTCGACGTGCGTCAGGTCATCGGCTTGGGCAGCATCCCGATGGCCGTCCCGCACACCCGGCCCATCACCATGACCGCGCACGCCACCAACACCGAGCTGATCGCCGACCACCAGCCGTGGGTCGGCGAGGTTCAGGTGCCCGCCAGCGTGTCCAATCTGCTCGAGTATCGGATGAGCCAGCACGGACACGAGGCGCTCGGATTCACCGTGCACGTGCCGCATTACCTCGCCCAGACGGCGTACCCGCAGGCGGCCGAAGCACTACTGGCCGAACTGGGTCGGGTCGCGTCCCTGGACATCCCGCTGCAGGCACTGGATACGGCCGGCGCCGAGGTCTATACGAAGATCAGCGAGCAGGTCGAATCCAGCGCCGAAGTCGCTCAAGTGGTGAGTGCCTTGGAGCGACAGTACGATGCGTTCGTCGCTGCTCAGGAGAACAGATCATTGCTGGCACGTGACGAGGAACTGCCCAGCGGCGACGAACTCGGCGCCCAATTCGAGAAGTTCCTCGCTCAACAGACCGGCGATGACCTGCCCGGCAACGACAACGGCGAGAGCGGCAATCCACCGTTCTAGCTGACCCCGTAGCGGTGAGGAGCTGGCACCATGACCGAACACAAGCCCCACCTGCGAACCGTGCGTGAAGTGACGCCGACGCTCGAGTACCGCACCATCCACGGCTACCGGCGTGCTTTCCGGGTCGCCGGGTCTGGACCGGCCGTTCTGTTGATCCACGGGATCGGCGACAACTCCACGACGTGGAGCACCGTGCAGACCAAGCTGGCGCAACGGTTCACGGTGATCGCGCCGGATCTGTTGGGCCACGGTAAGTCTGACAAGCCGCGCGCCGACTATTCGGTGGCGGCCTACGCCAACGGCATTCGTGACCTGCTCAGCGTGCTCGACGTGGAGCGCGTGACGGTCGTCGGTCACTCGCTCGGCGGCGGGGTGGCCATGCAATTCGCTTACCAATTCCCGCAATTGGTCGAGCGGCTGATCCTGGTGGGCGCCGGCGGAGTTACCAAGGACGTCAACATCGCGCTGCGTATCGCTTCACTGCCACTGGGCACCGAGGCCTTGGCACTACTACGAATCCCATTGGTACTGCCCGCGTTACAGACAGTAGGCCGAATCGGCGGCACCATCTTCGGATCGACCGGCATGGGCCGGGATCTGCCCGATATGTTGCGCATCCTGACCGATCTACCCGAACCCACGGCGTCCTCAGCTTTCGCCCGGACGCTGCGCGCCGTGGTGGATTGGCGCGGTCAGGTGGTGACCATGCTGGACCGATGTTATTTGACCGAGTCCATTCCCGTTCAATTAGTCTGGGGCTCAAAGGATTCCGTCATCCCGGTCACTCATGCCCACTTGGCGCAGTCCGCAATGCCCGGATCGCAGCTCGAAATATTTGATAGCTCCGGCCATTTCCCGTTCCATGACGACCCCGAGCGGTTCGTCGAGGTGGTCGAGAAATTCATCGACTCGACAGAGCCCGCTGTCTACGATCGCGACGTATTGCGAGAATTGCTACGCAACGGGATCAACCAAAGCACCATCACCGGAACGGTCGACACCAGGACTGCCGTACTCGACGCGATGGACGCCGACGAGCGTAGCGCCACCTAATCCCTATCAGCCCGGTGCAGAAACCTGGCGATGGGCGCGCAGTGCCTCGATTTCGCGTTCGAAGTCGTCAGCGGACGAAAACGACCGATACACCGAAGCAAACCTCAGGTACGCGACTTCGTCCAAATCACGCAGCGGGCCCAGAATTGCCAGGCCGACCTCATTGCTGGGCACCTCGGGAGAGCCGGTGGCACGCACCGCGTCTTCGACTTGCTGCGCCAGCAGATTCAGCGCGTCGTCATCGACTTGCCGGCCCTGACAGGCCCGCCGCACGCCCTTGATGACCTTGTCCCGGCTGAACGGCTCAGTAACACCACTGCGTTTGACCACGGCCAGCACGGCCGACTCCACAGTGGTGAAGCGTCGTCCGCATTCGGGGCACGAACGTCGCCGACGGATCGACTGCCCCTCGTCTGTCTCGCGGGAATCAACCACGCGCGAGTTCGGGTGGCGGCAGAACGGACAGTGCATCACCGCTCCTTCGCCGCACCGACAGTCGAACACCTCGAACGGCATCGAGCGTACCCGCGCTGCCCCAGCACGGCTCGGTGCCGTGCCGATCGTCGCGTGCTGTCGAGCAATCACGGATGCCGCGCCTAGCCGACGGGGGCGATCAGCGTCTGGCCCGCATCGAGGGCCACCGACGGTAGCTTGTTCAGCTCACGGATGCGGTCGACGACAGCACCCACCGGGGCATCCGGCGCCACCCGATGCGCCACCTGCTGGATGGACTCCCCCGACATGACCCGAACCACGGCAAGCTGGCCCGGCACCTGCGAGGGCGGCTCGATCGAGGTACCGAGTTGAGCGACAACTCCCAGCCACACCGTGATGCCCGCCGCGATCAGCGCCAACACCACGGTCGTGTAGGGCGTTAACGGCCGGCGCCGGTGCGACGCACGCGACATCAACACTCCGGAACCACGGTGCGGAAAAGCGGCACCGGCCGGCCGGCCGGCCAACGGTCGCTGACGTGTCTGATGGGGACGCCGGACCGCGGGCCGCGGCCGGACGGTGCGGACCACGAGGTCGGTCGGGTACTCGCGGGTGATGATCGCCATGATGCGTCCTTTCGATCGATTGATTCGCTCTTATGTTCGATACTATCGCCCATTTGTTCGATTGATAGAACATGTGATCGAACTGTTGCGAACGATACTGGGACCCACCGACAAAAAATTGGCACACAGTTTCGAACAACCGAGCCCAACACGCCTCGAACACATGTTTGATCATTTGTTGGACGGCGACTACATTCATGGCCATGAGCGACAGCACCGACACCCCAGACGGCCTCGATCGCACGCCCGGCAACCGGCAGAGCGCGGGATCGGGGCTCACCGAACGCCAACGCACCATCCTCGACGTCATCCGCTCCTCGGTGACCACCCGCGGGTACCCGCCGAGCATTCGGGAGATCGGTGACGCTGTCGGCCTCACGTCGACTTCGTCGGTCGCCCATCAGCTGCGCACACTGGAGAAGAAGGGCTATCTGCGCCGCGATCCGAATCGGCCACGCGCGGTGGATGTCCGTGGCTCCGAAGACCATGCGGCGCCCCAGGTCACCACCGACGTGGCCGGCTCCGACGCCCTGCCCGAGCCCACGTTCGTGCCGGTACTGGGACGGATCGCCGCCGGCGGCCCCATCCTGGCCGAGCAGGCCGTGGAGGATGTCTTTCCGCTACCGCGCGAGCTGGTCGGTGAGGGCTCACTGTTCCTGCTCAAGGTCGTCGGCGAATCGATGGTCGACGCAGCCATCTGCGATGGCGACTGGGTCGTGGTACGCCAGCAGAATGTGGCGGACAACGGTGACATCGTCGCGGCGATGATCGACGGCGAGGCGACCGTGAAGACCTTCAAGCGGACGCGCGGTCAGGTCTGGTTGATGCCGCACAATCCGGCGTTCGACCCGATTCCCGGCAATGACGCTGCCGTACTCGGCAAGGTCGTCACCGTCATTCGCAAGATCTGATCGACCCGCGCCGGAATCGGCGGTTCGTCAGCCCCTGACGAACCCGTTGGTGACCGCGAAATCCTCACTGGCGAACCAGATTTCAACCGGCGCCGAGTCGTAGCCGGGCGTGCCGGGAATCCAGTATTGCCCTGACTTCGTGTCGGCCTTGATGGTGTAGCCCGCCGGAGCGAAGGTGCCGTCACCGACCGCCACCCGGAAGGACATCTGCGCGGTCACCGGCTCATCGTCCTGGACCGCGTGGTGCCGACCACTGGGCGGCCCGGCCGCCGGCTCGGCTTCAGGCGATGATTCCGCCTCGTCGGGGCCGGCCTCCGCAGTCGACACATCGGCCTGCATCGACTCAGCCGACGGCACCGCATCGGCGGCTGCCTGCTCCTCATGCGGCTCTGCGTCGACAGGCTCGGCGGCATGGCCACCGGTGAGATGACCGAACAGACCCGCACGCGCAGCGGCGACGCCTGCAGCACCAAGACCGACGGCAGCTCCGCCGACGACGACGCCCGGTACCGCACCGTGATCCGGAGCCGGTGACTGAGCCTGCAGCTGGGTCGTCACCGCGGCTTCGGGTTCGTGGCTCTCACTGTCGTGCTCGGCGTTGCCGTGCTCGGCCTCCGGGGCGCCGTCGGCATCGTCCTGATCAGCGACCTGGTCGAATTCGCCGTCATCGACAGCCTCGTCGGACTCCTCGGCCGGCGCGCGCCGGCCGAACAGGCCAGATCGCGCCGCGCCGCCGCCCGCAGCACCGAGGCCGAGCCCGGCCCATCCGGTGCCGTGCTGCGCCTCGGGCTCCGGACCGGTGCCGTGATCGTGATCGTCATCGAACTTCGCGACCTCGTTCGGCGCGGTGTCGACAGCGTCGGGATCCTCCTGGAAATGGTCCGGGCCGCCGTCGTAGTGCCCTTCCGGGTCGTGCTCGTCGCCGAAGTCGCCGCCATGGTCACCGTAGTGCTCGTCGCCGTAGTGCTCGTCGCCGTAACCGTCCGCGTACTCATGATGGTCATCGTGGTCGGCGAAATCGTGGTCGGCGAAATCGTCGTGCGGACCGAAATCTTCCTGTTCGCGGGCCCGCTCGACATGCCGCCGACGCCGCAGTGCCGCGGCGATCACGATGGCGCCAACTGCCAGCACCAACGGGATGATCGCCAGCAACCACCACCAGTGGAACTGGTACCACTGGTGGTGGTCCGAGGCACCCGCGGCGTTCTTGGCCAGATCCTGTCCCGGGACCTGCAAGCCCGCGAGCTGGCCGGTCAAATCGGACGGATCGACGGTGAATGCGTGACTGGAGTCGTTCCATGAGATGGAACCACCGGTGAACTTCTGCGACACCACGTCGCCGTTCACGGTCTGATCACCGGTCGGCGCCCCCAGCTTGCCGCTGGCTCCGCCGAGTTTGGCCCACGCCGCGTTCATCGCGCCCCGCACGATGAACGCGCCATGATCGGGCGTCCAGAAGATGACCGGCTGATCGGCCGCCGCGAACGTGACGATCCGGCTCTCCGGCGCCAGGCCGCCGTCGGCTTCGCTACCGGTGGGGAAACCCAGATCGCCCTGCGGTCCCCCTGCGCCGCGGTACTTGTCCAGCACCTGCCCGGTCACCGCGCCGGCACCGGTGTCGGGCGAGTAGAAGATCGTTCCGCCGGCGTAGTTCTGTCCGAGGCCCTTGTCACCGACTTTGTACTGGGCACCCTCCTCGACCCCCAGCGGACCCAACGGTCCACCGGCGGCCCGTCGGGCTGCCGCAATCGCCGTCGACGCATCGCCCGGGACGTTGACACCGGTGAGCTGACCCGCCAGTTCGGCGGGTGTGGTGGTGAAGGTCTTGGACTTGGCGTCCCAGCTGATCTCACCGCCGGTGAACGGCTGCGAGACGACACTGCCCTTCCAGGTCTCGTCTGCGGTCGGCACCCCGAGCACTCCGGCTGATCCGCCGAGCTTGTCCCAGGCCGCGTTGATGGCGCCGCGAACAACCCACGCCCCGTTGTCCGGGGTCCAGAAGATGACCGGATCGTCCGCGGCGCTGAACGTACTGTCGCGACTGCCGTCGGCCTTGCCCGCGCCTTCATCGGCGGTCGGGAAGCCCAGGTCACTGTCCGCAGGTCCGCCGAGCGACTGGTACTTGTCCAGCAACGCGCCCTGCACATAGTGCGCGCCGGTGCGCTGGGTGTAGTAGACCTTGCCGTTCGCGAAGTTCTGTCCGTACCCGTCGCCAACCTGATAAACGTCGCCGTCCTTGTCGCCGAGCGCACCGCCGGCTCCCCCGTCGGCAGTCCAGGCGGCAGTGATCGCCGCGTCGGCGGCGTCGCTGTCCGGAGTCGCACCGACCGCCGGCGCCATGAGCAGTGCAACCGTCACTGCCAGCAGACCGGCGCTGCTGCGCCCGATCGTCCTGACAGCACGGGTTCGCAGCCCGGTCATCGAATTCCTCCCGCAGTCGGCAAAATCGCGCACTACAACTTCCCGTGACGCATGCTTCACCGTCAACTTTGCTTGAGCTAACGTCCATCTTGCGGGATATCGGCCGTGTGTCGCAGGGTCAAACGTCGACGGCGCAGGCATTTCCCGCGCGCTAGACGCCCAATCCGCGTCCGATGATCTCCTTCATGATCTCGGTGGTACCGCCGTAGATGGTCTGAATCCGGGAATCCAGGAACGCCCGGGCCACGGGATATTCGCGCATGTAGCCGTAGCCGCCGTGTAGCTGCAGGCAGCGGTCGACGAGCCGAACCTGAGCCTCGGTGCAGTACCACTTGGCCATCGCCGCCTGGTCCACGGTCAGTTTTCGATCAAGGTGCAGCCGAATGAACTCATCGACCATGATGCGAACGGCCGTCGCCTCTGTCGCCAGCTCGGCCAGCACGAAGCGGCTGTTCTGGAAGCTGCCGATGGGCTTGCCGAAGGCTTTGCGTTCCTTGGTGTACTGCAGCGTGGATTCCAGTACCGCCTCCATGGCGGCGGCGGCCATCACCGCGATGGAGATCCGTTCCTGGGGCAGATTCTGCATGAGGTAGATGAAGCCCATGCCCTCTTGGCCGAGGAGGTTCTCGGCGGGGACCTTGACGTCGGTGAACGACAGCTCGGCGGTGTCCTGCGCGTCCAGACCGATCTTGTCGAGGTGGCGGCCGCGCTCAAACCCTTCCATGCCGCGCTCGACGACCAGCAGGCTGAATCCCTGCGCCCCCTTGTCGGGGTCGGTCTGAGCGACGACGATCACCAAGTCGGCGTGAATACCGTTGGTGATGAACGTCTTTGAGCCGTTGAGGATGTAGTGATCGCCCTCTTTGAGCGCCTTGGTCTTGATGCCCTGCAGGTCGCTGCCGGTGCCCGGCTCGGTCATGGCGATGGCTGCGATGATCTCGCCACTGCAGAATCCGGGCAGCCAGCGCTGCTTCTGCTCCTCGTTGGCCAGCTCCAACAGGTAGGGAGCGATGACGTCGTTCTGCAGGGCGAAACCCAGACCGCTGTGCCGGCCCGCCGCGGTCTCTTCAGTGACGACCACGTTGTACCGGAAGTCCGGGTTGCCACCACCGCCGTACTCTTCGGGCACCGCCATGCCCAGGAAGCCCTGCTTGCCGGCCTCACGCCAGACCTCACGGTCGACGATCTTGGCGTCCTCCCATTCCTCCCGGTAGGGCTCGGCGTGCCGGGCCAGGAACGTGCGGAACGAGTCGCGGAACATGTCGTGCTCCGCCTCGAACAGGGTGCGGTCGTACTTGATGACGCCCATGGCGATACCTCCGGTACTGGATACGTTTGCGACAACGTATACCAACCGGATGGTTGGTGGAACAGTGGCCCCGCGGGTATGTAGGTCAGGGACGCGCGGACGACTGCTGCGGGCGACGGCGCCGACGCTGCTGCGCTCCGCCGGTACCGGTCCTGGCCGGCTGAGATCCGTTGGACCCCTGCCCGCCCTTCGCCGGCCGGTTGCCCCGGCGCGGTGCCTGGGTGGCCTTGGACGTGGGCGCCGGGGCAGCCTTGGGCGCAGGTGCCTGGTACGGCGCGACCTCACCGACCAGTGCGTGAACAGGCGCCGAGTCAGCGCCGACCTCTTGCGGGCGTACGGTGATGCCGGCCTTACGGAGGAGCTGCTGGGCGTCCTTGCGCTGCTCGGGCAGTACGACGGTGACGACATCTCCGGCACTGCCGGCCCGGGCGGTACGCCCCGAACGGTGCAGGTACGCCTTGTGCTCGGCCGGCGGATCGACATGCACCACCAGCTCGACCTCGTCGACGTGAACGCCGCGCGCAGCGATGTCGGTAGCCACCAGAACCCGCGCCTCCCCCGCGCTGAACGCAGCAAGGTTGCGGTCACGCGCCGGCTGGGACAGGTTTCCGTGCAGGTCCACCGACGGCACCCCGGCCTCGGTGAGCTGACGGGCCAGCTTGCGGGCCTGGTGCTTGGTACGCATGAACAGGATTCGCCGGCCACTGCCCGATGCCAGTCGGTGTACCAACTTGCTCTTCTCGGCAGCGCCGGAGACATGGAACACGTGGTGGGTCATCGCCGGCGGCGGTGCGTCGATCTCGTCGACCGAGTGGGTGACCGGATCGGAAAGGAAGCGGCGAACCAGCTTGTCGACGCCGTTGTCCAGCGTCGCGGAGAACAGCATGCGCTGCCCACCGGCCGGGGTGGCCGCCAGGATGCGGGTGACGCCGGGCAGGAAGCCCAGGTCGGCCATGTGATCGGCCTCATCGAGCACGGTCACCTGGACCGCGTCCAGGTTGACCAGCTTCTGCTTCATCAGGTCTTCGAGACGTCCCGGGCACGCGATGACGATGTCCACACCCGCCCGCAACGCGTCGACCTGCCGATTCTGCGAGACGCCGCCGAAGATGGTGGTCACGTTCAGCCCCGCGGCGTGGGCCAGCGGCTCGACCGTCGCAGCGATCTGGGTGGCCAACTCGCGAGTCGGCGCCAACACCAGGCCGGTGGGCCGCGACGGCCGACGCGACGCATCCATCAGCCGCGAAACCAGCGGGATGGCGAAGGCGAGCGTCTTACCGCTGCCGGTGCGGCCACGGCCCAGGACGTCACGACCGGCCAGGGTGTCGGGCAGGGTGCTGGTCTGGATCGGGAAGGGTGCGGCGATGCCGCGAGCGGCCAGGGCCGTTACCAGGGGTGGGGCGACACCAAGGTCGCCAAAGGACACGTCGGAGCTCATGAACAGTTCAGCCTTTCGGGGGGTGTCGATACCGCCCAGGCGGGCAGCATCGGTCGCCGCGAGAAGTGCTGGTTCAGGAGAACTGACGGACCACAGCCGTTCCACGACGTACTCGGCCCCGGTCTCATGACGGGACGACGCCGAATCTGTTGACACACTACTGCCAAGCGGGCCGACAACCTAAGTCGACCGTCTTCGCAGCCGACACAGACCGGTCCAAACCCACTGCGCCACAATCAGTTCCCGGCAATTGTGACACTGCGCACGACGGCCGAATCAGCCGTTCGCGAAGTCCCCCAGGCCGGCAGCCAACGCTTTGGGCACCCAGCCGGTGATCCGGGTCCCGTCATCAGTGTGTTCGGTGGCCTCGATCCGGCCCTCTGCATGCACCCGGGCCACCAGATCGCCGCGGTGGTAGGGAATGGTCACATCGACCGCGGCATCGGTCGGTTCCACCAGCTCGCACAGGGCGGCCCGCAGCTGGGCCAGTCCGTCGCCGGTGTGCGCGGAGACGAACACCGCGTCAGGCAGTGCCCGGCGCAACCGAGCCAGCGCCAACCCCTCGGCGATGTCAATCTTGTTGACCACCAACAATTCTCGCGGTGCGGCGACGTCGTACTCGGCGACCACCTCGCCGACCACCTTGCGCACGGCGTTGATCTGGGCCAGCGGGTCGGCATCGGATCCGTCGACCACGTGCACCAGCAGGTCGGCGTCGACCACCTCTTCCAGTGTGGACCGGAACGCCTCGACCAGCTGGGTGGGCAGGTGCCGGACGAAGCCGACGGTGTCGGTCAGGGTGAAGGGGCGACCGTCGTCCAATTGCCCGCGGCGGGTGGTGGGCTCCAGGGTGGCGAACAGCGCGTCCTGCACCAGCACACCGGCCCCGGTGAGCGCGTTGAGCAGGCTGGACTTGCCGGCGTTGGTGTAGCCGACGATCGCGACCGACGGGGTGTCGCTGGTCCGGCGACTGTGTCGCTGGGTGTCGCGGATCTTCTTCATGTCCTTGATCTCGCGACGCAGCTTGGCCATCCGCTCGCGAATGCGCCGCCGGTCGGTCTCGATCTTGGTCTCGCCGGGACCGCGGGTGCCGACGCCGCCGCCCGCGCCGCCGGCCCGGCCACCGGCCTGCCGGGACATCGATTCACCCCAGCCGCGCAGCCGCGGGAGCATGTATTCCATCTGGGCCAGCGATACCTGCGCCTTGCCCTCGCGGCTGGTGGCGTGTTGGGCGAAGATGTCGAGGATCAGCGCGGTGCGGTCGATCACCTTGACCTTCACCACTTTTTCCAGCGAGTTCAGCTGCGCCGGGCTCAGCTCGCCGTCGCAGATGACGGTGTCGGCGCCGGTGGCGAGGACGATTTCGCGCAGCTCCTGAGCCTTGCCCGACCCGATGTAGGTCGACGCATCGGGCTTGTCGCGGCGCTGGATCAGGCCTTCGAGCACTTCGGAGCCCGCGGTCTCGGCCAGTGCCGCCAACTCGGCCAGGCTGTTGTCGGCGTCGGCCGCGGTGCCGTCGGTCCAGACGCCGACCAGGACCACACGTTCCAGCCGTAGCTGGCGGTATTCGACTTCGGTGATGTCTTCCAGTTCGGTCGACAGACCGACGACTCGGCGCAGCGCCGCGCGATCTTCGAGCGCCAGTTCACCGGTACTGGGCGTGGCGTGCAATGGTGTCTCGGGATACGTCATGAGTAGTTATCGATGGTGCCCGGTTTCGCCGGACTACGCACCTGAATTATCCCTCCACCATTGTTCTGCCAATTCCCCCTCGGCCAACAGCACCGACGGGCCACGCAGAAAACTGGTCGACTCGGTGATGGTCACGCTGACCTCGCCGCCCGGGATGACCACCCGCATGCTGCCGGTATCGGCACCGGTGTGCCGCAGTGCAGCCAGGGTGGCCGCGACGGTTCCCGTTCCACAAGAACGGGTTTCGCCGACGCCGCGTTCGTGCACTCGCATGGCGACGGCCCCGTGCAGCGGCGCGGTCAGCACCTCGACATTGACCCCTTCGGGAAACTGCTGAGCATCGAACTGCACCGGCGCCCCGACATCGAGGGCTTCCAGCCCGGTCATGTTCAGCGCCTCGTCGACACAGGCCAGGTGCGGGTTGCCGACGTCGACAGCCAGCCCCTCGAAGGTCCGGCCCGCCACCACAGCCGTGCCGGTGCCGTAGGCCTGGACCTTGCCCATCTCCACGGTGACCTCGGCATTGACCGCGTCGACGGAATGCAGCACCACCGGCCTCGGTCCGGCCAGCGAACCGACCACGAATTCCGAACGACTCTCCAGCCCCGAGGCGCGCAGGTAGTGCGCGAACACCCGGACGCCGTTGCCGCACATCTGGGCGACGGAACCGTCGGCGTTGCGGTAGTCCATGTACCAGTCGTCGGCGGCCACCCCGTCGGGCAACTGCTCGAAGACACCGGCCCGCCTCGCTGCTCCCGCGGTGGTGACCCGCAGCAGGCCATCGGCGCCCAATCCGCGCCGGCGGTCGCACAACGCCGCGATGATCGACGGGGTCAGCGCCAATTCGGCATCGACGTCAGGCAACACCACGAAGTCGTTCTGGGTGCCATGTCCCTTGCTAAATCGCACGCAGTCAGGATACGTGCCGCCACCGTCGGGCCACGTCGGCCGCATTCTCGTCGGCATCGCCGGCCAGCCAGGTGATCCGGTGATCGCGCCGGAACCAGGAGCGTTGCCGACGCACATAGCGCCGGGTGCCGACGAAGGTGCGCTCGGCGGCCTCGGCGATGGCCGCCTCGTCCCCGCCGGCGTCGAGGGCTTCGAGCACCTGGGCGTATCCCAGTGCGCGGGCGGCCGTCACCCCGTCCGAAAGCCCCTTGGCCTGCAGCGCGATCACTTCGTCCACCAGACCCGAGGTGAACATCACCTCGGTGCGCCGCTGCAACCGGTCGTCGAGAATCGGTGTGTCCCAATCCAATCCGACGATCAGGGTGTCCCAGCGCGGCGCACCTATCCGTGGCGCCGAAGCGGCGAACGGCCGGCCGGTGAGCTCGACGACCTCCAGCGCACGCACGATCCGGCGGCCGTCGGTGTTCAGGATCGACGCCGCGGCGTCGGGGTCGACGCGAGCCAGCTCGCCGTGCAGGACGGTGACGCCGACCTGCGCCAACCGGTCCTCCCAGCGAGCGCGAACCGCCGGATCGGTCGCCGGAAAGGACCATTCGTCCAGTAGCGATTGGATGTACAGCATCGAACCGCCCACGATCACCGGCACCACGTCGCGCGCCGCGATGGCCTCGACGTCGGCCGCGGCGGCCTGCTGATAGTTGGCCACCGTCGCGGTCTCGGCAACCTCCAGCACGTCGAGCTGATGGTGTGGGATGCCGCGGCGTTCGGCAACGGTGAGTTTGGCGGTGCCGATGTCCATACCGCGGTAGAGCTGCATGGCGTCGGCATTGACGATCTCGCCGCCGAGTTGTTCGGCCAGGTCCAGCGCCAACGCTGACTTGCCGGTGCCGGTGGGCCCGACGACGGCTATCGGCCTCATGTGACGGTCCAGGTGCCGACGAAGTACCCGACGCCGTACGGCGCGCCGCGGTACAACTGGGTGGCCTGCGGGTCCGGGCCGGCCAGCCCGGCCAGCACCTGGTAGGCCACCCGTCCCAGCACACCGGTCAGGCCCCCGAGCGCCGCGACGTCGCCGGCAGCCAGCGCGTCGTCCCAATGCTGTTGCAGGGCAATTGAATCCGGGTCGAATCCGCCCGGGGCGGCCGGGGTGAGGGTGGGTGCGCCGTCGGCGACCACGAGCACCCCGGCGCCGTCCAGCTCGCCGCGGAGATCTCGTCCGTGGGCCAGGGCCGCGTCGGGCGGCAGATCGTCGGCGAACACCCGCACCTCGGCGGTGGCGTCCGGGTTTGCCTGTCCTCGCAGCCAACCGGCGATCAACGCGCACAGCGGCAGGTCCCGGACCGGCCCAGTGGCGTCCGGCCGCAGGGTGACCGATAAGTCGGTGCCGTAGCCGGCGAACGTGCCGACCGCATCGGCGGCTACCCGGCCGGCCTGTGCGCCGACCCCGATCGCGAGCCAGTTCGGCGGCAATGTGGCGACCGCGGTACGCACCGCGGCGGACAGCTCGGACAGCTCGGCCACGGTGCCGCGGCCCAGTTCAGGCACCATGACGGGCGTCGACGGGACGATGGCGACATGAATCGGTCCGGCGTCGAGCACCCGTTCACGCTAAACGAGTCGTGCCAAGCCGTGCGCATGCAGCACACCGACCTGCTTCAATAGCGTGCGAGCTAGAAGAAACCGGCGCCGCGTCGCGCGGCAGGAGCGTGGATCATCCGCGCAGGCACGAGGAGTACACACATATGACAACCACCGAATCCGGCGGAGCACCCAAACCTACTCCTCGGCCCGGGCCATCCCGCCCGGTCCCGCATCCAACGCATCCACCTGCCGCCGCGGTCGCCGCGCCGCCGTCGGTCGACCCGCACCGG
Source organism: Mycobacterium sp. MAA66 (assembly GCF_041261665.1). Taxonomy (NCBI): domain Bacteria; kingdom Bacillati; phylum Actinomycetota; class Actinomycetes; order Mycobacteriales; family Mycobacteriaceae; genus Mycobacterium; species Mycobacterium sp. MAA66. Next base: position 490,533 of record NZ_JBGCCC010000001.1, on the reverse strand, counting down.
TTCGGTCGTGTCGACGATGACGGCACGGTTTGGCTCATCACGGCCGCCGGCGAACGCAACATCGGCTCGTGGCAGGCCGGTGACACCGAGTCCGCCTACGTGCACTTCGGTCGCCGCTATGACGACCTGAACACCGAAGTCGTGCTGCTTGAGCACCGGCTGAGCTCGGGCAGCGGTGATGCCCGCAAGATCAAGTCGGCGGCCGCAACGCTGCTCGAATCGCTGCCCACGGCCGCGGTCCTCGGCGACGTCGACGCCCTGACCGCCCGCCTGAACGCCATCATCGAACATGCCGGGGCAGCTGCCCAGGAAGAACGCGCCAAGCGCGATGAACACCGTGCCGCCCAGACCGCCCGCAAGGAGGCGCTGGCCGCCGAGGCCGAGGAGATCGGCGCCAATTCGACGCAGTGGAAGTCCAGCGGCGACCGGCTGCGCGCGATCTTGGACGAGTGGCGCACCATCAGCGGCCTGGACCGCAAGGTGGACGACGCACTGTGGAAGCGCTATTCGGCCGCCCGTGAGGCGTTCAACCGGCGTCGCGGCTCGCATTTCGCCGAGCTCGACCGGGACCGGGTCGGCGTCAAGCAGGCCAAGGAAACCCTGTGTGAAAAGGCCGAGGCGCTGACCGGGTCGACCGACTGGAGCGCCACCGCGGCCACCTTCCGGGATCTGCTGGCGCAGTGGAAGTCCGCCGGGCGCGCCGCCAAGGATGTCGACGACGCATTGTGGAAGCGGTTCAAAGCGGCGCAGGACACCTTCTTCCTCGCCCGCAATACGGTCAACGCCGAGAAGGACGCCGAGTTCAACGCCAACTCCGATGCCAAGGAGCAGCTGCTGCTCGAGGCCGAGAAAATCGAGGTCACCGACGTCGATGCGGCGCGGGCGGCGTTCCGCGCGATCGGCGACAAGTGGGATGCCATCGGCAAGGCCTCGCGGGATCGCAGCGTCGAGCTGGAGCGCCGGCTGCGGGCGGTGGAGAAGAAGATCCGCGATGCGGCCAGCGCCGGTCAGGTGGATGCCGAGGCAGTGGCCCGCGCCGCGCAGTTCCGCGAACGTGCCGAGCAGTTCGAGAAGCAGGCCGCCAAGGCCGAGGCGGCCGGCAAGACCAAGGATGCCGAGAAGGCTCGGGCCAGCGCGGCGCAGTGGCGCGAATGGGCCGACACCGCCGCCGAGGCGCTGCACAAGAAGTCGTAGAGCCGGCGGAGCTCAACGCGACGCCGAATCAAACTCACACCATTCCCATAATTTTGTTGCGCGGTCAGGCGCGACATGGGGCCAAACGGTCACGCCGTCGCAGATCACGACGGCTCAAGACGGACGGCCGACGGTCGAGCGCCATTTGCCAGAATCGTCGCTGCGCATCAATTACTTAGCCCGCCTCGGCTAGCGGACGAGGTTTCTAATCCGGTGGCCATAGGATGGCCGTCTATCTCAAATTGCCGCTTGTAACGGCTGGCGCCGGCGGAGTTGTTGTGAGCGATATCGATTTTGAAGGACCGCCGTTGACTCAGTCGCCATTCCGTGTCGATTATCCGGGCCACGAATTCATCGGCGGGACCCGAATGCGTGCGGTAAATATTGGTCGGCGCGTGTCGGATCTGCCGATATTCGAGGCCACACGAGAGCGCAAATATCGGGCGCGGTTGGCCGACCACAGCACGAAGCTGCCGATCCTGAGCGCCGAAGACGAAGCCGTGGTCGAGAGCCTGGCGGCGACGTTCGTCGCCACCCGGCAGATTCGGCTGGCCGAGCCTGCCGACAACGCCGCACGTCAAGCAGTCAATTGGCTTCGGGACAACAGCACGTCGCAGCCCGTCACCTACCTTCCGCCGAAGGCCGTGTCAGACGACCCGGCCTTGTTCACCTGGGGCTTGTCCGAACAGAATCTGGACATTGCGGAAAGCTATATCGGACTGCCCGTGCGGTACCTGGGAATGGAAGCCAAGGTCGAACACGCCAGGCCGGTTTCGGAGTTCCATTCGGCGCGCAATTGGCATATCGACATCGAAGATCGCCGCATGCTCAAGGTCATCGTCTACCTGAACGATGTCGACGAACACGTCGGTCCGTTCGAATATATTCCTGCCACGGTCGGCGATACCGCCCAGACGAGAATTCACTGGCGGCCCGGATTCACTTTCCTACGTGATCGGGAATTCGCCGAGATCGTGCCCCGGTCGAATTGGAAGAGCGTGATCGGGCCGGCGGCCACCGCGATATACGTCGATACCAGCCGGCTGCTCCATCGGATCCGCGAACCCCACGCGCACGCGCGGTACTCGGTCACCTACGTCTACACCAGCAATCGGCCACGGCACGCCCTCAGCAGGTTCATGCCGACGCGGCTTGCGCTCCGCTCGTTGATGCCGAGTCTGACCCCGCGCCAACGACTGGCGTTGGCCGGCAAGGCCTGATCAACGTCCGTCGTCCACGAGGATGGCCGTAGGCGATCCGTCCGGTCTAACGGTGATGCGAGCCCGTTCGCCCGCGCTCGGTGCGGTAATCGGCGCCACCGCAATCGCACCGACGACAGCCAGTGCAAGCCCAGTATCGGCCAGGGATCGGCGGGCGCTGCTGCCTCACTCGTCCAGCAAGCCACGCTTTTGCTGCTCGGTGGCCGCCTGTCGGCGCTGCTCCTCGGCGGCCAGCTGCACCGCGGTGCGACTCCACACCACACGCGCCCAGTGAAATGTCAGCACCAGTACCGCGATCCACGCGAGATACAGCCCGAAAGCCGGACCGGGATACGGATGGACGACGGTGTTGCGCGACCAGATGGCCAGCATGCCGATGAAACACGAGACGGCCGAACCTGCCAGCGCGATCCAGGCCAGCCCCCAGCGCCGGGTGGTCAGCGCCAGGATGGAAAAGCCGACGCTGAACACCAGGATCAGCCAGACAAACACCTTCGACGGGATCAGCACCTTGGCCGCGACGGCCACGTGATCGCCGAGCAGCACGTCGAAGCCCCGGACATTGCCGGTGTGTGGCAACACGAAGGACAACAAAATCACGAACACACAGACCGCGACCACCATCGCCCGGGCTCCGGGATCGATCTCGCGGGCGATCCGTCGTTCGGCGGCGTCGATATCACCTTTGAACTGATCGAAATCGGCGTCGTTGGACTTGGACTCGTTCATCGTGAACATCCCTGCTCTACAGGTGTGACGGGGGGCGCACCGATTCCCGGTAGGCCCAGCCCGACTCCGGTGGTGGGTTTGCGGCCTTCGGCGTGCGCGTCGCCGGCCCGGGTCCGGCGATGCTCGGCGATCGGCGCGTCGGCGATCAGGTGGTGGGGGGCGGCCCCGGTCACCGTCGTGGTGACGACGTCGCCCGGGCGGATGTCCAGTGCACCCGGGGCGAAGTGCACCAATCGGCCGTCCCGCGCCCGGCCGGACATTCTCTCGGTGGCGGTATCTTTGCGGCCTTCGCCGGTGGCCACCAACAGCTCGACCTCACGGCCGACCTGCGCGAGGTTCTCCTCCCAGGAGATCCGCTCCTGCAATTCGATCAGACGCATATAGCGCTCGGACACAACCTCTTTGGGCAACTGATCCGGGAGTTCGGCGGCCGGGGTACCGGGTCGTTTGGAGTACTGGAACGTGAAGGCGCTGGAGAAGCGGGCACGCTCCACCACATCGAGCGTGGCCCGGAAATCCTCTTCGGTCTCCCCCGGAAAACCCACGATGATGTCAGTGGTGATCGCCGCGTGCGGGATGGCCGCCCGGACGCGGTCGATGATGCCCAGATATTTCTCGGCCCGGTAGGACCGGCGCATCGCCTTGAGGATGCGATCGGACCCGGACTGCAGCGGCATGTGCAGCGTCGGGCAGATGTTCGGGGTGGCCGCCATCGCCTCGATGACGTCGTCGGTGAACTCGGCAGGGTGTGGCGAGGTGAATCGGACCCGCTCCAGACCTTCGATGTCGCCACAGGCGCGCAGCAGCTTGGCGAAGGCACCGCGATCGCGCGGCGTCTCGGGGTCGATGAACGACACCCCGTAGGCGTTCACGTTCTGGCCCAGCAGGGTGATCTCCAGGACCCCCTGGTCCACCAGGGTCTGAATCTCGGCCAGGATGTCACCCGGCCGGCGGTCCACCTCTTTGCCGCGCAGTGACGGCACGATGCAGAACGTGCAGGTGTTGTTGCAGCCCACGGAGATGGAAACCCAAGCGGCATAAGCAGATTCACGGGTCGCCGGCAACGCCGACGGGAACTGCTCGAGCGCTTCGACGATCTCGACCTGGGCCTCGCGATTGTGCCGGGCACGTTCCAGCAGCGTCGGCAACGAGCCGATGTTGTGAGTACCGAACACCACGTCGACCCACGGCGCCTTCTGCAGCACGGTGGCACGGTCCTTCTGCGCCAGACACCCGCCCACTGCGATCTGCATGTCGGGGTTGGATTGTTTGCGCGGCACGAGGTGGCTGATGTTGCCGTACAACTTGTTGTCGGCGTTCTCCCGAACCGCACAGGTGTTGAACACCACGACATCCGCGTCCTCGCCATCGGCGGCCCGCCGGTAACCGGCGGCGTCCAGTAGGCCGGACAGCCGTTCGGAGTCGTGCACGTTCATCTGGCAGCCGTAGGTGCGGACCTGGTAGGTGCGTGCGGCGGCCTCCACCATCTGCGTCGCCGTTGGAGTCACGGCCCAATGTTACGGGCGCGGGTGGATGACACCCAATTTCACCGAACTCGCCAACGGCCGCGAACTGGTGATTCGCTGGGTAGTGTCTGTGGGCATGGTCACCGGCGAGCCGTCACCTGCCACACCGATGATCTCGATCAAGGGGGTCAACAAACACTTCGGTGCGTTGCACGTCCTGCGGGACATCGACCTGGAGATTCCCCGAGGTCAGGTCGTGGTGCTGCTCGGGCCGTCCGGATCCGGCAAATCGACGTTGTGCCGCACCATCAACCGGCTGGAAGCCACCGATTCGGGGACGATCGCGATCGACGGTGTGCCGCTACCGGCCGAAGGCCGCAAGCTTGCCGAGCTGCGGTCCGAGGTGGGCATGGTGTTCCAGTCATTCAACCTCTTCGCGCACAAGACGATCCTGGAGAACGTCACGCTGGCGCCGATGAAGGTCCGCAAGAAGGACAAGGACCAGGCCCAGACCCGGGCCATGGAGCTGCTGGAGCGGGTCGGCGTGGCGACACAGGCCGACAAGTACCCGGCGCAGTTGTCCGGCGGTCAGCAGCAGCGGGTGGCGATCGCGCGGTCCCTGGCGATGGACCCCAAGGTGATGCTGTTCGACGAGCCGACCAGCGCGCTGGACCCGGAGATGGTCAACGAGGTGCTGACGGTGATGACCTCACTGGCAGAAGGTGGCATGACGATGATGGTGGTGACGCACGAGATGGGCTTTGCCCGCCGGGCGTCGGACCGGGTGGTGTTCATGGCCGACGGGACGATCGTGGAGGACGCCGCGCCCGACGAGTTCTTCGCCAACCCGACGTCGAGCAGGGCCCGGGATTTCCTGGGCAAGATCCTGGACCGCTGACCGTGGAACGGTCCAGTGAGACTCTGACCGGGTCGGCGCTTTGGCGGCGAGTGGCCGCCGTCGCGGTGCTCATCGTGGCACTGGCCTCGCTGTCGGCATGCGGTAGCAGCGGCAAGAAGATCACCATCGGCACCAAATTCGACCAGCCGGGACTGGCCATGAAGAAGCCGGACGGGACGCTGGCCGGGTTCGACATCGACGTCGCCACTTACGTTGCAGGACAACTCGGTTACTCACCGAGCGACATCGAATGGAAAGAGGCGCCATCGGGCCAGCGCGAGAACCTCATCCAGAACGGTCAGGTCGACTACATCGTGGCGACCTACTCGATCACCGACGCCCGCAAGCAGAAGGTGTCTTTCGGCGGCCCGTATCTGGTGACGGGTCAGAGCCTGTTGGTGCGGGCCGACAACACCGAGATCACCGGCGTGGAATCGCTGCAGAACCACAAGAAGTTGTGCTCGGTGTCCGGATCCACGCCCGCGCAACGGATCAAGGACAAATACCCTGGCGTGCAGTTGCAGCAGTACGACACCTACTCGGCATGCCTGGAGGCAGTGAAGACCGGAGCTATCGACGCCCTCTCCACCGACGAGGTGATCCTGGCGGGCTACGCCGCCCAGACGCCGGGGGCCTTCAAGTTGGTGGGCAAGCCGTTCTCGGTGGAGCGCTACGGCATCGGCCTGACCAAGCGCAACAGCGAACTTCGCAAACAGGTCAATGCCGCCATCGCGAAGATGCAGCAGTCCGGCGACTGGAAGGCCGCATTCGATCGCAATCTCGGCCCCGCCGGCCTGCACGCTCCACCACCTCCACTGCTAGACACCACTGCGGGCCCGGGCGTCACCAAGCGGGTCGATTTGATGGGGACCTACGGCGGCAAGATCCTCGCGGCGTTCTGGACCACCATCGAGCTCACGGTGCTGGCGGCCGCAGGCGCGCTGGCGCTGGGCACCGTGCTGGCGGCCATGCGGTTGTCGCCGGTGCCGATACTGACCTGGCTGGGCGCGGCCTACGTCAACGTGGTGCGCAACACCCCATTGACGTTGATCATCCTGTTCTGCTCGTTCGGTATCGGCAATACGCTGCGCATCACCCTGGTGGATTCCGGTTCCCCAACGGCCGTGGTGGACAGTAACTTTCGGCTCGCGGCACTGGGATTGACGGTGTACACCGCGTCGTTCGTGTGCGAGACGCTGCGCTCAGGGATCAACACCGTGCCGGTGGGCCAGGCCGAAGCGGCCCGCTCGCTGGGCCTGACGTTCGGGCAGAACCTGCGGATCATCTTGCTGCCGCAGGCTTTTCGCGCGGTGATCAATCCCATGGGGTCAGTGCTGATCGCCTTGGTGAAGAACACCACGATCGCGTCGGCCATCGGGGTGGCCGAGGCAGCACTGTTGATGAAGGAGATGATCGAGAACACGGCGGCCCTGCTCGCGGTGGGCTCGATCTTCGCCGCCGGATTCGTGGCGCTGACCTTGCCACTGGGGTTGTTGTTCGGTTGGTTGGGTCGGCGATACGCGGTGGTGCGGTGATGAGCGCTCGCGCGAAGAACAGACAGTACCGATGAGCGCTTGCGCGAAGAACAGAAGGCACCGATGACTGTCCTCTACGACTCCCCCGGGCCCCGCGCGCAGCGGCGCAATCGGTTGTTCGCGGTCGTCATCGTCGCGGCGATCGTCGCGATGGGCGGTTGGGTGGTGTGGCAGTTCGCTTCGAAAGGCCAACTGACCGAAGCCAAATGGCAGCCGTTCCTGACCGCGGATCTGTGGACCACCTACGTCCTGCCCGGTGCGATCGGCACCCTGACGGCGGCCGCGGTGTCGATCGTGCTGGCGCTGGCGCTCGGCCTGGCATTGGGTACGGGCCGGCTGTCTGAACACCGCGCCGTGCGCTGGACCTGTTCGGTGGTGGTGGAGTTCTTCCGCGCGGTGCCGGTGCTGATCATGATGTTGTTCGCATACTTCCTCTACGCGTTGTACGACGTCCTGCCCTCCCGGCAGTTGGCGCTGGCGGGTGTGATCACCGGGTTGGCGTTGTACAACGGCGCGGTGATCGCCGAGATCGTGCGCTCCGGTGTGTACGCCCTGCCCCACGGCCAGCGCGAAGCCGCATCTGCCCTGGGGTTGCGGTGGGGGCAGACCATGCGCTCGATCCTGCTGCCCCAGGCCGTCACCTCGATGCTTCCGGTATTGGTGTCCCAGATGGTCGTGGTGCTCAAAGACACCGCAATCGGCTACCAGATCACCTTCGTCGAAATGGTTCGCCAGGGCACGAACATCGGCTCCACCTACGGCAACTACATCCCGGCGCTGATCGTCATCGCCATCCTGATGATCAGCGTGAACGCCACGCTGTCGGCCCTGGCCACCCGGCTGGAAGGGCGGCTGCGGCGATCCCGCCGGGCACCCGAGCCGTTGGCCGTCGACGCCGATTGAACTCGATCGCGCCCGTCCTCGTGTCTGGAGTGTAGGTCTGACGGTGCCGTGCACCCGGCCCGCCGCCGAGCACACCGGGGAGTTGTCATGGAAGCGTCCATTCGTCCCGCTCTGGTTCCCAGCTTGGTGGTCGGCATCGCATTCGCCCTCACACCCCTGACATCACCGGCGGCGCCGCCCCCGCAGGCGCCGCCGGTGGTCCTGACGACGGTCTCCCTACCCAGCTTCATCAACCAGGAACTGACCTTCAACGTCCAGTTCGTCGAGGATTTCGTCACCACGGGCGCGCAGCTGTTCGCACGCGAACTTCCCATCCCGATCACCCTGCTGACCAACATCCGCAACGGAATACCTGTGCTGACCGCCGTCGGCCGGGCCCTACAGGACCTCATCGGCACAGAACTCGTCGCCGGCCGGGACCTTGTCGCGTTCGGGTCCGGCTATGTCAACTTCCAGATCAGATTGGTGTCGACGCTGTTCTCCGCGGCACCCACGCCCAAACCCGGTGTCAGAACAGCCGCGGCGCTATCGACGCACCATCAGCTGCACACCAACCCAATTACGACGGTGCCGTCGGTACACCAGGCAGCGGGCAGCCGGCACCACATTGGCCTGCACAAGCAGGGACCGGGGGCAAGCTTTTCGCATCGGCCGGCTCACCGCTGACCACGCTCGGTTGACACTGTGTAACAATCACCGACCTTAGCCATACACAGTGAAGGGTCCGGCGGGGCGTGTTCGGGCCCAGAATTTTCTTCCAGAGTCAGCGGACGGATCTGTCCGCTCAACAACGGAAGGCGACCGTGACGAACACGATCCAGCACTGGGCCAACAACGACATCTTCGCAGGCACCTCGGGCCAGAGCGCCCGGGTCACCAACCCCGCTACCGGTGAGGTCACCGGTCACGTCGCACTGGCCAGTGTCGAGGATGCGCAAGCGGTCATCAACGCGGCCGCCGCTGCCTTCCCATCGTGGCGGGACACCTCGATCACCAAGCGAGTCCAGACCATGTTCACCTTCCGCGAGCTGCTCAATGCCCGCAAGGAAGAGCTCGCCGCCATCATCACCGCCGAGCACGGCAAGGTGCTCTCCGACGCCGCGGGCGAGGTCGCCCGCGGCCTGGAGGTCGTCGAATTCGCCTGCGGCATACCGCATCTTCTCAAGGGCGGTTACTCCGAGAACGCCTCGACCAATGTCGACGTCTACAACATCCGCCAGGCACTGGGACCGGTCGCCATCATCGCACCGTTCAACTTCCCGGCCATGGTCCCGTTGTGGTTCTTCCCCATCGCCATCGCCGCCGGCAACACGGTGGTGCTCAAGCCGTCCGAGAGGGATCCGTCCTCGTCGCTGTGGATGGCCCGGCTGTGGCAGCAGGCCGGCCTGCCCGACGGTGTGTTCAACGTGCTGCAGGGCGACAAGACCGCGGTCGACGAGCTGCTGACCAACCCGAAGATCAAGGCCGTCTCGTTCGTCGGTTCCACCCCGATCGCGCAGTACGTGTACCAGACCGCCACTGCGTCCGGTAAACGCGTGCAGGCCCTCGGCGGCGCCAAGAACCACGCAGTCATCCTGCCCGACGCCGACCTGGACCTGGCGGCCGACAGCATGGTCAACGCCGGCTTCGGTTCGGCCGGCGAGCGCTGCATGGCCATCTCGGCCTGCGTGGCCGTCGGACCGATCGCCGACGAGTTGGTTGCCAAGATCGCCGAACGTGCCGCCTGCATCAAGACCGGCGACGGCGCCAAGGGCTCCGACATGGGACCGCTGATCACCCAGGTACACCGCGACAAGGTGGCCTCGTACATCGACGCCGGCGAGTCCGCGGGCGCCAAAGTCGTACTCGATGGCCGCAACATCACCGTCGATGGCGCAGCGCACGGGTTCTGGCTGGGCCCGACTCTGCTGGACAACGTCACGCCCGAGATGAGCGTCTACACCGACGAGATCTTCGGCCCGGTGCTCTCGGTCATCCGGGTCGAGACCTATGACGAGGCAATGGAACTGATCGCCAACAACCCCTACGGCAACGGCACCGCGATCTTCACCAACGACGGTGGTGCGGCGCGCCGGTTCCAGAACGAGGTCGAGGTCGGGATGGTCGGGATCAACGTGCCGATCCCGGTGCCTATGGCGTTCTACAGTTTTGGCGGCTGGAAGGCCTCGCTGTTCGGCGACAGCCACGCCTACGGGCCCGAGGGCGTGCAGTTCTTCACCCGCGCCAAGGCCGTCACCCAGCGCTGGGCCGACCCCAGCCACGGCGGCCTGAATCTGGGCTTCCCCGAAAACAACTGACCCTTCGACACACCTCAGACCCGTGCGCGGGGTCCGGCCTGCCCTGACTGGACCTCGTGCACGCCCACGTCACGCCCTAACCAGCAGGAGCTCGAGATGACCCTGACCACCGACCACACCCTGCCCGCCGGTCACTCCATCGATTCGATGCGCGCCGAGGCCGAGCGCGCACACCGCCTCGACCGCGCTCACGTCTTCCACTCATGGTCGGCCCAGGCGGCGCTCAACCCCATGACTGTCACCGCCGCGCGGGGCAGCTACGTCTGGGACGGTGACGGCAACCGGCTGCTGGACTTCTCCTCCCAGCTGGTCAACACCAACATCGGCCATCAGCACCCGAAAGTCGTTGCGGCGATCCAGGATCAGGCCGCCAAGCTGTGCACCATCGCACCGCAGCACGCCAATGCCGCGCGCAGTGAGGCGGCCCGGCTCATCGCCGAGCTGACTCCCGGCGAGTTGAACAAGATCTTCTTCACCAACGGCGGCGCCGATGCCGTCGAGCACGCGGTGCGGATGGCCCGCCTGCACACCGGCAGGCACAAGGTGCTCGCCCGCTACCGCGCTTACCACGGCGGCACCGATCTGGCGATCAACCTGACCGGCGACCCACGGCGCTTCGCCAACGATCGCGGCGCCGCCGGCGTCGTGCACTTCAATGGGCCGTTCCTGTACCGCTCGGTGTTCCATTCGCAGACCGAACAACAGGAATGTGCACGGGCACTGGAAGAGCTGCAGCGAGTGATCGAGCTGGAAGGCGCGTCGACCATCGCCGCGATCATTCTGGAGTCGATTCCGGGCACCGCCGGCATCATGGTGCCACCGCCCGGCTACCTGGCCGGGGTCCGCGAACTGTGCGACCGGTACGGCATCGTGATGATCGCCGACGAGGTGATGGCAGGGTTCGGCCGCACCGGAAAGTGGTTCGCCATCAACCACTTTGACGTGGTTCCGGACCTACTGACCTTCGCCAAAGGGGTGAACTCCGGCTATGTGCCGCTCGGCGGGGTGGCGATCAGCCCGCAGATCTATCAGACGTTTGCCGACCGCCCCTACCCCGGTGGACTGACCTACTCCGGACATCCGCTGGCCTGCGCAGCCGCCGTGGCGACCATTGAGGCGATGCGCGACGAGACCATGGTCGACAACGCGGCCCGGACCGGCGCCGACATCATCGGCCCGACGTTGCGCGAATTCGCCACCCGGCACCGCAGCGTCGGCGAGGTCCGCGGCACCGGAGTGTTCTGGGCCATCGAACTGGTCGCCGACCAAGCCACCCGGGAACCGTTGGCGCCCTACGGCGGTTCCAGCGATGCGATGAACACCATGATCGCCCAGTGCAAGCAGCAGGGCCTGCTGCCGTTCGCCAACTTCAACCGGATTCACGTGGTGCCGCCGTGCAATGTCAGCGCCGACGAGGCACGGGAAGGCCTGGCGATCCTGGACGGTGCGCTCGATGTGGCCGACTCGTATGCCAGCTGACGAATCCAGCATTCCGTAGCTGCCATGCGGCATCGGATTTACATTGTGTAAATGCCGCCGACCATCCGCGACGTCCTTGATCTACCCGTCGTGCAGGCCGCACAACCCGAAGTCCTCGGCGCTGCCGTGCTGGACCACCAGGTGCGGTGGGTCCACGTCTCCGACGTCAGCGAGATCTCGCACCTGCTGCTCGGCGGCGAGCTGATCCTGACCACCGGCGGCCCGCTGGCCGACCGTGCCCGCCGCGCGCAGTACCTACGCGACTTGAACGAAGCCGGAGTGGTCGGGGTCGCCGTCGAACTCGGCGCCCAGCTGGCCGCGGTCCCCGATGACGCGGCCCAACTGGCCGAAGAACTCGGGCTGTGCCTGATCGCCTTTCACCGCGAGATCAAGTTCGTGGAGGTCACCGAGTCGGTCCACCGGATCATCGTCGCCGAGCACTACGACGAGCTGACGTTCGCGCACCACGTTCACGAGGTCTTCACCGACCTCAGCATGCGCCGCGCCCCCTTGACCGAGATCGTCGATGCCGCCGCCCAGATCATCGATGCGCCAGTGGTTTTGGAGGATCTCAACCGGCAGGTCCTGGCGTTCGCGGCGCGCGGGATTCCCACCGCTCGGCTGCTGCACGACTGGGAACGCCGGTCACGCCTGACGCCGATCTCGACCGCGACCGGCATCCACGGCCCCGAGTCCTGGATCACCGCCCAAGTGGGCCCGCACCGGCGCGACTGGGGCCGACTGGTGATGCCGGTGGCGCCACAGTCGGTCAGCCAGGCCCAGCTGGTCGCCGAACGCGCGGCCCAGGCGCTGGCACTGCGCCGAATGATCGATGTCGAGGGCACCAACTTAGAACAGCAGGCACAGAGCGGGCTTGTCGATGAGCTTGTCCAGGAACGGATTTCCGACGAGTCAGTGGCGACAGCCCGCGCATTCGCGCTCGGTCTGCGACCGGCGCGGCACTACCTGCCGCTGACCATCAGATCGGTGGACGCACCCACCTTGGCCGACGACGTATCCGCGCAGCGTCGCCAGTGGCGGCGGCTGGACGCGGTCCGCCACACCATCCGCGCGGCCGGTCAGGCCGCCCTGACCGCCAACCGGCAATCGGGTCGCATTGACATCCTGCTGTCCGAACCCTCCGGCACCGACCCCGAACGCGCGTTGCGCGAGCTGTGTTCGTCCATCAGGGCGGCCCTGGCCCGCACCGACGGCTCCGGCCGCTGCGTCGTCGGAGCCGGTTCACCGGAACGCCAATTGATCGACGCGGCAATCGGATTGCAGGATTCCTCGCACATCGCGGACGTCGCTGCGGCATTGCCCGCTGCCGACAAGCCGTTCTACCGGGCCACCGATGTACGGCTGCGGGGGCTGCTCGCGCTGATCCGATCCGACCCGCGGGTACAGGCCTTCGCCGAAACCGAGCTGCGAGCACTACTCGCGCATCGAGCCCGCCACAAGGACGACATGTTCGATTTCCTGCGGACCTTCCTGGACACAGGCGGAAACAAATCCGAACTGGCCAAACGGCTCCACCTGTCCCGACCCGCGATTTACGCGAAACTGGCTACGCTGCAACGCATTCTCGATGTCGATCTGGACGATGCAGAGTCCCGCACGTCATTGCACACCGCCATACTGATTCTGGAGTCGCCGCGGTCCTGAGCGCCGCCAGTGTCTATACCTTCCGGCGCTGCTTCTCGTTGGCCAGCTCAACACTCACCACGTCGAATGCCATCGACGAGTTGTAGCCGCGACGAGCCAGCATGCCGACCAATCGGCGGGTCACCTTGGTGTCATCGGCGTCGTCGTCGAGCCGCTCACGACGCAGCTTGTCCCGGACCAACTGCTCGGCCCGCTGCCGTTCGGCCCCTGAGTCGATGTCGGCCAGCGCTTGGTTGATGACCTCGTTGTCAACGCCCTTGCGTCGCAACTCGGCCGCCAGCGCCCGTTTTCCCTTACCTGCGTTGACGTGTCGAGATCGGATCCACTGTTCGGCGAAATCCTCATCGTCGATCAACCCGACCTCTGCCAGCCGGTCAAGTACCCGGCCGGCAACATCCTCGGGATAGCCGCGCTTGTCCAGCGCCGCCGCCAACTCGGCCCGGCTGCGCGCCCGCGAGGTGAGCAGGCGAAGGCACACGGCCTTCGCCTGCTCATCCCGTTGCCGACCCTCTGAGTCAGACCCAGTTGCCGGCCCTAGGGCCGGCCCAGCCTCAGAAGTCGACGGGCGCGGGGAGGACGTCATCGCTCTGGTCAGTGACTACGGCGCCGATCCCGAGCTTCTCCTTGATCTTCTTCTCGATCTCGTTGGCGACGTCCATGTTCTGCAGCAGGTAGTTACGGGCGTTCTCCTTGCCCTGGCCCAGTTGCTCACCCTCGTAGGTGAACCACGACCCGGACTTGCGGATGAAGCCATGCTCGACACCCATGTCGATGAGGGAGCCCTCCTTGGAGATGCCCTTGCCGTACAGAATGTCGAACTCGGCCTGCTTGAACGGCGGCGCCATCTTATTCTTGACGACTTTGCAGCGGGTACGGTTACCGACCGCGTCGGTGCCGTCCTTGAGCGTCTCGATGCGCCGAACGTCCAGGCGGATGGACGCGTAGAACTTCAACGCCTTTCCGCCGGTGGTGGTTTCGGGCGAGCCGAACATCACGCCGATCTTCTCGCGGAGCTGGTTGATGAAGATAGCGGTGGTGCCGGAGTTGTTCAGCGCACCGGTCATCTTGCGCAGCGCCTGGCTCATCAGGCGGGCCTGCAGACCGACGTGACTGTCACCCATCTCGCCCTCGATCTCGGCGCGGGGTACCAGCGCGGCCACCGAGTCGATGACCAGGATGTCGATGGCACCGGAACGCACCAGCATGTCGGCGATCTCCAGCGCCTGCTCACCGGTGTCGGGCTGAGACACCAGCAGGGCGTCGGTATCGACACCGAGCTTCTTGGCGTACTCGGGATCCAACGCGTGCTCGGCGTCGATGAACGCCGCGATGCCACCGGCGGCTTGGGCGTTGGCCACCGCGTGCAGGGCCACGGTGGTCTTACCCGAGGATTCCGGGCCGTAGATCTCGACGACCCGGCCACGAGGCAAACCGCCGATGCCGAGCGCCACGTCGAGCGCGATGGAACCGGTAGGGATGACCGAAATCGGTTGGCGGGTCTCTTCTCCGAGCCGCATGACCGAGCCCTTACCGAAATTCTTGTCAATCTGCGCGAGGGCCAGCTCGAGCGCCTTCTCGCGATCCGGGGCCTGTGGTGCCATGGGTGATCTCCGTCCTCGTGGGTGTTCGTTGACCGGGTTTCCGATCGGTTGGCCGTGACGCTAGATGAGGCCACCGACAAGTTCGGCGGTTGAACTGAGGATCAGACTAACGAACGTGTGTTCGAGTGCAAGCAGACACGCCGGTCTGCGTGTCACCACCGATCGCGCGGGACATCGAAGTCCGCGCACAACGCCCGCCATACGTCACGGGGTTCGACACCGGCCTCGATGGCCTGGGCCGGGGTCCGCCCACCCAGAGCAGCCAATACGTGGTCGACCACCAGCGAGGCACCTCGCGCCGCACCGAACTGGCCCTCGACCAGCAGCGAGAATTCGGTCAATCGCACGGCGCCAACCTACCCGCCCCGGGCGGCCAGTGCCGAATGGCACACCCGTACCGGATCAGCCACGTCGGCCACGCTCGAACCCGCCCGCCCGGCAGCCTCGCGGTACCCCGCTGCACCCAGTACCCGGTCCACAGTCGCAGCCAGCGACTCCGGCGTCAGCGGCCGAACCAATTCGGCACTGCCTTGCCGCACAACACGATTGGCGATCTCCCACTGATCGCCCCCGCCGGGCACCAACACCATCGGCACCCCGGCGAGCAGCGTCTTGGACACGATGCCGTGCCCGCTGCCACAGATCATCAGATCGGCCCGCCGCAGCAGTTCGTCCTGTCGGCCGAGCCCCACCGCGGCCCACGCCGGCACCTCGCCATCCGCGCCCCGCAGCCGCGACACCACCACCCGGGCCCCCTCGGGCAGCGTCCGCCCCGGGGTCAACGCCTGCAGCGCCAGATCGTCGAGTCCCTGCATGCCGGTCGTCGCAGTCGACGGCGCCACCACCACCAGCGGGCCGGAGCCGGGCGGGACGTCCAGCACCGCCGCGGTCGGCTCGAAATGCAACGGGCCGACCACCACGGCTTCGGCGGGCCAGTCCGGACGTGGCACCTCCAGCGCCGGCAACGTGGCGATCAGCCGCCGCAACGGACCGGGATCGGTTGGCCGAAGACCGATTTCGCTGCGCGCCGTCGACCGCTGCCGATCACCCTGACGTACCGAACGCGCGGTCAGAGACCGCATCAGCGAGTCACGCAACCGGCCCCGCAATCCAACGCCCGGGGCCAGGCCACTGCCCAGTGGCGGCAGTCCCTTGGACGGCAGATACAGCGGATGCGGCACCAACTCGACCCACGGCAGGCCCAGCAGTTCGGCGGCCATTCCGCCGCACACCGTGATGACGTCCGAAACCACCAGATCCGGGGCGAGGTCGCGCAGCACCGGCACGTTCAGCACCGCCATACGCGCGGCGCGTCGATGGATCTTGGCGCCCGAGTCGCTGTCGTCGTCCCCGGCTTCGGGATCCAGGCCGAGTAGCTCTCGCGCGTCGACACCGGCCGCCCGCGCGGTATCCAGCCACTGCCGTCCGGTCAGCAGCACCGGCTCGTCACCGGCGGCGGAAAACTTGAGGCACAGTGCAATCGCCGGGAAGGCGTGGCCGGGATCAGGACCGGCTACCACTGCGACGCGCATCGGGCCACCCTGCCACACCGCCGCGGCGCGGCCGTCGGGCAGCCGCACTAGGGTGGCACTATGACGCAGAGCACACCCGCGCAGAACGCGCCGACGCAGACCAATGCCGAGATCGTCGAATCATTCCTCTACGCGCTGCAGGCCGTTGACCTGGACACCGCTGATTCGCTGCTCGACGACAACCTGGTGTATCAGAACGTCGGGTTTCCGACCATCCACGGCCGGACCCGCGCCATCAAGCTGTTCCGATCCATGGAGGGACGCGGGGGCTTCGAGGTGAAGTTCCACCGAATCGCCGCCGATGGTTCGGCGGTTCTCACCGAGCGCACCGACGCCATCGTGATCGGCAAGCTGCGCCTGCAGTTCTGGGTGTGCGGCGTGTTCGAGGTGCACGACGGCCGGATCACCCTGTGGCGGGATTACTTCGACATGTTCGACATGCTGAAGGCGACCGCGCGCGGGGTGATCGGGGTCATCATCCCGACCCTGCGGCCCACCATGTAACCAGCAGTAAAATCGGCGACCATGGCCAACACCGCCCGCCCGAAGCCCAACGCCTGGCAGTACCTCAAGTACAGCTACGGCGGCCGGTTACCCGACACCATGCGCGACTGGGTGACCGAGGATCTCACCGGCAAGGGCGCGACGATGCGAGTCGTCATCCGGATGTTCATTCCGGCATTCATGATCTTGATACCGATCTGGTATCTGCCCGAGCTGCTTGACATCCACGGCGGTTCGGATCTGGTCATCCGGCTCAGCGCTACCGTTCCCATCTTGATTCCGGTGGTCTACTTCTCCCACGCGCTGAACAAGATCTGGCGCCGTCACGTGCTGGTCAAACATGGCATCGACCCGAAAGTCCTCACCGAGGCGGAGCGGCAGAAGAACGCCCACATCCATGCGGCCTATGAGGAACGGTTCGGCAGGCGGGATTCGGACGATAGCGGCAGTTCCACCACCATCTGAACGGTCAGATCTGGCGCAACCGGCCCAGCTCGTCGAAGGCCTGGGCCCAACCGGCCAGCCGATCGGTGGCCGAAACCAGTTCGTGCCGGTAACGCTGGGCGGCCATCGGCGCCTGCGACAGTGAGCCGCTGTTTGCCGCCGACACCAATTGGGCTGCCGCGGTGACGATGTCGTTGTATTGCCGGACGCCGACGTCCAGTTGGGTCCGGTAGGCCCCGATGGTCGGCGTCAGATGAGCCCGCGACTGCGGTGCCGAACTGGCCGCCCGTTCCATCGCCACCACTTCGTTCGCGGTGGCGGCCAATGCGCGGGCGGTGTGATTGGCCGCGGCGGTCACCTCGGCCAGCTCGTCGGCGGGCAGCATCTGCCCGCGCCCGATCACCCCGAGCAGTGCGAACAATCCACGTTCGGCCGACGACAGCGTCGTCATCGGTCCGTACGCCGCCGATCCACGGGGCGGCAGCCACCGCACCGAACGTTCCGGCGGTAGCGGCTCACCGCGCAGCCAGCGGTAGCGCAAGAAGAACAGCGTGGCCGGGAATGCCGACACGCCGGCGATGATTCCGGTGATCAACAGCGCCCACCACGGGGTGCTCCACACCGCCAGCAGCGCGGTCACCCCGATCCACAACAGCGTGCCACCCGCGAACAGCAATCCGAACCGCAGCGCCCACCGCCGCTTGCGCAGCAGTTTGGCGCGCGGGTCGGACACCGCTCCCAGCTTCCGCGCCAGCACATCGGACAATTCGGCGGCGGTGTCGACGCCGCGCTGCAGCAAGCGCTGCCATCCCCGGTCCTTCCGGGGGTAGGCAGCCGTCGGGGTGTTCATCGTGACTACTGCGACAGCGGGTTCTCCGGCGCGGCCGGATTGGCTGCCGGTGCGGCCGGGTTGACCGCTGGGGTCGCCGCGCCGCCGCCGGTGGGCAGTGCGTCACCGCGCATGGATGCCCTGATCTGCTCGAGGCGAGAGTGCCCGGCCATCTCGACGCTGGCCTGCTGCACCTCCATCATGCGGCCCTGCACGGAGTTCTGGGCCAGCTCGGCCGCACCCATGGCGTTGGCGTAGCGACGCTCGATCTTGTCGCGGACCTCGTCGAGGCTCGGGGTGGTGCCGGGCGCGGCGATCTCGCTCATCGACTGCAGCGACTTGCTGACCTGTTCCTGCATCTTGGCCTGCTCCAGCTGAGACAGCAGCTTGGTGCGTTCGGCGATCTTCTGCTGCAGCACCATCGAGTTCTGCTCGACCGCTTTCTTGGCCTGGCCGGCAGCCTGCAACGACTGGTCGTGCAGCGTCTTGAGGTCCTCGACGCTCTGCTCGGCGGTGACGAGCTGAGCCGCGAACGCTTCTGCTGCGTTGTTGTATTCGGTGGCCTTGGCCGCATCGCCGGCGGCGGTGGCCTGGTCGGACAGCGTCAGCGCCTGGCGGACATTGGCCTGCAGCTTCTCGATGTCGGCCAGCTGCCGGTTCAGCCGCATCTCCAGCTGGCGTTGATTGCCGATAACGGAAGCGGCCTGCTGGGTCAGCGCCTGGTGCTGACGCTGCGCCTCTTCGATGGCCTGCTGAATCTGCACCTTGGGGTCGGCGTACTCGTCCACTTTGGAGCTGAACAGCGCCATGACGTACTTCCACGCCTTGACGAACGGATTGGCCATGAGTTTGTTCTCCGCCTTCATGTCGATCGATGCCGGCCCAAGCCGAGCAGGGACGTCAGTGTGTCTGCGACCAACTTATCGGTAAAGACACAGCTCGCCACCGCACACGGGAGATTTCAGAGGTCAGAGCCGATTTCAGGCCACGGCCATCGCCAGCACCTGCGGAATGACGACCTTGGTGCTGGCGTCGATGTTCGCCGTCGACGCAGCCAATTCGGCGCGCTGCAGCTCGACGGCAGCGTCGGCCAGGACGGTCGACAGCGGGATGTCCAGCGCACCGCAGATGGCGCCCAGCAGTTCACTGGACGGCTCCTTGCGCCCACGCTCCACCTCGGACAGATAGCCCAAGCTCACCCGGGCACCATCGGAGACCTCGCGGAGCGTGCGGCCCTGTCCGGTACGGGCCCGACGCAGCACGTCACCGATGACTTCGCGCAGCAGTGTTGCCATGGCGCTCTCCCCTTCACTGTCCGCATGCACAAGCTTCACCCGCACAACGCACAGCCGTTCCCTGCGGTTCCCGGATATCGCGGTCAATCTCCGAGGCGGTCAGCGGCGGCGCAGGGCCGAGACCGCGTAATCGATGCCGGTGGCCACGGTAAGCACCACGGCGACCCCCATCACCACTTGCGCAGAGGTATGCCACAGCCCGGACAACGGAAGAATGAACAGGCCGATCGCGACGGCCTGAACGAAAGTCTTGAGCTTGCCGCCCCGACTGGCCGGAATGACGCCGCGTTTGATCACGGCGAACCGCAACAACGTCACCGCCACCTCGCGGGTCAGTACCAGCCCGGTGACCCACCACGGCAGATCGTGCAGTATCGACAACCCGATCAACGCCGCGCCGATCAGCGCCTTGTCGGCGATCGGGTCGGCGAGTTTCCCGAACTCGGTGACCATGTCGTAGCTGCGGGCGATCTCACCGTCGAACCGGTCGGTGATGACGGCGGTCGCGAAGACAGCGAAAGCAATGATCCGCCAACGTGTTTCGTGACCGTCTCCGGCGAACAAGGCGACCAGGAACACCGGCACCAAGGCGATTCGCAGGCCTGTCAGGAGGTTGGCGACGTTCGCCACCCCGGCACGCGAGGCGCGCGGGTCGGTATCTGACTGGCCGGGCACCGCATCAGGATATCCGGTCACCGGCTGGGCGATACGCAGCCGATACCCTCGCATCTGTGAGCGCCACGCCAAAACCCGAAACCGCAGGGCTAGTGGTTCGCCGCGCCCGCACCTCCGATGTGCCGGCAATCAAGGGACTGATCGACATCTACGCGGGAAAGATCCTGCTGGAGAAGAACCTCGTGACGCTGTACGAGGCGGTGCAGGAGTTCTGGATCGCTGAGCTGGACGACGAGATCGTGGGCTGCGGGGCCCTGCACGTGTTGTGGGCCGATCTGGGAGAGGTCCGCACGGTCGCGGCGCATCCGAAGGTGCGCGGCATGGGTGTCGGACACGCGGTGGTGACCCGGCTGCTCGAGGTCGCCCGCGAACTGCAGTTGCAGCGGGTCTTCGTGTTGACCTTCGAGATCGAGTTCTTCAGCCGCCACGGATTCGAGGAAATCGAGGGCACACCGGTGGACGCCGACGTGTACGAGGAGATGTGCCGTTCGTACGACACCGGTGTAGCGGAGTTCCTGGACCTGTCCTACGTCAAGCCCAACACCCTGGGCAACACCCGGATGCTGGCCACTTTGCGTTGAGACTCAAGCACTTACGCGATGCACCCCATACCGGGCACGCTCCCTCCCCAGAGCATGCCCGGCAGGGCGGGTCCTAGAACCCGGGACCGTCGTCTCCTGTCGAACCGCCCGCGTCCGAGCCGCCCTGGATCAGCATCAGCGTGCCGGCCAACTCGTCGGGCTTGACCAACACCTCGCGAGCCTTGGACCCCTCGGACGGCCCGACGATGCCGCGGGTTTCCATCAGGTCCATCAGCCGACCGGCCTTGGCGAATCCGACCCGCAGCTTGCGCTGCAGCATCGAGGTCGAGCCGAACTGCGAAGACACCACCAGCTCGACCGCCTGCAGCAAGACGTCCATGTCGTCGCCGATGTCGCTGTCGATCTCGCGCTTCTCCACGGTCTTGACCGTGACGCCCTCGATGAACTCGGGCTGGGCCTGCGCCTTGGTGAACGCGACGATCGCCTGGATTTCTTCATCGCTGACGAAGGCGCCCTGCACACGGATCGGCTTGGGTGCCTCCGACGGCTGGAACAGCCCGTCGCCCTTACCTGTCAGCTTCTCCGCACCGATCTGGTCGAGGATGACGCGCGAGTTGGTCGCGTTGGTCACACCGAACGCCATCCGGGCCGGCACGTTGGCCTTGATCAGACCGGTGACGACCGACACCACCGGCTGCTGGGTGGCGATCACCAGGTGGATACCGGCAGCGCGGGCCAGCTGGGTGATGCGCACGATGGCGTCCTCAACGTCCCGCGGCGCGGTCATCATCAAGTCGGCGAGCTCGTCGATGACGCACAAGATGTACGGATACGGCTTGTACACCCGCTCGCTGCCCGGCGGGGTGGTGATCTCACCCGAGCGCACCTTGGAGTTGAAGTCGTCGATCTTGCGCACGCCGCTGGCGCTCATGTCCTGGTAGCGCTGGTCCATCTCCTCGACCAGCCAGGCCAGCGCCGCCGCGGCCTTCTTCACATCGGTGATGACCGGCGTGATCAGGTGCGGAATCCCTTGGTACGGTGGGAATTCCACCTTCTTCGGGTCGACGAGGATCATCCGGACCTCATCGGGCGTGGCACGCTGCAGGATCGACACCAGCATCGAGTTGATGAAGCTCGACTTACCCGAGCCGGTCTGACCGGCGACCAACAGGTGCGGCATCTTGGCCAGGTTGTAGCTGACGAAGTGGCCTTCGACGTCCTTGCCGATGCCGAACACCATCGGGTGGTGGTCCTTGCGGGTGGACGGCGCACCGAGCACGTCCTTGAGCCGGACCATCTCGCGATCGCTGTTGGGCACCTCGATGCCGACCGCGGATTTACCCGGGATCGGGGCCAGCAGGCGGATGTTCTCATTGGCCACGGCATAGGCCAGGTTGCGCTGCAACTGGGTGAAGCGTTCGACGCGCACACCCGGTCCGAGCTCGATCTCGTAGCGGGTGACGGTCGGGCCGCGCTGGAAGCCGGTGACGGTGGCGTCGATCTTGAATTGCTCCAGCACCTCGGTGATGGACGCCACGATGCGGTCGTTGTCGCGCCCGACCCGCTGTGGTGGGTCGCCTTCGGCGAGCAGGTCCAGCGGCGGCAGGTTGTAGTCGCCGTCGGTGACGCGGTCCAGCGTCAGGCCTTCGTCCTTGGCCGTGTCCTTGGCTTTCGGTGCCGGTGCCACGTTGGCGGCGGCGGTCTTCTTGCGACGCGGGGCCCGGACGGCGGGCTCGGGCGCGGTCGGTGCCTCATCGGCCGGCGGCTCGACCGGGTAGTTGTCCATCGGCGTGCGGCTAAGCGGCCGGGTGATGGCCGTGGTCTTCTGGTCGGAGCCGGGCCAGGCCTCGGCCGACACGCCGAGTGCCGGGTCGTCGTAGTAGCCGTCGGAGAAATCATCACCGAAGTCGTCGTACCCGGCCTCGGCCTGACCGTACTCGTCGTCGTCCTCGTACTCGTCGTACTCGGGCAGGTGCGCAGAGAAGATGTGCCGCAGCGTGGTCGGCACTTCCCGGATGGTGGTGCCGGTGATCAGCAGAAGACCGAACAGCACGCCCATCACCAGCAGCGGCGCGGCAAGCCAGACGGTGACGCCGTCAGCCAGCGGGCCGCCGATGGTGTAGCCGACGAAGCCGGCCGCGCCCCGTCGGGCGTCGGGCTCGACCGGAGCGCCGGTCCACAGGTGCCACAGACCGAGCACCGGCAGGACGATCATGGCCGCGCCCAGGATCATTCGTGGTCGAGCGTCGGGATCGGGTTGGGTGCGCATCAGCGTCACCGCCGCGGCGGTGAGCAGCACCGGCAGCAGCATGACGGCAGAGCCGATGAGGGTGCGGATCGCGACGTCGACCCAGGCGCCGACCGGACGCGCGGCCTCGAACCACGAGCTGGCGGCGATCAGGACCGCGCAGCCCAGCAGGGCCAGGGCGATACCGTCGCGACGGTGACCGGGCTCCAGGTCACGCGCGCGGCCGACGCTACGTGCAGTGCTTCCGGCGCCCCTGGCGAGCATCAGCCAACCGGCTCGCGCACCCCGGCCAACCGCTGCTCCGGCGGTGGCCACCGGCGACGGTCCCGGTGCGGGCTTACGCGCCGCCGGTTTGCGGGCAGCGGGCTTGCGGGCCGGGCTCTTCGGCGCCGCGGGACGCGCCGGACGGCCTGAGCTGCGCGCACCAGTGTTTGAGCTGGTTGAACGCGTGCGTGACCCGGCTGCGGTCTTACTCGGCATGATTGAAGCCTAGTCGCACTGGACCCATATGCACCATCTGCCACACCAGCCACAAACTCGTCTGACCAGGTCATATGGTTGCGCGTGGCCGAATTGTTACGTCCCAAGCGGCCCAATCCTGCGCCCGAGCGGCCACCGATCAGGGCGCGCTAGGGTTGGGATGCTGTTGCTTGCATCACATCGA
Source organism: Mycobacterium sp. MAA66 (assembly GCF_041261665.1). Lineage (NCBI taxonomy): Bacteria > Bacillati > Actinomycetota > Actinomycetes > Mycobacteriales > Mycobacteriaceae > Mycobacterium > Mycobacterium sp. MAA66. The sequence continues at coordinate 466,813 of NZ_JBGCCC010000001.1, read as the reverse complement.
ATACTCACCGAGGAGTCCCATGCCCGTCGTTGTCGTCGCCACCATGAAGGCCAAGCCCGAGTCGGTGGACCTGGTCCGCGATGCCTGTACCGAGGCCATCGAGACAGTGCACGGTGAACCCGGTTGCCAGCTCTACTCACTGCACGAGACCGACGGCACCTTCGTGTTCGTCGAGCAGTGGGCAGACGCCGACGCCCTCAAGACGCACAGCACGGCACCGGCCATCGGCAAGCTGTTCGGCGCTATCGGCGAACACCTCGATGGCGCACCTGACATCAAGATGCTGGCGCCGATCGTCGCCGGTGACCCGGCCAAGGGACAGCTGCGGGGCTAGGGAACCACAAATGGGTGAACTCAGCGGCAAGGTTGCCTTCATCACCGGTGCGGCCCGCGGTCAGGGCCGCGCCCACGCGGTGAAGTTGTCATCGATGGGCGCCGACATCATCGCGGTGGATCTGTGCGCCGACATCGCCTCGGTGCCTTATCCCCTGGCTACGGCCGAGGATCTGGCGGCCACCGTCAAGCTGGTCGAGGACAACGGACAGCGGATCGTCGCGCACCGGGCCGATGTCCGCGACCGCGACTCCCTCAAGACTGCACTGGCGGCCGGCGTCGAGGAGCTCGGCGGCCGGCTGGACATCACGATCGCCAATGCCGGCATCGCTCCGATGGCCGGTGAAGACGCCTGGCAAGACGTCATCGACGTGAACCTGACGGGCGTCCACCACACCATCGACGTCGCCATGCGCCCAATGATCAAGGCGGGCAACGGCGGGTCGATCGTGCTGATCAGTTCGGTGGCCGGCTTGGTGGGCCTGGCCTCGCCGATGGCCGGCTCCCTCGGCTACGCGGCCGCCAAGCACGGCATGGTCGGCCTGATGCGGGTCTACGCGAATCTGCTTGCTGCGCAGAGCATCCGGGTCAACTCGGTGCACCCCGCCGGGGTTGACACCCCGATGATCGACAACGAGTTCACCCGAAAATGGCTGAACGAGTTGACCAACAACCCGGAAGCGGCGAAATCAGCGCCGAACATGACCAACGCGCTTCCGGTGCAGACCCTGGAACCCGAGGACATCGCGAACGCCGTGGCGTGGCTGGTATCCGATGCCGCCCGCTACATCACCGGGGTGACGCTGCCGGTGGACGCGGGATACGTGAACAAGCGGTAGCGCACGTACATGGCTCGGAACCCTGCGGCACAGACGGCTTTTGGACCGATGGTGCTGGCCGCGGTCGAACATCAGGAGCCGCCAGGTCGCCGTCTAGTCGACGACGACCTGGCGGCTTCGTTTTTGCCCGTCGGCCTGCGTGCCCTGGTCGCGGCCACCCGGTGGGCACCGTTGCGGCGCGTGATGGCCGCCGTATCCGACCACAACACCCCGGGGATGTGGGCCAACATGGCCTGCCGCAAACGCTATGCCGACGACAACCTGATGGCGGCATTGGGCGATGTCGACGCGGTGGTGGTGCTGGGCGCCGGGTTCGACACCCGCGGAGCCCGACTGGCTCGCCGCAGCGCCCTGCCAGTGTTCGAGGTGGACCAGCCGGTCAACATCGAACGCAAACGCGCCGTCCTGAACCGGGTTTTCGGCACTCCCCCACCCTCGATTCATTTGGTGGCAGTCGATTTCGAACACGACGACCTGATGGCGACGCTGGCCGCTCAGGGATATGACCGCAATGCACGAACCTTCTTCATCTGGGAGGGCGTCACGCAGTACCTGACCGCCGAGGCGGTCTCGGCGACTTTCGAGCAGTTGCGCTCGACGCCGGCGGGCAGCCGTCTCGACTTCACCTATGTGCAGCGCGATTTCATCGAGGGCCGCAACATGTACGGCGGAGAGGGGCTGTACCGCATGTTCCGGGTGAACAGCCAGGTGTGGAAGTCCGGCTTCGGTCCCGACGAGGTCGCGGGCTACCTCGAGGGCTACGGCTGGCGCCTGCTCGACCAGATGGGTCCCGAGCAGGTGCTCGATCGCTACGTACGCCCGACCGGTCGTGCGCTGGGCACATCGGATCTGGAATGGTCCGCCCTGGCCGAAAAGGTCTAAACCTCAAGCACCGTAGGCACGATCATCGGCTGACGACGGTAGGTCTCACCGACCCACTTGCCGACCGCCCGGCGCACCGCCTGGGCGATGCGTGCCGGGTCGGTGACCTGTTCGGAGACGAGGGTTTCCAACGCGGCCTGCGCCTTCTCGGCGGCCGGTTCGAGTGCCTTGGGGTCCTCGGAGAAGCCACGGGCGTGCAGGTGTACCGGCGCGACGGGCTTGCCGGTCCCTCGGGCCAGCACGACGGTGATCGCAATGAAACCCGATGTCAGCGTGAGCCGCTCGCCCAAAGTGGCATCACCGACGTCTCCGAGCACCAGGCCGTCGACGAACACCTTGCCCACCGGAACCGCGCCGGCGATCCGGGCCCGGCCGCCCACCAGGTCGACACTGACCCCGTTCTCGGCCAGCACCACGTTCTCCTCGGGAACCCCGCTGCGGATCGCCAGTTTGGCATTGGCCCGCAGGTGCCGCCAGGTGCCGTGCACCGGCATCACGTTGCGGGGCCGCACCCCGCGGTACAGGAACAGCAGCTCACCGGCGTAGGCGTGACCGGAAACATGCACGCGCGCTTGAGCATTGGTGACCACGCGGGCGCCGATCTTGGCCAGCGCGTCGATCACCCCATAGACCGCTTCCTCGTTGCCGGGGATCAGCGAGCTCGACAGGATGACCAGGTCACCGGGAGTCAGGGTGATGCTGCGGTGCTCGCCGCGCGACATCCGGCTCAGGGCAGCCATCGGCTCGCCCTGAGTTCCGGTGGTGATCAACACCATCCGCTCCGACGGCAGCAGCTCGGCCGCGCCGATGTCCACTAGGTCGTCGTCCTCGACGTTCAGGAAGCCGAGTTCGCGGGCGATGGCCATGTTGCGCACCATGGACCGGCCGACGAAGGAAACCTTGCGTCCCAACGCGACAGCGGCATCGATGATCTGCTGCACCCGGTCGACGTTCGAGGCGAAGCACGCGACGATGACGCGGCCCTCGGCGCCACGGATCAGCCGGTGCAGGGTAGGTCCGACCTCACTCTCCGAGGGGCTCACGCCGGGAATCTCGGAATTGGTTGAGTCACACAGGAACAGGTCCACGCCGGCGTCTCCCAGGCGGGACATTCCGGGCAGATCGGTGGGTCGGCCGTCGGGCGGCAGCTGGTCGAGCTTGATATCGCCGGTGTGTAACACGGTGCCCGCGCCGGTGTGCACCGCGATGGCCAGTGCGTCGGGAATCGAGTGGTTGACCGCGAAGTACTGGCATTCGAACACGCCGTGCGTGCTGCGCTGACCCTCGGCGACGATCTGCATGACCGGCTTGATCCGGTGCTCACGGCACTTGGCCGCCACCAGCGCCAAGGTGAAGCGCGAACCGACAACCGGAATGTCCGGGCGCAGCTTCAACAGATACGGAATGGCGCCGATGTGGTCCTCATGGGCGTGGGTCAGGACCAGCGCCTCAACATCGGCCAGCCGGTCCTCGACGTGCCGGATATCCGGCAGGATCAGGTCGACGGCGGGCTCGTCATGAGTCGGGAACAGCACGCCGCAGTCGATGATGAGCAACCGGCCCAGATGTTCGAAAACGGTCATGTTGCGGCCGATTTCGCCGATACCGCCCATGGCGGTGACACGCAGACCGCCCGGCTCCAGCGGGCCGGGTGGCGCGAAGTCGGGATGGCTCACGCAAGCACCGAAGCGGCGCGCAGGTCGGCGGCCAACTGGGCCCGCTGCTCAGTGGTGGCCGGCACCTGCGGTAGGCGCGGATCACCGACCTCGAACCCCTGCAGTCGCAGGCCTTCCTTACTCAAGGTGACGCCACCGAGACGGTTCTGCGCCTCGGCCAGGACTCCGATGCCCAAGTGGATCTTGCGTGCGGTCGCGACGTCACCGGAGTTGAAGGCCGACAGCATCTCTCGCAGCTCACCGGCGGCCAGGTGGCCCCAGACGCTGATGAAGCCGACGGCGCCCATCGCCAGCCACGGCAGGTTCAGTGCGTCATCACCCGAGTAGTAGGCCAGGCCGGTCTCGGCCATGATCATCGCGCCGCCGTGCAGGTCGCCCTTGGCGTCTTTGACCGCCACGATGTTCGGATGCGACGCCAGCGCGCGGATGGTGTCCCACTCGATCGGGATCGATGAACGCGGCGGGATGTCGTAGAGGATGACCGGCAATTCGGTGGCATCGGCGACCGCGGTGAAGTGCCTGATCAGACCGGCCTGCGGCGGCTTCGAGTAGTACGGGGTCACGACCAGCAGGCCGTGGGCGCCCTCGTCGGCGCACGCCTTGGCGAGGTGCACGCTGTGCGCAGTGTCGTAGCTGCCGGCGCCGGCGATGATCCGGGCCCGGTCTCCCACCGCCTCCAGGACCGCGGCCAGCAGGGCGAGCTTCTCGTCATCGGTGGTGGTCGGCGACTCACCGGTGGTGCCCGAAAGCACCAGGCCATCGCAGCCGGCGTCGACCAGATGGGCGGCGAGCTTCTTGGCGGCGGCCAGGTCAACGGAGCCGTCCGGGCCGAACGGCGTCACCATGGCAGTCAGCACGGTGCCCATCCGTGCGCTGACGTCAATTCCGCTGGTGCTCATGGGCGAATAGGTTACCCGCTGGTTCTATGTGATCTGAACCGCCGGTCGTGTCGCGCGAACCCGGTGAATCCGCCGATCACCGGACTGCGCGCCGCAGCTCGTTCACCAGGTCACCCCGGTCGCCGACCGTTACCTCACCAACGCCCAGCCAGGACGCCATCGAGCGCAACTCCGGCACCAGCGCCGCTGCCACCCGGGCCTGGTCCTGGTCGTCTTCGCCGAACGCGCCGACCACATGCAACGCGTCCGGGGTGCGCTTGAGGTCCACGCGGCCCACCAGCTGCCCGTCCAGCAGGAAAGGCCATACGTAGTAACCGAATTGTCGTTTCGGTGCGGGAGTGTAGATCTCGATGCGGTACCTGAAATTGAATAGCCGCTCGACCCTCGGACGGAAGAAGATCAGCGGGTCGAACGGACACAGCAACGCGGTCCCACGATCGATCCGCGACACCTTCTGTCCGGCCCGCAGATACGCCGGAACCCCGTCGATCGTGACCGGTTCCAGCAGCCCGTCCGCCACCAGCTCGGCCAGCGCGGGCTTGGCCTGCCGCGCGCCGAGCCGGAAGTAGTCCCTGATGTCAGCCTCAGTGCCCACCCCCAGCGCGCCGGCCGCCTTGAGCACCAACTCGCGTACCGCCTCGTCGTCGGAAACCTCGCGCGCCAGCACCTCGGCCGGCAACACGTTCTCCGCCAGGTCGTAGTGCCGGGCGAACCCGACACGGGTCGAGGTCGCCAGCACCCCGGACGACCAGAGCGCCTCGGCCACCCACTTGGTGTCGCTACGACCCCACCACGGGCCCTTGGCGCCACGCGGCTCGGCATCCAGGTGGGTCTCGATCCTCCCGGCCGTCGATGGACCGAGTTCGGCCACCGCTGCGACGATCTTCTCGGCCAGTTCCCCGTTGCGCTTGACGATGGCGGTGCCCCACCGGCCGTGGGTGTACTCCCGCATCCGCCAGCGCAGCAGTGGCCAGTCGTCGATCGGCAACAGCGCGGCCTCGTGCGCCCAGTATTCGATGAACTGTCGCGGCGACCGGGCGCTGTGCCCCCACGCCAGACCATCGAGCACGTCGCGATCGTAGGATCCGAGCCGGCTGAATACCGGCGCGTAGTGCGCCCGCACCGAGACCGAAACCGAATCCAGTTGCAGTACCTGGATTCTGGACATCAATCGTTTCAGATGCGCCCGGTTTACCGGGCCTGAGGACTTAGGCTCGTGAAAGCCTTGGGCGGCGACGGCGATGCGCCGGGCTTGGGCCGTGGTGAGTGCTGCCACTCTCACATCGTGGCGCACACCACCGACAGACTCGCGCACGCATCGGCGAAGTTGTCGGGTCAGCCGCCTACGATTCCTGCGGCACACCCTGATAGCGGGATCCGGGGCGAGCGGAGCGACGGGAAATAGACCTGGGGCGAGCGGAGCATTGGGAAGAGAGTTCGCGCTTTCCTGCCCCGACCCTGATGGAAAGGACCAGCAGTGAGCTACAACGCTGCAGACATCACCGAACTCGACGATGTCCAGCACACCCGCCTGCGGCCGGCGGTGAACCTGGGCCTGGACGTGCTCAACACCGCACTGCGCGAGCTCGTGGACAACGCGGTCGAGGAAGTCGCCGACCGCAGCCACGGCGGGTCCACCGTGACGATCACCTTGCATGCGGACGGATCGGTGAGCGTCGCCGACGACGGCCGCGGCCTGCCCGTCGACTCGGACCCGGTCACCGGGAAGAACGGCATCGTCAAGACCCTCGGCACCGCCCGGGCCGGCGGCAAGTTCTCCGCGCACGCCGACGCTGCCAGCACCGGCGCCGGCCTGAACGGAATCGGCGCCGCGGCAGCGGTTTTCATCTCCGCGCGCACCGATGTGACGGTGCGCCGGGCCGGGAAGACCTACCTGCAGAGTTTCGGCGCCGGCTACCCCGGCACCTTCGAAGGCAAGGACTTCGACCCGAACGCTGAGTTCACCCGCGCCGACACACTGAAACTGCGTGGCTCGGGCAATCGCAAGCCCGACGCACACGGCACGACTGTGCGCATCCTGTTCGACCCGGCCGTGGTACCGGATTCGAACGTCGACGTCGGCGAAGTGCTGCTGCGCGCACACGCCGCGGCCCGGATGTCCCCGGGTGTGCACCTGACCGTGATCGACGAGGGCTGGCCCGCCGAGGAGGTGCCACCTGCGTTGTTGCAGCCGTTCGACGGCCCGTGGGGCACCGACGCGCTGCTGGACCTCATGTGCACCTCCGCGGGCACTCCCCTGCCCCCGGTACGCGCGGTGGTCGAGGGCTCCGGTGAATACACGACCGGGCGCGGCCCCACCCCATTCCGCTGGTCGCTGACAGCCGGACCGGCCGAACCGATCACCGTCGCCGCGTTCTGCAACACCGTGCGCACCCCCGGAGGCGGATCACACCTGACAGCCGCGGTGAAGGGGCTGTCCGAAGCGCTGGCCGACCGCGCGTCCCGGATCCGCGACCTGGGCCTGGCCAAGGGGGAAGAAGGACCCGAACCGCAGGATTTCGCCGCGGTCACCGCGCTGGCCGTCGATACCCGGGCACCGGACGTGGGCTGGGACTCCCAAGCCAAGACCGCGGTGTCGTCACGGTCTCTGAACGTCGCGATGGCCCCGGATGTGGCGCGCAGCGTCACCATCTGGGCGGCCAACCCCGCCAACGGCGACACCGTCTCACAGTGGACCAAGCTGGCTCTGGAATCCGCCCGGGCGCGACGCAGCGCGGAGGGCGCCAAGGCGCGATCCCGCGCCGCGTCGAAAGCCAAAGGGCTGGGCACGAACCTGTCGCTGCCACCGAAGCTGCTGCCCAGCCGGGAGACCGGCCGCGGCTCGGGTGCGGAACTGTTCCTCTGCGAGGGCGATTCGGCGCTGGGGACAATCAAAGCCGCGCGCGATGCCACCTTCCAGGCGGCATTCCCGCTGAAAGGTAAGCCGCCCAACGTGTACGGGTTCACGGTGAGCAAGGCGCGGGTCAAAGACGAATTCGATTCGATCGAACGCATCCTGGGCTGCGGAATCCGCGACAACTGCGACCCGGAGCAGTGCCGCTACGACCGGATCCTGTTCGCCTCCGACGCCGACCCTGACGGTGGCAACATCAACTCGAGCCTGATCTCGATGTTCCTGGATTTCTACCGCCCGCTCGTCGCGGCCGGCATGGTCTACGTGACGCTGCCACCACTGTTCGTGGTCAAAGACGGCACGCAGCGCATCTACTGCCAGGACGAGTCCGAGCGCGACACCGCCGTCGCCGAGTTGAAAGCCACCTCCAAGCGCAGGGTTGAGGTGCAGCGCAACAAGGGTCTCGGCGAGATGGACGCCGACGACTTCTGGAACACCGTGCTGGATCCGCAGCGGCGCACCGTGATTCGGGTGCACCTCGACGACGGTGAGAAGAACTTGCACCACACCCTGTTCGGCGGGCCACCCGAGGGCCGGCGCACGTGGATGGCCGATGTCGCCGCCCTCGTCGACACCTCCGCCCTGGATCTCGATTAGGAGCACGACGTGACCGCCATCATCGAACAGAACCCAGATCTGGTTCTCGACCAGAGCGCCGACGACTACTGGAACCACTACCAGCTCACCTTCGCGCTCTACAGCGTCAGCGACCGCGCCATCCCGTCGGCGTTCGACGGACTCAAGCCAGGCCAGCGCCGGCTGCTCTACCAGATGCACGACTCGAAACTGCTGCCCGGCAACAAGCCGCAGAAGTCCTCCAAGGTCTGCTCGGCCGTCACCGGCAACCTGCACCCGCATGGTGGCGCGTCGATGTACGGGGCCGCGGCACTGATGGCCGCGGAGTTCCAGCGTGTGAAAGTCATTGACGGACAAGGTGCTTTCCCGCGTATCCAAGGCGACATTCCCGCCGCCGACCGCTACACCGAGATGCGGCTGTCGGCACCCGGTGCGGCGCTGACCGCCGAACTCGACGACCACGCGGTACCGATGGTGCCCACGTTCGACGGCGAGTGGACCGAGCCGACTATGCTGCCGGCCCAGTGGCCGGTGCTGCTCTGTAACGGCGCCGTCGGCATCGCCGAAGGCTGGGCCACCAAGGTGCCCGCCCACAATCCGCGTGAGGTCATGGCCGCCTGCCGGGCGCTGCTGAAAACGCCGAACATGACCGACGACAGGTTGGCCAAACTCATCCCAGGACCCGACTGGGGCTGTGGGGCCACCGTGGTGGGCACAGGCGGACTGCGCGAGTACCTCACCACCGGCAGGGGTGCGCTCACCGTGCGCGGCACCGTGTCAGTCGACGGAAAGAACGTCGTCATCACCGAACTGCCGCCGGGTGTCGCGAGTAACACTGTGCAGGACCGGATCCGGGCGTTGGTCGAGTCCGGCGAGCTGTCCGGCGTGGCCGACATGTCCGATCTGACCGACCGTCGTAACGGGCTGCGAATCGTCGTCAGCGCCAAACGCGGGCACAGTGCCGAGACCATCCGCGACCAACTGCTCGCGTTGACCCCGCTGGAGTCGACGTTCGCCGCCAGCCTGGTCGCACTCGACGAGGATCGGGTGCCGCGCTGGTGGACGGTGCGTGAGCTGATCGGCGCGTTCCTGCATCTGCGCGATTCCGTGGTGCTGCACCGGAGCCAGTATCGGCTCGAGAAGGTCACCGCGCGCCGCCACCTGGTGACGGGCCTGATGAAGATCCACCTCGACATTGATACTGCCGTCGCGATCATTCGAGCATCCGACACCGTCGATGAGGCCCGGCAAGGCTTGCAGGAACGGTTCAAGATCGATGAGGAGCAGGCCAATTACGTTTTGGCACTGCAGCTTCGGCGGCTGACCAAGCTCGACGTCATCGAGCTGCAGGCCGAAGCGGACAAGCTGGACGCCGAGTTCGCCGAACTGACCGAGCTGGTATCGAATCCCGATGCGCGGCGGGCGGTGATCGACAAGGAACTGGTGGAGACCGCGAAGCTCTTCAAAGGCCCTGAGTTCGACCGTCGGACGGTGCTGGATTTGGACGCGACCCCGACGGCATCGAGCTCCGACGAGGACGGCGCCCGCGAACGAAAGGTCAACGCCTCCTGGCGTCTTGATGACCGAGGCGTGTTCTCCGACAGCCACGGCGACCTGCTCACCTCAGGTCTGGGGTGGGCGGTGTGGACCGACGGGCGGGTCAAGTTCACCACCGGAAACGGCCTGCCGTTCAAGACGCGCGACATCCCGGTGGCACCGGACATCACCGGGCTCCTGCGTTCCGGTGTGTTGACCCCCGGCTACCACCTGGCGCTGGTGACGCGACGCGGAAAGATTCTGCGTATCGACCCCGCAGCGGTGAACCCGCAAGGTGCGGCGGGCAATGGCGTGGCCGGGGTGAAGCTGGCGGCCGACGGCGACGAAGTGATCGCCGCGTTGCCGGTGACCTGCGAGAACGGTGAGGCCATCCTGTCGATCTCCGAAAAGGGTTGGAAGGTAACCGAGGTCGCCGACGTCCCGGTCAAGGGCCGCGGTGGCGCCGGTGTGGGCTTCCACCCGTTCGTGGGCGGCGAAGACGCACTGTTGTCGGCCTCGATCTCCCCCACCGGGTTCGTACGGGGCCAGCGGGCGGTACGGGCCGAGAAGCGCACCAAGGCCTCGGTGAAGGGGGCAGGTACGGATGTATCGCCCGCCGGTGGGTGAGCCGGCCTACTACTGCTGACGGCGGTAGCTGCAGAACCGGTACCGCAATCCGGTTCTGCTGGTCTGCCACTGACCTGGCGTGCCCATCCAGGTGTCGTCGAGGACAGGCGCAAACGCGTCGCCGTCGGGCACATCCAGGTCGATCTCGGTCACCTCACACACCGAGGCCCGCGGCAGCGCCGACGCATACAGCTGCGCTCCGCCGATCACCCAACCGTCCACCTCGTCGGGCACGGCGGTGACGACCTCGGCGCCATCGGCGACGTATCCGGCGTCGCGACTGATCACGATGTTGCGGCGTCCCGGCAGCGGGCGGAACCGCTCCGGCAATGACTCCCAGGTCAGCCGGCCCATCACCACGGTGTGCCCGAGCGTCAGTTCCTTGAAATGGGCCATGTCCTCGGGCAGCTGCCACGGGATGCCGTTGCCCCGGCCGATGACACCGACACGCGCCTGGGCCCAGATCAGCTTCACGCTCTAGACCGCCACCGGCGCCTTGATCGCCGGATGCGGGTCATAGTTCACGATCGCGATGTCGTCGTACTCGTAGTCGAACAGCGAATTCCGCGGTGCCAGGACAAGTTCCGGGTACGTGCGGGCCTCCCGGGACAACTGCAGCTGGACCTGCTCGACGTGGTTGTCGTAGATGTGGCAGTCCCCGCCGGTCCACACGAACTCCCCCACCTGCAGCCCGGCCTGGGCGGCCATCATGTGGGTGAGCAAGGCGTAGGACGCGATGTTGAACGGCACGCCGAGAAACAGGTCAGCGCTGCGCTGATAGAGCTGGCAGCTCAGCTTGCCGTCGGCCACGTAGAACTGGAACAGCGCATGGCACGGGGGCAGCGCCATCTGAGGAATCTCACCGACGTTCCACGCCGAGACGATGTTGCGGCGCGAGTCCGGGTTGGTCCGCAGCATCTGCAGGGCGGCAGTGATCTGGTCGATGTGTTCGCCCGACGGGGTGGGCCAGGACCGCCACTGCACGCCGTACACCGGCCCCAGATCACCTGTCTCCGAGGCCCATTCGTCCCAAATGGTGACGCCGCGCTCCTGTAGCCAGCGCACGTTCGAGTCGCCGCGCAGGAACCACAGCAGTTCGTAGATGACCGACTTGGTGTGCACCTTCTTGGTGGTCAGCAACGGAAAGCCGGCATTGAGGTCGTAACGCAGCTGATGGCCGAACAGGCTGCGGGTGCCGGTGCCCGTGCGATCGGATTTGGGCGTGCCGCGCTCCAGTACCAGGCGCAGCAGATCTTCATAAGGAGTCGGCACAGCCACGCTGCCAGCTTACGTGTGGGGCGGTGGAGTACAACGTAAGAGGCGAGCGAAGCGACGGGAGAACAATCCAGCATGCCGATAACCAAAGACACCATCACCACTACCGATGGCCGATGCGCCGTCACCGTCGCCACACCAGAAGGCCAGGGCCCGTGGCCCGCGGTCATCATGTATCCCGACGCGGGCGGACCCCGGCAGGCCTTCGACGACATGGCAGGCCGGCTCGCCGAGCTGGGCTACCTGGTGCTGGTTCCCGACATCTACTACCGCGATGCCGGCTGGGCGCCCTTCGACATGGCGACGGCCTTCACCGACGACACCGAGCGAACCCGGCTGTTCGGGATGATGCAGAAGGTCACCCCCGACGTAATGGTCGCCGATGCCAACGCCTTCTTCGACTTCTTGACCCGACACCCGGATGTCAAAGGTGAGCGCTTCGGCACCACCGGCTACTGCATGGGCGGGCGCACCTCGTTCGTTCTCGCCGGCCGGATCCCCGACCGCATCGCAGCGGCGATGTCGTTCCACGGCGGCGGCCTGGTCACCGACGACGAGAACAGTCCGCACCTCAGAGCCGACCAGATCACCGCGGTGGTCTACGTCGGTGCCGCCGAGAACGACCGATCGTTCACCGCCGAGCAGGGCGAGATCCTGGACAAGACCCTGACCGGCGCGGGTGTCGAGCACACCGTGGAGTTCTATCCGGCCGCACACGGTTTCGCGGTGATCGACAACGCCGGGGCGTACGACGAGGCCGCCGATCAACGGCACTGGAAGGCGATGGAGCAGGTGTTCGGCGCCGCCCTGCGCTGACCCCGTTGCGCAACGCCCTCGCGCAGTACGGGACGATTGATGCCGTGTACGACCAGCCGAGCACCTTCGAACCCGATCCCTCCGACATCGGATCCCGGCTCGATCCGGTACTGGCGCGCAGCTGGCTGCTGGTCAACGGGGGTCAGTACGACCGCTTCGAACCGGCGACGCGATCCCGGGCCGACGTGGTTATCCTCGACATCGAGGACGCCGTGGCGCCCAAGGACAAGGAAGCCGCCCGCGGCAATGTGATCCGCTGGCTCGGCGACGGCAACACCGACTGGGTCCGGGTCAACGGCTTCGGCACCCCGTGGTGGGCCGACGACCTCGACATGCTGTCCAAGACCTCGGTCGGCGGGATCATGCTGGCCATGGTCGAGTCCGTCGACCACGTCACCGAGACCGCCAAGCGGCTGCCTGGTGTGCCGATCGTCGCCCTGGTTGAGACCGCCCGCGGGCTCGAGCGCATCACCGAGATCGCCTCGGCCAAGGGCACCTTCCGGTTGGCCTTCGGTATCGGCGACTTCCGCCGCGACACCGGGTTCGGCGACAACCCGGCGACGTTGGCCTACGCGCGGTCACGGTTCACCATCGCGGCCAAGGCCGCGCACCTCCCGAGCGCCATCGACGGGCCGACCATCGGCTCCAGCTCCCGCAAGCTCAGTGAGGCCACCGCGGTGTCCGTCGAGTTCGGCATGACCGGCAAGATCTGCCTGACCCCGGACCAGTGCTCCACGGTCAACGAGGGTCTGTCTCCGTCACAGGACGAAATTGCTTGGGCACGTGAGTTTTTCGCTGAATTCCAGCGGGACGGCGGCGAGATCCGCAACGGATCGGATCTGCCGCGCATCGCGCGGGCCAACAAGATCCTCGATCTGGCCAAGGCCTACGGCATCCACGCCTCGGAGTTCGGCGACGACCCCGATCACGTGTCGGCGCCGTCGGACACCTACCACTACTGAGCCGCACCCTCGGGGCGATCCTTGCGCCACCGGGGCGGGGTGAACGCCCGCACGATGCCACGTATCGCAAACCAGCCCGACAGCACCACCAGCACCAGCAGCGCGATGAACATGGGCATCCAGCCGGGGCGGGAATGTTTGATCTGCCACCAGATGACGGTGAACAGGACGGACATGACAAAAACCAGCACGTCCCGCAGCCGGCCCTCGCGGTTGAACGCGTAGCCGGCCGCCATTGCCTTGAGTTGGCGGCTGTGGTCGACGGCTGCGATCACCTCATCGATCCGTAGGTCGATCACCCGCTGCAGTTCGGCGCGACGTTCCACCTGGTCAGCCGGAATCCGGTCCAGCAGATCCATGTCGGCCTTGATCGCGGCTCGCACATCGGGTGGCTTGAGATTGCCGGCCGCGACGCCGAGTAAGGCGCCACCGGCCAGCGGGGCCGCACCCAGCGCCAAATCCATGATTCCCACGGTCGGCTCCTTACTCATCGACGCAAGCGACAATCACCCTTGCCGCGCACTACCGAGTCTCCCGGCACCACTGCGACCTGAGGCCCTCAACAATTGCTGACAATGTCAACACATGCTGACAAGCCGCGGCGCGAGACACGAAGGGACAGTCCCCGCCTCGGGCCTCAGCCCATCAAGGTCGCTGCCACGGTGGCCCCGAGGTTCCAGCACGCCTCAAGCTCGGCTTTGCCCGGCTTGCCCGAAACCACAACGTAGTCAGCGGCTTTCACCCAACCCAATCCGGTGGTGATGGAGGTGACGGCCCGTTCTGCGCCTTCGGTGCCCTCGTTTCCATGAAGCCACAACCCGAAGGGCCGGCCCCGCGTCGCATCCAGGCACGGGTAATAGATCTGGTCGAACGCGTGCTTGAGCGCGCCGGACATATAGCCCAGGTTCACCGGCGAACCCAGCAGATAACCGTCGGCCTCCAGCACATCTGCGGCCGACACCGTCAGCGCCGGGCGCCGCAGCACCTCGACGCCCTCGATCTCCGGATCGGTCGCGCCCGCCAACACCGCCTCGAACATCTCCTGACAATTCGGCGACGGAGTGTGGTGCACGACAAGCAGTTTCACCGTGACGCCTGCTCCAATTGCACGGCCTTACGGATGGTCTCGCGGGCTCGGCTCCGGTCCCCCGCATAGTCGTAGGCCCGGGCCAGCCGATACCAGCCCCGCCAGTCGTCGGGGGCGGCCTCTACCTCGTCGCGCACCGACTCGAACAACGCGTCGGCGGCGTCCCGCTCGATCCGGCCGGATGGGCGCCTGGGCAGCTCGCTTACGTCGAGTTCGACGCCCTCCTGGTATGCCAACCGGGCGAGGCGCTGATGGGCGAACCCGGCGCGCAGCGTGGCGACCATGGCCCACAACCCGATCAACGGCAACACGAAAATCCCGATGCCCAAACCGATCGCGGCGGGCTTTCCGGACTGCATCAGGATCACCCCGGACCGGCCGAGCATCCAGAAGTAGACCACCAGCGCCAAGCACAGGAAGGCGACCACCAGCTGGATGCGCAGCACCTGCGGGCTCGGTTTGGTCATGACGGACCTCGTCACAGCCCCATCAGCGTCTCGATGCCGATGGTCAGCCCCGGGTAGTTGGCCACTTCGCGCACACCGAGCAGCACGCCGGGCACGAACGACGTCCGGTCGATGCTGTCGTGCCGGATGGTCAGGGTCTCACCCTGGGTGCCGAACAGCACTTCCTGGTGCGCCACCAGACCCCGCAGTCTCACCGAATGCACCGGAATGCCGTCGACGTCCGCGCCGCGCGCACCGGGCAGCCCGGTACTGGTGGCATCGGGGTTGGGCGGCAAACCCTTTCGCGCTTCGGCGATCAGCTGGGCAGTGCGGGTTGCCGTCCCCGACGGGGCGTCGGCCTTCTGCGGGTGGTGCAGCTCGACGACCTCGACCGACTCGAAGAACGGGGCGGCCTGCTTGGCGAAGTGCATGGACAGCACCGCGCCGATGGCGAAATTCGGGGCGATCAAGACCGCAACCTCAGGCTTGGCGGCCACCCATTCGCGGACCTGGGCGATGCGCTCATCGGTGAAGCCGGTGGTGCCGACGACGGCGTGAATCCCGTTGTCGATGAGGAAGTGCAGGTTGTCCATCACCACGTCGGGGTGGGTGAAGTCGACGACCACCTCGGTCTGATTGTCGGTGAACAGGCTCAGCGGATCACCGGCGTCGACGCCGACGGTATAGGTCAGATCATCGGCGGCCTGCACCCCCTCGACGATGGTTGCACCGACTTTGCCTCTGGCTCCCAATACCCCAATTCGCATGACGGAAAGCCTAGGCCAGTACATTTCCCGTCGCTCCG
The DNA here is from genome assembly GCF_041261665.1 of Mycobacterium sp. MAA66. Taxonomy (NCBI): domain Bacteria; kingdom Bacillati; phylum Actinomycetota; class Actinomycetes; order Mycobacteriales; family Mycobacteriaceae; genus Mycobacterium; species Mycobacterium sp. MAA66. The sequence goes on along the minus strand of NZ_JBGCCC010000001.1, from coordinate 451,140 downwards.
CTCGCCCCGGCCGTAGCATCTGCCCCATGCGCGGCTACAAGATCCTCATCACCGGACCGACCGGCCAAGTGGCGACCCCGATTGCCAAGACCCTGGCGGCCGACAACGAGGTATGGGGCATCGCCCGGTTCAACGACCCGCGGGCCCGTCAGGACCTGGAGCAGGCCGGCGTCCACTGCGAGAAGGTCAATCTTGCGGTGGGTGATTTCTCAACCCTGCCAACGGATTTCGACTACGTCATCAACTTGGCGGTAGCCAAGAGCGGCCGTTGGGACAAGGATCTGGGCGCCAATGCCGAATCTGTCGGCCTGCTGATGGCGCACTGCCGCGAGGCCAAGGCATTCCTGCACGCCTCTTCGGCGGCGGTCTACGACCCGCCCGACGACGAGCCGCGGACCGAGGCGGCGGCGCTGGGCGACAACCACAAGCACCTGTTCCCCACCTACTCGATCTCCAAGATCGCCGGCGAGGTGGTGGCCCGCACCATGGCCCGCGCGCTCGGACTGCCGACCATCATCGCCAGGCTCAACGTCCCGTACGGCGACAACGGCGGATGGCCGTTCTATCAGATGGAGATGATCCTGGCCGGCATGCCGATCCAGGTGCCGCCAGGCGGGGCGGCCCGGTACAACCCGATCCACGAGGACGACATCATCGCGACCTTGCCCAAGCTACTGGCCGCGGCATCGGTACCGGCCACCACGGTCAACTGGTGCGGCGATCAGACCGTCAGCCTCCAGGAATGGTGTTCGTACATCGGCGAATTGGTGGGACGCGAACCGGTGTTCGCCGAAGACCCGAACGCGCTGCGCGGCGGTCCGACCGACACCACCCGGATGCATGAGCTCGTTGGGGGCACTGCGATGGACTGGCGCGATGGCGTCCGCCGGATGGTGACCAAATTCCACCCGGAGCTCGTCGGCGCCTAGCCCGTCACCACTGGGCGCCAGTGCGATCCGGTCCGCCCGCTCAGCTCGCGAGCTTCGCGAAATAGTGATCGGCCTTGAGGTCCTCCAACAGGGTGGGCTGACCAGGTTCCCAACCCAGCAGGGCACGCGTCTGCGCGCTGGACGTCGGGTTGTCCAGCGCGGCGAACCCTGCGAGGAATCCGAACTGCTGCGCTGCCTCACTGTCGGGAATCTGCCGCACCGGCACGCCGAGCTGATCACCGATGGCCTGCGCGATGTCGCGGAAGGCCACTCCTTCCTCAGCTGCGCCGTGCAACATCGATCCGGCCGGCGCCGACTCCAGCGCCAATCGGTACAGCCGGGCCGCATCGACCGTGTGCACCGCCGGCCAGCGGTTCGATCCGTCACCGAGGTACCCGGCTCGTTCCGCCGCGCGGGCGAACTCGATGAGGCATGGGATGAAACCGTGGTGATCGGTCGATCCGTGCACCGTCGGCGCGAGCCGAATCACCGACGACCGCACCCCACGTGCGGCGAGCGCAAGGGTCGCGAGTTCGGATGCCGCTCTCGGACCGGACTGATCGACGGCGGTGTCCTCCGTGCCGAGCCGCCCCGGAGCGCCGAACGCCAGCATGAGTGTTCCGGAGGTGTTGACGAACGGCTTGCCGGAGCCTGCCAACGCCGCACCGATGGCCTCTACCGCGCGCAGATCGGTGGCAATGGCCGCGGCGTAATTGGAAAAATCGTGGTTGAACGCCAGATGGATGACGCCGTCAGCGGTGGCGGCCGCGGCGGCCAGACTGTCGGGATCATCAAGCGTGCCGCGGTGCACCTGGGCACCCGCCGCAGCCACGGCGCCCGCCGATGCGTCGGATCGGGCCAGGCCGGTGACCTGGTGGCCGGCTTCGAGTAACTCGCGGACGACCACTGATCCGATGTGGCCGCTGGCTCCGGTGACGAATACGCGCATGTCTCCACTCCCTGGTTGATGTCAGTCCATGACATCAACCGACACTACGCTCGATGTCATGGACTGTCATCAAGCGCCGTGACGGCGACGTGCGTCGCCTAGAATCCGCTCGTGGGCCGTTGGCAACCGAACGCGCGAGGCCGCCTGGAGCAGGCGGCGCTACAGCTCTACGTGGAACGCGGGTTCGACCAGACGACCGTCGCCGAGATCTCCGCCCGTGCCGGCCTCACCGAACGCACCTTCTTCCGACACTTCAGCGACAAGCGCGAAGTACTGTTCGGCGGCAACCAGCTTGGTGAGGCCATGGCGGCCGCCGTCGACGAAGCACCCGCCTCAACCACTCCGCTCGATGCCGTCGCCGTCGCCCTGGAGTCGGCGTCGGACTTCTTCACCGATCGGCGGACACATGCGCGCCTGCGCCAGAGCGTGATCGACGCGAACCCCAGCCTGCAGGAACGGGAACTGATCAAACTCGCGTCACTGGGGGCCGGCCTCGGCAGCGCGCTACGCCGGCGCGGCGTCGACGAGCCGGCTGCCAGCCTGGTCGCCGAGACCGGCGTTGCGATATTCAAGGTCGCATTCGAACGTTGGCTCACCGACCCCGCGGACCGGAGCCTCGCCGAGCACCTGCGCGAATCGCTCGCCGAGCTGCGGGCCGCAACTCAGACCTGAGCCACCCAACACGTCACAACGGCGAGGCGCCACGCAGGTGCTCGAAGATCAGCGACGTCTGGGTACCGGCAACGTCGGCGTCGGCATTGAGGTTCTCCACCACGAACGCCCGCAGATCCTCGGTGTCCCGCGCCGCGATGTGCAGGATGAAATCGTCGGCGCCGGCCAGGAAGTAGACGTCCATCACCTGCGGCAGTCCGCGGATATTTGCGATGAAGTCGCGGATCTTGGCACGGGCATTGGCTTGCAGCCGAACCGAGATCATCGCCTGCAGGCCCAACCCGATGGCCGCCGGATCGATGTCGGCGTGGAACCCGCGAATCACCCCAAGGTCCTGCAACCTGCGTACCCGGCCGTGGCAGGTCGATGCTGCGATGCCGACAGCCTCGGCCAGGGCGTTGTTGGGCATGCGTGCGTCGGCGTGCAGCGCGGTCAAGATGCGGCGGTCGACGTCGTCGACCTCGATGGGCTGAACATCCTTCGCCTGAGCACTCCCAGACCCCAAATTTTTCGATGATTGTTCGACTGTCGATGCCATACCAAGAATCTTAATCACCAATATTGCATGGGTTCCGACGTTTGTTCACACTTGAGACATCGCCTGATCAACCGAGGAGCCCAGATGCACGTCGGCATCCCGACCGAAATCAAGAACAACGAATATCGCGTGGCCATCACCCCGGCCGGTGTGGCCGAACTGGTCCTGCACGGACACGAAGTCCTGATCCAGGCCGGGGCCGGCGAAGGCTCGGCCATCTCGGACAACGACTTCAAGGCCGCCGGCGCGCAGATCATCGCCTCCGCCGACGAGATCTGGGCCGAGTCCGACCTGCTGCTCAAGGTCAAGGAACCGATCGCCGCCGAATACCACCGGATGCGCAAGGGACAGACCCTGTTCACCTACCTGCACCTGGCCGCGTCGCGGGCCTGCACCGACGCGCTGCTGGCCTCGGGTACCACTGCGATCGCGTACGAGACCGTCCAGACCGCCGACGGCCGCCTGCCCCTGCTCGCCCCGATGAGCGAAGTGGCCGGCCGACTCTCGGCTCAGGTCGGCGCCTACCACCTGATGCGCAGCCACGGCGGCCGCGGCGTGCTGATGGGTGGCGTTCCCGGCGTCGCTCCGGCGGAGGTCGTGGTGATCGGTGGCGGCACCGCAGGCGACAACGCCGCCCGGATCGCCGCAGGCATGGGCGCCCACGTCACCGTGTTCGACGTCAACCTGGGCACGCTGCGCCGGATCGACGCCGAGTTCGGCGGCCGGATCCAGACCCGCTACTCGTCGAGCCTGGAACTTCAGGACGCGGTCAAGCGTGCCGACCTGGTCATCGGCGCGGTGCTGGTGCCCGGCGCCAAGGCACCCCGCCTGGTGACGAATTCGACTGTGGCACACATGAAGCCAGGCTCGGTACTGGTGGACATCGCGATCGATCAAGGTGGCTGCTTCGAGGACTCGCGGCCCACCACACACGACGACCCGACCTTCCCCGTGCACGAATCGGTCTTCTACTGCGTGGCGAACATGCCCGGCGCCGTCCCGCGAACGTCGACCTACGCACTGACCAACGCAACCTTGCCGTACGTAATCAAGCTCGCCGGCCAGGGCTGGCAGGCGGCCTGCCGCGACGACGCGGCCCTAGCCAAGGGTCTGTCGACGCACGAAGGTCAGCTGTTGAGCAGCCAGGTCGCCGCCGACCTGGACCTGCCGCTAGGCGTGCTCTGATTTCCCAAGCCTGCCACCCATCGCCCCTGCCACCCATCGCCCGGTCAGCGCGGTTTTGCGACGGCCGGGCGATGATTTTTCCAGAGCCCCGCTAGGCATTCTTGACACCTGTCAACTACGCTGCGGCCATGCTCTTGCAGGAACTGCTGGCCACTGCACCGACCAGGACTGACGATGCCCTGGATCTCTTCGACGCCGCGCCGGCCGTCGAACCCGAATTCATGATCGGCACCTGGCACGGCGCGGAGATGCCCACCGGTCACCCCATGGACGGACTGCTGGAAACCAGCGGCTGGTGGGGTAAGCAGTTCGTGGACGCCGAGACCGTCCACCCGCTGTTGTTCCCCGATTCCTCCGGCCGGACGCTATGGCCGATGAACCCCGCCCTGGCTTTCGGCGGCCTGGGCCTGGCCAACAAACTTCCGCTGCTGCACCGGGTTCCGCTGGCCAAGCCGATCGCCCTGATGCGGCCACTGCTGCAAGCAGGCTCGGCGAAGGCCCGGCTGCGCACCACCCGGTATCGCGGAACCGACACCGCGACAATGGTTTACGACCAACTGCCGATCAACGACGTGTTCCGCAAGCTGACCGACGACGCGGTCGTGGGTGCCATGGACTTCCGCGGCTCGCGGCGGCCGTATTTCTTCGTGCTGCGCCGGGAGAACTCGCTAGGGCTGCCCCAGTAACGCCGGCAGCACCTGCCCGGTGACCTGCCCGATCAACGGACGGAGATTCGCCACATCGGCGTCCTCAGCCTGTGACCGAGTCATGATCGCCAGCAACACCCGCTGCCCGCTGGGGCCGAAAACCACACCGACATCGTTGGTGCTGCCATAGTGACCGCTTCCGGTCTTGTCCGCACTGGTCCAGCCCTGCGGCAGACCGGCCCGCATGCTCGACGTCTGGTTGCCACGCATCCAATCGACGAGCAGGCTGCGCCGCGCAGGGCTCAACACCTGCCCGACCAGCAGTGCGCGGTACCCGGCCGCCAACGCCGCAGGAGTGCCGGTGTCACGCGGATCGCCTGGCACCGCCGAGTTCAATTCGGTCTCCCAGCGGTCCAGCCGGGTCTGGTCGTCGCCGATGCTGCGGGCGAATGCAGTGACCGCCGACGGCCCTCCGATGGTCGTCAGAAGCAGATTGCCTGCGGTGTCGTCGCTCTGTTGTAGGGCCGCCTGGCACAGCTCGCGCAGTGTCATCGCGGTGCCTGCACGTGGACCAGTGACCGGTGAGTCCGCCACCACGCGTGCCGGATCGACGACCATGCTGCGGTCGAGGGACAGTTCGCCCTGATCGACCAATTGGAGCACCCGGCCGGCCGCGTAGGTCTTGAAGGTCGAGCACACCGCGAACCGCTCGTCGGCGCGATTGCCCACGGAACGGCCGGAAGCCAGCTCGATCGCCATCAGACCGATCAGTGCATCGTTCTCGCGCTCCAGGTCCGAGAGCTGTTCGGAGACAGACAACTCGGGATCCGCTGAGGCCGACCCCACCCGCAACGCCGCGACCGACGCCGCCAGCGCCGTCCCACCGACCAGCACCCCGCGGCGGCTGATCATCAAATCAGCAGCCGATGGACCGCAGCTGCTTGGGCAGCGAACGCTTGGACCGATGGGGCCCGAGCACCGCGGCCCCGTACGGCCGGGTCAACAACTGGCGCGCAACCGCGTTCACCTCGTCGAGCGTCACGGCGTCGATCTGCTTCAGCGAATCGGCGATGCTCCGGTGATTACCGTAGTTGAGCTCACTGCGCCCGATCCGGTGCATTCGGGAGCCCGAATCCTCCAGGCCCAGCACCAGGCCGCCCCGCAGCGAACCCTTGGCGATCCGCCACTCGCTTTCGGTGATGCCGTCGCGGGCAACGTCTCCCAGCACTTCGGTGGCAACCCGCACCACTTCCTCGAAGCGCTCGGGAAGACATGCCGCGTAGACCGACACCGCACCGGCGTCGGAGAACGTGTCCACTGTCGAGTACACCGAGTAGGCCAGACCGCGGTTCTCCCGAATCTGCTGGAACAGACGGGAACTCAGGCCACCGCCGAGCGCGGTGTTGAGCACCGACAGCGCCCAGCGGTGTTCCCACTGCCGACCCGGTGCCCGCACCCCGAGGAACATATGGGTCTGCTCGGCGTCGCGGTTCAGCAACTGCAGCGTGGGGTTCCCTGGTACCCGGCCGCTCCCCTTGCGGGGTGCCGCCGGCTTCGTGCCACGCACGAGATGCGGACGGAAATGTCTGCGCACCAAGGAGACAACTTCGTCGTGGTCGATGTTGCCGGCGACCGCGACCACCATCCGCTCGGGCGTGTAGCGCCGAACATGGAACGAATGCAGCTGGTTGCGGGTCATTGCCGCGATCGACTCGACGCTGCCGATCACCGGCCTACCCACCGGATGCGAACCGAACATCGCCGACAGGAAGATGTCTCCCAGGGTGTCCTCGGGATCGTCGTCACGCATGGCGATCTCTTCGAGCACCACGTCGCGTTCGACGTCGACATCTTCTGGGGCACAACGCCCGTTGAGCACGACGTCGGACACCAGGTCGATGGCCAGTTCCAGGTCGCTGTCCAGGACATGGGCGTAGTAGCAGGTGTGCTCGCGTGCCGTGAAGGCGTTGAGTTCACCGCCGACCGCATCCACAGCCTGGGCGATCTCGACCGCGCTGCGGGTCGGTGTCGACTTGAACAGCAAGTGCTCAAGGAAATGCGCGGCGCCGGCGACGGTCGGACCCTCGTCACGGGAACCGACGCCGACCCACACCCCGACCGACGCGGAGTGCACTGCCGGCAGGTACTCGGTGACGATCCGCAGGCCGCCGGGCAAGGTGGTCTTGCGCACCGCGGCCGGGGCCTCCAGCGATGTCACTGAAGAACCCCGGCCGTTGCGCAGTTTGGGACTAGGAGGTTGCGTTCGCGGCATCTGCCGGCGCAGCCTCCGAATCGATTCCAGCTTCGGCATCCGAAGCCTCAGGCGCAGCGGTTGCCTCGCCCTCTTCGTCGACCAGGATCAGCGAGATCTTCTGGCCCTTGCCGCGGTTGTCGGCAGAGATGTCGGCGATCTCCACGCGCAGCTTGTCGCCGACGTTCACCACGTCCTCGACCTTCGCCACCCGCTTGCCCTTGCCGAGCTTGGAGATGTGCACCAGGCCGTCGCGACCCGGCAGCAGCGACACGAACGCACCGAAATCGGTGGTCTTGACCACTGTGCCCAGGAACCGCTCGCCGATCTTCGGCAGCTGCGGGTTGGCGATCGCGTTGATCATGTCGATCGCCGCCTGCGCCGACAATCCGTCGGTGGCGCCGACGAACACGGTGCCGTCGTCCTCGATGGAGATCGAGGCGCCGGTCTGCTCGGTGATCGAGTTGATCATCTTGCCCTTGGGCCCGATGACCTCACCGATCTTGTCGACGGGCACCTTGATGGCCGTGACCCGCGGTGCGAACGGGCTCATCTCGTCCGGGGCGTCGATGGCCTCGGCCATGACCTCCAAGATGGTCATGCGGGCGTCTTTGGCCTGCGACAGCGCACCGGCCAGCACCTTGGACGGGATGCCGTCCAGCTTAGTGTCCAGCTGCAGCGCGGTGACGAAGTCCTTGGTGCCGGCGACCTTGAAGTCCATGTCGCCGAAGGCATCCTCGGCGCCGAGGATGTCGGTCAGCGCCACGTAACGGGTCTCACCGTCGACCTGGTCAGAAACCAGACCCATGGCGATACCGGCCACCGGGGCCTTCAGCGGCACACCGGCGTTCAGCAGCGACAGGGTCGAGGCACACACCGAGCCCATCGAGGTGGAACCGTTGGAGCTCAGTGCCTCCGACACCTGCCGGATCGCGTACGGGAAGTCCTCGACGCTCGGCAGCACCGGCATCAGGGCCCGCTCGGCCAGCGCACCGTGGCCGATCTCGCGGCGCTTGGGCGAACCGACCCGGCCGGTCTCACCGGTCGAGAACGGCGGGAAGTTGTAGTGGTGCATGTAGCGCTTGGAGGTCTCCGGACCGAGCGAGTCGATCTGCTGGGCCATCTTGACCATGTCCAGCGTGGTGACACCCATGATCTGGGTCTCGCCACGCTCGAACAGCGCGCTGCCGTGCGCCCGCGGGATCACTGCCACCTCGGCGCTCAGCGCGCGGATGTCGGTGATGCCGCGACCGTCGATGCGGAAGTGGTCGGTCAGGATGCGCTGGCGCACCAGCTTTTTGGTCAGCGAGCGGAACGCCGCGCCGACCTCCTTCTCGCGGCCGGCATAGGTATCGGCCAGGCGCTCGAGCACCTCGACCTTGATCTCATCGGTGCGGGCATCGCGCTCGTGCTTGCCGGCGATGGTCAGCGCCTGCGAAAGCGCATCGGTGGCCACTGCGGCGACAGCCTGGAAGGCGTCGTCGGCGTAGTCGGGGAACACCGGGTACTCGCCGGTCGGCTTGGCAGCCGCGTCGGCCAGCTCCTGCTGGGCTGCGCACAGCGCGGAGATGAACGGCTTGGCGGCTTCCAGACCTTCGGCCACCACAGCTTCCGTCGGGGCACCGGCACCGCCGGCGATCAGGTCGATGACGTTGTCGGTGGCCTCGGCCTCGACCATCATGATCGCGACGTCGCCGGCGACCACGCGGCCGGCGACGACCATGTCGAACACGGCCTTCTCCAGCTGCTCGACGGTCGGGAACGCCACCCACTGGCCTTCGATGAGAGCGACGCGAACGCCGCCCACCGGGCCGGAGAACGGCAGGCCGGAGATCTGGGTCGACGCCGATGCGGCGTTGATGGCCAGAACGTCGTACAGATCCTTGGGATCCAGGCTCAGGATCGTGACGACGACCTGGATCTCGTTGCGCAGACCGTCGACGAACGACGGACGCAGCGGCCGGTCGATCAGCCGACAGGTCAGGATCGCGTCGGTGGACGGGCGGCCCTCACGGCGGAAGAACGACCCCGGGATACGTCCGGCGGCGTACATCCGCTCTTCCACGTCGATGGTCAACGGGAAGAAGTCGAAGTGGTCCTTGGGGCTCTTGCTGGCCGTGGTGGCCGACAACAGCATGGTTTCGTCGTCCAGGTAGGCGACGACGGAGCCGGCGGCCTGCTTGGCCAGGCGACCGGTCTCGAAACGGATGGTGCGGGTGCCGTGGCTCCCGTTGTCGATGACGGCGGTTGCTTCGAACACGCCCTCTTCAATTTCAACTGCAGACATGGATGTCGCAATAACCTCTCTCGGGCCCGCCGTATGCGGGCTCGGTGTATTTCTGGGTCCTTCTTATTCAGCTGTCGCATCGTCACACGCGAGCACCCAGAAATCCCGAAAACCTTCCCGCAAACTGCCGACGGCCGTCGATCGAAGCGGCCGGAGTCCTACCCCGACAGCCACTACCGAAGACCGCCCCACGAGGTTGGGTCGGATGCTGCTGTGACGTTGAGATGTTCTGAGCGTTCGGCTCAAAACACATCTATGTTACACCGGCGCTCCCGCCAGGCCCTTTGGCGGCGAGCTTCCCGCAAAAGATGCGAAAAGCCACCAGCCTGCGCGAGCAGACGGGTGGCCGTTTCGGCTCGGTCCGGGTCAGCGACGCAGACCCAGGCGCTCGATCAGCGAGCGGTAACGAGCAACGTCGACCTGGGCGACGTACTTGAGCAGTCGGCGACGACGGCCGACCAGCAGCAGCAGGCCACGACGGCTGTGGTGGTCGTGCTTGTGCTGCTTGAGGTGTTCGGTCAGATCCGAGATGCGCTTGGTCAGCATGGCAACCTGAGCCTCCGGCGAACCGGTATCGGTCTCATGCAGGCCGTACTGGCCCAGGATCTCTTTTTTCTGTTCGGCAGTGAGCGCCACGAAACAACTCCAATAAACGGGTCCGCGAGAAACAACAAGGACACGGCCGCCGCGAACTGCAGCACGCGCGTCGGGCAGTCTAACAGGAAGCTAGTGCGCAGCCAGAATCGTGCGGGCGCGCTGGGTATCGCGGTCCATCGCCACGATCAGGTCGTCGACCGAACCGAATCTCTCCTGGCCTCGGATTCGCGCTACGAAGTCGACCGCAACATGCTGCCCGTACAGGTCGGCGTCAGTGTCCAGGACGAATGCCTCGACGGTTCGGGTACGCCCGGAGAACGTGGGGTTGGTGCCGACCGACACCGCCGCCTGGTATCGCTCGCCCGGCGTCACGGTGCCCATCGTCGGGCCGTGGCCCAGCACGGTGAACCAGGCCGCGTAGACCCCGTCGGCCGGGATCGCCGAGTGCATCGGCGGGGCGACGTTGGCGGTCGGGAATCCCAGACCGCGGCCCCGGCCGTCGCCGCGGACCACCACGCCCTCCACCCGGTGGGGCCGGCCCAGCGCCTCGGTCGCGGCGACCATGTCGCCGGCGTCCACGCAGGACCGGATATAGGTGGACGAGAAGGTCACGGTCTCGGCCTGATGGTGCTCGGCGACCAGCGAGATGCCCTCGACCGCGAATCCGAACCGCTCACCGGCCTTGCGCAGCAGCGCCACGTTGCCGCCGGCCTTCTTGCCGAAGGTGAAGTTCTCGCCGACCACGACCTCGAGCACGTGCAGCCGCTCGACGAGCAATTCATGCACGTACCGCTCCGGGGTCAGCTTCATGAAGTCGGTGGTGAACGGCATCACCAGGAACACGTCGACGCCGAGTTCCTCGACCAACTCGGCACGCCGGGTCAACGTGGTCAGCTGCGCCGGGTGGCTGCCGGCGAGCACCACTTCCATCGGATGCGGATCGAAGGTCATCAGCACCGTCGGCACGCCCCGGGACCGCCCGGCCTTGACCGCATGGCTGATCAACTCGGCGTGTCCACGGTGCACGCCGTCAAACACCCCGATGGTGACCACACACCGGCCCCAGTCCGTGGGGATCTCGTCCTGCCCACGCCAGCGCTGCACGAGTGCAAGCGTACGGCGCGCGGTCGCGCAGGGCACCGCTAGATCCCCGAATCAGGTGACGATTGCCTAAACTCTGTGCCGTGAGTCCTGCAGAAGACGCTGGCAACCCGCCAGGCCTATCCCCAGTGGCTCAGGACTACCTGAAAGTCATCTGGACCGCGCAGGAATGGTCCAGGGAGAAGGTCAGTACCAAGATGCTCGCCGAGCGCATCGGAGTGTCGGCGTCGACGGCTTCGGAGTCCATCCGCAAGCTTGCCGATCAGGGCCTGGTGCACCACGAGAAGTACGGCGCGGTGACACTCACCGACTCGGGTCGGTACGCCGCCCTGGCCATGGTGCGCCGGCACCGGTTGATGGAGACCTTCCTGGTTCAGGAGTTGGGCTACGGCTGGGACGAGGTGCACGACGAGGCCGAGGTGCTCGAGCATGCGGTGTCCGATCGGATGCTCGACCGGATCGACGCCAAGCTGGGCTACCCGACCCGCGACCCCCACGGCGACCCGATCCCGGCGGCCGATGGTCAGGTGCCGACGCCTCCGGCACGTCAGCTGTCGGTGTGCTCCGACGGTGATGCCGGCACGGTGGCCCGGATCTCCGATCACGATCCGGAAATGCTGCGGTACTTCCAGAGCGTCGGGATCACCCTCGATTCGCATCTGCGCGTGGTGGCCCGGCGGGATTTCGCCGGGATGATCTCGGTGGCAGTGGCCAATCCGGATGCAACCGGCGATCCCGACGAGTCCACCGTCGAGCTGGGTAGCCCTGCCGCAGAAGCGATCTGGGTCGTCGCGTAGCGGCGCTATCGGCTAGCGACCAAGCCCGCGATCAGCAGGTCGAACATCCGCTGGCACTGCTCAGGTGACCCGGCCGCCAGCATGGTGCCCAGCAGGCTGCTGACTACGTCATCAGCTGACACGTCGGGGCGCAACGTGCCGTCGTCGGCGCCTGCGGCGAGCAGTGCCCCGACCGCCGCGACAATCGCGGCGCGGGTATCGCCCTGGGCCACCGCACCAGAGGCGAAGATGGCCGTGAGCGACTCGGCCATGCCCCGCTTGGCGGCCACGAACTTCGCGTAGCGGTCCATCCAGACCCGTAGCGCCTCAGCCGGTGGATGGCCCTGCAGGAGTTCATGGGCCGTAGCGGCCACCTCGGCCAGTTCGGCGCGGTACACCGCTTCGACCAGCGCTTCACGGTTCGGGAAATGCCGGTACAACGTGCCGATGCCGACGCCGGCATCACGCGCTACCGCCTCGAGCGACACCGGACCGTCAGCCGTGCCGAAGGCGAGCGCCGCCACTTCCAGGATCCGTTCCCGGTTGCGGCGGGCATCGGCGCGGATACCGTTAGCCATAGCGGAGGCTCCTCCGTTTCTGTTATCGTGAACTAAGCGGAGGTTCCTCCGAATCACTCGAGTATCGCAGAAAATCACAGCTGAGGAGCGACGATGACCGATACGACACACCCCGGCGGCCTCGGTTCGATCGGTGGCCGCCCGGTGGCCCGGATCGGCTACGGAGCCATGCAGCTGCACGATGCCGGCTCCCCTGATGCTGCGGTGGCACTGCTGCACCGTTCGGTCGAGCTCGGCATCAACCACATCGACACCGCGTCCTTCTACGGCGGCGGAACGGTGAACACACTGATCCGGAAAGCTCTGCGGCCGTACCGCGACGACCTGGTCATCGTCAGCAAGGTGGGTGCCGTGCACGTCCCGGACGGACCTGTGCCGCTGGCGGCCGCTCAGAAACCCGCCGAACTGCGTGCCGCGGTCGAGGCGGACCTGAATCAGCTTGGGCTGGAACAGATTCCGGTGGTCAACCTGCGGCGACTGGATCTGGCCCCGGGCCTGCAAGCCGAGGGCGACCAGATCGTCGACTTCGACGACCAGTTGGCCGAGATGATCGCGCTGCGGGACGAGGGCAAGATCGGCGGCATCGGCCTCAGCGCGGTGCCGGTCGAGCTGGTGCAGCACGCGTTATCGGCCGATATCACCTGCGTCCAGAACGCCTACAGCCTGCTGGACCGAGTGCAGGAAGACACCCTGTGCCTGTGTGTCGACGAGGGCATTGCCTGGGTGCCGTTCTTCCCGCTCGGATCAGCCTTCCCGGGGTTCCCCGCCGTCGCCGACAACCCCACGGTGTGTGCGGTGGCAGCTCGAATCAACGCCAGGCCGGCGCAGGTCGGGCTCGCGTGGCTGCTCGCGCACGCGCCCAACAGCCTGCTGATCGCCGGTACCCGATCAGTCGCCCATCTGGAGGACAACGCCGCCGCCGGTTCGATTCGGCTCGATGCCGAAGCGCTCGCTGCCCTGGACAGCGTCGGCACCCTGCCCGAAGACGGCAATGCCCACCAGCACAGCGCCGAGCCGTTTCTGGCCGAAAACGACTGATGCCACGCAGTGGTGCTTGAAGCCCTCAAAAGCGCCGACCCGACGGTGGATTGGGTCTGCCTGTCCCCCGCGCCGGACAAAGCGCCGGGTGAACGTACCGGCTCATACGTCACCGGAAGCGACCCGCCGGCTAGCAAGACCATCTCGGCCGACTCTCCGCTTTAGCGGCGCATCGTAATACAGACGATCCTGCCTGTATCAAACAGGTACGATGCGGTGCATGCCAACGCTCGGATCGCACCGTCAGCCCAAGTCTCGTCGCACCCAGGCACAGCGTAGCGCCGAGATGCGCGTGCGGTTGCTCGACGCGACGATCGACTGTCTTGTCGAGTACGGATATGCCGGAACCACCACGCCGCGTGTTGCGGAGAAGGCCGGCGTCACCAGGGGCGCGCAGGTCCATCACTTCCCGTCGAAGACAGAGCTGGTCATCGCCGCCATTCGTCATCTCGCAGCGAAACGAGCCGAGGTGGCAATCCAGAAGATGGGCGCCGCTACCGCGAGCGAAGACCCGATAGGTGCCGTTCTCGACCTGTTGTGGGATGTGCACCAGGGTCCGGTGTTCGTTGCGACCGTTGAACTTTGGGTCGCAGGGCGCGCGGATCCGACCCTTGCCCGGGAGATGGCGAAGTTCGAGCCGGTCGTGACGGCCAACCTCGTTGCCGGTATCGCTCAGGTCTTTCCCGGCGTCGAAGCCGGCGGCGAGCTGCGGTCTTTCTTCTTCACCGCGATGGACGTCATCCGCGGAATCCTGATCTCGAATTTCGTGGAACCGGATGCAACCCGCGCCAAGCGTCAGTGGGACCGGGCGTCGGCGGGACTGCTGGTCCTAGGCGCACAAGCGCTGCAGAGTTCCTAACTTCGCGCCTGTCCGTCGTTGCTGGACTGTGTGACCGGCGCCACTGTTGTAAAGATACATTCAGGTGGGTATGTTTATCGCACACCAGCGAAGGTAAACAGGGAGAGTTCATGGCGAACAAGGTTTATGTGATCGGCGTCGGGATGACGAAGTTCGAGAAGCCTGGTTCGAAGGACTGGGACTATCCGGACATGGCCCGCGAGTCGGGAACCAAGGCGCTTGCGGATGCCGGCATCGACTATCGCGAGGTCCAGGAGGCCTACGTCGGTTACGTCTACGGCGAGTCGACCTCGGGCCAGCGCGCAGTCTACGAGTTGGGCATGACTGGCATTCCCGTTGTGAACGTCAACAACAACTGCTCCACCGGTTCGACGGCGCTGTACCTCGCCGCGCGGTCGATCAAGGGCGGTCTGGCGGACTGTGTGCTCGCCCTCGGCTTCGAGAAGATGAACCCAGGCTCGCTCGGCACGATGTACGAAGACCGCATGCAGCCGATGGCCGACCACATGGAGAAGATGGCCGAAATCTCCGAAGTCGTCTTCCCGCCCGCGTCATGGCTGTTCGGCGCGGCAGGCAAAGAGCACATGGACATCTACGGCACCACCGCCGAGCACTTCGCCAAGATCGGCTTGAAGAACCACAAGCACTCGGTGAACAACCCGTACGCGCAGTTCCAGGACGTCTACACCCTTGATCAGATCAAAGACGCCAAGATGATCTACCCGCCGTCGGGCATCACCCGGCTGCAGTGCTCGCCGACCTCGGACGGCTCTGGCGCGGCGATCCTGGCCTCCGAGGCGTTCGTCGAAAAGCACGGACTGGCCGGCCAAGCCGTCGAGATCGTCGGCCAGGCGCTGACCACCGACTTCGAATCCAGCTTCAACGGGACCGCGAAGAACCTCGTCGGGTACGACATGAACGTCCAGGCCGCGCGCTCGGTCTACGACCAGTCCGGCCTAGGACCTGAAGACTTCCAGGTCATCGAGCTGCACGACTGCTTCTCGGCCAACGAACTGCTGACCTACGAAGCGCTCGGCCTCTGCGCCGAGGGTGACGCCGGCAAGTTGATCGACAACGACGACACCACCTACGGCGGCCGCTGGGTCGTCAACCCTTCCGGTGGCTTGATCTCCAAGGGACACCCTTTGGGCGCAACAGGTTTGGCGCAGTGCGCCGAGCTCACCTGGCAGCTACGCGGCACCGCCGACAAACGTCAGGTGGAGAACGTGACCGCCGCGCTGCAGCACAACATTGGCCTTGGCGGCGCTGCCGTCGTCACGGCCTACCAGCGCGCCGAGCGCTGAGCGCAGCGAAGCGCCATTCAGCACAGCGCTGAATCAACCTGCCCACCAACAATACTCAACGAGGAGAAACATCATGGGACACGTCGAAGCAACCAAGGATCTGACCGCTACCCCCGACGCTGTGTGGACCGTTATCTCGGACCCGCAGACGTGGGACAAATGGTTCACCATTCACGACGGCTGGCTCGCGGAGCCCCCCACCACCATCGAGCTCGGCAGCAAGCTGGTCGAGAAGATCGTCATGCTCGGTATGGCGAACAAGCTCGAATGGGACATCATCAGTTTCGATATGGGCCAGAAGCTCACCATGGCGGGCACCGGCATGGCAGGTGTGAAGGTCGAGTTCTCGTTCATCGTGGCGCCGGCGGAGTCGGGTTCGAAGTTCTCGGTCGTCGGCGACTTCGAGGGTGCACTCATCAAGGGTGCGCTCGGCAAGGCGGTCGAGAAGGACTTCGGCAAGCAGCTCGACAAGTCCGTGTCGAAGCTCGACGCGCTCGCCGCCGTCTGATGTCCGACGACGTCGTAGAGTTCGACGACGCCGGCCTGGACGTCTGGAGCGACGAAGAGACGTTCGAGGTCACCCGCGAGCGACTGGTCGAATACGCGAAGGCGACCAACGATCCGATCGCTGCGCACCTCAACGGTGATGTCGCTTCGCCGGTGTTCAATATCGTGCCGGTGTTCGAGTCGCTGCTCGTACCAGCGGTCGACGTGATGCCGGTGGAACTGATACCCCGAGTTGTACATGGGGAGCAAGATTTCCACTTCTATCGTGCGACCAAGCCCGGCGACACGTTGGTTTCTTGCGGCAAGATGATCGGCTACGAGGGTCTCGAGAACGGCACCCGGGCAACGATATTGCTCGAATGTCGCACCGAGGACGGTGAACTGGTCAACGAGCAGTACGTCACCTGTTTCGTGCGAGGCTTCAACGCGGGCAAGAGGATCGGTGTGCTGAGCCCTAGCCACAAGTTCGATCCCGCCTTGCGCGATAGCGCGCCGGTCGCCAAACTCGTGCAGCATTTCGACGAGGATCAGACGTTCCGGTACGCACCGGCTGCCGGCGATCCGATGCCGATCCATCTGGACGAGGAAGTGGCAAAGGATGCCGGTCTGCCCGGCATCATCGGGCACGGACTGTGCACGATGGCCTTCACCTCGTGGGCGGTGCTCACCGAGGTCGGCGGTTCGGATGTGAACCGGCTCAAGCGTTTTGCGGTGCGCTTCTCGAAGATGGTGATTCCGGGTGACGACCTCGAGACTCGCATCTGGAAGGTCGGAACCGAAAATGGGCTCAGCACTTACGCATTCGAGACCGCGCGCGGCGACGACTTCGTCATCACCGACGGTCTCGCCGAAATCGCCGACTAGCCAACTGAGGAGCGGGAATCATGGGTGTATTGGACGGACGGGTCGCCGTCATCACCGGCGCCGGTCGTGGCATCGGTCGCGAGCACGCACTGTTGTTCGCCAAGGAAGGTGCCTCGGTGGTGGTCAACGACCTCGGTGGCAGCAACTCCGGTGAAGGATCCGATGTCGGGCCCGCGCAGGAGGTGGCGAACGAGATCGTCGCCGCCGGTGGCAAGGCGGTCGCGAACGCCGACAACGTCGCCACCTGGGCGGGCGCGCAGGCGCTGGTCGAGCAGGCGATCAGTGAGTTCGGCCAGCTGGACGTCGTGGTCAACAATGCCGGCATCCTGCGCGATAACTTCATCGCGACGATGGAAGAGTCGCAATGGGATTCGGTGCTCGCGGTGCACCTCAAGGGGCATGCCGCAGTGCTGCACCATGCCGCCGCGTACTGGAAGGCGCAGTCCAAGGCGGGCAACCAGCCCAATGCCGCGGTCATCAACACCGCGTCAGCGTCCGGCATCACGCTGCCGCAGGCCGGTCAGACCAACTACGGCGCCGCCAAGGCCGGCATCGCCGCACTGACACTCGTCGCCGCAGATGAGTTGGAGCGCTACGGCGTCCGCGTGAACGCGATCGCCCCGATCGCCCGGACGCGTCTCACCGAGGCCACGCCCGGCATGGGCGCCATCTTCTCCGCCGAGGTCGAGGAAGGCGAGTTCGACTACTTCGCCCCGGCCAACATCTCCCCCGTCGTCGCGTACCTGGCGACGGAGAAGTGCCCGTTGACCGGTCAGGTGTTCGCGGTCCAGGGCGGCGCCATCTCGACGCTGCAGGGCTGGACCGACGTGAAGACCATCGAGACCGA
Source organism: Mycobacterium sp. MAA66 (assembly GCF_041261665.1). NCBI lineage: Bacteria > Bacillati > Actinomycetota > Actinomycetes > Mycobacteriales > Mycobacteriaceae > Mycobacterium > Mycobacterium sp. MAA66. The sequence goes on along the minus strand of NZ_JBGCCC010000001.1, from coordinate 433,211 downwards.
CGGTCCCTGGTTGATCGACGACATCGCCGATCGACTGCCGAACTAGTTGTTTTCTCTTCTCGTACAAAGGAGTACGCCATGATCGAGTGGTCCGAGACCGACCTGATGATCCGCGACAGCATCAAGGGATTCATCGACAAGGAGATCCGCCCCCACGTCGACGAGCTCGAACATGGCGATCTTCCGCCCTACGAGATCATCCGAAAGATGTTCGCCGCCTTCGGACTCGACGCGATGGCGCGCGAGACGTTCAAGAAGACGATCGAACGCGAGAAGATCAAGGCCGCCGCGTTGGCTGCCGGTGACGAGCCCCCGGCCAAAAAGAAGCGTTCCGGCGACGGCGGTAATCAGCAGATGTCGATGGCGTTGGTGGCCTTCAGCGAGATCTGCAAGGTGTCGATGGGCGTTTCGACCGCTGCCGGCGTCAGCGTCAGCATGGCGGCGACCACCATCATGAGTCGCGGCACCACGGCGCAGAAGGAACGCTGGGCGCTGGACCTGCTGACCTTCGACAAGGTCGGCGCGTGGGCGATCACCGAACCCGAGGCGGGCTCGGATGCGTTCGGCGGCATGAAGACCACCGTCAAACGCGACGGCGAGGACTACATCCTCAAGGGCCACAAGACATTTATCACCAACGGGCCGTACGCCGATACCATCGTCGTGTACGCCAAACTGGATGACGGCAGCAACACCGACATCCGCAACCGACCGGTGCTGACGTTCGTACTCGACAAGGGCATGACAGGGCTGACGCAGTCCAAGCCGTTCAAGAAGATGGGCATGCGCTCGTCGCCGACCGGTGAGCTGAGCTTCGACAACGTGCGAGTGAGCAAGGACCGCCTGCTCGGCGAGACCGAAGAGAACAAAGGCGGCGACGGTCGAGCAAGCGCACGGGCGAACTTCACCTTCGAACGTGTCGGTGTGGGTGCGATGTCGCTGGGCATTATCGAGGAGTGTCAACGCCTTTCGATCGACTACGCGAAGTCGCGCGAGCTGTGGGGCCAGCCGATCGGTGATTTCCAGCTGATTCAGCTGAAGCTCGCGAAGATGGAGATCGCACGAATCAATGTGCAGAACATGGTGTTCCGGGCAATCGAAATGAGCGCTGCAGGAAAGGAACTGTCTCTGGCGGAGGCGTCGGCGATAAAGCTGTACAGCTCCGAGGCTGCCACCGATGTCGCGATGGAGGCCGTGCAGCTCTTCGGCGGAAACGGCTACATGGCCGAGTACCGCGTGGAACAGCTTGCGCGCGACGCCAAGTCGCTGATGATCTACGCAGGTAGCAACGAAGTCCAAGTGACACACGTTGCCAAGGGCCTGCTCGGTAGCTCCAAAGAGCGGGCCTGACATGGGACCGCTCGACGGAGTTCGCGTCATCGAGATGGCGGGATTGGCGCCGGTTCCGTTCGCAGGCATGATCTTCGCCGATCTCGGCGCGGACGTCGTCCGGATCGACCGCATCGGCGGCGGGTACGTGGCGCCGCCGGGGCCCTTGGATCGCGGCAAGAACAGTATCGCCGTGAATCTCAAAGACCCGGAGGGGGTTTCGCTCGTCCAAGAACTAGCGTCGAACGCAGATGTGTTCATCGAGGGCTTCCGGCCAGGTGTCGCGGAGCGACTCGGTATCGGTCCGGACGTGCTGTCCGGGCTGAATCAGCGGCTGATCTACGGGCGGCTCACCGGGTGGGGCCAGCATGGTCCGCTGGCAGCGCGCGTCGGCCATGACATCAACTACATCGCGCTGACAGGCGCGCTGGAGTTCGTCGGACGCGAAGGCGAACGTCCCGTACCGGCCGCGAACATCCTCGGCGACTTCGCGGGCGGCGGAATGCTTCTCGCGATGGGCGTCATGGGCGCCTTGTATGAACGTGACCGGTCGGGGCGAGGTCAGGTGATCGACGCTGCGATGGTCGATGGGTCGAACCTGCTGATGACCTTCTTCCACGGTCTGCACGCGAGGGGTATGTGGACGGACAAACGCGGCACGAACATGACCGACGGCGGCGCCGCCTACTACGACACTTACGAGACAGCGGACGGCAAGTTCGTCGCGGTGGGTGCGGTCGAGCCCGAATTCTTTGCGCAACTCGTTGCAGTCCTCGACATCGACGACAGCGAACTGGATTTCCAGATCGACCCTCGCACGTGGCCACAGTGGCGATCAGTGCTGACCGCAAAGTTCAAGGAGCGTACCCGTGACGAATGGGCGGAGGCATTCGCCGATATCGACGCGTGTGTGAGTCCAGTGCTCTCGCCGTGGGAGGCGCACGAGCACCCCCACAACGTCGCACGGAAGGCGTTCATCGAGGTCGATGGTCTCCGTCAGCCGGCGCCGGCACCGCGGTTCAGTCGCACCCCCGCCGCGACGCCCCTGCCACTCAACGCCAAAGACGAGTCGGTGGAATCGCTACTCGCGCGCTGGACCAGAAAAGCATGATCACCGAAACCCGGGCGCGCTACAACGAGGTGAGCACCCGGGTCCTTTCGGTTGCCGGTAGCGGGACGCCGATAGTTCTACTGCACGGCTTCTCTGACAGCGTCGAAACGTGGCGTGGTGTCATGTCCGAACTGGAGGTTGCGGGCCGCGCGGCGATCGCCGTCGACCTGCCGGGCTACGGCGCGGCCGACGCCCGTGGGCCTGGGGAGTTGATGCCCCAACTCGACTCGTTCGTCGACGCGATCGTCGCCGAACTCGGATCGGTCGTGCTGATGGGCAACTCACTTGGCGCATGTCTTTCTGTGCGAGCGGCATCGCGTGGCTCGGCGAATATTCGCGGTGTGGTTGCCGTCGACGAACCGATCCTCGCGAACCACCGGTTGATGCGCATCGCACGAGCGAGCAGGGATCCATTCGGCATCCTGGACAATGGGCTACCGGTGCCGAACTGCCTGTACCGCAGACTAATCCGTCATGCGTTCGAGCGCGCAATGTATGGGGATCCGCGGCTGGCCGACCCGAGCGCCGTCTCGAGATTTACCGCGCAGGTCCCCGATCTTTCGGCGCTGCGTCGAATGCTGTCCGACGCGCGCGTCGTCGCGTTCGAAACGGTGGCGGGATACGACACCGACAAAGTGCGGTGCCCGCTGTTGGTGGTTCATGGACGAAGGGACCGAATAATCCCGGTGCACGCGAGCGTGCGACTGCACCGGTCGGTGCCGGGCAGCACGCTGGTCGTCATGGATCGCAGTGGCCATTGCCCCCAGCTCGACGATCCGGCCGGATTGACGAAACACGTGCTGCAATTCCTGGATTCGGCTACCCGCGATGTCGGTCACCAGGCCATCTGAAAGGGAAGACAGTGACGACGAACCCCGTGCCTCCGACGTTGTGCGGAGCATTCCAGGAAAACGTGCAGCGGTACGCGGACCGAGTCGCGCTCCGGACACCCGGTAACGCTATGCAGGTGACCTGGCGGGAGTACGGCGTCCGGGTACGAAGTATCGCCAACGGCTTGGCAACCCTCGGGGTGGGACACGGCGACACCGTCGCTTTGATGTTGACGAACCGTCCCGAGTTCCACCTGTGCGACACGGCTGTTCTGCATACCGGAGCGACACCATTCTCGATGTACAACACCAACCCTGCCGAGACGCTCGCCCACCTGTTCGGAAACGCCGAGAACCGGGTCGTGATCTGCGAAAAGCAGTTCGTGCCACAAATTCTCGCCGCAATGCAGATCGGCGGCCACGTCGAGCACGTGATCTGTATCGATGGACAAGCCGAGGGCACCGTGACGTTGGACAGTGTCGAGGCCGCACCGGCCGACGGTTTCGACTTCGATGCATCCTGGCGAGCGGTCGAACCCGGTGATGTGCTGACGATCGTCTATACATCCGGCACGACGGGAATGCCCAAGGGCGTCGAACTCACCCATGCCAACTTCATTGCCAATGCCGCATTGCTCGACGAGTTGGGCGGTTTCGGCGCGGACGACCGGGTGGTGTCGTATCTGCCTGACGCGCACGCCGCGAACCGATGGATCGCGCACTACGCGAATCTGCTGCGCGGCAGCCAAATAACGACGGTCGCCGATCCCAAGAAGGCAATCGAGGCATTGACCGATGCCCGCCCGACGCTTTTCATGGGTGTGCCACGCATCTGGATGAAGGTCAAGGCGGCGCTGGAGTCTTCCGTTGCCGGCGAGCCCAGCCCCGCCAAGCGCGCATTGGCCAGCTGGGCACTGGGAGTCGGTCAGGAGCGTGCCGGTCTCGACTCTGCCCGCAAGCCGGTGCCGTGTGCGTTGAAAGTGCAGCATGCGGTGGCCGACCGGCTCGTGCTGTCCAAAGTGCGGGCGAAGCTGGGACTCGATCACGTTCGTATCGGTGCCTCGGGCGCGGCGCCGATTCCACCTGAGGTGCATCAGTTCATGCTGGGCATCGGCATCAAGGTGTGCGAGGCGTGGGGCATGTCCGAACTGACTGCGGCCGCGACCGTCAACCGGCCACATGACATCCGCGTCGGAACCGTCGGACAGGTGGTGCCGGGGTCGGAGATCAAGGTGGCGGCGGACGGTGAATTACTGGTCCGCGGATCGAACGTGATGAAGGGCTACCGCAACGATCCTGACAAGACCGCCGAGGCAATCGATCTTGACGGCTGGCTGCATACCGGCGACATCGGCACGATCGACGACGAGGGGTTCGTGCGAATCGTTGACCGCAAGAAAGAACTGATCATCAACTCGTCGGGAAAGAACATGTCGCCGACCCATATCGAGAACACTGTGGCGGTGGCCTGTCCGCTCTCAGGTCCCGTCATTGCGATCGGGGACAATCGGCCCTACATCGTCGCACTGGTGACCCTCGATCCCGAAGCGGTCGCCGCGTTTGCCCAGAAGCACGACCTGGGCGAGTTGTCGATCCCGGAACTCTCCAAGCATCCAGCAATCACCGCAGCGTTCGAAGCCGGCATCGCCGAAGTAAACACCAAGCTTGCACGTGTCGAGCAGATCAAGAAATTCGTGATCCTGCCCGACATCTGGGAGCCGGGCGGCGAAAATGTCACGCCGACAATGAAACTCAAGCGGAAGACGATCGCCGCGACCTACGCGACGGAAGTCGAGGCCTTATATGTCTGAATTCGACACCGATTGGTTGATTGTCGGCTCCGGGTTCGGCGGCAGTGTATCCGCGCTGCGCTTGACCGAAAAAGGTTACGACGTAAGCATTCTCGAATCAGGCCGCCGGTTCGAAGATGAGGATTTCGCCGAGAAGGCGTCGAAAGTACGGCGCTACTATTTCTTTCCGATGCTCGGCATGAAAGGTATCTTCCGGATCACACTGTTCCGTGACGTCTTCATCGGGACGGGCGCGGGTGTCGGCGGTGGCTCGCTCGGCTACGCAAATACGCTGTACCGCTCACGTCCCGAGTTCGCGACACATCCGCAATGGGCGACACTGGGCGACTGGGACGCAGAACTATCCCCGCACTACGACACCGCGGAAAAGATGTTGGGCGTCACCACCAATGACGTCGACGCCGCCGCAGACATCCTGCTCCACGAGTACGCCGAACAGATCGGCGTCGGCGATACCTATCACCGCACCAGAGTGGGCGTCTTCCTCGGTCAGCCCGGCAAAACAGTGCCCGATCCGTACTTCGCAGGAGCAGGGCCCGAGCGCACGGGATGTGTGCGCTGCGGCAGCTGCCTGCTCGGTTGCCGAAACAACGCCAAAAATACCCTCATGAAGAACTACCTCTGGTTTGCCGAAAAGCGCGGAGCCACGATCGAACCCGAGCGCACGGTCACCGATATCGTGCCGCGCAAGGGAACCGACGGCATCGACGGCTACCGCGTGACGCACGTCCGAACCGGTGCGTGGTTTCGCAAGGACCGCAAGACGATCGATACCCGCGGAGTTGTGATCTCAGCCGGACCACTCGGGTCCAACCGACTCCTGCAACGAACCAAGCTCGCCGGTTCGCTTCCGCTGGTTTCCGATCGCTTGGGCTACCTTGTGCGCACCAACAGCGAGTCGATCGTCGCGGTCACGGCACCCGACGACGAACGCGATTTCTCGGCGGCCATCGCGTTGACCTCGAGCATTCACCCGAGCCCGGACACGCACATCGAGCCGGTCACCTACGGTCGCAACGCCGATACGCAATCACTGATCTTCACCCTGGCGACCGAAGCGGGACGTCGCGGAACGAGACCGATCTACTTCCTGCTCAACGCGATACGACACCCACGGAAGTTTCTGCGCAGCACCCGAGTCCGACGCTGGTCGCGGCGGACAGTCATCCTTGCCGTGATGCAGACCCTCGACAATTCCATCCGCATCAAAGTCAGATGGCGTCTCCCCGGGGGCTTCCCGGTACTGACCACCGAGCAGGATCCCAACCATCCGAATCAGGATTCGGTGCCAGCTGCGTACGCGGCGGCGAACTGGCTGGCCGAGCGCATCGGCGGAACCGTCCAGGCCGCCGCAACCGAGGCCATCTTCTCCATCCCGACGACTGCGCACCTCCTCGGCGGCGCCGTCATCGGCGAGTCCGCCGCCGCCGGTGTGATCAACGCCAAGCACGAGGTATTCGGCTACCAGAACCTGTTGGTTTGCGACGGGTCCGCGATCCCCGCCAACGTCGGCGTCAATCCGAGCCTCACCATCACAGCCATGACCGAACGGGCGATGTCCTTCATCCCAGCCAAGGCGGACGGCATCGTCGCACCGACGATTCAATTCACGACGTCTTCACTCTGACTGCGGCGAAGCCAACTGCCGGCAGTCAGCCCGGCCGGGGGCTTTAGCGCCATTCTTTACATATTTACAGCTATTGTAATGATGTAACGTCTTACGCGTGTTCACCAGGCAAGCGCCTATCACCGAGCAGTCGGCGGTGACGCTCGCCGCAGCCATCAGGGCCGGTGTGCTGAGTGCGCGCGAGGTGATCGACGCCCATATCGAAGTGCTGGAGCGCGTCAACCGGGCTGTCAATGCCGTGGTCGTCGCGCGGTATGACGCGGCGCGGCTCGAGGCCGATCGAGCCGATGCCCTGATCGCGGGTGCGTCCGCCGCAGAACTTCCGCCGTTGCTGGGTGTGCCGCTGACAGTGAAGGAATCAGTAGCGGTGGCGGGGCTGCCCAACACCGCCGGCGTCGTTGCCCGCCGCGGCATCACCGCCACGCACAATGCCACGGTCGTGCAACGCCTTGTCGATGCCGGCGCGATCATCCTCGGCCTGACGAACACCTCTGAAGCGTGCATGTGGACCGAGACCCGCAACCGCGTCTATGGGCGAACCAACAACGCTTATGACCAGCGGCGAAGCGCAGGTGGATCATCGGGCGGCGAAGGCGCAGCGATCGGGTCGGGCGCCACGCCTATTGGGCTGGGTACCGACACCTTGGGATCGATCCGCATTCCCGCGCTGTGCAATGGCGTCTTCGGACATCGACCGTCAACCGGACTTGTTCCCCTCACCGGCAGCTGGCCCCCGCCTTACGGCGTGGCGAAGATGTGTGTCAACGGACCGCTGGCACGCCGGGCAGAAGACCTGATGCCCGTGTTGCGGATCATGGCCGGCCCCGATGGCGTCGACCCACTGGTGCATCCCATGGAACTGCCCGACCCCGACCGCGCCCTCCTGCGCGGTGTCCGAGTCACGCTGATCGAGGAGGCATTTCTACCCGGCGCTGCCCGCCAGATGCTGCGCGCGCGAGACCGAGCCGCCGCGGCACTGGAAACAGCCGGTGCCAGAATCGAATACCGCTCGCTCAAGTCGCTGCGCAGCATCGGTTTTCTCACCACCGTCGTCCTCGCCGAAGAGACCGGTCGACGGTTCGCCGACGTCATGAACGAGCAGGGCGCCCGGCCCCTGGCACTGCGCGAACTGTGCGCCCCACGCGGGAACCACACCGCACCGATGCGCGCGCTGGTCATCGGCGAGAAATTCGAGTCGCTGCTGCCGAAACGACTTGTCCGGCAATTGGTTCAGAACGCACACGCCATCGAGAATGCGATGGGCGAAGCGATCGGTGACGGCCTCGTGTTACACCCGACCACCGCCTCGGTCGCCCCGCGCCACGGCACCACCACCGGGCAGCCATGGCACGCAAACGGTGTCGCGGCATTCTCACTCGCTGGGCTTCCCGTCACCCAGGTCCCCCTCGGTTTCGCACCCAACGGATTGCCCCTCGGCGTCCAAGTGGCCGGGCGACTCGGTCACGACCATCTCACCATCGCGGCAGCCGTCGAACTCGAGCGGGCATTCGGTGGCTGGATCCCACCACATCGCACCCGAGCGAATGCGATCGAGGCCCGAACCGCGGAAGTCCGAAATTGACTGACAAACAACGAGAATTGGCTGCCGGCTGACGCCGATGCCGCCGGTAGCGCTTGGTGCGGCCCCGGCCGCGTAAGTTGCAGCGGCACAACGAGGTCCGGGTCCCTACAAGGTGGCCGGACGCAGCACCACGACGGATTTGGTGCGCGTCGCGCCGTCGGACAGCAGGGCGATCACCCGTCCGTCGGCGGCGGTGGCCGCGTAGATGCCGTCAATACCGGCCGGTTCCAGCGCCCGGCCGTGCCGGGTGTCTTCGGCCTCCGTATCAGTCAGGTCGCGGCGCGGAAACCCGAGCAGGCAGGCCGCGTCCAGGCTGTAGCTCAACTCCGCGGCGTCGGCCAATTGCTCCAGGGTGCGCGCCTCGTCCAGGCCGTAGCGGCCAACCATGGTGCGCCGCAACGCCGTCAGATGGCCGCCCACACCGAGCGCCACGCCGACGTCCCGGGCCAACGCCCGGATATAGGTGCCCGACGAACAGTCCACCGTGACATCGACGTCGACGAAATCCTCGGACCGGCGCACAGCGTCGACCGAGAACCGTGAGATCCGGACCCGACGAGCCGCAAGTTCCGGCGCCTTGCCTTCCCGCACCAGCTTGTAGGCACGCTCGCCGCCCACCTTGATGGCACTGACCGCCGACGGCACCTGGTCGATCGCGCCGCGCTGCGTAGCCACCGCATCTTCGATCTGTTCGTCGGTGACATGACCGGCTGGAACAGTTTGCAGCACTTCACCTTCGGCGTCCTCAGTGGAGGTGCTCTGGCCAAGGCGGATGGTGGCAACATAGGTCTTGTCGGTGGCGGTCAGCAGGCCCAGGATCTTGGTGGCGCGCTCGATCCCGACCACCAAGACCCCGGTGGCCATCGGATCGAGGGTGCCGGCGTGCCCGACCTTGCGGGTGCCGAACAACCGTCGGCACCGGCCCACCACGTCGTGGCTGGTCATCCCGGCCGGCTTGTCGACGATGACCAAACCCGGAGACGGCGCGGGCTTCGACGCCTGCTTCACAGCGAGATCGCAGTCAGCACCAGACCGTTCGTCACCGACCAACGGCCGGGCAATTCGGTCAGCGGAGGTCCGGATTCGGCCGCAGGGTCGATCAGAATCCGGGACCGGAACGTGCCCGCACTCCCCGAGGAATCCAGGGTGAAGGTGATGTGGGCGTCCTCGAAGCCCAGCCACCGGTGCGTCAGCGGGAACCAGGCTTTGTACGTTGCTTCCTTGGCGCAGAACAGAATTCGATCCCAGTGCAAACTCCCACCCAACGCCGACAGCTCGGTCTGCTCGTCAGGCAACGCGATGGCCCCGAGCACGCCCTTGGGCAACACGCCATGCGGCTCGGCATCGATGCCCACCGAACGTACCTCGGTGGCCCGGCCGACCCCCGCACCGCGGAAGCCCTCGCAATGCGTCAGGCTGCCGACGATGCCGTCGGGCCAGCACGGTTCGCCCTTGTCCCCCTTGAGGATCGGCGCCGGCGCCACGCCGAGCCGGCCGAGCGCTTCCCTGGCGCAGTAGCGAACAGTGATGAACTCGTTGCGGCGCTTGGCCACCGACCGGGCGATCAGCGGTTCCTCCTCCGGCCACGGAACCAGATCCCCCGGGTCGGAATACATTTCAGCGGTCGCCACCTGCTCCGGCAGCACCTGCGCAAGCAGGGTTTCGGTCATAGCCGCCTCGAATTGACTCGGTCCTGCATCTTCTGCGCGTGCTCCCGCATCTCAGGGGTGATCTCGAAATGGCCGCCGAAGTCGTTGAGGTAGCCGGGCGGGTACTTGGGGTCCGGCAGGATCTGGCGCATCCAGCGATAGGGCTTGCGGCGCCGCCACTCTCGCGGGTACCCCACCGACACCTCTTCGAAGCGCACCCCGTCATACCAGGTGGTACGCGGGATGTGCAGGTGCCCGTACACCGAGCAGATGGCGTTGTACCGCGTGTGCCAGTCCGCGGTCGCAGTGGTGCCGCACCACAGCGCGAACTCCGGATAGAACATCGCGTCACAGGGTTCACGCACCAGCGGGAAATGGTTGACCAGGACCGTCGGCGTCATCCAGTCCAGCTCGTCGAGCTTTTTGCGGGTAACCGCCAGCCGGTCCCGGCACCACGCGTCACGGGTGGCGTACGGCTCGCTGGACAACAGGAACTCGTCGGTGCCCACCACGTTGCGCTCACGGGCCACCGCCAGGCCCTCGGCTTTGGTCGCGGTGCCCGCGGGCAAGAAGCTGTAGTCGTACAGCAGGAACATCGGCACGATGGTCGCCGCGCCGCCCTCACCGGTCCAGACCGGGAACGGATGCTCGGGAGTGACGATGCCCATCTGGTCGCACATGTCGACCAGATAGTCGTAGCGGGCCTTCCCGAAGATCTGCATCGGGTCCTTGTTGGTGGTCCACAGCTCGTGGTTACCCGGCACCCAGATGACCTTGGCGAAGCGCTTGCGCAGCAGGTCAAGCGACCAGCGGATGTCATCGGTGCGTTCGGCCACGTCACCGGCAACGATCAGCCAGTCATCCGGCGAGGCCGGGTGCAACGACTCGGTGACCGGCTTGTTTCCCGTATGCCCGATGTGCAGATCACTGATCGCCCAGAGGGTCGGCTGACTCGACACAAACGACCAGGGTACTTGGGCCGCCGCGACAACCGTCCCGCCCAACGGGAACCGCAACGAGAACAGGTTCTCGCATCCTGTCGGATGTGACCTGGGCGACTTGTAGACTCCCCCGCAACGTAGGTCGCATCACGTAAGGCTGAAGGGACTCCCATGACGACGAAACTGCGGTTGCTGTCGGCGGTGTGCGCACTGCTGACGGCGGTGATCGTGGTCTGGCAGTCGGATCCTGTCGGTCAGACGCGCAACGGCGGCGTGGACCTGCGATCGACCTCGGCACCGATCACCGGGGCGACCACGTCCATCAAATGGCCGATCATCGCGACCACCGACCCGAGTCCGTTCGACCCGTGCGATCAGATCCCGATCGACGTCACCAACGGCATCGGCCTGGGCTTCACCCCGCCCGATCACGAGGACGGCCTGCGCTGCCACTACGACGCCGGCGACTACCAGATGGCCGTCGAGCCGATCGTGTGGCGCACCTACGAAAAGACCATCCCGCCCGACGCAGTCGAACTGAACATCGCTGGGCACCGCGCCGCGCAGTACTGGATCATGAAGCCGACCGACTGGAACGACCGGTGGTGGACCACGTGCATGATCACCTTCAAGACCCACTACGGCCTGATCAATCAGTCGCTGTTCTACTCGCCGATCGAGTCCCCGGACCGGCCGGACTGCCTGCAGACCAACCTGCAGCGGGCCAACCAATTGGTGCCGTTCTACAAGTTCTGACCGGTCGGGGCTCAGTACCCTTCGAATCGTGCGCCTTTCCCGCTACCTCCACCGGGCCCTGAGCCGCGTCATGGACGTACCCCCGCCGACGACGGACTACACCGTCACCCGGGTCCGCGTCCCGATGCGCGACGGCGTCGAACTCGTCGGCGACCACTACGCGCCCGCCGGAGCGGCCAAGGGCACCGTGCTGGTGCGCTGCCCCTACGGGCGGACATTTCCGACCTCCACCCTGTACGGCATGGCTTACGCGGCCCGCGGCTACCACGTGCTGCTGCAGAGCGTCCGGGGCACCTTCGGTTCCGGCGGCGTGTTCGAACCGATGGTCCACGAGATCGCCGACGGCGCGGACACCGTCGCCTGGCTGCGCGACCAACCGTGGTTCACCGGGTCGTTCGCGACCATGGGGCTGTCGTATCTCGGCTTCACCCAGTGGGCCCTGCTGGCCGATCCACCACCGGAGCTCAAGGCCGCGATCATCGCCGTCGGGCCGCATGATTTCGCCCAGTCCAGCTGGGGCACCGGGTCTTTCACCCTGGCCAACTTCCTGGGCTGGAGCGACATGATGGCCCACCAGGAGGATCCGAGCCGTCTGCGCAGCCTGCTGCGACAAATGCGGACCCCGAAGGCGGTGATCCGCACCGCCGCCGAGGTACCCGCCGGCGCGGCCGGCCGGGCGCTGCTGGGCAGCGGCGCGCGCTGGTATGAGTCCTGGCTGAGCCACCCCGACACCGACGATCCGTTCTGGGAGTCGATGGCACTGGATGCAGCCCTGGACACGGTCGAGGTGCCGGTGCTGCTGTTCAGCGGCTGGCAGGATCTGTTCCTGGAGCAGTCGCTGACCCAGTTCCAACGGCTGCACAGCCGGGGTGTGACGACCGCACTGACCATCGGATCCTGGACGCACACGCAGGTGATCACCCGAGGCGGAGCCCGGGTGCTGCGAGAGTCGCTGGACTGGCTTGAGGGCCACCTGGCCGGCGGCTCCGTGGTCGACCGATCGGCAGTACACGCAGAGATCAACCACCACGGCTGGGTCCCGCTGCCACACTGGCCGCCGGCGGTCACCGACATGACGCTGTATCTCGCTCCTTCGCAACAACTTTCGGCCAACCCGCCGGAAGTGGCTGACGTGCCGTCGACATTCACCTTCGACCCGGCCGACCCGACTCCGACCGTCGGGGGCCGGCTACTGTCCGGCAAGGGCGGGTATCTCGACGACGCGGCGCTGGCCGAGCGTGGCGACACCGTGGTGTTCACCGGGGCGCCGCTGCCCGCCGACGTCGATCTCCTGGGCACTCCGGTGATCGAGTTGGCCCATTCCTGCGACAACCCCTACCGGGACGTCTTCGTGCGGATCAGTGAAATCGACGCGCGAGGCCGATCCCGGAATCTCAGCGACGGATTCCAAAGGCTGACAGGCGATTCGGACAACCCACAGCGGATACGACTGGAACTCGACGCGGTCGGTCACCGGCTGCGCGCCGGCTCCCGGATCCGGGTGCTGATCGCCGGTGGCTGCCATCCCCGGTATGCACGCAACCTCGGTACCGACGAGCCCTATGCGACGGGACGGCGTTTGGTACCCGCGACCCATCGGATTCACTTCGGGGCCGAGTCCCGCCTGACCCTGCCGGTGACCGAACTCCTCAGCCGACCGACTCTCTGACCCTGTCGGCGGTGGCGCCCAGCAGCGCGTCGTCGCGCACCGACGCGCCCCACTGCGGAGTCAACGGCAGATCCACCCAACTGCGGCAACCGGCATACTCCGGAGTGCGGGCGATCGTGACCGGGGCCAGCAGCGGACGAGCCTGCACCACCAGCACCGTCAGCAGGTGCTTGGGCCGAAAGTCCAGCCTGTCCTCGCGGACGGACTCAGCGGTCCAGATATGCAGATCGGCAATGTCTTCAAGGTTCTCCGGCCGCTGGACTTCCACGGCGGCAACCACTTTCGCTCCACCCCGGATCGTCAACGCAGTCTCGGTACTGTCTCGCTCCCCGGCGGTGACCAAGCCGCGAAGTTCAGCACGTACCCGCGCGACATGGCTGTGCGCGACGGTCGGGAAGAAGACGAACTCCGGCGCCTGGACGGCAAATCGCTTCTCGTGAATACCGCCCTTGCGCAGCAGAACGGTCTGCCGCCCGTCGAGCAGTGCCTGCACGGCCGCGCTCCACTCCTTGAGCGCCGGCGAGTTCACTTGGCAGCCAGCCGGTTCTGCACTTCCGGACGACGCAGCGGCGGGACCGTCTTGGGCGGCTGACGGCGGGCCGGAAGCTGATCCAGCAGTCGCTCCGTAGCCTGGGCGACCGCGGCGACCGCGGCCTCGAAAGCCGCAGAATTGGCCTCGGTCGGACGCGTGATGCCACTGACCTTGCGGATGTACTGGCGAGCAGCGGCCTCGATCTCCACGTCGGTGGCCGCCGGCTCCAACCCACGCAGTTCGGTGATGTTGCGGCACATGGACTCCACGATAGGCGCGATTGCGACGCGGGTTACGGTGTCGGTGAACCGCCGAGCCCTCACCGGCCGCGACGCAAGGAGCCGAAGTGACCGACAGCCTGCTGATCGACACCACCGATCGGGTGCGCACCCTGACCCTGAACCGTCCGCAGTCGCGCAACGCGCTGTCCTCGGAGCTGCGCGACTCCTTCTACGGTGCACTGCGGCAGGCTGAGAGCGATCCGGACGTCGACGTGCTGATCCTGACCGGAGCCGATCCGGTGTTCTGCGCGGGGCTCGACCTCAAGGAGCTCGGTGAAGGCGCCGACCTGCCGGACATCTCCCCGCGCTGGCCGAATCTGACGAAACCCGTGATCGGTGCGATCAACGGCGCAGCCGTCACCGGCGGCCTGGAACTGGCACTGTATTGCGACATCCTGATCGCGTCGGAGAACGCCAAGTTCGCCGACACCCACGCCCGGGTCGGCCTGCTGCCCACATGGGGCCTGAGCGTGCGGCTACCCCAGAAGGTCGGGGTCGGGCTGGCCCGCCGGATGAGCCTGACCGGCGACTACCTGTCGGCCCCCGAGGCGCTGCGGGCCGGTCTTGTCACCGAGGTGGTACCGCACGACGAGCTGCTGACGGCCACGCACAAGGTCGCAGCGTCGATCGTCGGCAACAACCAAAAGGCCGTTCGCGCCCTGCTGGATTCCTATCACCGAATCGATGCCTCCCAGACGGACGCGGGGCTGTGGATCGAAGCCTCATCGGCACGGGAATGGAACGACGTGGTCGGCAACGAGATCGCCGCCAATCGCGACGCCGTGATGCAACGCGGCCGCACCCAACTCTGATCTCAACTCCGGCGGGGATGCATGGTTGCATACCGACACGCCTGGCGGGGCGTGGATTTTGCGCCCGCTCGCGAGCGACGAGCGGGCTACCCGTCAGCCGGCATGGCTACATTGACAGCCATGAACGAAGCACACCAGGTCTGCGGCAGCGAGGAATGGCGTGAGATCATGCGCGACGTCGTCTTCCCGTGGGCGCTGGGCGACGCCAGCCTCGGCAACGACGTCCTGGAGGTCGGCCCCGGATACGGCGCGACCACCGACGTCCTGAGCACGATGACGGCCCGGTTGACGTCGGTGGAAGTCGATGAGCAGCTGGCTGCAATGCTGCAAGAGCGGTTCGCCGCTACACCGTCGGTTCGCATCGTTCGGGCTGACGCCACCGCACTGAACTTCCAGAACGAAAAGTTCACCGGCGCAGCGTGTTTCACCATGCTGCACCATGTACCGACTACCGAGATGCAGGATCGGCTGTTGTCCGAGATCGCACGAGTGCTGCGGCCCGGCGCACCGCTGGTGGTCAGCGACAGCATCGGCAGCGAGGAACTCGAAGCCCTGCACAACGACGACACCTACAACCCGATTGACCCGGCAGAGATCAAAGACCGGTTGGCCGGTGCCGGTTCACCCAGATTCAGGTTCGCATCGATCCCCCGCGATGGTCGGCGGTGGGCTACGCGCAATGAGCAGTTTGCGCACCCTCGCGAGGGAGGGTTGGACTAGTGCCAGCGATTGGACTGCGCCCGCCAGCCGACGAACGCCAGCCGCAGCACCAGAAACGTACTGAGCCCGGCCCAGATGCCCGCCAGTCCCCAACCGAAAACCAATGACAACCAGATCAGCGGCAGGAACCCCACCAGCGCGCTGATCAACGTCGCGGTCCGCATGAAGGCTGCGTCCCCCGCCCCGATCAGCACGCCGTCCAGCGCGAAGACCACACCGGCAACCGGTAGTTGGGCCACCATGAACCACCACGGCACCCCGATCGCGGCGCGCACCCCCGCGTCAGAGGTGAACAGACCGGGCAGCACCGGGGCGCCCATCGCGAACACGGCGGCCAGCGCCAGCGCCGCAATCGCGGAGAAGCCGGTCACCCGCCAAGCGACGGCCCTGGCCTGCGCGGGCTGCCCCGCGCCCAGTGCCGCACCGACCAATTGCTGAGCGGCGATGGCCAGCGAATCGAGCACCAGCGCAAGGAAACTCCACAACTGCAGCACCACCTGGTGGGCAGCCACCGCCGCGGCACCAAAGCGTGCCGCCACTGCCCCCGCGGATACAAAACACACCTGGAACGCCAGTGACCGCAACACCAGATCGCGCGCCATCACCAGCTGCGCCCGCAGCACCGACGGCCGAACCCGCAACGGGACCCGCTCAGAGAGCAGCGCCCAGCCGAAGAACCCGGCGGCCAGCCACTGACCAGTCAGATTGGCCACCGCCGAACCGGCCAGACCCAACCGCGGAAACCCCGCCCAACCGAACACCAGCAGCGGGCACAACAACGCCGAAAGGCCCACGCCGACAAGCACATAACGTAGCGGGCGAGCAGTGTCCTGCACCCCACGCAGCCAACCGTTGCCGGCCATCGAGACCAAGATCGCCGGCGCTGCCAGGATCGCGATCCGCAACCACGACAGGGCCGCAGCCGCAATGGCGCCTCCGCCGCTGATGGCACCCACCAGCGGCACTGCGGCAGCCTCGACCACCAACACGATCAACAGGCCGATACCCAAAGCCAGCCAGGTGGCTTGAACGCCCTCGCCCACGGCACCGGCGCGGTCCCCGCCGCCGAATAGCCGAGCCGAACGCGACGTGGTCCCGTAAGACAAGAAAGTCAGCTGCGAGGAGACCAGGCTCAGGATCAGCCCACCGATCGCCAACCCGGCCAACGGCAGCGCTCCCAACCGACCGACCACGGCGGTGTCGAACAACAGGTAGATCGGTTCGGCAGCCAGCACCCCGAGAGCCGGGAACGCCAGGGCGGCAATACGACGGCCGGTCGCCTGCTGCTCTGGTGTCACGCGCGGTGCGATTTAGCGCAAGGCGGCGATCAGGGCCGCGACGGCGCCGTCGGCAGCACCGGTGGCTGAGTAACCTGCCGCCAACCGGTGCCCACCGCCGCCGAACGAACTGGCCACCACTGACAGGTCAACGGACTTGGCCCGCATCGACACCGACCAGCGCTGCGGCTCGATCTCCTTGAACACCGCAGCCACCTCGGCCTGCGATGTGGTCCGCACGATGTCGACGATGCTCTCGACTTCCTCGGAACGCGCCTGTGCCCATTCTTCGTGCGGCACAACGGCATACACCAGGCCGCGGCCATCGACCGCGTCGGGCACCAGCTGCGCCGAGGACAGCACCCGCGACAGCATCGGCAGCCAGGAGAACGGGTGGGTGTCCAGCAGCGTCCGGCTGATCGAGGCGTTGTCCACACCGATCTCCAGCAACCGGGCCGCCAACCGGTGGGCCCGGGCGCTGGCCCACCGGAACGATCCAGTGTCGGTCGTCAGCCCGGCGTACAGGCAATGCGCGACGTCGGGACCGATGGTCTTGCCCCAGGCGTCGAGCAGCTCAGCCACCAGCAACGTGGTCGAATCCGCCGACGGGTCAACGAAATTCGAGGATCCGAACAGGCTGTTCGAGGCGTGGTGATCGATCACCAGCACCTGGCGATCCGGATCGACCAGCCGCGCCAGCGACCCCAATCGATGCACGCTGGGGATGTCGACGGTGACCACCAGGTCGGCGTCGGTCCGCATCTGCGCGGGCGGAACCAACAGATGCCCACCCGGCAGGGTCCGCAGCGATTCCGGCAACTGAGCAGGTGTGGCAAAGCCGACCTGAACATCTTTGCCTGACTCGCTGAGCACCAGGGCCAGCGCCAGGCCGGCACCGATGGTGTCGGCATCCGGGTACACGTGGCAGGCGACGCTGACGCTGTCGACCTCGCCGAGAAGCTCGGCCGCACCGCGCGCGTCAACCCGCGCACCCTGCGGCCGTGCCTCAGTCGTCGGTTCGATCGCGGTCACCTGCATCCTCGGAGCCCTCGGGCGTGTTGTCGCTCTCCCCACTGACACGGTACGGGTCGGCGTCACCAGCGTGGGTGGCGCCCTCGCGGATCCGCGCCACGTCGGCGTCTGCGGCACGGGCCGCGGCCAGCAGCTCCTCCATCTTCAGAGCTGCGTCCGGCACGGTGTCACGCTCGAAAGTCAGCGTCGGGGTGAACCGCACTCCGGTCCCCGCACCGACTCTCGTGCGCAACGCACCCTTGGCCTTCTCCAGGGCAGCCGCGACGCCGTCATAGTCCGGCTCCTCGTCGAGGCTGGTCCCGATGACCGTGTAGTAGAGCGTGGCGTCGTGCAGATCACCGGTCATCTTGGCATCGGTGATCGTCACGCCGTCCAGCCTCGGATCCTTGATCTCATACTCGATCGCCGAGGCGACGATCGTCGATATGCGCTTGGCCAATCTCTTGGCCCGTGCTGGATCTGCCATCGCCTAGGTACGAGCCTTCTCTACGAGCTCGTACGTCTCGATGACGTCGCCTTCCTTGATGTCGTTGTAGGTCAGCGTCAGACCACACTCGTAACCCTCGCGCACCTCGGTGGCGTCGTCCTTCTCGCGTTTGAGCGAAGACACCGTGAGGTTCTCGGCGATGACGATGTTGTCGCGCAACAGACGGGCCTTGGCGTTGCGCCGCATGATGCCCGACTGCACGAGGCAACCAGCGATGTTGCCGATCTTGGACGACCGGAAGATCGCGCGGATCTCGGCGCGGCCGAGCTCCTTCTCCTCGTAGACCGGCTTGAGCATGCCCTTGAGCGCGCTCTCGATCTCGTCGATGGCCTGGTAGATCACCGAGTAGTAGCGGATCTCGACGCCTTCGCGGTTGGCCAGCTCAGTGGCCTTGCCCTCCGCACGGACGTTGAAGCCGATGATGATCGCGTCCGAGGCCGAAGCCAGGTTGACGTTGGTCTCGGTGACGCCACCGACACCGCGGTCGATGACGCGCAGTTCCACCTCGTCGTCGATCTGGATGCCCATCAAGGCCTCCTCGAGCGCCTCGACGGTACCGGAGTTGTCGCCCTTCAGGATCAGGTTCAGCTGGCTGGTTTCCTTCAGCGCCGAATCCAGGTCTTCCAGGCTGATCCGCTTGCGGCTGCGCGCGGCCAGAGCGTTGCGCTTGCGCGCGCTGCGCCGGTCGGCGATTTGCCGGGCGATGCGATCCTCGTCGACTACCAGCAGGTTGTCGCCGGCGCCGGGCACCGACGTGAAGCCGATCACCTGGACCGGACGCGACGGCAGCGCCTCGTGGACATCCTCACCGTGCTCGTCGACCATGCGGCGGACGCGGCCGTAGGCATCGCCGGCGACGATCGAGTCGCCGACCCGCAGCGTGCCGCGCTGGATCAGCACCGTGGCGACCGGGCCGCGACCGCGGTCCAGGTGCGCCTCGATGGCCACACCCTGGGCTTCCATGTCGGGGTTGGCCCGCAGGTCCAGGGAGGCATCGGCAGTCAGCAGCACCGCTTCGAGCAACGCATCGATGTTGGTGCCCTGCTTGGCCGAGATGTCCACGAACATGGTCTCGCCGCCGTAGTCCTCGGCCACCAGGTTGTACTCGGTCAGCTGCGCCCGGATCTTCTGCGGATCCGCGCCTTCCTTGTCGATCTTGTTGACCGCCACCACGATCGGCACATCGGCGGCCTGGGCGTGGTTGATGGCTTCCACCGTCTGCGGCATGACGCCGTCATCGGCGGCGACCACCAGGATCGCGATGTCGGTGGCCTTGGCACCACGGGCACGCATGGCAGTGAACGCCTCGTGACCCGGGGTGTCGATGAACGTCACCAGACGCTCGCTGCCATCCAGCTCGGTCAGCACCTGGTAGGCACCGATGTGCTGGGTGATGCCACCGGCCTCGCCCTCGCGGACGTTGGCCTTACGGATGGTGTCCAGCAGTCGGGTCTTACCGTGGTCGACGTGGCCCATGACGGTGACCACCGGCGGCCGGCTGGCCAGGTCGTCCTCGTCGCCGGCGTCCTCGCCATAGGTGAGGTCGAACGACTCCAGCAGCTCGCGGTCCTCGTCCTCGGGGCTGACCACCTGGACGACGTAGTTCATCTCGCTGCCCAGCAGCTCCAGGGTGTCGTCGCCCACCGACTGAGTGGCGGTGACCATCTCACCGAGGTTGAACAGCGCCTGCACCAGCGCGGCCGGGTTGGCGTTGATCTTCTCGGCGAAATCGCTCAGCGACGCGCCGCGGGCCAGCCGGATGACCTCGCCGTTGCCGTGCGGCAACCGCACGCCACCGACGATCGGCGCCTGCATGTTCTCGTACTCGGCGCGTTTCGCCCGCTTCGACTTACGACCGCGACGGGGTGCGCCACCGGGACGCCCGAAGGCACCTGCGGCGCCACCGCGCTGACCGGGACGGCCACCGCCACCACCGGGACCACCGCCGCCGGGGGCTCCGCCACCGCCGGGGCGACCGCGGAAACCACCACCGGCACCGGCACCGGCACCAGCACCGGCGCCAGCACCACCGCCGGCGCCACCGCCGCGGTAGTTACCGCCACCACCGGCACCGCCGGGACGTGCACCGCCACCGGGACGGGGACCGCCACCGGGGCCGGGACGCGGACCACCGGGACGGCCGACGGCACCCGGACGGGCACCTGGCGGACGCGGCGGCATGTTGCCGGGAGTGACGCCCGGACGTGGGCCGCCACCTGGGCGCGGACCGCCGGCGCCTGGGCCGGGCCTAGGACCCCCTGGACCCTGGGGCCTCGGCACCGGCCGCTCGACCGGCTGCTGCGAGGAGAACGGGTTGTTGCCGACCCGCGGAGCACGCGGGGCAGGCTTGGGAGCTCCGGGGACGCCGGGCGCCGGGCCGGGGCGCGGACCCGGGGCGGCCGGACGCGGCTGGGCCGGAGCGCCGGCCGCGGCGGCCGGTTCGGCCGGTTCGGCGGGAGCCTGCGGAGCCACGGGGGCCTGCGGAGCTACGGGCGCCTCAGGCGCCGGGGGCTTGGGTGCAGCCGGCTTCGGACCGGTGGACACCACGGGAGCCGGAGCGGCCGGAGCGGGAGCCGCGGGCCGGGGTGCGCCCGGCTTGGGACCGCTGGCTGCCGGCTTTGCGGGGGCCTCGGCCTTCGGTGCCGATCCGGTACCGAACGCCTCGCGCAACCGGCGGGCCACTGGCGCCTCGACGGTCGACGATGCTGATTTTACGAATTCGCCCTGTTCGCTCAGTCGGGCGAGTACTTCCTTACTGGTAACACCGAGTTCCTTGGCCAACTCGTGTACACGTGCCTTACCTGCTGCCACTTCTCTCCTCATCGTGAGGCGTCAGCGGTGGGTAGGCCGCGCCTCGGTTTAGCTATGACGCATGGTCATCGGGACTTCACGGTGTGCTCATGTTCTTCGCTACCTGTTCTGTTGCCGCGCTGGACCGAGTCCATCAGAAACCCTGAAGAACTCTTCCACCGCGGAGGTGTCCGGCGAACCGGTGATCCGCAACGCTCGCCCAAATGCTCGCCGTCTTAGTGCCGCGTGCAGGCACTGCTGATCGGAGTGCAGCCACGCGCCCCGACCCGGCAGGCTACCCGCTGCATCGACCGAGACGGCGCATTTGCCATCCCCGTCGTGTACCGCGGCCACCCGAAGCAGATCGACAGCCAGCTCTCGCTTCCGGCATCCGATGCAGGTACGCACCGGAGCGGCCGAAGTCTCGCGCTGGATCACACCGCAGTCTACCTGCATCCAGCCGATGTAATTCAATCGCGGTCAGTCCGACCCGGCGTCGGCTGCGTCACTACGAATATCGATGCGCCAACCAGTGAGCCGGGCGGCCAACCGGGCGTTCTGCCCCTCCTTGCCGATCGCCAACGACAATTGGAAGTCCGGCACGATCACTCGGGCCGCCCGAGCCACCTCGTCGATGACGTTGACCGAGACCACCTTGGCCGGAGACAACGCGTTGGCCACGAACCTGGCCGGGTCCTCGTCGTAATCGATGATGTCGATCTTCTCGCCGGACAGCTCGCTCATCACATTGCGCACCCGCTGCCCCATCGGCCCGATGCAGGCGCCCTTGGCGTTCAGGCCCGGCACCCGCGAGGCGACCGCGATCTTGGACCGATGCCCGGCTTCACGGGCCACCGCGACGATGTCCACCGAGTCATCGGCGATCTCGGGAACCTCGAGCGAGAACAGCTTGCGCACCAAGTTCGGGTGGGTGCGCGACAGGGTGATCACCGGCTCGCGGGCACCACGAGCGACGCCGACCACGTAGCAACGCACCCGGTCGCCGTGTTCGTAGCGCTCCCCCGGCACCTGCTCGGCGGCCGGGATCACGCCCTCGGAGCCCTTGGCCTCGGTACCGACGTGGACCATCACCAGGCCACGGGCATTCGCCCGGGCGTCCCGCTGGATCACGCCGGCGACGATGTCGCCCTCGCGCGCGGCGAACTCGCCGTAGTTCTTCTCGTTCTCGGCGTCCCGCAGGCGTTGCAGAATGACCTGCCGGGCGGTGGTCGCCGCGATGCGCCCGAAACCCTCCGGGGTGTCGTCCCATTCGTGGATCACGGTGCCGTCGGTGTCGGTCTGACGGGCGATCACCCGCACGATGCCGGACTTCCGGTCGATGTCGATGTAGGCGTCGGGTTCGTGGCCATCGGTGTGCCGATACGCAGTCAGCAAGGCCGACTTGATCGTCTCGATCACGACGTCGACTGTGATCCCCTTGTCGGCCTCGATGGCGTGCAGCGCAGCCATGTCGATGTTCATTCGTCGGCCTCCTCTCGGGTCACCCCGGCCAGCTCCAGCTCGCGCCGGTTCGGTGGTGAAAATTCAACCTGGACAACAGCTTTCGTAATATCCGCGATCGCCACCCGACGCACCGACAGCTTGCCGCGCTCGGCGATCACCAGATCGACCTCGACCCCGTCGGACCGTCCGACCCGTGCTTGCAGCGACGTGCCGTCGGAAAGCGCCAGGTCGATCTTGCGGCCGTGGGCCCGCCGATAGTGCGTGGCGGTGGCCAACGGCCGTTCGACGCCGGGCGAGGTGACCTCGAGAACGTACGCGTCGGCCTCGACGGCGACCTGATCGAGCAGGTCAGATGCACTGCGCGACAGCACGGCGACGATATCCAAATTCAGCCCGTCGTCGCTGTCGGCGACCACCACGATCCGCGGAGGTTTGGCTTCGGCGTGAACCCGGACGTCTTCGATGTCAAAGCCCGCGTCGGCGAACGCGTCGGTGAGCAGCTCGAGCACCTGGGCCTGGGTCGGCAACACGGCGAGCTCCTCATCTTGAGTTGTGCGGATCGGTTCGACCTGGGGTCGATCCAGTATCAACGATACGTCAGCCGGCCAGTGCCAATTGACCGACGCACTGGGCAGCCGTCGGGCCCGACCCTCCGACAATGGCAGTATGTGGCTGTGCCGAACGCCCTACCCACCGTCAGCAGGCGACGTGTCCTGGTCGGCACCGCAGCCCTCGTGCTGTTCGGCGGCGCCCTGCCCGGCTGTAGCTCACCGCCGACCCGCGATCCCGCACTGGACGTGCTGATCGGCCAATTGGGCCGAGCTCGCAGCGACAGCGCACTCGCGGCTACGGCTGCCATCACCGCGCAGCCCAAAGTGGCTTCCGCGCTGACCACCGTGGCCTCGATCCGCGACGCGCATGCCCAAGCACTGTCCGACGAGATCCAGCGCATCGGCGGTGCCACCACGACCTCGGCGACCTCAGCGACCTCAGCGGCCGCGGCGACCAGCTCGGCCGTCCCCGCTCCCGCGCCGACGGCGCAGGACGTGGTCGGTGCCCTGCAGCAATCCGCCGATGGCGCCACCCAGGCCGCCGTCGACCTGTCCGGGTACCGGGCAGGACTGCTCGCCTCGATCGCGGCGGCGTGCACCACCGCTTCCACCGTTGCGCTGGCGGCCTGATGACGACGCCCACCAGCACTCAATCGTCGCGTCCGTCCAATGCGGCCGACGCCGCGCTGTTCGACGCCATCGACGCCGAGCACGGCACCATCTACGGGTACGGGCTGGTATCTGCACACACTGCACCCGAGGTCAACGATCTGGTGGCCGATGCGCTGGCTATCCACCGCGCCAACCGGGAAGCCGGAATCGCGGCGCTGACCGCTCGTTCGGTGCCCACCCCACTTCCGGCCGCCGGTTACCTGATGCCGGTCGACGCCGACAATCCCAATGACGCCGCCAAGGACGCGGTGCGAATGGAAGAGGACACCGCGGTGGCCTGGCGGGCCGTGGCCGAGCAGGCCACCTCCGCCGACGATCGCAAGCTCGCGGTCAAGGCGCTCACCGACTCCGCGGTGCTGGCCGCCCGTTGGCGCCAGGTGCTCGGCATGACGCCGGCCACCGTGGCGTTCCCGGGCGGCGCCGAATAGCCGCGAGTTATCCGCTAAGCCTCGCGGCGATCGCGCCGGCCACCCCGTCGACCGGCAACTCGCTCTTCTCTCCGGTGAACCGGTTGCGCAGCTCGACGGTGCCGTCGGCCCAACCCCGGCCGACCACCACGATCCACGGCACACCGAGCAGCTCGGCGTCCTTGAACTTCACGCCGGGTGAGGATGTCCGATCGTCAAGCAGGACGTCCACGCCGAGACGGTCCAGCTCGTCGGCCAATTCGAACGCGCCGCTCCGTACTTCGGCATCCTTGTTGGCGATCACCAGGTGCAGATCGAACGGCGACACCGAAGCCGGCCAGCGCAGGCCGAGTTCGTCGTGGTGCTGCTCGGCGATCACCGCGACCAGTCGGGACACCCCGATGCCATACGAGCCCATGGTCAGGCGCACCGGCTTGCCGTCTTCACCGAGCACGTCGGCGCTGAACGCGTCGGTGTACTTGCGGCCCAGCTGGAACACGTGGCCGATCTCGATGCCGCGCGCCGACACCAGCGGTCCGGCACCGTCCGGTGACGCGTCACCGTCGCGGACATCGGCGGCCTCGATGGTGCCGTCCGGGGTGAAGTCGCGGCCGGCGATCAAGCCGACCACGTGCTTGCCCTTTTCGTCGGCGCCGGTGATCCAGGCCGTGCCGTCCACCACACGCGGGTCGACCAGGTAGCGAACACCGTTGGCCAGCAGGGCTTTCGGGCCGATGTAGCCGCGCACCAGGAAGGGGTGCTTGGCGAAGTCGGTGTCGTCGATCATCGCGTATTCGGCCGGGTCCAGCGCGGCACCGAGGCGCTTGTCGTCGACCTCGCGGTCCCCGGGCACGCCGATCGCCAGCAGTTCCCAGTCACCGCCGGGCTGTCGCACCTTCAGCAGCACGTTCTTGAGGGTGTCGGCGGCGGTGACCTCGCGGTCCAGCGCGCCGTTGGCCCAGTCGACCAGCGTGGCGATGGTCGGGGTGTCGCCGGTCTCGTGCACCACCGGCTCGGGCTGCCCGTCGATCGGCAAGGTGTCGGGGCGGGCGGTGATCACCGCCTCGACGTTGGCGGCGTAGCCGGACTGCACGCACCGCACGAAAGTGTCCTCTCCGACCTCGCTCTCGGCCAGGAACTCCTCGGAAGCACTGCCACCCATGGCGCCCGACACCGCCGAGACGATGACGTACTTGACCACCAACCGGTCGAAGATCCGTTGGTAGGCCTCGCGGTGCGCCTCGTAGGCGTTCTTCAGGCCGCCCTCGTCGATATCGAACGAGTAGGAGTCCTTCATGATGAACTCACGCCCGCGCAGGATGCCGGCCCGTGGCCGCGCCTCGTCGCGGTACTTGGTCTGAATCTGGTAGAGCCGCAACGGGAAATCCTTGTACGACGAGTACTCCCCCTTGACCGTGAGGGTGAAGAACTCCTCGTGGGTGGGGCCGAGCATGTAGTCGTTGCCCCGGCGGTCCTTGAGCCGGAACACCCCGTCGCCGTATTCGGTCCACCGGTTGGTGGCCTCGTACGGGGCCTTGGGCAGCAGCGCCGGGAACAGGATCTCTTGCGCGCCAATGGCATTCATTTCGCTGCGGACGATGCCCTCGATCTTGCGCAGCACCTTCAGGCCCAGCGGCAGCCAGCTGTACAGCCCCGGCGCGATGGGCCGGACATAACCGGCCCGGATCAGCAGCTTGTGGCTCGGCACTTCGGCGTCGGCGGGGTCGTCGCGCAGAGTGCGCAGGAACAGTTCGGACATCCGGGTGATCACAGCGGACCACCCTATCGAGTTGCCGGGGGCGAGCGAAGCGACGGGGGACGCTACCGGGGGCGAGCGAAGCGACGGGGGACGCTAGAGCTCGCCGGCTTCGACCGCTTCCCTGGTGTGCTGTGCCCGAGCGATGTCGGCCGCGGAGAATCCGATGCCCAGCGCGGCGACACCGACCAGCACCGCCACCCCGGCCACCCACAGCAGCGAGTAGGTGTAGCCGTGCCCGAGCGCGTCCAGCTGGGCCGGCGTCATTCGCCCGACGGGCCCGGTGGTGCCGCCCAGATAGAGAGTGCGGGAGGTCTGCACTGCCTGGATCACCACCAGCATCAGCGGGCCACCGAGGTTGTAGACCATCAGGGTGATGGCCGAGACCGGGCCGATCTCGCGGGGCCCGACCTGCGCCACCGCACACAGTGGCAGCACCACGGAGATCACCCCGATGCCGAAGCCGCCGACCAGGAACAGCGCCACCAAGTCCGGGAAATAGTGCACGCTGCGCTGCAGCGTCGAGCCGAACAACATGGCCGCCAGCACCAGGCTGCCGGCGCCGATCACCAGAGCGCGCGGTGCGACGCGCGGCGCGAACCGGGTGGCCAGCAGGTTGCCCGCTCCCATGCCGACCGCGAACGGCAGGAAGCAGACACCGGCTTGCAGTGCAGAGTAGCCCAGGACGTCCTGGACCAGCAGGCCGATCATCACACTGACGGTGAGCATGACGCCCCCGGCCAGGAAGTAGGCGACGAAGGTGGCGACCCTGCTCCTGTTGTCGAAGACCGAGAACGGCACCAGCGGATGTTCGGCATGGCGCTCGACGTACAGGTATGCCAGCCCTGCCAGTACCGCGGTGACGCCGGCGCCGATCACCAGCGGGTCGACCCAGCCGCGTGGCGGGCCCTGCGTGAAGACCAGCACTGCGGCCGTACAACCGACGGTGACCAGCAGCGCGCCGGTGATATCCAGCTTGAGGCGTTCATGGTTGGTCTCGGCGATCCGTAGCACCGCCACCGCGATCACGATGAGGCCCAGCGGCACGTTGATCAGGAAGGCCAGCCGCCAGGAGATGACGGTCAGCAGGCCACCGAGGATCAGGCCCAAGACCGAGCCGAGCGCCTGCATGGCGGCCGAGACCGCCATCGCCTGGTTGCGGGCGTGCCCGGCGGCGTAGGTGGTGGCGATCAAGGCCATCCCGGTAGGGGCGGCGACGGCGGCACCGACGCCTTGCAGTGCCCGCGCCGCGATCAGGGTGAGGTCGTCGCCCGCGAGGCCGCAAATCAGGGAGGCGATGGTGAAGATGCCCACGCCGGACAGGAACGCCCGCTTGTGCCCGATGGCATCACCCAGCCGGCCGCCGAGCAACAGCATGCCGCCGAAGGTCAGCACGTAAGCGGTGATCACCCAGCTCTTGGCGACATCGGACAGGTCCAGCTCGGCCTGCATCTTGGGCAGCGCGACGATGACGATGGTGCCGTCGAGCGTCGCCATCAACTGCATGCCGGTGATCGCCACGATGGCCAGCCCCAGCACCGACGTCGACAATGCCCGGCCGGCCGATCCCGACGAACCAGCCGCGGCAGACATGGGTCGCAAGCCTACCCAACCCGTCTCGGAAACCCCGGGAGCTCAGTGCAACTGCTGCGTAACGACCTTTTCGTAGGCACCCCGGCCGTCCACGCTGACCGACGGCCCGAACTGCAGCACAAAATTCTCGGCCTGGTAGGTGCCGGTGGTGGCCCCGGCGTACGCCTCTGCGGCGCCGGTGGTGGAGAAGCGGATCACCGACAATGCGTCCGTGTCGATCTGCTCGATGCACTTGATGTCAGGGCACTTCTGGGCGGTGACGTCATGCGGATTGCCCACGGCCAGGCCGGCCGCGCCCATGGCTTGCACCACCTGATTCGCGGGGACGTTGTTGAGCATCGCTCCGCCCGCGCCCGCACCGGCCTGCGGGCCGGGTGCGGGCGGACGCTGGCAGGCGGTCAGCAGTGCCGCGCCGACCGCGATGACGGTCACCGGCCGGTGCCAGAGATGGGCTGTAGTCATGCCTCATACATAGCACCAGTGGCTGACCGCGGCTCCTAGAGTTTGGCTCCCGAGCGCGGCACCGGCGTGGCGCCCGGGGTGCCCAGCACCCCGGACATCCAGGGCAGCGAGTCGGCGAATGCCTCGTTGGCGAACCCCCAGTCGTGCAGCCCTGGCAGGGTACGCACCTCGGCGTCGATGCCATAGCGATGGGCTTCTGCACACAATGTGCCGGCCGCAATGTCCTGTCCCTCGGGATTGCCGAGCGCATCGCGTGGGGTCCCCGGCGCCGGAGCGCTGCAATCCTGGCCTGAGCCCGGCACCTCGAACAGCGCCGAGACCCCGTTGTAGTGGCCGTGCTGCTCCATGACGGTGCTCGGGTCGAACTCGGCCCACTTCGCCTCGTCGCCGCCGAACAGCCGGGCGATGGTCTGGTCCTTGGTACCGATGTTGGGGCTCAGGTCGCCGGCGATGTCGACGAAGGCGCTGAACAGGTCCGGTCGGCGAGCGGTCAGCTGCACCGCGCAGGTGCCGCCCATCGACCAACCGACGATGCCCCACTTCTTGGCGTCGGGGCTGACCCCGAAGTTGGCGGTCATGTACGGCACCACCTCTTTTGTCAGGTGGACCGACGCGTTACCGCGGCTGCTGTTGACGCACTCGGTGTCGTTGTTGAACGAGCCGGTGGCATCGACGAAGACGAACACCGGGGCGTTGCCGCCGTGCGCGGCGGCGTATTTGTCGATGTTGGCCTTGGCGTTGCCCGCCCAGATCCAGTCGGACGGGGTGTTGAGCTGAGAGCCGATCATCATGACGGTGGGCAGCTGCGGCGGCGGATTGGTCGCGAACCAGGCCGGGGGTAGGTAGACCAATTCGGCGCGGTGCGCGAAATTCGATTCGCTGGAGGTGGTCGAGACCGGCACGACGACGCCGCGCGCGGGTCGAATGCCTTTGAGCTGCATGGCGGTAACCGTCCAGCGGTCGACCTCGTCGGGCACCTTGCCGACAGTGAATTTGTTCCAGGCGACATACGGAGTCGGAAAGTAACCGACCCAGAGGTTCATCATCAACAGCGCGCAAAGGCCGGACATCGGCACGGCCAGTACGGCCATGCCCCGTCCCCACCATCGCGATCCGCCCCAACCGACGACCGCGATCGCGGCGGCGAAGCCGCACAAGGCCGTCCACAGCCACAACCGGACCGGGGCAGGATCGCCCGCGATACCCAGCGAGGTGATGTACCAGTACAGGCCGCCGGCGCATGCGACACCGACGGTGACGGCCGGCGGCAGCCGGCGCAGATGCCATCGCTGCGACCGTCGTCCGACCGCGATGCACAGCACGACGAAGGAAAGGAGCTGAATGAGGTTCGGCAGCCAGCCGTGCATCAGCGACGCATGTGTCACGAATGCAGGCACACCGATCCTCCGAGAAAGCCGCCCCACGGTTTGATCCAAATTTATGTGCGGATCAGTGCACCTGCCGGTTCATCCCAGGCGTGTCACATAAGTAACTTCTGTCACACGACTACAGTTCGCCGGCGTCGAGGGCTTCCTTGGTCTCCTGGGCCGCAGCCACTTCATTGGCGGTGTAACCGATGAACAACGCCACCGCACCGACCAGCACCGCGACCGCAGCGACCCACAGCAGGCCGTAGGTGTAGCCCTGATCCAGGGCGTGCAACTGCGCCGGGTTCATCCGTTTCACCGGACCGGTGGTGCCACCCAGGTACAGGGTGCGCGAGGTGATGACGGCCTGGATGATGGCCAGCACCACCGGGCCACCGAGGTTCTGCAGCATCAGCGCGATGGCCGACAGCGGGCCGATGTCGCTGAGCGCCACCCCGGCAATGGCCGAGACGGTCAGCGGCACCACGATCAAGCCGATGCCGAAACCGCCGACAGTGATCGGGATGACCAGGTTCGGGAAGTACGGGATGCCGCCGTTGAGCGTCGAGCCGTAGATCATCGCGGCCAGGACCAGGACACCGCCGGCGATCACCAGCACGCGCGGCGAGAATATCGCCACCAGCTGCGAGGACAGGCCCAGTCCGACGCCGAGCGCGATGACGAACGGGATGAAGCCGATGCCGGCCTTCAGCGCGCTGTAGCCCATGATGTCCTGCACGTACAGGCCGATCAGCACCGTCAGCGTGAACATCACGCCTCCGGCCAGGAAGACCGCGGCGAAGGTGGCCACCCGGTTGCGGTCGCGGAACAGCGCGAACGGGACGACGGGGTTGACGGCGGTGCGCTCGACGTACAGGAAGGCCAGGAACAGCACGGCCGCGGCGGCGCCGGAACCCAGCGTCAGCGGAGACATCCAGCCCTTCTCCGGGCCCATCGAGAAACCGAACACGGCTGCGGTGCAGGCCAGGGTCGCCAGGATGGCGCCGGCCGCGTCGAGCTTCATGCGCTCGCGGGTGGTCTCGGTCAGGGTGGTGCGGGCAAGCTGGATCATCACCAGGCCGATCGGCACGTTCACCAGGAACGCGTAGCGCCAGGAGAACACCGTCAGTGCACCGCCGACGACCAGACCCATCACCGAGCCGACGCCGGTCATGGCTGCGAAGATCGCGGTCGCGGCGTTGCGAGCCGGGCCCTTCGGGAACGTGGTGGCGACCAGTGCGAGGCCTGTCGGCGATGCGATCGCCGAACCGATGCCCTGCAGCAACCGGGCGACGACCAGAGTGGTCTGATCCCAGGCCATGCCACACAGGATCGAAGCGATGGTGAACAAGGTGACACCGACGATGAAGGTGCGCTTGCGGCCGATGGTGTCACCGAGGCGTCCACCCAGCAGCATGAGACCGCCGAAGGTGAGCACGTAGGCCGTGATCACCCAGCTGCGTCCAGCGTCCGAGAGGCCGAGCTCGTCCTGAATCTTAGGAAGCGCGACGATGGCGACCGTGCTGTCCATGGTGGCCAGGAGCTGCATACCGCCGATTGCGACGACTGCGGCGAGAAAGCGAGGAGAAGGCAGCCAGGTCGGATACCAGCTCATGCGCTCATCGGCAGTCTGCCCGACGTGCATCGAGAGCGGTTCGCGGTTTATTCCCATGGCGGTGCGCTCAGCGTCGTTGAGAGCCGTCATGAAAAGCTACCTTACAGTAATCTTAAGAATCCTTTAACCCCGAGAATGCCGCGACTGCCCCGATGACGATGATCGCGGGGGGTCGGATGCCCTCCGCGCGGATGGCCTCCGGCGCGTCGGCAAGGGTGGTTCGCAGTGTCTGCTGAGCGGCAGTCGATCCATGTTGCACCACCAAGACCGGCGTTTCCGCAGGTCGGCCGCCCTCCAGCAGCACTTTGGCAAAAAGTTCGATCCGCTCGACGGCCATCAGCAGGACGAGTGTGCCCTTCATCACGGCCAGTGCGTCCCAATTCACTAACGATTCCGGATGCCCTGGCGCAACGTGGCCGCTGACCACGACGAACTCATGGGTGACGTGCCGGTGGGTGACCGGCACACCGGCCAGCGCAGGCACCCCGATCGCGCTGGTCACGCCGGGTACGACGGTGACGGGAACACCGGCTTCGGTGCAGGCCAGGACCTCTTCATAACCTCGCGCGAAGACAAAGGGGTCTCCCCCCTTGAGCCGCACCACGAACTTGCCGGCCTTGGCCCGTTCGACCAGCACGGCGTTGATCGCCTCCTGCGCCATGGCCCGGCCGTACGGGATCTTGGCGGCGTCGATCACCTCGACATGCGGACCGAGTTCGGCAAGCAGCTCCTGCGGTGCCAGCCGGTCGGCCACCACCACGTCGGCATGTGCCAGCAGGCGCCGGCCACGGACGGTGATCAGCTCCGGGTCACCTGGACCGCCGCCCACCAGGGCCACTCCGGTATGGGTCTCGGGCTCGGCATCGCTGATGACGCCCTGTTGTAGCGCCTCGTGGATCGCGGTGCGGATTGCCGCGGAGCGCCGGTGCTCACCACTGGCCAGCACGCCGACGGTCAGGCCGTCGTAGTCCACCGATGCGGGGGTGACGGCCGAGCCCTCACGACCGGCGTCGGCGCGGACACAGAAGATACGGCGCCGGTCCGCTTCGGCGGAGATCTCGGCGTTGACGGCTTCGTCGTCGGTGGCGGCCAGCGCGTACCAGGCGCCGTCGAGGTCGTCGGGTTGGAAGTCGCGCAGGGTCAGGGTGATCCCGGTGCCGGCCGGGTTACCCGCCAAGGCCTCGACGACCGGGGTGGCAGCGCGGGCCACGACGTGAACGTCGGCACCGCTGGCGATCAACAACGGCAGTCGCCGTTGCGCGACGCTCCCGGCGCCCACCACCACGACCTTCTTGCCGGTGAGATGCAAGCCGACGAGGTAGGCATTCCCAGCAGAACTCATCGTGCTCCTCGCGTGCGCTTCACGCGGCGAGTTTAGTGGCTGCCTCAACGAACCGACGCACCGACTGCGGGTGCGCGGCGGGGTGGGTATGCAGATACCCGGCGTGCACGCCGAGTCGTACCGCCCCGTCGCGCATCGTGGTTCCGTCGGCGCCGCGGAACACCCAGGCCGGCGAGTATTCGTCGGCGAATTCGACTGCGGTGCGGTGAAATTCATGACCGACGACACGCTCGCCGGCCGAGTGCACGGACGAGTCGCCCACCGCAACGGCGTCCCGATACCCCAGCGTCAACCGCGGTGTGAACCGCGCCGACCCCGCGAACACCCCGCACATCGGGTGCCCGTCCAAGTCATCGACCAGGTAGGTCAGCCCGGCGCACTCGGCATGTACGGGGGCACCGGAGCGCGCCAGCGCGGCGATCTGCTGGCGCACTTGGACATTGGCCGACAGCTCCGCGGTGAACTGCTCGGGGAATCCCCCGGGGATCAGCAATGCCCGCGCGCCGTCGGGCAGTCCGTCGGTGAGCGGATCGAACGGGATCACCTGCGCACCGGCGCGCGCCAGCAACTCGACGTGCTCGGTGTAGCCGAAACTGAAGGCCTTGCCGGCTGCAAGCGCCACGGTGACCGGCCGGCCAACGGCCTCGATGCCAGGATCCCATGGCGCTTCCAGCGCTCCGATCCCGGCGCACCGCACGACGGCTTCTATATCCACATGCCGTGCCACCAGTTCGGTCATGGCCGCCACCGCCTGCTGGGCCAGCCGCCCATGTTCCACCGCGGTGACCAAGCCCAGGTGCCGGGAAGGCACCTCGAGTTCGTCCGCCCGGGGAATGGCACCGAGCACCGGCATTCCGGCTTGTTCGCAGGCCTGCCGCAGCACCTGCTCATGTCGCGGCGTGCCGACCCGGTTGAGGATCACCCCCGCGACACGCACCGAGGAGTCGAACGTCGAAAAGCCGTGCAGCAGAGCGGCAATGCTCTGACTCTGGCCACGGGCATCGACCACCAGCAGCACCGGGGTACCCAACAACCCGGCGACGTGCGCGGTCGACCCGGGTGCCGGGCTCATGGGCTGCTCGGTGATCCGCCCGTCGAACAGGCCCATGACGCCTTCGACGACGACGATGTCCGCACCTGAGCTGCCATGGCGGTACAGCGGACCGATCAGTTCCTCGCCGACCAGCACCGGGTCCAGGTTGCGGCCGGGCCGACCGGTCGCGAGCGCGTGGTAGCCGGGGTCGATGAAGTCGGGTCCGACCTTGGCCGATGCCACTCGGTGGCCGGCCCGGCGCAACGCGCCCATCAGACCGGTGGCCACCGTGGTCTTGCCGCTGCCCGAGGCCGGTGCCGCCACCACGACGGCGGGAGCTACCACTCGATACCCCGCTGGCCCTTGCGGCCGGCGTCCATCGGGTGCTTGATCTTGGTCATCTCGGTCACCAGATCGGCCGCTGCGATCAACTGCGGTGGTGCGTCGCGGCCGGTGATCACCACGTGCTGGTTGCCCGGCCGTGAACGGAGCACCTCGACCACTTCGTCTACGTCCAGCCAGCCCCATTTGAACAGATAAGTGAATTCGTCGAGCACATAGAAGTCGTGACGCTCGGCGGCCAGCCGGCGCGAGATCTCCGCCCACCCTTCGCGGCCGGCCGCAGCGTGGTCCTCTTCGGATCCCTGCTTGCGGGTCCACGACCAGCCCGAGCCCAGCTTCTGCCACTGCACCGGTCCACCGATGCCCTGCTCGTCGTGCAGCCGGCCCAATGCCTGAAAGGCGGCCTCTTCGCCCACTTTCCACTTCGCGTTCTTGACGAACTGAAACACCGCGACATCGAAGCCCTGATTCCAGGCCCGCAGCGCCATACCGAACGCCGCGGTCGACTTGCCCTTGCCCGGGCCGGTGTGCACGGCGAGCAGCGGCACGTTGCGGCGTGCCTTGGTGGTCAGCCCGTCCTCCGGGACACTCAGTGGTTGTCCTTGCGGCATAACAGAATTCCTCTACGCTGCGGCTTCGGTGCTGCGCACCAGGCGGGTCAGATTGTCGGCGCGCAGCTGCGCCAACTGCACTGCCTGGGCACCGAGCTGGCCGGCCAGTTGCCCAGCCAATCCCAGTCGTACATAACCGGTTTCGCAGTCCACCACCACGGCGGCAGCGCCCTCGGCGACCAGCATCGCCGCTGCCGTGCGGGCCCGGCCCAAGGGATCAGGCCCACCGGTGGCGCGGCCGTCGGTGAGCACCACCACCAGGGGCCGACGCGCGCGATCACGAGCCTTCTCCCGCAGCACCACATCCCGTGCGGCCAAGAGTCCTTGCGCCAGTGGAGTTTTGCCTCCGGTGTCGAATCGGGCCAGCCGCCGGCTCGCGATATGCACCGACGAGGTCGGCGGCAACAGCAGCTGGGCGTCCGCCCCGCGGAATGTGATGACGGCGACCTTGTCCCGGCGTTGGTAAGCGTCCCGGAGCAGTGACAGCGTCGCGCCGCTGACCGCCGACATCCGGTCCCGCGCCGCCATCGACCCCGAGGCGTCGACGACGAAGATCACCAGATTGCCTTCGCGCCCTTCGCGAATCGCGTGGCGGACGTCGCCGGGCGCCACCTTCAATCGGCCGGCTCGGGGGTTACGGTCCGCTGCTGCCAGCAGCGTCCCGAAGACGTGCACACCGTGACCGGTCAGAGCGTCATCGGTGGCCGAGATCGGGGTACCGGTGCGATTGCGGGCCCGCGAACGCCGACCCGGCGCTCCCTTCCCCACGCCGGGCACCACGAGCGCCCGGGCCCTGAACGTCGCCGACGGTGGTGCGCTCGGCCGCGAGGCGGACGGCCCGGCCTGTTGGGCCGGAGATTGCCCGTCACCATCCGACATACCACCGCCCGGCGGATCGGGCTCGGGTTCAGGATCTGGGTCGGATTCGTGCTCGGCCTGGGCCATCGCATCATCGAGTTGTTGCGGGTCGAGCCCCGGATCATCGAACGGATCGCGTCGACGACGGTGCGGCAGCGCCAGTTCGGCGGCCACCCGAATGTCCTCTTCCGTAACTTCACCGGCACCGCGCCACGCGGCATGCGCCACAGCCGTACGGGCCACCACCAAGTCGGCCCGCATGCCGTCCACGTCGAACGCGGCGCACAGTGCGGCGATGCGTCGTAATTCCTTGTCCGGCAACACTACCGAGTCCAGTCGGGCCCGGGCGGCCGCGATCTGCCGGGCCAACTCGGTGCCCGCCCCGGCGTACCCCGCGGCGAACCCGGACGGGTCCGCCTCATAAGCCATGCGACGACGGATCACCTCGACCCGCACATCGATCTCGCGCGAGGCGTACACGTCGACGGTCAGCCCGAACCGGTCGAGCAGCTGCGGACGCAGCTCCCCCTCTTCGGGGTTCATGGTGCCCACCAACATGAAACGGGCCTCGTGCGAATGCGATACGCCGTCGCGTTCGATGTGCACCCGGCCCATCGCCGCGGCATCGAGCAAAACATCGACGAGGTGGTCATGCAGCAGGTTGACCTCGTCGACGTACAGCACCCCGCCGTGCGCCCGCGCCAACAAGCCCGGTGAGAAGGCGTGTTCGCCGTCGCGCAGCACCTTCTGCAGATCGATCGATCCGATCACCCGGTCCTCGGTGGCGCCGATCGGCAGCTCGACCAACTTCGCGTCGGCGTCGACCAGCGCCAGGATCTCGGTGAGTCCGCGTACCGCAGTCGACTTCGCGGTGCCCTTCTCGCCGCGGATCAGCACGCCGCCGATATCGGGTCGCACCGCGCACAGCACCAACGCCAGCCGCAGGCGGTCCTGCCCGACCAGGGCGCTGAACGGATAGCTCACGTATGTCCTCCATGCCGAACCATCGGCACATGTGGAATGCCGTCATCCAAGAACTCGTCGCCATCGCGGACGAATCCGTGCCGGGCGTACATCTCCTCGAGATAGATCTGGGCGTTGATGTGGCACGGGTAGTCGCCGACCTCGGCCAGCGCCGCCTGCATCAGCCTGGTGGTGTGCCCATGCCCACGCTCGCTGCGTTTGGTGCACACCCGACCGATCCGGAACGCCTTCTCACCACCGGAGTGTTCTTCCATCAACCGCAGCGTCGAAACCACTTGCCCGTCAGGACCTTCCAGCCAGAAGTGCCGGGTTTCGGCCAACAGGTCGCGGCCGTCCAACTCCGGGTAGGGAGTGGCCTGCTCCACCACGAACACCTCGACCCGCAGCTTGAGCAGTTCGTACAGTGTCGCGGCGTCGAGGTCTTTGGCCCAGCTACGCCGCGGTGCGACGGTCACGCGAGGATCCGCGTCATGCCGGCTGATCGAGCTTGAGCGCCTTGGTGCCCCAGTCCCAGACCTGCTTGTAGAGCTTGGGCTCACCGGAAAGCTTGGTGCCCAACGACGGCACCATTTCCTTGAGCTTGGGCTGCCAGGCCTGGTAGCGGTCGGCGAAGCAGCGCTCCAGCACCTCGATCATGGCCGGCACCGCGGTGGACGCGCCCGGCGAGGCGCCGAGCAGACCGGCGATCTTGCCGTCCTGCGCGGTGAGCACCGTGGTGCCGAACTCCAGTACACCGCCGATGCCCTTACGGCGGATCACCTGCACGCGCTGGCCGGCGATGTCCAGTTCCCAGTCGGAATCGACTGCGCTGGGCGCGAATTCGCGCAATGCATCGACGCGGTCGCCTTCGCTCAGGGCCAATTGGCTGAGCAGGTACTTGACCAGACCCAACTCGGTGACACCGACGCCGAGCATCGAGGCCAGGTTGTTGGGCTTGACCGACAGTGGCAGATCGGTGATCGAGCCCTGCTTCAGGAACTTCGGCGACCAACCCGCGAACGGGCCGAACAACAGCCACGACCGGCCGTTGATGACGCGAGTGTCCAAGTGCGGCACCGACATCGGCGGGGCGCCGACCGACGCCTGGCCGTACACCTTGGCCTGGTGCCCGTCTGCCAGCACCTGATTGTCGGTGCGCAGGAACGCACCGCCGACCGGGAACCCGCCGAAGCCCTTGGCCTCCGGGATGCCTGCCTTCTGCAGCAGATGCAGTGCGCCGCCACCGGCGCCGAGGAACACGAACTTGGCATTGATCTTGTGCTTGTCACCGGTGCGCCGATTGACCACCTTGAGCGTCCAACTGCCGTCGGACTGCTTGCTCAGGTTGACCACCTCATGCCCGAACATGGTGGTCATACCGCGCTGGGCCGAGTAACCGATGAGCTGGCGGGACAGCGAACCGAAGTCCACGTCGGTACCGTTCTGGGTCCAGTTCAGCGCCACCGGGTCCGAGAAGTCCCGCTGCGCGGCCATGAAAGGCAGACGCCGGGCGAACTCGTCCTTGTCGTCGATGTACTCCATGGTCGAGAACAATGGGTTGGCCACCAGCGCCTCGCGGCGCTTGCGCAGGTAATCGGTGCTGCCGGCGCCGTGCACGAAGCTGACGTGCGGAATGGGATTGAGGAAGCCCTTGACGTCCGTCAGCACCCCGTTCTCCACCGCGTACGACCAGAACTGGCGGGTCACCTGGAACTGCTCGTTGACGTTGACGGCCTTGGCGATGTCGATCGAGCCGTCCGCGTTCTGCGGTGTGTAGTTCAGCTCGCACAGCGCCGAGTGCCCGGTGCCCGCGTTGTTCCACGGGTCGCTGCTCTCCGCCGCTGCACCGTCGAGACGCTCGATCAGCGTGATGTCCCAGTCCGGCTCCAGCAACCGGAGCAGCGCGCCGAGGGTGGCGCTCATGATTCCCGCACCTACGAGGACGACGTCGGTTTTCTCGATCCCAGCTCCGTTTTCCTTAGACACCTGAATCGCTCGTCCTTCGTGGTCGGGTTACCCGCCGGTATTGACGGATGTTGGTGCTCAGGTTATCGCGATCGAGTTTTGTGGTGAACGCGCGTCTTCAGTGCAATCGCTCACGCGCCGCTAGGGTGAAGCCGTGACGTCGCGGGTGCCGCAAGGGCCGTCGGGATGGCAGCCGGATGTACTGGCCGGCTACTGGCAACGAACCATCGCGTTGGGGCCGGATCCCGACGGCGAGGGCGACCTGTTCGCCACCGTGATCCGCCGCGGCGATCCAGTGTCCAGCAGTCATGCGGTGCTGGCCGTGCACGGCTATACAGACTACTTCTTCCAGACCGAGATCGCGGACCGTTTTGCCGCCCGAGGGTTCGCGTTCTATGCGATCGACCTGCATAAATGCGGCCGCTCCCGACGTCCCGGTCAGACCCCGCACTTCACCACCCACCTGGCCTCCTACGACGCCGAACTGCTGGCGGCCCTGCGGTTGATCGCCGCGGATACCGGTGACGCGCAAGTGTGCCTGTACGGGCATTCGGCCGGAGGGTTGATCACCACGCTGTTCGCCGACCGGCTGCGTCGCGGAACTGCGCACGGGCGGGTCAGCGGGCTGATCCTCAACAGCCCGTTTTTCGACCTCCGCGGACCGGCCCTGCTGCGCAGCGCACCGGTGTCGGTACTGCTGATGACGTTGGCCAAGGTGAGCAAGTTCTCAGTGATCCGCCAACCGACCGAGGGCGGATACGGCACCAGCCTGCACCGCGAGTACGGCGGCGACTTCGACTACAACTTGGACTGGAAGCCCCTCGGTGGCTTCCCGGTCACCATCGGCTGGATCAACGCCATTCGGCGCGGGCAGGCCGCGCTGCACCGCGGGCTCGACGTCGGTGTTTCCAGCCTGATCCTGCGTTCGGATCACACCGTCGCCGAGGAACCGGCCGAGATGCAGTGCGGCGACGCGGTGCTCGACGTCGCACAGATCGCCAGGTGGGCGGGTTGCGTGGGCAACCGCGGCACCGTCGTGCCTATTGTGGACGCCAAGCACGACGTATTCCTGTCACTGCCGCAGCCACGGGCCGCGGCGTTCGACGCACTCGACCTGTGGCTCGATGGATATCTCGAATCTCATTCGACCACAACACAATTCAGATAGGACAGCCCCGCATGGAGCACTACGACCTGGCCATCATCGGAACCGGTTCGGGCAACAGTGTTCTCGATGATCGTTACGCCGACAAGAAGGTGGCGATCTGCGAGGAGGGCACCTTCGGCGGCACCTGCCTGAATGTCGGATGCATCCCCACCAAGATGTTTGTGTACGCCGCCGAGGTCGCCCAAACCATAAGACACAGTGCCACTTACGGGATCGATGCCCATATCGACGAGGTGCGCTGGCCCGATATCGTGGATCGCGTATTCGGCCGGATCGATCCGATCGCCGCCGGCGGCGAGGAGTACCGCCGCAGCATGGCCAACGTCACGGTGTACGCCAGCCACACCCGGTTCGGGCCGAAACTGCCCGACGGTCGCTACACGCTACGCACCGACGCAGGTGACGAATTCAGCGCAGATCAGGTGGTGATCGCGGCCGGTTCGCGCAGCCGGATCCCTTCCGCCATCGCCGACGCCGCGGTCAAGTACTACACCAGCGACGACATCATGCGGATACCTCGGTTGCCCGAGCACCTGGTGATCGTCGGCGGCGGGTTCATCTCCGTGGAGTTCGCGCATGTGTTCTCGGCGTTGGGCGTGCGGGTGACCATCGTCCTGCGCGGCGACCGGCTGCTGCGACGTTGCGATGAGGAGATCTGCCACCGCTTCGGCACCGTGGTATCGAAGAAATGGACGATCCGCACCGGGGAGAACATCACCGGCGCCCGTCAGGATGGCGAACACGTCGTACTGTCCCTCGATGACGGCCAGACTCTTGTCGCCGACGCGTTGTTGGTGGCCACCGGCCGGATGCCCAACGGTGATCTGCTGGACGTCGAGCACGCTGGTGTCGAGCTCGATGACGACGGTTACGTCGTCGTCGACGAATACCAACGCACTACGGCGCGTGGGATTTTCGCATTGGGCGACGTCTCTTCGCCGCATCAGCTCAAGCATGTGGCCAACCACGAGGCGCGGACCGTCAAGGAGAACCTGCTACGGGACTGGGACGGCGATCTGGTGGCCAGCGATCACCGGTTCGTGCCGGCCGCGGTGTTCACCGACCCGCAGGTGGCCATGGTCGGGATGAACGAAACCGAAGCCCGCGCAACGGGTTTGGACGTAGTGGTCAAGCTACAGGCTTACGGTGACACCGCCTACGGATGGGCCATGGAGGACACCACCGGGGTGGCCAAACTGATCGCCGAGCGCGGTACCGGACGGTTACTGGGTGCCCACATCATGGGTTATCAGGCGTCGTCGCTCATCCAGCCGTTGATCCAGGCCATGTCATTTGGCCAGACCGCGCAAGAGGTCGCACGCGGCCAGTACTGGATCCACCCGGCACTGCCGGAGGTCATCGAAAATGCCCTCCTGGGACTGCTCTGATCGGTGCGATCGCGGCGCCGAACGCATCCAGCACAACTCCGATGTGACATGAGTCACACAGGAGACCCGGAGGGCGCTCGACCCGCAATGCGGCTCAGCTCACACAGATCGTCGCGCCGGCGCCCCGACGAGCTGCGCGACCCCGTTCGCCACATTGACACCCAGCGTTGTCACCCGTCGCGCATTCAGCGCGCCGCAGCTACCAATTCGACATCGCCGAACGCGTGTCATCGCCTGCAGGATTCCTACCGAAATCGCGACTGTCGCTAACCGGCCCAGATCGACAGACACCGGCGAGCACGAGCTCGCCAGGTTTGCCCAACCATCCTCGGACACCACCCCCAGATCACTTGCAGCAAACTATCTACAGCTTCGAATCGCCATAGTTGGACGTCGACACGCCATAAATAATTGTCTTGACATGCAATAACGATGTCGGTATCGATTTGAGGCGAAAAATTTCACCATCTGTAGCAAATTGGGGGGCAAATGATGGGGTCAACGGTTCGTCCACTACTTACCACCAGCGTCGGGGTGGCAGGCGCCGCGGTGATCGCGCTCAGCCCGGTGGCGCCGCCGCTACCGGACATCTACCACCCGTCACTGCCCGAACTACGGTCGTCCGCTGTTGCGTTCGCCGCGGGCTTTGACCCGCTCGCTCCGTGGATCAGCGCTTTCGAGACCGCGCAGGCCAACGCAACCAAGATCGGCGATGTCTTCTTCCAGGCGCCGGCAGTTGCACTGCAGCAGATCCTGGTCAATCAGTCCAAGTACCTCGGCGAAATCTTGCGGAACCCGGGCACCATCGGCTCGGTACTGGGCCAGATCGGACACGACGTGCAGACCGCGATCGACACCAGCGTCGTGGTCGGGGCGGACTCGGCGACGCGGACCGATGCCCTGGCGGGGTCGATCGATACCTTGCACAACTTGGCCCTGCTCACGCTGCCCACGTTCCTGAAACTGAACCCGCAGGCCATAAGCGCGGTCAAGAACATCATGTCGTTCGCGGCTTCACCGCTGAGCGGCGTGCTGATCGGCCTCCTCGGCCCGGCGTTGAGTCCGGCGGTGGCACTCGGTCAGAGCCTGCAGAGCTTCGTCTCCCACCTCACCGGCCCGACCCCGAACCTCGGGGCAGCCGTGCAGGACCTCGTGAACATTCCTGCCAACATGGTCGGCGCGTTCCTCAACGGGGCGAACGTCAATCTCAGCGCGCTGGCACCGTTGGTCAACAGGTCGGGCATCTTGCTCTCCGGCGTGTCGGTCAATTCGCTCCAGCTGAACCTCGGTGGATTGTTCAGCACCGGCAGCACCCAAGACGGCATCGGCGGATCGATCTTCAATTCACTCGCCATGGGCGTCACCGCCCAGATCCTGGTTCCGATCACGCTGAACATCCCGGGTCAACGGGTCGGGCCATTGGCCGCCCTGACGAGGCTGTCGCAACTGATCGCCAAGGCTCTCGGTTGGAGCGGTAAGGGCAATCCGCTGGGCAGCGTCGCGCTCCCCGCGGCAGGGGCGGCCGCGGCCGGGGCCAAGTCCCTGTCGATCACGCCCGCCGCGGCCGACAACTCGATCACCTCCGTCCCCAAGGTGAAGGCACTCGCGGCGACGGCGAACACGATTGCCACGCCCGCGTCGAAAAAGCCTGCCGCCACCGACACCAAATCAGACCCGAATTCTGCTGACAAACAAAAGGATTCACCGTCCAAACCCAAGCCATCCGCCAAGACGTCGTCCGACAAGTCGGCTGGCGCCGCAGCCAAGGAGACCGACTCGACGCCCAAAGCCCAAACAAGCGACTCCGACAAGGCCCCCAGCACGCCCAAGCACGAAGCGGTCAAGTCCAGTGGTGGTGGCAAGCACCGCGCCGCTGCGCACGCGTAGGGCGCTTCACCTCGCGCAGATGTAGGTAGCCGCCGCCAGAACAATGACTTTCGCATCCCGCAGCGACAGCGTGCTCGGCGACTCGGTCAGCAGATGCGCGACCTCGTCATGCGATCGTGTTCCGGCGCCGAGCGTCAGGAACGTACACGCCTGAACGAGTTCGGCGGTGAGTTTCTCGTCCGTCCCTTCGACGCCGCGGGCACGCAACTGGTCGTACATGTCGGGGGGCACTTCGTCCGGGCCGGGCGGAGGCGGGAACGCCTCGATGGAGGTGACGCCGGCCGGAGCGGTCGGGGTTCCCGGTATCGCCGCGGCACATCCGGTCAGGACCAGGCCGATCGACAGGCACCCGAGGCACGTGGGCAACCTCATCGGCTGAACCTATCGAAAACAACCGGTCGACGCCTCGATGTCGGCCACTCGCTGCGCGCCGGCCCCCCAGCGCTCGTCCGCCCCCAGGCGGCCATCCCTCGGGCGTCCACGCCAACGGCACGCCTGACGTGCCCCTGCGCCGGTGGGCCTGCCGAATTCGGTAGCCGCCGCAGTTGTAATCGTATTGATAAGTGACGCAACATAACTCATGCCACCAGATGCGCGCGGACTGCAATATCTGCATCCAGCGTCGATGATCGGCGGAGAGCTGTCAACCCGTTTGTCCTGCGCGGGCCCCCGCGGCGCCCTATTGTGCTACCAAATCGGGCCACGCAGAAGGAGAGCCCCATGCCAGAGGGTCACGAAGCGCTTACCGAGGACGAACAACTCCTCGCCAAGCTCGGTTACAGCCAGGAACTACAGCGATCTTGGTCAGGTTTCAGCAACTTCGCCATCTCGTTCTCCATGATCTCGATTCTGTCCGGGTGCTTCACCTCGTTCGGCCTGGGTTGGAACAACGGAGGTCCGGCCGCCATTGCCTGGGGTTGGCCGATCGTGTCGGTGTTCATCCTCGTCATCGGACTCTGTATGTCCGAACTGGTCTCTGCCTTCCCCACCTCAGGCGGACTCTATTGGTGGGCATCCAAACTCGGCGGCGTCAAAGCCGGCTTCTACGCCGGTTGGCTCAACCTCATCGGTCTGGTCGCCATCTTGGCCTCGGTGGCATACGGGTGTGCGACGTTCCTCGACCTCACCCTGGGTACCCTGAGCGCCGACTGGCTCAGCGGCTACAGCCTGACTCGCACATTCGTCATCTTCCTGATCATCCTGGCCATCTCGGCAGTGATCAACATCTTCTCCAGCCATCTGCTGGCCATCATCAACAACATCTCGGTGTGGTGGCACGTTTTCGGCGCGGCGGCGGTGATCGGAATCCTGCTCTTCGTGCCCACCCACCACGCGAGTTTCTCCGATGTCTTCGCCAAGACCATCAACAACAGCGGTATGTTCAGCGGTGCCACCTCGGGCTTCGGCTGGTTGTTCTTCGTGCTGCCGATCTCTGTGATCCTGACGCAGTACACCATCACCGGTTACGACGCGTCGGCGCACCTGTCCGAAGAAACCAAGGGCGCAGCCAACGCCGCTGCCAACGGCATGTGGCGGTCGATCTTCTATTCGGCCATCGGTGGCTGGATTCTGTTGTTGGCCTTCCTGTTTGCTGTGCAAGACCCCGACAAGGTGTCCGCCGCATCGACACCCGTCGCCGAAATCGTCAGCCAGGCCCTCAAACACAACAACCTCATCGTGCTGGTGTTGTTCATCTCCACCGCTGGTCAGTTCTTCTGCACCACCGCATGTCAGACCAGTGCCTCACGAATGTTGTTCGCGTTCAGTCGCGACCGCGCGGTACCTGGGCACAAATTCTGGTCAGAGGTCG
Source organism: Mycobacterium sp. MAA66 (assembly GCF_041261665.1). Classification (NCBI taxonomy): domain Bacteria; kingdom Bacillati; phylum Actinomycetota; class Actinomycetes; order Mycobacteriales; family Mycobacteriaceae; genus Mycobacterium; species Mycobacterium sp. MAA66. The sequence goes on along the minus strand of NZ_JBGCCC010000001.1, from coordinate 388,721 downwards.
GCAAGAACAGGGTTCCGACGCACAGCGTCACCGTCACCGCCGTGGTCGCCGCGGCGCTGACCCTGCCTGCCCTGGTCAAGGTCGACGTCAACGGCACTCCTACACCGGTGGCGTTCTACGCCGTGGTGTCGATCGGGGTCGTCGGGGTGTACCTGTGCTTCGCGATACCGATCTACTACCGCTGGCGCGCGGGTGACGAATTCGAAACGGGCAGTTGGAATCTGCACGGACACCACAAATGGATGGCGCCGGTGGCACTGGCCGAGATCGCCATCACCTCAGTCATCGCGATGTTCCCGACGTCGTTGGGCGGGGCACCGTGGGATCCGAGTTTCGAATGGAAGTTCGTCAACTACACGCCACTGTTGGTCGGCGGTGTGCTGTTGCTGCTCTACATCTACTGGCACGTCTCGGTGAAGCACTGGTTCACCGGCCCCATCAAGCAGATCGACGCCGTCGAGGCCTAGGACTTGGTCACCAGGTGCTGCTGCGCATCACGATCTCCGCTGCCACCTGAGCAGTTGCCTCCTCGGCACTGCGCCGTGCGGTCATCTCGACCACCCGCAGCTCTCCGTAGACGTAGCGCTGACTGGACTGGGCCGCCGATCGAGCGGCGGAGGTGGTGACCAGCACTGTGGTGTTGATCTCCACCGGCGGGCAGTCCTCCGGATGACCGCGATCGATGACCACCAGGCCGGTGAACCGGTCCAGGCGGGTGGCCGCAAGTTCCCAGGCCAGCTCGGCCCCCTTGCGGTCGCCGACCAGAATGGCCCAGCGCACCCCGAGCGTGTCGAGCACGGCCACCACCGATTTGGGGCTCAGCCGGGGGTCCGCCGCAATCACCACCGTGCGCAACGCCGCGGTGTGCAGCCGACGACAGATCGCGTCGTAGGCCGCCGGTCCCTGCTGAGCTGCCCCGAGCACCACCACGACTGTCGCGTTCTCCGGACCGTCCACCTCGACGACCGCGTCGAAACCGTCGCCGGTCGCGATGGTGGAGGGCATGGCCCTACGGTAACGACCGCCCGCGCAATTCGCTGGCGATCACCGGCAGTCGGGCCGCACCGTTCAGCAGGCCGAGCACTGCGTCGATATCCACGTGCGCAGCCAGCAGATCGGCCATCACGTCGAGCTGGGCATCACGCAGCCGCGCCACGTTCACATCGCCGGCCACCACGAACCCGCAGCGACCGGCGGCGTCGGCCACCTCGCGAAGCCAGCGCCTGCGCACCGGGTCGTTGTCGAGCAGTCCGTGCCAGTGGGTGCCGAACACATTGGCACGGCGGATCCCGACTCCCAGCCAGTCCGACTCATCGCTGCGAGTCACGCGTCCGTGGTGAATCTCGTAGCCGTACAGGGGTTTATCCCAGTGCTTGAGGGTCTTGTCCCGGTCGAACGCGATGTCCGCAGCCAGCAACCCCAGGCCCGGAACCGCACCGGCACCGGACTCCACGGGGTCATCGATCGTCGCGCACAGCATCTGAAACCCGCCGCACACACCCAGCACCGCGCGACCGGACTCGGCATGCGCCACCACGGCGTCGGCCAGCCCGCGCTCTCGTAGCCAGGCCAGGTCCGCGACCGTGGCCTTACTGCCCGGCAGTACCACCACGTCCGCCCCTGCCAGCTCTGCCGCCGAGTCCACCCAGCGCACCAGCACGCCGGGCTCGCAGGCCAGCGCTTCCACATCGGTGGAGTTCGAGATGCGTGGCAGCCGCACCACCGCGACCGTCAGTGTCTGTGCGCCCAGCGGCGCCAACGCCCGCCCGACTAGCCCACGGGCGCCGACGGTCAGCGAGTCTTCGGCGTCCAACCACAGTTCGTCGCAGTACGGGATCACCCCGTAGGTGGGCCGGCCGGTCAGCTGCTCCAGTTGCGCCAGACCCGGGGCCAGCAATGCGGGATCGCCCCGAAATTTGTTGACGAGAAAGCCCGCGATGAGCCGCTGGTCATCGGGATCGAGTACCGCGACCGTGCCGAACAGGTGGGCCAGCAGTCCACCGCGGTCGATGTCGCCGACCACGATCACCGGGATGTCGGCGGCCCGGGCCAATCCCATGTTGGCCACGTCGGTGGCCCTCAGGTTGATCTCCGCCGGCGAACCGGCCCCTTCACAGATGACCACATCGAATTCGCTTCGCAGCGAAGCCAATTCGTCGGCGACAACCTGTGCCAACTGGGTCCGGCGGGTGAAGTAGTCCCCCGCCGTCACGGTACCGGCGACCACACCGCGCACCACCAATTGCGAGGTCCGGTCACCGCCCGGTTTGAGCAGGATCGGGTTGAAGCGCACACTGGGCGCCAGGCCGGCGGCGCGGGCCTGCATGGCCTGCGCGCGCCCGATCTCGCCGCCCTCGATGGTGACGGCCGAATTGTTCGACATGTTCTGCGCCTTGAACGGCGCGACCCGAACTCCCCTGCGCGCCAACAGCCGGCACAGTCCGGCCACCACCATGGACTTACCGGCGTCCGAGGTGGTGCCGGCAACCAGCAGCGCGCCCCTCACCCTTTTCCCGCGAGCAGACGCAAATGCCCCCGAATTCCCGGCGTGTCGCGGACATTTATGCCTGCTCGCGAAGGGACCGTCACGCCAGGGTCAGGATCTCGGCGCCGTCGTCGGTCACCACGAGGGTGTGCTCGAACTGCGCCGTCCATTTCTTGTCCACGGTGGCGACGGTCCAGTCGTCATCCCAGATCTCGTAGTCCAGGGAGCCCAGGTTGATCATCGGCTCGATGGTGAAGGTCATGCCGACCTCCAGGACGGTCTCCACGGCCGGTTGGTCGTAGTGCAGCACGATCAATCCGTTGTGGAAGGTCTCACCGATGCCGTGCCCGGTGAAATCGCGAACCACGTTGTAGCCGAATCGGTTTGCGTAAGCCTCGATGACCCTACCGACCACCGAGAGCTGACGGCCGGGCTTGACCGCCTTGATGGCGCGCATGGTGGCCTCGTAAGTGCGCTCGACCAGCAACCGGTGTTCCTCGGAGACATCGCCGGCCAGGAAGGTGGCGTTGGTGTCGCCGTGCACGCCGTCTTTGTAGGCCGTGACGTCGATGTTGACGATGTCGCCGTCCTCGATGACTGTCGAGTCCGGGATGCCGTGGCAGATGATCTCGTTGAGCGAGGTGCAGCACGACTTCGGAAATCCCTTGTAGCCCAAGGTCGATGGATAGGCACCGTGGTCCAGCATGTACTCATGCGCCACCCGGTCCAGGTGGTCGGTGGTGACACCGGGGGCGACGGCCTTCCCGGCCTCGGCCAGTGCGGCCGCCGCGATCTGGCCGGCCACCCGCATCTTCTCGATCACCTCGGAGGTCTGCAGCCACGGTTCAGAACCCTCGCGGACCGTCGGCTGCCAGGCATACTCCGGACGCGGGATCGACTTGGGCACCGGAAGCGTCGGGGACAGCTCGCCGGGTGCGAGCGCACTACGAACAGGCATCCGAACAGCCTAACCGCGTTCGCCGCGGCGGAACCAACCGCGGCGCGGCCCGCGGATGTCGATCGATCCGAAGGTGACCCGGCCGGTCAGGATGACGTGTGGATTGCCTTCACTGGGTGCTTCCTTGCGGTGATCGCGGGCGCTGCCGACCGCCACCTCGACGTCGTCGATCGAGGCGCTGGCGCTGGCGGGCAGGCGCAGTTCCAGTGAGCTGAACTTCAGGTCCAGTTCGATCACGACCATGGATCCGGCGAACCGGGCCCGGGTCAGGTCCAGATCGATCGAGCCGACCCGTCGCACCAGCGACAGCCGGGTGGGGACCACCCATTCTCCCTGCCGTTTGAGCGATCCCATGACCCCGCGCAATTCAACCCGGTCGGTGGCGGCGGTGACGATCGCGCCCGGCCCCGGCAGGTCTCCGACCAGCACCGTAAGGTCGGCGTGCAGCCGAGCCTGGGCGACCAGGGCGGACCGTTCGGAGAACTCCTCGATGTCGATCAGTCCGAGGGCAACCGCGTTGTGCAGTCGCCGCAACGTCCCACTGCGATCGGCATCGGATACCCGCAGGATCGCGGTTTCGTCGCCGTTGGTCATCATCCGGTCAGGGTACTGCGGTTCGGGTGAGGTTCGGTGGGCAGGAGCGGAGCGACCCTGGTCAAGTGAGGTTCGGTCAGGTGAGGTAGTCGGGGGGTAGTCCCTTGAACATGTCCCGGCACATCCGCACCGCGGTCTCCGACCCGCCGCCGGCGACGATCAGGGCGGCGAACGCCAAATCACCGCGATAGCCCGCAAACCAAGCGTGCGACCCACCGGGGAACTCGGCCTCACCGGTCTTTCCCCGGACGTCACCACTGCCGCGCAGATCCTTGGCCGTGCCGTTGGTCACCACCAGCTGCATCATCGGCCGGAGGCCATCGATCATCTTGTCCGTGATCGCGGTGCCGCTGCCCGTGACCGACGTCGGACGACCCTCGATCAGTTGCGGCACCGGGGTCTTCCCGGCCGCGACGGTGGCGGCTGCCAGCGCCATTCCAAAGGGGCTGACCAGCACCTTGCCCTGGCCGAACCCGTCCTCGGTGCGCTCAGTCAGGTTCACCGTCGGCGGTACCTCACCGGTGACCGTGTCCAGACCTGCGACCTGATAGTCGGCGCCGATGCCGTACTGCGCGGCCGCAGTGGTCAGGGCCCGCGGGGTCATCCGGCTGGCCAGCTCGGCGAACGTGGTGTTGCACGAATTCGCGAAGGCCTTGGCCATCGGCACCACACCGAGATCGAACTTGTCGTAGTTCGGAATGGTGCGGTGACCGATATCGATGGTTCCCGGGCAGCCCAGCAAGGTATTCGGGGTGGCCATGTCGCTCTCGATCGCCGCGCCGGCGGTGACCATCTTGAACGTCGAACCCGGCGGGTACAGGCCCATGGTCGCAGTCGGACCGTCAGCATCGGCGGCTGCGTTCTGCGCGACGGCCAGGATCTCACCGGTGGACGGCTTGATCGCGACGATCATCGCCTTCCGGCCGACCATGTTCACCGCATCCTGAGCCGCGTTCTGCACGTTGCGGTCCAGGCTGATGGTGACCGACGGGGCCGGCTTACCGGATACCTCGTAGAGCACATCGAGGTCCGCTCCGTTCTGGTTCATGCTGACCACCCGCCAACCGGGCTGACCCAGGAGCTGGTCGGACACCTGCTTCTTGACCTCGTTGACGATGGCCGGGGCGAACCGGTCGTCGGTCGCAGTCATCTCCGGCTGCGGGGTGATGATCACGCCGGGCATGCGTCCGATGATCGCGGAGATCCGGTCGTTGTCGGCCTTACGCAACGTGATGAGATCCAGCGGCTTGGTCGACGAACTGGCCTGCTCGGCCAGCCGCTGGGCGTCAACGGAATCATCGAGAGGCCGCAGTGCATCGGCAACCGCCTGGGCGGTGTGCATCAGTTCACCGGCGGCGGTCTGGGCGTCCAGCGCGTAGTGATACAGGTAACCCGGCACCAAGACGTCGGATCCGCCGATTTCGTTGACCGAGGCCCGGTTCGGCGCGTCGGCACGCAGTTGGACGCTCTGATGCTCACCCAGGTTGGGATGCAGATCCGTTGTGCTCCAGCGGACTTGCCAGTGTCCGTCCTGCCGGATCATGTTGAGCTGACCGGTGTAGGTCCAGGTGCGATCCTTGGGCAGGTGCCAGGTGTACCGGTAGTTCACGCTGCCGGTGTCCTGGGTGTACTTGGATCCGAGAACCTGCGCGTCCAGCTTGGTGGCCTGCAGTCCCGACCATGCCTGGTTCAGCGCGGTGCGGGCGTCGTTGGGGCGATCGGACAGGTCGGCGGCCGCCCCGGTGTCGCCCTTGCCCAGCGCCGCAAAAAATGCCTCCGCGGTGGGCGCGGGACCGTCGGGCCGTGGGGTGCAGGCCGTCATGCCACCTGCCACCGCCGCAACCACCAACAGTGAAACGGATGATCTGTACGTTGCCATTGGGGCTGATGTTAGAAGTGTGACCGGCCATAGGCACGTAGGCACACCGAAACCGAACCGTGACTTTGTTGTGAGAATCGCGCAGCGGCGGACAACGCAGCGCGGGAGTGATGATCAGTCGAGCAAAATCGTTGCGTACGTACCCAACTGACTGAAACCGATCCGGTGGTAGGCGGCCCGGGCGGCGATGTTGAAATCGTTGACGTACAGGCTGGCCGTGCGTCCGCTGCGCAGGATCGCCGAGGCCAGCGTCGCGGTACCCGCGGCACCCAGACCCCGCCCGCGCCAGTCGGGGTGTACCCACACGCCCTGGATCTGGCCGACGGACGGGGTTTGCGAGCCGATCTCGGCCTTGAAGACCACTTCGCCGCCCTCGAACCGTGCCCAGGCGCGCCCGGCCGCGATCAGACCGGCCACCCGGCGGCGGTAGCCCCGACCGCCGTCACCGAGTCGCGGGTCGATGCCCACCTCCCCGATGAACATCTCGACGGCCGCCACCAGATAAGTGTCCAGCTCTTCCATCCGCACCGGACGCACAAGAGGGTCGACAGGGCATTGCGGCGGCGCGGTCAGCGTCAGCAGCGGCTGGCAGTCCCGCACCTCGCGGGCCAGTCCCCACACCGGCTCCAGTTGCTCCCACATCGGCAGTACCAACTCGGCCCGGCCCACCAGTGACGAACACCGCCGCGGCACACTCATCGCCTTCTCCGCGAAGGCGGTCAGGTCGGCGGCGTCGCCCCGAATCGGAATCAGGTTGGCACCGGCAAAGCACAACGAATCAACCGAGCGATTGCGGGTCCACAGTTCCCCACCGATCGCGGCCGGGTCCAGTCCGTGGTCCCCGATCCGCGCGGCCACCATGCACGTTCCCACGGGATCTTCGTCGAAGACCTGCCGCACGTCGGCGAGGTCGCGAACCACCGATACCCGCCGCTCGTCGGCGATGCGGAACAACGGTGGTGCGGACATCGAACCTTCTGCGTGACCTTGTATGAAACCGAACGCACGGGTGACCGTCGTCACAGGGCAGTGATCAGCTTACGGTGACAACCGGCGAACCGCTCGCACTGTCCTGGCCTAGTTCTTCGGCGATTCGCATCGCTTCCTCGATCAGCGTCTCGACGATCTGCGACTCGGGCACGGTCTTGATCACTTCGCCGCGAACGAATATCTGCCCCTTGCCATTTCCGGACGCGACGCCCAAGTCCGCCTCGCGGGCCTCACCCGGTCCGTTGACCACGCAGCCCATCACCGCAACACGCAGCGGAACGTCGAGGCCGTCCAGACCCGCCGACACCGCGTTGGCAAGTTTGTACACGTCCACCTGAGCCCGCCCGCACGACGGGCAGGACACGATCTCCAGACCACGCGGCCGCAGGTTCAGCGACTCCAGGATCTGCGAGCCGACCTTGATCTCCTCGACCGGCGGTGCCGACAGCGAGACTCGAATGGTGTCGCCGATGCCCTCGGACAGCAAGGCACCGAAGGCGACCGCAGATTTGATGGTGCCCTGGAACGCAGGCCCGGCCTCGGTCACGCCCAGATGCAGCGGGTAGTCACACTGCGCGGCCAGCTGGCGGTAGGCCTCGACCATGATCACGGGGTCGTTGTGCTTGACGCTGATCTTGATGTTGCCGAAGCCGTGCTCCTCGAACAGGCCGGCCTCCCAGAGCGCCGACTCGACCAGCGCCTCGGGCGTGGCCTTGCCGTACTTCTTGAGCAGCCGGGGATCCAGCGATCCGGCATTGACACCGATCCGGATCGGGGTGCCGGCGTCGCCCGCGGCCTTGGCCACCTCCTTGACCCGGCCGTCGAACTCCTTGATGTTCCCGGGGTTGACGCGCACCGCGGCACACCCCGCGTCGATGGCCGCAAAGATGTATTTGGGCTGGAAGTGGATGTCGGCGATGACCGGGATCTGGCTGTGCCTGGCGATCTCGGCGAGCGCGTCGGCGTCCTCCTGACGAGGACAGGCGACCCGCACGATGTCGCAACCCGCGGCGGTCAGCTCGGCGATCTGCTGCAGCGTCGAGTTGACGTCGTGGGTCTTGGTGGTGCACATCGACTGCACTGCGATCGGATAGTCGCTGCCGACGCCGACGTCGCGCACCATCAACTGGCGGGTCTGGCGGCGCGGGGCCAGCGTGGCCGGAGGCGGTGCCGGCATTCCGAGGCCGATGGACGTCATGGCTGTTGTCTCCTACTGGAAGATGCGGATCGGGTTGATGAGATCAGCGCTGACGGTCAGCAGCATGTAGCCGCCCATGACGACCAGCACCACGTACGTGGCGGGCATCAGCTTGAGATAGTTGATCGGCGCGGCGGCCGTCTTCCCGCGGACGGCGCGAATCATGTTGCGCACCTTCTCGAATACCGCAACGGCGATGTGGCCGCCGTCGAACGGCAGCAGCGGCAGCAGGTTGACCGCGCCGAGCACGAAGTTCAGCTGAGCCAGGAAGAACCAGAACATCACCCACACGCCATGGTCGACGGTGTCACCACCGATGATGCTGGCGCCCACCACGCTGATCGGAGTCTCCGGATCGCGCGGACCGCCGCTCAGCGAATGCACCAAAGCACCGACCTTCGTGGGAATCTTGGCGATCGACTTGCCGAGTTCGACGGCGAGGTCGCCGGTGAACGAGAAGGTCGCGGGCACCGCGGTCAGTGGGTTGTACTGCGTGGGTGCGGGTGGTTCAGCAGCACTGACACCGATGGCGCCGACCGTGGTCGCCGCGGTGGCGTCCTTGCCGGCGAACCGCTGGGTCTGCGTCACATCGACGACCGTCGAATACTTCTGACCGTCCCGCTCGTAGACCACAGTGGCCGGTCCGTGCAGTTTCTGGATCGCCTTGGCCATGTCGGTGAAGCTGCCGACGCCGGTGTCACCGACCTTGACGATGACATCGCCGGACTTGATACCGGCCAGTGCCGCCGGTCCCGAACCCTCACACTTGCCGAATTGCCCCTTGGCGGTTTCCGCTGCGACGCAACCGGTTTGGCCGACGATTGCGGTAGTCGGCGGGTGCAGGTTGGGCAGCCCCCACACCACCGCGATGCCGTAGATCAGCACCAGGCCGATGATGAAGTTCATCGCCGGACCGGCGAACAGCACCGCGACCCGCTTCCACACCTTCTGCCGGTACATGGCGTACGGCTCGTCGGCCGGGTCGATCTCGTCGACCGTGGTCATCCCGGCAATGTCACAGAACCCACCGAGCGGCACGGCTTTGAGGCCGTATTCGGTGGACCCGAGCCGGTTGGGTCGATGAGTCGACCACAGTGTCGGGCCAAAGCCGACGAAGTAGCGCCGGACCTTCATGCCGGTGGCTCGTGCCACCCACATGTGACCGCATTCGTGCAGGGCCACCGATACCAGAATGGCCAACGCGAACAGCGCGATACCGATCACGAACATCATCGGGCGGGCACTACCTCCTCATGGATGGCGCGCCGAGCCCGGTCTCGGGCCCAGTCCTGCGCATCGAGTACGTCTTCCACGGTAGCGGGTTCGGCAGCCCATTGATCTGCAGCGCTCAACACGTCCGCCACGGCGCGCACAATCGCCGGGAAGCCGATCCGGCCGGCCAGGAAGGCTTCGGCGGCCTCTTCGTTGGCGGCGTTGTACACCGCGGTCAGGCATCCGCCCCTGGTGCCGGCCTCGCGGGCCAGTCGCACCGCTGGGAACACGTCGTCGTCCAAAGGCTCGAATGTCCAGGTCGACGCCGTGGTCCAGTCGCAGGCCAGGGCGGCCCCGGGCACCCGCGCCGGCCAGCCCAGCGCCAGGGCGATGGGGAGCTTCATGTCAGGCGGGCTGGCCTGCGCCAGCGTAGAACCGTCGGTGAAGGTGACCATGGAGTGCACGATCGATTGCGGGTGCACCACCACCTCGATGCGGTCGTAGTCGATGCCGAACAGCAGGTGGGTCTCGATGAGTTCGAGGCCCTTGTTGACCAGCGACGCCGAATTGAGGGTGTTCATCGGCCCCATCGACCAGGTCGGGTGCGCGCCGGCCTGCTCCGGCGTGACGGCCTCCAGGTCCTTGGCCGCCCAGCCCCGGAACGGTCCACCCGAAGCGGTCAGCACCAGGCTGGCTACCTCGTCGGCGGAGCCGCCGCGCAGACACTGCGCCAACGCGGAGTGCTCGGAGTCCACCGGCACGATCTGACCGGGCTGTGCCGCCTTGAGTACCAGCGGACCGCCCGCGACCAACGATTCTTTGTTGGCCAGAGCAAGCCGGGCGCCGGACTCCAGCGCAGCCAGCGTCGGTTTGAGGCCGAGGGCACCGACCAGGGCGTTGAGCACCACGTCGGCCTCGGTGTCCTGGACCAACTGGGTGGCCGCATCCGGGCCTCGATAGTTGGCCGGCACCGCGGCATCTCGATCGGCGACTGCAACGTTGCGCACTCCGGTCTGCGCTGCCTGCTGGGCCAGCAGGTCGGCATTACCACCGCCGGCCGCCAGACCGACGACCTCGAAGCGGTCGGGATTGGCCGCGATCACCTCCAGCGCCTGGGTACCGATCGATCCGGTACTACCGAGCACCAGAACACGCAGCCGCTCACTCACCTGTCCATTGTGCCGCCTGAACCGCTCAGCGAACGCATCGGTGGCCCTCGGATTGTCAATTGTCGGGCCGGCCGACGGCACGGAACGGCGCTCGGCGGCGAATCCGATCAACAACCCAACCAACCCGGGTCAGTCGAACTACGACCGAGCGTCGTATGCGAGAATGGCCGCAATTCGCTCAATCGTGAGGAGTAGCCGTGGCCACCACCGAGGTCGAACGACACACCGGCGTCGATGTCGAGGACGTCCCGTCCGCCAACTGGGGCTGGTCCAAAGAGAACCCCACGGTTATCCAGCTGGGCGGCGTCCTGTCCGGGCTGTTCATGCTGCTGATGATGCACGGCAACCACGTCGGCAAGGTCGAGAACATCTGGCTGGTCGGCTTTGCCCTCCTGCTCTTCGTCCTGGTCGGTCGCGACTGGTGGCTGCGCCGCCGCGGCTGGCACCGGTAAGCACCGAGCACAGACAGAACTCACGCTCTCCATATCGGAGGGCGTGAGTTCTTGTTTGAGGGCAACGTCAGCCCACAGGCATCAGATCCGGCCCCGCCGGTGGGTACCACAATGCGCAGCTATGGAACTCCTCCACGGAATCGGTTGCACTACAGGAAGTTCCCAGCGAATATCCCGCCATGGCCAGGGCCTGCAACTTGAACGCTCGGGCCGCACCACTGAGTACGTGCCGGGTCGGTGACATCCGACCGACCTGCCACCGCCCCCAAACCGTGAACTCCGTGTTCCCCGGCTCCGCCACTCGCAGGACCTCCGCCCGTAGCACCGGGTCAGCCTCCAGTAGTTCAGCCGACACCGCCAGCGCCGCGGGATTCGAACGCACCAGAACAACCGGATCTGCTTCGGCGGTCACGCTGCGCACGCCGAGCACCTGTAGCGGCGCGTCATCGACGCCGTCGGTGAGCACCGCACTCACCCGCCAGCCGGCTCGGACCCGGTCACACAGCCAACCACCGGCTGCACCCACGACGTCGAGCGCATCGCGGCCGACCACGATCAGGTCATACTCCAAAAGCCCTGCAGCCGAATGCCTTACCCCGATGCCACGCCGTTCGGTGAACACCGCAGCGGTATCGATGTCAGAGTTGTTTGCAGTCATCAAATCACTTCCTGGACGGACCGACCGGCGCGACGTGGCTCGGATGACAGAGTGACATTTTTAATTAAATCTGTAAAGCTTGAGTTCGACCGCAGCAGAGAGGACCGACCATGAGCCTGGTAGCCGGCCGCGGCCCTTTCGGTAGCGACCGAGCCGGTCGGTTCACCCCGGAAGTTCCCGACAACGTCGTCTACATCGAGCCACATCCCCGGCGTATCCAGGCATTTCGCGACGACGTATCAATAATCGACACCGAACGCGCGCTGCTGGTGCACCGCGCCGGTCATCCGCTGAGCTATGCCTTCCCCGCCGAACTGACGGCGGACCTGCCCACCGAGTCGGTGGCCGAGGCACCCGGATACGTGCGGGTGCCCTGGGCCGCGGTGGACTTCTGGACCGAGGAGGGACGACGACTGGTGCACTACCCGCCGAACCCCTACCACCGCGTCGACTGCCGGCCCACGAATCGACGGTTGCGCGCGGTCGTCGGCGCAGTGACACTGGTCGATACCACTGACACCATCATTGTGTTCGAAACATCGCTGGCAGCAAGACTTTACGTGAAGCCGGCCCAGGTCCGCACCGATCTGTTGCGCCGGTCGTCGACCACCAGCTATTGCAACTACAAAGGCCACGCGACGTACTGGTCAGCCGAAATCGACGGCACGCTCGTCGAAGACGTGGCGTGGAGCTATGAGGACCCGCTGCCCGAATCACTACCGATCAAAGGCCAGGTGAGCTTTGACGCCGGTCGGGTCGAGGTGACCGCCGAACTGCCTCACGTGGACGGCTAGCAGTTCGGCCGAACCGCTTCTTCAGCCAGCAGTGCTCGCCGCAGCGCCGATGCCTGCAGTGCACGCAGTTCCGCGCTGGTCTGCCAGTCGGGCAGCAGTGAGTCGAATCCGTGGCAGGTGCCCGGGTACACGTGCAGCTCGACTGCCACCCCGGCCCACATCAACCGCAATGCGTAGTCGACGGCCTCGTCGCGCAACGGATCGAGTTCCGAACAGGTGATCAATGTCGTTGGCAAACCAGATAATTCGTCGCAGCGGCCAGGCACAGCGCGGACCGGCAGATCAGTACCGGCACGGTAGTACCGCCACATCAGTTCCACGGCCGCACCGTCGAAACCGGGCGTCGTGGTGAACTCCTGCTTCGCCGGAGTCAACCTGTCATCGAGCACCGGCTGATGCAGCAGCTGAAACACCACCGGCGGCAGGTCGCCGGCGGCCGACCGCAGCGCCAGGCCGGCAGCCAGTGCACCGCCGGCGCTGTTGCCGGCCACCACGATTCGCGCCGCGTCGATCCCCAGTTCGGCCGCATTGTCCGCCGCCCACCGAAGAGCCGACGCCGCGTCCACGGCCGCCGCCGGATACGGATGTTCCGGCGCCAGTCGGTAGTCGACCGATATCACCGCGCAGCCGACGGTTCTCGACATCTCGACGCACCATCGGTGATCTGTGTCCAAATTTCCCAACACGAATGCACCCGAATGACAGAACACGATCGCGGACACGGGCGCCTGTCCACATCGATAGATGCGCACTGGCACTCCGTCGGCATCGGTGTCCAGCACGTCGACCCCGGTGAGGTCGACGGGAACCGCACGACGGCGCTCGTTCAGCGAATCACGCACCTGGTCAAGAGTTTCCGCGGACAAGTCGATCCGCGCCGCGGCCAGTGGCCGTAGCGCGGGGGCAAGCCGATCTCCGATGCTCATCCGATCTGCAGGCACTGACCGCCGTCGACCACCAGCTCGGACCCGGTGATGAAGGACGCCTGATCGGACACCAGAAATGCAACCGCATCGGCGATCTCGGTGGGCCTGCCCAACCGGCCCATCATCGATCGTTCAGCCAGCCGGGACTGAGTGGGGGCGTCGAGCATGGGGGTCTGCACCGGACCTGGGAACACTGCGTTGACCCTGATCCCCGATGCCGCCAGCTCGGCGGCTGCAGACTGGGTAAGGCCACGCAGCGCCCATTTCGACGAGCCGTAGGCAGCATGGTTCGGGAATGGGCGCACGGCTCCGGTGCTGCAGGTGTTGACGATCGCGGCGCCCTGCGCCTCTCTGAGGTGCGGTAGGCAGGCCTGGATTCCGAGGAACGGCCCCAGACAGTTCACCCGCCAGCTGCCCTCGAAGCCCTCGGCGGTCTCTTCGCTCAGCGAAGCCCGGTGCAGCACACCGGCATTGTTCACCAGGGTGGTCAATCCACCGAAATGCATCACTACCTGCCGCACCGCGTGCTGCCAGTGCTCCTGCGACGTGACGTCGAGCGCAAGGGAGAGTACTCCGTCGGCGGTGGGCAATTCGTCTGTTCGCACGTCGCACGCTGCGACCTGAAACCCGTCACGACACAGCCGCGCGACGATGGCGGCGCCCTGTCCTCCCGCGGCTCCGGTCACCAGCGCTGTGTGTGCAGTCATCTCAGCGGTAACCTCCGGCGCCGTTTCGATCGTCGGTCGACTCGGAACCGGTTGCCTCCCTGAGATGTTCGGCTGCGCCCCGACGCAGGGCCGCAGACTCTGATGCCAGGGTCAGCATCCGGAATCCCATGGCCGACGCAGTGTTGCCGATCGTCCCGGATCCGGCATGCACCGCAGCGACCAGGCCGGCTGCGTTCACCGCGGCGGCAATCCCGCCGATCTGGTCGAGCACGGCCGGATCGCGCCAGGCCTCGGCGACCGTACGTCCCATCGACACCGACAGGTCCGCGGGGCCGACATACACCCCCGAAACCCCCGGGACCCCAAGGATTTCGGGTAGCGCCGCGACGCCCTTGACGGTCTCGATCATCGGGAAGACACTGACCCGGTCCTGCAGGGCACCGATGTCGTGACCCAGCGAAGCGCGCAGCGGACCGAAGCTTCGAACGCCCTGCGGTGCATACCGCGTGGCCGCCACCGCGGCGGCGGCCTGGTCGGCGGACTCCACCATCGCGATGATGACCGCGTCGGCCCCGGCATCCAGCACCCGCCCGATAGCTGCCTGATCCACCGAAGGCAGCCGAACCGCGGCGGCGATCGGCACATGTTCCAACCGCCGCAACATCCGCGCAGCATCGACGTCGTCGAGATACCCGTGCTGCAGATCCAGACCGACGTAGTCATACCCGGCGGCAGCGAACTCTTCCGGGCCCGTGATGGTTGGACCGACCACCCAGCCACCCCAGATCGGACCGCCCGCGGCCAAGGCGTCCTGCAGCCGCGAGCTCATGCGGTGATCGCGATCTTCACGCGGGCCGGGTCGGGCCGGCTTGCCAGTTCGAAGGCGTCCTGGGTCCGCTCAACGGTGAAGACGTGGGTCAGATACCGCGGCAACAGATCGGGGTGCTGACGGGCAAACACGTTGGCCGCCAACAGCACTCGACGTCGGTCCAGGGTCACACCGGCTTTGAGCGTCAGGTTGTTGCGCAGCAGGGTACGCATGCTCATCGGGTAGCTGTCGTCGTCGGGCACACCGAAGTAGAACACGGTACCGCCGACTGCCGCGGCGTCCAGCGCATGGTTCAGGGTTGCGACCTGATGCCCCACCGCTTCGATCACCACGTCGGCCTTGTCGGCGGCAGCCAATGCGCTGACCCAGCGGTCGCTGGTAGCGCGCACAGCGGTGTCCACGCCGAACGCGCCGGCGATCGCCGACCGGTCGACCGGGTCGACCCCGGTGACGTGCACTGCCCCAGCGACTTTGGCCAGGTAGGCGAACAGCAGTCCGATCGAGCCCAGTCCGATCACCGCAACCCGTTTGCCCGTCAGCTCCGGCAGTTGTTCGACGGCATACATCACGCAGGCCAGCGGTTGCAGGCCCACCGCCAGCTCCGGACTCAGCGTCGGATCGTATGCGACCAAGCCATTTCCGTCGGTCACCACGGTGTCCATCAGGCCGTTGAAGCCCGACGCCCAGCCGACCACCCGGTCGCCCACCCGATGGTCCGGATGCCGGCTGGCCATCACCACTCCGGCGATCTCGTGGATCGGGAAGCCGTTCATCTCCGCCGCGCACGGTCCGGTGTCGCCGGGCAGTTTGCCTTTGGTGCCCTTGAACCCGGGTATGTCACTGCCGCAGATGCCGGCGGCGGCCAACTTGAGCAACACCTGCCCGTCCGGCAAGGTGTCGGGGTCCGGCTCCGGAATGTCCATTCGCTCAAAGGTGTACGGCGCGACCAGTCGGTAGCACCACATGTTCAGACCTCCACCCCGACGTTGTTGAAGCCCCATTGGAAGCTGGACGGTGGACGGAATGCGGCGCCGGGATGTATGTGAAACTCCCCGACCCGCTTGAGCCATTCAGTGACCAAGATGGTGATCTCTAGTCGCGCCAGGTGTACGCCGAGGCAGAAGTGCTGCCCACGACCGAAGGACAGCAACCGCGCAATCGGCCGGTTCCAGATGAAGAGTTCGGGTTTGTCGTATTCACGTTCGTCGCGGGCAGCCGAGCCGAGCAGGGTGATGATCCGCTGTCCCGGGTTGATAGTGGTGCGGTGAATGGTGAACGGGCGGCGCACAGTTCGGGCGAACCACTGGGCGGGGGCGCAGTACCGGATCATTTCTTCGCGAGCGACCGGAACGTTGGTGTCCAGGTCCTCTCGGACTGCGGCCAGCTGCTCGGGATGGCGCAGCAGTTCCCACAGGCCGTGCGCGACGACCTTGGGCACGGTCTCGGTGCCGCCGATGAACACCCCCAGCAGCTGCACCGCGGCTTCGGTGTCGGTGAATTCGGACCCGTCCGGCAGCCGGTAATCCAGCAGGGCGTCGACGATCTGCAGGTTGCCCTCACGCCGGCCGGCCCGCCGCTCGCCGACCAACGGCGTCAGATACTCCAGGTAGCCGGGCCGGGCATTGCCGATCTCCACCCCGGCGCCCGGTTCGGCCAGGCTCCCGGCGTTGACGCTGGCCAGCACCTCCGGCGCAAGTTCCGTTGGCAGACCCAATAATTCGCACACCACCGATGCTGCGACGACTCCGCCATAGTCTTGCGTGAGGTCGAAATCTCCTTGCCGCAGCAGCACGTCGAGGCGCTGGTTGGCCAGTTCGCGGATGCGGTCGGCCAGCTGGTTCACCGATCGTGGCCGGAACTGCGTCGCGGTGCACCTGCGCACGTCCTCGTAGATCGGTGAGTCGAAATTGGCGTGAAACGGCATGGGGTGCCACGCCGGGTCGACCACCGGTCCGTCGTTGTGGCCGGCCAGCACATCAGCAGCGGGCAAGGTGCCTTCAGAAGCCACGAACGTGCCGTCGTTGAGCTCCAGCACAGTCCAGATGTCCTCAAACCGGGAAAGCGCGTAGGTGTCCCACGCCTCGACGTAGTACACCGGGTGTTCGTCGCGCAAAACCTGGTAGAACGGATGCGGATCGGCCATCACCTCGGGAGCGAACGGATCATACGTGAACCCTTGCACCGCAGTGCTTTTCACTGCAGAGGTGAGGGCGGCAGCGCGGACATGATCGAGTCTTCCCAGCCGTCGCGCAGCGCCGGGGCCATACTCATCCAGGTGACGATCTCCGCCGGCGGGTTGCCTTTCCAGGACGGATAGTGGTTCTCGAAGCAATCCCAGTCGCCATCCAGTGCCCAGTAGTGGATGACCTCGTTGAAGCGGAAAGTGGTGATGAACGAGCCCAGCCACCGCTTGCCGGTGGATTCCGACCACGGCACGTACAACCGCTCCAATTCGCGAATGTAGTCGTCCTGCTTACCCGGCTTGGTCTCCATGACTTCCTGAATCACCAGTCCCGCACCGAAATTCGCCTGCTGAAGCTGCGCCAGGGTGCGGTTGTACTTGCCGGCGTACATGATCCGGCCTTCGCCGCGCGCACCCACCGAAGCCAGGAACCCCGCCCACTGCCCGGCCTGACGTTCGTGACTGCCGCCATGGCCCTGCGCCCTCCCGATGCGGGCGTAGTCGGCGAACGCGTCGATTTCCCAGATCGTGGTGACCTGCGGCCAGTGCCCGTTGTATCGGGTGGTCTCCCACATCGCGAACAGTCGTGCGTCCAGGTCTTCCATCATCGGGCGGTAGACCTCGCCGAATACCGCGAGAAATCCCTCGACCGACCCGGCACCCAGGTCGATGGTCTCGTGCAGGTACATCAGGGTGTGGCCGTAGAACGTCTTCATGACACGCCACCGGTGGTTGACAGTCGCACCCTGCGAGCGTGACACTCAGGGCATGATTTGTAAAGGTACGCCGCGATGAGTGTCCAAGCCGAACCGGTGCCGACAATCCAACTCGCCGGTGGGTTCTGCTTCGGTGAAGGCCCCCGCTGGTTCGAAGGTCTGTTGTGGTTCTCCGACATGCTCGGCGAGGCCGTGCACACGGTGAACCTCAGCGGCGCCATCACCACGCTGCCGCTGCCCGGACATCGCCCGTCCGGCTTGGGTTTTCGGCCCGACGGCACCCTGCTGATCGTGTCCGCCACGGCCCGCCAGGTGCTGCGTTACGACGGTGACAGCGTGGAACTGCTGGCCGACCTCAGCGGCCTGGTATCTGCCGATCTGGGAGACCTGGTGGTGACCGACGCCGGCCGCGCCTACATCGGATCACAAGCCCGCGAAACTGGCGTCGTGGTACTGATCGGCGCCGACGACACGGTGCGTGTGGTGGCTGAGGGGCTGGACTTCCCCAATGGCATGGTCATCACCGCCGACGGCTCGACGTTGATCGTCGCCGAGTCGACGGGCCGGCGACTCACCGGGTTCAGCATCGCCGACGACGGCGCCCTGTCGGATCGGCGGGTATTCGCCGACGGACTGGACGGACCACCGGACGGCCTCGCCATCGACAGCCACGGTGGGGTGTGGGCCGCGCTCACGCTGGCCCATCAGTTCCAGCGCATCACCGAGGGCGGAACCGTCACCGACCGTATCGACATCGGCGAACGGATGGCCATCGCGGCGGCGTTGGGTGGCCCCGAGGGCAAGACGCTGTTCCTGGTCACCACGCACGACTGCCATCCCGATCGGATGATCGGTACGAACCAGTCGACGGTGGAGGCACTGCTGGTCGAGGTACCGGCACCGGGTTCAGATGTCTGATTCGTACTACGAACTGCTCGATCCCGCGGACGAGAACGGCGAGAAGTTCCGCGCCACCGATATGGTGCGCGGCACCTGGTCGGCCGACATCCAGCATGCCGCCCCAGTGTCGGCGCTACTGGTCCGCGCGCTGGAGAACTGCGAACGCCGCACCGACACCCGACTGGCCCGCGTCGCCGTCGATCTCATGGGCGGGGTGCCCGCCGAAGGCGATCTGTGGGTGCGGGCGCAACTGGAGCGGCCCGGTAAGCAGGTCGAGCTGGTCGGCGCCCAGATGCTGGCGCCGGGTCCCGACGGTGCGCCCAGAGTCGTTGCGCGGGCCGGCGGCTGGCGCATGCTGCAGCTGGACACCAGCACGGTCGCACAGGACGCGGACGTCCCACTGGCACCGCTGGAACACGCGAAAAGCCGTGACATGGCGAAGAATTGGCAGCCCAACTACGTGCACAGCATCGACTGGCGCTGGCTGACGGTGCCGCTGTCCCCGGGTCCGGGTGAATCGTGGTTGAGCCCGACGGTCGATCTGGTCAAGGGCGAATCGATGACGCCGTTGCAACGGCTGTTCGCGGTGGCCGATGACGCCAACGGCATCGGCTCCAAGATCGACATTCGTAAGTACACATTCCTGAACACCGATCTGGTGGTGCACATCCATCGACTGCCCGACGGTGAGTGGATCGGCATCCGCGCCGACACCAGTTACGGCCCGGACGGTATCGGCACCACGGTGGGCACGCTGTTCGATCGGGCCGGTGCGGTCGGGCACATCCAACAGTCGGTCTTGGTCCGGCCTCGCTAACTGCGCTGCGGCACCTTGTCCCAGCGGACGAAGGTGTACAGCGTGGTGGCCCCACAGATCAGCCCGACGACCCCGATCAGCTGGGGACCGGTGGAGTGTTCGGCCAGGACACCACCGATCGCCGCACCGAACAGGAACGAGCAGTACAGCGCGACATAGCCCAGCCAGTCGTAGATGGTGCCGTCGCCACAGAAGTGCCGCTCCAACCCCTGGCCCAGCTTGACCAACGTTCCGGTGACGTAGCTCAGCGGCACCGAAACCTCACCGTTGCGGATGAAGCTGGTGTTCAGGGCACCCACTGAGAACGAGACCATGAGGATTCCGGTGAAATCCACTTCCTGGTAGTCCCAGCCGTCCTCGATCAGTTCGACAATCGCGGCGACCACCAAGCCGAACGTGGCCAGCAGGGTGGCTCCGTGCGGATGGTTCTTCCAGTACTTGCGGCGCAGATACGACGCGGCGAACACACCCAACAGAAACATCACAATGAGCCAGATCGCGGCCTCCGGGCCGGCGCCGGCTACCTTCTGCCGACCGGCAACGGGGAACCAACCCAGTACCGCACGCTCGGTGTTGCCGGTCATGAAGGTGACGAAGTAGCCGGCACTGTGCAGGAAGGCCACCGCGCCGATCATGCCCGCCAGCCAGGCCAGCAACCACGACAACCGGGCCTCCAACCCAACGGCCGCTTCCCGACTCACCACGCGGTCAACAGACTGATCACTCACCGGGACATTATGAACGGCCCGGGTACCATCGGCGCATGACCGGACCTGACAACACCATCGACTACCTCGACCAGGGGTCGTTCATGGGGCTGCGAGCTCTGGGCCGTGGTCCGGTCATCCAGTTCACCTGGATCTATGACCGGCCCGTCGATCTGGATGGGTTACGCCGGTTGCAGCGCAATCTGGGTGAGGGCGGCCTACTGGGACGCCGTATCGAGCGTTCGCCACTGCCGTTCGGCCGCCACCGGTGGGTGAGTTCGCCGGGTCCGGTGAATCTCGACGTCGCAGCGCAGGTCCGCAGCCGCGCCGATGCCGGTGACTGGGCGGACGACCGCGTACATCTGCCGGTCGACCCAGAGCAGGGACCTGCCTGGCACCTCGGCGTACAGCCGCTGGAAGGCGGCGGTTCCGTTGCGTCACTGGTGGTGTCGCACACCATCGGTGATGCGTTGGCGATCAGCGAGGCGGTCGCCGACGCCATCGACGGGGTTCCCCGCGACCTCGGTTATCCGCTGCCGGGGTCGCGCACCCGAGGCGAAGCGGTACGTCAGGATATGCGTCAGACCATTCGCTCGGTGCCCAGTTGGTTCGCCGCGGTGGCCGGCCTCGCCCGTATCGCCCGCGAGCAGAAGAGCGACCTGGCGACCTCGGCGCGAACGACCTCGGCTCCGGTGACCACTGGCACCGAGGCACCGGTACGGCTACCGACCGTCACGCTGTACGTCGAGACCGAGACCTGGAATCGGCGTGCGGAAAGCCTTGGCGGGACCAGCAATGTGCTGTTCGCTGCCTTCGGGGCGCGGCTCGGGCAGGTCATCGGACGTGTGGATGACGACGGCCGGGCAATGCTGTCGTTCCCGGTCAGCATCCGCTCCGCCGGCGACACCCGGGGCAACGCGTTGACCACCATCACCGTGATGACCGACCCAGCGCCGGTCGACACCGACTTGAGTGAATTGCGCAGCGGCATCAAGCAGGAACTGGCCGGTGTCGATGAATGGACGACGGTGATGATGACGCCACTGCCGTTGACTCCGCTGGTCCCCAAGTTCGCGGCCCGGCGCCTGGAGAAGATGGTGCTCAAGGTTGGCAAACCCATCGGCTGTTCGAATATCGGCACCATCGCCGGTGCGGTGAACCGGCCAGACGGCACCGACGCCGATCGCATGTCGATCCGGATGATCGAGCCTGGGCTGACGTCGGCCGACCTCGAACGACTCGGCGGGCATCTGTTCCTGGTGGCCGCGCAGACAGCTCGATTCACCTCGGTCACCGTCACCGGGTGGACTCTCGGCACCGCCAATGACAAAGACGCACTGGGCAAGTCGGTGCAACAGACGCTGGACGAGCTCGGTCTGACGGGCACCGTCGAGTAGTGCGCGCGGGCGCACTAACCGATCAGCCGCAGCGCCGCCGCCGGGCACTGGGTGACGACCCGCTGCATGCGCTGCCGATCGCTTTCGGGGCGCTCAGCATCGTGGATGCGCACAGCACCGTCGTCCTGCACTTCGAAGATCTCGTCGGCGATGGACTCGCAGATGCCGTGGCCGGTGCACTTATCCAGGTCGACCTCGATACGCATGGTTGCCCCTCCTCGAACGATCAGGCCAGGTGCGCCGGGACACGTTTGATGCCGTGCACGAAGCTGCTGTACAGCAGGTCGGGCTGGCCAAGCTCGATGGTCTTCAATCGAGTCAGCAACTCCCGGAACAGGTTTCGCAGCTCAGCCTTGGCCAGTTGGTTGCCCAGGCAGAAGTGCGGGCCACCGCCACCGAAGCCCATGTGCGGGTTGGGTGAACGCTGCAGGTTGAACTCCTCCGGCGCCTCGAACACGGCGGCATCGCGGTTGGCCGAGCAGTAGAACAGGCCGACTTTGTCGCCGGCCTTGATCGGCTGGCCGGCGATCTCGGTGTCCTCGGTGGCGAAGCGGGCGAACTGCATGACCGGCGTGGCCCACCGGATGAACTCCTCGACGGCCAGGTCGATCCGGCCCTCGAGATCCTCCATCAGCCAAGCCAATTGAACCGGATTGCGGTGCAGCGCCAGCATGGCGTGGGTGGTGGTCTGCTTGGTGGTGTCGTTGCCCGCCGAGGCCAGCAGGATCAGGAACGCGCCGATCTCCTCGTCGGTGAGCCGGTGACCGTCCACCTCGGCATTGACGATCGCGGTCATCAGGTCATCGCCCGGGTTGGCGCGGCGGTACTTGGCCAACTCGACGCCGGTGCCGGACAGCAGCATGATCTCGTTGATGGTGTCGGCAGCGCGTTCCTCGAGTGAGGAGTACTCGTCATCGCTCATGCTGAACAACTTCTCTGCGGCTTTGGCCAGTGCTTCGCGCTCGGATGGAACGACACCGAGCATCTCCGAGATGGTCATCATCGGCAGCCGCGACGAGCAGGCCTCGACGAAGTCGACGTCCCCGGCACCGACGAGATCGTCGACCACCTGCACCGCATTGTCGTGGATCTGCTGCTCGATCATCCGGACGTTGCGTGGGGTGAAGGCCGCGCTGATCAACCGCCGGTATCGGGTGTGCTCGGGCGGGTCCATGCTCAGGAAGAACGATGCGAATCGCTGCACGTCGGCGGGCATCGGATCGAGCGCAACGCCGTGAGCCGAGGTGAACAGCTCGGGGTGGTGGCTGACGTAGCCGATGTCGGCGCGTCGGGTCACCGCCCAGAAGCCGGGCTCCTCCATCGGGAACAACGACGGCAGCGGCCGGTGCCAGGTCACCCCCTTGCTCTGCCGCAATTGCGCAAAAGTCTTGTCGCGCTGGTCGAATGGCTGTTCCCAGAAAGCGTGGGACGTGATGTCCAACTCACTGACAACGCTCACCGGCGCCCCTTCCCGCTGCGGCCGACGATCGCGACCCTACTAAATTAGCGTGACACTTCGGCAATTTTTTGTAAAGCTTATGCCATGTCAACCGAGGCCGACACCACGCGCGAGCGGATTCTCGCCGCCACCGCCGCGGTACTCGGGCGTCAAGGCATGACCAAGCTCAGCTTGTCCGAAGTCGCAACCCAGGCCGGGGTCTCACGTCCGACGTTGTACCGATGGTTCGCCTCCAAACAAGAACTGCTCGAGGCCTTCGTGGAATGGGAGCGTTCGTTCTACGACCGCGGCGTGGCCGAGGCGACCGCGGGCCTGCCTCCTGCCGAACGACTCGATGCGGCACTGCGGGTCATCGTCGAATATCAGCGCTCCTATCCCGGCTTTCGGATGGTCGACATCGAGCCCGAGCCGGTCATCGCGCGCATGAGCGCCACGATGCCGGTGATGCGCGCACGCCTGCAACGGTTGATCCCCGGGCCGAACGCCGCCGAGATCGCGGCCACCATCATGCGAGTTGCGGTGTCGCACTATCTGGTTCGTAGTGACGACGAGGATCAGTTCCTCGAGCAGTTGCGCTACGCCGCGCGGCTCAAGAACCCCGGCTGAGCGCGCACCGCGTCGAAACCACTCGGTCAGATCGGTAGCGCTCCGAGTTGTTGTAGGACGGAATAGAGGTTGGCCACGCCCCAGTGGTCGGTGATCTTGCCGTCATGCACGCGCATCGCGTCGACCGTCTCGAACTGGACGCGCTTGCCGGTAGGAGCGATGCCGAGGAAATCGCCGTCGTGGACGCCGTGATAGACCTTGTAGGTCGTCACGACGTCGCCGTCGACGGCCTGCCAGTGGATTTCGGGCCGAAAATCGGTAAAGGCGTCGCGCAGTCGTTTGTAGAGCACCAGGACCCCGGCCTTGTCGGGCGTGGTCCCGGGCTGGGGGGTGTGGTCGACGAAGTCGTCCGCGAACAGTTCGTCGAAGAGCTCGAAATCGCCGCCGCCCTGGACTTCTTCGGTGTTGCGCCGCACCAATGCCTTGATGGCCTCGGGGGTATCGAGATCGGTCATTGCTGCCTGCCTTTCTGTTGACGTTGATCGGGGACGTGTCCTGCTAGCGTGTTGCTGTGGTGAGAAGGTCCGGGTGGCTCACTAAACGGGAAGCGCGAATCTGGCAGTCCTACCGCGATGTGCGGAGGGAATTGCAGGCCGCGTTCCACCTTCAGCTGTCGCGGCAAGAAGGCATCTCGGCCGCCGATTACGCCGTCATGGTGCCGTTGGCCGATGCCGCGAACGGACAATTGCGGACCAAGGACCTCGGTATCGCGCTGGGCTGGGACCGTAGCCGCACCTCGCATCAAGTCACCCGAATGGTCAAGCGGGGCTTGGTCGCTCGCGAGTTCTGCCAGGACGATGCCCGCGGTTCGATCGTTCGTCTGACCCCCGCGGGCAGGGCTGCCATCGAACACGCCGCACCCAACCACGTGGCACTGGTGCGGCAATTGTTCTTCGACCCGCTCTCCAAAGACGAACTCGACACCTTGAGTGAGCTGCTGGACCGGATGCTGGTCGCGATCCGTCAGTACACGACGGAGTACACCGACGTCGACCGTCATGTCGGAGAGGATTGACGGTCGACGGGCATGATCCTCACAACGCCGACGTTACGTAATCACATTCCTGATTGGTGACGTATCAGCAAAATATAGTCGAAGATCTATGGACCGCGCATCCCGAGAGACGCTCAGCGCGACTGCCGCAGCTCGGCGAGGATCTCCTCGGTGTGCTGTCCCAAGACCGGAGCCACCGACCGTGGCTGCCACGGGGTACCGGAGAAGTCGGCGGGTGATGCGACCATCGGAACACTCGAATTTCCTTCTGGTACATCGACAATTCCGCCGGCCGCATAGAACTGCTCGTCGGCGATGACATCATCGAGGCTGTTGATCGGCGACCAGAAGAAGTCGGGCTCGGCGGCGAACTCCTCGGCCCATTCGTCCAGCGGCCGGGTGGCGAAGATCGCGTCCAGCGCGGCGATCAACTCGCGGGCATTGACGAAGCGGTCGCGAGCGGTGCGGTACCGGTCATCGTCGAGCCAGTCCGCGCGCCCGATCGCGCGGCACAGCGAGGGCCAGTGCCGATCTCCCTGCAGACCGACGATCCAGAACCGTCTGCCATCGGCGGCGGCATAGTTGTTCATACATGGGTTGGCCATCGACTCACGCTGTCCGATCGCCACCTGCCGACCGGACAACAGCACGGTGTTCAGATCGAAGCTGATCGTATAGGCCCCCTGCCGGTACAGCGAGGTGGTGACCAATTGTCCTGCACCGGAACGGTTCCGGGCCAGCAGCGCGGCACACACGGCGGCGGCCAGGGTCATCCCCGACGAGTGGTCACCCATGCCCCCGCGCTGGAACGGCGGGGTGTCGCCCGGCCTGGTCAGCAGGTCTGCGATTCCGGCGCGGGCCCAGAATGCGGCCACATCGTAGGCAGCACGGTCGGCGTCGGGACCGTCCATTCCGTAACCGGTGATCATGCCGTACACCAACTGCGGCGCCAGTTCGGCGATGGTCGGATGGTCCAGCCCCAGCCGCTGCAGCGCGCCGGGACGCAAATTGGTGATGAAAACGTCTGCACTACAGAGCAGTTGGATGGCCGCTTCGCGGCCGTCCGGGGACGCCAGATCCAATACGATGCTGCGTTTGGAGCGGTTGTCCATCTCGAACGGCGGGTTGGCCGCGACGCCACCGTCCTGCTCCAATCCCAGCATCGCACCGAAAGTCCGCGCTGGATCACCGGCCGGTGACTCGATCTTCACGACGTCGGCACCCCAATCGGCGAGGATGGCCGCGGCGGCGGGCGCGGCCACCCACACACCGAGCTCGACCACCCGGAAGCCCTCCATCGGTCCGGCCATACCCAAACCCGCCTTTACATCTATCGCATTCTTCGTAAACTTGCCGAATGCTTCCGCTGGTTGCCACCCTGAACCTGGTTGCCCATCTGGGCCACGGTGTGCAACGTATCGCAACTGACGCGGCGATCGGGCGGATGCGCGCACTCCCCCGCCAAATCGCCGATGTGGACGCGACTTATCTGTCCGCCGCGATGAGCCGGAAGGTCACGTCCGTCGAGATCATCGACGGCGACGCCGGGACCTCGTCCCGGGCCCGCCTCCGGCTGACCGGTGACGACGTTCCCGAAACCGTCTTCCTGAAGATGGCCGCCGAGACCGTGGCCACCCGTCTGATGGGCGAACTGGGCCGGCTCGGCGCTACCGAGGTGCGGTTCTACCGAGACTTGGCGCCGCGACTCCCCGACGTTCCGCGCTGTCACAGCAGCGCATTCGACGAACTGACCGGCCGCTTCGTCCTGGTACTCGAAGACCTTGCGGCCGAAGGGCCGTGCGAGTTCCCGGACACCCTGCATCCGCTCAACGTCGATCAGGCCGCGCTGATCGTGGAACTGCTGGCGCGGCTGCACGCCACCTTCTGGGGCGGGTCCGGCAACCCGTGGGTGTATTCGGCCTCCGGCGATGACACCAACCTGCTGACCGGGCCGCTGGCCAACGCATCGATCACAAAGCTGGAGGGACGCACCGACATCCCGGTCTCCAGCGGCCGCTTCATCATCGACAACTACCGCGCCGCGGCGGCGCTCGTCGACCAGGCGCCCACCACCGTCATGCACGGCGACGCACATCCGGGAAACATCTACTTTCGCAACGGAAAAGCGGGATTGCTGGACTGGCAGGCGGTACGGAAAGGGCATCCAGGCCGCGAGCTGTCGTACACGCTGGTGACCAGCATGACCACCGACGACCGCCGTGCCCACCAGCGTGAGCTGCTGGACCTCTATCGCGGCGCGCTGGCCGCAGCCGGCGGTCCGATGCTCGACCGGGACGAGCTGTGGGACCGGTTCCGTCAGGGTGCGACGTACGCATACGTCGCGACGTTGATCACATCCGGCATGGGCGGTATGCAGGACCACACGATCGCGATGAAAGGCCTGGCCCGCGCAGTGGCGGCCCTGGAAGATCTGGACACGGTCAGGCAGTTGCAGAAGTGTTTGTAGCCGATCAGCAACTACCATCAGAACCGTGAACGACGCCGGGACCGCAACAGAGGACACCTCGACGCGCAGCCGGATACTCGCGGCCACGTCCGAGGTGCTCGCCCGCAATGGCCAGACCAAACTCAGCCTGTCCGAGGTGGCTCTGCAGGCAGGGGTCTCGCGGCCCACGCTGTACCGCTGGTTCGCCTCCAAGGAGGAGCTGCTCGAGTCGTTCGGCCGCCACGAGCGGGATCTGTTCGACGACGGCATCAGCCGGGCTACCGCCGGGCTGCGCGGCAACGAAAAGCTCGATGCCGCTTTGCGATTCATTGTTCAGTATCAGCAGTCGTATTCCGGTGTGCGAGTGGTCGACATCGAGCCCGAGGTCGTCATCGCGCAACTCACCCACGTCATCCCGATCATGCGGGCCCGGTTGCAGAAGCTGCTCACCGGACCCAACGCCGGGCTCAAGGCCGGCACGGCCATCCGGGTGGCGGTGTCGCACTACATCGTGCGCAGCGACGACGCCGACCAGTTCCTCTCCCAGCTGCGCCACGCCGTGGGGATCTCGCGAAGCAGCTAGCCTTCGGCCGCCAATTGCCCACAGGCAGCGGCAATTTCGCGGCCCCGAGTGTCGCGCACCGTGCAGGACACCCCGGCAGCCTGGACCCGCTTGACGAACTCACGCTCCACCGGCTTGGGACTCGCGTCCCACTCGCTGCCCGGCGTCGGATTCAACGGAATCAGATTCACATGCACCAGTGGGCCCAAGGCCGAACGCAGCTTCTTGCCCAAAAGGTCTGCCCGCCAAGGCTGATCGTTGACATCGCGAATCAGCGCATACTCCACCGACACCCGGCGCCCGGTGGTCTGGGCGTAATACCGTGTGGCGTCGAGCACTTCGGACACCTTCCATCGGTTGTTCACCGGCACCAGGGTGTCGCGCAGCTCGTCGTCGGGGGTATGCAGCGACAGCGCCAGGGTCACGCCCAGCTTCTCGTCCGCCAGCTTGCGGATGGCCGGCGCCAGCCCCACCGTCGACACCGTCACCGATCGGGCGCTGATGCCGAAACCCTCGGGCACGGCCGCGGTGATCCGCCGGACCGCGGCCACCACCCGGTTGTAGTTGGCCAGCGGCTCGCCCATACCCATGAACACGATGTTCGAGAGCCGGCCGTCATGTTCGGATCGCATGGTCGCCGACGCGGCGCGCACCTGCTCCAGAATCTCGGCGGTCGACAGGTTGCGCTTGAGCCCACCCTGGCCGGTGGCGCAGAACGGGCAGGCCATGCCGCAGCCGGCCTGCGATGAGATGCACACGGTGTTGCGCTGGGGGTAGCGCATCAGCACCGACTCGAACGTCGTTCCGTCCGCCGCGCGCCACAGGGTCTTGCGGGTCTCCCCCGCGTCACACTGAATCTGCCGCGCCGGCGTGATCAATTCCGGGAACAACGCGTCGGCCACCTGGGTGCGCACCGCAGCCGGCAGATCGGTCATCTCGCGCGGATCCGCGATCAGCCGGCCGTAGTACTGGTTGGCCAGCTGTTTGGCCCGGAACTTCGGCAGCCCCAGCTCGGCGACGGCGGCGATTCGCTGGTCGGCATCGAGGTCGGCAAGGTGCCGCGGCGGCATAGCCCGTCGCGGCGCGTCGAAAACCAGAGGTAGGGAACCGGCCATAAGAGCCTCCAGTATCGCACTGCACCATCAAATGATTGGACTCCGCGCCGACTACCGCCCACCATGGGGCCATGCCGCCTCGTCCTGCCGCGATCTTGGCCGTCATCTATGCACTGGGTTATCCCATTGGGGCACTGGCCGTTTCGGCCATGTCACCGATGAGCGTGTTGGTGTTCCGGTTCGGTCTATCCGCATTGATACTGACCGCCTGGGCACTGGCTTCCGGTGTGAGATGGCCCACCGGGGCCCTGCTGGGCCACGTCCTGGTCGCCGGCCTGCTCACCCAGGGGCTGCAGTTCGGCTGCATGTACGTGGCCTTGATGCACGGTTCGCCTGCGGTGCTCGGCGCGGTGATGATCTCGATGAACCCCGTGGCCACGGCACTGCTGGCAGCGGTGTTCCTCGGTGAACGCCTGACCGCCAAGCGGGTGGTGGCGCTGGTGCTGGGTGTGGTCGCCGTGCTCGCGGCCTGCGCACAGCGACTGTTGACGGTCGGCGGGGTGGACGTCGTGACTGTCCTGCTGTTCGCCTCGCTGTTGGCGATCGCCGCGGGCGGGGTGTATCAGCAGAAGTTCTGCAGAGGGGTGGACTTCCGGGCCAACGCGGCCCTGCAGAACGCGGCGTCGCTGGTGCCCGTGTCGATTCTGGCGGTCTTCATGCCATGGCACGTGGCCGACCTCCACAAGGCGATCATCGGGGTGGCCGCAGTGGTCCTGCTGAATTCGACGCTGTGCATGACCTTGTACGTGCGCGCCATCGACCGGTACGGCGCGGCGGCGGTATCGATGCTGTTCGCCGTGATCCCCGCGATCGCCGGGCTGCTGTCCTGGCTGATCCTCGGTCAGCGCCCGGACATCGGGATCGTCATCGGCCTGGTCATCGGAGCAGCCGCCTGCTGGCTCAACTCGGCCGCCCAGAGCGTCAGCTCAACAGCTCCAGCACCAACCACGCCGCCACCGCCGACGGCAGGATCGAGTCGATCCGGTCCATCAGGCCACCGTGACCCGGCAGCAGAGTGCCCATGTCCTTGATCCCGAGGTCCCGCTTCACCTGAGACTCCACCAGGTCCCCAAGGGTGCCGGTGATGACCAGCATGATGCCCAAAGGCACGCCGACCCATATCGGCCGACCCGCCAGATAATGCACCGACAGCATCGAGACGACGATGCTGAACAGCATCGACCCGCCGAGGCCCTCCCAGGACTTCTTGGGGCTGATCGCCGGCACCATCGGGTGCTTGCCGAACAGCACGCCGGCCGTATAGCCACCGATGTCGGAGGCCACCACACCCAGCATCATGCAGAACACCTGCATGGCGCCCGCGTGATAGTCGCCCAGGTACGGATAGTGCGGATAGATCAGCAGCGCCGCGAACGCGCCGAACAGCGGAACCCAGGCGGCCAAGAAGATCGTCACCGACACGTCGCGCGTGTAGTTGACCGGCGCGACCTTCAGCCCACCGGAGAGCAACCGCCAGATGAGGCACAGCGCCACCGTGGCACCGAAGGCGCCGAGCGCGCCGGCTTCCCGATATGGCCACGTCAGCCAGACCATGGCCTGACCGCCGATCAGCAGCGGGATCACCGGGACGGCATAACCGCCTTCACGCAGCCGTCGGACCACCTCGTGGGTGGCCAACGCGATGGCGATCGCGACCAGCACCACCCAGAACTGCGGGGCGAACAGCAGGGTGGCGATCACGGTGCCACCGAGAATCACGCCGACGGCGATCGCCGCCGGCAGATTTCGCCCGGCGCGCGAGGTCTTCTTGGGCTCCCCGGCGGGAGCGGTGTCGGTGGCCATGAGAATTCGGGCGCTGGTGGTCCCTAGACCTCCAGCAACTCGCCTTCCTTGTGCTTGACCAGATCGTCGATCTGCGCGGTGTAGGTACCGGTGGTCTTGTCCAGATCCTTCTCGGCGCGGCCGACCTCGTCCTCGCCGGCCTCGCCGTCCTTCTTGATCCGGGCCAGCTCTTCCATCGCCTTGCGACGGATGTTCCGCACCGAGACCTTGGCGTCTTCGCCCTTGGATTTGGCCTGCTTGACCAGCTCGCGGCGACGTTCCTCGGTCAGCTGCGGGATGGAGATGCGAATGACGCTGCCGTCGTTGCTCGGATTGACGCCCAGGTCCGAGTTGCGGATCGCATCTTCGATCGACTTGAGCTGGCTGGCCTCGTAAGGCTTGATGACCACCAGGCGCGCCTCGGGGACGTTGATGCTCGATAGCTGGGTAATCGGGGTCATCGAGCCGTAGTACTCGATGTTGAGGCGGTTGAACATGCCGGGATTGGCCCGACCGGTCCGGATGGCCGCCAGGTCATCCCGGGCCACGGACACGGCCTTGTCCATCTTCTCTTCGGCGTCGAAGAGCGTTTCGTCGATCACTTCACTGATTCCCGTCGCTGGCGCTCGCCCACATGATTATTGCCTGTCGCTGCCGCTCGCCCATTTCACATTCTCCTGTCTCAGACCACACCGACTAGGTGGAAACCAGCGTTCCGATCTTCTCACCCGCGACCGCACGCGCGATATTGCCTTCGGTCAGCAGGTTGAACACCAGCATCGGCATGCCATTGTCCATACACAGGCTAAATGCGGTGGCATCGGCGACCTTCAGGTCACGTTCGAGCACCTCGCGATGGGTGATGCTGGTGATCATCTCGGCGTCAGGCACCTCCCGCGGGTCCGCAGTGAACACGCCGTCGACGGCCTTGGCCATCAGCACCACCTCGGCACCGATCTCCAGGGCGCGCTGAGCAGCGGTGGTGTCCGTGGAGAAATACGGCAGGCCCATGCCGGCGCCGAAAATCACCACCCGGCCCTTCTCCAGGTGCCGACGTGCCCGCAGCGGGATGTACGGCTCGGCGACCTGTCCCATGGTGATCGCGGTCTGCACCCGGGTGTCGATGCCTTCCTTCTGCAAGAAGTCCTGCAGCGCAAGGCTGTTCATCACTGTGCCGAGCATGCCCATGTAGTCGCTGCGGGTGCGTTCCATGCCGCGCTGTTGCAACTGCGCGCCGCGGAAGAAGTTACCGCCGCCGATGACCACCGCGACCTGAACACCGTCACGGACGACCTCGGCGATCTGCCTGGCCACCAATGCCACCACGTCGGGATCCAGACCGACGGCGCCGCCGCCGAACATCTCCCCACCGAGCTTGAGCACCACTCGCGAGTAGGCCATCGAACACTCCTCCGGTCCCCTGCATGCCAAAACCACCCCTGACGTCAGGCGGCGGCTCCATCCTGCCTCATGGAGACCGGTGCGCGGCCCGAGGGTGCAACCCCGTCGGGCCGGGCCCGAATATCTACCCCAGGTGCGCCGACAGCAACCAAGCGCCGACCGACTTGCGGCCGCCCGCTTCGTCGCGAACGCTGCCGCCGAAGGTCGTGAACCGCTCCTGGAAGGCAGCGGAGACCTGGGCGTGGATCCGGGCCGGACGGATGTCGTCGATAACCCAGTATTTGCCGACGACCTCGCGCAACTCGTCGTCGGTGACGGCGTTGACCGGGCCCTCCGGCATACCGTTTCGGTCGAAAACCAGCACGAAGTACGAGGCGCCGGGAGCCGCCGCCCGGACGATGGAACGCTGGTAGCCGTCGCGCAGCTCGACCGGCATCGAGTGGAACAGCGTGCTGTCGATGATGGTGCCGAATCGGCCGTCGTAGCCGGAGAAATTGCTGATGTCGGCCACCTCGAAGCTGGCGTTGTGCGCGCCGCGGCGGGCGGCCTCGTCACGGGCCAGTTCGATCGCCGTCGCCGACGCGTCCAGTCCGACGGTCACGAATCCGCGCTCGGCCAGGGCAATTGCGGTCGCGGCCTCACCACAGCCGGCGTCGAGAACCTCACCGTGCACCTTGCCGGCTTCGATCAGCGCGGCGATCTCCGGCTGCGGCTCACCGATGCTCCACGGCGGGCGTTGCCCCTCTCCCATCTCTGGGGCCTCGCCCCGGTAGGCGGCTTCGAACATCACTTCGTTTGGTCTGGTCATGCGTCCGGTTTATCAACCTGATTGATATGTGTCAACATGGTTGACATGTTCAAAGGTGATGACGCTCCGCTCGGATATCTGCTGAATCGCGTCTCCGGTCGGCTGCGCGCCGAAATCACCGCCACTGTGCTCGAGCCACTGGGCCTGAGCTTCCCGCAGTTCATCTGCCTGCGGATGCTGGAGAACTTCCCCGGGATGTCCAACGCCGAGATGGCCCGCGAGATCGGGGTCTCCCCGCAGGCGATGAACATCGTGGTTCGCGCCCTGCAGGATCGCGACCTGGTCGCCCGCCCCTCCACCGTCGCATCTGGGCGGTCCCGCCCGACCGAACTGACCCGGGCCGGTCACACCCTGGCGCGGGAGACCGATGCCGGGGTTCGGGCCGCGGACGAGAATCTGCTGGACGACCTCTCGCCTGAACAGCAACGCGAATTCCGCACCATCCTGACCGCGCTGGCCGGCCGGAGCTGAGTCAGCGCGCCAGCGTCGGCCAGCCGATGGCCTGTTCCAACTCGTAGGCCAGCTCCAACAGCAGCGCCTCCTGCCCTGCGGCCGCCCCCAGCATCATGCCCACCGGCAGGCCGTCGGCCGACTGCGCCAGCGGCAGTGAAATCGCCGGCGCCCCACTGGCATTCTGTAGCGGTGTGAATCCGACCCAGTCGATCAATCGCGAGATGATCTGGTCGTAGTCGGCGGTCGGGTCCAGGTAGCCGATCTTCGGGGTCACGTGGGCCAGTGTCGGCGTCAGCACCACGTCGTAGTCCTGAGCCAGCCGAGCCGGGATGCGTCGTGATGCAGACAGTCGGGCGATGGCCGCCGGCAGGCGGTGCAGGTTGCGCGCAGCCTGTCGGTCCAGACCCAGCGTCAGATTGTCGAGCTTGCTGCGGTCGAAGCTGGGCCCGAAGGTACGCTTGCCGCCTCGGACCAACGCGAACGCCAAAAATGCCCAGTAGAGCAGGAAGTCGTCGCGGAACCGGTCCGGCACCGGGTTACCGATGCTATCGACCCGATGCCCGAGCCCCTCCAGTTGGGCAGCGACTTTCGCTGTCAGGTCGCGGATCTCAGGGCTGGCGTCGCGACCAATCGAGCTGGTGCACACGGCAATTCGCAGCCGGCGCCGGCCGGGCCCGGTGACGTCGCCGATGACGGGCAGCTTCGGACTGCGGTAGATCTTCTCAGCTTCGCGATAGAACGCAGCGGTATCGCGGACACTGCGGGTCACCACGCCGTTGGCGACGATCTGCAGCGGCATCCAGGTCTCCCGATCGATCGGCAGCCTTCCGCGGGTGGGCTTGAGACCCACCAATCCGTTGCAGGCGGCCGGAATTCGGATGGACCCACCACCGTCGTTGGCATGGGCAATGGGCACCACGCCAGCCGCCACGAACGCACCTGCGCCCGATGACGACGCGCCGGCAGTCACGGTGGTATCCCAGGGGTTGCGCACCGGTCCCAGCCGCGGATGCTCCGCCGAAGCACTGAACCCGAATTCCGACAACTGGGTCTTGCCCAACGGCACCAACCCGGTCGACAGATACATCCGGGCGAAGTTGCCGTCGGCCGGCATCGGTCGGGGTGTCCAGGCATCAGTGCCCTGCTGAGTCGGCCAACCTCCGACCGCGACGTTGTCCTTGATGAAAGTCGGCACCCCATCGAAGAATCCGCCGAATGGCCTTGGCGCACTTGCCCGCTGCCGGGCCTGTTCGTACGCCTCGTAGGCCAGACCACCCAGCTCGGGGTCGGCCTTCTCGGTGCGGGCGATCGCGGCGTGCACCACCTCAGCCGCCGACACCGCACCACTGCGCAGCGCTTCGACCACGCCGACGGCGTCGAGGTCACCGAGGGCGTCGTCGCCGAACGTGCTTATCCGCGTCATGGCGTGACGGTAACAGCGCCCTACCGGGTTGCCCAGCACGCCTCCCCCGTCTCAACCACGGATGTCACGTGGCGGTTATGAAGTGAGCTCGGCGATTACATCGAATTCGAGTTCATCAGCGCTGGCGAGGTACACCGGTTGTCGGGTGTGCGCACCCCGCATGGCAACCTCACCCCGGGGTCCCTGGTAAGCGACGTTGGACCGCACCCGGTCGATCGCCGACACCTCTAGGCTGCGGGCCGCCTGCGCAAGCGCAGTCAGCAGCAACAGTCCCTCATAACAGGATTCACCGATATTGTTCAGCACCGGAGCTGCAGTGCCGAACCGCTGCTGATAGTGCGAGCCGAACCCCATGTTCACCTCGGTGGGCAGGCTCTCGAAGTAACCGCACGCCGTGTACAAGCCGGTGGTCGCCCCACTTCCGCTGGCGCACAACACATCTTCACCGATCATCAGCGACAGTCGAACGACGCTCTGACACAGACCGGTACCGGCAAACGCACGGTTGAACGCGGCGTTGTCTGCGCCGACCATCAGCACCAGCACGCCGTCGGCCTGCGAGCTGCCGATGAGATCGAGCATCGGCCCAAAATCTCGTCCCCCCAACGGAACGAAGGCCTCACCGACGAATTCGATGCCCGATCGCCACATGTACTCCTTCGTCACCCTCGCGGTCTGCCGCGGCCAGATGTAGTCGTTACCGACGATGCACCAGCGTCTCAGCCCGAGGTTCTCCCGCAACCACCACAACGCCGGAAATAGTTGCTGCTCTGGGGTTTCGCCTACCATGTAAACCCCGTCAGCGCTCTCTCCGCCTTCATAGAAGGTGGTGTACACGTAGGGCACTCGACCGGCGGTCTGCGGGGTGATCACCCGCCGGGCGTTGGACAGATGCCAACCCACCACCGCATCAATCCGCTGTTGGGTGACCAAGCGGCCCAATTCATCAGCCAGATCACCCAATTGCGCACCAGCGTCGACCGGATGAATGCGAACCGGCCGGTCCAGGATGCCGCCGGCAGCATTGATGTCTTCGGCGGCCAGCTCGGCGCTTGCCTCGCAGGACGGCCCGAACATTCCGGCGGGTCCACTCAACGGCACCACGAGCGCGATGTCGACCACGTCCTGGTCGCCGCGCGCGGTAATTGTCGGCAGCCCACCGTCAGGATTCGGATCCACCATCACCTCGTCCAGGAGACCGGCCCAGCTATGCCACCCGAGTCGCAAAGACCACGACGTCCAATACTCAGCGGCAAGAATTCATTTCAACATACCTGCCGACCAGCGTAGTTTCCCGGCGAGACGAATGCGCCAACAGCGGTAGGCTGAGCGCCATCATGGACATCAAGCTGGGCACCCGCGCCGACACGATCGAGGAGCTCTCTCGATTGGTGAAGTCGGCCGCCCATGAGCTCGACCGCCTGGTCACCGAGCATCTGGCCGGTTTGTCGGTGCGGCAATGGCATGTGCTGGCCACTCTCGACGGTGGCGTCGGCAAACCGATGACTGCGCTGGCCGATGTGACTCTGCTACCTGGGCCCAGCCTGACCCGCTTGATCGATGGCATGGTCGACGACAATCTGGTGCTGCGCAAGGCCGATATCGTCGATCGACGGCGGGTACTGGTGTATCAGACCAGGCGGGGCGCTTCGCTCTACCGCCAGATCCGCGAGCGCCTCAACAAGTCCGAGCAATTGACCGCGCTGTGTGCGACCAGTCCGGTTCCGGCCGACAAACTGGCCGAGTTGCTCACCGCGTTACGGTGAGCCGGACATCCATCGCCAAGCACCGCACCGGCCAAACAGCCGGTCCCCCAACATAATCGAGGGACCGACCGCCGGCTGCAAGATCAGAAACTGGCGTGCGGTGCACCCATTCCGGGATCGATCTGGTAGGGCCCCGACGCCGACGGCGCCACCGGGAAGTCGAAGATCGCCGTCGGGATGTACACCGTGGCACAGGAATTCGGGATGTCCACCACTCCGGAAAGCCGGCCTTCGATCGGCGCGGACCCGAGCAGCAGATAGGCCTGCTCGGGCCGGTATCCGAATTTGGTGAGGTAGTCGATCGCGTGCAGACAGGCTCGTTGATAAGCCAAATCCGAGTCGAGGTACTTCTGTTCGCCGTCGAGCGTTACCGAGGTACCGGAGAAGGCCAGCCATTCCGAGTACTGCGGGTCGGTGTTACCCGGCATGAAGATCGCGTTCTCATTGACACCGTAGGTATCCATACCGCCCTTGATCAGATCCACATGCAGGTCCAGGAATCCGCCCATCTCGATCGCCCCGCAGAACGTGATCTCGCCATCGCCCTGTGAGAAGTGCAGGTCGCCGAACGACAGGTTCGCACCCGGTACGAACACCGGATAGAACACCCGACTGCCCTTGGTGAGGTTCTTGATGTCCTGATTCCCGCCGTTCTCCCGAGGCGGCGCAGTGCGGGCAGCCTCGGCTGCAGCCTTGGCGAACGCCTCGCCGCGCAACGAACCGAGGATCGCGTCCTGTGGTTCGGGCGGCAAGGCCAGCGGCGGGACCCGGTCCGGATCAGTCGCGATCAGCGCACCCTCTCGCGCATTCCATTTGGCCAGCAGAGCCGCCGACGGTGCGGTGCCCATCAGACCTGGATGCACGATGCCCGTGTACTTCACCCGGGGCACGTGCCGTGAGGTTGCACTCTGGCCGGCGAAGTCCCAAATCGCCTTGTAGGCATCGGGAAACTGATCGGTGAGGAATCCCCCGCCGTTCTGTTTGGCGAAAATTCCGGTGTACCCCCAGCCCTGCCCCGCCAGCGGCCCCGAGTCCTCCTGCGGAATGGGCCCGACATCGAGGATGTCGACGATCAGCAGATCGCCGGGCTCGGCTCCCTCGACCGCGAACGGCCCGGACAGACAGTGCACGCCCTTGAGTGGGGCATTGAGGATGTCCTCGGCCGAGTCGTCGTTATGGATCGCGCCGTCGAACCACTCCCGGCAATGCGCCCGGAAGCTGTCCCCCGGCTTGACGGTCACCGCCGGCGGGATATCCGGATGCCAGCGGTTGTGGCCGACGAGCGACTGCTCGGTGAACTTCTTCGTCGAATCCAAGGGGAACAGCAATTCGGGCACATTGACCTCCCTAGCCTGGCGACACACGACATTTCATTCCGAATGGAAGTATTCAATAGTGAAGATGTCTCGTCTATAGATCGCCCACGTTACGTCCGGATGACGTTGGCCGATAGGGCTTATGGTGATCGCCATGCCTACCTATGCATACCGGTGCGGACAGGGTTGCCCGGATTTCACCGAACTACACCCGATGGCCACGGTGCCCGACGTCGTGTGCTGCCCGAGTTGTGACGGTCAGGCCCGACGCAAGGTGGGCGCGCCGAGCTTGGGCATCGGCAGCACCACGGCGATGCGACTGCACGATGGCACCCGTGCCACGGCCGACAGCCCAGATGTGGTCCGGAGCTTGCCGGCAAGCAACCGCCGCGCACAGGTGACTGCGAATCCCCTGCACCGCAGGCTCCCCCGGCCCTAGCCCGAGAAAAGTAAAACCCCGCGCGCCCGGGATCGCCGGGCTTGCGCGGGGTTTTTCAATTGAGCGGTTGGTGCGCCGCTCAAGTTCTTACTGCTGGCCGACCTCGAAGCGAACGAAGCGGGTCACAGTGACACCGGCCTCGTCCAGCAGCGCCTTGACGGTCTTCTTGTTGTCGGACACCGACGGCTGATCCAGCAGCACAACGTCCTTGTAGAAGCCGGTGACGCGGCCTTCGACGATCTTCGACAGCGCGGCTTCGGGCTTGCCCTCTTCCTTGGCAGTCTCTTCGGCGATGCGACGCTCGTTGGCCACCAGGTCTGCGGGCACGTCCTCACGGGTGAGGTACTTGGCCTTCAGCGCGGCGATCTGCAGAGCGACGGCGTGAGCGGCCTCTTCCGAGGAACCGGTGTACTCGACCAGCACGCCCACGGCCGGCGGCAGGTCCGCGGCGCGCTTGTGCAGGTAGGTCTCCACGGTGCCGTCGAAGTAGGCGACCCGGCGCAGCTCGAGCTTCTCGCCGATCTTGGCCGACAGGTCCGCAACCAGCTGCTCCACAGTGGTGCCTCCGACCGTGGCAGCCTTGAGGGCGTCCACGTCGTCGGCCTTGGCCTCGACGGCCGCGGTGAGGATCTGATCCGCGAGAGCCTGGAATTCGGCGTTCTTGGCGACGAAGTCGGTCTCGGAGTTCAGCTCGATCAGTGCGCCGTTCTTGGCGGCGACCAGGCCCTCGGCGGTGGCGCGCTCAGCGCGCTTGCCGACGTCCTTGGCACCCTTGATGCGCAGAAGCTCGACGGCCTTGTCGAAATCACCGTCGGTCTCAACCAGTGCGTTCTTGCAGTCCAACATGCCGGAGCCGGTGAGCTCCCGCAGTCGCTTGACGTCAGCAGCGGTGTAGTTAGCCATCTCAGCTTTCTGTCGTGGTGGATTCGGTGGTGTCGGAGGACGGTGCAGCGTCGGTTCCTGCCGTCGCCCCGGCGAGTAGTTCCTGCTCCCACTCGGCGAGCGGCTCTGCACCCTCGGTCTCGGTCTTTGCACCCGAACGGGCCTGCAGACCCTCGGCAACCGCCGAAGCGATGACCTTGGTCAGCAGCGCAGCGCTGCGGATGGCGTCGTCGTTGCCCGGGATCGGGTAGTTGACCTGGTCGGGGTCGCAGTTGGTGTCCAGGATCGCGATGACCGGGATGCCGAGCTTGATGGCCTCGTTGACGGCCAGGTGCTCCTTGTTGGTGTCGACGACCCAGATGGCCGACGGCACCTTCTGCATGTCGCGGATACCGCCGAGGCTGCGCTCGAGCTTGGTCTTCTCACGCGTGAGCATGAGGATTTCCTTCTTGGTGCGACCCTCGAAGCCACCGGTCTGCTCCATGGCCTCAAGTTCCTTCATGCGCTGAAGACGCTTGTGCACGGTGGAGAAGTTGGTGAGCATGCCGCCCAGCCAGCGCTGGTTCACGTAGGGCATGCCGACGCGGGTGGCCTCTTCGGCGATGGACTCCTGCGCCTGCTTCTTGGTGCCGACGAACAGAACGCTGCCACCGTGGGCGACGGTTTCCTTGACGAACTCGTACGCCTTGTCGATGTAGGTCAGCGTCTGCTGCAGGTCGATGATGTAGATGCCGTTGCGGTCGGTGAAGATGAACCGCTTCATCTTGGGGTTCCAGCGACGGGTCTGGTGCCCGAAGTGCGCGCCGCTGTCGAGCAGCTGCTTCATGGTCACTACAGCCATGAGCTCATTCCTTTGTGTTGTCGGTTGTCGTCCAGCATCGGTGATCCCGGACCCTGGCGTCTGCTGCGTGCCGGACCCAGCTCGGTTGTCCGAGGTGAGACCGCCCGGCATGCGATCGAGACCCGAAACGGGCCACTGTGCAGGCGCGCGAAGTCAATCCACATGGGCGGATTGCAAAGGGAAGTTTACACGGTGAAATGGGGTGCTTTGTCCACAGAGCTCCGACCATCCACAGATCGGGCCACCCCGGGTTCCGTTCTCCCCGTCAGTGCGCTGAGCTGGAACGATGCGAAAGTTCGCCGCCCTGGTGCTGCTGGCAGTCCTTCGGCCGACAGCGCAGGCCGCGGCAACCGAGGACCGGTTGGACTGGCCACTACGGCCCCGGCCCGCCGTTGTGCGAGCTTTCGACGGCCCCGAACTCAAGTGGCAGCGCGGGCATCGCGGCGTCGACCTGGCTGGAAAACCCGGTCAGACGGTATACGCCGCAGAGGCCGGAACAGTGGTGTTCGCCGGCTCGCTCGCAGGCCGGCCACTGGTTTCGGTGGCTCACGCCGGTGGGCTACGCACCAGCTACGAGCCGATGACCGCGGCGGTCCGTCCCGGCACTCTGGTCGAAGCCGGATCGGTGCTCGGCGCACTGCTGGCTGGTCATGCGGGGTGCCCGGCGCCGGCCTGCCTGCACTGGGGTGCGATGTGGGGCCCGGCCTCCCGCGCCGACTACGTCGATCCGCTGGGTCTGGTCGCCGAAACCCCCATCCGCCTCAAACCGCTGGGGGACGGCACAGGAGCCGACGTTCGGGAGCACACCTAGGCGCGGGGGTGGGCCTGGTCGTGCACTGCCCGCAACCGGGCGACGGTGACATGGGTGTACAGCTGGGTGGTCGCCAACGACGAATGACCCAGCAGTTCCTGGACCACCCGCAGATCGGCGCCGCCTTCCAGCAGATGCGTTGCGGCACTGTGCCGCAGACCGTGCGGACCGATGTCCGGCGCCCCGGCGACCGCGGACATCGTCTGGTGTACGACGGTGCGGGCCTGTCGCGGATCGAGCCGTCGTCCCCGGGCCCCCAACAGCAGCGCCGGGCCCGACGTCGCCACCGCCACGGCTGGACGGCCAGCGGAAAGCCACGCCCGCAGGGCCTGCAGGGCCGGTTCACCGAACGGCACAGTGCGCTGTTTGTTGCCCTTGCCCAGCACCCGCAGCACCCGCCGGCCGGTGTCGACGTCATCGATATCCAGCCCACACAGCTCACTGACCCGGATTCCGGTGGCGTACAACATCTCGACGATCGCCCGGTCTCGCAGCGCCATCGGATCACCTTGCTGCGCACCGGAATTCAGCGCATCCATGGCGTCGGCCGCCTGGTCCTGACGCAGCACCGAGGGCAGGGTGCGCCGGGCCTTCGGGGTCTGCAGCCGCGCGGCCGGGTCGGTGGCCAGCAGCCCTCGGCGCAGTGCCCACGCGGTGAACGTCTTGATCGCCGAGGTGCGCCGTGACAGCGTGGTCCGCGCCGCGCCCTGGCCGGCTTGCTGGGCAAGCCAAGACCGCAGTATCGGCAGACTCAACTCGGACAGCTCGGCCTCAGGCCCCAGAAATTCCCCCAATGACCGCAGGTCACCGAGGTATGCCCGACGGGTGTGTGCCGAACGACCGCATTCCAGTTCGAGGTATTGATCGAACTCTTCGAGGACGGCCTGGCGCACTCCCCTACGTTGACAGCCCGCGGGCGTGAGCGCCGTCGGACCCGCCGACGGTGGCCGAGCCGTTATCGAGCGTCGACCCGTCGCAGCGCGTCCGGCGTCAGGTCGGCCAGTGATTTGTAACCGTCGACG
This sequence comes from Mycobacterium sp. MAA66, assembly GCF_041261665.1. Taxonomy (NCBI): domain Bacteria; kingdom Bacillati; phylum Actinomycetota; class Actinomycetes; order Mycobacteriales; family Mycobacteriaceae; genus Mycobacterium; species Mycobacterium sp. MAA66. The sequence continues at coordinate 347,064 of NZ_JBGCCC010000001.1, read as the reverse complement.
GCCATGATCAGGTCGGTCTCGGCCAGCAGCGAACGCAGCACATGCACAACGCCTGCAGTGCCGGCCAGCGCCATGCCGTAGGCGTACGGCCGGCCCACGCCGACTGCGGTGGCACCCAGCGCCAACGCCTTGACAACGTCGGCACCACTGCGCACACCGGAATCGAACAGCACCGGCATACCGTCGACCGCCTCGACCACAGCAGCCAGACAGTCGATCGCCGGGATCCCGCCGTTGGCTTGACGCCCCCCGTGGTTGGAGCAGTAGATGCCGTCCACTCCCACGTCACGGGCACGGCGCGCGTCATCCGGATGGCAGATGCCCTTGACCAGCAGCGGCAGCTTGGTCAGCGACCGCAGCCAGGCCAGGTCATCCCAGGTCAACGAGTTACCGAAGTCCTGCACCCACTGCAGCACCACACCCTGCGGGTTCTGCTCGGGCGGGGCGGGCAGCTTGGCCCGGAACACCGCGTCACTGGTGTAGTTGGACAGACAGTGCCGGCGCAGCTGCGGGAAGTTCGAGGTCGACAAGTCGCGCGGCCGCCAGCCGGGCACCCAGGTATCCAGGGTGACGACGATGCCGCGATAGCCGGCGGCCTCGGCGCGCGCGACGAAGCTGGCCGCCAGGTCGCGGTCCTTGGGTGTGTACAGCTGGAAAAAACCCGGGGTGTCGCCGAACTCGGCCGCGACATCTTCCAACGGATCAGTGGTGAGCGTGGAGACCATCATCGGTACACCGGTCTGGGCCGCAGCGCGCGCGGCGTGCAGGTCACCGTGACCGTCGCGCGAGCAGATGCCCATGACGCCGATGGGCGCCAGGAACAGCGGTGAGGCCAGCTTCATGCCGAACAGGTCGATGGACAGGTCGCGTTCAGTGGCCCCGACCAGCATCCGCGGCATCAGGCCCCAGCGCTCGAAGGCGGTGACGTTGACCCGCTGGGTGCGTTCATCACCCGCGCCGCCCGCCACGTAGGACCACACCGACGGTGGCATGGCGGCTTGCGCGCGCTCTTCGAGTTCGTCGAAGGACATCGGCAGCGTGGGCACGACGCCGCCGAGCCCTTGCAGGTAGATCTCCAGCTGGTAGTCGCCGTAAGCCACTGTCAGTCCCGCCCATCTTCTTCTGCCTTGGCCAGCTCAGCCTTCCACTGCCGGAAGGTCTCCTCGGTGCGGCCGCGCCGCCAATAGCCGGAAATCGAGGTCCACTTGGCATCAACGCCGCGATCCTTGCGGACGTAGGGACGCAGGTTGTGCATGACGGTCTGTGCCTCACCGTGCATGAAGACCTGAACCTGACCCGGCAACCAGTCCGCCTCGCGGACCGCGGCGATCACCGGGGCGTTGTCGCCGGCTGCGCTGTCGGCCACCAGGTCGGCGCGGCCGCCACGGTGAATCCACCGGACCTGCACGCCGGCGGGCGCGGTCAGATCGAGCTCGTCATCGGGTCCGGCGACTTCGATGAACGCCTGTCCAATTGCGTTGGGCGGCAACGCTTCCAGCGCAGTACTCAAAGCCGGCAGCCCGGCTTCGTCAGCCACCAGCAGGTGCCAATCAGCATGCGGATCGGGGGCGTAAGCGCCGTTGGGTCCCATCAGGTAGGCGCTGTCGCCGGGTGCCAGCGATGCGGCCCACGGTCCGGCAACACCGGTGTCCCCGTGCACCACGAAGTCGATGGTGATCTCGCGGGCGACCGCGTCGTAGGAGCGCACGGTGTAGGTCCGTACCGTGGGCTGTTGCTCGGCCGGCAGCACCTTGAAGTTGTCCAGGCCCAGCGGCCGTTCCAATGCCTCGACGTCAACCCCATCAGGGACGATGGCGATCTTCACGTACGAATCGGTGAACTCCTTGGGTTCGAAGGTGTCGAACCCGGTGCCGCCGAAAACGACGCGGATCATGTGCGGTGTGAGGCGCTCGCTGCGCACCACCTGGAAGGTATGAATCGGTCGACCGGCCACCGGTCGACTATACGAGCGCCGGCGGCCACAGCGGTGGCTTCCTTCCAGCGGCGGTGTCGTCGCATGCCCCTCACCCTGCCCTGGCGATCCGCCACCTCCCGTCCCGCTTCTCAACCAGCCCACCGACCTCCAGTAACGCCAGCGGCCCGAGGACGCGTTCTGGCGGCAGCGCCGCACCGACCGCGATTTGCTCCAGATTGCGCCAGCCACGCGCCGGCAGGGCTTCGTAGACCAAACCTTGATCGGGTGGCAGCCCGTCCAGCGGTGTCTCGGGGTGGTCCGGCTCGTCGGCGAGTTCGCCTATCCGACCGATGATTTCGACGATCTGGTCGGCTCGGTCGACCAACGTCGCACCGTTGCGCAACAGCACGTGGCAGCCGGCCGACGACGCCGAGGTCACGGGGCCGGGCACGGCGCAGACCTCCCGACCCAGCCGTGCCGCCCACCCCGCAGTGTTGGCTGCGCCGCTTCGCAGGCCCGCCTCAACCACGACCGTGGCCCCGGACATGGCCGCTACCAGTCGATTTCGCGTGAGAAAACGGTAGCGGGTCGGCCGCTCCCCGGGCGGGTACTCGCTGATGACCAATCCAGTGTCCGCAACATGCCGCAGTAGAGCCGAGTGCCCCGAGGGATACGGCACATCGACACCGCCGGCCAGCACCGCCACGGTGACGCCGTCTCCGGCAAGGGTTGCTCGATGCGCAGCACCATCGATCCCATAAGCGCCGCCAGAGACGACCGCGGCGTCCCTTTCGACCAGCCCGGCCGCCAGCTCCGCGGTGACGTGCTCGCCATAACGCGTGCAGGCCCGCGTGCCGACGATCGCAGCGGCCCGGTTGGCGACGGCATCGAGCCGCGCAGGACCGACAGCCCACAGCACCATGGGCGCGGCCTGGTATACCCGCTGATCCGCTCCAGGGTTACTGAAGGCCGCGAACGACAAGTACGGCCATTCTGCGTCCGCAGCGGTGATGAGACGTCCGCCCAGTCGGTCCAAGACCGCCAAATCGTGTGCTGCGTAGTCAGACTCACGACGTGCAGCGACCTTGCCGGTCAACTCATGTGGTTCAGCGCCGGACCGGATCATCTGAGCTACCTCGACCGGACCGCGCTCGGCCACCAAGGCAGTCAGTTGCGGGCATGGCGGTTCGACCACCCGTGACAGGTACGCCCACGCAAGTCGCTGCGCATCGTTGTTGTTCATCGCGCCGACTCCCGAAAGCTCAGGGCGGTACCGATATCCTCCAGATTCGGAGATGCCCGACCACCGAGATCGGCCAACGACCACGCGACGCGCAGTGTCCTGTCGACGCCGCGGATGCTCAGCTTTCCGGAATCGAGGGCGGACCGTAGCGGCGCCATGGCCTGACGGCTCGGCCGAAATGCCCGGCGCAGCACCGGCCCCGGCACTTCCGCATTGGTCCGCACCCCGACCACCTGCCAACGTTCGGCGGCGGCGGCCCGCGCCGCGGCGACCCGGTCCCGGACAGCGCTGGTGGACTCGGCGGTCTGATCGGCGAAGGCCCCGGCAAGCACCGGGTGCATGCCGACCTGAAGATCGACCCGGTCCATCAACGGCCCGGACAACTTGCCCAGGTACCGGCGCCGATCCGCCGACGGGCACACGCAGTCCCTCGGATTCGGCGGGGCGCACGGACACGGGTTGGCGGCCATGACGAGTTGGAAACGGGCCGGATAGCACGCCACGCCGTCCCGCCGAGCAAGGCGGATCTGGCCTTCTTCCAGCGGTGTGCGCAATGCTTCGAGCACACTGACCCCGATCTCTGCGCACTCGTCGAGAAACAGGACACCACGGTGCGCGCGGCTGATCGCACCTGGCCGAGCCATCCCGGACCCACCGCCGACGAGCGCCGACACCGTGGAGGTGTGGTGCGGTGCCACGAACGGCGGCCGGGTGATCAGCGGAGTGTCCCCGGTCAGCAGACCGACCACCGAATGGATGGCGGTGACCTCCAGCGCCTCGTCGTCGGTCAGATTCGGCAACAACCCCGGAAGCCGTTGAGCCAGCATTGTTTTCCCGATCCCTGGCGGGCCGGTGAACATCAGGTGATGGGCACCGGCCGCGGCGATCTCGACGGCCCAGCGCGCCTGGGACTGTCCCACCACATCAGCGAGATCGACCGCATCGTCGGCCACCGGCGCCGAGGTGCCAACCCGTTCATCCAAGGGTGCCTTGCCGTTGAGCCAGGCCTGCATCTGCCCGAGAGTGCGTACGCCCCACACCTCGATGCCGTCGACCAAGCAGGCCTCGGCCAGGTTCTCGGCGGGCACCACCACCGCCGGCCATCCTTCGCGTTTGGCAGCCATCACCGCGGGCAGCACACCTTTGACCGGACGAACCCGCCCGTCGAGCGCCAACTCCCCCAGCAGAACCGTCTTTTCGAGTCGGGACCAATGTGTCTTCAGGTGCGCCGACAGTACCGAGGCCGCGATCGCCAGGTCGTACATCGATCCACCCTTGGGCAGCGTCGCCGGCGACAAGCCGAGCGTCAGGCGCGACATCGGCCAGGTGTTACCGCAATTGGTGATCGCGGCGCGCACTCGGTCGCGCGATTCCTGCAGCGCCGCATCGGGCAGCCCGACGAGATGCACACCGGGCAGCCCCGAGGTGATGTCTGCCTCGATCTCCACGATGACACCGTCAAGTCCGCGAATGGCCACAGAGTAGGCCCGTCCGAGTGCCATCAGCCGATCCCTTTCAGGTGCAGCAGTTCCGGGTGCCGACCGCCGAAGCGCACGCCGACCACATCGATCCGCAGCCCGGGCCACCGCTGGCCCTTCTCGGCCAGCCACACCCCGGCCAGCCGGCGCAGCCTACGGACTTTCTCGGGAGTCACCGCGTTTTCGACGCCACCGAACTCGGCTGTGGTCCTGGCTTTCACTTCGACGAAAACCACAGTGTCGCCGCCATTGTCGGCCGCAATGATGTCGAGTTCGCCCCAGCGGCAGCGCCAGTTCCGGGCCAGCACCGTCATGCCCTGCGACGTCAGGTGATCGACAGCGAGTTGTTCACCGAGTGCCCCGATCTCGGCGCGGCTCATGCGTGGTGGTGTGTTCATATCGCCACCGTGGCGGGTGACACCGACAGATCGCCAGCGCCGTAGGCGAAATCGTCCGGCCGGACGGTCAGTTATCCACAGTGCCCAATCCATCCACAGATCGGCCTGTTCAACGGCAAATTCCAAACCAAACCCAGTTGGCTCGCACCGCGCGTAACGTGCGAAACACGCTCAACGGCCTGACAATCGTTGACGCACACGTTAATTCACAATGGGGTGATGGAGCCGCAATGACGGACGGTCGCGAACCGGGGCGTGATGAGAACCCGCTCAGTGCTCTCATCGATCCCCTTGCACAATTGGGCATCGACACCGCGCGTGACCTCGCCGCAGCCGTGCAGTCCACCAGAGCCGCCGGTCGCGATCTGTGGCGGCTGGCCAATGTGCTCAACCGCATACCCGGTCGCGACGGTGGCGCACAACGTGATTCAGCGCTCTCGCCCGCCGACATCCCCGCTCTCGCCGCAGCCGACGATCCCGACATCGACGGCGACACCCCCGAAGACACCGCATCACTGCCGGCCACGGCACCGGCAGCCGGTCCCGGCATCGTCGGCGGGCTCAAGCGAGCAGCCGAGACGATTCTGAATCCGAGCGCGGTGCTGGGCGTCGCGGTCTCACCGGTGCGCCGCATTGTCGCCCCCGACCGCGGCACCAAAACCGACACCGATATCCAGCTGCGGGCTGTCGGCGACCAACTGATTGCCGCCTCGCAGCAGCCTGCGAAAAAGCCACCCCATCGTCATCCGGCGTTCGGCCACATCCTGGAACAGCTCAGCCCCGACGAGTCGCGCGTCGTACGTTTCCTGGCCGTCGCCGGACCGCAGCCGGCGATCGACATCCGCACCAAGACGCTGTTCCAGGTCGGTTCCGAGCGACTCGCCGCCGGTGTCAACATGATTGCCGAAATGGCCGGCTGCCGGTGGCCAGAATTCGACGACCGGTACCTGGTGAACCTGAATCGTCTTGGACTGGTGCGTTTTTCCACCGAGCCGGTCGCCGACTACCGGCGATACGCCTTGCTCGAGGTACAACCACGAGCACTGGAAGCGGCGGCGCGGGCGGCCAGCACCATCAGCGTCTACCGCAGCATCTACCTGTCGACCTTCGGCCAGCAGTTCTGCGACGTCTGCATCGACACCACCGGGTACAACACCGGCGGCTGGGCCTCGGACGAGCGCGGAGACAAGATCATCGGCAAGGGCCCACCCGACCCTGCCAAAGCCGGGCACAAGCACTGACCGACCCTCTCAGCGACAAGGACCCACCGATGACGACACTCGCCGCCGGCCCTTTCCTCGATTGGGAGCACCTGACCGGCCAATCCAAGTTCGTCGTCGACATCATCAGCGTGCCGATATTCAGCATGATCGCCGGCTTGATCACCAACTGGACCGGCGTCATCATGTTGTTCGCGCCGGTCCGATTCACCGGGTTCTACGTGCCCGGGCTGCGGCGGGTATTTCCTTATCTGCCACGCAAATTGCAGATCCTGCCGACGTTCGCACCCAACGGGATTCTCGGCTTTCAGGGCTTCATTCCCTGCCGGGCCGAAAAGATGGCCAGCCTGATCGTCGACACGTCCATCGCCCGAATCGGCAAGATCAGCGACTTCTATCAACAACTCGACCCGGACAAGCTGGCCAAGACCATCGCCAAAGCCGCCCGACCGGACATCCGCAGGCTGACCACCGAGATCATCGAAGCCAGACATCCGCAGCTATGGCAGTCGCTGCCACCGGCCATGCGCGACCAGATCATCTCGACCGTAGACGCCGAATTGCCGGCAATATCCAAACGGGCCTTCGCCAACATCGGTCAGTACATCGACCAGCTGTTGAACGTCAAACTCATGACGGTCAATTACCTGCGGCGCAATCCAGAAGTCCTGCGCGACATCATCCGAGGGATGGCCGTACCGGAACTGCGCTTCATGGTCCGCGTCGGCGCCCTCGGATTCCCGTTCGGCATCGTGTTGGCATTGTGGTTGTCGCTGATCTACTACTCGGGCAGCGAGGCCGCCGAGCATGCCGCCCATGGCGGCTTCGTCATACACCTGCCGAGCTTCCTGAACTCGGCTCTGCACCTGCTGCCCACCTGGCTGTGGGTGCTGGCGGGTGCCGCAGTGATCGGGATCTTCGTCAACATCATCGCGATCAAGGTGGTGTTCGAACCCGGGGAACCGCAACCGCGTTACAAGTACCTCTGGAAGCAGGGCCTGTTCGCCAAGCGCCAACACCAGGCTGCCCATGAGCTCGCGACGATGCTGTCGCTGCAGGTGCTGACCGTGCAGAACTTCGCCCACGAGCTGCTCAACGGAGCCAGCGCCGACAAGACTCGTGCGCTCATCGAAGCCTCCGTCGCCGAAGAGGCCGAACGCATTCTCGGACCGTTCATCGTGGTGGCCCGAAACTCATTCGGGGTTGTCGATGTCAAAGGCCTGCAACGGGGCGCCGGAGACACCCTGGTCGAATTCGCGCCCAGCGTCCTGTATGACCCGGGGTTCAACAAGGCGCAGGCGAAGAAGATCGAAGCTTTCGCCACCGAGAAATTCCGGGCCTTACCCCCGGACAAATTCGGCGAGATGCTCTACTCGGCAATCGAACAGGACGCCTGGCTGCTGTACGCACACGGCGGCCTGCTGGGCATCCTCGTCGGCGCCGTCCACATGCTCATCTTCGGTGCCTGATCTCCCCACCGACCGAAAGGACCGGCCGTGGCGCCCTATTCGAAGATTGTCACCGGCACCGACGGCTCTGAGGCAGCCTGCGACGCCATCACCGTCACCGGTGTCATCGCCGCGGCCACGGGCATTCCGGTCGCGGTGGTAACCGCGTGGAAGTCCAGTGTGGCAGTGCCCGGCGGACGCGAACAGCCCTGGGCCGATCTGACCGCACGCGGCGCCGACGTCGACCTCACCGCGATGGGGGTGACGACCATCAAGCAGTTTCCGTTGCAGGGCAACGCCTTCGACGCACTCGTCAGGATCGCGAACCGCTCGTCACATGCGCTCATCGTCGTTGGCGCCGCGGGCCTCGACCAGACCTCCAGCCGGCTGCTCGGCAGCACGTCAAACCAGTTGTCCCACAACAGTCCGGTGGATGTCCTGTTCGTGCGCCGCCCGGTTCAGAAGTTCACCTCTGTGGCACTGGCCACCGACGGCTCCCCGACCTCGCTACGGGCCGTCCGCGCCGGAGTGGATCTCGCGGCAGCAGTCGGGGCTCGGCCCGTTCTGGTCACCGCGGCCGGTGACACCGCAAGCGGCACTGCGACATTGACGGACGTTGCAGACCAATTGGACACCGCCGAACTTGAGCATCGGATATTGCTCGGCAGCCCGGCCGATGCGCTGATCTCCACTGCCGACAACTACGACCTGCTGGTGATCGGCAATCGTGGGATGTCGGGGTTCGCCCGGGTGCTGGGGTCCACTGCCAACACCATCACCCACCGCGCAACGTCAAACCTGCTGCTGGTCAACACCGCTCCGGCAGCGGGGTGACTCTTCTGGTCAGAGCGTGTCGTCGAGCTGGCCGAGCCGATCGGTCAGCCGCATATTCTCCGAGTAGTCGACCGGGCAGGCGATCAACGAAACTCCCTCGTCGGCGAGGGCCAGACGCAGCGTCGGTAGCAGCTCGTCGGCGGAATTGATCCGATATCCCTTGGCCCCGAAGCTCTCCGCGTACTTGACCACGTCGGGATTGGTGAAGCCCACGTAGTAGTGCTCTCCGAGCTCGAGGTCCATTTTCCATTCGATGAGCCCATATCCGCCGTCCTCCCAGATCAACACCACCAGCGGAATACGTTCGCGGACTGCCGTTTCGATCTCCTGGCTGTTCATCAGGAACGCGCCATCGCCCATCACGGCGAGCACCTTGGCCTCGGGCCGGGCCAGCTTGACTCCCAGCGCACCTGGCAAGGAAAACGCCATGGTCGACAATCCGTTGGAGATCAGGCAGGTGTTGCGCTCATAGGTCGGGTACAGCCGCGCCATCCACATCTTGGCCGCGCCCGTGTCGACCAGCACCACATCGCCCCGGCCGAGCGCCGCCCGGGTGTCGGCGACGATTCGTTGCGGCGCCAACGGGAACCGCGCGTCCGCCTGCCCCCTGGCGAACTCCTCGGCGAGCAGCCCAGCGCCGGGAGCGCACGGTTCCTCGTCATATCGCCGTCCCGCCATCGCCACCCGAACGGCATCCAGCGAGGCGCTGATATCGCCGATGATCCCGACGTCAACCGAGTAGTGGGCATCCACCTCGGCCGGGAAACGGTGGATGTGCACGATGCGTTTGTCGGCCAAAGGGTTGATGCGCACCGGGTCGAACTCCTGCAGTTCGTATCCGACGGCAATGATCAGGTCCGCGTCGTCGAACCCGAAGTTGACGTAGTCGTGCCGCATGAAGCCGATGGTGCCCATGCTGTTCGGATGATCGTCGGGCATCACACCTTTTCCGTGGAAGGTGTTGGCCACCCTGATGCCCAGCTGTTCGGACAGTCGCACCAATGCTGCGGTCGCGTCGGCGCGAGCAGCACCGTGACCGGCCAGGATCACCGGTCGGGTGGCGTTGTTGAGAACCTCGACGGCCCGCACCACCTGACTGGGAGAAGGAGCCTCGGGTCGAACGACGTTGCGCGGCAAGGGCCCCAATGCGTACTCGAATTCATCGGCGTCGATGTTTTCCGGGACAGCCAGATACACGGCCGCGGGGCGTTCGGTCTCGGCGAGCTTGAATGCCTTGCGAAACATCTCGGGAATGGCCAATGGCGTGGGAAGCCCGTCGGACCACCGCGTGATCGGCACGAACATCGACACCAGGTCCACGTACTGGTGAGATTCCTTGTACTCGCGGTTCTGCCCGACCTGTGCAGACAGCGCCACCAGCGGCGTGCTGTTCGTGGTTGCGTCAGCCACGCCGAGTTGCATGTTGATCGCGCCGGGGCCCAGTGTCGTCGACACCACCGCGGGCCGCCCCGTCACGCGACCGTACATCTCGGCCATGAATGCGGCAGCCTGTTCGTGGCGGGTCAACACGTAACGGATCGTCGATGACCCGGCAAGTGCCTGGACGAACCGGATGTTCTCCTCGCCGGGTATGCCGAATACCAGCGAAACACCTTCAGCCTCAAGGCACTCGACCATCAGTTGCGCTGCTGTGGGCATCGCGGGGCTCCGATCTGTCGACCGTCACGTTACGCCGGCGACGACGCCGCGCACGCGCGTCGGGCCAAATCGCCTCGCGCGGTCAGATGCCGATCTCGTGCCGCTGGGAGCCGAGATCGGTGATCCCGCACTCAAGGACGCAACCGGCACCTGCCGGCGGCGGTGAACCGTCATCCCGTCACACATTGGTCAGTTCTTCCGGCGACTTCGTCCCATAGGGTGATTGGTCGTGAGGCCAGGACGTCGCGAATCTATCGCCGCAGGTTCGGCGGCCGTGTTGGTGCTGGCGGCATTTGTCGTCCCCCTGCTGCATCTCGGAATCGTCACGCCACTCATCCACAGCACAGCCGGGCAGATCCAGGCCTTCGCGCAGACCGCACCGATCTTCGGCTGGTGGGATGCCCATGTCGGTTGGGGTACCGGGCCCGCGGTGCTGATCGCAATCTGCGCGGTGCTGTGGGGGCCGACGGTCGCCGCCCGGATCCGGTGGCCTGCGTTGCCTTGGGTGGTGTGGGCGGCATCGCTGTGCTGGGCGTTCGCTCTGGCCATGGTGGACGGCTGGCAACGCGGCTTCGCCGGTCGGTTGACCGCGCCGAACGAGTATCTGCGCCAGGTGCCCACCGTGCACGATCTGCCTGAAGCGGTGCGCACCTTTGCATCGAGAATCCCTGACTTTCAACCGAATTCGTGGATCACCCATGTTTCGGGACATCCGCCGGGATCCTTGCTGACGTTCGTATGGTTGGACCGCCTCGGCCTGGGCGGCGGCGCCTGGGCAGGTTGGTGGTGCACGCTGATCGGCACCAGCGCGGCCGCGGCCATCGTGGTGGCAATCCGGACCATATCGGGCGAGGCCGCTGCCCGGTCCGCGGCACCGTTCGTCGCCGTGGCCCCCACGGTCATCTGGATCGCGGTGTCGGCCGATGGCTACTACGCAGGCGTCGCCGCGTGGGGTATCGCGTTGCTGGCCAAGGCGACCCGCAATCAACGGCCGGTCCTCACCGCAGCCTGCTCCGGGTTGCTGCTGGGCTGGGGCATCTTCCTGAACTACGGCCTGGTATTGATCGGATTTCTCGCGGTGGCCGTCCTGTGCACCGCCCCCGACCGAAGGTCAGCGATCCGCGCCGCGGTCTGTGCAGCCGTTCCGGCATTGCTGGTCGTCGCGACATTTGCCATCGCCGGATTCTGGTGGTTCGACGGATACACACTGGTGCAGCAACGCTATTGGCAGGGCATCGCCAGCAACAGGCCGTTCCAGTATTGGTCATGGGCCAACCTGGCATCGGTGGTGTGCGCAATAGGCGTCGGTTCCGTGGCCGGAATCAGTCGCGCGTTCGACATCGATGCAGTGCGTCGACGTTCTGGCATGAACCTATTGGTACTCGCCGCATTGTTGGCCATCATCTGCGCCGATGTCAGCATGCTGAGCAAGGCCGAGACCGAGCGGATCTGGCTGCCGTTCACGGTGTGGCTGACGGCCGCCGGTGGGCTGCTGCCCGCGACGTCACGGCGTTGGTGGCTCGCTCTCAACGTCGTCGGTGCCCTGGCGCTCAACCACCTCATTCTTACGAACTGGTAGCAGCCGACCGAGAGCGATAACCCAGACCACGGTCAGCGAAATCCACAGTCCAGCATGGTAATTACGGTCGAGTACGGTGCTGTTGTCCGGATGCCGTCCCGGTTTGTCGAAAACCGGTACCGCCAGTGTCAGCAGAACCACGCTGCACAGGGCCGCCACCGCAACCGGCGCCTGCCAGCGTTCGGGCAGCAGCTTGCGACCGGCGAAACCGACGGCCACACAGAGCGGGGCGAACACCGCGTCATGGATGAGGACGGCGGCGAGTGCCCAGGTCAGAATCCGGATCAGGATCACCTGCGGATTCGCGCTGAGCAACGTTGCCCCGTAGACGGCAAGGCACAGTCCAATTGCGGCCAAACCCGCTCGGATCACCCTCATCACACCATCTCGATTCGGGATAGCCACTTGGTCTGCAGTACGCCGGGTCGCGACGGCGCGATGAGCCGGCACGGGTAACCGTGGTCCGCGTCAAGCGTTTGGCCGTTGAGTCGCAAAGCAACCAGGGTCAATCGGTCGCGGGCATGACGGGCCGGCAACACAGTCCGCGAGTACGGACCGGGCGGCTCCAGCGAGACCATCCGCACGTCGTCGTGCGGCGAGCCCCCGACCGCCTCGACGAGGTCGGCCAGCACCACCCCGGTCCATTCGGCGTCGGCGCTCCAGCCTTCGACGCATGCGATGGGCAGCCGGTGCGTCGACTGCGGCAAGGCGTTCAAGTCCGCCAGCGAGAAAGCCCGACTCCTGGTTCCGTTGACCACCGTCAGCCGGTAGTTCGGCGAATAGGCGCCGACCAACACGCCGGCGGCGATCGCACTGCGGTTCACCGGAATACCCTGCGGCCCTTGGCCTGATCGGGGGGCCAGCACCGAGACGCGCCGCAACAGCGGCACCGCCTGACCGGCCGTGGCCAGCGTGGCGACTGCGGCCGCCAGCCAGGTACCGCGCAACACGCTGCGCCGGGTCGGGCCGGTGACCCCTTCTGTCGACGCAGCCTCGATGGGCTCGCCCAGGGCCCGCCGGATCACCGGCAGCTTCACCGCCAGATGAACCAGCACGGCGCCGAGGGCAAGGTAAGCGACCGCGTAATGGTTGGTGGTGAAGAAGAATCCGAATACGTACCACTGGGCGATGTTGAGCAGTCCGGTCGAAAGTTCGAAGAGGATCGCGCCGACCAGGACCAGTATCGAGAGCCGTTCCAGTTGGCGCGTGATGCCACCGATGATCGGACGTTCGAACAGTTTCGGCCACACCGACCACAGTTTGACGACGGTCAGTGGGATGGCGGCGATTCCGGACGCGACATGGGTGCCTTGTGTCAGCCGGTACAGCCAGACCGGTCGGGTCGGCCAGTCGAACCACGGCTGGGGGTGCTGAATGAGGTGACTGAGCAATCCGGTGACAAAGCAAACGGTGATCGCGACGCCTAGTGCGACCCCGACGCGGGCAGTGACCGCCGTACCCCGCAAGCTCACGACAGCTCCAGAGTTGCCAGCAGCCGGCTACCGATCGGGTGGACCGTGGTGATCGCCAGGCCGGCCTCGTGAGCGACCCGAGCCGCACTGTCGATGCCGACCGCCGCCCACCGAAACCACGGACCTATGGTGCGTGCCGATTCGAGCCGCACCCATTGGTACTGAATTCCGATTGGCGCCGAATCGAATTCGGCCAGGCACACGCCGCCGCGTCGAAGGAGTTCACCTGCGCGACGCAGGACTCGCAAGGGGTCGCCACCCAACCCGACATTGCCGTCGGCCAACAAGACGGTCTGCCAGCGGCCGGTTCCGGGCAGCGGATCGAACACATCACGACGAAGCGCCGGCGCACCACTGCGCCGAGCGATCTCCACTGCGGTGGCCGATTGGTCCACGCCGAGGGCCGGCACTCCCCGTCTGATCAGATCGGCGACCAGTCGGCCCGGGCCGCAGCCGAGATCTATTGTCGGTCCATCGCACCGTTCCAAAACCGCTCGGTCGAACCGTCGGTCGCTGCGATGCCCGCCAAGCCAGTTGTGCACCGGCAGTCGTTGTACCGTGCCATCGACGTGCCGGATCCAACATCGTTCGCCCACCAATGCGCGCTCGTAGAGATTGCCGAACATCACACCCCCAGCTCAGTGGTAGTTCGATGAAAGTTGCTCTCGAGCAGACAATGTCGGCGCACCGCACTGATATCGCCGATGGTGTCGACGTCGGACAGCGAAGCGACGAGTTGCACCCGAAGACCCGCGGCGCGCAGCGCCCGCAGCGACAGCTCTCCGGTATCCGGTCGCGACATCGGCACCGTGCGCAGACATCCGGCGAACTCCGGATCGTGCAGACCCAGCAGCCACCAGCCGCCGTCCGTGGCCGGACCGAGTACTGCTTCCGCGCCCAGCAGAGCACGCGCACACTCGCCCAGCGCGTCCGCGCTGACCTGGGGTGTGTCCATCCCGATCTGCAGAACTGGGTAGCCCGCACGTGCCGCGTCCAGATGCGCATTGGCAAGCCGATCGGCGAAGTCGCACCCGCGCTGATCGAATACCGTGAATGCCGCCAACCGATTCCGAATGTCAGCGGACGCTCGAGCCTGGGTCAGGTCGCCGGTCAGCGCCACCGCACGGGCGGCAACCGGAGCCGCAGCCACCGCATCGAGCGTGTCCAACAACGCCGCGGCGGCGATGTCCGCGGCAGCCTCGGCACCGACGGCGGCGGCCAGCCTGGTCTTTGCCAGCCCCGGCACCGGAGCCTTGGCGACCACCACCACTGTCACGGGCAGCACGTCACTCATCGGATTCGCCGCCAGAAGTCCACTGCTGCAACAGCACTGCCACGAACCGAGCCGCTGACCTTGGACACGCCACCGATGCGCGGCCCGTAGGTGACGTCGCGTTCGACCACCTTCCAGCCGGCCCGCGCGGCACGCACCAGCAGCTCAACGGGATAGCCGGAACGCCGATCCACAATGCCCAACGACAACAAGGCATCACGGCGGCTGACCCGCATCGGAGCGATGTCATGCACGGGCAGGGCGAATTTGGACCGCAGCCGCCAGCTCACCACTGCGGTACCTGCCCGCGCATGCCACGGCCAACGCAATCCCGGCACCGCGCGACGGCGGCCGACAACCAGATCGGCGCCGAGTTCCAGTTCGTGCACCAACGCCGGCACCGCCCGCGGGTCGAGCGAGCCGTCCGCATCGAGCACCGCGACGACCGCGCCATCGGCGGCCACTACCCCGGCATGCACAGCCGCCCCGTAGCCCGGCCGCGCCTCGTAGACGACCTCCGCACCGTACTCACGTGCCACCCGGGCGGTGTCGTCGGTGCTGTTGTTGTCCACCACCATCACCTGGTACCCCTCAGGAATGCCGGCCAACACCGCCGGCAGCGACTCTGCCTCGTTCAGACAGGGCAGCAGCACGGTGACCGGAGTAGACGGCATGCCAAAAACCTAAGCCGGTGTCGCCGCCGGTGAAAGGTGTCCAGTGATGACGAAACTGTGACGTCCACGCAGGTAGCGACCCAGAAGCACTACTGTCGATACGGTGAGCACTGTGCTGATCGCCGATGACGACCCCGTCGTGCGGGATGTGGTGCGCCGCTATCTGGAACGCGATGGACACGACGTCGCCATCGCCCGTGACGGTTCCGAGGCCCTGCAGTTACTGCATTCCACCCGAGTCGATCTGGCGGTGCTCGATGTGATGATGCCCGGACCCGACGGGCTCGAGCTGTGCCGAAGCGTGCGCTCCGACGAGGGCTACGGCATGCCTGTCATCCTGCTGACCGCGCTCGGCGAGGAAGATGACCGTATCGCCGGCCTGGAAGCCGGCGCCGATGATTATCTGACCAAGCCGTTCAGTCCGCGTGAGTTGGCGTTGCGCGTGCGCAGCGTGTTGCGCCGGGCCTCGGAAGTGACGACAACCGCGCCGTTGGAGTTCAACACTTGCGGCCTGCAGGTGTCCGCGGCCAGCCGCTCGGCAACCGTCGATGGCGTACCGATGAACCTGACCAACCGGGAGTTCGATCTCCTGGTTTTTCTGCTGTCCCATCCCGACACGGTGTACTCCCGCGAACAACTGCTGAAACTGGTGTGGCAGTGGGATTTCGGCGATCTGTCCACCGTCACCGTGCACATCAAACGATTGCGCGCCAAGCTCGGAAACCACCACCGGGTGCAGACCGTGTGGGGTCGTGGCTACCTGTGGAGCACCGAAAGACAACCCGGCCAGGAGTACTGAACCATGCCAACCGATTTGTGGCAGATCGTCGGGTGGGCACTCGCCTGTTCGGTGCCGATCGTGGTCATCGGCGCACTCATCATCCGGTTCTCCCGGTCGTGGTCGATGACCGTCAGCATGGTGGTGCTGATCCTTATTCCCACGCTGGCCACCTTCATCGGCGTGCTCGGCGCCAGCGGGTTCATGATCACCGAGACATTCGAACGCATCGCCGTGGTCCTGCTGATCGTGTCGGTGGTGACCATCCCGGCCGCCATCATGCTGGCCCGGTACCAGGCCCGGCGAACGGTGTGGGAGAAGGAGATCCGCGACTCCGAACGCGCCGCCGAACAGTCCAGACGGCGGCTGGTCGCTTTCGTCAGCCACGATCTGCGCACACCGCTGGCCGGTATCCGGGCGGTCGCCGAAGCCATCTCCGACGGCGTGGTCGATGCCTCCGAAGCCCGCCAGCAGGCCAAACACATTGAGCAGGAGTCGATCCGGCTCTCTGAAATGGTCGATGACCTGTTCGAGATGTCCAAGATCAACGCGGGCGCCGTACAGCCCGCGCACGACACCGTGGCCCTCGACGAGGTGGTCGATGACGTGATGGCCACCCATCGCATCGCCGCCGAACGCGCCGGAGTGCTCCTGCAGGCCAGTCTGCCCGCCGAACCGGTCCGGGTCATCGGGAGTGACCGGGCTTTGGTGCGGGTGCTGTCGAACCTGGTGGCCAATGCCATCGCTCATACCCCCGAGGGTGGCCGGGTGGAGCTCACGCTCGGCCGCGACGCCAACGGCGCCTGGGCACGCGTCGATGACACCGGCGTGGGCATCGACGAGGCCGATCTGGCCCGGGTGTTCGACGTCGCCTATCGCGGCTCCAACGGTCGTGTGCCACGCGCGGATTCATCACTTCCCAGCGGTTCCGGGCTGGGTTTGGCGATCGCCGCCGGCCTGGTGCAGGCCCATCAGGGCACGCTGTCGGCACACAATCTGGACACCGGGGCCCGGTTCGAGGTGCGGCTTCCGCTGGCCGATGCCGACGGAGCGACGGCATGAGGGTGCTGTTGACCGGCGCCGCGGGGTTCATCGGCAGCCGGGTGAGCGCCACGCTGGTCGCCGAGGGGCACGATGTCGTCGGCGTCGACGCGATGCTGGCCGCCGCACATGGGCCGAATGCCACTGCACCAGAAGGATGTTCACAACTCGACGTGCGAGACTCCGCCGGGCTGGCCCGCGTGCTGAGGGGCATCGATGTGGTGTGCCATCAGGCGGCGGTGGTCGGCGCGGGCGTGAACGCCGCCGACGCCCCAGAATACGGCGGGCACAACGACTACGGGACGACCGTGTTGTTGGCGGAGATGTTCGCCGCGGGGTGCCGCAAACTGGTCCTGGCGTCATCGATGGTGGTCTACGGCCAGGGCCGCTACGCGTGCCCCGAGCACGGCGACGTCGACCCGTTGCCGCGCCGCCGATCAGATCTGGATGCCGGAGCGTTCGAGCACCGTTGCCCGGTGGGTGGCGAAGCGCTGCAGTGGCAGCTGGTGGGCGAAGACGAACCGTTGCGTCCGCGCAGTCTTTACGCGGCCAGCAAGACGGCGCAGGAGCACTATGCCCTGGCGTGGGCCGAGTCGACCGGAGCATCGGTGATCGCGTTGCGCTACCACAATGTGTACGGCCCCGGAATGCCGCGCGATACCCCGTATTCCGGTGTGGCGGCGATCTTCCGCTCGGAATTGGAGGCCGGACGCACCCCGACTGTGTACGAGGACGGCGGACAGATGCGGGACTTCGTTCACGTCGATGACGTGGCGGCGGCGAACGTCGCCGCGGTCGAGGCCGACCTCGGCGGGTTCGAGGCAGTCAATGTGTGCTCGGGCCAACCGATCTCAATTTATGAAGTGGCCCAACGACTCTGCACTGCCCGCGGCTCGGGCACACCAAGAGTCACCGGCCGTTATCGGGCCGGCGACGTCCGCCACATCGTTGCAGATCCCGCACGCGCGGCCGGCAAGCTCGGCTACCGCGCAATGATCGGCCCGGCCGACGGCATGGCCGAATTCGCCTACGCCGCACTACGTTAGGAACTCCTGCGGAATTCCCCGGCCAAGGTGAGAACCTCATCGACTGACCACTGATCGTACGCATGCCGTCCGTACTTCACGGCCACCACTTCGCCGCGGGTGTTCAGTAACAGGTCGGCAGGTTGTCCCAGCTCACCACCGGTCGGCCGGAGTTGAAGGCGCCGTGTGGTGCGCACCGTCCGCCACATCGTTGCGGCAACCGCGGCGAACCGCAGCCATAGTCGGGGATTACACAATGAGCGCCAGGACGTTTCGACGCCGAACTGGCGATACAAGACCTTATCCGGATCGGCGACCACGTCGAACGGAATGTCCGGCTGATACCTGAGCAACTCGTCAGCGCTGGAATGAAAGACGATCACTTCACGAATGCCGGCAGCAGCCAGTTCGTCGCCACGCAGCGTCACCTCACGCAAGTGCGTGTTGCAGATCGGACATCCGGCAAAACGTCGGAATTGGATGTGCAGCAGAAGCTCCGAGTCGGGGACATGGCAGCTCATGCCGGCCAGCGTGGTCCACTGTTGCGGGTCGACGACATCGCCTACGGCGTGACGGCGCACGTCAGCAGCCAGTCGGACAAGTGACGTCGACATAGGCCACAGGCACTGCGCCGGGTGCTCCACCAGCGTCAGATAACGTGTTGATGTTTGCGATCGTGCAGTCCGACAAGGGCGAGCTCGGAGTGGAACTGAGCTGGACACTATAACCCTGCGCCGTCAGCGCATTGACCGCATCGCCTGCGGAAGAACCGATGCTCGGCGTTGCGGCGCCGGCGGCTCCCGCGCCCGCCACGGCCATGCCGATCAGAACTCCGGTCGCCGCCACAGTGAACCTGAATCTACTCATCTGCCATGGCCTTTCCATTCACCTTCGGAGCCCTCGCCAGCTCCAAGGGCATCCGCCATCACTACCCATTAAGCTATGAATAGCGCGGCGCGACAAGAGAAGTCAGACGGTCGTCAGAAATCGGTAACAAATGGCCGGTGGCGTGGCACTCGGGCTCAAGTGCTACAACAGCGGCGGAACCACCGCGTCGATGAGGTACGGCCCCGGGGTGGCATAACCCACCAGCAATAGCTCAGCGAGTTCCGCAGTGGTGGTGGCGCGAGCGGCAGGCACTCCCATGGATTGCGCCAAGGCGACGAAATCGGTTGTGGGATTGGACAGGTCGAGCATCGCCGCGGCCTTCGGGCCGCCGGCCTGCGCGCCGACGCGCTGCAACTCCATCCGCAAGATGGCGTAGGCGGCATTGTTCAACACCACGGTGACCACGTCGAGCTGCTCGTGCGCCATGGTCCACAACGCCGAAATCGTGTACATCGCACTACCGTCGGCCTGCAGGCACAGCACCGGACGGTCGGGGCAGGCCACTGCTGCGCCGACGGCGTTGGGCAACCCGAATCCGATGGCCCCGCCGGTCAGCGTCAATAAATCGTGGCGCGGCGCACCCATGGTGGCCTGTGGCAGCAGAAAACCGCTGGTGTTGGATTCGTCGACCACGATCGCGTGCTCGGGCAGCGTCGCGGCGACGACGTCGACCCAGTTCTGGGTCGTCAGTTCGGTTGCGCCGGTGGGTAGCTCGGGAATTCGCGGCTCCTGCACGACCGGCACGGCTTGCGCTGCCAGCGCGTCGGCCAGCGCTTCGAGCGTGGTAACCACGTCACCGGTCACCCCATGCAACTGGCAGCCCTCGGGAACCAGGTCGCTGGCTTTACCCGGATAGGCGAAGAACGACACCGGGGACCGGGCACCGGCGAGCACCAGGTGCTTGGTGCCGACCAATTGGGCCTCGGCCGCTTCGGCCAGATAGGCCAGCCGCTCGAAAGTGGGCACCCCGGCGCCGCGTTCGAGTCGGGCCGGAAAGGTTTCCACCAAAACCTTGGCGCCGGTGGCCGCGGCGATGCGGCTGACCGCCAGCAGGCCACGGTTCCGGCAGACCGCGCCGCCGATCAAGATGGTGGAGTCCGGACCGAAAACCTGTTGTGTGTCATCGGCACAACGAATGTGGTGCACCGCGTGTTCGGCCGGATCCACACCGTCCCGGTAGTCGAATTCATGACGCAACACCGAACCACCTGATGCGGCGACGGGCTCGCCGCCCTCACTCCAGGACACATCGGCGGGCAGGATCAGCGTGGCCACCTGCCCCAGCTTCGCGGCCTCAACTGCATCCGCGGCATCGGCGGCGACCGCCGCGGTGTCGCGGCACCGACGCACCCAACCCGACACCGTGCCGGCAGCCGATTCGATATCCGATTCCAGTGGTGCGTCGTACTTCTTGTGGCCCAGGGCGTGGTCGCCGACGATGTTGACCAGCGGCGAATGCGCGCGACGAGCGTTGTGCAAGTTGGCCATGCCGTTGCCCAAGCCCGGCCCCAGGTGCAACAGGGTGGCGGCCGGGTTGTCGGCCATCCGGGCATACCCGTCGGCGGCACCGGTGACGACGCCCTCGAACAAGCACAGCACCCCGCGCATTTCGGGCACCGAATCCAGCGCTGCGACGAAATGCATTTCGCTGGTGCCGGGGTTACCGAAGCAGACAGTGACCCCGGCGTCGGCGAGGGTGCGGATCAGCGCCTGCGCGCCGTTCACCGGGTTGGCCGTCAGCCGAACGACTGGATCAGGGCGGCCAACTGACCCGCATTCATCGTGATGTTGCACTGCCGCTTGAAATTGATCAGCGGATCGGCAATGCCCTTCAGGTCCAGCATCTGCTGCGGGTGCGTGGCGAAGTACGTGGTCAGCGAGTTCTTCGCCTGCCCGGCATTCTGGTTACCCGCCGCCGTGACCACCGCATCGGCGTCGGGGTGACCGTCCAGGTATCCCCCCATGGCTCCCAGCACGCCACTTGCGATGTTGGCGGCGGTGCTCGCCGCGCATGGTCCGCCGGCATTGGCGACGGGTGTCGCGGCAACTGCCGAACCGATGAGTGCCGCCGTCAAAGCGCCCAGTGCCACTGGGCGAGCTGCTGAAAATGCCATGTCAATTCTCCTTAGCGAGTTCGCCCATGAAGGTACTGCAATATGCCGGCCAGCAACCAATGTTCGCCTCACTCGCGGTCGGCGATCAACCCTTCCTGTACCAGTGTTGCGGCGAGGGTCCCATCGGCGCCCACCAGCGCTGCGGTGACCACCCCACGGCCACGCCCGGCCGCCGGTGACCGGGATTCCAACAGATTCCACCGATCTGCCCGGATCGGGTGGTGGAACCAGATGGAGAAATCGGTGGTGCCACTGCGGTGAGTCCGGGCCTGCATCGAGTGGCCGTGCGCCTGCAGCGCAGGGTCTATCCCGTAGAGATCGGTGACGTAGGCAGCAATCATCATGTGCGCCAACTGTTCCGGTGGCAGCGGCACCGTGACCCGCCACCACATCCGACGCACGAATTCCCCGGACGACCGGTCATCGGAGATTCGGATGTCCAGTTCATCCAGGGGCACCGCAGGCGCCGGTCCAGGCGGACCTGTCGGCGGCAGCGTGTCGGGATCGGTTGGCATTACTGCCATTTGACCGTGTGACGGACCAGCGAGGTCGGTGGAGTACAACACGGACGCCGTCGTCAGCATCCGGCCCGACTGGAATGACTCGACTCGGCGCGACGCTGCCGTGCGCCCGTCGTAGACCCGGGTGACGACGTAGTCGGTGACCTCGCCGGCCTCGCCGCCGCGCAAATAGTGCAGATGCATCGCAGTGGGCCGCTTGGCCTCATCGACGGTCTGACACGAGGCGGCCAGGCTCTGCGCCATCAGCAGCCCACCGAACGCCCGCTTACCCACCGGTCCACCCGCGGCACCAATCCAGGCGTCTGGCTCACAGCCGGCCGACACCGTCAGCAGTTCGGGCAGCACGCTCATGCCACGATCCCCGCTTCCACCAACCGGGCCACCTCGTCGCCGGGCAACCCCAACTCGGACAACACCGTCACCGTGTGATCGCCCAACGCCGGTGACGGCTGGGCTGCGGCATACTGCCCGTCGATCTGCATGGGCAGGCCGGGCGCCAGATACCTGCCGATTCGCGGCTGATCGAGTTCGGTGAACAACGGATTGGCGGTCACCTTCGAACTCGCTGCCGCCTCGGCGAAGTCGCGGTAGCGCTCCCACAGAAT
The DNA here is from genome assembly GCF_041261665.1 of Mycobacterium sp. MAA66. Classification (NCBI taxonomy): domain Bacteria; kingdom Bacillati; phylum Actinomycetota; class Actinomycetes; order Mycobacteriales; family Mycobacteriaceae; genus Mycobacterium; species Mycobacterium sp. MAA66. The sequence continues at coordinate 324,899 of NZ_JBGCCC010000001.1, read as the reverse complement.
CGACGTACCGCTCAACGCCGCGCTGATCTCGTCGGCGGTATGCGCGGAGAACCATACGGTGAACAGGCCGGTCAGCGCGTCCCGATGGCGATAGCGCTGACCCTCGTCAGTGAAGTCCGCGGCCAGCGATTCCGCCAGCGAGGCAACGGCTTTCGCGGTACCCGTCACCTCGGTAAGGTCTCTGAAGTGCCGTCCGGTCAACGCCACGATCATGAAGGCCGCGCCGTCGGCGGCTAGGAACTGCTGCCCGTACTGACCGAACAGCGAGTTGCCGATCCGCTCTCGGCACACCCCGTTGACCATCACCTCGGTGAGGAAACTCAGATTTCCCGCGGTTGCCAGCGCGACGTTCTCCAACGGGATGCTGACGCGCTGCCCGGCTCCGGTGGCGTCGCGATGCCGCAGCGCCGCGGTGACCGCCAGCGCGACGTACAGTCCGCAAGCCACATCCCACGCCGGCAGCACATGGTTGACCGGGGTATCGAGCCCGGCCGGCCCGGTGACCAACGGGAAACCGAGCCCGGCGTTGACGGTGTAGTCCACGCCGGTACCCCCATCGGCTCGGCCCGATACCTCGACATGGATCAGGTCGGGACGCCGCGAAACCAGGGCTTCATACGAATGCCATTGCCGCCCGGCAACGTTGGTGATGAGCACCCCGGCTTCGGCGATCAGCCGGGCCACCAGCTGCTGGCCTTCCGGTGCGCGCATGTCGACCGCCACCGACCGTTTGCCCTTGTTCAGTCCGGCCCAGTAAATGCTCTCACCGGCGTCGGTCACCGGCCAGCGGTGATAGTCCGCCGCCCCACCGACCGGGTCGACACGGATGACCTCGGCACCGAGCTGGGTCAGCGTCATTCCCGCCAGTGGTACCGCAACGAAACTGGAGATCTCGACGATCCGCACGCCCGCCAACGGACGCGCAGAATCTGGCGCAGTCATCCGCCCACCATATGGGAGGCGGCAGCGACTGCCGCGACATCGCACCGTACTTTGGGTCGCATGACCGATCTGAAGGAAGTCCGGACCGACCGCGGAACACTGCGCTACTACGACGAAGGCTCCGGACCGACCCTGCTGTTTCTGCACGGTTCCGGCCCGGGCGTCACCGGCTGGCGCAACTTCCGCGGCGTTCTGCCGACCTTCGCCGAGCACTTCCGCTGCTTGATCCTGGAGTTCCCGGGCTTCGGCGTCAGCGACGACTTCGGCGGCCACCCGATGATCGACGCCCAGTCCGCCGTGGTGCCGTTCCTGGACGTCCTCGGCATCGACAAGGTCGACGTCGTGGGCAACTCGATGGGCGGCGGCGTCGGTATCAACTTCGCCATCAACAACCCCGACCGGATCGGCAAGCTGGTCACCATCGGCGGCATCGGCACCAACATCTTCAGCCCCGGCCCCAGCGAGGGCATCCGGCTGCTCCAGGAGTTCACCGAGGACCCGACCCGCCAGCGCTTGGTCGACTGGCTCAACTCGATGGTCTACGACCAGCGCATCGTGACCGAGGAGCTGATCGAAGAGCGCTTGCAGCTGGCCTCGGATCCGGAGACGCTGGCCTCCGCCCGCCGGATGTACGGCAAGGCGGCGTTCAACATGATGATGAAGTTCATGCGCTCGGCCGACGCCCCGCCGCAGCCCTGGGCACAAATGCACAAGGTCACAGCGCCGACGCTGCTGACCTGGGGTCGCGACGACCGGGTGAGCCCGCTGGACATGGCACTGATCCCGATGCGCACGATCTCCAACGCCGAGTTGCACGTTTTCCCGAACTGCGGGCACTGGGCCATGATCGAGGCCAAGGAGGCCTTCGAGAGCACGGTCCTGGGCTTCCTGCAGCGCTGATCGCAGGGCCGGGCCGTCAGTCGGCGGCTCGGCCCGCAACTCCTGCCGTCAATAGGCCATGGCCTTCGCCAGATCCGTTGAGCAGCCTGCTTTTCCGTGCAGCGATCTGCCAGCTGCCTGCAGTCCGGGAGAGCTGAAAATGGTTGGCGGCCGCCCGCCACACGACGAATTGGGTATCGCGCCGAACCACCACCAGTGACTCGCACACCGCCACCGCGGTATCCCCGGACACGGTCACCACCGCAGGCCCGAGAAAGTGGCAGCATCCCGACGCCACCAGACCCTGGTGTCCGGTCGAATTCACCATGGCGTGTACATCCGCGCGACTGGTCATCTGCCAACCCTCGACGTCATAGCCGCCGTCCTCGGCCCACCGCGCGGCCACCCCATCGGCATCGCCGGCATCGACCAGAGGGCCGTAGGACGCGATCAGGTGGGCGATGTCGCGTTCGTCCTCCAGGTTCTGCAACCGGGCGACCAGTTCCTCGACCGAGGTCATGACGCCAGTTCCTGCAGCTGCGCAAGCTGTTCGCAATAGTGTCGCGCCGACCCGGATGCCACGGTGCAGGTCGCCGAGGTGGCTCCGGCGTGTCGCAGCGCGTCCAGCGCACGGCGGGCGCCAACGGGGTCCGCGCCGGGATCCAGCGGCCGCCCCGCGGCCAGCACCACCTCGAAACCGGTTGGTAGCGAGATGCTTTCGAGCATCGAACGTAACGCGTCCGGCGCCAGCGCGAACGGCATCCAGCCCTCCCCCAGCTCGACAGCCCGGCGTAGCGACCGGCGGGTCCGTCCGCCCACCCACATCGGCATCCGCCCCTGTTGCGCCCACGGATTCACCGACATGCCGGAAAACTCGAAGAACTCACCGGCGTACGACGGCTCGCGTTGTCCCAGTGCGGCCCGCAACGCGCGCATCGCGTCATCGGCCCGAGCCCCGCGGTCGGCGAAAGACGCACCGAGCAAGTCGAATTCCGCCTCCAGCGACCCGACTCCGACACCCAGCACCACTCGTCCACCGCTGAGCCGATCCAGCGTGCCGTATTGCTTGGCGATCTTGAGCGGATGGTGGTAGCCCAACACCAGCACCGAGGTGGCCAGCCTGATTCGCGAGGTGTGTGCGGCCAGAAAACCCAAGGTGGCCGCCGGATCCCAGTACGTGTCCCCGCGACCGCGGGCATCGGGGGCCGGCACCGCCACATGCTCGGCGCAGGTCAAGAATTCATAGCCGAGCTCGTCGGCGGCCGAGGCGATCAACGCCAGGTCCGCCGCGGTTCCGTCGGCCTCCCACGATGACGCCATGCCCGGAACCCGCATGACCACCGGCGTCGACAGTCCAAGTTTCATCCGGCTCAACGCTTTCCGGTCAGGGCCATGATGGCCTCGTGCGATCCCAGCACGATCGCCGCGCGGTTCGGTCCACTGCCACGCTCGACGGCCGGCCCGTTTCCGCCGGCGATCCACACCGGCCCATCACCCAGATGCGCCAGCCCTTCGGCCGCCACATCGGCCGGGTCCGCCACCCGCAGTCCGGGCACCTCGAAGTTCAGGCCCGCCCGCTGCATGGCTGGGGTGCGGGTCACCCCGAGTACCAGTTCCAACACGTCGACGCCGAATTCGCGCAGTTCGAGCCACAGGCTCTCGGCGAACAAGCGGCCAAACGCCTTGACCCCGGTGTAAATCGACTGCGCGTACGCCCCGTGAGTGCCGGCCATCGACCCGACCAGCAGCACCCCACCGGCGCGGCGGTCCCGCATCGGCCGGGCGAAATGCTGCACCAGGGCGAGCATCGCAGTGACGTTCAGGTCGATGACGCGCTGAAAATCCTCAAGCGAAGCGTCCAGGAATGGCGAGCGCACGGTGTTCGCGCCGGCGTTGTAGATCAACAGGCCGACCTCGACATCAGCAGTTTCCTCGACCAATCGCGTAACAGCTTCTGGGTCAAGCAGATCCAGCGCCAGGTCACGCACCTGCACGCCCAGCGCCCGACAGCTCGCCGCCGTCTCGGCCAGCGGTCCGGGTTTGCGCGCCACCAGCACCAGATTGATGCCGGCCCGAGCCAACTGGCGGGCGAATTCGGCACCCACGCCTTCGGAGCCCCCGGCGATCACCGCCCACGGCCCGTACTTGGCCAGATCCGTCACGGGCGGCTCCTCACGCCTTCTGGGTCAATCCCGCATCCACGACAAGTTGGGTGCCGGTGATGTAGCGCCCCTCATCCGAAGCCAGGAACACCACCGCATTGCTGACGTCCACCGGCTCAACCCACGGTACCGGCAACAAATTACGCGCTGAAAGCACCTCGGCGACATCGTCTGCGGTCGGGTTCTCCAGGTCGGGCCGGATACGTTTGAAGGTGGCCTCATTGAGCACCATGGCGGTGCCGACCGCCCCCGGATGAACGGTGTTGACCCGAATTCTTTTGGGCCCCAACTCATTGGCCAGGGTGCGAGCCAGTCCGACCACGGCGTGCTTGGTCGCCGTGTACGGCGCGGTGTTGGCGGTGCCGCGAAGTCCGTTGGTGGAGCTGATGATCACCACGGACCCGCCCTCGTCGCCGATGTGCGGCACGCTGGCCTTGACCGTATGCCAGACGCCGGTGAGGTTGATGCCCAGGATCCGCTGCCAGTCCTCGGGCGTGACCTCCCACGACGGCGCTGACGCCGAGTGCATCCCCGCGTTGGCGACCACCACATCCAGCCGGCCCAACTCGGCAACCCCGGCGTCAACCGCCGCAACTACCGCGTCGAGATCGGCGACGTCGGCCACCCCGGTGAAGCATCGCCGCCCGCGCTGCCGGACCGCCTCGGCGAGCGACACCAAATCCGCTGCAGCCGAATCGATGTCCAGCGCGATGACGTCGGCGCCCTCTTCGGCGAACCGCTCGCAATGGGTGCGTCCGGTGCCCCGGGCCGCACCGGTGACGACGACGACCTTGTCGACAAGACCCGACATCAGGAGGCCTTGGTCAGGTCAAATCCCTTGTACCCGGCCGACGCAACATCGGCGCAGATGTCGTTGTACGCCGCGAATCCGCCGATGAAGAGCATGAAAACCCGGGGCTTGCCGGGCACATTCGCGCCCATGTACCAGGAGTTCGCCTTGGGGAACAAGGTCTTGTCGGCGCGGCGGATCAATTCGGCGCCCCAGTCCTCGACCGCATCGGTGCTGGCCTCGATCGCCGCGTAGTCGTGCGCGTCGACGTAGCCGATGGCGTCGGCGATCCAGTTCACGTGCGCCTCGGCGTGCAGCACCATGTTGGCCAGCACCGCCGGCGCACCCGGACCGGACACCATGAACATGTTCGGGAAGCCATCGACACCCAGGCCCAAGTAGCTGCGCGGTCCGTGCGCCCAGTTGTCCTTGAGTTTCTCTCCACTGCGCCCGACGATGTCGATGCGTGCCAGCGCTCCGGTCAGGGCGTCGAACCCGGTCGCGAAGATGATGGCGTCCAGATCGAAGCGGGCATCGGTCGTGGTGATGCCGGTGACGTCGACCTGCTCGATCGGAGTCTTGCGGACACTGACCAAGGTCACGTTGGGGCGGTTGAAGGTCTGGAAGTAGTTGCTATCGGTGCAGATCCGCTTGGCACCGATCGGATGGTCGTTCGGGATCAGCAGGTCGGCGACCGTCGGGTCGGCGATGACCGCGCGCACCTTCTCGTCGTAGAACTTCTTCGCCTCGGCATTGGCGACGGGGTCGACCATCTGGTCGCTGAACGTCTTGCTGAACAGCACACCGCCCAGCTGCCAACGCCTTTCGAACTCTGCGCGGCGCTCGTCGTCGGACAGCTCCATGGTCAGCTTCGGGTGCGCCAGGTGCGGCGAGCCACCGCCGCTGCGCCAGGACAGCGCGCGCCGCTCGTCATAGCTGGCTTTGACGTCCGCCAACCGTTCGGCGGTCAGCGGCTGGTTGCCCGCCGGCACGGAAAAGTTCGGGGTGCGTTGGAAGACAACGAGTTCGGTGGCCTGCTCGGCCACGATCGGCACACTCTGGATGCCCGACGAACCGGTACCGATGATGCCGACCCGCTTGCCGGTGAAATCCACGCCCTCGTGCGGCCAGTTCGCGGTGTGATAGGTCTCGCCCGCGAAGGTCTCGACACCGGGGATGTTCGGCAGCAACGGCTCAGACAGCGCGCCGGTGGCCATCACGCAGAACCGCGCCGTGACGGTGTCGCCGGCGTCGGTGGTGACGGTCCAGCGCAGTGTCTCTTCGTCGAGCACCGCCGAAGTCACGCGGGTGCTGCACCGGATGTCGCGGCGCAGATCGAACCGGTCGGCGACGTGGTTGATGTAGCGCAGGATCTCGGCCTGGGTGGCGTACTTCTCGGTCCATACCCACTCCTGCTGCAGCTCCTTGTCGAAGGAGTAGCAGTAGTCGACGCTCTCCACGTCGCAGCGGGCCCCGGGGTACCTGTTGTAGTACCAGGTTCCGCCCACATTGGGTGCCGCCTCCAACACCACGACCGACAAGCCCTGGGATCGCAGCTTGTGCAGTGCGTACAAACCGGAGAACCCGGCACCAACGACGACGACGTCAACCTGTTCTGCGCTGCTCACACCAAAGAAGTTAACTCTCGCTCCGATAGCACAGTGCACGGCGTCCCGATGAACGGACGACCCACCGGAGCCATCCCGACCATTGGACCGGCCGGTAACCACAACCCGGGAACGCCCCCGAGACTCGGATTCATGACAGACGTGAGCACAACCGTCGACGTCGATCTCGACGGTCAGACGCATCGCCTGAGTTGGCCCAAGGACCAGAGTCTGGTCGACGTCATGCTGGACGCCGGCATCGACGTACCGCACTCCTGCCGCGAGGGTCATTGCGGCTCGTGCGTGGCAACCCTGGTGTCCGGCAAAGTCGACATGGTCATCTGCGACATCCTCGAACCCAGTGACCTGGCCGACGGATTGATCCTGGCCTGCCAGGCCCGTCCCGTAACCGATGACGCCCACGTCGATTTCGGTTAAGTATTTTCGCCCGCTGACCGGGATCGACTTCCCGACGCCCTGCGGGTGCGGTAAACCATCAATCAGAGCCCATCACACGGAGTTAGGACAACCACGATGACCCAGCGGGTACTCGACAAGCTCGGCGACATCGCCGACCAGTTGCGCGAACAGGCTTGGGAGGCAGAGAAGTTGGGCCAGCTGCCCGACGAGACCGTCAAGCTGATGAAGGCCACCGGCAATATCAAGCTGCTGCAGCCCAGCCAGTACGGCGGCTTCGAGGTGCATCCGCGTGAATTCGCCGAGACCGTGATGGCAACCGCCGCACTCGATCCCGCCGCCGGCTGGATCAACGGCGTGGTCGGCGTGCACCCCTACCAGCTGGCCTACGCCGACCCGAAGGTCGCCGAGGAAATCTGGGCGACCGACAACGACACCTGGGTGGCCTCGCCATACGCCCCGCAGGGCGTGGCCCGTCCGGTCGAGGGCGGTTACATCTTCAACGGCCGCTGGCAGTTCAGCTCCGGCACCGACCACTGCGACTGGATCTTCTTGGGCGCCATGCTCGGTGACGCCGAAGGAAAACCCGTGATGCCACCGCAGATGCTGCACATGATCCTGCCGCGCAGCGATTACGAAATCGTCCAGGACTCCTGGAACGTGGTGGGCCTGCGGGGTACCGGCTCTAAGGACGTCATCGTCAAGGACGCCTTCGTGCCGAGCTACCGCACCATGGACGCCACCAAGGTGATGGACGGCCGCGCGCAGATCGAGGCCGGAATGACCTCTCCGCTGTACCTGATGCCCTGGTCGACGATGTTCCCGCTGGGCATCAGCTCTGCGACCATCGGCATCGCCGAGGGCGCACTGGCCGCGCACCTGGACTACCAGCGCAGCCGGGTGAACGCCAGCGGCGTCGCGGTCAAGGACGACCCGTACGTCATGTACGCCATCGGCGAGGCCGCCGCCGATATCAACGCTGCCCGCCAGGAACTGCTGGCCAACGTCGACCGCATCTACAGGATGGTCGAGGCCGGCCAGGAGGTGTCCTTCGCCGACCGCGCCGCCGGCCGGCGCACCCAGATCCGCGCCGTGTGGCGCGCGGTCGCCGCGGTCGATGTGATCATGGCCCGCTCGGGCGGCAACGCCCTGCGGATGGACAAGCCGCTGCAGCGCTACTGGCGCGATGCGCACGCCGGCCTGGCGCACGCCATCCACACCCCAGGCACCACGTACCACGCGTCGGCGCTGAGCAGCTTCGGTGTCGATCCCGAGGGTCCGCTGCGAGGCATGATCTGACGTGACCGATCTGAAGAGCCTGGGCTATATCAAGGTCCAGACCGCCGATATCGAGCGTTGGCGCCAATTCGCTTTCGATGTACTGGGTTTCGCGCAGGGCAGCGGCCCCGATCCCGATGCGCTGTACCTTCGGATGGACGAGCGGCCGGCCCGCATCATCGTGGTGCCCGGCGATGCCGACCGCATCGTCACGGTGGGCTGGGAGGTCCGTGACGGCGCCGCGCTGCGCCGGGTGCAGGCGTCGTTGGACGCTGCCGGGGTGCCCTGGGAGCAACTCTCGCAGGGTGACGCCGACGTTCGTCGGGTCGAAGAGGTCATCGCCTTCAAAGACCCGGCCGGCTACCACCTCGAGGTGTTCCACAGCGCGGTGCTCGACCACAGCCCTGTGGTGACCCCGTTCGGTGCCCGATTCGTGACCGAAGGCCTTGGCCTGGGCCACGTGGTGATGCCCGCGCAAGATGTCAACGGTCTGTTCGCCTTCTACACCGAAGTGTTGGGCTTCCTGCCCCGCGGCGCCTTCCGGGTGCCCGCTCCCCCTCAGTTCGGCCCCATGCGGGTGCGGTTCCTGGGCCTCAACGAACGTCACCACAGCCTGGCGATCTGCCCGGCCGCGACGCTCCGCGACCCCGGCCTGATCCACCTGATGGTCGAGGTCGACACCCTCGATGCCGTCGGGCAGGCGCTCGACCGGGTGAACCGCGACGGCTTCCAGTTGTCCTCGACGCTGGGTCGGCACACCAACGACAAGATGGTGTCCTTCTACGTGCGTTCCCCCGGCGATTGGGATATCGAGTTCGGCACCGAGGGTATGCGGGTTGACGAAAGGTATTACACCGCTGAGGAAATCACCGCCGACAGCTACTGGGGCCATGAGTGGATGGGCACACCTCCGCGAGCCATGCTGCCGTGATCGCTGACGTCACGCCGGTTCCGGCATCGTCCATCGTTTCGTGGGATGACGAGGCCGACGTCGTTGTCGTGGGCTACGGCATTGCCGGCGCGGCGGCGGCCGTGGAAGCCTCCGCCGCCGGTGCCGACGTACTGGTCGTCGAACGGACCGGCGGCTGGGGCGGCGCGGCCGCCATGGCCGGCGGATTCGTCTACCTGGGTGGCGGCACCGGGCTGCAACAGGCGTGCGGCTTCGAGGACACACCCGAGAACATGGCCGCCTTCCTGAAGGTCGCCATGGGCCCGGGCGCCGACGCAGAGCGGATAGCTGACTACTGCGCCGGCAGCGTCGCCCACTACGACTGGCTGGTGAGCTGCGGCGTGCCGTTCAACCCGGTGTTCTGGGGCGAACCCGGCTGGGAGCCGCCGGGTGATCAGGGCCTGATGTTCACCGGCGGGGAAAACGCCTTCCCGTACAACACGATTGCCGCTCCCGCGCCGCGCGGACACGTGCCGCAGATGGCCGACAAGGTCGCCGGCGAACGCAGCGGTGGGTACATGCTGGTCAAGCCCTTGGTGGACACCGCGACCGCGCAGGGCACGCGGTCGGTGTACGACACCCACGTGCAGTCGTTGGTCGTCGACGACGGCCGGGTGGTCGGCATCGTCGCGCGCCGCTACGGCGACACCGTCGCCATCAAAGCCCGGCGCGGGGTGGTGCTGGCCTCCGGCAGCTTCGCCTACAACGACGCGATGGTGGCGCAGTACGCACCGCGGCTCGCCGGCCGCCCGGCAGCCAGCATCGAACAGCACGACGGCCAGTCCATCCAGATGGCACAGGCTCTCGGAGCCGACCTGGCCCATATGGACGGGACCGAGGTGGCGTTCTTCTGTGACCCGCAACAGTTGGTGCGCGGCATTCTGGTGAACGGCCGCGGCCAGCGGTACATCGCCGAGGACACCTATCCGGGCCGGATCGGTCAGCAGACGCTGTACTACCAGGAAGACACCGCCTACCTGATCATCGACGGCGATGCGCACGAAGAAGCTGTCGCTGCCACGTCGGCCACTCCGTTCCTGCGCCGCGAGGCCACCTGGGTGTGCGACACCGTCGCCGAGCTGGAGGCTGAGATCGGCCTGCCATCAGGCGCACTGCAGGCCACCGTCGCCTACTACAACGAGCACGCCGCCCGCGGCGAGGATCCGATGCTGCACAAGAAGCCGGAGTGGCTTCGGCCGATCGGGTCGCCGGTGGGGGCGATCGATCTGCGGTCCAGCACCGGCGGGTTCACCCTCGGCGGTTTGATGACCACGCTGGACGCGCGGGTGCTGCACGTCAACGGCCATCCCATCCGCGGCCTGTTCGCCGCCGGGCGGGCCGCCGCAGGTCTGGCTGCGTGGGGCTACGCCAGTGGCGTCTCACTCGGGGACGGCAGCTTCTACGGCCGACGCGCCGGGAGGGCCGCCGCCAGCGGCTGACCTGGTCATTCACCACCTATCGCCAGTCCCGCACCAACCGGTTGCGGGACCATTTGGCGTGAATATATTTTCACGCCGTTGAGTGATTTAGATGACAGTGCCTTCCGCCCTGTGATACAAACAGGCATATTACTAATAGTAATATGCCACCAAGTCAACGACGCCAGCGTGGAGGCCACCATGACCGCAGCACTCGAATCGACTACCCCTAGCGCCGTCATCGACCGGGTATCCCTGGTCCTGGACGCGTTCGACGGGCCCGGTCGGTTGACCCTGGCCCAGATCGTCCGCCGCACGGGCCTGCCCCGCTCCTCCGCGCACCGCATGCTGGAGCGTCTGGTGCAACTTCGGTTCCTGCGCCGCAACGGACGCGACTACGAGTTGGGTATGCGTCTGGTCGAGCTGGGCTCGCTTGCCGTGCACCAGGACCGCATGCACCGCGCCGCGATGCCGCTGCTGCACGAGCTGCACCGCGCCACCGGCATGGTCGTCCACCTCGCCGTCCTCGACGGCAGCGACATCGTCTATCTGGAGAAGGTCGGCAACGCCATGGTCACCGCGCTACCCTCGCGCGTCGGCGGCCGGCAGCCCGCGCACTGTACCGCGGTCGGCAAGGCGATGCTGGCCTACAACCAAGACGCCGAGGTCGACCTGATGACCCGCAAGACCAAGTACTCGATCGCGAACCGCGCCCAGCTGGCCGCCGAGTTGGCGAAGGTCCGCGCCCATGGCGTGGCGATCGAACGCGAGGAGTCCGTGCCCGGATTCGGTTGCGTGGCAGCACCTATCGGACGCCAGGGCGAAGCAGTGGCCGCCGTGTCCGTGTGCGGGCCGATGAACCGGATGGCCTTCGAGCAGCTGACCGCCCCGGTCCGGATGACCGCGATGGGTATCTGGCGCAACGCCGAAGACGGTCCGGCCCGCGTCGCACCGACCCTGCAGCCGATGCGTCCGCTGCGTATGGGACCGGCCCCTCAGTACGCGTGAGTCTCGACCCGCAGATCGCCGGCCTCCTGGAGGCTCTCAACGGCGCATTCCCCGATTTGCCGTCGATGACCGGCGCCCAGGCGCGGGCCGTCATTCGTTCGCGGTACGTCCCGCCCGCCGAACCCGAACCGGTCGACTCCATCACGGATACGGTCGTCGACGGTGTTCCGGTCCGAATCTACCGACCCGCCTCCGACGGCCCATTGCCGATCGTGGTATTCGCACATGGCGGCGGATTCGTCTTCTGCGATCTGGACACCCACGACGGCCTCTGCCGCAGCTTCGCGAAATCGATTCCCGCCGTGGTCATCTCGGTCGACTACCGGCTGGCCCCCGAGCACCCGTGGCCGGCGGCCGCCGAAGATGTCTACGCCGTGACCCAATGGGCCGCGGCGCATGCCGCCGAACTCGGCGGCGACCCGAGACGGCTCGCGGTTTGCGGAGACAGCGCCGGAGGCAACCTGGCCGCCGTGACCGCGTTGATGACGCGGGACCGCGGCGGCGCGCCGTTGGCTGCCCAGGTGCTGCTCTACCCGGTGCTGACCGCCGACTTCACCTATGGCTCCTACCACGAGTTCCGCACCGGCTACTACAACACCACCGCGGCCATGCAGTGGTACTGGGACCAGTACCTGCCCAGCGCCGCCGACCGGGAAAACCCATACGCCGCACCGCTGTCCGCCTCCGTCGAGGCAGTCGCGCCGGCCATCGTTGTGGTCGCCGGATACGATCCGCTGCGTGACGAGGCGCTCTCCTACGTCACCGCTTTGCGGGAGGCAGATGTACCGGCCACCGAACTGTATTACGGTGCCATTCACGGATTCCTGACCATGCCGGTACTCGACCTCGCGCATCGCGCCCGTCGCGAGATATCCGACGCACTGGTCAAGACCCTCGCTCACTGATCGAGAAACCAGGAGATCATCATCGGCACCTACGCGGTGACCGGCTCGGCATCCGGTATGGGATACCAAGCTGCACAACAACTACGCACCCTCGGCCACACTGTGATCGGCATCGATCTCAAGGACGCCGAGGTCATTGCGGACCTGTCCACCACCGAGGGTCGTCGCGCCGCGGCCGGCCGGGTGCTTGAGCTCAGCGAGCGACGCCTGGACGGTGCGGTGCTGGCCGCCGGAATCGGCCCGGGCGCCGGTGCTGATCGGGCCCGGCTGATCGCCCAGATCAACTTCCTCGGCGTGGTCGAGCTACTCACCGCCTGGCGCCCTGCACTGGCGGCCGCCGAGAACGCGAAAGTCGTTGTGCTGGGCAGTAACTCCAGTACAACGGTGCCCGCAGTACCCCGGCGCACGATCCGCGCCCTGCTGGCCGGCGACGCAGACAAGGCCGCCCGGTCGGTGCGACTGTTCAGCGGCGGCGCCTCGGCGATCATGTACGCGGCATCGAAGATTGCCGTGAGTCGGTGGGTCCGGCACGCAGCCGTGACCGCGGATTGGGCCGGACGCGGCATCCGGGTAAACGTACTGGCACCCGGCGCCGTCATGACGCCGCTGCTGCAAGCTCAGCTCGATTCGCCGCGCGAGGGCAATGCGGTCCGCAGTTTCCCGATCCCGGCCGGGGGCTTCGGTGACCCGGTCCATCTGGCCAACTGGATCACCTTCATGCTGTCCGACTCCGCCGACTTCCTGTGCGGCAGTGTCATCTTCGTCGACGGCGGCACCGACGCCTACTTCCGGCCGGACGGTTGGCCGAAACCCGTTCCGCTGCGCGGCCTGCCCCGCTATGTGTGGCGGCACCGCCGGTTCGGCAAGACCCGGTAGCGCCGCCGCCGACTAGCGTCCGCGAATCGCCTTCGGACTTGCGCCGTACCGACGTTTGATCGCGGCGCTGAGGGCGAATGCGGTGCCGTAACCCACCTGGCGGGCAACGGTCTCGATGGTGTCGTCCGACTCACGGAGCAAGTCGGCGGCCAGCGCCAGGCGCACCTCGGTGAGCAGTGCCATCGGCGGTTCGCCGACGAGTCTGGTGAACCGCCGAGCCAGCGCGGCCCGGGACAATCCGACCTCGACAGCCAGTGATCCGACGGTCCACGGGTGCGCGGGATTGTTCTCCATGAGCCGAAGTGCCTTCCCCACCTGTGGATCTCGATAGGCCCGATACCAGGCCGGCGCGTCCTGCCGTGACAACCAACTGCGCAGCGCCGCGATGGTGAGAAGGTCCAGCAGCCGGTCGAGCACCGCACCCTGAGCTGGTGCGTCGCACGACATCTCGTCCAGCAACAGGTCCAGGAGCTTGCCGTTGACCTCGCCGCGCCGGACCACCACCAACGGCGGCAACGCACTCAGCAGCCGCCGGCACACCGCGCCCACCTCTTCGTAGGCGCCGGTGATCAGCATGGTCTCGGCATCAGTCCGGCTGCCCCAGCTCCGGACCCCGAGACTCAATGTCTCGCACAGCGGTTCGCCGTCCATGGTCGTCGTCACTTGCCCCGGGTGCACGACGACCTGGGGTGCGGTAGTGGGTTGATCGGCGACGGTGTAGCCGTCCGGCCCGCGGAAGATCGCGATGTCCCCCACCTCGAGCTGCCGGCCCGTGCCACCGTCGGGAATCACGCAGGCCGACCCGCGCCCCACCACGACAACGGTGAGCGCAGCCCGGTCCGCGACCCGGAGCGACCACGGCGGGTCGAGCAGCGACCGCATCAGAAATGCGCCACGCGCGCGCGGCCCTTCCAGCAACCCCGCTAGGGCATCCACGTCGTCAGAGTAGACGATGACGTATGGATATGAGCCTTTTGATGATGGATCGTCTCATCCTGCTTGGTTACGTTGAGGGCATGACTCTCGGCAAGCTGCCTCTCGGCTCCGGCGCTCTCCTCGCCGCCATCGTGACCTCCGGACTCCTGGCCGGCGTGTACTACTCCTACGCGATATCGGTGATGCCCGCACTCAGCTCCTTCGACGACCGGACATTCGTCGACGTCATGAACAAGATCAACGTGGTGATCGTCAACCCGCCCTTCATGCTGAGCTTTCTGGGGTCGGTCGGATTCACCGTGCTGGCCGGCGCGTTCTATCTCAAGCCTGCGGCCCGCCCGGTGCTGGTCGTCATCGGAATCGGGATGGCGCTCAACATCGTCAGCCTGGTCATCACCTCAGCGATCAATGTGCCGCTGAACAATCAACTCGGCACCGCGTCCACCGCCGGCACGCCGGCCGACCCGGCCACGCTGCGAGCACAGTTCGAGTCGTCGTGGGTCCGCTGGAACGTGATTCGCGCCCTGGCCAATACGGCAGCCACCGCCGTGCTGGCCTGGGCCCTGACGCTGACGGCTCGCGGCTGACCCCGAACACGCCATGACCTGCGTCGATCATCGGACGCCGGCAGTGGTGTGTCCGGTGTCTGCCGCGGTTCGTCTCGGTTGAGCCGGATCGGACAGCCCGCGAAAGAGCAGCCAACTGATCAGGGGCGTCACCACCAGCGGCGCCAGGGCCGTCTGCAATGAGGTGGCTTCGGCGAGCTTTCCGATGACCGGGCTGATCAAACCGCCGATGCTGACCGTCAGGCCGAGGGTGATGCCGCTGGCAGTTCCCATCCTCGATGGCAGATAGTCCTGGCCCAATGTGACCTGCAGCGAAAACGGCACATAGAGACCAACCGAGGTCAGCGCAACAAACAGGTAGATCGCCGGACCTGGCACCCACACCACCCCGGCAATTGCCGCGGCCGACAACAGATAGGACCAACGGGTCACGGTGACTCTGTCCCACCGGCTCGCCAGCGCGCCGCCCCAAATGGAACCGACCACCCCGCCGAGGTAGAGCACGAACAGGGCTGCGGTGCCGGCTGCGGAACCGCCACCCGTGCGGTGCTGGACATACAACGAGATGAAAGTGCTCAGGCCGATGAACGCAACGGACCGGAACACCACGGCCAGTGACAGATTCACGAACGACCGCACATCATCAGTGCCAACGGACGCCGACTCACCGGAGTCGACGGCGTGGCGCTGCCGCAGCGCCCGCAACGCCGGCAGGGTCAGGACGGCACCGGCCACTGCCGGCAACATCAGCACCGGTGTCCAACGGAGCCCACCGGTCGCCACCGCGGCGGCGACCATCAGCGGCGCGAGGGCGAACCCCACATTGCCACCCGTGGCGAAGACCGCCATGGCACGATGACTACCCGCGCTGGCCAGCCGGGCAATGCGAGCAGACTCCGGATGGTATGCCGCCACACCGACTCCGGAGATCGCCACGAACACCAACGTCAACGGATACGAACCGCTCAGACCACTCAGAGCAATCCCTGCGCCGCCCAACAAGGTACTGGCCGGAATCAACCACGGCAGTGCATATCGGTCCGTGATGGCACCGAACAACGGCTGTGCCACCGAGGACAGCAGGGAGGCGGCGAGCACCAAACCTGAAGCGGCAGCGAGGGTGTAGGCGCGCTGAGCCACGAAGAACGGAACCAGTGCTGCGACCGACCCCTGGTATATGTCGACACAGGCGTGCCCGACCGACAACAGCGCGATGGGAGTGTTTCGTCTCATGCCAGCAATGTTCACGGTTTCATTGCTGTCTGGCTTTCATTAAACTGCCAAATAATGTTGAAAATCCGCCACGAGTCGGCTGCGCCCACCCACACTCTGTTACTTGCCCCGGGCGAGGCGATCGACGCTCACCGACACGACGACCACCAGATCGTCTACGCCGGGCGCGGGGTGTTGTCCGTCACGACCAGCCAGGGCTCGTGGGTAGCCCCGGCCACCAGAGCCATCTGGATACCTGCCGGCATCCACCATGCGCACCGGGCCTACGGCGAACTCAAACTCCATCTGGTCGGCCTGCCCGCGACCGACAATCCGCTCGAACTGGATTCACCGACCGTCCTGGCCGTCGGCCCGTTGCTCCGAGAATTGATCGTCGCCTACACACAAGGCAACGACAACACCCCGGAACGAACCAGACTCCGCGCGGTGCTGCTCGACCAGTTGCGCGCCTCGTCCCAACAGCCGATGCACATACCCAGCCCGACCGTCCCGCTGCTTCGGTCGGTGTGCGACATCCTGCATGCCGATCCCGGCGATGACCGCACGCTCATCGAGCTCGGTCGGGTCGTCGGCGCCAGCGATCGCACCTTGTCCCGACTCTTTCGCAGCGACCTGGGCATGTCATTTCCGCAGTGGCGCACCCAGTTACGACTACATCAGGCGTTGGTACTCCTTGCCGAGGGCGCTTCGGTGACGACCGTGGCACACCAATGCGGGTGGTCCTCCCCCAGCGCTTTCATCGACGTGTACCGCCGCACCTTCGGACACACACCCGGCTCGTCTGCGCGAGCGACCGGTGACGGCGAAAGCAACGCCTGACACCCCGCATCCCGGTCACCGGGCAACGCGTGTCCCGCGGCCCGGGCCGCTCGCGACAATCCACTGGCAACGAAAGGATTTGCAGCATGGAAAGATTCAGCGACCGTCGGATCATCGTGACCGGCGCCGGTTCGGGCATCGGGCAGGCCACCGTGGCCCGGCTGCTCGATGAGGGCGGCACCGTCGTCGCGTGCGACATCTCAGCCGAGGGACTGGCCCGCACCCGGGAAGCTGCCGAAAAGGCCGGCACCGCAGCGCGGCTGACCACCAAGGTGCTCGACATCTCCTCCGAGGAAGACGTCGCCAAGGTCGTCGACGGCGCCATCGCCGGCATGGGCGGCCTGGAAGTGCTGGTCAACGTCGCAGCGATCCAGACCTGCTCGCACACCCACGAAACCACCCTGGCCGACTGGAACCGCACCATCGCGGTCAACCTCACCGGCACCTTCCTGATGACCCGTCAGGCCCTGCCGGCGCTGCTGGACTCCAAGCGCGGCGTGGTCATCAACTTCACCTCTACCTCGGCGAACTACGCCCACCCATACATGGCTGCCTACGCGGCCAGCAAGGGCGGCATCCTGAGCCTGACGCACTCACTGGCACTGGAGTACTCCAAGCAGGGACTGCGCGCGGTGAACATCCAGCCGGGTGGCGTCTCGACCGCACTGGCCAATACGACCATGGACAAGATGCCCGAGGGCACCGATTACAGCCTCTGGGCCAAGCAGACCCCGCTGCTGCACGGCGCGGACAGCGAAATCCTGGGCGATCCGAGCGCGGTCGCCGCAGTGGTCGCGATGGCGGCCTCCGACGACGGCGCCTTCATCACCGGAACCGAGATCCGGATCGACGGCGGCGCGCACGCCTGACGCTTCCGCGGGTGCTCAACGGACGACAACATCGCTGGGCACCCGCGGATCACCAAGCATCGCCCGATGTGATGGCGGTGTGCGGCCGTCCTCATCGGTGATGCCGTAGCGCTGCGCTTCCTCTGCGGCTATCACCGTCTGACCGCTGATCTCAGCCAGGTCCGGATCGCGGTACAGCGCGTCGATGACATGCCCGACGAACTCGGGGGTTTCGAAGTTCCCGGAGGCCTTGGCGAGCGTTTCGGCATCGAACGCCCGCTTGAATTTGTCGGTGAGCAGGATGCCCATCCAGATCGACAACGTGGACACCCCGGTGCCGTGGAAGTCGACGGCCATGTCGGCTGCCATCTTGTCCACACCGGCCTTCTGCGCGCCGTAGGCCGGCCCGTGCATGTAGCACACCCCACCCGGCGACGATGTGAACACGATCAGTCCCCGGTCCTGGGCGACCAACAATGGAGCGGCGTGCCAGGACGCCACATATGCCGACCTCAGTCCGACATCGAGCACGTCGCCGAGGCCAATCGGCTTCTCCCAGAACGGCTTTGGGTCAACCAGATTGTCATGCACCACGGCGGCATTGTTGACCAGCAGATCGAGCCGCCCTGCCTCATCGGCCACCCGGGCGAACAACTCGCCGACCGCACCGTCGTCGCGATGATCCACCGGCACGGCGATGCCACCATCGCCCGGATCGGTGACGGTCCGTCCGGTCAGGTACACCGTCCACCCGTCGGCGACCAGCGCCGTGGCAATGCCCCGGCCCGCTCCCCTGCTGGCGCCGGTGACCACCGCAACCCGTTTGTCTGAGCTCATCGGGCTATGGTGCCACGCTCAGCTCGTCGTCGACGACGTGCAGGTTACCGGCCGCCACCGCGGCCGAGATGGACTCCCGTAGTTGGCCACACGACAGGAAGATCCGGCCCGGCAGCAGCTCGGACCGCCGGCGTTCCTCACACATCCCAGACGATTGCGCGTCCCACTGCACGCTGGTCTGCTGCCAGCTGCTCTTGCGCACCAAAACTCTTGCACCACAAGCACGGCAGGCTACCGGTACCATCGGCATGTCGGCCAGCCGGTTGTCGGGCCGCACGGTCATCAGACCGACTCCGCGGCCCGCGCTGCCAGATTCTCTTCGATCTCCTTGGCCCACGCCTCGCGAGGGGCGGTGGTGTCCAGCTCGTATTCGAAGCGGTCCACCATCTCTGGCGTCACCTCCGCCGCGTCGACATAGAACTGCTCATACCAGCGGCGCAGCTGGTAGACCGGGCCGTCCTCCTCGACCAGCAACGGGTTGTCGATCCGGGCCTTGTTCTTCCAGATCTGCACATCCTGCTCGAAGCCCTGTTTCACCCAGTCACCGAGCGCGATCGCGGTCGCCATGGCCGCGTCTTCGGGCATGGCCGCCGACTTCTTGACCACGATTCCGTACTGCAGCACAAAGGATTCCGAGTCGATCGGATAGTGGCAGTTGATCAGGATCGTATTGTGATCGGCTTCCGGGTAGTGGTACGTGAGGTCGTCGATCATGAACGATGGCCCGTAGTACGACGCGACCGACGTGGTACCGATCATGCGTTCACTCTCGGTGCCCTGCATGTCGGCGCGGCCGGAGCTGTTCATGTACTGCGTGGCGACATGGCCTTCGAAGATGTTCTTGAAGTGCGACGGCATCGAACCGTGAATGTAGAAGAAATGCGCCATGTCGACGACGTTGTCGATGATCTCGCGACAGTTGATGTTGACGACCGTTGTGTACCAATGCCAATCGGTCCACTCGCCGCTCTCGGCGGCCTCGATCCGCGGAATGGTGACCTCGGGCGGCGGCGGGTTGCCCTCCGGGTCGTTCCAGATGAACAGCATGCCGTCCTGCTCCAGCGTGGTCCACTTTGCGGTACGGGCCAGCCGCGGCGTGCGCTTGGCGTACGGCACCTGCTTGCAACGGCCGTCGCCGCCCCAGCGCCAGTCGTGGAACGGGCAGGCGATCTCGTTGCCCTTGACGGTGCCCTGACTGAGGTCACCGCCCATGTGACGGCAATAGCTGTCCAACACGTTGAGTTGACCGTCGCCCCCGCGGAACACCACCAGCTTCTGACCGAATGCATTGATGGAGTGCGGCTCACCATCGCCCAGATCCTTGGTCAGACCGAGGCAGTGCCACCCGCGGGCGAAGCGGGTCGGCGCCTGAGCGGCTTCGATCTGACGGATTGCATCAGCATCTTCCAGCGTCATGTAAAAGGTCTAACAGTGTGTACCCGTGCCGCGCATCCATTCTCCCGCTGGCAGGGATAGCTGAGTCCGTAGTGCCGACTCGTTGAATAGCCTCGAGGGCCGTGACCAACTCTGCGACAGCCACCATCCCCTCAGGTCTTCAGATCGCCGACATCACTGTCGATCTGCTGGTCGTCGGCTCCGGGACCGGCGTGGCCGCTGCACTCAGCGCACACGAATGTGGGCTGAACGTGTTGATCGTCGAAAAGTCATCGACAGTAGGCGGATCCACCGCCAGGTCCGGCGGCGCACTGTGGCTGCCCGCCAGCCCGGTACTGGCCGACAACGGGGCCGCCGACACCGTGGCGCGAGCCGAGACCTACCTCGACGCGGTGGTCGGGGACAGCGCGCCGGCTGCCCGTTCGACTGCTTTCCTCGAGCACGTCACCGACACCGTGAACATGTTGCGGCGCACCACACCCATGAAGCTGTTCTGGGCCCGCGAGTATTCCGACTATCACCCCGAACTGCCCGGCGGCACGGCTGCCGGACGCACCTGCGAATGCCGGCCGCTGAACGCCTCGGTGCTCGGCGAGTACCGGTCCCGGCTGCGCGGCGGCATCATGAAACCCAAGGTGCCCATGCCGACCACCGGCGCCGACTACAAGTGGATGAACCTGATGGCCCGCAAGCCCGGAAAAGGCGTGCCGCTCATCATCAAACGCCTGGCGCAGGGCGTCGGCGGCAAACTGCTGGGTCGCGATTACATCGCCGGCGGGCAGGCCCTGGCCGCCGGACTGTTTGCCGGGGTGCTGCGCGCCGGCATCCCGATCTGGACGTCGACGTCGCTGGCGCGACTGACCGGCGACGGCGATCGGGTAACCGGAGCCGTGCTCAACCACGACGGTCGCGAAGTGACGGTGACCGCGCGTCGTGGTGTGGTGCTCGCCGCCGGCGGTTTCGACCACGACATGGCGACGCGGCACAAGTACCAGTCCGAGTCGCTCCGTGACCACGAGAGCCTCGGTGCCGAATCCAATACCGGCGAGGCCATCCGCTCCGCCACAGACTTGGGCGCCGCCACCGCGCTGATGGACCAGGCCTGGTGGTTTCCGGCAGTCGCATCGGTCGATGGCCGGCCGCCCGCGGTGATGCTGGCCGAACGATCGCTGCCCGGCTCGCTGATCGTGAACCAGGACGGCAAGCGGTTTTCGAACGAATCCGAGGACTACATGTCGTTCGGGCAGCGCGTCCTGCGACTCGAACGCGCCGGGACTCCGGTGGAGTCGATGTGGATCGTGTTCGACCAGAAGTACCGGAACAGCTACGTCTTTGCCGCCGAGATGTTTCCGCGGATGGCGTTGCCCGCCGCCTGGTATCGGGCCGGAGTCGCCGCCAAGGCCGATAACTTCGCCGAACTCGCGGCCAAGATCGGTTTGCCTACAACAGATTTCGTGCAGACCATGACACGGTTCAACGAAATCGCCGCGGCCGGCGTCGATCCCGACTTTCAGCGCGGCGCCAGCGCCTACGACCGTTACTACGGCGATCCGACGGTGACACCGAACCCGAATCTGCGCCCGCTGACCAAGGGCCCGTTCTACGCGGTCAAGATGACGCTCAGCGACCTGGGCACCTGCGGTGGGCTGGTCGCCGACGACCGCGGCCGGGTGCACCGCGAAGACGGCGCAGTGATCGAAGGCCTCTACGCCATCGGTAATACCGCAGCCAATGCATTCGGCACGGTGTATCCGGGCGCGGGAGCGACCATCGCCCAGGGCCTGGTCTACGGCTACATCGCCGGACGGGACGCCGCCGGAGCGCGATAGACCGACGCCATCAGAACGGTGGTGGATCGTGGTGGTCGGGTGGGTGTGCCGCACTGATGATGTGGTCCCGACTGCCGCGCCGTTCGGGTTTTGTCTCTGATGCACTGGGCTTTTCGCGGTGCGTGGTGGCTAGTTCTTGTTCGTTGAGTGTGCGTTCGTTGGCGATGCGGGCGGCGCGGTCGTGGGCTCTGGTGCGGCGGCGTTGGGGCATCATGCCGCCTCGGCCCGGCCCGGTGGTGCTGTCAGGTGCGGTCGGGGGTGGCAGTGGTGTGTCGAAGTTCGTGTCCGGGAACAGGATCCGCGACAACGGCGTGTTTCGGTAAGTGTGTCCGGTGGGTGTAGTCCATACGACGGTGCCGTCAGGTTCTTGTCGGTCCCGCCAACCACCAGGTCCGCCGTAAAACGTTTTGAGTAGGTGGTGTTTTCGGCATTTGGGGCTGAGGTTGCCCGGATGGGTGGGCCCGGTCGGCCAGGCGATGGTGTGGTCGATGTCGCACTGCACCGCTGGTGCGGTGCAGCCGGGGAAGCTGCAGCTCAGGTGGCGCATCCGCACGAAGTCGGCCATCGCCGCGCTCGGTCGGTAGCGGTCGATGCTGCCCAGATCGGCGGCGCGGGCCAGGTGGCGTAGTTTGGCGCCGCGAGCAAGTAGGTCGGCGAGCATGGTCGGCGGGATCACCTGGCCGTCCTGGAGGTAGCCGACCGGTGGACGTGGCCCGGCAATAGTGCGCGCCGGGTTCGCCGGTGGCGCGGGCCTGGCCGGCGCAGGTGCCGGATCGGCTGCGGGTTCGGCCACCACGAGGGCCGACGCCGCGATAGGAGTGTGCAGTTGCCGGTCCAGCTTCGGCGCCGGGACGGTATCGGTGAGTACGTGAATGATCACCGCCGCGGCCGGGGCATCCGGTACGGCGGCGGCCGGGCAGTGCGGTTGTGCGCACCGGCAGGCCAGACGGGAACCCCGCACGGCCAGCACCCCGACCGCATCAGCGCGACGCTGCCCCAGGGTGCGGGGATCAGCGGCACACACCGTGAGCGCGATCTCGGTGATCGCCCGCTCAAACAGCGCGCCGTCGGTGGCCAACAACGCACCCCACACCGATACCGTCCCGGTCTCATCATCGGGTTTACCGAATTCGATGCTCCGGTTACGCGCCGCCGAGCGGGTCCGGATCACAGCGACCGGATCGAACTTGTGCACCCAGCCATCGATCACCCGGGCCAGCGCCTCCTTCGACAGCACACCCCATTGGGTCATCGCCCCGGCCACCGCCGCATCCAACACCGCCAGCACATCAGGATCGGTGACCAGACGGGTACGCCAGGTGATCATCGCCACCACCGGCACCGACACACCGCCGGCAGCCAACACCGCCGCCACCCTGGGCAACCGGGTCCGCAACGCGATACCGATGCTCATCTGCCCGGAAGCTTCCCGGCGTCCGATGGTCAACACCGCCCCGATCTCAGCGGCCGCCACATCCCAACCATCACAGGCCCACAGTGCCCGGCCGTCCTCATCGTCACACCGGCGCAACGCCAATTCAGCGATCGCCGCTAGTCGGCCCGCCGCGGCTTCGGCTTCCACCCGCGCATAACCCGCGATCCGGTCGATCAGGGCCGAATCATCAACCCCGACAAACAAACCCGGTAATAAATCGAACATACCTTCGAGTCTAGTTACAGCTGCTGCTCAAAACGTTTTGGCAGGCGCAAGATGTGGATGGATCCGCATCTGTGGATAAATCAACGCCGAGGCCGACTGACACGAGTAGAGGATGACCGGTGCGCCCGCGGCCCACTCGCCTACCGCGCCGTCAGCGCCCCACCCGCTTGACAGGCGGCTGGAAAGAACCGGCGTAATCGACGGCCGCCCCGGCCACCACCCCGAAAGCGTCAGGGTTGCCCAGCGCATAGGTGAGCATGGCGCCACCTTGGTGCGCAGTCACCATCACCGCCGCGAGATGACGCGGATCGGACTCGGGCACCAGCTCACCCTTGCGGCGCATGACCATGAATCCATCGCGGAACAGTTGTACCCATCGGCCGTAGCCGGCAGCAAGATCGTCGAGCAGTTCTTCATCGGATTCCAGCAGCTCGCCGACCAGAGATCCGTACACACACCCACCCCGCAGATACACCGGCGCGACATCGGCGGCACAGGCCGATACCCAAGAGCGCAGCGCGCCAACGGAATCCAGCGCTGCCATCGTTGGCTGGGTGTGGAAGTGCAGGACATCACGGGTACGCGAGGCAACGACCTGCCGGGTGAGATCGCGCTTGCCGGAAAAGTAGTGGGCGAGCTGCGAGCCACTGACCCCGGCAGTTCGGCGCACATCATCGAGGCTGGTGCCGACGACGCCCTGCGCGAACATCAATTGCGCGGCGCTGTCGACAATCCGGGAGCGAGTGGCCAGGCCCTTGCCGGTGAAACGCTCGCCGTGGTCGGAATCAATGACACCGGAACGTATTTCACGACGGTCACGGACCCGCCGAGGACGGCGCGGCACACGCTCGGCCGGATCGGCGGCAAAGCAACGCAGGTAGTTGACCGCGAACCGCAGGGCGTCGGTCAGTGGCCACTCCTGACGGAAGGTGAAGGCCATGGTGCCGCCGCCTTGATGTGCCGCCACCAGGACCAGCGCCAGATCGGCCGGTCGGGCGTTGGCCACCAGGACACCGCGATCCTTCATTCGCTGTAGTGACTGCTCGAACAACGCGATCCACCGGCGGTATCCGAGTCCCAGTGTGGCGCGGGTTGATTCGTCCGACTTGATCAGTTGGCCGGCCAGCGCATGGTAGGTCGGCGTGCCCACGTATCCGATGCGGCGCAGGTAGCGGACGTTGCGGTCGATCCAGCGTTCGTAGTCGTCGAACGTCTCGAAGCCGCCGAGTTGCGGTTGGCGGTGAAAGTCCAGCACCACCTCGATCTGCCGTTCGAGCACAGCGCGGATCAATGCCTGCTTGTCGTCGTAGTAGTAGCTGAGCTGTGATCCGCTGACCGATGCAGTACTGCGCAACTTATCCATGCTCAGTCCGGACAACCCCTCGGCCAGAATCACCTCGGCGGCGGCCTGCAGAATCCGCTCACGGGTAGCTCGGCCTTTTGCGGTGTACCGCCGCTCGGCGCCCGGATCTGCAGTGACCATCAACCGTTCAGGCTACTCCCGTGGTGGTCAGCCTCCGGTCAGATGTTTGGCCAGAAACGCCCGAATCAGCACTGTCGCATCGTCGAGCGCCGATTCGAGTAGGAAGTGACCGCCTTCCAGCAGATGCACTTCGGCATTCGGAAGATCGGTGGCGAACGCCTCAGCTCCGGCCGGACCGAAGATCTCGTCGCTGCGACCCCACGCCGCCAACAGTGGCACCCCGGTGGCCCGGAAGTACTCATGCACCCGCGGGTACATCGGCGCATTCGTCGCATAGTCGCGGAAGAGAGCCAGCTGAACCAGATCATTGCCCGGACGCGAGAGCAATGCGTAGTCGTGGTGCCAGGACTCCGGGTCGAGCAGCGTCGGATCATCGACCCCGGTGACGTACTGCCACCGCGTCGCCTCCAAAGTGAGGAACGCCCGCACCGCCGCCTCGGTCTCGGGAGTCTGGGCATCCTGGTAGTCCCACACCGTCTTCCAGAAGCTCTCCACGAAGCCGGCGTCGTACGCGTTACCGTTCTGGCTGATGATCGCGGTGACCGCCGCAGGGTCCGCCAATGCCAGCCGCCACCCTATCGGTGCGCCGTAGTCCTGGACGTACATCGCGTATCTGTCGACGCCGAGACCGCGCAACAGCCCAGAGGTCAAGGCTGCGAGCGCGTCGAAGGTGTAATCGAACTCTTCGACCGGCGGCGCATCGGACAACCCGAATCCCAAATGGTCTGGGGCGATCACCCGGTACCGGTCGGCCAGGGCCGGTACCAGATCACGAAACATGTAGGAACTCGTCGGAAACCCGTGCAGCAGCACCACCACCGGGGCCTTCTCATCGCCGGCCTCGCGGTAGAACAACCGATGTCCGTCCACGGTGACGTAGCGGTGATGAACTCGTGCCATCGAAATCTCCGTTCGCCGACATCACAATAATGGGTTGTTCAGCCCATTATGCCGAATCGGTCGGCTTCGCACCAGCAGCTGTTTCTGCACTCACAGCAAATATCCAGTGCAGCAAAGACATTGACCCAGCACTGACCGGGTGTCTATGTTTGGGTTGCTCCACCCAATTTTTGACGACGCAAGGAGCATCTCCGTGAGTACCTCGCTGAACGACAAGAAGGTTCTGGTGATCGGACGTGGTTCCGGCATCGCCAGGGCGATCACCCTGCTGGCCCGTTCCGAGGGCGCCGATGTGGTCGTCGCCGGCCGCGACCGGACCAAGCTGGCCGCGGCGTACGGCGATCCCCGGATCACTGCAGAGGTCGTCGACGTCACCGACGATGCGTCGATCGCCGCCTTGGCCGAGCGGATCGGCACGGTCGACCACGTGGTCTCTACGGCCTCCGCTCGCGCCCGTGGCATGCTGTCGGAACTGCAGCGCGACACCCTGCTGCTGTCGTTGAACACCAAGGTCCTCGGACCCACCATGGTGGCCAAATACCTTGCCCCACATATCAATCCCGGCGGATCGCTGGTGCTGTTCTCGGGTGTCAACGCATTCAAGGTCAGCGCCGGCTACCTCGGGGTGGCGATCACCAACGGAGCGGTCGACTTCCTGACCCGCTCCCTGGCCGTCGAGCTCGCACCCATCCGGGTCAACGCGATCTCGCCGGGTGTTATCGACACCGGGGCCTGGGACCAGATGGGCGAGGAAGGCAAACGAACCTACTTCGAGCACATCAGCGAGCACAACCCGGCGGGCCGGATCGGGACGGTCGACGATGTCGCGCACGCTGCGCTGTTCGCGATGACCAACGCTTTCATGACCGGCGCGATGCTCAAGATCGACGGCGGCGAACCACTGACCTGACCGCCACAATGGTCGAAAGGAACTGTCGTGAAAGCGAATACACCGACCGTGGTACTGGTCCACGGCGCCTGGGCTGACGGCTACAGCTGGAGCCGGGTCATCGGCCTACTACAGCGCGATGGCATGTCGGTCACCGCCGCTCCCCTCCCCCTGCGGTCGCTCCCGGATGACGTCGCCGCACTCGACCGGGCCATCGAACGCGTCGACGGCCCGGTCGTCCTGGTCGGGCACGCGTACGCCGGCGCGGTGATCGGTGAGAGCACCCACGAGCAGATCGCCGCCCTGGTCTATGTCGCTGCGCTGGCACCGGATACCGGGGAAACCGTCGCCGACGTCTTCTACCGGGAGCCGCCCCATCCCGCGGCACCACAACTCGCGCCGGATGCCGACGGCGACATCTGGCTGCCACCCGATGCGTTCGCCGGCGCCTTCGCCCAACACGCCGACGCGGAGGACCTGGCGGTATTGGCCGCGGTTCAGCGGCCCATTTCGGCAGCCTGCATCCAACAGCCCGTGTCGGAGCCGGGCTGGCGCAGGGTGCCCGCCTGGTACCTGATCGCCGATCAGGACCGGATGATCAATCCATGCACCCAGGCGTTCATGGCCGAGCGGATGGGAGCGCAGGTCCGGCGACACGAGGTGGATCACACGCCGCTGCTCACCGCACCGGACACGGTGCGCGCCATCATCACCGAAGCGCTTCAGGCGGCGCCAAGCTGAGCCGCGAGGTCTACCAGGTCGGCGGCGATCAGATCCGGTTGTGACAGCCCATCGACAGGCAGCGGCGCATTTCCCGGGCGGGTGATCAGCGCGCCGCCGAATCCAGCGGTATGCGCGCCGATGGTGTCCCAGACATGCGCGGCGACCATCATGCACGCGCCGGTCGGCACCTCCAGCTGCCGCGCCACGTCGAGGTACAGCGCCGTGGCCGGTTTGAACAACCGCAACTGGTCCACGGTGAACTGCCGCTCGAAATGGTGAGCCAGCCCGGCATTGTCCAGAGGTGTTGCCACACCCGGCAGATGCGGCGAGTTGGTCAGGGTGACCAGCCGATAGCCGTTCGCGCGCAACGCGGACAACCCGGCCTCGACGTCGGGATGTGCCGGCATCGTCCGCATACCGGCGGCCAACGCATCAAGGTCGTCGGCTGCGATGTGCACGCCGTGAATGTCGGCGACCATGTGCAGCACCGCCCGGCCCAGCGCGAAGAAGTCGACATAGCAGCCGGACAGTGTGGCCGTCATCGAGTACGTGACCAACTGGCCGAACCATTCACGGACCACCGTGGGGTCACCGAAAATCCGGTCGAAGTGCACGCCAAGCGATTCGATATCGATGAGCGTCTCGTTCACGTCGAATACCAGAACCGCAGGTCGACCCGAAGCCATGCAACCATTCTGGGTTGTCCAACCCAGGATGGAAAGCCCTACGGATCGCGGGTGCCCTGAACCTGTCGCTCGACATCACGCCACAACCCCGGTGTCGAACGCGGGAGACCGGCCACGCCTCTGGCCGCCGTCTGTAGCACTGCGTCGGCTTCGTCGATGTCCTTCATCAGCTCCAGTGCGAATTCCCGCTCGGCGGCGTAGTACTTGGCCGCCCACCGCAGCGCGATCACCGAATACGCCCATACCGGTTGAGCCTGAGCACCCTCGGAGTCTTCGGCGGCCTGCCGTTCCATCGCATCGCAATAGGCGATGTGCTGTTCCAGCAGCTCCTTGAGACGAGTCGGGTTGCTCAGATGGCCGAACGTAACCCGAAGCAACACACTGTGTTTCAGCACGGGCGGATCCACCGGAGCATTGTTGGTCCAGTCCGCCACGGCCTCCATGCCGGGGGCCGTGATCTTGTACAGCCGGCGGCTGCGCAGACCCTCGTCCTGTTCGACACGCGACTCCAGGTAGCCAAGTCCCTCAAGCTTTTTCAGCTCGGTGTAGATCTGGCTGTACGACGGACTCCAATAGTAGAAACCGACACTCCAGTCGATCCACTTCTTGATGTCGTAACCGCTCAGCTCTTCCTCGTACGACAGCATGCCCAGCAGCGTCCAGCTCGTCGCTGCCAGCGAGGACTTGGCCTGTGGGTCCTTGCCTGCCATTTCGCTAGCCTAACAATGCCGAATCACGATTTGTGCAGGCCCGACCACTGGGCGGGACATCACAGCAAACACACTCCGGCAGCCACATACCGGCGCACCACCGATTCCTCGGTGGCCGCGTCCGGCATCGGCCAGAACAACAGCGACAGCACCACCCGAACAATCCATTCGGCGGCCACGGAATCGTCCACACCGCACAGCTCGGCGGCCGCCGCAGCCAGCCGCGGCGAATCCAGCATCATCCTGTCGACGGCGGGGCCACCGCGCGTCACGGACGCGGCCACCGGATCGTCGCGCACGGCCCGCAGCGCCGACAAAATGGCCACGATAACCCTGTCCTGGCCGGTCAGGCCGTTGACGGCCTCGGATGTCAGGACCCCGACCCGCGAGATGGCGCGGGCGAGCACCCCGTCCCGCAACGCCTTCTTGCCGCCGACGTGGCGGTACAGCGTGGCCCGCGAGCACCCGACCCGCGCGGCGATCTCGTCGACGCTCAACCGATCCAATCCGCGGGCCGCGGCACTCTCGGATGCCGCGACGTAGATGCGTTCGATGGCCAGCTCGGCCCGATCACCACCGGCAAGCCAGTCCATGGCCACTGATACTACTTGAACATTTTGTCTCACTGCGAGACAAAATACCCATAACTCCTTACGTCGAGGCAGGTCGGCGCCTCCGTTGAGATACCCCGCCACTGCGTCGTCACCGCCGGCTTTCTCATCTTTCGCAATCGCTTGACAAGGCCCACCCATGACTCCAAAACTCAACGCGTGCAAGTTGTTTCAGATCTCCTCGAACCAGAACAGCTCGAAGACCCCTACCCCACCTATGCCCGCCTCCGCGCAGAGGGCGGCGTGCACCAATTGGCCGATACCGACTTCTACCTGGCGACCACGTGGGACACCGTGCTGGGCGCAACCGCCCGCACCGACGACTTCTCGTCCAACCTCACCGCCACCTTGGTGCGCCACGGCACCCGGTCCTCGACGTTCGACATGGACGCCGGTGGCACGGCGCGGCATGTGCTGGCCACCGCCGACGACCCCGACCACGCCCGTGAACGCAAACTGGTCCTGCCGGCTCTGGTCGCCAAACGCATCCGCGCACTGGAGCCGTTCGTAACCGAGACCAGCCGGCAGCTATGGCACCGCGGCGCTGCCGACGGGCATATCGAGTGGATGGAGGCGATAGGCGATCGGCTGCCAATGACGTTGGTGGCCAAGCTGATCGGCCTACCCGACGACGACGTGCCACGCCTGGTCCAGCTGGGCTACGGCAGCACCGAATTGCTCGGTGGGGTATTCGACATCGACCATCTCACCGCCGCGGTCAACACCTCGGCCCAACTGGCCGGCTATCTCTTCGAGAAGTTCGCACAGGCCCAACAGTCCCCCGGCGACGACCTGCTGGGTGATCTGGCCCGCGCACAAGCAGCAGGCATCGTCGACGCGGACACCGCGGTGTTGATGTTGATCCAACTGGTCGGAGCCGGCGGCGAGTCCACCGCGGGACTGATCGGCAATGCCGCCCGGCTACTGGCCACCCACCCCGACGTTCAAGAGCAGGTCCGCAACGACCCACAACTCGTCGGCGCGCTCCTCGAAGAGACCCTGCGCATGGAGTCGCCGTTTCGGAACCACCATCGCCATGTCATCACCGACACCTCGCTCGGCGGCACGCCACTGCCCAAGGGCAGCCATCTGCTGCTGATGTGGGGTGCAGCGAACCGCGACCCGGAGGCCTTCGACGACCCCGATGAGCTCCGGCTCGATCGTGCCGGCCAACGGAACCATCTGGCTTTCGGCAAGGGCCTGCACTTCTGCGTCGGTGCCGCACTGGCCCGCACCGAAGCCCGCATCGCCATCGGCACCCTGCTCGACAACACCGCGTGGTTCGACATGACCGCCGCGCAATGGGTGCCGAGCATCATGGTGCGCCGGCACCAGCGCCTCGAGCTGCGCTACCGCTGATCAGCAGGGGGCGGGTCGTCTTTGATCATCCGCACCGAGACGTGCGGCAACTTCTGTCCCGGCTTGCGCGCGAAGTCGTACTCCCACGACAACCCGCTCCACAGCTGCCAGCCACGACGCCGCGAGATCAGACACAACACCGCACCCGCCGCAGTGCCGACGACGGCGTCGACCTGCGCCAACCCGACGTACCAGAATCCGATCACCACCGCGCTGGCCGCCAGGGCGCTCGTCGCGTACAGGGTGGTACCGCGGAAGATCTGCGGCACGCGGTGCACCGTCAGGTCGCGTAACGTCCCACCGCCGACTGCGGTGATGGTCCCCAACAGCAGGGCCGGCACCCAGCCGAGCCCGAGTGCCAATGTCTTCTGTGCACCTGCGGTCGCCCAGAAACCCAGTGCCAGGGCGTCCACGTACGGAAACACCGCGTGCCACGCCCGGCCGCCGATCGGCATCAGGAAGGCGATCGCCGCTCCGACCACAGCACACAACGCATAACGAAAGTCGGTGAGCGCCACCGGCGGACCGTGCTGCAGCAGGGTGTCCCGGATGATGCCACCACCCAGACCGGACAACAGCGCCAAGGTGAGGAAGCCGATCGGGTCCATCCGCTCGTCGCGAGCGACGATGCCGCCCAGGATCGCGTTGGTCAGGACTCCGGCCAGATCGATGACCGCGAACAGCTCGCCGATTGTCGACACGGCCGAAAACTACTCAGGCAGACGCAGTTCGGGCTTCTCGACCTCTTCGATGTTGACGTCTTTGAAGGTGATCACCCGCACCTGCTTGACGAACCGGGCCGGCCGGTACATGTCCCATACCCAGGCGTCGGCCAGGCGCAGCTCGAAATACACCTCGCCGTCGGCGTTGCGTGGAATCAGCTCGACACTGTTGGCCAAGTAGAAGCGTCGCTCGGTCTCCACGACATAGCTGAACTGCCCGACGATGTCCTTGTACTCGCGGTACAGCGAGAGCTCCATCTCGGTCTCATACTTTTCGAGATCCTCGGCACTCATCGGCTCAGACTCATCAGTTCAGCGGCCCTTCGGGTAGATCGATTTCGGTGTGCAGATCATCCATCTTTCCTCACCCCGACCGGCGGTGGTGTGCCAATGCCACGCTGCGCACGTTGGCAAAAGAGAACCGGTGCTGTGGGCACGGCCCCAGCTCCTCCAATGCGCCGG
Source organism: Mycobacterium sp. MAA66 (assembly GCF_041261665.1). Taxonomy (NCBI): domain Bacteria; kingdom Bacillati; phylum Actinomycetota; class Actinomycetes; order Mycobacteriales; family Mycobacteriaceae; genus Mycobacterium; species Mycobacterium sp. MAA66. The sequence continues at coordinate 293,000 of NZ_JBGCCC010000001.1, read as the reverse complement.
TATGAGCTGCAGTGCCGTACCCCTTGTGATCGGCGAAACCGTATCCGGGGTAGTCATTCTCCATCTCGACCATCAGTCTGTCGCGGCTCACCTTCGCCAGGACACTGGCCGCCGCGATGCAGGCCGCTGCGGCGTCACCGCCGACGACCGGCAGTGACGGCACCGCCAGCCCGGGTACCCGGAATCCGTCGGAGAGCACGTAACCCGGACGTACCGGCAGTCCCGCGACAGCACGGCGCATGCCCTCGATGTTGGCGATGTGCACGCCACGACGGTCGACCTCCGTCGACGGGATGAAGACCACGTGAAACGCGACGGCATACCGGCAGATCAGCGGGAACAGCCGCTCGCGTTCCTTGGCGGTGAGCTTCTTGGAATCATCGAGTGCCGCCAGCGATTCGAGCCGATTCGGACCCAGCACGCAGGCCGCGACCACCAAAGGTCCGGCGCAGGCGCCGCGACCGACCTCGTCGACCCCGGCCACCGGACCCAGCCCACAGCGGTACAGCGCGGATTCCAGGGTGCGCAGGCCCGAAGACCTGCGAATCACGGTGCGGGGCGGCCAGCTGCCCGATGAGCGCTCGCGCGAAGAGGAAACGGCCCGCGGCAACGCGGCGTCCTTAGCTGCCGGTCTGCGGATCGAACGTCTTGACCAAGCCCCAGCGCGACGGCGGCCAGGCGATGAACCGGGCCTTCCCGATCACGTTGGGTACCGGCACAGTGCCCGCCATCGGGTCACCGGTACACATCAGCCCCTTGAGGGCGTCGGCCGGGACGTTCGTGCAGTGGGCCCGGGAATCGGCCGAGTGGGTCCGATTGTCGCCCATCACCCAGATCCGTCCGTCCGGCACCTTGACCGGACCGAAGTCTGGGCCCAGACATGGTTCGACGGCGGGGTCGACCATCATGGTCGCCGGGTCCAGATAGGGCTCGTCGAGCTTCTTGCCGTCGACCGTCAAGCCGGTCTCGGCGCGGCATTGCACGGTCTGGCCGCCGACCGCGATGACCCGCTTGACCAGATCGTTCTCGTCGGGTGGCACGAAGCCGACAACCGAGAGGGCGTCCTGGATGGCGCGCACAGTGGAGTTGTCCGACCGGATCGACTTGTAACCGAGATTCCAGTTTGGCGGGCCTTTGAACACCACCACGTCGCCGGGCTTCGGGGCGGTGAACCGGTAGGTCACCTTGTCGACCATGATCCGGTCGCCCACGCAGCCGGTGCAGCCGTGCAGCGTCGGCTCCATCGATTCGGACGGAATCAGATACGGCCGCGCCACGAACGTCAGCATCACGTAGTAGAGCACCAACGCGATGGCCACCAACATGGCGCCTTCGCGAAGCGCCGCGAATCGCGGCTTGGCTTGTGCCTCGGCCGATTGCTCGGCCGAGGCAGTCTCACCGTCGGTTACGGAATCCTCGGAGCTACTGTCCGGGGCAGCAGTGTCGTCGCTGGATCCGCTCACGGATCAGCGCTTCTCCTTGATCTTGGCCTTCTTGCCACGGAGCTCGCGCAGGTAGTACAGCTTGGCGCGACGCACGTCACCGCGGGTCACCACATCGATGTGGTCGATGTTGGGCGAGTGCACCGGGAAGGTGCGCTCGACACCGACGCCGTAGCTCTCCTTGCGAACGGTGAAGGTTTCGCTGATGCCGCCGCCCTGGCGACGAATCACGACACCCTTGAAGACCTGGATGCGGTGCTTGTTGCCCTCGATGACCTTGACGTGCACGTTGAGCGTGTCGCCGGGGTTGAAGGCCGGGATGTCGTCGCGCAGCGACGCCTGGTCGACGAAGTCCAGCGTTTGCATTTCGGTGACACTTCCTTGCTAGTTCGCGGCCGATGCCATCGGTCGGGTTATCGACACGATGTCGGGCCATCTTTTCGGGCGTACAGGTTGGATGTCGCTGCTGGTCGGGGCCTCGCCTGAGTAAAACTCGTGCACAAGATCCCCGCGCCCAGCGCAGACAACTGCTCAATTGTGCCAGATGGGTGCTGAGTGACGAAATCGCGACGCCACGCATGCCAGACGCGTCACACAGGATAACTACAGACACATATCGCTCATCCAGCGGTTAAGCTTTCCCTTCGAATTTCGTGCGACCGCGTCGGTCCGAGGTTTCCGCTCGGTACCCCGGACCCAAACCCGGCGCATACAGCAAGTTATCGGCCGTCTCTGGCGCGCCGCCCGACAAGGAGAAGCATGCAGCCGCTCAAGCTGTTCACCATCACGGTCGCGGCCGCCGCCGCGGTGATGGCCGCAGCCGGCTGCGAAGCCAAGGTGTATGGCGCCTCGCCGAGTGCGCCGGAACTGAGCATCGTGCCGCTGGTCGGTACCGCGCCGCTGCCCGATGCGCCGGCGGTCGATCCGGCCGCCGGACTGACCGGCCTGGACACCCGCGAGCACGTCGCCACCAACAACGCCGCCAACTCCGGTGCGACCATCTACGCCGCGGTGCTGGACCGCAATACCGGCCAGCTGATCACCAACGGGGACAACTCCGCGATGCCGATCGCGTCGGTGGCCAAGTTGTTCATCGCAGACGATCTGCTGTTGCAGGAAGCCAAGGGCCAAATCGCCTTGACTGCGGCGGACCACGAGCAGCTCGACACCATGCTGCGTTCGTCCGATGACTCGGCGGCCAATGTCTTCTGGAGCCGCAGCGGCGGGAATGACGTCATCACCCGGGTCGCGGCTCGCTACGGGCTGACCGGGACGTCGGTGCCCTATGACGGCAACTGGTGGAACACCATGAGCACGGTGGGCGACCTGGTGCACTACTACGATCAGCTGCTCGACGGCCGCGGCGGGCTTCCGCCCGAGCAGGCCAGCATCATCCTGTCCAACCTGGCGCAGTCCACTCCGACCGGCGCCGACGGCTATCCGCAGCGCTTCGGCATCCCCGATGGGCTCTACGGCGAGCCCGTCGCGGTCAAGCAGGGCTGGATGCCGCAGTGGAACGGCAACAACTGGATGCACATGTCGACCGGAGTGATCGGCGCAGACCACCGCTACGTGATGGCGATCGGCTCACTGCAGCCCACCGACGACGCCACCGCACGGACAACCATCACCGACGCCGTCAAGACGATTTTCCCCGGCGGACGAATCAGCTAGTCCCGCAACAGGTCTGGCCGGCGCTCGCGGGTCCGCTGCAGTCCCTGTTCCCGACGCCAGGCCGCAACCTTGGCGTGGTCACCGGAGAGCAACACCGGCGGCACTTCCAAATCACGCCACATCGGCGGCCGCGTGTAGCTCGGACCCTCCAGCACTCCCCCGACGTGTGCCGAGTGCGAATCGTCTTGGTGGGAAACCGGATTGCCGAGTACCTCGGGCAGCAGCCGGACCACCGACTCGATCATCACCAGCGCCGCCGACTCACCGCCGGGCAAGACGTAGTCGCCGATCGATACCTCCTCGACCCGCATCCGGCGGGCGGCATCGTCGGCCACGCGCTGATCTATGCCCTCATAACGCCCACAGGCGAACACCAAGTGCTTCTCCGCGGTCCAGCGGTGCGCATGCTCTTGGGTGAACAACCGACCGGCCGGCGTCGGGACCACGAGAACTGTTTCCGGGGAACAGATCTCGTCCAAAGCAGCACCCCAGATCGGGGCCTTCATCACCATGCCGGGGCCGCCGCCGTACGGCGAGTCGTCCACCGACTTGTGTACATCGTGAGTCCACCGGCGCAGGTCATGCACACCAAGTTCGACAATGCCGCTGGCGATTGCCTTGCCGGGCAAGGATTGTCGCAACGCGTCGAGGTAGGCCGGAAAGATCGTGACGACGTCTATGCGCACCGGACTCACTCCAACTCGAGTAGGCCGTCCGGCGGGTCGATCTCCACCAGGGAATCGGCCAGCGACACCGTCGGCACCATCTCGGTGACGAACGGCACCAACACCTCTTTGCCCGATTCGGTTCGCACCGAGAGCAATTCACCACCCGGGGTGTGCAGCACCTCGATCACCACACCGACCTCGACACCGTCGACAGTGCGGACCTTCAGCCCCTCGAGTTGGTGGTCGTAGAACTCGTCGGGCTCGTCGATCGGTGGTAGATCGGCGGCATTCACCAGGAACAGGGTGCCACGCATCTCGTCGGCGGTACCGCGGTCGGCGACCCCGACCAGGCGCACCAGCAGCCGGCCGCCGTGCTCACGCGCGGATTCGATCACATACGTGCGCTCCGCCCGCTCGACGGCACGCGCCCCCGGCTTACCACGCAACGATGACCCCGGCGAGAAACGCTCGCCGGGGTCATCGGTACGTACTTCGACGACGACCTCGCCACTGATGCCGTGCGCCTTGACGACCCGGCCGACCACGAGGTCCATATTCGCCTTCTCTGAGCTACTGGTCGGTGTCCACCACGTCGACGCGGATACCCCGGCCGCCGATGCCGGCGACCAGAGTGCGCAGCGCAGTGGCGGTACGACCGCCGCGCCCGATGACCTTACCCAGGTCATCGGGGTGCACGTGCACCTCGACGGTGCGGCCACGACGGCTGGTCACCATGTCGACACGGACGTCGTCGGGGTTGTCGACGATCCCGCGGACCAGATGTTCTACGGCGTCGACGACGACGCTGCTCATTCTGCGGGCGCTTCAGCCTCGGCGGAATCGGTGGCCTCAGCGGCCTCGGTCTCGGCCGGGGCCTCTTCGGCCTTCTTGTCCTTGCGCTTCTTCAGCGTGACGGCCTCGCCGGCGGGAGCCTCGTCGGCAGCGGCCAGCGCGGCGTTGAACAGATCCAGCTTGGACGGCTTGGGCGCCTTGACCTTCAGCGTGCCCTCGGCACCCGGCAGGCCCTTGAACTTCTGCCAGTCACCAGTGATCTTCAGCAGGGCCGCGACGGGCTCGGTGGGCTGAGCGCCAACACCCAGCCAGTACTGCGCGCGCTCCGAATCGATCTCGATCAGGCTTGGCTCTTCCTTCGGGTGGTAGCGGCCGATGACCTCGATGGCGCGGCCGTCGCGGCGGGTGCGCGCGTCGGCGACGATGATGCGGTACTGGGGGTTGCGGATCTTGCCAAGCCGGGTGAGCTTGATCTTGACAGCCATGAATCAACATCTCCTGTGATTGCCACGCTGCAATTCAGCGACTCGAGCGGATTGCCCGGTCCGGTTTTGCCTCACGTGTGTGACCGCCGCGCGACGCATCGAACGAGTCGCGGACAGACAGCCGACAATTGTGCCAGAGCACGCGGGTCGATGAAAAATCGCAGACTGTCATCCTGCTGTCCCGCTGGAAGTCAGGTTCTCCCCAGATTCACCCCACACCCTGTAGGCATGCATCTGCCTGACGAGCAACCGACCACGGTTTTCGCCCCTGCCCCGGCCCCGGCCAAGCCGCGGCGGATGTGGGTGATCGCCACAGTTGTGGCGGCCGTGGTGGCGGGGGTATCTGCCATCGCCGTGGCTTTGACCATGCCAGAACCGAGCCACCCGACCGCATCGACCGGAGCCGCACCGGCCTCCGCGCCGGAATCCAGGCACGACAAGAAGGCCGAGGCAGCCGCCCGTCTGGCGTGGGCGCACCAGTACGGCATCGACCTGCGAACCGGCGCCGACCTGCCCGCTGTCGCATCGGCGACCCCAGATCAACGCCAGGCCGCAGCCGATCTGCTTTCACGCACCGAAGCGGCCACGGCAGGTTGGTCGGATCTCGGCGCCGCCAAGGCTGCCGGTTTCGACGTCGGCGCCCAGCTTGCCGAGTCCGAAAAGCACAACCGCAAGATCGCTCAACGCCTCGCCGAGGTGGACGCCCATGGCCCGGGCCGACACCCGCTGACGATGACGGTGGTCAACCGGACAGACGCGAAGAGTGCGCAGGTACTCGATCCGACGGCACCGCAGGCGTTGCTGTACGCGTACCAGGGCCACGGCGCCTGGAAAGTGATAGGCGCGCGGTTCCTGGCCGACAAGCTCTACCCCGCAGCCCCGCCGACCCCGGGCGGTCCCATCACCCGCTGGGCATACGACACCTTCAACCACCTGACCATGCGCATGTTCTTCGTTCCCGGCAACGACCTACAGCAGGCCTACGCCCTGAAACGGCCCGCAATGTGAGCGGTTCAGACCACGCGCCGCCGGCAGCGGCGGCTCAGACCACGCGGTCGAAGCACTTGGTTTCGACGCGACGGGTCATCCGCCAGCCGTCAGCGGTGCGGATGAACTCGTCCTCGTACCAAAGACCACAGAACAGCACCTGGCTCTGGCCGTCGGTGCCGGCCGGCAGGACCATCGGGTTGAAACAGATGGTGCGGGATTTTGCCGTGTCGCCGGTGATGGTGACATCGAAATTGCCCAGCATGTGCGAGTACGCCGGGAAGTTCGGCAACACCTGGGCCAGCCAGGTCTTCACCTCGCCGAACTGCCCGTCGATGCCGCCCATCGCGCGGTAGTCGATGTAGGCGTCGGGAGTGAAAACCCGTTCCAAATCATCGAATTGGCGGGTATCGATCGCCGTCGAGTAGGCCACCAGCAGTTGTTGAATCTCAAGTCGGTCGGAGATCTCTTCCAGACTCAGCATGGCTCGATTGAACACCACCGCGCCGGCTGGACGGCAATGATCAGTGAAGGCCAGTAGGCTCATGACCCCATGAGAAGGTTCGTAACCGCCATCACAACAGCCCTGGCGGCGGCACTCACGCTCACATTCACTGCCGTCCCACCCGCGGCATCCGCCGACATCGACGTCCAACCGGTCGGCACCGCGCCGATACCGGCCGGACCTGCGCCGGCCTGGATCATCGCCGACATGGACTCCGGCCAGGTGCTGGCCGGCCGCGACATGGATATGCGGCACCCGCCCGCCAGCACCATCAAGACACTGCTCGCCCTGACCGCGCTCAGCGAGCTGCCCAGCCTGGATACCACCGTGGTCGCCAACGTCGCCGACACCAAGGTCGAGTGCAACTGCGCCGGCATCGTCCCGGGCCACACCTACACCGCCCGGCAGCTGCTCGACGCCGTGCTGCTGGTGTCGGGCAACGACGCCGCCAACACGCTGGCCGACACGATCGGTGGCTACGACGCCGCGGTGGCCAAGATGAACGCAATGGCCGCATCGATCGGCGCCGTCGATACCCATGCGGCCACCCCGTCCGGTCTGGACGGCGCCGGCGGTTCGGGCTGGACCACCCCGCGTGATCTGGCGATCATCTTCCGCGCCGCGATGGCCAACCCGTACTTCGCCCAGATCACCGCGCAGCCGGCCGCCAGCTTCCCCACCGCGACCGGCGTCGAGCCGATCGTCAACGAGAACCAGTTGCTGCAGCGCTACCCGGGCACCATCGGCGGCAAGACCGGCTTCACCGACGCCGCCAGGAAGACCTTTGTCGCCGCCGCTGACCGCGGTGGCCGCCGCCTGGTGATCGCCATGATGTACGGCCTGATCCACGAGGGTGGTCCGACCTACTGGGACCAGGCCGCCCAACTGCTGGACTGGGGCTTTGCCCAGGAGCGTTCGGTGACCATCGGCTCGTTGTGAGTCAGCGCCACAGCCGTCCGCGCAGGATCACCAGTGCCGGGTCGTTGAGCACGCCGGGAACTCGCGGGTCGTCGTGGTAACAGACCAGATCGGCCGATGCACCGTGCCGTAAACCCGGACGCCCCAGCCACTTTCGCGCATCCCAACTGGCTGCGCCGAGGGCTTCGGTCGGGCTCAGCCCCACCCGTGCCAATGCGGCCACCTCGTCGGCGATCCGGCCGTGCGCGATCATGCCGCCGGCATCGGTGCCGGCGTAGATCGGCACACCCGCTTCGTGGGCGGCCCCGACCCGGGCCGGGCACGACGCGTACAAGTCGCGCATGTGCTTGGCGTAGGTCGGGTATTTGCCGGCCTGGTCCGCGATGCCCGGGAAGTTGTCGATGTTGATCAGGGTCGGCACCAAGGCGGTGCCGTGCGCCAGCATCAGGTCGATGACGTCGTCGGTGATCCCGGTGCCGTGCTCGATGCAGTCGATCCCGGCAGCGATCAATCCGGGCAAGGCATCCTCACCGAAGACGTGCGCAGTGACGCGGGCACCGTTGGCGTGGGCGGCGTCGATGGCCGCTTTGAGAATGTCGTCGGACCACAGTGGGGCCAGGTCGCCGACGCTGCGATCGATCCAGTCCCCCACCAGTTTCACCCAGCCATCGCCCCACCGGGCCTGTTCGGCGACGTAGTGCGGCAGTTGCGACTCGTCCTCGATGTCAATCGGCAGGCCGGGCGTATAGCGCTTGGGCCTGGCCAGGTGCCGGCCCGCGCGGATGATCCGGGGCAGATCATCTCGGTCGTCGAAACTGCGGGTGTCCACCGGCGAGCCGGCGTCCCGCAGTAGTAGAGCCCCGGCGTCGCGTTCGGTCTCGGCCTGCCCGACGGCTTCGTCGAGTCCGACGGCTCCGCCGGGCCCCAGGCCGACGTGACAATGCGCGTCGACCAGGCCGGGAATGATCCAGCCGCCGTCAAAGACGGTGACGACTTCTTCGCCCGTCGCTACGCTCGCCCCGGCGCCCGCAATCGGCTCGGCCGACAGCACACCGTCGTGTATCCACCACTGCACTTCTTCGCCGTCGGGTAGCGCCCGACCCCGTACGTGCAGCGCTGGCACGACCGGGCTACTTCTTCGGGAACTTCAGCTGCGACAGGTCGAAGTCGGCCAGGCCGGGCGGCAACTCGTTGAGCCCCTGCGGCATGGCCGACAGGTCCGGGAAGCCACCTGGTAGTGCACCCGCACCCAATGGATTCCTCGGCGGTGTGGGACCGCGGCCACCCTTTTTGCCCTTGCCGGCCTGCTTGTTCTTACCCTTGACCGCCTTGCGAGTGTTCTTGCGGCCGAACGGCATTCCCATCTGGCCGGCCATCGCGGACATCATCTTGCGGGCCTCGAAGAACCGGTCCACCAGCTGATTGACCTCGGCCACCGTGACACCCGACCCGTTGGCGATGCGCAGCCGGCGCGAGGCATTGATGATCTTGGGATCGCTGCGCTCGGCCGGGGTCATCCCGCGGATGATGGCCTGAATCCGGTCCAAGTGACTGTCGTCGACGGCAGCCAGGGCGTCCTTCATCTGGCCGGCACCGGGCAGCATGCCCAGCAGATTGCCGATCGGACCCATCTTGCGGATCATCAGCATCTGCTCGAGGAAGTCCTCAAGGGTCAGCTCACCGGAGCCGATCTTGGCCGCGGCCTCTTCGGCCTTCTGCTGGTCGAAGACCTGCTCGGCCTGCTCGATCAGGGTGAGCACGTCACCCATACCGAGGATGCGAGACGCCATCCGGTCCGGGTGGAAGACGTCGAAGTCTTCGAGCTTTTCCCCGGCCGAGGCGAACAGGATCGGTACGCCGGTGACCTCACGCACCGACAGCGCAGCGCCACCGCGGGCGTCGCCGTCGAGCTTGGTCAGCACTACACCGGTGAAGCCGACGCCCTCGCGGAACGCGTCGGCGGTGGTGACGGCATCCTGACCGATCATCGCGTCCAGGACGAAGAGTGTCTCGTCGGGCTGCACCGCGTCGCGGATTGCCGCGGCCTGGGCCATCAGCTCTTCATCGATGCCGAGGCGTCCGGCGGTGTCGACGATCACCACATCGTGGTGCTTGGCCTTGGCCTCTGCCAGACCGGCGGCGGCCACCGAGACCGGGTCACCGGTGGTCATCTGATCGATGGAAACGCCGGCCGGCGAGACCCCGGGGTGCGGCGCGAACACGCTCACGCCGGCGCGCTCACCGACGATCTGCAGCTGGTTGACCGCGCCAGGGCGCTGCAGGTCGCAGGCCACCAGCAGAGGCGTATGTCCTTGATCTTTAAGCCATTTCGACAGCTTGCCGGCCAGGGTGGTCTTACCCGAACCCTGCAAGCCTGCCAGCATGATGACCGTCGGCGGGGTCTTGGCGAACGCCAGCTGGCGGGTCTGACCGCCGAGGATGCCGACCAGCTCCTCGTTGACGATCTTGACGACCTGCTGGGCCGGGTTCAGCGCACCCGAAACCTCGGCGCCCTTGGCGCGCTCCTTGATCCGGCCGATGAAGTCACGCGTGACCGGCAGGGATACGTCCGCCTCCAGCAGCGCCAGACGGATCTCACGGGCGGTGGCATCGATGTCGGCGTCGGTCAGCCGGCCCTTGCCACGCAGGCCGGACAGCGCACCGGTCAACCGGTCGGACAGGGATTCAAACACGAGGTAAGCCTAGCTGGCCGCGGTGTTCGCCTTGGCCGGTGGCGGCGCGGGGAGCACCGCATACAGGTCTTTCTCGAACGCTGCCCGGGACTCGCCCGGCATCGCGCCACCTTCGGGAACCGCCAGCCCGAACGCATCGACCGCCGCGGCGCCCAACGTGGTCACCTTGGCCCAGGACACGTCGAAGCCGGTGCGTTCGATCACCGCGGACAGCCTGGCCAGTAGCCCAGGGCGGTCGGCGCTCCGGATCTGCAGCACCAGTTCGTCGGCCGCGGTGCCGTCGAACCACAGGATCCGAGGCGGAGCCAGCGCGGCATTGCCCGGCACCGCATCGGGGATCTCCCCGGCACGGCGGGTGTTGGCGCCCGACTCCTCGTCGCGCTGTTCCAGCGAGCCGATCACGTCCAGGCCGCCGTCGAGCGCCAGGATGAACTGCTGACGCAACAGCTCGGCCGCCGGCGGTGTACCGAAGTGTGGGGACACCGCAAAGGTGTTGATCGCCAGCCCCTCGTAGCTGTTCACCGACGCCGAATGCACGCGCAGCGAGTTGAGTGCAAGCACCCCGGCGGCCTTAGACAACACGCCCCGGCGGTCCGGCGCGATCATCGTCACGTTGTAGAAGTGGGCGCTTTCCCCAGCCGCGAGCTCGACATGCACCCCGTCCCGGACGGCGCGCGAAAGAAGCTGCGGATCAATGGGATCGGGATGGGGAAGCTCTTCGCCCGCCATCACCAGCCGGCAGCGCCGGACCAGATCGCCGATCAGCGATGCCTTCCAGTCCCCCCATACCCCGGGACCGGTGGCCAGCGAGTCCGCCTCGGCCAGCGCCTGCAACAACTCCAGCAGCAGCGCGTCGCCGCCGAGTGTCTCGACCACCGCGGCAATGGTGTTGGGGTCCTGCAGATCACGACGGGTCGCGGTGTCGGGCAGCAACAGGTGGTACCGAACGATCCTGGCCAGCACGTCGATGTCGTCGGGCCGCATGCCCAGCCGGGTGCCGATCTGCACCGCCAGCTCGGCGCCGATGACACTGTGGTCTCCCCCGCGGCCCTTGCCGATGTCGTGTACCAACGCACCCAGTAGCAACAGGTCAGGGCGCGCCACTCGAGTGGTGAAAGCGCTTGCCCGCGAGACGGTTTCCATCAGATGCCGGTCGACGGTCCAGATGTGCGCCACGTCGCGCGGCGGTAGATCCCGAATCGCGCCCCATTCCGGAAACAGCCTGCCCCACAAGCCCATCCGGTCCAGAGCCTCGACGGTGCTCACCGCATTCGGGCCGGTGGCCAGCATCACCAGTAGGTCCTTGAGTGCTTCGCTGGGCCACGGGGTGCGCAGTTCAGGTGCCGAATCGGCCAATCGCCCCAAGGTCGATCCCGCAATCGGCAGTCCACTGGTGGCCGATGCCGCGGCCACCCGCAGGATCAGTCCGGTGTCACGTTCCGGCCGGGCATCGCGGGCCAGCATGACCTCGCCGGCGTACTCGATGACCCCCTCGTCCAGCGGCCGGCGCGTGGGTCGGCGCAATACGGATAAACCCTTGCGGGGCAACGCATTTCCCGCAGTTCTGATACCGGCGTCGACATAGAAGGTGATGGTCCGGGCGGCATCGCTGATGACCCGCGCCAGGTCGAAGCGATCGCCCACGTTCAGCGCCCCGCCGATCTCGTCGGCGTATTGCGCCAACAGCATCTCGCGCCCCTTGTGCGAGACCCGGTGCAATTCGGTGCGGACGTCGAGCAACGCCAGGTGAGCATCTCCCAACGTGCCCAGCGGGGACGCCACCGAGCGGCTGGGATAGACGTCGGCGAGCTGGGCGATCGACAACGCGTTGAGCAACTGCACATCGCGCAGGCCGCCGCGACCGTTCTTCAAGTCCGGCTCGGCACGATGGGCGATCTGGCCCGAACGCTCCCAGCGGGCCCGGGCATGTTCGATCAACTCGGTGAACCGTGGCGCAATACCCGTGCGCCATTGCCGTTTTGCCCCACCGACCAACAGCGACGACAGATCCGAGTCACCCGCGATATGACGGGCGTCCAGCATCGCCAGGCCCGCGGAGATGTCGGTGGCCGCCGTCTTCAGCGCCTGTGGGACGGTGCGGACGCTGTGGTCGATGTGAATGTTGGCGTCCCACAACGGGTACCAGAGCGACTCGGCGACCTCGGTGACAGCCTCCGCGGGCAGGTCGTCATGCAACAGCATGAGGTCCAGGTCCGAGTACGGCAGCATCTCCCGGCGGCCCAGCCCACCGGTGGCGACGATGGCGAAGCCGCTGGTGTCGGTGATACCGATCTCGGCCGCCTTTGTGGCAAGCCAGAATTCGTAGAGATCCACCAGCGCCTCGCGCAGGGCCGACGAATCGAGCTGCCGGTTCCCGGCCGACAGCAACTGGTCTACCGCCTTGGCCAAATCCTTCGCGGGACGGGGCGATCCCGCCGCCGAGCCTTGCGAAGGCTCGGCATCGGCGGCGGGATCTGGTGTCTGCACTATGACCTTTCGATCAGATCGCTTCGCTGCCACGCTCACCGGTGCGGACCCGCACGACGGTGTCGACCGGGGTGACCCAGACCTTGCCGTCGCCGATCTTGCCTGTACGTGCGGCCTGCACGATGACATCAACGACCTTGTCGACGGCGGCATCGTCGACAACGACCTCCACGCGCACCTTGGGCACGAAGTCCACCGAGTACTCAGCGCCACGGTAGACCTCGGTGTGGCCCTTTTGACGTCCGTAGCCCTGCACCTCACTGACGGTCATGCCGAGGATGCCCATCTGTTCCAGGCCGGTCTTGACGTCTTCGAGTGTGAACGGCTTGACGATCGCCGTAATCAACTTCATTTGGTCGCTTCCTTCCGAATACCCGTGGATGTCACCGTGAATCCTTCCCGATCACGCCAGTTCATAAGCGGTTTCCGCGTGCTGCGATTCATCGATCCCGCTCGCCTCATCTTCTTCGTTGAGCCGTAGACCAATTGTGTACTTGATCGCCAGCGCGATGATCAGGGTGGCGACGAATGAGTACGCCATCACCGAGAACGCGCCAACGGCCTGCTTCTCCAGTTGAGACCAGCCACCACCGTAGAACAGACCCTTGACCGCAGCCGGCGCCTCGTCGGTCGCAAAGAGACCGATCAGCAGGGTGCCAGTGAGACCACCGATCATGTGCACACCGACCACGTCGAGCGCGTCATCGAAGCCGAACTTGAACTTCAACCCGACGGCCAAAGCACACACCGCGCCACCGATCAGGCCGATGGCCAGTGCGCCGACCACGTTCACCGACGAGCAGGACGGGGTGATGGCCACCAGACCGGCGACGATGCCCGACGCGGCACCCAGGGTCGTGGCGTGGCCGTCCCGGATTCGCTCCACGAGCAGCCAGGACAACATGGCAGCCGCGGTGGCGATGGTCGTGGTGGTGAACGTCTCCGCAGCCGACGCGTTGGCCGACAGGGCCGAACCGGCATTGAAGCCGTACCAGCCGAACCACAGCAGACCGGCGCCCAGCATGACGAAGGGCAGGTTGTGCGGCCTCACCAGAGTGGTCGGCCAGCCCTTGCGCTTGCCCAGCACGATGCACAGCGCCAGACCCGCAGCACCGGAATTGATGTGGACCGCGGTACCACCGGCGAAGTCGATTGCCTTGAGGTGGTTGGCGATCCAACCGCCATGGTGGATGATCTTGCCCGAGGCGTCTGCCACGTCGAAGTCGAACACCCAGTGCGCAACCGGGAAGTAGACGATGGTCGCCCACAGACCCGCGAAGACCAACCAGCTGCCGAACTTGAGTCGATCGGCAACTGCACCCGAGATCAGGGCGACGGTGATGATGGCGAACATCAGCTGGAACATCACGAAGACCAGCGCCGGGAGGGTTCCGAAGAGTGGAATGTCAACTTCCGGAACCGCAGCAACTGCCGCCGTGCTACCGCTGGCGGGTACCGCGGCAACCGCCGCGGCGCCGTTGGCGGCAGTGAACAGGCCCTTCAGCCCGAAGAACTGAGTCGGGTTACCGAACAGATTGTCCGTGTCGTTGGCGAATGACATGGAAAAGCCGTAGAGGACCCACAACACCGTCACCAAACCCATTGCGCTGATGCTCATCATGATCATGTTGAGCACGCCCCTGGCACGCACCATGCCGCCGTAGAAGAACGCCAGACCTGGCGTCATCAGCAGCACCAACGCGGCACTCGCGAGCATCCACGCTGTATCCCCAGAGTTGGGGACACCCATTATCGGGAATCCATCCACTGGCTGTTTCCTCCTTACGCCCATAGTCACGGTCAGGCACCGTTGACCTAGGCCAGAACTTTGCGCAGTGGTTGTTTCATCAAAGGCGCACGGGCGTTTCGCTCGTGTGAACGGATCGCCCTAGTTCGTTTCGCCGACGTTAATGCCCTGCTTAGCCCAGAAGCGCGTCGACGAAGGCAGCGGGTTCAAAGGGCGCCAGATCGTCCGGGCCCTCGCCCAATCCGACCAATTTCACCGGCACGCCGAGCTCCTGCTGTACCCGGAAAACGATGCCGCCCTTGGCCGTTCCGTCCAGCTTGGTCAACACCACGCCGGTGATGTCGACCACCTCGGCGAACACCCGGGCCTGCGGCAGACTGTTCTGCCCGATGGTGGCATCGAGGACCAAGAGCACCTCGTCGACCTTGGCACGCTTCTCGACCACCCGTTTGACCTTGCCGAGTTCGTCCATCAGGCCGGTCTTGGTATGCAGGCGGCCGGCAGTATCGACCACGACGACGTCGGCGCCCGTCGCGACGCCCTTGTCGACGGAGTCAAAGGCCACCGATGCCGGATCGGCGCCTTCGGGACCACGCACCACGTCGGCACCGACCCGCGCGCCCCAGCTCTGCAACTGGTCGGCGGCAGCGGCCCGGAAGGTATCCGCGGCACCCAGCACCACCCGCCGACCATCGGCCACCAGTACGCGGGCCAGCTTGCCCACCGTGGTGGTCTTTCCGGCGCCGTTGACCCCGACCACCAGCAGCACCGACGGTTTGTCGGCGTGCGGCAGCGCCCTGATGGACCGGTCCAATTCGGGGCGCAGTTCGTTGATCAGCACCTCGCGCAGCACCGCACGGGCGTCGGCCTCGGTGCGCACGCTGGCCTCACCCATCCGGGAACGCAACGCAGTCACCACCGATTCGGTGGCCGTCGGGCCCAGGTCGGCGATCAGCAGGGTGTCTTCGATCTCTTGCCACGAGTCTTCGTCGAGATCGCCGCCGCCGAGCAGGCCCAGCACACTGCGTCCGATTGCGTTCTGCGACTTGGCAAGTCGGCCGCGCAGCCGCTCCAGGCGCCCGGCAGAGGGCGCGATCTCATCGCGCGGCTCGGCCGCGGGTTCTGGGGCCGGCTCGGGTTCGGCAACCGGCTCTGGTTCAGGCGCCGGTTCGGGTTCCGGTGCGGTTTCCGGCTCTGGTTCGGGCTCTACAACCGAGGCTTCCGGCTCCGGCAGCTGAACCTCGGCGATGGTCCGTTTGGGCGCATCCCTCGGGATCTCGGCGTCGTCACCGACCGTCGGGAGAGTGTCCGAACTGCTGAAGGTAATGCCCGACGACGCGGTGTAGCCGCCCGAACGGTCGATCTGTGGGGTGTCGTCCGCAGAAGTCAGCGAGACACGGCTGCGCCGGTATCGGACAAAGCCGACGACCAGAGCAACGACAACCAGAGCAGCGATGACCGCTATCGCGATCCACAGACCTTCCGACACCGTGACATTGTGTCAGTCGGACGGTCACCCCTACGAACCGCCGGACACCAACTCCTGGCCGCGCATCCGCTGCGAGATCACCTGGGTGATGCCGTCGCCCTGCATGGTGACGCCGTACAACGCGTCGGCCACCTCCATGGTGGGCTTCTGGTGCGTGATGACGATCAGCTGCGACTTCTCCCTCAGCTGCTCGAACAGACTGATCAACCGGCGCAGGTTCACATCGTCGAGGGCGGCCTCGACCTCGTCCATGACATAGAACGGCGACGGCCGGGCCCGGAAGATCGCGACGAGCATGGCCACCGCGGTCAGCGACTTCTCGCCACCGGACAGCAGCGACAACCGCTTGACCTTCTTGCCGGGCGGCCGGGCCTCGACCTCGATGCCGGTGGTCAGCAGATCGTTGGGATTGGTCAGCAGCAGCCGCCCCTCGCCGCCGGGGAACAAGGTCTGGAACACCTGGGCGAATTCTCGCTCCACGTCCTCGTAGGCCTCGGCGAACACCCGCAGGATGCGCTCATCGACGTCGGCGATGACGTCCATCAGGTCCTTGCGGGCCGACTTGACGTCCTCGAGCTGGGTGGACAGGAAGTTGTAGCGCTCCTCCAGCGCGGCGAACTCTTCGAGCGCCAGTGGGTTCACCCGGCCCAGCTCGGCCAGTTCGCGCTCAGCTTTTTTGGCCCGACGTTCCTGGGTGGGCCGGTCGAACGGCATCGGCGCGGGCGCGGTGACCTGCTCGCCGCGTTCCTTGGCCTGCTCGTACTCGGCCATCTCCAATTCGGTTGGCGGCAAGGACACTTCGGGTCCGTACTCGGCGACCAGGTCGGCCACCGCCATACCGAACTGCTCGAGCACCTGTTGTTCGAGCTGCTCGATGCGAAGCGCCGCTTGGGCTTTGGCCACCTCATCACGGTGCAGCGCCTCGGTGAGCGCACTGGCCCGGGCACTGAGTTCGGTCACCTCAACCCGCACGCGCGTCAAACCCTCTGAGCGCTGCGCACGTTCAGTGGCCAACGCATCACGGGTACGTGCCGCCACCGCCACCGTAAGCGCCAGTTTCTCGGCAACCAGCCGGCCGGACTCGGCGACTGCGGAGGCCACCGCCGCGGCGTGCACGCGGGCCTCGCGGGCCCGGGCCGCACGCAGCCGGGCGTCGCGCTCGGCAGTCGCCGCTCTGCGCAGTGAATCAGCCTGTCCACGAACGGCATTCGCGCGCTCTTCCGCGGTGCGTACCGTCAGTCGGGCCTCCACCTCGACGGCGCGCGCCTCTTCCGCCGCCGCGTTGGTCTCGTGCCGGTCCACCGGTTCGACATCGAACATCGGCTCCTGCTGAGCATTGTGGAACCGGTCCTCCAACTCGGCCAGCTCGGCCAGGGTGCGTGACCGCCCGGCCTCCAGGTCGTCGCGCTGGCGGATCAGCCGCTGCCACTCGTCGTCGGCCACCCGCATGTCCTGGCCCAGCCGGCCGAGCTGCTCGTAGATCGCAGAGATCGCCGCATCGGATTCGTTCAGCGCAGCGAGCGCGTGCTCCGCGGCGTCCTGGCGGCTCGACTGCTCGGCCAATGCCCCGGACAGTGCCGCGGACAGTTCATGGGTCCGCCGCTCGGTCTGCTCCAGCGCGGTGCGGGCCTTCTCGATCTCCGAGGCGATCTCCAAAGTACTTGGCTTGCGGTCAGATCCACCGCTGATCCAGCCCGCGCCGACCAGATCCCCTTCGGTGTTGACCGCCCGCAATTCGGGCCGGGTAGCCACCAGATTGAGCGCTGCGGACAAGGAGTCCACCACCGCAACCCGGGCCAGGATCGCTCCGATCGCACCCTTGAGCCGGGCCGGGACCTCCACCAGATCGGTGGCCCAGCGCGCACCGGCCGGCAGATCCCCACTCGGAGAGGCGGTTTCGCCGGGCCAGTCGCCCAAGACGATGGCCGCACGACCGCCGTCGCCGCGTTTGAGCGCATCCACTGCGGCGCGGGCCGCGTCGAAACTCTCGGCGGCCAATGCGTCTGCCGCGGCGCCCAGTACCGCGGCGATCGCCGCCTCGTGGCCGGTCTGTACCCGGACCAACTGCGCGACCGAGCCGAAAAGTCCTGAGCCGTCATGATTTTCCTGCAGCCAGGCCGATCCGTCCTTGAGATCCAGGCTCACCGACAGCGCCTCGATCCGGGACTGCAGCGAGACCACCTGATTCTCCGCGGCACGCTCAGCGGCCTGCAGTTCGGCCACGCGCTCGTCGGCCTGGCGCAGTGCGGTGACGGTGCGGTCGTGGTGCTCATCGAGGCCGGCCTCACCCGCGTCGAGTTCGCCGACCCGTCCCTGGACCGTCTCGAACTCGGCCTTGGCCTGCTGTACCCGGGCCGCGGCTTCCTCGATGCTTCCGGTCAGCCGGACCGCGCCCTCGTCGATCGATTCGATCCGGGTACGCATGGTGTCGACCTGACCCGCCAGCCGGGCCAGGCCCTCACGGCGGTCGGCCTCGGCGCGCGCGGCCGCCATCTGGGCACGCTCGGCATCAGCGGCGGCGCGCTCGCATTCGGACAGCGCGGCGCGGGCGGCCTCCAGCCTGGTCCGCGACTCGGACAGCTCGGCCAGCAGCTGCTCTTCGTGTTCGGCAACCGCGTCGGCTTCGGCGTCCAGCTCATCGGGATCTCGACCGGTGGAAACCTCGGGTTCGGAGTCGAGCAGTTGAGTGCGCTCGGTGGCGATCCGGACGGTGGCGCTGACCCGCTCTGCCAGAGCCGAGAGCCGGAACCAGGTCTGCTGGGCGGCCTCGGCACGGCCGGACAACGTCGATACCGCGGCCTCGTGGCCGGCCAGCTCGGCGCTCGCCGCTTCAAGTCGGGAGGTGACCTCGCCATGCTCCCGGCGCAGCACCGTTTCGGTGGAATTCGTGTCGTCGAACTCGGCCTGCCGGGTCACCAGATCGTCGGCGGCCAGTCGGAGCCGGGCATCGCGTAGATCGGCCTGGATGGTCTGCGCGCGACGGGCCATCTCGGCCTGGCGGCCCAACGGCTTGAGCTGACGACGCAGTTCGGTGGTCAGGTCGGTCAGCCGGGCCAGGTTGGCCTGCATCGCGTCGAGCTTGCGGACTGCTTTTTCTTTGCGCTTGCGGTGCTTGAGCACACCGGCGGCTTCTTCGATGAACGCCCGGCGGTCCTCGGGGCGCGATTCCAGGATCTCCGAGAGCTTGCCCTGGCCGACGATGACATGCATCTCACGGCCGATGCCAGAATCGCTCAGCAGTTCCTGCACGTCCATCAATCGGCAACTGCTGCCGTTGATCTCGTACTCGCTGGCGCCGTCGCGGAACACCCGGCGGGTGATCGACACCTCGGAGTATTCGATCGGCAGGGCGTTGTCGGAGTTGTCGATGGTCAGCGTGACCTCGGCGCGGCCCAGCGGCGCCCGCGAGGACGTGCCGGCGAAGATGACGTCCTCCATCTTGCCGCCGCGCAGGGTCTTGGCCCCCTGCTCGCCCATCACCCAGGTCAGGGCATCGACGACGTTGGACTTGCCCGAACCGTTGGGCCCCACCACACAGGTGATGCCTGGTTCGAAGCGAAGAGTCGTCGCCGACGCGAAGGACTTGAAGCCCTTCAGCGTCAGACTCTTCAGATGCATGGGGTGAAACCCTACCGTCGGGCCGGTTAAATCCCGGGGACCCCTGGCTCAAATTACCGCTCGGTGAAACCCTCGATCCGGTCGCCGGCCGGGCCCCAGTCGTCGACCACGGTCGTCACCGTCCCCGGGGTGTCTCCGCTGCGCAGCAGTTCAAGCAGCCGCTCACAGCCGGCTCGCGGACCCTGCGCGACGACGTGCACCCGCCCATCGGCTTTGTTGCTCGCGTAACCCGTCAACCCGAGCTCCAATGCCCTGGCCCGGGTCCACCACCGAAATCCGACGCCCTGAACCCGGCCATGCACCCAGGCCGAGAGGCGGACCTCGCCGGCCGGGTCATCGGCGCTCACTTCCCGGTGATCTCGAGAGTGACCTCGGTGCCGGCTTTGAGAGTGCGCCCGACTGTACAAACCTTGTCGATCGCCCGCTCCACGACGATCTTCAGTTTCTTGATCTCGTCCTCGGACAGCGCAGACAGGTCCAGCTCGATGCTCTCCTGCAGATGCGGGTAGACCTCGTTCTCACGGTCGGCAGGCCCGGACACCCGGATGGTGGTCTGGTAGTCATCCCCCAGTCGCGTCCGCAGCGGGTGGTCACTGCTCATACCGCTACAGGCTGCCAGCGCGATCTTCAGCAGTTCGCCCGGGGTGAAGACGCCGTCGACATCCTCGGAACCGACCAGCACCTCCGCCCCGCGTGAGCTGTGTCCGGTATAGCGGCGCACCCCGGTGCGCTCGACCCACAGTTCCGTCATGGCTCCATTTGTACCGTGCCCGCCATCGGCGGATGATCCCAGGCACAACCGTGACCCTTTCGCACTCGTCGGCCCTGCGACCCGGTGTTACGTTGGATTCCAGCACAGTTCACAGGGAGCGACCAGACATGACCTATCCCCCGTCCGGTTCGGAGTTTCCGGACGCTCAGCCCTGGCCGGGCGATCAGCCGGCTTTTGGCCCCGGGTACCCGGCAGGGCCGAGTTATCCAGCCCTCGGTGCATACCCGCAGCAGCCGGTTGCGCCGGCCTACGGCCCGCCGAACGTCCTCGGCGCACCCGGCTATCCCACGATGCCCAGCTACCCGCAGGCTCCCGGCTACCCCCAGGGGCCGGGTTACCCCCAAACTCCCGGCTACCCGGCGGCACCGGGTTACCCGCAGGCGTTCCCGCAGGGCCCCGGTTATCCTCCTGGCTTTCCGGGCCCGGGCTTTCCGGGCGGCCCACCGCCGCCGTCGTCCAACAACGCCAAGTGGTGGTTGATCGGCGGATTGTCAGTGCTGGTCATCGTCGGTGTCGTCGCGATCCTCGGGCTCTCGGGCGTGTTCAACATGCACCAGTCCAGTGGCGGCACCTCGGCGAGCGGCGACAGCTCGTTCGGCTCCGGTTCCGACGACAAGGCCCAGATTCGCAGTCTGCTGACCAACATGAACTCCGATGGCGGCGACTTCATGCAAACCATGCGTCAGCACTCGTGCGCCAAGGACCAGCAGCTGTACGACAAGATCGGCGCCATCGGGCCGATCAAGGTACCCACCGACAGTTCAGGTGCCGGCGGCGGTACCGCCACCATCTCCGATATCGAGGTCGACGGCAGTAAGGCCACCGCGCAGATCACTGCCGGTGGCGGGGCCCGGCCTCCGCTGACCCTCTACTTCCGCAAGGAATCGGGCGACTGGAAGATCTGCATGAGCGACTCGCCGATGTTCGGAAAAGTATTCGGCGGCAACTGAATTCGCGGTATGCCACCGCGGTCGGGTCAGATCGATCAGGATCGGCGCGGCCGCGGTTGGCATTTCGGGCAGTAGTACGACGAGCGGTTCATGAACTTCTCCCGCAGCATCACGCTGCCGCAGCGCCGGCACGGCTCGCCCTCCCGGCCGTACGCGTCCAGCGACCGGTCGAAGTAACCCGATTCGCCGTTGACGTTGACGTACAACGAGTCAAAGGACGTGCCACCCTGGTCCAGCGCGGCCACCATGACGGCGCCGGCGTGGCCCAGCAGCTCGCCCAGGCGTCGCCGCGGCAGCGCCGAGGCCACTCGGAACCCGTTGACCTGAGCCCGCCACAGTGACTCGTCGGCGTAGATGTTCCCGACGCCGGAGACCACGGTCTGGTCGAGTAGCTGACGCTTGATCTCAGAGTCCTTGCGCCGCAACACGTTGACCACTACATCCGGGTCGAACTCCGGGTCCAGCGGGTCCCGGGCGATGTGCGCCACCGGCTCGGGCACCGCGCTGCCGTCGACCTCCAGCAGATCGGCAACCTGCCAACCACCGAAGGTCCGCTGATCGACGAAACTCAATTCGGTGCCGTCGTCGAGCAGTGCAGAGATCCGCAGATGGTCGGGGCGGGCCGGCGGACCGATCAGCATCTGGCCACTCATGCCGAGGTGCACCACCAGCGCCTCGTCACCGTCGAGGGTCAGCCACAGGTATTTACCGCGACGACCCGTTCCGGTGATCCGGCGCCCGGCCAGCCGGCCGGCGAGGTCGGCCGGACCGGCGTCGTGCCGACGCACCGCGCGCAGGTGATGCACCGTCACGGCAGCGAATTGTCTTCCGGCGACATGGGATTGCAGTCCCCGCCGCACCACCTCGACTTCGGGAAGTTCAGGCATCGGTGGCGTCGGAGTCCACGTCCTGCAGCGCGGTGTACGCCGCGGCCGCGGCCTGCTGCTCGGCCTCTTTTTTGGTGCGGCCCAGACCGGAACCGTATTCGACACCCTCGACCATCGCCCGGGCGGTGAACTGCTTGTCGTGTTCAGGCCCGGTCGAACTGACCGCATACGACGGCACACCCAGCCGGCGGGCCGCCGAAAGTTCTTGCAGGCTGGTCTTCCAGTCCAGTCCGGCACCGAGACCGGCCGCGGTCTCGAGCACCCCGCCGAACAACCCGAGCACCACCTTGCGGGCCACTTCGTGGCCGTGCTGGATGTATGTCGCCCCCAGCAGGGATTCCAGACCATCAGCCAGCAGATTGGCCTTTTGTGCTCCGCCACTTGCCATTTCACCGCGGCCCAACAGCAGATAGCTGCCCAGCCCGTCGGCGGTGAGGCCACGAGCGATCTCGGCGAGCGCCTGGGTGTTGACCACCGCGGACTTGAGCTTGGCCAGCTCTCCCTCGCTGCGGTCCGGGTATCGGCCGAAGATCTCAGCGGTGATCACCAGCCCCAGCACCGCGTCGCCGAGAAACTCCAGGCGTTCGTTGGTGGGCAAGCCGCCGTTCTCATAGGCGTAACTGCGATGGGTCAACGCGACGGTCAGCAGCTCATCGGACAGGCGCACACCGAGGGCGTCGAGCAGTGGGGTGCGATCCACCGTCACGAATCATTCCCCGGCGCCACGGTGTCGTCGGTGGGCATCATGGCAGCGAGCTTGGCCCAGCGCGGATCGATCTTGTCGTGGTGATGGTCGGCGGTCTCGGCCAGGCGTACGCCGCAGTCCGGGCATAGACCCGGGCAATCCGGGGTGCACACCGGCGAGAAGGGCAGCGCCATCCCGATCTCGTCGACCACGCTCTGTTCGAGGTTGACGAAGTCGTCGACGACGTGTCCGACCTCGTCCTCTTCTGTGGTGGCCTCGGTCGCGCTGTCCGGGTACGCGAAGAGTTCGGTGAGGCTGATCTCGACGTCCCCCGAAATCGGCGCGAGGCACCGCGAACACTCGCCGGCGGTGGGGCCCGAAACCGATCCGGTGACCAATACACCTTCGGATACCGACTGCAACTGCAGATCCAGCGTCAGCGGCGCGCCGACCTCAATTGCCAAGAGTTCCAGCCCGATTCGCGACGGGCTGGGCACCGTCTGGGTATAGGTCATCAGCGAGCCGGGGCGACGGCCCAACCGCGAGATGTCGATCGCCAGCGGATTTTTGGAGCCTGCCATGCTCGTGATTCTACGTCGCTGCCGGTCAACGCCCCGCGAATGATCACCCGACACCCGCTCAGCAAGATTTTTAGTCGGCCGGGACGCGTCTCGGCAGCTACCGGCAGGTGGCGCAATTCAGCATCGGCGGCCGGCCTCGCGGGCGGCACTCGTGGCGACGGCCACAGTTCCCGAGAATGACCCCTGTGACCGTGAAACTGCATTGGTTCCTGCCCACCTACGGCGACAGCCGGCTGATCGTAGGGGGCGGACACGGCAGCCCCGCCGGAGCCGCCGGGGGCGATCGAGACGCCAGCATCGACTACCTCGCGTCGATCGTGCGAGCCGCTGAGCGCTTCGGTTTCACCGGGGCGCTGATCCCGACCGGCGCCTGGTGCGAAGACGCGTTCATCACCGCGTCGCTGCTGGTGCGCGAGACCAGCACGTTGGCCTTCCTGGTGGCGTTTCGTCCCGGACTGGTCAGCCCCACCCTCTCGGCGCAGATGGCAGCCACTTTCGCCCGTCACGCGCCGGGCCGCATCCTGCTCAACGTCGTCGTCGGTGGTGAAGACCATGAGCAGCGGGCGTTCGGCGATCACCTGGACAAGAACGCGCGCTACCAACGCTGCGACGAGTTCCTTGATGTGGTCCGCCGGTTGTGGGACGGGCAGACCGTCACCCATCGCGGCGAATACGTCGACGTGCAGGACGCCTCGCTGGCCACTCTGCCCGACCCGATACCTCCCCTGTATTTCGGTGGTAGTTCGGCCGCTGCCGGACCGGTCGCCGCCCGGCACGCCGATGTGTACCTGACCTGGGGTGAGCCGCCGGAGGCGGTGCAGGCGAAGATCGAATGGATTCGCGCGCTGGCCGCCAAGCAGGGTCGCACCATTCGTTTCGGCATCCGGCTGCACACCTTGTCCCGGGATACTGCGGACGAGGCATGGGCGCAGGCGGACCGACTGCTGGCCGCCCTGGACGACGACACCGTCGGCAACGCACAGACCAGCCTGTCGCGCAGTCAATCCGAGGGCCAACACCGGATGCTGGCGCTGCACGAAGCCAGCCGGGCCGATGGAACCTGGCGCGCCGCACGCAACCTGGAGATCGCACCCAATTTGTGGGCCGGCGTCGGCCTGGTGCGAGGCGGAGCCGGCACCGCGCTGGTGGGTAGCCACACCGAAGTCGCCGACCGGATCACTGAATATGCCGCGGCCGGCATCGATGAGTTCATCTTCTCGGGGTATCCGCATCTGGAGGAGCTGTATTGGTTCGGCGAGGGGGTGGTGCCGATCCTGCGGCAGCGCGGAGTGTTCGACGCCGATCAGACCGCCGGTTCGGCAGTGTCGATTCCATTCGTGAGTTCGGCGCGGTGACCGCGGCGCGGCAGGCTGCCCGGCTCACGACGCCCGAGCAGGCGCTGCAAGTCGCCGCAACACTCGCCGAAGAGTTCCGCGCGGCCGCCGCGACCCGGGATGCCGAGCGGATACTGCCGCGCCAACAGGTGGCGGCGTTGAAAGCCTCTGGGCTGCTTGCCCTCTCGGTCCCCACCACCTTCGGTGGCCTGGACGCGCCGGCGGCCGCGGTAGCCGAATTCTTCCGGCTGCTGGCTGACGCCGACCCCTCGCTCGCGCAGATTCCCCAATCGCACTTCACCTTCCTGGAGGCGATCCGGCTGCAAGGCACCGCGGCGCAGAAGGAGTTCTTCTTCGGCCTGGTGCGCGACGGGGCACTGCTGGCGAACGCTCAGGTCGAACGCGGGCCCCAGCCGGTCAACGTGGACCGCACGACACTCGTGCCGGCCGGAACCGACTTCGAGCTGACCGGCCGCAAGTTCTACTGTACGGGCGCACTGTTCGCCGACTGGCTGGCTGTGCGGGCGTCATTCGACCCGCCGGCAGCACCGGATAACTCGACCCCCAAGGTCATTGCGTTCATCCCGGCCGACACCCAGGGGGTGCGGATCATCGACGACTGGGACGGACTGGGCCAGCGCACCACCGCATCGGGCACTGTGACGCTGGACACCGTCCGGGTGCCGGCCGCTCAGGTGGTGCCGTACTCGCCGATTTTTGCCGAGCCGACGCTGTACGGCGCGCGGGCGCAGCTGGTGCACACGGCGATCGATACCGGTATCGCGACCGGGGCGCTGGCCGAGGGCGTCCGTCAAACAGCCAAGGCCAGGCCGCATTTCGAGGCCGACGTGCAATCGTCGGCGCAGGACCCGACGCTGATCGCGGTCGCCGGCGAGCTGACCGTCACCGTGCGCGCGGCCCAGGCACTGCTGTCCGAAGCCGCGCGCCGGGTCGACGCTGCCGCGTCAAACCTGAACGCCGACACCGCGGCTGAAGCATCGGTGGCCGTCGCGGTAGCCAAGGTTGCCGCGGCACGGGCCGCATTACAGGCCGCGACAACGCTTTTTGAGCTGGGCGGTACCCGCAGCGCCACGGCGTCGGCGAATCTGTCTCGCTACTGGCGCGACGCGCGGACCCATACCCTGCACGACGCCACCCGATGGAAGTTGCAGCACATCGGCAGATACACCCTGTCGGGCACCAAACCGCCTCGGCACGGCCAACTCTGAGGCGTCAGGCCGAACGCTGAGCGTAGTCGTGGGTGCCGGCTGCGGTCCGCAGCTGGTGGCGACCACGGCTGACCGAACGCAGGGTGCCGTTCAGCTGATCTTCGAACTCGGCCAGCTTGCTGTCGACGTAGATGTCGCACTCGCCGCGCAGGCGGTCGGCCTCGGCGTGCGCCGAGTCGATCAACCGGGTGGCCTCGGAGGTGGCGGTCTGCACGATCTCGGTGTCCGAGACCAGCCGCTGCTGCTCCTTGAGCCCTTCCTGGACGGCCTTCTCGTAAGAGATGTTTCCGTTCTCGATCAGTCGGTCCGCCTCGGCCCTCGCCCGGCCGGTGGCGGCGTCATACTCCCGCTTGGCGGAGGTGACGATGCGGTTGGCCTCTTCACGGGCCTCGCCGACCATCCGCTCGCTGTGCGCGCGGGCTTCGCCGACCATCCGGTCCGCCTGCGCTTTGGCGTCGGCGAGCAGCCGATCGGCCTCGCTGCGGGCGTGATGCAGGGTCGAATCTGCTTCGGCGGTAGCCGAGGAGACCATCGAATCGGCGTGCTCCTTGGCCTCGCGCAGCATTCCGTCGCGGGCGTCCAGCACATCCTGGGCATCGTCCAACTCGCCGGGGATGGCGTCCTTGATGTCGTCGATGAGTTCCAGCACGTCGCCGCGGGGCACCATGCAGCCCGCGGTCATCGGCACTCCGCGCGCCTCTTCCACGATCGCGCCGAGCTCGTCGAGCGCCTCAAATACTCGGTACACGGCAACCCCTCCAGGCCTAGTTGTTGTTACTAGTGTGCCTGGTGTTACTCATGTGACTCGGCTTTACCGACCGGTGTGTCGCTGTTTTCGTTGCAGAGGATCGCCAAAACCACGGTTTGTGATGGTTTCCGGCTGAAATCCGTCACAAACGGTGACTTCGGCACAGTTCAGCGCTCGGCGAGTTTGGCCGCGAGCTGCCGATTCACCGGCTCGGGCAGCAGATCGCTGACGTCGCCGCCGAGCGCGGCAACCTCTTTGGCCAGGGATGACGAGACGAACGAATACTGCGGGGTGGTGGTCACGAAGAAGGTGTCCACGCCGGCCACATGCCGGTTCATCTGAGCCATCTGCAGCTCGTACTCGAAATCGGTGCCCGAGCGCAGGCCTTTGACGATGGCACTCAGTCCGCGGGCCCGCGCGAAGTCGACCACCAGTCCCGAGCCGGACTCGACCCGAAGATTCGGCAGATGCACCGTCGACTCGACGATCAGGTCGATGCGTTCCTGTGCGGTGAACATGCCCTTCTTGTTGGGGTTCACCAGTACCGCCACCACGACCTCGTCGAACTGGGCCGCCGCCCGCTCGAATACGTCGATGTGGCCAAGGGTCACCGGGTCGAAGGATCCCGGGCATACCGCGCCGCTCATGGACGCCCACCGTACCTGCCTGCGATCACGGAGCCCACTGCGCCATTTCCAGCCGGGTGTCGCCGTAGCGGCGCTGTGTCCACGGCACCCAGCCGTCCGGCCACGACAACTCAGGTCCGGACGTCGAGCGCTCGATCACCGCTACCGTGCCATCGGCGAGCCAACCCCCGGCGGACAAGGCAGCCAGATTCGACTCGACCTCGCCGGCCGACACCTCATACGGCGGGTCGGCGAACACCAGGTCCGCCGCGCGACCGGCGCCACCGGCCAACACCGCGGCCACCGGACCGCAGCGCACCACCGCACCGCTGACGCCCAGCTCGGAGATGTTGCGCGAAATGACCGCGGCCGCACGCCGATCCGATTCGACGAACAACGCACTGCGTGCGCCCCGGGACAACGATTCCAGACCCAACGCCCCCGAGCCGGCGTACAGATCGAGCACCGTGGCGTCGTCGAAATCGAACCGAGCCGCCAGCACGTTGAACAACGACTCCCGAACGCGATCGGTAGTAGGTCGAGTCCCTTTGGGCGGCACCACAATTCGTCGGCCGCCGAAGCGCCCGCCAATGATCCGGGTCAGGAGATCACCACGAGCAGGTCACCGCCCTCGACTCCCGCGGTCGGCGTGACGGCGATCCGGGCGACGGTCCCGGCCTTGGGTGCGGTGATGGCCGCCTCCATCTTCATCGCTTCGATAGTGGCGATGGTCTGACCGGCCTCGACCTGATCACCGACCGCCACCCCGACCGTGACCACCCCGGCGAACGGCGCGGCCACCTGGTCGGGATTGGCGCGATCGGCCTTTTCCGCGGCCGGCACATCGGCAGCGATGGCGCGGTCACGCACCAGCACGGGACGCAGTTGCCCGTTGATCAGGCACAGCACGGTGCGCATGCCACGCTCGTCGGGCTCGGAAATCGCCTCCAGCCCGATCAGCAGTTCGACACCCTTCTCCAACTGCACCCGATGCTCGTCGCCGCGTCGCAGCCCGTAGAGGAACTGGTTGGCGCTCAGCTGCGAGGTATCGCCGAATTCCTCACGGTGGGCCAGGAATTCGCGGGTGGGGCCGGGGAACAACAGCCGGTTGAGCGCGCCCTGGCGGACCGTACCGGGCTGCGCCAGCTCCGCCTCGTCGGCTCCGGTCAGTTCCTGCTCCGGCCGGGCCGGACCGCGTCCCTGCAATGCCTTGGTGCGCAACGGTTCCGGCCAGCCGCCCGGCGGGTCACCCAACTCACCGCGGAAGAATCCGATGACGCTGTCCGGGATGTCGTAGCGCGCCGGGTCGGCGGCGAACTCGTCGGCGGTGACACCGGCACCGACCAACGCCAGGGCCAGATCACCCACGACCTTGCTCGACGGCGTCACCTTCACCAACCGGCCCAGGATCCGGTCAGCGCCGGCATAGGCGTTCTCGATGTCCTCGAACCGGTCCCCCAGCCCGAGCGCGATGGCCTGCTGACGCAGGTTGCTCAGCTGCCCGCCCGGGATCTCATGGGTGTACACCCGGCCGGTCGGCGCGGGCAGCCCGGATTCGAACGGCGCGTACACCCGGCGCAGTGCTTCCCAGTACGGCTCCAGGTCGCAGACCGCGGCCAGCGACAGCCCGGTGTCGTACTCGGTGTGCGCCGCCGCGGCGACGATCGAGGACAGCGCGGGCTGACTGGTGGTACCGGCCAGCGGGGCCGAGGCACCGTCGACCGCGTCCGCGCCGGCTTGCCAGGCGGCCATGTAGGTGGCCAACTGCCCACCCGGGGTGTCGTGGGTGTGCACGTGCACCGGCAGATCGAAGCGAGACTTCAACGCCGACACCAGTTTCGCTGCCGCCGGTGGCCGCAACAGACCGGCCATGTCCTTGATCGCCAGCACATGTGCCCCGGCGCCGACGATCTCGTCGGCGAGCTTCAGCCAGTAGTCCAACGTGTAGAGCGTCTCGGCCGGATCGGTCAGATCGCCGGTATAGGACATCGCGACTTCGGCTATCGCAGTACCGGTTTCGCGCACGGCGTCGATGGCCGGCCGCATCGAGGACACGTTGTTCAAGGCATCGAAGATCCGGAAGATGTCGATGCCGGTGGCCGTCGCCTCATGTACGAATGCCGACGTCACGAGCTCCGGATAAGGCGTATAGCCGACGGTGTTGCGGCCGCGAAGCAGCATCTGCAGGCAGATGTTCGGCATCGCCTCCCGCAGCGCTGCCAGTCGCTCCCACGGATCTTCCTTCAAAAAGCGAAGTGCCACATCGTAAGTGGCGCCGCCCCAGCACTCCACCGAGAGCAGCTGCGGAGTCGACCGGGCGATGTACGGGGCAATCTCCAACAACCCGGTGGACCGCACACGGGTGGCCAACAGCGACTGGTGTGCATCGCGGAAGGTGGTATCGGTCACCCCGACCGCGGGTGTCTCACGCATCCAGCGGGCGAATCCCTCCGGACCCAGTTCCACCAGCCGCTGTTTCGAGCCCGACGGCGGCGCCGCCTTCAGGTCGACGGTGGGCAGCTTGTCGCGGGCGTACACCGATGAGGGACGGGGTCCGTGCGGCTGGTTGACGGTCACGTCGGCCAGGTAGTTCAGGATCTTGGTACCGCGGTCGGCACTGGTGCGGGCGGTCCGCAGCTGCGGACGCTCGTCGATGAACGACGTGGTGACCCGGCCGGCCAGGAAGTCCGGATCTTCCAGAACCGCTTGCAGGAACGGGATATTCGTCGACACCCCGCGAATCCTGAACTCCGCAACAGCCCGTCGGGCCCGCACCACCGCAGTGGTGAAATCCCTTCCGCGGCAGGTCAATTTGACCAACATCGAGTCGAAGTGCGCGGACACCTCGGCGCCCAGGTTGGTACCGCCGTCGAGCCGGATTCCGGCGCCGCCCGGAGTCCGGTACGCAGTGATCCGGCCGGTGTCCGGACGGAAGCCGTTGGCCGGGTCTTCGGTGGTGATCCGGCATTGCAGTGCAGCACCGCGTGCCTGCACGGTCTCCTGGCTCAATCCCAGGTCGTCCAATGACCAGCCGGCCGCAATACACAGTTGGGAAGCGACCAGGTCGACGGCGGTGATCTCTTCGGTCACCGTATGTTCCACCTGGATTCGCGGATTCATCTCGATGAACACGTGCCGGCCGCGTTCGTCGAGCAGGAACTCGACAGTGCCCGCGCAGGAGTAGCCGATCTGCCGGGCGAACGCCACCGCGTCGGAGCAGATGCGCATCCGCAGTTCGGGATCCAGATTCGGCGCGGGTGCCAGCTCGATCACCTTCTGGTGCCGACGCTGCACGCTGCAGTCGCGCTCGAACAGGTGCATGACGTTGCCATCGTTGTCGGCGAGGATCTGCACCTCGATGTGCCGCGGGTTCACCACGGCCTGCTCCAGGAACACCGTCGGATCACCGAACGCCGAGTCGGCTTCCCTGGATGCGGCCTCGATGGACTCGCGCAGGTCGGCCGGGTCCGCCACCCGGCGCATCCCGCGCCCGCCGCCGCCGGCCACCGCCTTGACGAACAACGGAAACTGCATCTGCTCGGCGGCCGCGACGAGTTCGTCGACCGACGACGACGGAGCCGACGAGCTGAGCACCGGCAGGCCGGCCGCGCGGGCCGCGTCGATGGCCCGCGCCTTGTTGCCGGTCAGCTCCAGGATGTGGGAACTGGGCCCGACGAACGTGATGCCCGCGGCCGCGCAGGCCGCCGCCAGTTCCGGATTCTCCGACAGGAAGCCATAACCCGGGTAGATGGCGTCGGCACCGCAAGCGATTGCCGTGCTGACGATCTCGTCGATGTTGAGGTAGGCGCGCACCGGATGGCCGATGTCGCCGATCTGATACGACTCGTCGGCCTTGAGCCGGTGCAGCGAGTTGCGGTCCTCGAACGGGTACACGGCCACGGTGGTGATACCGAGCTCGTTCGCCGCTCGAAAGGCCCGAATCGCGATTTCACCGCGATTGGCAACCAGCACTTTGGAAATCACGCGCAGCTCCTACGCTCGGGCTAGATCAGAGTCGACCAATAGTTCCAGAACCGGTCCAGGATCAGCAGCGCAATCGCGGTAAACCACAATGCGTACAGCGGCCAGCGCCACTGGTACACCGTGTCCAGCACTGCGTTACCGGCCAAGGGCCGCAACGCAATCGGGGTCACGACGACCAACAGCGCCATCACCGTCGCCCATACCACCATGCAGTACGGACACAGTGCGCCGATCTGGTAGAGGCTCTGGAAGATCAGCCAGTGGACGAACACCGCGCCCAGCAGTGTGCCAGCGGTCAGGCCGGACCAGTACCACTTCGGAAGTCGTACACCGCCGATCGCCAGCACCCCGGTGACGATGACCACGCTGAAGGCCGCAATGCCCAGTAGCGGGTTGGGGAACCCGAACACCGAAGCCTGCTTGCTCAACATGACCGAGCCGCAGGACAGCACCGGATTGATGCTGCACGACGGGACGTAACTGGGGCTTTCGAGCTGACGGATCTTCTCGACACTCAGCACGAACGAGGCGATCTCACCGATGACGCCGGCGAGCAACACCCAGATCGCACTGGCACGCCGCACCCCGACGCCGGCACCCTTGTCGGCGTCGGGTGCGACGGTTTCGGTCACGGCTTGGGAGCCGCCGGCTCGGCGGGAGCCGCAGGCGCGGGAGCCCCGGACTCAGCGGGCGCCGCAGGTGCGGCCGGCGCACCCGGCGGCGGCGCGTTCAGTCCGGCGCCCGGCGGGATGCTCACCGGCGGGGCCGGGGCCAGGCCCGGCAGGTCGGGCGCAATGGCCTTGATCTTGTCGACCAGAGTCTGCGGGTCACCGACCGGGCTGAGGTCGGCTTCGACACCGTTGATCTTGACGGTCGGGGTGCCCTGGATCCCGGTGTTGTGGACCAAGTTGTTCACCATGTCCACGTAGGTGCTGTTCTTCACGCACTTGCCGACCGGGTCGTTCTCGCCGACGGCCACCCCGGCCTGTCGCGCGATCTCCAGCAGCTTGGTGTTGTCCGGGAAGACGCTGGCGGTCTCTTCGGGCTGGTTGGCGTACAGCGCCGAATGGAAGCGCCGGTACGCGTCCTTGTTCTCATCGGCGACGCAATATGCGATGGCGGCCGAGCGAGTCGAGTAGGAGTTCTTGTCGCCCCGGCCCAGCAGGCTCACCATGTAGGTGTCGACGGCGATCGCGCCACTGTCGACCAGCTTGCTCAGCGTCGGGCCGTAGCCCTTCTCGAAGTTGCCGCATACCGGGCACAGGAAGTCCTCGTATACCGAGACCGTGACCTTGGGGTCACTGGTTCCCGGCTTGGTCACCACGTTGCTCGCCGCCAGGTGGATCGCCCGGACCTCGTTCGGGTTGGCCTTCGGCTTGCCGTTCATGACGATGTACAACACCAGCGCCACCGCGAACACGACGACGAGCGCGGTGAGGCCTCCCTTGACCAACCAGTCACGTTTACGGTCTGCGGCCTTCAAGCCGAAGCTGGCATTCTTATCGTTTTTCGACGGCACGGCGTCAAGGGTACAAGCGGCCCGGCGGGTGCACGCCGGGTCCACACATCAACTCCTCAGCGCCGCCTTGACCGCCGCAACCATGTCTGCCGTCGCGGTGGCGCTGCCCCCGCCCAACGGGAAGAAGTTGGCAAATCCATGCACCAGGGAGCCGTAACGGCGGTGATCAACCGAAACGCCCGCGGCGGCCAGCGCCTCGGCGTAGGCCGTGCCCTCGTCGCGCAATGGATCGAAGCCGCCGGTGAGCACCAGCGCCGGCGGCAAGCCGGACAGATCATCGGACAGCAGCGGGGACACCCGCGGGTCCGACGGCGCCAGCGCCGATCCGTCGGTATAGCAGCCCTGGAACCAGTCCATGTCGGTCTTGCGCAGGAAGAAGCCGTCTGCGAACAGGGTTTTCGACCTGGTGTCGTCGACGAAGTCGGTGACCGGATAGATCAGTAACTGCAGGACCGGGGCCGGGGCATCGTCGCCGCGAGCCCGTTGCGACACCACGGCGGCCATGTTGCCGCCGGCACTGTCACCGCCGACGGCGACCCGGGCCGGGTCGGCGCCGAGTTCGGTGGCGTTGCCCACACACCACAGGTAGGCGGCGTAGCAGTCGTCGACGCCGGCGGGGGCCGGGTGTTCGGGGGCCAACCGGTAGTCGACCGACACCACGTGCACACCGGCGTCTCGGCAGATCAGTCGGCACAGCTCGTCGTGCGTGTCCAGATCGCCGATGACGAACCCGCCCCCGTGGAAGAACACCAGCAGCGGCGCCGGCCCTGGGCCGGCCGGCCGGTAATGCCGAGCGCCGATCGGGCCGGCCGGACCGGGAATGACGATGTCGCGGGTATCGACCTGAATACCCCACCGCAGGTGAGCGGCCAGCTTGCGCAATTGGTGGCGCGAATCGTTGATGTCGCTGCTGGCCACCAGGCCCTCGGCACCGATCGAGCGCTGAGCGGCCAGCATGAACTGCAACGTGGTGTCGAGCGTGTTGCCGTCGATGGTCACCTGCCGGCCACCCAGCAGGATCCGTTTGAGCCCATCGGGGATCTTGGGTATCAGCCGCAGCCCCAGGGACATGATCGCGGCCAGCAGCTGCAGCCTGCGGCGGCCAGGTCGACCGGCCAGCGGATGTTGCAGCGACACAGCCGATCCGGCGGGCACAGCATCGCCTGGCATGCTCTTGGTCATGGCCGATCCTTCAGGTGCAGGTGGTCCGTTGCTGACGCTCAACGACGGTAATTCAATACCCGTGGTCGGACTCGGAGTCTGGCAGACCCCGGCCGCCGACACCGAGCGCGCCGTGACCGCGGCGCTGCACAGCGGATACCGCCACATCGACACCGCGGCTGCGTATCAGAACGAGCAGCAGGTGGGTAGCGCACTCAAGTCCGCCGGCGTGCCACGCGAAGACGTCTTTCTGGTCACCAAGCTGTGGAACTCGGAGCAGGGTTATGACAAGACCCTGGCCGCCTTCGACGCCAGCATGGCCCGGCTCGACACCGATTACCTGGACCTGTACCTCATCCATTGGCCGCTGCCGGCGGCCAACTTGTTCGTCGACACCTTCAAGGCGTTCGCCCACCTGCGTGATCAGGGCCGGATCCGATCGATCGGGGTCAGCAACTTCCAGCCCGAGCACCTGAAGATGTTGATCGACTCGACCGGGATCGTGCCGGTGGTCAATCAGGTCGAGCTGCACCCGCTGCTGGCGCAACGCGAACTGCGGGAGACCCACGCCCGCTATGGCATCGCCACCGAAGCGTGGAGCCCGCTGGGACAAGGATCATTGCTGGAGCATCCGGCGGTCGGCGCCCTCGCCGCCACGCACGGAAAAACACCAGCGCAGGTGCTGATTAGGTGGCATATCCAGCTGGGTAATATCGTCATCCCCAAGTCGGTGAACCCGGACCGGATAGCGAGTAATTTCGACGTGTTCGATTTCGAGCTGAGCGAGCAGGACATGGAGTCCATCGCGGCCCTCGAGGACGGCACCCGACTGGGCCCCGATCCACGCACATTCAACTTCACAGGGTAGGTGAAATGGCCTCCGTGGCTGCAATTCCCAATGTGGCACTGCACGACGACAACGCGATACCGGCTCTCGGCATCGGTGTCGGCGAGTTGTCGGATGCCGACACCGAACGGGCGGTGTCGGCGGCCCTCGAAATCGGCGTGCGGCTGATCGATACCGCCGCCGCGTACGGCAACGAGGCCGCCGTGGGGCGGGCCATCGCCGCCTCGGGCATTCCGCGTGCGGAGATCTTCGTCACCACCAAACTGGCCACCGCGGACCAAGGGTTCCAGGCCGGCCAGGATGCCCTCAAGGCCAGCCTGGACAAGCTCGGCCTGGACTACGTGGACCTGTACCTGATCCATTGGCCGGCCGGGAACACCAGCAAGTACGTGGACAGCTGGGGCGCCCTGATCAAGGAGCACAACGACGGTGCCACCAAGTCGATCGGTGTGTGCAACTTCTCCGCCGACGACCTGTCCACCATCATCGACCTGACTTATGTGAGCCCGGTGGTCAACCAGATCGAGCTGCACCCGCAGCTGAACCAGGCTGCACTGCGCGCGGTACATGCCGAGCGCGACATCGTCACCGAGGCTTACAGCCCGCTCGGTGTCGGCAGCCTGCTGACCAACCCGACGGTGACCTCGATCTCCGGCGAGTACGGCAAGACCGCCGCCCAGGTGCTGATCCGCTGGAGCCTGCAATTGGGCAATGTGGTCATCCCGCGGTCGTCATCGCCGGAACGGATCGCGGAGAACATGGACGTGTTCGACTTCGAGCTGGCCGCCAGCCACATGGATGTGCTCAATGGGCTCGACGACGGCACCCGCTACCGCCCGGACCCGGCCACCTACACCGGCACCTAGCCGGTAGGGCAGGTACCCGCGGCATCCCTCAGCACCGGGATCGACGGCTGGTCCACCGGCAGGCCGTAGCCACGTAGCACCGCGACGTACTGCACTGCGTACTGACACCAGAACGCATGGTTGGGCGGCATCCAGTCCGCTGGCTGCTTGTCGCCCTTGTCCTGGTTGGCTTTTCCGGAGACGGCCAAGAGATTGGCCGGGTCGTTGGCGAACCGCACCCGTTGCGGTTCAGGCCAATCCTTGGCTCCCAAGTCCCACGCCAATGCCAACGGCACGATGTGGTCGATCTGCACGTCGGCCCCGACCTGGTTGCCACGGGTGAACGCGATGGTCTGGTTGGTGTACGGATCATGCAGGACACCGGTTTTCACTGCCTGCGGACAGCGCTTGATCGACACGAACGCGATGTCCCGCAGGTCGCGGCCCAGGATGTCGTTGCGGGTGTCGCAACCGTTGTGACCGCCCGGCGCCGAGTTGTCGTCGGTCCAGGCATCACCGAACGCGGCCCGGCGGTAGTTGTGGTCGCGCACCCGCTGCGGGATGACCCCGAGGCCGGCGAGGATGTCCGTGCCCGGTGCGACGGTGGGCACCGGCGCACCATCGGCCACCGCGGCCGGTTCTTCGGTGGTGCCCTGCTGCACGGCGACCGCGACCGCCAGTACCACGGCCGCCACCAACCAGATCCAGCGTTTCACGCCTTGTCCAGATACTCGACGCGGTCGGTGTCGGTGAATTGTGCTGCCAGCAGGGCCATCCCGGGGTCGTCGGGGCTGCGTTCGTACATCGATTCGCAGAATTCGCGGGCATCGGTGATCACCCCGAGGTGCTCCTGCAGGGACAAGAACCGAAGGTTGATGGTGCGCCCGGACTGGTTGAGCCCCAACACATCACCCTCGCGACGCTCTTGCAGATCCAGGTCGGCCAGTGCGAATCCGTCCAGGGTGCCGGCGACCGCCTTGATCCGCTCCCCCGCCCTGGAACCCTCCGGCAGGTTGGTGGCCAACAGACACAGGCTCGGGTGTTGGCCACGGCCGATCCGCCCACGCAGCTGATGCAACTGGCTGATCCCGAACCGGTCGGCGTCCATCACCACCATCACCGTCGAGTTCGGCACGTCCACACCGACCTCTATCACCGTGGTACACACCAACACATCGATGTCGCCGTCCCGGAAGGCCGACATCACCGCGTCCTTTTCCTCACCGCCGAGTCGACCGTGCATGAGGCCCAGGCGCAGGCCCGCCAGCGGCCCGGCGCGCAGCTTCTCCAGGAGCGCGACCACCGTGATCGGCGGCGGACCGCCCTGACCCTGATCGGAGTCGGTGGGCTTGTCGGACTCGTCGATCCGGGATGCCACCACATACGCCTGCCGGCCGGCGGCAACTTCTTCGCGGATCCGGGCCCAGGCCCGGTCCAGCCAGGTCGGTTGCTGCGAGACGAAAATGGTGTTGGTGGTGATGGGTTGGCGACCACGCGGCAGTTCCCGCAGCACCGAGGTCTCCAGATCACCGTAGACGGTGAGCGCGACGGTGCGCGGGATCGGGGTGGCCGTCATCACCAGCAGGTGCGGTGTCACACCGTCAACTGCCTTGGCTCGCAGGGTATCCCGCTGCTCGACCCCGAACCGGTGCTGTTCGTCGACCACCACCATGCCGAGGTTGTCGAACTCGACGGCCTCCTGCAACAGCGCATGGGTACCGATGACGATGCCGGAGCGTCCGCCGGCCACCTCATCGCGCACCTGCCGCTTCTGTTGCGCTGTCATCGATCCGGTCAGCAGGGCGACACCGGTGGCCAGGTCATCGCCGCCGAGCTGACCCGCCATCGCCATCGGACCCAGGATCTCGCGGATCGACCGGGCATGTTGGGCGGCAAGGACTTCCGTCGGCGCCAACAGCGCACACTGGTAGCCGGCGTCGACCATCTGCAACATTGCCAGCACCGACACGATGGTCTTGCCGGAGCCCACCTCACCCTGCAACATGCGGTTCATCGGCCGGGTGGAGGCCAGCTCGCCGGAGATCACGTCGAGCACCTCACGCTGGCCCGCGGTCAACTCGAACGGCAGTATGCGGGACATCACGGCAACCAATCGATCGTCGCGAAGCACTGCGACGGGCCCGGACTCGCTGAGCTCGCTGTGGCGGCGGGCCACCAACGCCCATTGCAGGCCGACAGCTTCGTCGTAGGTCAGCCGCTCGCGCGCGCGCTCCCGCTCCGCCTCCCGCTCACCCAGGTGGATCGCCCGCAACGCCTCGTCCAGACTGAGCAGATCACGTTGGCGCAGAAACGATTCCGGCAACGGATCCGGGACCGGGTCGAGTACGGCGAGTACCTGCAGCACGCATGCGTAGATATCCCAGCTCTGCACCTTGGCGCAGGCCGCGTAGATCGGGAAGTACTCGCGGGTGAACGCCGACATGTCGAATTCACCATCGTCGGTCTGCGAGGCATCGGCGATCTTCTTCAGGGACGCGGACCCGAAGCTGCGTCCAGACTCGGAGTTCAGCACCAGGAACGCCGGATGCGTCAATTGCATTGCGCGCCTGAAGAAGCCTACTTCACCGGACAACATCAACCGGGTGCCCTCGACGAGTGTCTTCTTGGTGAACTTCGCGTTGAAAAACGTCGCAGTGACCGTCGGATTGCGGTGCCCCAACGTCACCACGAGGTATTCACGTTTAGGCGTGCGGTTGGTCCAGCGCACTTCAGCCTTGGTGATCACATCGACGAAGGTGATGTGATCACCCTCCTCCGGCAGCTCCGAGCCTTCACCCAACACCGTGGCACCCTGGCTGTACTTGCGCGGATAGTGCCGCAGCAGATCGTTGACGGTGTGCATACCGAAGTGCTCTTCGAGCTTGTCCGCGGTTTTGCGGCCCAGCACGAACTCGAGACGGTCGGCAAGGGTGGCCATTATTCGACCCCGATCAGCAGCGCATCGCCCCGATGACCGGTGTGGTACGTGACCAATTCGGCGCCCAGATGTTCTTGGCGGACATGATCGGCCAATGCCGCCCCGACCGCGGGATCCACCCCGGCGGCGGTCAAGACGGTCACCAGTTCCCCACCAGAAGTCAGCATCAGATCGATCAATCCCTTTGCGGCACTTGCCAGATCACCGCTGACGATGAGCACCTCATCACCCGCGATACCCAATCCG
Source organism: Mycobacterium sp. MAA66 (assembly GCF_041261665.1). Lineage (NCBI taxonomy): Bacteria > Bacillati > Actinomycetota > Actinomycetes > Mycobacteriales > Mycobacteriaceae > Mycobacterium > Mycobacterium sp. MAA66. The sequence goes on along the minus strand of NZ_JBGCCC010000001.1, from coordinate 254,143 downwards.
TCACCGGGCTTGCACATGCCCGCCCAGGTCCACGCCGACTCGGCGGCGATGCGCACCGCGCCGTGCCGGACACCGGCTGCGGCGCGCGCCATGGTGTACCCGTCGTCGACGGCCTGGCGTGCGGCGTCGTGGACGGCCAGCGCCGCCAGCCCCTGCACCATGGATCCCGCCGGCACCGGCACCACGTCCATGCCCCAGCTGATCGCGGTGGTACAGCCGGCCACCAGCTCCTCGGCGGCCAGATATCCGTTGGGCAGCACCATGATTTGCGCCGCGCCGGTTTTGACGAGCCCGGCCAGGAACTGTTGGGCACTGATCGGCCCATCGGTGGGCCGCAGCACGTGCGCACCCTCGCCGGCGAACAACTCCCCGGCGCCGTCCCCGTCGACGATCGCGAGCACTGCCCGGTCCAGGCTCCAGCCGCCGGCCGGGCGGGCAGCCGCCCCGCCGGTCAGCGCCGTCACCTGGATCCGGCTGACCGAACCGAGATCCATCGCCGCTTCGATCGCGGCGCCGGCATCGTCTGCATGGACATGCACCGTGTACTGCGCCCCGACGGTGGACGCCGCGATGGCCACCGACTCGCCGAGCCGATCCAGCCGGTCCCGCAGCCGATCGAGGGCGTCGGGCGGGCAGCCGTCGAGCAGATACATCACCTCGAATTGGGGCGCCGCCGCGGTGTCGCAGTCGTGATCGTGCTGATGTGGCCCAGCGGCTGGGGCGGGCCGGTACAACGCCCGCGGGGGTAGGACGCCGGTGAGTGTTGCGGTCATCGCGTCCAGCAGCACCACCAAACCCCGGCCGCCCGCATCGACCACGCCGGCCTCGGCCAGCACCTCGAGCTGCTGCGGTGTGCGTTCCAATGCGATCACCGCGGCGTCCGCGGCGGCGGCGACGGTGTCGGCCAATGTGCGCGTCGTATCCGCGCCGGCAGCGTCGGCCGCCGCCTGCACCACCGAGACGATGGTGCCCGGGACAACTTCGCCGACGGAGGCCACTGCCAGGACCACGGCCCGACGCAGTGCCGCGGCGAAAATATCGGCGTCGATCTCGATCGGCCTGCCACGCTCGGCAGCGGCATCGGACAGGCCCCGCAGGATCTGCGACAGAATCACCCCGGAATTGCCACGGGCCCCGTGCAATGCCCCGGCGGCCAGCCCAGTGGCTACCGCCACCACATCATTGCCGGATGCGGCGAGTGCGTCATGGGCCCCGGCACCGGCTGAGCGCATGGTGAACAACATGTTGGTACCGGTGTCCGAATCGGCGACCGGATAGACGTTGAGCTGGTTGATCTCATCGGTGTGGGCGATGAGTTGGAGGACCGCCGTGTGGGTCCATTCGTGCAGGGCGGCCCCGTCGAGCACACCGCGCGGACGGGGCGAGGAACCCGCGCCAGCCGGCATGTGACCTCCAAAACGTTGCGACGCCGATCGATGGCGCCAAGCCTAGTCAGTGGCCCCGACAGATCAGCGTGCGCAGAGCCTGCGGCGTGGTGGCTGGGCACCCATTTTGGTTATCCCCAACCGGGCCGGTATCCTGGTCAGGTTGCCTGGTCGAACCGTCGGCTGTTCGCGGTCGTCAGGCTCAAACCCCAAGTACTGATTTCGAGGAGTTCTACATGGCCGCCGTGTGCGACATCTGCGGAAAGGGCCCCGGCTTCGGCAAGTCGGTTTCGCACTCCCACCGCCGGACCAACCGCCGCTGGGACCCGAACATCCAGACCGTTCGCGCCGTCGACCGTCCGGGTGGTAACCGTCAGCGGGTCAACGCCTGCACCTCCTGCCTGAAGGCCGGCAAGGTCACCCGGGGCTAGTTCAGCCCCAGCGGGCGGACTGACATCCGCCACACCCAAGCGCTGCGCGATTCCCGCGCAGCGCTTTTGTGTGTCCCCGCTCTCGCCAGATTCAGGGCAAGCGCCAGTCGATCGGTTCGGCGCCCAGCCCGCTGAGCAACTCGTTGGCGCGGCTGAACGGCCGGGACCCGAAGAATCCGCGCGACGCCGACAGCGGCGACGGGTGCACCGACTCGATGGTCCGGCAGCCGCCCTCGGTGAGCATCGGCTTGAGGGTCTGCGCGTCGCGGCCCCACAGCACGGCCACCAGCGGCTGCGGCCGCGCCACCAGGGCCCGGATCGCGCATTCGGTGACGGCCTCCCAGCCCTTGCCCCGGTGCGATGCCGGGTTTCCCGGTCGCACCGTGAGCACCCTGTTGAGCATCATCACGCCCTGTTTGGACCACGGGCTCAGGTCGCCGCATGAGGGCATCTCGTAGCCCAGGTCCGCCTGATATTCGGTGTAGATGTTCGCCAGACTGCGCGGCAGTGGCCGCACCTCTGGGGCCACCGAGAAACTCAGGCCCACCGCGTGTCCGGGCGTCGGGTACGGATCCTGCCCGACGATCAGCACCCGGACGTCGTCGAACGGGAAGGTGAAGGCGCGCAACACATTCTCGCCGGCCGGCAAATAGCCGTGTCCCGCGGTGTTCTCGGCCCGCAGAAACTCGCCCATGGCGGCTATCTGGGGAGCAACGGGTTCCAGCGCGCCGGCCCAGCCGGGGTCGACAAGTTCATTGAGGGGTCGGGCAGTCACGCGAGTACCTTACTGTCCGAACGATTCCCACCCGGCAGCTCCATGCCACGCGGCGCCATCGACGGTCACCGCAGGCTCACCCACCCGCACAGTGCCGATGGTCCGCCAACCCGACGGTGGCGCACCACCGAACGTCGCCACCAGCGCGTGGTCCTCACCGCCACCGAATACCCAGTCCTCCGGGTCTGCCCGCAGCGCCTCGGCCGCACCGGCCAACGCCGCGACGTCGTCGCCGAGCGCCGCCAGCGAAAGGTCGACGGCCACTGCAGAAGCCCGCGCCAGGTGGCCGAGATCGGCGATCAAGCCATCGGACACGTCAGTCATCGCCGTCGCACCTGCGTGCGCCGCAGCCGCTCCCTGCCCATACCGAACCTCGGGCACCAGATGCCGCTGACGCAGCGCGTCGAAGCCATCAATCTCGTTGTTCCACAGCGCATATCCGGCTGCCGACCAGCCCAGGTCGCCGGTCACCGCGACGGTGTTCCCCGGCCGTGCACCACTCAACAGCACCGGGGCGCGACCGTCCAACTGCCCCAGCACCGTCACCGAAATCACCCATTGCGGGGCGGCCACCAGATCACCGCCGACAATACTGGCGCCGAATCGGCTTACCTCCGACCACATTCCGTCCGACAACGAAGTCGCGGCCCGCGCCGGTGTCCCGCCCGGAGCGCCGAAACCGACCACAAAAGCATACGGCCGGGCGCCCATCGCCTCGATGTCGGCGGCGTTCTGCGCAATCGCCTTGCGCCCCACCTCGTCTGGTGTCGACCAATCCAGCCGGAAATGCCGTCCCTCGATCAGCATGTCAGTGGACACCACCACGCGACCATCACCGGTCGCCAGCACCGCGGCGTCATCACCCGGACCGACCAACACCCCGGCGGGCTGAGGCCGGCCCGCCACCAACTGCTCGATCACCGCGAACTCGCCGACTCCGGCCAGTGTCTCCCCGGAATCCGTCATGGTCCACAAGTCTAGAGTTGTGCCCATGACCGAGCCCACCGACGGCCACCACCATGACGGCGGCCCGCCGCGCGGCGCGATCATCGCCGCCGTCGCGGTGGCGGTTGCGGCCATCGTCGGCGGTCTGGCGTATGTGGCTCTGCGGCAAGCCCATCCCGCCAAGCCGAGGGTCCCCATCGCTGCGGCGCTCGCACCGCTGGCCGACAGTCCACCGTGCCAGAAACTGCTCTCGGCGCTGCCGGACACCATGGGCGAATTCCGGCGGGCGCAAGCCCTCGACCCGGTGCCCGCGGGGGCAGCAGCCTGGCTGGGCGCTACCGGGACCGACCCGGTGATCCTGCGCTGCGGGGTCGAGCGACCCGCGGATTTCGTGGTGGGCTCGCCACTGCAGATGGTCGACGCGGTGTCCTGGCTCGAAGTGCGCGGTGACGGCCTCAGCACCTGGTACGCCGTCGATCGCGGCGCGCCTGGAAACTATGTGGCGCTGACGTTGCCGCAGGGCTCCGGTCCGACACCGATCCAGACCATCTCCGAACTGCTGGAGCAGATCATGCCGGTCCGTCCGCTGGACCCGGCGCCGGCGCGCTGACCGGTCAACACTGAGCGGTCAGCGCAGGCCGGTACCGCGGGCCAGTGCGGTTTCGACCATGACGCTCAGCAGCGTCGGGTAATCCACCCCGCTGGCCGCCCACATCTGCGGATACATGGAAATCGTGGTGAAGCCGGGCATGGTGTTGATCTCGTTGATCACCGGGCCGTTGTCGGTGAGGAAGAAGTCGACCCGGGCCAGGCCCTGGCAATCCACGGCACGGAACGCCCGTATCGCCAATTCCCTTATGACATCGGCAGTTTCGTCATCAACCTTGGCCGGAACGTCCAGTTCGGCGGCATCCTCGAGGTATTTGGTGGCGAAGTCGTAGAAGCCGTCTTCGCGGCCGGCGACACCCGCGACGCGGATCTCACCCAGGATGCTGGCCTCGACCCGGCCGTCCGGATATTCCAATACCCCGCACTCCAATTCGCGGCCGGGCATCGCGGCTTCGACGATCACCTTCGGATCGTGCTCGCGGGCATACTCGATGGCCCGATCGAGGTCCTCCCATGCGGCGACCCGGCTCACCCCGATCGAGGAACCGCCGCGCGCCGGTTTGACGAACACCGGCAGACCCAACCGCTCCCGCTGGTCCAGGCTCAGCGTCTCGTCCCGAGGGCGCAGCACCACCTGGTCGCCGATCGGCAGCCCCTCGGCGGCCAGCAGCTTCTTGGTGAATTCCTTGTCCATGCCGGCTGCGCTGGCGAGCACCCCGGCGCCGACGTAGGGAATTCCGGCCAGTTCGAGCAGTCCCTGCACCGTGCCGTCTTCGCCGTAGGGCCCGTGCAGCACCGGGAACACCACGTCAACGGTGGCCAGCACATCGGCGGCCCCCAACGACAGCAGCTCTCCGCGGCGCGCGGGATCGGCGGCTACGGTCAGCGCGGTACCCGCTTCGGTGGTGACCTCCGGGAGACGGCCGTCGGTGATCGCCAGCTGATCGGTCCGGCCGTCGGTGAGCACCCAGGAGCCTTCCGGGGTGATGCCGACCGCGATCACGTCATAGCGCTGCGGATCCAGATTGCGCAGGATGCTACCGGCCGAAACACAGGAGATGGCGTGCTCGGAGCTGCGGCCGCCGAACACGACGGCGACCCGGGTCCGGGCGGTGTCTCCTGATGGATGAGGGGTAGTCACAACCTAGAGAGGCTACCGGCCACCGCTGTCCCCTACCGACCGCCGCCCAGTGCCCGCGCGAAATCGGCCAGGACGTCGTCGGTGTCCTCGATGCCCAGCGAAATACGGGCGAACCCCGCGGCGACGGGGTCGCCCCAGCGTGCCCGCCGGTCCACCGACGTGTGGATCCCACCGAAGCTGGTGGCGGCGACCAGGAGCTCGCTGTGGCGGACCAGGGCGTGTACCGCGGCGGCGTCGTCCAGTTCGATCGACACCAAGGACCCGAAGCGGCTCATCTGTTCGGCGGCCACCGGATGTGCCGGATCAGTGGGCAGCCCGGGGTACCGCACCGAACGCACCGCCGGGTGCTCATCGAGCATCGCTGCCAGGGCCAGGGCGTTGTCGCACTGCCGCCCGTAGCGCAGTCCCGCGGTGCCGAGACTGCGCAGCGCGAGCCAGGCCTCCACATGCCCGAGGACCGCGCCGGACAGCAGTCGGTCGCGTTCGATGGCCGTCAGCAGATCGGGATCAGAACCCGCGACGTAGCCGGCCAGCAGGTCGCTGTGCCCGGACAGCCCCTTGGTCGCGCTGGCGACCACCAGGTCCGCGCCCAACTCCAGCGGACGCTGCCCGAGTGGGGTGGCCGCAGTGTTGTCCACCACCAGGGTGGCGCCACGGACCCGGCAGACCTCCGCCAACCGGCGTAGGTCGACCACGTCCAGCGTCGGATTCACCGGGGTTTCGGCGAGCACCACGTCGGCCGTCGCGGCGGCGTCGCAGATCTGGGCAGCCGCTGCCTCGACGACGTTGACACCCTGTGGCGCAAGGTATTCGGTCGCATACCGGCGGACCTGGTAATAGCCGTCGGCCGGCACCACCAGGGTGCTGCCGGCCTTGGCCAGCACCCGAAGCGTCGACGAGATTGCCGCCATCCCGGAGGCGAAGGTCAGTGCCGAGCCGGCGCCCTCCAACTCGGCCAGGGCCGATTCCAGTTGGCGCCAGGTCGGATTGGAGTTACGTCCGTAGAAGTCCAACGGATCGGCGTCGTCGTCGGACAGGTGGTATGCCGCCACCGGCACCGGGGGCGGCGCCACGGGTTGACCCGGAATCCGTTGGGAAGCGGTTATTTTGACGGTTCGAGTGGAATCGCCGAGCGGAAAGTCCGGCACCGGCGCTACTCGGGCTTGGTGCTGCGGCCGAGCAGCAGGGTGAACGCGTCGCCGACCGACAGCCCCTTGTGGCACACCCGATTGACCGCGTCGGTCAACGGCATCTCGACGTCGTAGCTGTCGGCCAGGGCCAACACCGACTGACACGAGGTGACGCCCTCGGCGACGTGGCCACCGGCGGCGGCCAAGGCCGATTCCATGGTGCCGCCGCGACCGAGGCGTTCGCCGAAACTGCGGTTGCGCGACTGCGGCGAGCTGCAGGTGGCCACCAGGTCTCCGACACCGGCCAGCCCGGCCAGCGTTCCGGCCTTGGCACCCAGCGCAATTCCCAGTCGCATGATCTCGGCCAGGCCGCGGGTGATGATCGCGGCCGCGGTGTTCTCCCCGAACCCGACACCGGCTGCGATTCCGCAAGCGAGTGCGATCACGTTCTTGCAGGCCCCGCCGATCTCGGCGCCCACCACATCGGAGTTGGTGTACGGCCGGAAATATCCGGTGGCGAATGCCCGCTGTAGCGCCACCGCCCGGCCCGAGTCGCTGCACGCCACCACCGTGGCGGCCGGTTGTTCGGCCACCACCTCACTGGCCAGGTTCGGACCGCTGAGCACAGCAACCCGGGACGGATCGGCACCGGTCACCTGGACGATGACCTGGCTCATGCGCAGCAGCGTGTTCAGTTCGACGCCTTTGGCGACGCTGACCAGCGTGGTGTCGTCGCCCAGCAACCCGGTCCACTCCGAGAGGTTGGTGCGCAGGGTCTGTGACGGCACCGACAGCAGCACGGTGCAGGCACCCGACAGCGCCTCGGCCGGATCGCTGGTGGCCCGGATCGACTCCGGAAGCACCACATCGCCCAGGTAGCCGGTGTTGCGGTGCGTCTGGTTGATCTCCTGCGCGAGTTCCTCGCGCCGGGTCCACAACGTCACCGGATTGCCCGCGTCCGCCAACACCTTCGCCAGCGCGGTACCCCACGCGCCGGCACCCATCACAGCCGCCTCCACCACGGGCTCACCCTAGCCCGGTCGGTCCTTTGGCAGGATGGCGGTCATGAATGGGCGAGCGAAGCGACGGGTAATGGCATGAGCGCCACCCCCGGCCCGACGAGCGTCGGCGTGATCATTGCCGTGAAGCGGCTGACCGCAGCCAAGACCCGGTTGGCACCGCTGTTCGCCGCAGGCACCCGTGAGGAGGTGGTCCTGGCGATGCTGATCGACACCATCACCGCCGCCCTGGCCTCGCCGGGGGTGCAGTCGGTGACGGTGGTGACCCCTGATCCGATCGCCGCCCGAGCCGCCACCGATCTGGGCGCTTCGGCCCTGACCGACCCGACCCCGGCCGGCCATCACAACCCGTTGAACAACGCGATCGGCAGTGCGGAGTCGGTTGTCGGCCGGGGTACGACGAATATCGCTGTGCTGCAAGGTGATCTGCCCGCGCTACGGCCGGCCGAGCTGACCGCGGCGCTCGCCGCCGCCCGCGCGCACCCCCGCAGTTTCATCGCCGACCGGCAAGGCACCGGCACGGCTGCCCTGTTCGCGTTCGGGGTTCCGCTGGATCCCCGCTTCGGCACCGATTCGGCTCTGCGCCATAGCGATTCGGGCGCGGTCCAGCTGTCCGGCACGTGGCCGGGGCTGCGCTGCGACATCGACACCCCCGAAGACCTGAATGCGGCGCTGGCGCTGGGCCTCGGCCCGGCCACCACACAGGCTGTGGACGGCCACGCCTGACGATCTTCACGGGGGTTGCTGGCCTGCACCCTACTAATAAGGAAAGATCGGCAGAGTGACCGAAGCCGATACCCGCCGCCCCGAATCCGATCGCGCCTCCGGTGACGCCGAGCCCGAAGCGCCGCCTGCGGCCACCACCGCTTCGTCCGACAACGCTCTACCCGAAGACCGTTACCTCAATCGCGAATTGAGTTGGCTCGACTTCAATGCCCGGGTGTTGGCGCTGGCTGCTGATCCGTCCCTGCCATTGCTGGAGCGGGCAAAGTTCCTGGCGATCTTCTCTTCCAATCTCGACGAGTTCTACATGGTGCGGGTCGCCGGCCTGAAGCGCCGGGATGAGACCGGTCTTTCGGTGCGCTCCGCCGACGGCCTGTCACCGCGCGAGCAGTTGCGCAGAATCGGTGAGCGCACCCAGCAGATCTCCACCCGCCATTCCGCGGTGTTCGGCGACCTGGTCCGCCCGGCGCTGGCCGCCGAGGGCATCATCATCGTGAACTGGAACGAACTGGACGGCGACGAGCAGTCCAAGCTGTCCACCTATTTCCACGAACAGGTGTTCCCGGTCCTGACCCCGCTGGCGGTCGACCCCGCACATCCGTTCCCGTTCGTCAGCGGTCTGAGCATCAATCTGGCGATCACGGTCCGCAATCCCGAGGACGGCACCCGGCACTTCGCCCGAATCAAGGTGCCCGACAACGTCGACCGCTACGTCGAGCTGCCCGGCGCGGGCGATTCCACCGACGGCAAGACTCGGGCCCGATTCCTGCCGATGGAAGATCTGATCGGGGCGTTCCTGCAGGTGTTGTTCCCTGGACTGGAGATCGTCGAGCAGCACGCGTTCCGTATCACTCGCAATGCCGACTTCGAAGTCGAAGAGGATCGCGACGAGGACCTGTTGCAGGCACTCGAACGGGAGCTGGCGCGCCGCCGGTTCGGTTCTCCGGTGCGCCTGGAAATCGGGACCGACATGACCGAGACCATGCTCGAGCTGCTGCTGCGTGAGCTCGACGTGCACCCCGGTGATGTGATCGCGGTGCCCGGACTGCTTGATCTTTCGTCACTGTGGCAGCTCTACGGGGTGGACCGGCCCGACCTCAAAGACCGCCCTTTCGTGCCCGCCACCCCGCCGGCCTTCGGTGAGCGGGAGACTCCCAAGAGTATTTTCTCTGCGCTGCGTGACAGCGATGTCCTGGTGCACCACCCCTACGATTCGTTCTCCACCACGGTGCAGCGGTTCATCGAACAGGCCGCCGCCGACCCGAATGTGTTGGCCATCAAGCAGACGCTGTATCGAACCTCTGGTGACTCGCCGATCGTCAACGCGCTGATCGACGCCGCCCATGCCGGCAAGCAGGTGGTGGCACTGGTGGAGATCAAGGCCCGCTTCGATGAGCAGGCGAACATCAAGTGGGCGCGCAAGCTGGAGCAGGCCGGCGTGCACGTGGTGTACGGACTGATCGGGCTCAAGACGCACTGCAAGACCGCACTGGTGGTGCGCCGTGAAGGCTCCACCATCCGCCGCTACTGCCACATCGGCACAGGCAACTACAACCCGAAAACCGCTCGCCTGTACGAAGATGTGGGCCTACTGACCGCCTCGCCCGACATTGGCGCCGACCTGACCGACCTGTTCAACTCGCTGACCGGCTACTCACGCAAGGTTTCCTACCGCAACCTGCTGGTGGCCCCGCACAGCGTGCGTCGCGGCATCATCGAGCGCATCGAGCGCGAGATCGAGGCCAAGCGGGCCGGTGCGGACGCCCGGATCCGGATGAAGATGAACGCTCTGGTCGACGAGCAGGTAATCGATGCGCTCTACCGGGCATCGCAGGCCGGGGTGCGGGTCGAGGTCGTGGTGCGCGGCATCTGTGCGTTGCGTCCCGGGGCCGAAGGCTTCTCGGAGAACATCGTCGTGCGCTCGATTCTCGGCCGCTTCCTTGAGCATTCACGCATTATTCACTTCGGCGCCATCGATGAATTCTGGATCGGCAGCGCCGACATGATGCATCGTAATCTCGACCGTCGCGTCGAGGTGATGGCACAGGTGAAAGACCCGCGGCTGACCGAACAACTCAATGAGGTGTTCGACTCGGCGATGGATCCGGCCACCCGCTGCTGGGAACTGAAGCCCGATGGTCATTGGACGGCGCTGCCCCACGCGGGTCAGACCGTGCGGGACCACCAGGTGTCCATGATGGAGCGACACCGCAACCCTTGACCCCGTGGAGGAACTGAGGTGCCCAAGCGCGCTTCGTCCGTTGATATTCCAGTTCTGGCCGCGGGGGCGGTGTTGTGGCGCGACGATCCTTCCGGTTCCGGAGAGCCGCTGATCGCGGTCGCACACCGGCCCCGGTACGACGACTGGTCACTACCCAAGGGCAAAGTCGACCCCGGCGAGACCGCGCCGGTGACCGCGGTGCGCGAAGTCCTTGAGGAGACGGGCTATTCGGTGGTTCTCGGGCGGCGCCTGGCCACCGTCAGTTATCCGCTCGAACGCGGCACCAAAAAGGTCCGGTACTGGGCCGTGCGCAGCAGCAGCGGTGAGTTCACTCCGAACTCCGAAGTCGACCAACTCGATTGGCTCAGCGTCGACAAGGCGATGAAACGGCTGCAGTATCCGGATGACCGGAAAGTGCTGCGCCGCTTCCTCCGCCAGCCTGCACACACCCGCACCGTGCTGATTGTGCGGCACGCCACCGCAGGGTCGAAGGCGCGCTACAAGGGTGACGACGATCGTCGGCGTCCACTGGACAAGCGCGGCCGCGCGCAGGCCGAATCACTGGTCGGTCAGTTGTTGGCGTTCGGCGCCAACGAGATCTACGCGGCACCCCGCCTGCGCTGCGAGCAGACGGTCGAGCCGCTCGCCGAGGAACTCGGGATACAGATCGACGACGAGCCCACGCTTACCGAGGAGGCGTACGCTCGCGACCACGGCACGGCGCACCAACGCGTCCTGCGGATTGCGGAGCGTGCGAATGCCGAAGTGACACCGGTGATATGCACCCAGGGCAAGGTCATTCCCGGCCTGATCGATTGGTGGTGCGAGCGCGACGGCGTGAAGCCCGACAAGTCGCGAAATCACAAAGGCAGCACTTGGGTCCTGTCGTTGGCCGGCGACACATTGATCGCCGCCGACCACATCGGCAGTCCACTACCGGCAAATCGATAGACACACAAACGCGCCGTGGATCTAGCCGATCCACGGCGCGTCTGAGTCGGATCTACTTGGTTATTACTTGCGGCCACGCTTGACCGGTGCGGCCTTCTTAGCCGGTGCGGCCTTCTTGGCGGGTGCAGCCTTCTTGACCGGTGCGGCCTTCTTGGCGGGTGCAGCCTTCTTGACCGGTGCGGCCTTCTTAGCCGGTGCAGCCTTCTTGACCGGCGCAGCCTTCTTGACCGGCGCAGCCTTCTTAGCCGGCGCAGCCTTCTTGACCGGCGCAGCCTTCTTAGCCGGTGCAGCCTTCTTGACCGGCGCGGCCTTCTTGACCGGCGCAGCCTTCTTAGCCGGCGCAGCCTTCTTGGCAGCGGTCTTCTTGGCAGCGGCGCGCTTGACGGGAGCAGCAGTCGCGCCACGCTTCACCGCGGGGCCGTCGTTCGAAAGCTTCTGCGCACCAGAGACAACAGCCTTGAACTGAGCGCCCGGACGGAAAGCCGGAACCGAGGTCGGCTTGACCTTGACGGTCTCACCGGTGCGCGGGTTGCGCGCAACGCGGGCGGCACGGCGGCGCTGCTCGAATACACCGAAGCCGGTGATGGTCACGCTCTCACCCTTGTGCACGGCGCGAACGATGGTATCGACGATGTGCTCGACGGCCGCGGTGGCCTGACGGCGATCGGTGCCCAACTTGTCTGTCAGAGCATCGATCAACTCTGCCTTGTTCATCCAAAACCTCCGAATTAAGTGGCCCTGGGTGGACCGACCAATGCACACGGTAAACCTTTGTGCCGCTGATTTCCAAGAGCCACGCCCAATTTCGGGCATAGCTGACAGCAAGATCGGCAATCCAGTTGCCCCACTTGGGAGATGGTTAGTGGATTGAACAACCCGGTTGCGGGGGTGGCGATTCGGCCACCGAGCCGACGATTTCGGGGTATTGCAGAACCCAGATCAGGCCGGGAGTGTCCGCGGTTTCCACGTCGGCCGGTGCTGCTCAAAAACCTCGATCTCGTCAAGTTTCCGCAGCGTAAGGCCTATATCGTCGAGCCCTTCGAGCAGCCGCCAGGCGGTGTAATCGTCAATCGTGAACGGCAACACCATGGTTCCCGCGGTCAAATTCCGATCTTGAAGATTCACAGTGATTTCCAGTCCCGGATTCTGCTCCAGCAGCTTCCAGAGCAGTTCCACATCATCCTGTGCGACTTCAGCCGCGAGTAGTCCGGCCTTGCCGGCATTGCCCCGAAATATATCGGCGAACCGCGATGAGATGACGACCCGGAAGCCGAAATCCATCAACGCCCACACCGCATGTTCGCGGGACGAGCCGGTGCCGAAATCCGGCCCGGCGACAAGAACCGAACCTTTGTCGAAAGGCGCAAGATTCAGAATGAAAGCCGGATCATTGCGCCAGGCGGCGAATAACCCGTCCTCGAAACCCGTTCGGGTAACGCGCTTCAGGTACACCGCTGGGATGATCTGATCGGTGTCGACATTGGACCGGCGCAGTGGAACGCCGATTCCGGTATGGGTATGGAATGCCTCCATGGCTCTGCGCTCCTAGTTCAGATCGGCTGGTGAGGACAGGGTTCCGCGCACCGCGGTTGCGGCCGCGACGGCGGGTGACACCAGATGTGTGCGGCTGCCCTTGCCTTGGCGGCCTTCGAAATTTCGGTTGGACGTCGAGGCGCTGCGCTCCCCCGGCGCCAGCTGATCGGGGTTCATGCCCAGACACATCGAGCATCCGGCCTGGCGCCACTCCGCGCCCGCGGCGGTGAAAACCTCGCCCAGTCCCTCGGATTCGGCCTGAGCGCGAACCGCCATCGACCCCGGCACGATCAGCATCCGGACGCCATCGACGACCTTCCGGCCGCGCAACACGTCGGCCACCACTCGCAGATCCTCGATCCGGCCATTGGTGCACGAGCCGACGAACACCGTGTTCACCGCGATCTCCCGCATCGGCATGCCCGCCCGAAGGTCCATGTAGGCCAATGCCTTTTCGGCCGCCTGACGGTCACCTTCTTCGACGATCAGTTCGGGATCGGGGACGTTACCCGCCAGCGGCACACCCTGTCCCGGGTTGGTGCCCCAGGTGACGAACGGGCTGAGGCCGGCCGCGTCGAGGTACACCTCGGTGTCGAATTCGGCGCCCTCGTCAGTTCGCAGGGAACTCCAAGCCTGCACTGCCGCATCCCATTCGGCGCCCTGTGGGGCGTGCGGACGGCCCTTGAGGAACTCGAACGTGGTTTCGTCCGGGGCCACCATGCCGGCCCGGGCCCCCGCCTCGATGCTCATGTTGCAGATGGTCATCCGGCCTTCCATCGACAGCGATTCGATGGCGCTGCCGCGGTATTCGATGACGTGACCCTGGCCGCCGCCGGTACCGATCTTGGCGATCACCGCCAAGATGATGTCCTTGGCGCTGACGCCGGCGGGCAGCACGCCGTCCACGTTGACCGCCATGGTCTTGAAAGGTTTGAGCGGCAGTGTCTGGGTGGCCAGCACGTGTTCGACCTCAGAAGTGCCGATGCCCATGGCGATTGCGCCGAACGCACCGTGAGTAGAGGTGTGACTGTCGCCGCACACCACCGTCATGCCGGGCTGGGTCAGGCCCAGCTGCGGGCCGATGATGTGCACAATGCCCTGTTGCGAGTCGCCCATCGGAAAAAGCCGGACGCCGAATTCCTCACAGTTGCGGCGCAGCGTCTCAACCTGAGTGCGCGACACCGGATCAGCGATCGGCTTGTCGATGTCGATGGTCGGGACATTGTGGTCCTCGGTGGCGATGGTCAGGTCCGGACGCCGGAGCGGCCGGCCGGCCAGCCGCAGACCGTCGAACGCCTGCGGGCTGGTGACCTCATGGACCAGATGCAAATCGATGTAGATGAGGTCGGGTTCACGGGCCGATCCCTCACCGGCGCCCTGGACCACGACGTGGTCGGCCCAGACCTTTTCGGCCATGGTGCGTGGATTGTTCGTCATGATGCTGCGGTTTCCTTCCACGATCATCGGGAGATATCCACGATTCTCCGCTCCGGGGCTGCCGGTGGGGATTCTTTGCGCATCTCACTATTCGGGACGCTAGTATCTCCTTGTGAGACAGGATAGCGGCATCGGCGTCCTCGACAAAGCGGTGGGTGTGCTGCATTGCGTGGCCGAGTCCCCTTGCGGGCTCACCGAACTGTGCGAACGCACCGGACTCCCCAGGGCCACCGCGCACCGGCTGGCCGCCGGTCTGGAGGTGCACCGCCTACTGGCCCGCGACGGCGAGGGACGGTGGTGTCTGGGACCGGCGCTGACCGAATTGGCCGGGCAGGTCAACGACCCGCTCCTGACCGCGGCCGCGGCGATCCTGCCCAGGCTGCGCGAAATCACCGGCGAGAGCGTGCAACTGTACCGACGGGAAGGACTGTCGCGGGTCTGCGTCATGGCGCTGGAACCACCGGCCGGCCTGCGCGACACCGTTCCCGTCGGAACGCGGCTGCCCATGACCGCGGGTTCGGGCGCCAAGGTGTTGTTGGCGTTCAGCGATCCCGCCACTCAGCAAGCTGTGCTGCCATCGGCCAAATTCACCGACCGCGCATTGGCCGAGGTTCGCAAACGCGGTTGGGCGCAAAGCGTCGCCGAGCGCGAGACCGGGGTCGCCAGCGTCTCGGCCCCGGTCCGGGACAGCCGCGGAACAGTGATCGCGGCGATCTCCGTGTCCGGCCCCATAGACCGGATGGGCCGCCGCCCCGGAATGCGGTGGGCAGCCGACCTGTTGGTCGCCGCCGATGCGCTGACAAGACGTCAGTAGCGGCATATCCTGCAACTCTGCAGGGCAATGGGGCCAATCGGAGGTAGTAGAAACGCCATCACAGTCGCCTCAGTGGCTCGCCACCGCTCGCATGTTGCGGCGAGCGGGATTCGGTGCGTCCGGCCACCAGGTAGATGCCGTCGCCGGCCAAGACTGGTCGGCCTACCTTGATGCCGCATTGGGCATGGATCCGGAGTCGGACCCCGGTGCAATCGCCACCCCGATGCCCAATCCGGTGACTCCGCCAGTCCCCGGTGACGGCGCCGGCAAGCAGGAGCACACCGAGTTCGCCCAGACCCTCTTCGGTCAGATGCAGGAATTGTCGGCGTGGTGGCTACGCCGGATGGCCGCCGTTCAACAGCCCATCCACGAGAAGCTGACGATGGTGTGGCACAACCACTTCGCCACCTCCGCCGAGAAAGTCGCGGCAGCCGAGCTCATGGCCCTACAGAATCAGCGGCTGCGCAGTCTGCACAGCGGTGACTTCCAGACCTTCGCCCACGCGATGCTGACCGATGCCGCCATGCAGCTGTGGCTGGACGGCAACACCAACACCAAGGCCGCCCCCAATGAGAACCTCTCGCGAGAATTCATGGAGCTGTTCACCCTCGGCCACGGCAACGGTTACACCGAAGTAGATGTGCGTGAAGGTGCCCGGGCACTGACCGGCTGGATGACGAGCACCACCGGACAGACTGCATTGTCGGCAGACAACCACGACGCCGGTCCCAAGACCATCCTTGGTGTGACCGGCGATTTCAACGAGTCGGACTTCTGCAACATCGCAGTGAACCATCCGTCGTCGGCACCCTTCGTGGCCACCAAGATGTGGCGGTCCTTGGCATCCGACAATGCGCCATCGGACGCCACGCTGGGCCGGCTGATCGCCGCCTACGGCCCCAACCGGGATCTGCGCGCGCTGACCAAGGCGGTCTTCCTTGATCCCGAGTTCAACGGCGCCGCCGGCACGGTGGTCAACACCCCGGTCGAATGGCTTGTGGGACTGATTCGTTCGCTTGCCATCCCGATGGACAAACCCGAGATGCTCTCCGCCGCCGACGTCGTGCTGATCGTGATGGGCCAACGTCCCTTCTATCCGCCAGACGTCGGCGGTTGGCCGCGCGGATCGGTCTGGCTGTCCTCCACCAGCGTTGCAGCCCGGGTCTGGGCCGCCGATCAACTGGTGCCGCAGGGCAATATCTCGATCGTCGAGTCCGCCGGGCCCAATGATCGAGTCGACGCGGCCGGGTACCTGATCGGTATCGGTGCCTGGACGGACCGCACGGCCGCAGCACTCAAGGAGCTGTCCGATGATCCCCAGCGACTGGTGGCCGCGGCTTTGAACGCGCCCGAATACCTGACGTCATAACGAGATTGAGTCCGACGATGCCCAAGATGAACCGCCGCAATTTCCTGATTGCGAGCGCCGGCGCAGTCGCAGTGGCCGGCGGAGCAGCGGTTACCGTGCCGATGCTGCTCGACCACGCCAAGGAACATCCCCTCGCAGCCAACCGGGGCATCCTCGTGATCGTCACGCTCTACGGCGGCAACGACGGCATCAACACCGTCATCCCCTACAACGACAATGCGTATCACGATGCCCGACCGGAGCTGGCGTTCGCACCGGGTGAAGTACTGGACCTGGACGGGCACCTCGGACTCAACCCCGCGCTGGCCGGTCTGAACGAGGTGTGGCGCGACAAGGAATTGGCGATCGTGCGCGGGGTGGGATATCCCAAACAGGATCGCAGCCACTTCCGTTCGATGGACATCTGGCAGACGGCATCACCGGACCGGCCCGTGCCCACCGGCTGGATCGGCCGCTGGCTCGACGCAACCGGCGACGACCCACTGCGCGCCCTCAACATCGGGGCGGTCCTGTCTCCGATGGCTGTCGGCGAAAAACACCTGGCGGCAGCACTTTCGGCGAACCTGCCACTGGTCCCCAACGAGGTCGCGGCCACATTGACCGCGTTGAGTCAGAGCGACCCGCACGACACTCCCGCCATGGCGTCGGTGCGCGCCACCTACCGGACGAACAAAACCACCGATCACACGCTGAGCCAGTTCGCCGCCACCGCACCACCACCGGACGCTCAGGCCGACCCTGGCAAGCAACTGGCCGATGATCTGGAGTTGGTGGCCCAGTGCATTCGGGCCCGAGTCCCCAGCCGGGTGTACATGGTCGATCTGGGTGGCTTCGACACCCACGCCGACGAGCGCGGTGACCATCAGCGGCTGTTGCAGTCACTGGACAATGCACTCACCCCGTTCCTGCGGCAGATGCGGACCAACCCGTACGGCCGGGACGTCGTGGTGATGGTCTACTCCGAGTTCGGCCGCCGAGTGCATGCCAACGCCTCGCAAGGCACCGACCACGGATCGTCGGCGCCGGTATTCATCGCGGGCACTCCGGTCAAAGGCGGCTTCTACGGAGACGAGCCCAGCCTCACCGATCTGGTGGACGGCGATCTGAAGACCACCACCGATTTTCGTGATGTGTATTACGAATTGCTGACCAAGACCATCGGCACCGATCCCGAGCCGGTGGTGGGAACCGGCCGGCGCAATATCGGCTTCCTCTGATACCCAGATACAAAACATCCCGGGGGCCTGTATGGCACCCCGGGAATTTTGTACCCCCGATGGGATTCGAACCCACGCTACCGCCGTGAGAGGGCGGCGTCCTAGGCCGCTAGACGACGGGGGCTAGAACTTCCGGAGCGTCAGCTTAGCTCAGGTGAGCTTGCTGACCTAATTGCTCCGGCAGCTGGGGTACCAGGACTCGAACCTAGAATGAGGGAATCAGAATCCCTAGTGTTGCCAATTACACCATACCCCATTTGATGCCTATAACCGCTGGTCAGAGGCATCTTTGGACCGAATCTCCGTAGCGGCGACGTCTCCGCTGTGGTTATCGGACCGACGAGCAGACTATCAAATACTTGCCGCAGGTTTTAAATCGCCCGCTCACAGCCGGTTCCGGGCGGCCCGCAATCGGGCCAGACTGCGTCCGGCGCCGAGCAGTTCCATCGACTCGAACAACGGCGGACTGATCGTCGCACCGGTGACCGCAACCCGGATCGGTCCGAACGCCTTACGGGGTTTGAGCCCCAGAGTCTCAAGCAGCGACGCCTTGAGCGCAGCTTCGATGTTGGCTGTGTTCCACTCCCCGACGCCTTCCAAGGCGCTCAGCGCCGCATCCAGCACCTCTACCGCCTCGGGCCCGAGTTCCTTGGCCGCGGACTTCTCGTCGATGACGTAGGCGTCGTCGTTGAAGAACTTCAGCAGACCCCAAGCGTCACCCAACACCACGATGCGGGTCTGGATGAGTTCGGCCGCAGTCCTGAACGCGGCTTCGTCGAGCGTGGTGTCCTGGCCGTGCTGATCCAGATACGCCTTGAGCCTGTTCGTGAAGTCCTCCGCGGACAACCGGCGAATGTGCTCCGCGTTGATCGCATCGGCCTTCTTCTGGTCGAAGCGGGCAGGATTCGAGTTGACGTTGATCACATCGAAGGCAGCCACCATCTCGTCGAGGCTGAAGATGTCGTTGTCGTCGGCGATGCCCCAGCCCAGCAGGGCGAGGTAGTTGAGCAGACCCTCGGGGATGAAACCGCGGTCGCGGTGCAGAAACAGGTTGGACTGCGGGTCGCGCTTGGACAGCTTCTTGTTGCCGTCGCCGAGAACGCTTGGCAAGTGGGCGAATTGGGGCACCGCGTCGGCCACACCGATGCGGATCAGCGCCTGGTAGAGCGCGATCTGTCGAGGCGTCGACGGCAGCAGGTCCTCACCGCGCAGCACGTGGGTGATCTTCATCAGGGCGTCATCGACTGGGTTGACCAAGGTGTACAACGGATCTCCGCTGGCGCGGGTGATCGCGAAGTCCGGGACCACGCCCTTGGCGAACGTGGTCTCCCCACGCACAAGGTCGGTCCAGGTGATGTCCTCGTCGGGCATCTTGAGACGCAGCACCGGCTTTCGGCCCTCGGCCTGGAACGCCGCTTTCTGTTCGGCGGTGAGGTCGCGGTCATAGTTGTCGTAGCCGAGCTTGGGATTGCGACCGGCCGCGATGTGCCGCGCTTCAACCTCTTCGGGGGTCGAGTAGGCCTCGTAGACCTCGCCCGCCTCAAGGAGTTTGGCGATCACGTCGCGGTACAGGTCGCTGCGCTGCGATTGCCGGTACGGTTCGTACGGCCCGCCGACCTCGGGGCCCTCGTCCCAGTTCAGGCCGAGCCAGCGCAACGCATCGAGGATGGCGTTGTAGCTCTCCTCGCTATCGCGGGCGGAATCGGTGTCCTCGATCCGGAAGACGAACGTACCTCCGGTGTGCCGGGCGTAGGCCCAGTTGAACAGCGCGGTGCGGACCAGGCCGACGTGCGGGGTGCCGGTAGGCGACGGGCAGAATCTTACGCGGACGGGACTGGTCATCACTTTCCTTTACGCACAACGGGATTGGTGAGGGTGCCGATGCCGCCGACGGTGATGCTCACCGTGTCGCCGTCCTCGATCGGCCCGACGCCCTCGGGGGTGCCGGTGAGGATGAGGTCACCCGGCAGCAGCGTCATGACGGCCGAGACCCACTCGATGATGGCGCCGACGTCGTGCAGCAGCAGGGCGGTGTTGCTGTCCTGTCGTTTTTCGCCGTTGACCTCGGTCCGGATGTCCAGATCGGCTGGGTCCACCGCGGTTTCGATCCATGGGCCGACCGGGCAGAAGGTGTCGTGGCCTTTGGCCCGCATCCACTGGCCGTCTTTCTTCTGCTGATCACGCGCCGAGACGTCGTTGGCGATGGTGTAGCCAAGGATGTAGTCCTTGGCCTTGGCGGCGGGGATGTCTTTGCCGGGACGTTCGATGACTACCGCGAGCTCGCCCTCGTGATGCACTGGATTGGCATCGGCCGGCAGCTGGATCGGAACGTTCGGCCCGATGATCGCGGTGTTGGGCTTGAGGAAGATCACCGGATCCTCCGGGGGCTCGCTGCCCATTTCCCGGGCGTGCGCCGCGTAGTTCTTACCCATGCAGATGACCTTGCTGGCCAGGACCGGCGCCAACAGTCGCACGTCGGCCAGCGGCCACGACCGACCGGTGAAGGTCGGGTTGCGGGACAGGTATTGCTCGGCGATCTCCCGGCAGATCGCATCGGAGTTCGGGTCACCCTCGATCACCACGAAAGCGACACCGTCTGGACTGGCAATTCGACCAAGGCGCATTGGTCCAGCGTAGTTCGGGGTTCTGGTCAGCCCGTGAACTGGGCGCGCAGGAACGGGGTGGAGTCGGCCATCGAGGCCAGCACCGCGCTGGAGTGGTCGTCGTCGGGATAGATCTTGAGCGTCACGCGCTGACCATTCGCCTTGAGCTGGTCGGCGAATTTCAGGGTCGATGACGGTGGCACGTCGCGGTCTTTCAGACCGACGCCCAGGAAGATCGGCCGGTCGTACCCGCTGACCGGGGTGCCCATGAAGTCATGCAGCGCTTCCTTAATTCCGGGCAGCGACGCCAGCGGAGCGGTGAAGAACTGTTCTGGTGTCACGTCGGTCAGAGCCGCACTCAGCGCTGCCGTGCAGAGGGTTTCGGCTTTCTGCGCCGCGTCGAGACCAACCTGCGTCAGCACGTCGTTGACGTCCGGCCGGATCTCGCGGAACCCGGCCAGGATGTAGGCGGTGTAAGCCGATGCGATCGGTCCCAGTTCCGGCGGCAATGCCATATCGGGGCCGGCGGTGATAACCACGTTGTCGATGTTGGCCGGTGTGCCGGTGGCCACTACGCCGCGATAGTCCAGACCGGTGCCCTGGCTGAATTCGGTTGCCCATCGTGCACTGGCCACGGCCGCGGCTCCGCCCTGGGACTGCCCGACGAGCGCCCACTTCGGCGACAGCGGTAAATCCATGTGATGGGCGGCGATCACCGAGTCGATGATGGCGTGCGCGGTGGCGACGCTGTTGAGGTAGCTCATCAGACCTGGGGTACCCAGGCCGGTGTAATCGGAGCCGACGACGACGTAACCCTGGTCCAGCCAATGCGACAGGTACTCGTTGTCGCGTGCGCTGCGGGGCTGCGCCGATGGCGTGCAGTCATCACCGAGCCCGACGGTGCCGTGCGCCCAGGCGATGACGGGCCAACCTTTCTCGGGCGCGGGGCCGTTGGGCACAAACACCGCCGCGGTGCTGACCGCCGGTGAGTTGTGTTGGTCGGTGGTCGAATACAGGATCCGGTAGGCGGCTTTGGCGCCCTTGACCGACAGTGCGGGGTTCAGCGGGACGGTCCGGATGAGGGCGCCCGGCGCCTGGACCGGTGCTTCGAATGCGCGGGCGTCCAAGCCCGACCAATCCGGCGTGGCCGCTGACGCGATCGGCGTCGACACCAGCGCGGTGACGGCGGCCAGGATCGTGGCCACGCGGAACAGGGTTGGGCGCAAATTCATGGCCACACTCTAGGGTGTCTCATATTCTGAGATATGAAGTCATATTTTGGGATATTTCATGGCACCATGGGTTTATGACCGCCACGATCTCAGCCGCCCGTCGCTGGTCGATGTTGGTGATCGCGCTCGGTTCGACGATGTGCGCCAACGTATTCATCAACGGCGCGGCGTTTTTGATTCCCACGTTGCACCGGTCGCGCGGACTGGACCTGTCCCAGGCCGGGTTGGTATCTGCCATGCCCAGTTTCGGGATGGTGCTGACCCTGATCTTGTGGGGCTACATCGTCGACCGGGTCGGCGAGCGATTCGTCCTGGCTGTTGGGTCCTTGCTGACCGCGTTGGCGGCATTCGCCGCGGCCTGGGCAGATTCCTTGGTGGCGGTCGGGGTTTTCTTGCTGCTGGGTGGAATGGCGGCTGCGAGTTCGAATTCGGCGAGCGGACGACTGGTGGTGGGCTGGTTCCCACCTTCGCAGCGCGGCCTGGTCATGGGCATCCGGCAGACCGCCCAGCCCTTGGGAGTTGGCTTGGGCGCCTTGGTGATTCCACGGCTGGCCGAGTCTTCCGGGGTGTCTGCCGCTCTACTGTTTCCCGCTTGCGCGTGCCTGGTCGCCGCTGTGGTGACGGCAGTGGGTGTGCTGGACCCGCCGCGACCGCCCCGGTCCGAAGCTCCCGCTTCGCATTTGGCCAATCCCTACAGTGGATCGTCGGTGCTCTGGCGTATACATGCCGTGTCGGTGCTGTTGGTGGCGCCGCAGTGTCTGGTGTGGACCTTCGCGCTGACCTGGTTGATGACTGCCCACGGCTGGTCCGCGAGTTCGGCAGGTGCCTTGGTACTGGTGGCCCAATTGTGCGGAGCCGCAGGACGAATCGCTGCGGGCCGCTGGTCGGACATCGTGGGTTCCCGGTTGCGACCGGTGCGGGTGATCGCCTGGGCCGCGGCTTTCACGATGGCATTGCTGGCGCTGACCGACTACCTGCATTGGCCTGTCGCGGTGTTCGTGATGGTGGTGGCCTCCGTCGTGACGGTGACCGACAACGGTTTGTCGTTTACTGCCATCGCCGAGATCGCCGGGCCGTTCTGGAGTGGGCGGGCATTGGGCGCACAGAACACGTCACAGCTGTTGACCACGGCAATCGTGCCGCCGGTGTTCGGGGCATTGATCGGTGTCTTCGGTTTTCCCTTTGCTTTTGCGGTGTGTGCACTGTTCCCGGTGCTGGCTACTCCCCTGGTCCCGGTCGCCGCGGACCCACTTCGCGCCCAGACTGCCGAGCAGGCCTGATCTATCCGTCCCACCGTGGCATGGTGGATAGATGAGCGATGCACTGTACGACGACGGGCTGCTATTGCTTGACGCTGACGGGCTGACGATCCGCCGCTACTACTTTCCGCTGTGTACAGCGAAACGGTTGCCCTACAGCGACGTTCGCGGCATCGACGTGCGACCGCTGACCGCAATGACCGGTCGCGGTCGAATTTGGGGCACCGGGAGTGTGCGGCACTGGTTCCCACTGGACATGAAACGGCCTCGCAAACACCTTCTGGTGGTGATCGATGGCGGCCATTCAATTAAGCCATGCGTCACACCAACCGAACCGGAACGATTCATCGAGATCTTGCGCAGTCGCATCGGCGGACCTGCGCTATAGACTGCTGGCGACCGCACTACTGGTTGGTGAACGAGCCAGAAAGCCGAAACATGGCCACCGTAAACACAACCCTCGGCCCCGTGTACGTCGACGACCAAGGCCAACCAGGCCAGCCCGCGGTGTTGCTCTGGCCCAGTCTATTTACCGATCACCGCATGTGGCGCCATCAGATCGCCCCGCTGAATGAAGCAGGTTGGCGCACGCTCGCCCTTGATCCGCCCGGCCACGGACGCAGCCCTGGTCCCGGACGTCGCTTCTCCATGGACGAATGTGCACAGGCGGCCCTCGAGGTCCTCGAAGCCAGCGACGTTCACACACCGGTCATCGTCTGCGGCACCTCCTGGGGCGGGTTCGTTGCGCCACGAGTGGCGCTGCGCGCGCCGCAGCGCATCATCGCCATGGTGCTGTTCAATACGTCGGCTGAACGCGGCGCCGTGCTCGAGCGCGCCAAGGCGGCTCTGTTGACCAAGCTCCTGGCAATCGGCGCGCTCGACAAGGTGACCGGACCGATGATCGTGTCGGGACTATTGGCGGCCGAAACACAAAGGCAGGAGCCCGCACTCGGGACCGATCTGGCCGATCAATTCCTGAGCTGGGATCGCCGTCGCTTCATCGCGACCGTGCGTTCAGTGCTGATCGATCGAACGCCCGTTCTCGATGTCCTGCCTGAGGTGACGGTGCCCGCGCTCATCGTGTCCGGCAAACAGGACCGCACCCTGCCGTCGATCCATAGTGAGCGAATGGCCCAGAAGCTGCCCAACGCCCGCCACATCGAAGCCGCCGGCGCCGCGCACCTCGTCCCGCTGGAAGCACCAGACGAAGCCAACCCACTCATCCTCGACTTCCTGAAAGACCTCTCGTGGACGTAGCGATCGCGGGCGCAATCCTCGCGCCATTCCATCGCGTACGTCGTATGCCCTCTGCACAGAGAAGCTGCGATCCATGTTCAGATGCTGCGCGGGCAACGACAACTTGTTCAGGAGTCATCTCTAGACGCCCATATATAATTCGTCATCGAATCACATCGAGAGGCTCCTCAGGACTCGGTCAGCCCCTAATGCAGGCACTACGAAATAATAGTGGCTTCGAACTTATTCATCGCACTCGTACACTCACCTCAGTTGCCAACCCACGCATCTACCGATTTCAGTGAGCGCATCGGCTGGCAATTCGGGATGATTTTGCGCAAATCGCTTCATAATGTCCTCTACGCCCTCAGCAAGTGACATGTCACCCCACTCAATGGGCATCGAAGCCGCTTCCTTTACTAGGGCTGTCACGCTATGCGCAAGCGACTTGCCAGCCTCTTCGCCGTAAGCCTCAATCAATTTTGAACTGTCCACTCTCGGAATTGCCGAATCTTGAATACTCAGAACTACTGCCTGACCAATCTTATCTTCGTTCGCCATCTCTAGTCTCCTATCGCTCGAATACAACTCGCTCCATACCCGTATCGGGGTCGACCACTACGATACGAGTCACGTTTGGATTAGTCATCAACCGTGGTAGTTCTACATTCTCCCAGATATTGCCCGGCCTCAAATTCGATCCGATAACTGCGTGCACGTCACCTCTCGCATTTTCTGCATAAATACGCGACACCTCCGACCACCATTTTTCAGCCATCGGATTGTCCGGCGACCACTTGGGGGGTGAGATCTTGTTCGAGTCGATTAGCCCCTCGAGAGTTGTTCCATGGCTGCCCGCATACATATCTGCAGCTCCGCTGCCGCCCGCTGATTCCGGCCCCACCCCGATACCGTCACCATTTCGCCCAGACCAGAAATACGCCCCATCCGGTGGCGGTGTGAGCTGCGCGGAATCCGGCAATTGATACGGACCCACAAATCCGCCGTGCGGAACATCTCCGTCGCCTGAGGTCGAGTGGTGGATGTCGTCATTGCCCGCGCCAGCGTGAGGGCTATCAGCTGCGTTGCTTGGCTCGTGAGAACCAGTTCCCGCGGGCACATCAGCGCTGTTAGCCTCTCCCAGATTAGGCGGTTTGGCCGGAAGATGATCACCCGCACCAGCTCGCGGCGGCTCTCCCGGGTGTGTTACACCGGGACCGGCTGTATGGGGAGAATCCGGTGGGTAGGCGTCGAACAAACCGCGTGTGCCTCGCAACCGCTCCTCGGCCATCGCGGCTTGCGCTTCCGCGCCCGTCATTGCATGCGGGAGCACATCGCCGGCCGCAAACCCGGGCCCGGTCAGATCGAAGCCCTCACGGGTCAGCAACCGCTTGATTCCCTGCACCCCGAGCTCACCAACGGCCTTGGCTCCGACAGCCATTTCGGGTGCACCCACTGCCGCCGTTACTGCGTTGAACAGCAGCTCATCGTCCGGCGTGACCTTGCCTGGATCGAGTCGATTCATTCCGACCAGCTTGCCGTCCTTGAAGGTGAACGAGGTCTGCCGAGCTTGATCGAATATCTCGCCGGTGCCGTTCTTGAGCTGCCCGTACATCTGCACAGGCTGGCCATCGACGGTGTAGTCGCCGAACACATGACCGTCCGCTCCGACGGTCACCGCCCTCGGGTCCAGCTTCGAATAGTCCGGGATATTGCCCAAATCATCAAGTGCAGACGCCAATTCGCCCTTGAGCCGATTGACTTTGGCAAGCGCCGCCTCGCCTTCGGAAGTACCGGGACCATGCACATAGGCGTCGGCCGCAGCATCATCGAGGGCCTTCTGGATCGACCGCACCTTGGCCATCTGGTCAACGACCGCCTGATCGGTCAGCTGCTTCAACTGGTCCGTAGCCTGTTGAACAGCAGGATCAACGACCGGAATATCAGGTACTTCAGGAGCGAGCGGCGAACCGTTTGCCTTGAGCACCGCCTCAGCATCCGCGAGAACTGCCGCGTAGGTGGAGCGATAGCCGTGGATCTCCTCGCCGGCCTTCTCGACGAATTCGACAGCCAGTGCCTTAGCCACCTTCGACACATTCTGTGCCGTCGTCGGATCGGTGGCCATCAACCGATCGGCAGCATCCATCTGTTCGTCGACCGCGTGTAACTGCTGCTCCAAGGCCGCGATCTCGGCATCCGCGTCGCGCTGAGCTTTCGCCAATGCCGCAGCGATCGCCTCGTACTTGGTGGCGATCGCCTTCAATTGATCACGATGTGCTCCCACCGACGCGGTGATCCTTTGGACCTCGCCGGACTCATCGATGGGACTATGCGATCCGTCCGACACCCACGCATCACGAAACTGCTTGCGCGCATGGTCGAAATCGCTATCAACCTCGCCGGCGGCCACGCCCGCACGGTGAATCCCGTCGGCGATCGCATCGATCTTGCCCGGGTTGCCCGTCTGCAATGTCCGATTAATCTCCCACGGATCGACCCCAGCTTCACCAGCCAGCTCCGCACGAGTGAAGTGCTTGAACTCCCCCACCAGCTGCCCCTACGCCCGATCAGCCGGGCATCTGTCGATCGATCGACTCCCCCTGCAACACCTCCGCGCCCGAGGCCGCTGACGTCGCCGCATCATCACAGCGGCCGGCACCGGCATCCAGACCTTCAGGTGAAACAAACAAGCTCTGACCAGCCATCAAACGAGGCTACATCCGATCGCGACGCTCGCCGGACGCTTCTGTGTCACACCGCCGAATCACCCCAACGCCTGCAGTACCGCGTACGCCGCCGAGACCCGGGCCGGGATCGGAAAGTTCTTGTTGGCCAGCAGCACAACACCGATCTTCTTTGCCGGAACGAACACGGCGTACGCACCGAAACCATCGGTCGAACCGGTCTTGTTGAACAACGTCGGCCCAGAAGGTGACCCCGCCGGACGCACCGGATGCGGTTGTAACGCCATCGAAGTGGAATTTCCAGCCAGTAGCTGATCAAGCGTCACGGGGTACGGGTACTGCTCCCAGCCCAGTCCTTGCACCATGTCACCGACGGCGAAATAGCCGTTGTGCGTGGCGGTTACGGCCTGTTGAACGTCGGGGTCCAGCCGAGCCGGATCGATGTTTGCATCGATGAAGTCGATCAGGTCCGCGGCTGACGTCTTGACGCCATAGGCCTCTGAACTGAACTCGCCGGCATTCACCCGCCTCGGCTTCCCGTCCTTGTCCTCACCCCAAGCGTAGGGCGCACCGTCAGGCACGTGGATATAGCTCTGGCGCAGGCCAAGTTTCGGAAACAACTCCGATTGCATCAGCTCATCGAAACCAGTCTTGATCGCCAGCGACGTCACATACCCGAACAACCCGATACTCGGATTCGAATACTGGCGGATCTGCCCGGGCGGTGCTGCAGGCTGCCATTGCTGGAAATAACGCACCATCGCCGCGTCATCGGCCACCTCATCCGGGAACTGCAAGGGCAATCCGCCGGCGGTATAGGTACCGAGGTTCAGCAGCGTGGCCTGGTCGATGGGGTGACCGCTCAACTCAGGTAGGTACTTGCTCGGGTGATCGGTGAAGGAGATCTGGCCGCGCTGCTGCGCAAGGCCTGCCAGCGTCGCGGTGAATGTCTTGCTCAGCGAACCGATTTCGAAGACCGTGTCGCTGCCCACCGGCGCACGACTGTCCCGCGATGCGACTCCGAAGTTGAAGAATCGGTGCGTACCGCCGACGGTGACCGCCACCGCGATACCGGGTACCTGGTACTGATCCAGCACCGGTTGAATCGCGTTGTCGACCGCGACTGTCAACCGATCCGGCGACGGAGTAGGTGACGACGTGGGTGTCGAAGCAGAACACCCCGTCACCGTCAGCACCACAGCCAATACTGCGCTCAGGACCGCGCGCACCAAACCTCCCCCTACAGATGCCGTTTGAAGAACGGGATGACTTTCGCCAATGCCAAACCTACCGGTTCGGGCTTGTCGTACAGGTCGTAGTGCGACCAGCCTTCGGCCACGACAAGTTCTTTGTCCTTCGATGCCGCCCTCCGGTACGCCTCAAGTCCGTCCCGATATGCGCCGAAAGCTCCCGGCTTGTCACCGACCACAACGATCACCGGCTGGGTGAGCAACACTTCAAGTCTGTTGAACGCATCCCAGCCCACAGCGGTCGCCTGGTGAGAGAACAGCGAGCTGGTTGCGCCGTGGGGCTTCTCACCTCGCGGGGTTCGGTAGTACTCCGTGGCCTCGACGACATCGATCTCGGTGATTCCCTGCCGCACAGCGTCTCCTGGATCGGCCGGCAGCAGGTTATTCACCTGGCCGTCGGCTCCACGCGCCTCTGCGGTGCGCTGAGCCGCGACCTTTTCCAGAAAGCCTATCGGGTCATAATTCGAGAATGCCTCGTGCATCAACCGCCCGAAGTTGACACCGGTGATCGACGCGACCGCCTTGATCCGGCGTTCGGTTGTCGCCGCGTTGATCGCGTAAGCGCCGCCTCCGCACACGCCGATGACGCCGATCCGCTCGGCATCGACATACGGCAATGTCACCAGATGATCGATGACGAGGCTGATGTCCCGGACCCGCTGCGCTGGATCTTCGACGAACCTCGGCTCGCCCCCGCTGGCACCTTGGAAACTTGCGTCGAACGCGATGACCACGAACCCCTGTTCCGCCAATGCGGTGCCGTAGACATTGCCAGAAGTCTGCTCTTTGCAGCTGCCGATCGGGTGCACGCTGACGATTGCCGGGTACGTGCCGGCCGGGTCGAAGCCCGGTGGAAAGTAGATGTCAGCGGCGATGTCCCAGTACGGCGTCTTTACCGCGATGGTCTCGATGTTGTCCAGTGCCATGGTCAAATTCCTTCGATATTGAGGTGCTTGTTGAAGAACGAAACGGCCTCGGCCACTGCAAGATCCACGTATTTCGGAGCGTCGTAGAAGTCCATGTGTGTCGCCCCGTCGACCACCACAAGCTTCTTGGCGGTACGCACGCGGGAGTGCAATTCGGTTGACGCCCACAATGATCCGGCATCCGAGCCGGCCACCAGGAGAAGCGGCTGGGTCAACAGATGCTCCACCAGATGGAATGCGTCGTAGCCGAGGATCTTGTCGAGGCTCTTGGCCATCAGATACTTGTTCTGAGCGTTGGGGTGCTGAGCGCGCGGCGTCAGGTAGTAATTGTGGGCCTGCGCCAGGTCGTAAGGCACACTTTCGTCGAGTTCCGTTGGGACATAAGGCGCATATGCCGGTGCAGCTCCCTGCGATTCCACGGTGCGCTGCGCGGCTGCGGCCTGCAATGTCGCCACGGCGTCGGAGTCCGGGCCTGTGCCATACCACCCGCGCCGCCAGGCCGCCCCGATGTTCACCGCACTGACCGTGCCCACCGCCTTGATCCGGTGATCGGTGAAGGCTGCGTTGACCGCGTATCCACCACCGGCGCACACCCCCCACACACCAATGCGCTCAGCGTCGACGTAGGGCAAAGACTGCAGGTGGTCCACGGCAGCTCGGACGTCCTCCACCCGCGCCGACGGGTCCTCCAGGAAATGTGGTTCACCCCCGCTCTCACCCTGGTGCGACGCATCGAAAGCCAGCGTCACGAAACCCTGTGCGGCCAACTTCTCCGCGTACAGACCAGCGGTCTGCTCCTTTACTCCGCCGCCGGGATGCACGACGACCAGCGCGGCATAGCCGCCGGCAGCGTCAAAATTTGGCGGTAGAAAGACGTTGCCCGTCATGGTGATCGGGCCGTTGGGAAAGCTCACCGAGTTGCTCATCAGGTACTCCTTGCCTTGGGGTCCGAAACCAAGACAACACCGCCGGCCCGCCCCGTGCCAGGGGCAGCTGAACCAGGGTCCAGCAAACCTCCTTTTACGACGGTTACCCCCTCTACTGTGGAATACATGGACCAGCGCACGGACATCCGTGACTTTCTGACGTCCCGGCGCGCGCGAATAACCCCACAACAGGCCGGGATTCCCGACTACGGTGCCAAGCGACGGGTACCCGGCCTACGTCGTGAAGAAGTGGCGCTGCTGGCCGGTATCAGCGTGGACTACTACACCCGTCTGGAACGCGGCAACCTCGGCGGCGTCTCCGACTCCGTGCTCAATTCGGTGGCTACCGTGCTTCAGCTCGACGAAGCCGAACGCGCGCACTTATTCGATCTGATCAAGTTCGACCAAGGATCCCGACGCACGCGACGTAAGAACACCGCCACGCAGATTCGACCGAGCATTCAACAGATTCTCGACGCGCTGATGGGCGTGCCCGCCTGGGTGAGCAACGACCGACTGGACGTGGTTGCCACCAATCCACTCGGTGCCGAGCTCTACCGTGACGCCGTCACCGGTGTGCGAGGGCGGGTCAACATCGCCCGATTCCTGTTCCTGGACCAGCGAGCACGCGACTTCTTCGTCGACTGGGACCAGCACGCCGACAACGCCGTTGCGATTCTGCGCAATGCGGCGGCGCGCGATCCCTACGACGAGCAGCTCACCGGCCTGATCGGTGAATTGAGCACGCGCAGTAGCGAATTCCGGGTCCGATGGGGAGCGCACAACGTGCGCTTCCACCGCTCGGGACCAAAGGCGCTCAAGCATCCGGAGGTCGGCGAACTCGACCTGACCTTCGACGCACTGGAATTGCCGGCCGACCCTGGCCTGACGCTGTATGCGATGACCGCAGAACCGAATTCACCGACAGCGGAGCGGCTGAAGCTGCTGGGCAGCCTGGCTGCCACCAGACAGTTGAGCGGCTAGGTATCGATCACCACTGCAAGGTCACGGGATTGGGCATTTCGGTGTTGAGCACGCGGGGGCTGCCCTTGGCGCAGGTGCTGGAGCGGGCCGCGGAGCCGGCGGAGGCGGCGCCTGATGTACGGGCGGTGCCTGTCGGACGGGCTGCGGAGCCGGGGCCTGCGGGGCAGGCGCGCGTCGGACGGGGGCTTCGGGTGCCGGAGTCTGCACCCTGGGCGCGGGAGCCTCCATCTTCGGAGCAGGAGCCTCCACCTTGGGCGCCGGAGCCTCCACCTTCGGAGCAGGAGCCTCCACCTTGGGCGCGGGAGTTTCCTCCTTGGGCGCGGGAGCCTCCTGCACCGACTGTTCCGGTGCAGTCCTCTGCTGAGGTGGCTCTTGCCGTTTCGGTATCACCGGACTGGTCGGAGCTTCCGAGGCCGGCGCCCGCGGAACCGCGTTGACCTCATCCGGTACCGAAGCCTCATGAGGCGGAACCACCGCAGGCTCTGGCGGGGTTGCCGGTTTCAGATCGGTCGGAGGTACCACCGCGGGGTTGGGCGAATCAACCTTCGGCGCGACAATCGACTGCCCCGCAGGAGGGTTCGATCCTGCTCCCGGCGTATTGTCCGCCGGCACGGGCGCCGGCTTTCCTTGCTTGCCTTGGGGTTTGGTGACGGTCGGCGGCGCGGAGACAGGCACCGGCGCGAGCTTGGGCGCAGTGAATCCGGGAGATACCTTCGATGGCGGCACAGTCGGGACCGGCGCAGTCAATGCCGGTGGCGCCACGGACTTTTGGTTGTTGGTAACGGGCGTGGTGAGCCGCTGCCCTGACGTCGAAGCCGGCGGCGACAGGGCGGCGCTGGTCGTCCGCGCGGTCAGGTCTTTGGTGACGTCGCGGGCGGACTTGCCGGCGAGATCCTTCATCAGCGGACCGGAAGTACTTGTCGCCTTGTCGTTGGAAATAAACTGTGCCAGTGAGGCATTCAGGTTCACGACCGGCGACGAGACGTGCGCCTTGATGTCGTTGGAACTCACCGTGGTGGCCGACGGCGCCCAGTCGCGGTTGCGCGGGTCATGCCAGTCTCGGTTCTTGTTCCAGTCTTGGTACAGATTCGGGTTGAATCCGTGGGCCTGGTCCCATTGGGTGCGGCGATAGACGGGATCGTCGTTCTGGAACTTCCACTGGTAGTACTGCTCGTACTGGTGATGGTTGTTGTACCAGTTTTGATCGCGCGGATCACCGGGGTGGTCACGGCGTTGGCCCCATTCGTTCCGACCGTCACGGTCCCAGCCATTGCGGTCGTAACCGGCCCAGTTGCAGCCGCCCCAGTTGTAGCCCCAGTGGTCATAACCCCAACGGTCGTAACCCCAACGGTCATAGCCCCAACGGTCGAAGCCGAGGAAGTCGTATCCGTACTGGTTGTAGCCGCCGAGGTCGTAGTTGTACCAACTGGTGGGGTTGTAGCCGTAGAGCTGTCCCCATGACGGGTCGTAATAGCCCAGGTCTTGCAGGTTCGGTGTCAACGGAGGATCAACGGGCTGCGACCAGTCGGCCGCCGGAACGGCCGGAACATCGGGCGGCAGTGGAACCGAATCGTCGGACTGCTGGCTGATGGCTGCCGCATCGCCGGCGTCAGTTGGGGCCTGGTATCCCCACGTTGGGGCACTCGAGTTCATCGGCGCCGCGTCAGGGGCCGACGACGGGGTGCCCGGATCGGTTGCCTGCGGCGCCGCAGGTGGGGCGGCGGGTAGCGCCGGTAGTTGCTGCGCCGAATCAGGGGTGTACTGCAGAAGTTGTTGTGTCAGTTGCAAATAGAGGTTCTGCAGACTGGTCTGCTGGGGCGACGGCGACAAGTAGTCCAGATCCTGCTTGGCCTGGTTGAGCGCCGTGCGGGCGTCGGTGAGCTGATCGGGCGTGGGCTGCTGCCCACTGCCCAGGATGTCCTGTGCCTTCTTCAGATCGGTGACGACGGCGGTCAGGGCAACGTCTTGCGCGTGCCCGGGAAACACCGTCTTGTCGATACCCCACAGGGTTCCTCCGGGCGAGGACTCGTATGAAGCACCCAGCAGGCCTGCGACCAGTAACACGGCGACTCCCCCGGCAATGGCCGCCTTGCGCCGAGGAGACCGACGCCGGAACCGGGGACGCTGCGGCGCAGGTTCACCGAACTGCACGACATTCTCGTACCCGGGTGGAGAACTGAAAGTCGTCATGTCGAACTCCTCAACTACGACCGGTGGCCGCCGTCGCGTCGCTCCCGACCGCGCGATTTCGGATGTTTAGGTGCTTGCTGGCGATGGCCGGCATCCACACCCGCCACGACTAATAAGCACAACTAAAGGTTACGCAGCACGGCGACGGCCGCCAGTGTCGTGGGGCGATTCTCATCAAGCCATAGCCCTCACATAGCTACGCACAGGAAGCCCTGGAGCCCAGTCACTTTCAGCACACGTGTCACACCGGGAAGCTAGGCCTTGCGGGGCGCGATCATCACCGCCGCAGCAAAGAAGCAGAGCGCCCCGACGAACGTGCCGACATTGGCCAGCCACGCATCTTCGGTGACGCCGGTCTTACTGACGAACGCCGCCAGGGCCGAAATCGCGAACGCCACGCAGCCGATCATGTTGGTCCAGCTTGCCCGCCAGTCAACGGATTTCGGCGACCAGAGGCCGACGGCCAGCACCGCCAGCAGACCGCTGGCGAGAAAGGCCAGCGAGCCGGTCGCATCGGGCGCCCACACATAGCGACGCTCGGCCAGCACGGCATGTGCCAGCACAGCGGCACCCGTGCTCACGTTGAACAGGACGGTACCCATGAATTGAATTGCCGCCGACCACCATTGGATTCCGCGTAGCGCCAGCGCATATTGCATCCAACCGGCCGTGGTGAAGAACCACGAACCGACGAAACACAACACATTCGCGGCGCCCGCCCCGGCCAGCATGGGAAAGCCCGGCACGGTGGCCACGGCGAAGAACGACGATCCGATCGCGAACAGCCAGCACTGCCGGGTGAGAGTGGCGAACGGGGCTGTCACCGCGACGAAATCGAGCTAGAGCAGCCCGACGATCCGGTCACCGGTCTGCGACGTGGACAGCTTGGTGTCACCGCGCGTCGCCAGATGCTCGGCCACCGCCTTCTCGACCCGCGCCGCGGCAGCAGTCTCACCGAGGTGGGTCAGCAGCAGTGCCACGCTGATGATCGCCGCCGTCGGATCAGCGATCCCCTGGCCCGCGATATCGGGCGCGCTGCCGTGCACCGGTTCGAACATCGATGGGTTGGTACCAGTGGCGTCGATGTTGCCCGACGCGGCCAGGCCGATGCCGCCCGACACCGCGGCGGCCAGGTCCGTGATGATGTCGCCGAACAGGTTGTCGGTGACGATCACGTCGAAGCGGCCCGGGTCGGTGACCATGTGGATGGTCGCGGCATCGATGTGCTGGTAAGCGGTTTCGACGTCCGGGTACTCGGCACCGATCTCAGCGACGGTGCGGGTCCACAGCGAACCGGCATAAGCCAGCACGTTGTTCTTGTGCACCAGGGTCAGGTGCTTGCGACGAGTGCGGGCCTTCTCGAACGCGTATCGCACCACGCGCTCGACGCCGAATCGGGTGTTGGTGGACACCTCGGTGGCGACCTCATGCGGGGTGCCCACGCGGATCGCGCCACCGGTTCCCGTGTAGGGGCCTTCGGTGCCCTCGCGCACGACGATGAAGTCGATCTCCGGGTTGCCGGCCAGCGGGCTGTCGACACCGGCGAACAACTTCGACGGCCGCAAGTTCACGTGGTGGTCCAGCGCGAACCGCATGTTCAGCAGCAGACCGCGCTCCAGCACGCCGCTGGGCACCGACGGATCACCGATGGCGCCCAACAGAATTGCGTCGTAGCCCTTGAGCTCGTCGACCATGCCCTCGGGCAGAGTCTCTCCGGTCTCGTGATAGCGCTTGGCACCCAGGTTGTACTCGGTGCGCTCGACACCGGGCAGCAGCACGTCCAGTACCTTCAGCGCCTCGGCGATGACCTCGGGGCCGATGCCGTCACCGGCGATGACTGCGAGCTTCACGACAGGTCCACCAGTTCGAGAGTCGTTGCGCCGACGGCGGATTCGATGGCGCCGAGCACGTCGGCCGGCACCTGGCGGTCCAGGCGGAGCATGATCGTCGCGCCGCTGCCTTCGGCATCCTGGGACAGCTGCGCGGCCAGGATGTTGACATCGGCAGCACCGAGCAGGGTGCC
Source organism: Mycobacterium sp. MAA66 (assembly GCF_041261665.1). Classification (NCBI taxonomy): domain Bacteria; kingdom Bacillati; phylum Actinomycetota; class Actinomycetes; order Mycobacteriales; family Mycobacteriaceae; genus Mycobacterium; species Mycobacterium sp. MAA66. Next base: position 219,130 of record NZ_JBGCCC010000001.1, on the reverse strand, counting down.
GATCTTGCCCAGGGCACCGGGCTGGTCGCCGTAGTTGATGATCAGGTTGACGCCCTCGGCACGCAGGTCGAGGTTGCGGCCGTTGATCTGAACAATCTTCTCGACCTGCTGCGGTCCGGACAGTGTGCCGGCCACGTTGATCACCGAACCGTCGGCCGCCACCGCACGCACATCGACGACGCTGCGGTGGTTGGGGCTTTCCGACTCGGTGCTGATGGTGGCCTCGACACCACGCTCGGCGGCCAGCGCCGGGGCGTTGACGAACGTCACCTGGTCCTCGATCACCGCGGAGAACAGGCCACGCAGCGCCGAAAGCTTCAGTACCTCAACGCTTTCAGCGGCAAGCTCGCCGCGCACCTGCACGTCCAACGACGCGGGCAGAACCGGAGCCAGCGCGCCGGCCAGCACACCGAGCTTGCGCACCAGATCCAGCCACGGCGACACCTCTTCGCCGACCGCACCGCCACCGACATTGACCGCGTCCGGCACGAATTCACCGGCCAGGGCCAGCTTCACGCTCGCCGCGACGTCGGTGCCGGCCCGGTCCTGGGCCTCTTCGGTGGAAGCCCCCAGGTGCGGGGTGACGACGACCTGCGGCAGCTCGAACAACGGGCTGTCGGTGCAGGGCTCGGTGGCGAACACGTCCAGACCCGCGGCACGAACATGGCCGCTGTTGATCGCGTCGGCCAATGCCTGCTCATCGATCAGGCCGCCGCGCGCAGCATTGACGATGATCACGCCCGGCTTGGTCTTGGCCAGGTTTTCCTTGCCGATCAGGCCGGCCGTTTCCTTGGTCTTGGGCAGGTGCACCGAGATGAAATCTGCCCGACCCAAAAGCTCATCGAGGGTCAGCAATTCGATGCCCAGCTGCGCGGCGCGGGCCTGCGAGACGTAGGGGTCATAGGCGACGATGTGCGTACCGAACGCGGCGAGACGCTGAGCGACCAGCTGGCCGATCCGGCCCAGGCCGACCACACCGACGGTCTTGTCGAAGATCTCGGTGCCGGAGAACTTCGAGCGCTTCCAGGTGTGCTCGCGCAGGGTGGCGTCGGCCGCCGGGATCTGCCGCGCCGCAGACAGCAGCAGGGCCAGCGCATGCTCGGCGGCGCTGTGGATGTTGGAGGTCGGGGCGTTGACCACCAGCACACCGCGGGCGGTGGCAGCGTCGACGTCGACGTTGTCCAGGCCGACGCCGGCACGGGCCACGATCTTGAGCTTGGGCGCGGCGGCCAACACCTCGGCGTCCACGGTGGTGGCCGAACGCACCAGCAGCGCGTCGGCTTCGGGCACGGCGGCCAGCAGCTTTTCACGGTCCGGGCCGTCCACCCAACGGACCTCTACCTGGTCACCGAGCGCGGCGACGGTCGATTCGGCGAGTTTGTCAGCGATGAGTACGACAGGAAGGCTCACGCGGCAAGGATAGTGGTCCACATCGCGCGCATCCCAATCGCGGTTACCTTCATCACGGTGCGGACCACGCCCGGCGTGAACGCACGGTGAAGACGCCCCGCCATCGACGCCGGAGTGGTTGGCTGGACGGATGACCAAGCTATCTGTCATCTACTACTCCGCGACCGGACACGGCACCACGATGGCGCGTCGAATCGCCGCCACCGCAGAAGCGGCCGGCGCCGAAGTACGGGTGCGGCCCGTCGCCGAGACCGCAGACCCCGCGTCGTTCGCCCACAACCCGGCCTGGACCGCGAATTACGAAGCAACCAAAGACCTTCCGACCGCATCCGGCGACGACATCGTGTGGGCCGATGCGGTGATCTTCGGCTCTCCCACCCGATTCGGCTCGGTCTCCTCGCAATTGCGCGGATTCTTGGACTCGCTCGGCGGACTGTGGTCACAGGGCCAGCTGGCCGACAAGGTCTACGCGGGGTTCACCTCGAGCAACACCGCGCACGGCGGCCAGGAGACGACGCTGCTGTCGCTGTACATCACGCTGATCCACTGGGGCGGGATCATCGTGCCGCCCGGCTACACCGACCCGCTCAAATTCGCCGACGGCAACCCCTACGGTGTGAGCCTGCTGGCCAACCACGACAACATCAGCGAGTTCGACGAGGCCACCGACAACGCGCTGGAGCACCTGGCCCGGCGGGTCGTGCAGGTCGCCGACCGGCTCGGTTCCTGACCTCCGACACGTTGGGGTGTTTGCGATCTGGGCGGATCAGCCCGGTGCGCGGTCACGAAACCGGCTGTGCAAGGACTGTTTGGAGACACCAAGGACCCGAGCAACCTCGGGCCACGACCACCCGGCCGCTCGCGCTTGGATGATGGCTCGCTCATAGCGAACCTTCGCATCTGCAAGCCCGTCGCGGGCGTCGGCCAGTGCACGCCGGCTGGTGCCGCCAAAGAAGTCGGCCAGGACTGGGTCTGCTACGGGTTCGGGCGGTGGCTCATCGAAATCATCGAGGTCGCCACCGGGCGGGTCAGGGTCCAGGCCGTTCGCGAGTCGGTGCGCGCGGGCCGCGTCTTCAAGTTCCTGCAGCGCACGCCGAGCCAGCTCACGCATGTACGGATCATCAGTTGGCCCGCCCATATCGGCACTCCCCTCGACATGCCGGAGTATGCGGCGCGGCACCGACAACCTTGGCGGAATCGGGCTACTGAACTAGCGGCGCCAACTCGGTAGCGTGCAAAACATGGCCATCAAACTTGAGAACGTCGGCATCGCCGTTCGCGATCTCGAAGCAGCGATCTCCTTTTTCACCGATCTCGGTCTTACCGTCATCGGTCGCGACACGGTCAGCGGTGAGTGGACCGACACGGCCGTCGGTCTCGACGGCAACCACGCCAACATAGCGATGCTCGAGACGCCGGACGGTAACGGTCGCCTGGAGCTCTTCGAATACATCCACCCAGAGGCGATCGACTCGAAGCCCACTGTTCCCAACGAGGTCGGGATGCACCGCGTCGCGTTCTCCGTCGACGACATAGACCAAGCCCTTGAGATAGCCGCCAGACACGGATGCCACCCGCTTCGCGGCGTGGCGACCTATCAGGACGTCTACAAGTTGACCTACGTCCGTGGTCCGAGCGGCATCATCGTCATGCTCGCCGAAGAGCTGAGCAAGAACTGACCCAAGATCCGCGGGCCTGTCACAACATGTTCGATCCCGAACGGTCAACATTCCTTGACCGTCAAGGAAAGTTGACGACTCCGGATCGCACATGCCGACCAAGACAGAAGCCCTCCCAGGTTGGCATTGCACCGCGGTGGCGGGTAGCGGCGTCAAGGCAAGGCCAACGGATGGGCTCGCCTGAAACGGCGAAAGGCCAGTTATTGCATGCCTTTTCGTGAATTGCATGCAATAACTGGCCAGTGAGCGCCAGGCGCTGGAGACTAGGCAGTCTCGGTGATCGGCCGGTCGACCCAGCTCATCAGGTCGCGCAGCTTCTTGCCGGTGACCTCGATCGGGTGCTCGGCATTGGCCTTACGCAGACCTTCGAGCTCCTTGTTGCCGCCCTCGACGTTGGCGACCAGCCGCTTGACGAAGGTGCCGTCCTGGATGTCCTTCAGGATCGCGCGCATGCGCTCCTTGGTGTCGGCGTCGATGACCCGCGGGCCCGACAGGTAGCCACCGAACTCGGCGGTGTCGGACACCGAGTAGTTCATCCGGGCGATACCACCTTCGTACATCAGGTCAACGATGAGCTTGAGCTCGTGCAGCACCTCGAAGTAGGCCATCTCGGGGGCGTAACCGGCCTCGACCATGACCTCGAAGCCGGCCTTCACCAGCTCCTCGGTGCCACCACACAGCACGGCCTGCTCACCGAACAGGTCGGTCTCGGTCTCTTCCTTGAAATCGGTCTTGATGACGCCGGCCCGGGTGCCACCGATGCCCTTGGCGTAGGACAGCGCCAGCGCCTGGCCTTCACCCTTGGGGTCCTGGTGCACAGCGATCAGCGCGGGCACGCCCTTGCCGTCGACGAACTGACGACGCACCAGGTGACCGGGGCCCTTGGGGGCAACCATGCCGATGGTGACGTTGGCCGGGGGCTTGATCAGGCCGAAGTGGATGTTGAGGCCGTGACCGAAGAACAGCGCGTTGCCGTCCTCCAGGTTCGGCTCGATGTCGTTGGTGAAGATCTCGGCCTGCGCAGTGTCGGGCGCCAGCAGCATGATCACGTCGGCCCACTTGGCGACCTCGGCCGGGGTGTCGACCTCCAGGCCCTGCTCGGTGACCTTCTCGCGGGACTTCGACCCTTCCTTCAGGCCGACCTTGACCTGAACGCCCGAGTCGCGCAGCGAAAGCGAATGCGCGTGTCCCTGGCTGCCATAGCCGATGACACCGACCTTGCGACCCTGAATGATCGACAGATCGGCATCGTCGTCGTAGAACATCTCAACTGCCACTTGCGTTTTCCTTATCTTGATTGTGTTGTTCGAAGACTATTTGGTGGTGCCGATACCGCGGGGGCCTCGCGCCAACGACACGATGCCGGACTGCACCAGCTCACGGATACCGTACGGCTCGAGCACCCGCATCAATGCGTCGAGCTTCTCCTGGGTGCCGGTGGCCTCGACCGTCAGCGATTCGGTCGACACATCGACGACCTTGGCGCGGAACAGGTTCACCGCCTCGATGATCTGACCGCGGGTGCTCGCGTCGGCGCGCACCTTGATCAGCGCCAGCTCCCGGGACACCGAGTTGTCCGACTCCTGCTCGACGATCTTGATCACGTTGATCAGCTTGTTCAGCTGCTTGGTGATCTGCTCCAGCGGGAAGTAGTCCTCGACGCAGACCACGATGGTCATCCGGGACATGTTCTTCTGCTCGGTGGCACCCACCGCCAGCGACTGGATGTTGAAGCCGCGCCGAGAGAACAGCGCCGCCACCCGGGCGAGCACACCGGGCGTGTCCTCGACCAGGACCGAGAGAGTGTGAGTAGTAGCCATCAGACCTGTTCCTCGTTGTCGAACAGCGGCCGGATGTCGCGCGCCGCCATGATCTCGTCGTTGCTGGTGCCCGCGGCGACCATCGGCCACACCTGTGCGTCGGCGCCGACGATGAAGTCGATCACCACCGGGCGGTCGTTGATCTCGCGCGCCTGCCGGATGACGTCCTCGACGTCTTCGGCACGCTCACAACGCAATCCGACGCAACCCAGTGCCTCGGCCAGCTTCACGAAATCCGGAATCCGGTGGCTGTGGGTGGCCAGGTCGGTGTTGGAGTAACGCTGGTCGTAGAACAGCGTCTGCCACTGCCGCACCATGCCGAGGTTGCCGTTGTTGATCAGCGCCACCTTGATCGGCGCACCTTCGACCGCGCAGGTGGCCAGCTCCTGATTGGTCATCTGGAAGCAGCCGTCGCCATCGATGGCCCACACCTCGGCCTCGGGCCGGGCGAACTTCGCACCCATCGCGGCCGGGATCGAAAAGCCCATGGTGCCCAGGCCACCGGAGTTCAGCCAGGTCTTCGGGTTCTCGTACTTGATGAACTGCGCGGCCCACATCTGGTGCTGGCCGACGCCCGCGACGTACAGCGCTTCCGGGCCGGCCATCTGGCCCAGCTTCTCGATGACGTACTCGGGGCTAAGGCTGCCGTCGCTCTGCGGGCCATAGCTCAGCGGGTAGGTGGACTTGATGTCGTTCAGGTACGTCCACCAATCGGCCAGATCGAGCGTGTCGGCCGCAACCCCGTCGCGGCGCAGCGCCTCCAGCAGGTCGACGATGACGTTCTTGATGTCACCGACGATCGGCACGTCCGCATGCCGGTTCTTGCCGATCTCGGCCGGGTCGATGTCGGCGTGGATCACCTTGGCGTCCGGCGCGAACGACGACAGCTGACCGGTGACCCGGTCGTCGAAGCGGGTGCCCAGCGCGATCAGCAGATCACTCCTCTGCAGCGCCGCCACCGCCGAGACCGTGCCGTGCATGCCCGGCATACCCATGTGCTGGGGGTGGCTGTCCGGGAAGGCGCCGCGGGCCATCAAGGTGGTGACGACGGGGATACCGGTCAGCTCTGCCAACTCCCGCAGCTCGGCACTGGCCTCGCCGCGGATGATCCCGCCGCCGACATACAGCACCGGCTTCCGCGCGGCCGCGATCAGCTTGGCGGCCTCGCGCACCTGCCGACTGTGCGGCTTGGTGTTCGGCTTGTAGCCGGGCAGGTCGATCTCCGGCGGCCAGCTGAAGGTGCACTGGCCCTGCAGCACGTCCTTGGGGATGTCGACGAGCACCGCACCGGGCCGGCCAGTGGCCGCGATGTGGAACGCCTCGGCGATCACCTTGGCGATGTCATCGCCGTTGCGGACCAGGAAGTTGTGCTTGGTGATCGGCATGGTGATGCCGGAGATGTCGGCTTCCTGGAAGGCGTCGGTGCCGATCAGGCCGCGGCCGACCTGACCGGTGATGGCGACGACCGGGATGGAGTCCATCTGGGCGTCGGCCAGCGGGGTGACCAGGTTGGTGGCGCCCGGGCCGGAGGTGGCCATCATGACGCCGACCTTGCCGGTGGCGTGGGCGTAGCCGGATGCGGCATGGCCGGCGCCCTGCTCGTGCCGGACCAGCACGTGGCGGACCTTCTTGGAATCGAACAGCGGGTCATAGACCGGCAGCACCGCGCCGCCGGGGATGCCGAAGATGGTGTCGACGTCGAGTTCCTCCAACGACCGGACGACGGCCTGCGCACCGGTCATCTGTTGCGGGGCAACCGTTCTCGGCTGCGCGACGCCGTTGGTCTGGGACGCCGCCTGGGGCGGTCGCGTGGTCGGTGCGCTCACTGTGGTCCTCTTGTCGGTGTTCTCTGCGGTGTGGTTCTCGGGCAAACAAAAAACCCCCGTCAGCATGGGTGGCTGTACGAGGGTTGCGCGTCGATGCTTGTAGTCGGCTTACACAGCCTGGTCACGCACCAACGCGCCCAATTACTACGAGCATTCCCGAGGTCTGCATAACCGCTGACGGTAGTCGCCGGGGCGGGCCCCGGTCAAATCACCTCTCGCGATGGTGGTCACATCGCGACCACCTGGGAAGATGGTGGGGTGAGTTCACGATCCACGTCCTCAGCAGCCAACCCCGTCGTCATCCGGATCCCGGCGATCGCCCATCTGGCGGTGGGTTTCCTCGCGCTCGGTCTGCTGGCGCTGGTGTTCGCCGCACCGGTCTGGTGTGCCGCACTGCTGGTGATCCCCATCGTGTTGTCGGCCATGGTGATCCGCTACCGCACCATTGCCGATCGGGACACCGTCACCGCGCGCTCGCTGGGCGGCAGCCGAACCGTCAGGTGGCAGGACATCAAAGGGCTGCGGTTCAACAAGTCCGCGTGGGCGAAGGCCGAACTCACCGATGGGTCGCTGCTGCGTCTGCCCGGCGTCACCTTCGCGACCTTGCCGCTGCTGACCGCGGCCAGCGGTGGCGTGGTGCCGAACCCCTACAACGAGTGAGCCGCTAACCCAGCGGGTTGGTGCCGTTCAACAACATCCACACGCCGACGCCGATCCCGATGCCGGCGATCAATGCGATCAACGAGCCGATGAACGGGCGACGCGCCCAGCCACGTCCGGCATCGAATCCGTACCGGCCCGGACCGGTCAGCGTCAGCGCCGCGGCCACCACGATCAAGCTGACCTGGTACTCGTGCCCGTCGGGCAGGAAATACGGGAAGTAGCCGTGAGTGGTCTGCGCCGCCACGGTCACGCCAAGGCTGTTGATCAGATAGGCCAGCGCGGCAGCGGACGCCAACGGGCTGAACAAGCCGAGCACCAGCAGCACCCCGGCGCCGATCTCGATCCCCACTGCCGCGTAACTCAGCAGACTGGCGTGCTGGTAGCCCACAGAGGCCAGCGTGTGCTGGAACGCATTCAGACCCGGACCACCCCACCAGCCGAAGGCCTTCTGCAGGCCGTGCGCCACCAGCCAGGCACCCAGACCGACGCGGAGCACCATCAGCCCCAGGTCCTGGGTACCGCGGCGACCGGCAGCCCGGATCCGCTGATCGAGTTCGGACGGTTCTATCTCGGCCGGTTCGGCCGATTGGTCTGTCTGACGTTCGCCGGGCTGCACATACGGCAGCGGCTCGGGCTCCCCCAGCAGGCTGAATCCGGATTGTTCGGACGACGAGGCCGACGGGGTGTCGTACCGCGGGATCGCGGTGGTCGCGGCTTCGCGAGCGGCAGTATTGAAGTTGGTGATGGGCAAATCGTCTTCGGGGTCGACCAGGCGCGCCGACGCGGGCCTGGCGGCCGACTCATCAGGTCGTTGCCAACCACGAGGGTCATCGGAGGTACTGGTCACAATTTCCAGCGTAAGTGCAATTGCCCTGCTCGTCGCGGATTGGCGCGGCGGTTCGGGCAGTCGGTTCGCCGGATCCGGCCGAAAACCACGCCCTTCACCCTCCCGTGGCGAGCACCGCGCAGCGATCCGTAACCTGGCCTGCATGAGATTGCGCCGGTCGACGCGGCATGCCCGGACCAGCCCCGCAGTGGTACTCGCCGCCGTGGTCTCCGCAACTTTGCTGGCGACCACCGGTTGCGCTCGTTTCGACTCGGCCGCCTCGGCCCCGTTCACCACCGAACCCGAACGTGGGCCGGGCGCGACCAGCACACCGCCGCCCCCGCCGCCGCTACCCGACAAACCATTCCCGAAGGCGTGTGTGGCACCCGGGGTGATGCAGGGCTGCCTGGACAGCACCAGCGGCCTGATCATGGGCCCCGACAGTCACTCGGCCTTGGTCGCCGAGCGCCTCACCGGCGCAGTCCAGCAGATCTCGGCGACCGCAGAACCCAAGCTCAAAGTGGTCATCCCGGTCGATCCCTCGGGTGACGGCGGCTTGCTCGACATCGTGCTCTCGCCGACCTACAAGCAGGACCGCTTGATGTACGCCTACATCAGCACGCCGACCGACAACCGGGTGATCCGAATCGCCGACGGTGACGTGCCCAAGCCGATTCTGACCGGCATTCCCAAGGGTCCGGTGGGCAACATCGGTGCCCTGATCTTCACCAGCCCGACCACTCTGGTGGTGCTCACGGGCGACGCGGGCAACCCGGCCGCCGCCGCCGATCCGGCTTCGCTGGCGGGCAAGCTGCTGCGCATCGAACAGCCCACGACGGTGAACCAGGCACCCCAGACGACCGCGCTGAGCGGACTCGGTTCCGGTGGAGCCATGTGCATCGATTCGTCCGACGGCTCGCTGTATGTCACGGACCGGACCCCGACGGCGGACCGGTTGCAGCGCATCACGAAAGACTCCAAGGTCTCGACCGTGTGGACCTGGCCCGATCGTCCCGGCGTCGCCGGTTGCGCGGCCACCGACGGCACCGTGCTGGTCAACCTGGTGAACACCAAGCAGACCGTGGCCGTGCGGATGGCCAAGGACACCGGCGCGGTGACCGGCGACCCCGAGGTGGTCCGGCAGGACACCCACGGGCATGCCTTCGCGCTGAAGCTCTCCCCCGACGGCAACGTCTGGGGCGCGACGGTGAACAAGACCGCCGGCGACGCGGCAAAGAACGACGACGTGGTCTTCCCGCTGTTCCCGCAGGGCGGTGGATTCCCGCGCAACACCGACGACAAGACCTGACGCCCCGCATGTCAGGTGTGCGCGAATGATGCAGTCATGCCAGCCGGACATCGCCCGGCTGGCCGGGTTCCTTGGGTACTCCTGCGATGACCCGACGGGCTTGGTCCATGTGCACAACCCGCTGTCGCTGACCAACTGGACGCTGCCGGTGGTCGAACTGCTGATGATCACCGGAGCCGTGCTCGCGTTGTGGTTCGCGATTCGGCGACTGCGGCGCGCGGGCGACCCGAGCTCCCTGGTGCTGTGGCTGGCGTCGGTGATCTACGCGGTGATGATCGAGCCGCCACAACACTTTCCGGGCGCCATGGGCATCCAACAGCTCGGCATCGTCTGCGCCCACAACATCTTCACCGTCGACTTCCTCTACGACAGCCTGCCGCTCTACATCGTCGCCCTCTACCCCGCAGTGGTGACGCTGGCGTTCGACATCGTGCGGGCCGTCGGGATTTTCGCCCGACGCGGAGCGGCGGTCGGCGCGGTGTGCGTGGGATTCGTGCACGGCTGTTTCTATGAGGTGTTCGACCATCTCGGCCCGCAGCTGCGGTGGTGGGTCTGGAACGGCGCGAACCCGCTCAACCATCCGGCACTGGGCTCGGTGCCGGTGGGCAGCGTGGTCAACTTCGCCATGTTCGGCCCCGCCGCTCTTGGCCTGCTGGTGTACCTGCTGGTCACCAAACCGTTCGCCGCCGGCCGGCCGATATCGCCCTGGTCGATGCTGTGGCGGGTTCCGGTCACCGGAGTGCTCGCCCCGCTGGCGATGGCGGTGTTGAGCTTGCCGAGCGTGTTGCTGATCAACCACGGCATCGCCCGCAGCGCGCTGTTCGGCTTGGAGATCGCCGCGTTCGTCATGATCGCGGCGCCGGCTCTGGTACAGGAATGGCGCGCCGCACGCCGCGGTGTGGGCACCAGCTACCCCAGTTCGTACGTGCGGATATTCGGGACGATGTACCTGCTGACCTTCGCGGCGTTGTGGCTCAGCGCGCTACCCGATTTCGCCGGAGCCATCGACGGAGTCACCGGAACGGGTACCCCGATCGGTAATCTTCCTTACGCCGCACTGTGCTTCCTGGTGGCCGGGTACTGCGTTGCAGGGGTCTCCACCCTCGCCGACATCCACAACCCGGCCAATCCTGCGAGCCGACCAACAGGGGTCTAGCTACAGGCAGCGATCACCAGTTCGCGCACCCGGGCCGCGTCGGCCTGCCCCTTGGTGGCCTTCATGACCGCGCCGACGATAGCGCCGGCGGCCTGCACCTTGCCACCACGAATCTTCTCGGCGATATCCGGTTGGGCGGCCAACGCCTCATCGATCGCGGCCTGGATCAGCGAATCGTCGCGCACCACAACCAGTCCGCGGTCATTCATCACCTGCTCGGGCTCGCCCTCGCCGGCCAGCACTCCCTCGACCACCTGCCGGGCCAGCTTGTTGGACAGCTTGCCGTCGTCGACCAGCTTGACCACGGCCGCCACCTGCGCCGGAGTGATCGCCAGTTCCTCGAGCGTCACCTCGGACTCGTTGGCTTTCTGCACCAGGAAGTTGCCCCACCAGGCGCGGGCCGCCTCGCTGGACGCGCCACGGGCTACGGTGGCCGCCACCAGCTCCACCGCACCGGCGTTCACCAGGTCGCGCATCACCTCGTCGGAGATACCCCAGTCGTCCTGAATCCTCTTGCGTGCCAACCACGGAAGCTCACCGATGGTGCCGCGCAGCCGCTCGACCAGCTCGGCGGACGGGGCGATGGGCTCCAGGTCCGGCTCCGGGAAATACCGGTAGTCCTCGGCGGTCTCCTTGCTCCGGCCGGAGGTGGTGTGACCGTCTTCGTGGAAGTGCCGGGTCTCCTGGGTGATGGTGCCACCGGCCTGCAGTACAGCGGCCTGCCGCCGCATCTCGTAGCGGACAGCCACCTCGACACTCTTGAGCGAGTTCACGTTCTTGGTCTCGGTGCGGGTGCCGAATTCGGCGGCACCCTTGAGCTTCAATGAGACGTTGGAGTCGCAGCGCATCGAGCCCTGGTCCATCCGCACGTCGGAAACGTCCAAGGAGCGCAACAGGTCTCGCAGCGCGGTCACGTAGGCGCGGGCGATCTCCGGAGCCCGCTCGCCGGCACCCTCGATCGGCTTGGTCACGATCTCGACCAACGGCACGCCGGCCCGGTTGAAGTCGGCCAGCGAGGTGGTGGCGCCGGAGATCCGGCCGGTGTCGCTGCCCAGGTGCGTCAGCTTGCCGGTGTCTTCCTCCATGTGGGCACGTTCGATCTCCACCCGCCAGGTGGTGCCGTCTTCCAGTGGCACATCCAGGTAGCCGTTCACTGCGATCGGCTCGTCGTACTGGCTGATCTGGTAGTTCTTCGGCTGGTCCGGGTAGAAGTAGTTCTTCCGGGCGAACCGGCCCCACGGTGCGATGCCGCAGTTCAGCGCGAGGCCGATCCGGATCGCCGACTCCACGGCGGCCTCGTTGACCACCGGCAGCGAGCCGGGCAGCCCCAGGCAGACCGGGCACACCAAGGTGTTGGGCTCGGCACCGAACCGGTTGGCACAGCCGCAGAACATCTTCGTCGCGGTGGACAGTTCGACGTGAACTTCCATTCCCATGACGGGTTCGTACGTCGCGATGACGTCGTCGTAGTCGACAAGAGCAGCGTCAGCCATGAAGTGAATCCTAGTGACTGCGGTAGGTCGGCTCGACGCGCCGGTCGCTCAGCCGGGGAGATCGGGTTCTTGACGCTGTGGCTGCGGCCCACCACACCCGATCAACCGAAGAACTCGGCGGTGCCGATCAGCCGAAGAACTCGGCAGCGTCGTCGTAGCGCCATTGCGGCACCAGCTTGAGTTGACGCACCGCATCGGCCAGCGGCACGCGGATGATCTCCTGCCCGGACAGCGACACCATCGTCCCGTACTCGCCATGGTGGGCGGCGTCGGCGGCATTGACCCCGAACCGGGTGGCCAGCACGCGGTCGTACGCGGTCGGAGTGCCTCCGCGCTGTACGTGTCCGAGCACCGTAGTGCGGACCTCTTTCTTGATCCGCTTCTCGATCTCGACCGCCAACTGCTGGGCCACACCGGTGAAGCGAACGTGCCCGAACTCGTCAATTCCGCCGTCGCGCAACTGCATTGAGCCCTCGGCAGGCCGGGCGCCTTCGGCCACCACACAGATGAAATGCGAATCACCGCGCACAAAGCGCGCTTTGACCAGACGGCAGACCTCTTCGATATCGAACGGCTGCTCGGGGATCAGCGTCATGTGTGCGCCGGAGGCCAGTCCGGCATTCAGCGCAATCCACCCGGCATGCCGGCCCATCACCTCGACCAGCATGACGCGTTGGTGGGACTCCGCAGTGCTGTGCAACCGATCGATCGCCTCGGTGGCGACCTGAAGCGCGGTGTCATGGCCGAAAGTCACGTCGGTGCAATCGATGTCGTTATCGATGGTCTTGGGCACCCCGACCACCGGAACACCTTCTTCAGAGAGCCAGTGGCCCGCGGTCAGTGTGCCTTCGCCGCCGATCGGGATCAGGACATCGATACCGTTGTCCTCGAGCGTCTGCCTGATTTGATCGAGCCCGGCCCGCAGGCGGTCCGGATTGACGCGTGCCGTCCCCAGCATGGTGCCGCCCTTGGCCAGCAGCCGGTCGTTACGGTCGTCGTTCTTGAGCTGGATCCGCCGGTTCTCCAACAGACCGCGCCAACCGTCCTCGAAGCCCACCACCGACGAGCCGTACCGGGCGTCACAAGTACGAACGACCGCACGGATCACCGCGTTCAGGCCAGGACAGTCACCACCACCGGTCAGCACACCAATCCGCATAGGCGCCATCTTGCCGGGTGCCGCCCTTTCCCGCGCGTAAACTACAGCGCGGTCGGCAGCGTTCCTCGGGCGACTTCATAGGCCGCACCGACCCGGTACAGCCGGTCGTCGGCCAATGCCGGCGCCATGATCTGCAGTCCCACTGGCAGATTGTCATCCGCGGACAGGCCCGAGGGCACCGACATGCCGCAGTGCCCGGCCAGGTTCAGCGGCAGCGTGCACAGGTCGAACAGGTACATCGCCAGCGGGTCGTCGACCTTCTCCCCCAGCCCGAACGCGGTGGTCGGGGTGGCCGGGGACACCAGCACATCGACCTGCTCATAGGCCCGATCCAGATCGCGCGCGATCAGGGTGCGCACCTTTTGCGCGTGGTTGTAGTACGCGTCGTAGTACCCGGACGACAGCGCGTACGTGCCGATCATGATGCGGCGCTTGACTTCTGGCCCGAAACCCGCGGCCCGGGTCAGGGCCATCACCTCTTCGGCGCTGTGGGTGCCGTCGTCGCCGACCCGCAGCCCGTACCGCATGGCATCGAACCGGGCGAGGTTGGACGACACCTCCGACGGCAGGATCAGGTAATAGGCCGCCAATGAGTGGTCGAAGTTCGGGCAATCCACCTCGCTGATCTCCGCGCCCAGCGCGGTCAGCTGGTCGACCGCGGCATTGAACGAGGCCAGCACGCCCGGCTGGTAGCCCTCGCCGCTGCGCAGCTGCTTGACCACGCCGATCCTGAGGCCTTTCAGGTCGCCGACCGCGCCTTGGCGGGCCGCGCCGACCACGTCGGGCACCGGGGCATCGATCGACGTGGAGTCGCACGGGTCATGACCGGCGATCACCTGGTGCAGTAGCGCGGTGTCCAGCACGGTGCGCGCACACGGGCCGCCCTGGTCCAGCGACGACGCGCAGGCGATCAGCCCGTAGCGAGACACCGTGCCGTAGGTGGGCTTGACGCCGACGGTCGCCGTGAGCGCCGCCGGCTGACGGATCGAGCCACCGGTGTCCGTGCCGATCGCCAACGGCGCCTGGAACGCGGCCAACGCCGCGGCGCTGCCACCGCCCGACCCACCCGGAACCTTGGTGATGTCCCACGGGTTGTGGGTCGGACCGTACGCCGAGTTCTCGGTGGATGAGCCCATGGCGAACTCGTCCATGTTGGTCTTGCCGAGGATCGGGATCCCGGCGGCCCGCAGCCTGGCGGTGACGGTGGCGTCGTACGGCGAGCGCCAGCCTTCGAGGATCTTCGAGCCACAGGTGGTCGGCGCGTCGGTCGTGGTGAAAACGTCCTTGAGCGCCAACGGAACTCCGGCCAACGGCGACGGCAGCGTCTCGCCCGCGGCGACCTGGCGATCGACTGCTTCGGCCGCCTTGAGCGCCTCATCGGCTCCGACGTGCAGGAACGCGTGGTACCGGTCGTCGGTCGCGGCGATCTGATCCAGATGTGCCTGGGTGACCTCGGCAGCCGAGACTTCCTTGGCCGCGATCTTGGCGCCCAGGGTGGCTGCGTCGAGACGAATCAGCTCGCTCATTCTGCCTCTCCCAGAATCCGCGGCACGGCGAACCGGCCGTCTTCGACGCGCGGCGCCGCGGCCAGCGCCTGGTCCTGCGTCAGGCTCGTCACGACGGCATCGGCCCGCGTCACGTTCACCTCTTTGAGCGGATTGCCAGTGGCCTCGATACCGGTGCAATCGACGGCCTGAATCTGACTGACGTGGGTCAAGATGGCATCGAGCTGGCCGGCGAAGCTGTCCAACTCGCTATCAGTGAGGGCGAGTCGGGCCAGATTCGCCAGGTGGGCGACATCGTCCCGAGAAATCTGTGACACGTCGACACAGCCTAGTGCGAGTCATGACGCTCGCCGCATACAGCACGGTTACGAGCCGTGATCCGCGCCGCATCGGCACCTGCAAGGCCTGCCGTCTCCAGGCCACTGTGCAACAGTGGGCGCGTGCCTTCTTATCTGTTGCGGGTTCAGCTCGAAGACCGCCCAGGCAGCCTCGGCTCGCTGGCAGTCGCGCTGGGCTCGGTGGGCGCCGACATCCTGTCGCTGGACGTCGTCGAGCGCGGACCGGGCTACGCCATCGACGATCTGGTGGTCGAGCTGCCCGCCGGATCGATGCCCGACTCCTTGATCACCGCCGCCGAGAACCTCAGCGGCGTGTACGTCGACAGCATCAGGCCACACATCGGTTTGTTGGAAGCGCACCGCGAACTGGAACTGATCGACCATGTGGCCGCCGCCCAGGGCAAGTCCGCGCGCCTGCAGATGCTCGCCGACGAGGCGCCGCGGGTACTGCGGGTCGGCTGGTGCGTGGTGGTGACGATCGACTCATCGGGTCCGCGTCGGATCGCCGGCAGCGCCGGCGCCCCTGAAACGCTGGCCGACTCCGCTCCCTGGCTGCCGCTGACCCACGCCGCCGCGCTCGACGCCACCGAAGACTGGGTGCCGCAATTCTGGCGGGACATCGACACCACGCTCGCGGTCGCGCCGCTGGGCGATCCGAACATCGCAGTAATGCTCGGCCGACCGGGCGGACCGGCCTTTCGGCCCTCGGAAGTGGCCCGGTTGGGCTACCTCGCGGGAATTGTCGCGACCATCCTGCGGTAGCGGCGCGGTAGCGGTATTTGACTGCTAGCGTTGTGCCACATTTCATACGGAGGGCTCCGTGGGCACAATCCTGATGGTCATCGGCATCCTGCTACTGGTGGCCGCGGTCGTCGTTCTGATCCTCGCACTGATCAGGCACCGCAAAAACCCCGAACCCGCTGCACGCCAAGACCCGTTGAAGGCCGGCGAGATGCCGGTTTTCGGCCCCAAACAGCTCGGCCCAGGCGCCATCGTCAGCTACGGTGCGATCGACTACGTGGTGCGCGGCTCGGCCACCTACCACGAGGGTCCGTTCACCTGGTGGGAACATTTGCTGGAAGGCGGCCAGGGCGAACCGATCTGGTTCAGCGTCGAAGAAGACGAAGGCCGTCTCGAATTGGCCTTCTGGACCAAAAGAGTCGATCTGGCACTACAACCCGGCGGACCGCAGACCGTCGATGGCGTCGTCTACCACGAAGTCGAGCGCGGGCAGGCCTCGTACACCAGCGAGGGCACAACGGGATTGGCCCCGGCCGGTCAGATGCTGTTCGTGGACTACGCCACCGACAACCACAGCTCACTGCTGAGTTTCGAGCAGTGGGGTCCGGGCACGCCGTGGGAGATTTCAGTCGGAAGGCCCATGTTGCCAGGCGAATTGACGGTTTACCCTGCTCCACCGGCCGGCTCCTAGTGCCGCTCCACCATCTCGCGGTATCCCCCGCCGACGTCTCCGGGTCCGGCCTGCGCCTAGCCCTCAACGCCCCTGGCCCACTGCCGTTGGCGACGCTGGAACTCAACCACCCCAGCGGCGGACGGATCATCCTGGGAGTACTCGGCGCCTCCCACGTGATCACCGTCAGTGGCCCGGAATCCGGGTTCTCCGAAGAGATTTCGTGTACGGCGCAGGGTCATACCGGCGCGCTGCCCGATGCCGCCGAAGCCCCCGGCTATCACCTGCAGTCGCATACCGAGCACCACGACGAGGCGTCTTTCCGAGATATCGCGTCGACGCTGCGGGAGAAATGCTCGCAGCAAGACAGCTGGCTGGGCGGCAGCTTTCCCGGCGACGACGCCGCACTCACCGCACTGGCTGCTTCCCCGGACGGTGCCGGATGGCATTGGCGCACATGGCATCTCTATCCCGATTGCAGTGGCGGCACCGTGGTGAGCACCAGTAGCAGGTGGCACCCGTGACCCGCCGCCGGCTACTGATCACCGCGGCGGCGCTGGGCTTGTCGGGGCTCGCCTGCCTCATTGCGGGAATCATCCTGCTGCCCAACATCAGGTCGTATGTCGATCACCACTATCAGCGCTACGCACCGGGCCAGTACACCTGTTCGGGATCACCGCAGAACGTCGCCGACAACATCGCAAATGCCCAGTCCCCCAGCGCTCGTGGGGGCGCCGGCGGTACCTATTACCTGCGCTATAGCGACTCCATCGTGACCGTCGGGCCGCACGGCGGTCATCCGTGCACGGTGCGGGTCGAGGACCTCAGTGCCGGTTACAACCACGGCAGTTACATATTCCTGGGCCCCGGATTCACCCCCGGGTCGCCGTCCAGCAGTTCCGGAGGGCACTCCGGAGGCGGCTCGGGCGGCGGTTCCGGTGGCCCTGGCGGCGTGAAGTGACCTGATCCGACCATCCCGGTCTGACCATCCCGGCAAGGAGACGACAATGTACCTGGCAGCCATCGATTTCGGTCCGGTCCACACCGACGCGCTGACCCATAATGTGGTCAGTACCGTCCTGTATTTCTTGGTGGGAGTGGTGGTGCTGGGAGCCGGGTTCGGCATGGTCGACATCCTGACTCCGGGCAACCTGCGGCGGCAGGTGTTCATGGAACGCCGGCCAAATGCGGTGATCCTGATGGCGGCGATGGACATCTCGCTGATGACGATCGTCATCTGCGCCATCCGATCCAGCTCGGACCGTCTGGGTCAGGGTCTGATCGACACCCTGGTCTACGGTCTGGTCGGCGTCATCCTGCAGGGTCTGGCGCTGGTGGTGCTGGAACTGTTGGTACCCGGGCGGTTCCGCGACGACGTCGATGCCGAGGAATTCCATCCCGCCGCCCTGGCCACCGCCGTGGTACTGCTGGCCGTCGGCGGCATCAACGCCGCCGCGCTGTCCTGATCTGTGACCACAACCGACATCGTCGCCGTCGGAACCCGATGGCGTGCATTGCTTTTGGCCTCGGTCGCGGCGTGCGCGGCGTGCGGGATCGTCTATGAACTTGCGCTGCTGACCCTTTCGACCAGCCTCAACGGTGGTGGTGTCGTCGCCACGTCGCTGATCGTGGCCGGCTATGTCGCCGCGCTGGGCGTCGGTGGTCTGCTGGTCAAACCCTTGTTGCGCCGGGCCGCCATCACATTCATCGCCGTCGAGACCCTGCTCGGCCTGGTAGGCGGACTGTCGGCGACCGCGCTGTATGTGACGTTCTCGTTCCTGGGCGACTCCGGCTGGGTGCTGGGCATCGCGACCGCCATGATCGGCGCGCTGGTCGGCGCTGAAGTGCCCCTGCTGATGACCCTGCTGCAGCGGGGCCGGGTCGCCGGCGCCGCCGATGCCGGCCGGGTATTGGCCAATCTCAACGCCGCCGACTATCTCGGCGCACTGCTGGGTGGGCTGGCCTGGCCGTTCCTGGTACTGCCACATCTGGGCATGATCCGCGGGGCCGCGGTCACCGGGATGATCAATCTGGTTGCCGCAGCGATCGTTTCGATCTTCCTGCTGCGTCGTGTGCTGACCCGCCGCGAATTCTGGTCTGCGCTGAGCTTATTGGCCGTGGCGTTCACGGTGTTGGCTGGGCTGATTGCGAGCGCCACCAGCATCGAGACCACCGCACGACAGAGGCTGTACGCCGATCCGATCGTCGAGTACCAGCATTCGGCCTATCAAGAGATCGTGGTGACCCGCCGCGGTGACGACATGCGGCTGTACCTCGACGGCGGGCTGCAGTTCTCCACCCGCGACGAGTACCGATACACCGAATCGCTGGTGTACCCGGCACTGGGCGACGGCGCACACTCGGTGCTGGTGATCGGTGGCGGCGACGGCCTGGCCGCACGAGAGTTGCTGCGCCAGCCCGCTATTGACCGGATCGTGCAGGTGGAGCTGGATCCCGCGATGGTCGCGACGGCGCGGACCATGCTCAAGGACGCCAACCACGGTGCGCTGGACAACCCCCGGGTGCAGCTGATCCTCGCCGACGCGATGACCTGGCTGCGCCAGCCGCATCCAGACGTGGTGCCGCCGGGCGGTTTCGACGCGGTGATCGTCGACCTACCCGACCCCGACAATCCGGTGCTGGGACGGCTGTACTCCGCCGAGTTCTACACCCTGATCACCCGGGTGCTGAGCCCGCAAGGCTTGCTGGTGGTGCAGTCCGGCAGTCCCTATTCGACACCGGCGGTGTTCTGGCGCACAGTGTCCACCATCGCCTCCGTCGGCTTCGCCGTGACGCCGTACCACGTCGAGGTCCCGACGTTCGGCGACTGGGGCTTCACCCTGGCCCGCCGCGGTACCGCGGCGCCAATCCCGCTGATACCGAAAGATGCTCCGCGACTTCGGTTTCTGACTCAACCGGTGCTGAACGCCGCCACCGTCTTCCCACCAGACGTGGCACCACAGCATCTGGAGCCGTCGACGTTGGAGCATCCGCTGATCGTCGACGATCTGCGCCACGGCTACCGCTAACCGGTATACGTCACGGATGCCCGCGGGAATGACATCGGGCCGGGCAATCACGACTCTGGATTCATGACATCTACCGCCACACCAGTGCTCGCCAAACCAAATTCAGACACCGCGCCCATTCCCCGGCACCGTGAGCAGCGGGACGAATCTCCTTCCCCCACAGCAAAATACGTTACCGAGGCTCTTGGCACTTTTCTCCTCGTATTCACAGTGGGGGCTGCGGTTTACAGCCAGAGCCCGTTGGCGCCCCTTGCCATCGGTGCCGCGCTGATGGTGATGATCTACGCGGGAGGCCATATCTCCGGCGGCCATTACAACCCGGCCGTCACCTTGGCCGTACTGTTACGCAGCCGAACCGGGCTACGCGACGCGATCGCTTACTGGATCACGCAGGTCGGCGCGGGCGTGCTCGCCGCTCTCCTGGTACGGGTGGTCATCGATCCTGCCGAAGCGGCCAAGACGGCCACGCTGACGCTGTCGGGCCATGCCGTTGTCGCGGCATTCCTGGTTGAACTCGTGTTCACCTTCGCCCTCTGTTACGTCGTACTGAATGTCGCCACCAGCAGCAGCCACCCGAACAACACCTTCTACGGGCTGGCGATCGGCTTCACCGTAGTTGCCGGTGCGGCCGCCGCCGGGGCGATCTCAGGCGGTGCCTTCAACCCCGCAGTGACCCTCGGAGCTGCGGCAATGGGCCTGTTCGCCTGGCCGACACTGTGGGTGTATCTGGTCGCACAGGTCGTGGGCGGCGTCGTGGCCGGGCTCACGTTCCGCTGGCTCAATCCCGGCGACAAGTGAGCGGTCAGGCCTCCGCGGGGACATCCTTCGGGGCGTCCTCGGTGGTATCGCCGGTAACGGGACCGTCCTGCAGCAGCCGCCGGAAACCGTCCTCGTCGAGGACCGGCACACCGAGCTCATTGGCCTTGTCGTACTTGGACCCCGGCGCGTCGCCGGCCACCACGTACGCGGTCTTCTTCGACACCGATCCGGCGGCCTTGCCGCCGCGGACCAGGATGGCCTCCTTGGCCTCGTCGCGGGAGAAACCGGTCAACGAGCCGGTGACCACGATGGACAGGCCCTCGAGGGTGCGCTCGATGCCTGCATCGCGCTCGTCGGCCATCCGCACCCCGGCGGCCCGCCATTTATCCACGATGGCCCGGTGCCAGTCGACGGTGAACCAATCGATGACAGCGGCGGCGATGGTCGGCCCGACGCCCTCGACGGCGGCGAGTTGTTCCTCGGAGGCTTCGGTAATAGCTTGCAAGTCACCGAATTCCGCGGCCAGCGCGCGGGCGGCCGTCGGGCCGACGTGCCGGATCGACAGTGCCACCAGCACCCGCCACAACGGCTGCTGCTTGGCCTTCCCGAGGTTGGCCAGCAGCCTGGCGCCGTTGGCGGAGAGCTCACCCTTCTGCGTTTTGAACAAGTTGGTGCGCAACAGTTCGTCTTCGGTGAGGTCGAAGACGTCGCCCTCGTCGGTGATCACATCCGCGGCCAGCAGCGCGGTGGCCGCCTCGTAGCCGAGTCCTTCGATGTCGAAGGCACCGCGTCCGGCTACGTGGAAAACCCGCTCCCGCAGCTGTGCCGGGCATGATTGCGTATTGGGGCAGCGGATGTCGGCGTCGCCCTCCTTGGTCGGGGCCAAGGTACTGCCGCACTCGGGACATGTTGTGGGCATGACGAATTCGCGTTCCGTGCCGTCGCGCAGGTCGACCACCGGCCCGAGCACTTCGGGGATGACGTCGCCCGCCTTGCGGAGCACCACGGTGTCGCCGATCAATACGCCCTTACGTTTGACCTCGGTGGCGTTGTGCAGGGTGGCCAACCCGACCGTCGAGCCCGCCACTGTGACCGGTTCCATGTACGCGAACGGGGTGACCCGGCCGGTACGGCCGACGCTGACGCGGATGTCCAGCAGCTTGGTGGTGACTTCCTCGGGTGGGTATTTGTAGGCGATGGCCCAGCGTGGTGCCCGGCTGGTCGCACCGAGCCGGCGCTGCAGCGTCCGATCGTCCAATTTGACTACGAGACCGTCGATTTCGTGATCGACGTCGTGGCGGTGCTCCCCCCAATAGGCGACGCGCTGCGCCACCGCGGCGATGCCGGTGACCCTGGTGGTGTGCTCGGACACCGGCAGTCCCCACGCCTTCAATGCGCGATACGCGTCGTGCAGCGTCGCAGGCTCGAAACCCTCGGTGTGCCCCAGACCGTGGCAGATCATGTGCAACCGCCGCCGTGCGGTGATGGCAGGATTCTTCTGGCGCAGCGAGCCGGCGGCACTGTTACGTGGATTGGCGAACGGCGCCTTGCCCTCTTCCAGCAGGCTGGCGTTGAGCGCGGCGAAATCCTCGACGCGGAAGTACACCTCGCCGCGCACCTCAAGAACCTTGGGCACCGGGAATTCGTCCGAGCCGGTCAGATGGTCGGGCAAGTCGGTGATGGTGCGCGCATTGAGGGTGACGTCTTCACCGGTCCGACCGTCGCCACGGGTGGCGCCGCGGATCAGCTTGCCGTCACGATAGACCAGAGCGAGGGCGACGCCGTCGACCTTGAGTTCACACAGGTATTCCAGATCCTCGCCGAGCTCGTTCGTCAGCCGGGCTGCCCACGCCGTCAACTCATCGGTGTTGAAGGCGTTGTCCAGCGACAGCATTCGTTCCAGGTGCTGGGCCTCGCCGAACTCGGTCGCGAACCCGGCACCACCGACCAGTTGGGTCGGCGAATCGGGCGTCCGCAGTTCCGGGTACTGCTCCTCAAGCTGCTGCAGTTCACCGAGCAGCGTGTCGAACTCGCCGTCGGAGATGATCGGCGCATCCTTGACGTAGTAGCGGAACTGATGGCCGCGAACCTCCTCGGCCAGTTCCTGCCATCGCCGGCGCACGTCGGGGTCGGGTGAACTCACCCGGCAAGGCTATCGAAGGGGTCCGACGCTATACCGCGATGTTCCCGATGCCCGTCGACGTCCCGCAGGTGCCCGGCACTGTGCAGACGGATGCCGGCGACAGCGCGAGCTGCGGATCTTCAGTGCCGACCAGTGCCCGCAGCGCCGGCACGAACAGCGGGAAGATGCTGGCCCCGGTAACCCCGGTCAGCCTCGCAACGAGTTGCGCCACCACATTCGTCGCCGCGTACACCGCGTTGCCGACCAGCTTGACCGGCACGGTCATCAGCTGGGCCAGCGGGCTGATCAGGAAGATGTTCCTCGCGGCGATCGACTGCAGCTGGGCGGTGACCTGATTGGTCGCCTGATTGACGAAGTAGGGCACCGACGCGGCGACCGTGCGCAGACCCAGGGACAGATCGGTGCCGATGTTGGGATAGCCGTACTTGCTGATCAGATCCAGAACGGTGCCGCGCAGCGCCGTGTCGTTGTTGATCGGAGTCACGGTGCTGCCGCCGAGCGTCATCAGCGAGACACCGGTGGTGCGCGACGGCGTACCGCCGAACAACGTCACGACGGTGGGCGTCACGTCGACGATCGAATACTTCGTGTTGATACACCCGGCGGCGAACAGATCCGGATTGTTCGCGATGACGAAAGTCGATGTCTCGTTGGGCGTTTGGAAGCCATGGCCGAATCCTTGGCTGGCCTGATGGCCGTGATCGGTGACCACGATGACCGTCCACTGTTCGCCGGTGGCCGCTTCCCAGTCGTTGACTGTCTGCATGATCCCGCCGAGGTTGCGGTCGACGTTCTCGATCGCATCGGCGTACTGCTGGGATCCGCCGCCGTGGGCGTGTCCGGCCTCGTCCACCCCGACGAAGTAGCTGAAGACAAAGTTCGGGGTGTTCGCGTTCGAGGCCGCGATTGCCGCCTTCGTCGCGTCACCGACGGCGTTGTCGGTCAACGACCAGTTGGAGTCACCCGCGATGTGCGTGATGTTGCGGATGTGATCGGCGCCGATCGAGCCGGCGGCGGCAATTGCCGAGATGACATCCCAGTTCGCGATCGCCGTGGTTTCGATGCCGGGGTTGAGCGTCTCCAATTGGTTGAACACGGTGGGCCACCGGCTGAATACCGCCGGATTGAAGATGTTGTTGATCACGCCGGTCCTCTCACCCCACGCGCCGGTCAGGATGGTGGTCCACGAAGGATTCGAGATCGTGGTGTGCCCGATGATGCTCGCCGGTGCCGTGGTGCCGCCCTGCATCAGGCTGAAGAAGTTGACGTTGGCCGGGTCGGCCAGCACGCGGCTCAGGTTGGTGCCGTCGATGCCGATCACCAACACATTGGGCGAGGTGTCGGAGAGCAATGAAACCGGCTGCGGCGCCGTGGCATTGGCGCGCTTCAACGAAGCCCGGCCGCGCTCGTCTCGCACCGCGGCCAGCGCCACCAAAGCTGCCCCGGACGGGTCCGGCGAGACGGGGTCCTGAGCCGAGCGCGCGGCTTTGGCAGACTTGGCCTTGGACACCAAGACAACCCGAACCGGGGTCTGCGGAACCGTCGGGGTCGATTCTTGCGCGATGGCCGTGGCCGGCACCGCACTCACCGCGCCAGCCTTCGAGTGCGCTGCAACCGGCGCGGCCCGCTTGTCGGCTCGGGCGTCAGTCTTGTTGTCGGCCTTGGCATCTGAGCTGCCTTCAGACTTAGCGCCAACTTTGCCGGCGGCCGGCTCTCGATGAGTCGACTTCTTCGCCGGACGACTCGATGACGTGTGGGACGAACCAGACGACGCGGTCGATCCGCCCGTGCTGTCGGCCCACGCGATGCAGTCACTCCACCCTGTCACCAACGCGGTGCCGATGCCCAGAGCCACCGCCAGTCCGCCGACCCGACCAACACATCTTCCAGCTGTCATGCGGAATGTATATCGCCTGAGATTCCTCCATCGCACAGGAATCGCGAACCTGATACACAGTGAATTTCAAGTTTTGGCTACCCCTTGCGCCACTGGGCAAACACGTCAGCGCTACGGTGGCAACGTGCCGCATCCGGTGATGTTCGACGAAGACGACCCCGGCCTGGCCGAGCTGCGCAGCGTGGCACTGAGCTTCCCCGAGTCGTACGAAAAGGTGTCGTGGGGCCGGCCGGTGTTCTGCGCACCCAAGATGTTCGCGATGTACGGCGGCAACTCGAAGTCTTCGGGCGCGATGGTCGGGTATCCGCATTCGGTGCTGGTGAAGGTCGACG
The DNA here is from genome assembly GCF_041261665.1 of Mycobacterium sp. MAA66. Taxonomy (NCBI): domain Bacteria; kingdom Bacillati; phylum Actinomycetota; class Actinomycetes; order Mycobacteriales; family Mycobacteriaceae; genus Mycobacterium; species Mycobacterium sp. MAA66. The sequence goes on along the minus strand of NZ_JBGCCC010000001.1, from coordinate 194,375 downwards.
AGTCCGAACGTACGGCGCTGGCACAGGACGCGCGCTTCTATTACCCGGCGTACCTGGGACCGTCCGGCTGGCTCGGGCTGGATTTCACCGCCGCCAGAGTGGACTGGGACGAGGTACGCGAGTTGGTGGATGCCTCATTCCGGCTGGTGGCACCGAAGCGGTTGGTCAAGCTGCTCGACGCGCAATGACGAACGCCTGCGGGGTGGACTCCAATCCATCATCGTCGGGCTGTCGCACCAGTTCGGCATAGATACGAAATCCATTGTCGGACAGCCGCTTCGCAACCCAGTCAGGTCGCCGGCGCAGGAATGTCAGATGCACCCGCTCCCCGAAGGCCTCGGTCAGCACCCGTGGTTCATCGCCGACCTGAAATGCCAACAGCACCAACCCGCCCGGCGACAGGACCCGATGGAATTCGGCGAACACGGCCGCCAGGTGCGAGTCGGGCACATGGATGATCGAGTACCACGCGCAGAGTCCCCCGACGCTGCCGTCGGCGACATCGAGTTCGGACATCGACCCGACGCGAAACGACATGCCCCGATTCAGCCGCCGCGCCTCGGAGACCATGTTCGGCGACAGGTCGATGCCCTCGACCTCGAGCCCCGCACCGGCCAGCAATGCGGTGCTCACCCCGGTTCCGCATCCCACGTCGAGGACGCGTGGGGTGTCGCCCTGCCTCACCAACCCGGCGAACACACTGAGCACGGCCAGGTCCACCGGCTTGCCGTCGAGATGATGGTGAAATCGCTCGGCGTACGCCGCGGCCGTCCGGTCATAGGCCACGCGGGTCAGCGTGAGGAAGTCGGGTTCTGCGGGCATGTTGTCGGGCAAGCCGAATCCACCTCCGCACCTTGCCATTTGATGCCGCGCCCGTCAGCCCCGGTTTGCGCTCATCACCGACAGTAGTTCGTACCCGACATGTGCGGCCGCGATTCCGGTGAGCTCGGCATGGTCGTATGCCGGTGACACCTCGACGATGTCGGCGCCGACGACGTTGAGGCCGGTGAGCGAACGCAACGAGTGCAGCAGTTCGCGCGAGGTCAGTCCGCCCGCTTCCGGGGTACCGGTCCCGGGCGCATGCGCGGGGTCGAGAACGTCGATGTCCACCGAGACGTACACCGGGCCGCCGGCCAACCGCTTGACCATCCGCTCGCGCACACTGGCCAGGCCGTCGACCTGGTAGTCGTCGGACCTGATCACCTGGAAGCCCAGGATCGCGTCGTCCTCAAGATCTTTCTTGCTGTACAGCGGGCCACGAATGCCCATGTGCAGCGAGCGTTCCATGTCGATCAGGCCCTCTTCGCTGGCCCGACGGAACGGCGTGCCGTGCGTGTAGGCCGCACCGAAATAGGTGTCCCAGGTGTCGAGGTGAGCATCGAAGTGCAGAACGGCAATCGGGCCGTGGTCGCGGTAAAGCGAGCGCAGGATCGGCAGCGCGATGGTGTGGTCGCCGCCGAGGGTCAGGATGGACGAGCCGTCCTTGCGCAGCGCCGTCACCTCGGTGTCGATGGTCTCGATCGCCTCGGTGATGTTGAACGGGTTGACCCCGATGTCCCCGGCGTCGGCGACCTGCTGGTTGGCAAAGGGAAAGACGTCGAGGGCCTGGTTGTACGGACGCAGCAGCTTGGACGCGGCGCGGATGTGGCCGGGGCCGAATCGAGCGCCCGGGCGGTACGACACGCCCGAATCGAACGGGACGCCGAGGATGGTGACATCCGGCGCGGACACCTGATCGAGGCGCGGGACCCGCGCGAACGTCGCCGGTTCGGCGTAGCGGGGGAAACGACTCGCATCCACCTGCCCGACGATCTCGCGGCCGTCTGGTGCGCTGGTCTTGATGTACCGATCGAACGTCATTGCTGGATCTCCGTTTGATTCTCGAGTGGCTCAGCTCTCATTGTTTCCCGCGCTAGAATGTATGTCAACACTTGTTTCCTAGGAGGAATCGTGGGCGGCGCAGCGGCAACGCAATTGACCATCGGGGCCCGCCTGAAAGCGGCGCGCAGCGCCAAACGCATGACCCTCGACGAGCTCGCGGCGGCCAGCGGCGTGACAAAGGGCTACCTCTCCAAAGTGGAACGCGGCCAAGCCAGCGCATCGGTATCCGCCCTGATGCGGATTTGCGAGGAACTCGATTTACACGTCGGCGCCCTGTTCGAAGCGACCCCGGTTGGCGAGGTCGTGCGCGCCGACGAGTATCCGCAGATCGAGTTCGGCGGCGAGAAGATGCGCGAATACCAGTTGACTCCCGGGAGCGAGCGACGCATGCAAGTGCTGCTGAGCGACATCGAACCCGGTGGCGGGAGCGGGATCGACACGTATTCGCTGCCGTCCGAGGTCGAGTTCGTCACGGTGATCGAGGGCTGCATCCACATCGACTTCGTGGAGGGCGACGGCACCCGCATCACCCTGAACAAGGGCGATGCGCTGACGTTCGCCGCCGATCGGCCGCATGCCTTTCACGCCGATACAGACACCGGCGCCACGGTGTTGTGGGTACTGATTCCGGCCCTGAGCAACCGTCCGCTCGCGGACCCCTCCCCGCAGTAGCCGCCGACCGCCGCTCAGGCGGTGAGCAACTCCTGACGACTGCGCTCGGCGGCCGCCTCTTCTGCATCCAAATCGAGTCCTCGGGTCAGCATGTAGTACACAACGCCGGCCGTCACGAGTCCCACGATGAACGAAATGTCCACGCCATCAAGCAATGTGGCAACCGGCCCGGTGTAAAAGCTCAGCGACACGAACGGAACCATCGAGACCATGCCGACGACATACGCCATCAGGCCCCGCCAGGACCAGCGGCCGTAGATGCCGTCCGGGCGGAAGATGTCCACGATCGAGTAGTGCCCGCGGCGGACGAAGTAGAAGTCGACCAGGTTGACCGCCGTCCAGGGGATCAGGAAGTACAGCATCAGCAGCACGAAGGTGTTGAACGAACCGAGGTAACTCTCGGGCAGGGACAGCGCGACCACGAAGGCGATGAATGAGGTCAAGGCGATGCCGATGACCCGCAGCCGAACCGTGGGCTTGATCGGCCGAAATGCGTCGAGGGCACTCATGCTGGTCAGGCTGGCGCCATAGGCGTTGACCGACATGATGGTCAGCAGCGCCACCGACGACACGACGACGGTGAACGTTCCGAACCCTGGCAACAGCTGGTTGCCGACGGTCCGTATCGATGTGATGGCATCCGGGGTGGGCAGCGCAGAGGCCAGCACCGCGCCGAAGGACATCAGCCACACCGACGAACCGGCGGCACCCAGATACGTCCACCAGATGACGCGCTTGGCCGACGTCTCCTCGGGCAGGTAGCGCGAGTAGTCGGAGACGTACACCGCGTACGAAATCTGATAGCCGGCAGCTGCGGCGAACTGCATGAAAAAGACGGTCAGCGAAAACTTGCCGCCGTCCGGCACGGCGCTGTTGAGGTGCAGCGTCGACAGCGCGTAGACAGTCAGGACGCCGAATACGGCGATCAGCAGATACGTCAGCCAGCGCTGCACAACCATCATCAGGTCAAAGCCGACGACCGCAATGACGATCGCGGCCACCATGAGCCCGAGGTACCACAGCCATTTCGGCCCCGGGAAAACGGTCTTGAAGCCGTCGGTGGCCAAGATGGTGTTGAAGACGTTGAAGCCGATGTAGACGAAGATGACCGCGATGAACGGCACCACCGCCCCGCGGGAACCGAATTGGGCGCGCGACTGAATCATCTGCGGCAGCCCCATGGTGGGTCCCTGGTTTGCATGGAAACACATGAACAGCGTCCCGAAGCAGGCGCCCAGCACCGCGGCCAGCGCTGACCAGCCGGCCGACATCCCGTTCGCGGGACCCAGGAAGCCGGCGACCATGGTCGTCAACACGAAATTGCCGGTGAACCAGAACGGCGCCTGGTGGTGCACCTTGCCTTTGCGTTCGCGCAAGGGAATCCAGTCGATCGACCGGGTCTCGATTACACCTGCCATGGCGTTCCCTTCGGCGTGGTTCAGATCACTTTCGTGATGAAACTACTTGATGCACATGCTCCATGCAACAACTGTTTCCTATTTCCCTCCACGTGTTGACATATCAGGTTCGGTGCCGCAATCTGTAACGCGAGTCACACATCGCGTGGCGCGCCCTCCTCCCTTTCGGAGCCTCCCTTGGTACTCATCCAGACCCAGCGTCTGCGCTTTCTCCGTGCCATGAACGCGCAAAAGTCCGTCGATGACATCGTCTCCGAGACCGACAACCCGTCAGGGCCCCACCTCAAGCGATCGATGGGCCTGGTGCACCTCACCGCCCTCTCGATCGGCGCCTCTCTCGGCACCGGCATCTTCGTGATCCTCGGTGTCGCGGTGCCACAAGCCGGTCCCGCGGTGCTGCTCTCGTTCATCCTCGCCGCGGTCACCGCGCTGTTCTCGGCCCTGTCCTACGCCGAACTCGCAGGCTCGATCCCGGTTTCGGGCAGTTCGTACTCCTACGCGTACGCGACGGTGGGTGAGTTCTGGGCCTGGATCTGCGGCTGGTGTCTCATGCTCGAATACGGCGTCTCGGTGTCCGCAGTCGCCGTCGGCTGGGGCGCCTACATTAACGAACTACTCAAATCGTTGTTCGGCTTCACACTCCCGAGCGCGATCGCCGAAGCACCGGGGCACGGTGGCATCATCAACATCCCGAGCATCGCTATCGTCGTGCTGGCCTCGCTGCTGCTGCTCAAGGGTGCCAGCGAATCCGCCATGGTCAACACCGTCATGGTGTTCCTGAAGATTTTCATTCTGGCGTTCTTCTGCGTCATCGCCTTCACCGCGTTCAAGGCGGGCAATCTCGCCCCGTTCATGCCGCTCGGGTTCGCGGGCGTCTCCGCCGCCGCGTCGCAGGTCTTTTTCGCCTACATCGGGTTCGACGCAGCATCCACAGCAGGCAGCGAAGCCAAGAACCCGCGCCGGGATCTGCCCCGGGCCATCATGCTGTCGCTGTTGATCGTCACTGCCCTGTACTGCCTGGTCGCACTCGCCGCACTCGGGGCGATGAACTGGGACCGGTTCAATCCCGATGAAGGCGCCACGCTGGCCGTGGTTCTGAAAGGCATCACGTCCAGCACCGTCCCGGCGATCGTCTTGTCGATCGGCGCGATCATCGCGATCGCGAGTGTCGTACTGGCCGTGCAGTACGGCCAGACGCGCATCCTGTACTCCATGGCCGTCGACGGGCTCGTCCCCAAGATCTTCGCCAAGATCAACCCGAAAACCAATGTGCCGACCTGGAACATCATCGTCTGTGGCGTCCTGGTCTCGCTGCTGGCCGGCTTCGTTCCGCTCGACGACCTCGCCAATGCCACGTCGATCGGCTGCCTGTTCGCATTCGCCTTGGTCAACATCGCGGTCATCGTCCTTCGACGCGCCCGCCCCGACCTGGCCCGCACGTTCCGCGTGCCGTTCTACCCGCTCACCCCGATTCTCGGTGTCGGATTCTGCGTCTACCTGCTGTACAGCCTCAGCACTCGCACGTGGGTCGCGTTCGGGATCTGGAGCCTACTGGGTCTGGCGATCTACTTCGGCTACAGCATCAAGAAGTCCAACCTCCGGGCCGAAAGCGCAACGGCCGAATGATCACCGTCGGCATGTTCCAGGGCCCCGGACAGTCCGCGACCGTCGCGGACCATCTGGCCGCCATCGACGCCGCCGCGGAGCAGGCAGCAGCTGCCAATTGCGACATCATGATCACCCCGGAGATGTCCGCCACCGGCTACCACATCGGCACCGCCATCGCCGAGCGCGCCGAACCGGCCGACGGTCCGATCTTCCAGCGGATTGCTCAGCTCGCCCGCACTACCGGAGTCGCGATCGTCTACGGCTACGCCGAATCCGGGGCCGAATCCGGGACCGAATCCCGCCCGTACAACAGCGTCCAGGTTGTCGATGCCCACGGCGAATCCCTGGCGAACTATCGCAAGACGCACCTCTACGGCTTCGACCGCGACTTCTTCACTCCCGGCGACCAGTGGATCACCCAGTTCGAATTCGCAGGCACCACCTGCGGACTCCTGATCTGCTACGACATCGAATTCCCCGAGAATGCCCGGGCGCACGCCGACGCCGGCACCCAATGGCTGATCGTGCCGACCGGCCTCATGGAGCCGTACGGCTTCATCGCCAAGCAGATCGTTCCGGCCCGCGCCTACGAGAGCCAGCTGTTCCTGTCCTACGTCAATCGCACCGGGGTCGAGAACGGCCTCGAGTACTGCGGGCTGAGCTGCACCATCGCGCCCGACGCGACCGAACTGAGTCGCGCTGGTACAGCCCAGCAACTGCTCACCTGCCAACTGGATCCGAACGCGGTAGCCGTGTCCCGCGCTGTCAACACCCATCTGGCGGACCGCCGCCGAGACCTGTATGAGGAACGCTGAAACATGACCAAGCCGATCACCATGTATGGCCCGGACTTCCCGTTCGCCTACGACGACTACGTCATCTCCCCCGCCGGTCTGGGTGCCGTCCCTTCGGACGTGTACGGCACCGAGGTCGCCATCGTGGGCGCCGGCTGTGCCGGCATCACCGCCGCGTACGAACTCATGAAAATGGGCCTGCGCCCGGTCATCTACGAAGCCGACCAGATCGGCGGCCGGATGCGTTCGGTGCCGTTCGAGCTCGCCCCCGACGCGTTCGCCGAAATGGGCGCGATGCGCTTCCCACCCACCTCGACCACCCTCTACGAATACTTCGACAAGGTCGGCATCGAAACCCAGGAATTCCCGAACCCGCTGGCCAAGGCCACCCCGAGCACCGTCGTCGACCTCAAGGGCCACACGTACTACGCCGAGAAGCTCGCCGACCTGCCACCGGTGTTCACCGAGGTCGCCGACGCCTGGCGCAAGACCCTCGAAGACGGTGCGGACCTACACGCCATCCAGGACGCCATCCGAGAGCGCAACACCCCTGTCCTGAAGGCCGCGTGGGACAAGCTGGTTCGCGACCTCGATGACGAGACCTTCTGGGGTTTCCTCACCAAATCCAAGCACTTCCATTCCTTCGAGCTGCGTGAGATCTTCGGCAAGGTCGGCTTCGGAACGGGCGGCTGGGACACCGACTACCCGAGCTCGATGCTCGAGATCCTGCGCGTCGTCCTCACCGAGGCCGACGACAATCACCGCGGCGTGGTCGGCGGATCGCAACAGCTCCCACTTCGACTGTGGCAGCGCTCGCCCGAGCATCTCGCACACTGGCCGGCCGCTACGTCTCTGGAATCCCTGCACGGCGGGCAGACCCGGCCGGCGGTGACCGACATCCGTCGCACCCACCCGAACCGCATCACCATCACCGACGCCTCGGGACAGACCCGGACCTACGCCGCAGCGATCGTCACCGCGCAATCCTGGATGCTGCTCAACAACATCCGCTGCAGCGACGACTTGTTCCCCTCGAATGTGTGGTCGGCCATCGAGCAGACCCACTACATGGCCTCGTCGAAGGTGTTCGTGTTGGTCGACCGTCCATTCTGGAAGGACAAGAACGCCCGCGGCCGCGACGTCATGTCGATGACGCTGACCGACCGCATGAGCCGCGGCACCTATCTGCTGGACCAGGGTCAGGACGACAAGGGCAACGACAAACCCGCCGTCATCTGCCTGTCGTACACCTGGGAGGACGATTCGCGAAAGATCGTGCCGCTCAATGCAACTGAGCGTGCGGACCTGATGCTCAAGTCGCTGCACGCGATCTATCCGGACGTCGACATTCGCAGCCACATCATCGAGACCCCCAAGACGATCTCCTGGGAGGTGGAGCGCAATTTCATGGGCGCGTTCAAGGCCAATCTGCCAGGGCATTACCGCTACCAAGAGACGCTGTACACCCACTTCATGCAGCGTGACCTGGACGAGCACCACCGCGGCATCTACCTCGCCGGCGATGACATCTCATGGACGGCCGGCTGGGCCGAGGGCGCGATCACCACGGCCCTGAACGCGGTGTGGGGTGTCATGGATCAGTTCGGCGGTAAGACCGATCCGGCCAATCCCGGTCCCGGCGACGTGTTCGACACCATCGCACCGCTACGCCTGTCCGATCGCATTTGATTCGGACTCGGCACTAGATTCAGCAACCGTGCCGCAGCGGCACGAAGTTCGCGCCGGCATGGTTCGATCTAGGGTGTCATGACTATCGCCAGTCCATTTCCCGCGGTCCAGATCCCGACGACGTCGCTGTACGAATACCTGTTCGCCGACCTCAGCGAACACGACGCCGACCGAGCGGCACTCGTCGAGCTAGCAACCGGCACCACGGTCACCTACCGCCGGCTCATCCGGCAGATCGACGCGTTCGCCGGCGCGCTGGCCGCGCGTGGGGTCGCCGTCGGCGATGTGGTCGGGCTGTTTGCACCCAACAGCGCAGCCTTCGCGGTGGCATTCCACGGGATCCTGCGGGCCGGGGCCACCGCCACCACGGTCAACGCCTTGTTCACCGCGAAGGACATCGCCAAGCAGCTGATCGACTCGCGCGCCGGCATGCTGGTCACCGTCAGCGTGCTGCTCCCCCAGGCGCTGGACGCCGCGGCCGCCGTGGGCATATCCGCCGATCACGTGGTCGTCATGGACGGGCCCGGCCAGGCCGCCGACGGCCACCCGAACGCGGCTGATCTGTTGGACGCCGCGCTACCGGCCCCCGAGGTCAGCTTCGACCCGGCCGCCCACCTGGCCGCGCTGCCCTACAGTTCCGGAACCACCGGAAACCCCAAGGGCGTCATGCTCACTCACCGGAATCTGACCGCCAACGTCGCCCAGATCGGGCCCGTGCAGGCCGTTGGCCCCGAAGACCGTGTCCTTGCAGTGCTGCCGTTTTTTCACATCTACGGCATGACGGTGCTTCTCAACGCCGCACTGCACGCTCGCGCTCAGCTGGTGATCATGCCCAGCTTCGACCTGGCCCAGTTCCTCGGAGCCATCCAGGACCACAAGTGCACGTTCGCCTATATCGCGCCGCCGGTCGCGGTAGCCCTGGCCAAGCATCCGATGGTCGAACGGTATCGGCTCGATTCCCTGCGTGGCCTGATGTCCGGTGCAGCACCGCTCGACGACGAACTCGGCCGCGCGGTGATCGACCGGCTCGGTTGCCCGCTGGTGCAGGGCTATGGCATGAGCGAGCTGAGCCCGGTCAGTCACTGCACCCCGTTCGACGGCGGCCGCGAACTGTTCGGTACTGCCGCACCGATGAGTTCCTGCGGATGGACGGTGCCCAACGCCGAAAGCAAGATCGTGGACCCTGATACCGGCACGGTGATCAGCCGGCCCGCCCACGGCCTGAGCGATATCGGCGAGCTGTGGTTCAGGGGTCCGAACGTGATGGCCGGCTACCTGAACAATGCCGAGGCCACCGCCGAAACCATCGATGACGAGGGATTCCTACACACCGGCGACCTGGCGCGGGTCGATGCCAACGGCTGCGTGTTCATCGTCGACCGGCTCAAGGAGCTGATCAAGTACAAGGGCTACCAAGTGCCGCCGGCAGAGTTGGAGGCCGTGTTGCTCACCCATCCCGGTATCGCCGACGCAGCGGTGATCGGTGTTCGGGACCCCGAGACCGGCGAAGAAGTGCCCAAGGCCTTCGTCGTCCGTCAGCCCGACGCCGCGCCGACGGCCAAGGACGTGATGGACTTCGTCGCCGCGCAGGTCGCCCCGTACAAGAAGGTCCGGCAGGTCGAGTTCATCGACTTCGTCCCCAAGTCCACGGCCGGCAAGATTCTCCGCCGGGAACTTCGACGCGGTTAGTCTCTGAGAATCTGCTCGGCGGCTCGCTGGGCACGCTCCTGCCGGTATCCGAGCCACAGCCCGGCCAGCGGAACCAGCAGGAATCCGGTCACACCGAGGTAGATGTCGCGGAAGTCGTCGGGCTGCGCCGCCGCCAACAACGGCATCACCCCGCGCTCAATGATCGTCAACTCCGGATCATCGGGCGTCTGCTGCGAACCACCCCGAATAGCAATGGAAGTCGGGGTCAGCTGATTCCGCGGCGCTGCGACCATCTGGACCGGTGCCGGATAGCTCTGTATCGCAGTGGGTGCCGGCTTGGGCAATTGTGCTGCGGGATTGCGACCGTCGCCCACCGTGACCACAGGCTGCGGACTGCCGACCTGCGGTGGCTGCCCGGCGCTGCTTGCGCCGCCGGAGCCGTTGCCCGACCATGAATTGTTCTGCGCCAAAGACTTTGGCAGCGGAGCGGTTGGACCCGGCCCCCGACCGACACTGCCGCTGCCAGTTCCGGGACCGGCATCGCCAACGCCTGCGCCGGCGGGGCCGAGGCCGGAACTGCCGCTGCTGCTGCCCGTGCCGCTGGCACCCGAGCCAGCTCCGCTGGCGCCGTCGCCAGAGGCGGCCGCCCAAGAACCGTGGTTCCAGTGCCGGCCGCCGACCGTGGGATTGCCGACTATGGGACTACCGACTGTAGGACTACCTACTACGGGATTGCCGACTGTGGGACTACCTACTACGGGATGCCCAACTGTGGGATTGTCGCGAGACCAGCCCGAGGACCCGTCGTGCGGCGATCTACCGCCGCCATGACCGTGGCCCGCACCCGGATTCGCGACAGCCGTGGCGGCGGGCAGACCCGCTACAGAGAGGAACGCGCCCAACACCGCAGCGGCGAACCGCAGCTCAGCCTGATGCACGTTCCCTCTTCCGGACTCCATAGTTCAATGACGCTGACACCGCCGACTATTAGAATATTCGCACGTCCAGGTGCCCGCTGGCCGCAAATCTCTGTGTTTCCTGTGTCGAGGTCATGCGGATTCTGGATCCCGGGCTATTCCATCGACGGCCTGTTGCGCCAGTTCCACCGCCGTCCGTGCCCACTTCTCGGTGGCCCCGGCCAGCCCGCAGGCCGGTGTCAGACCGACTTTGTCGCGCAACACCGCACGGCCGAATCCGAGCCGATCAGTGACAGCGGCAGCGGCCTTGGCGACCTCTTCAACCGGCACGCGCCGATCCGGCGCCAGCGCCGGGACTGCACCCAGCAGCACCGTCCGGCCCGTCTCGATCCACTCCCCGATACCGTCCAGATCGGCCGGCACCAAGGTGGACACATCTACCGCAATCGCGTCAATTCCGTTTCGTGCCAACAGTTTCCATGGAATATCGGCGGCACACACATGGACCGCCACCGATGCCCCCAGCGCGGCGACACACTCGTCGAGCAGCTGGGCCGCGACCGCCTCGTCGACCGCGCGCACCGCTGACAGTCCGGTCACCCCATCCAGTCGCCCGGATAGCGCGGCGCGCAGCGACGGCTCGTCGAACTGCACCACGACCTCGGCATCCAGCCGCCGCGCCACCTGCGCACGGTGCACGGCGACCCCCTCGGCCAACGAGCCGGCCAGGTCCCGCAGCGCGCCCGGATCCGTGACGGCACGGTGCCCGTTGCCGAGCTCAAGATGCGCGGCCAGGGTGATCGGCCCCGGCACCTGCACTTTGACCGTTCGGCCGCTACCGCGCAGGCCGGCCTTCTCCCAGGCCTCCTCCAACGCGTCGATGTCCTCGTCGAGCAGGCTCACCGCCCGACGCAGCGCGCTGCTGCGGCCCTGCGCGATGCGATATCCCCGGGGCACGGTGTCGATCCCGATATCCACCAGCAGAGCGCCGGCACGCCCGATGAGGTCGGCGCCGATGCCTCGAGCCGGCAGCTCGACCAGGTGCGGCAGCGTATGCAGCTCGCCGACGATCACCTCGGCGGCTTTCCTGGCGTTGGTACCCGGCCACGATCCAATGCCGGTCGCAGTGGCCCAGGGCGAGGATCCAGAAATACTCACCGGGCGATGGTCGCGCTGCCGAGGACCTCGTCGCCGTCGACATCGGGCCGATACAGCACCACGGTCTGCCCAGGCGCCACACCGTGCAGCGAGGACCGCAGCTCGATGTGCAACACGTCGTCGCGCAGTTCGGCCACCGCCGGTGCCAGCCCGCCATGAGCGCGAACCTGCACCACGCATTCCACCGGGCCGTCGAGTGCGACACCCGAGGTGAAGACCGGCCGCTCACCGGTCAGGGTGCGAATCTCGAGGTCGGCGACACTGCCCACCTTGACGGTCCCGGTGTCGGCGTCGATGTCGGTGACGTAGCGGGGCTGACCGTCCGGTCCCGGCCCGGCGATTCCGAGGCCCTTGCGCTGACCGATGGTGAAGCCGTGCACGCCTTCGTGTTCCGCGAGCACCGTGCCACCGGCATCGACCACCGCACCGGGCCGGATCCCGATCCGGGCGCCCAGAAATGCCCGGGTGTCGCCGGACGGGATGAAGCAGATGTCGTGACTGTCGGGCTTGTCCGCCACCGCCAGACCGCGGTCGGCGGCCTCCTGCCGGATCTGGGGTTTGGGTGTGTCACCGATCGGAAACAGCGCGTGGCGCAGTTGCTCGGCGGTCAGCACACCCAGCACATAGGACTGGTCTTTGTCAGCGTCCACGGCGCGGCGCAATCGGCCTTCTTCCAGACGCGCGTAGTGGCCCGTGGCCACGGCGTCGAAACCCAATGCCAGCGCCCGGGCGGACAGCGCGGAGAACTTGATCTTCTCATTGCAACGCACACACGGGTTCGGCGTCTCGCCGCGGGCGTAGGACTCGACGAAGTCGTCGATCACGTCTTCCTTGAAGCGATCCGCAAAATCCCATACGTAGAAAGGGATTTCGAGGATATCGGCGACCCGGCGGGCATCACCGGCGTCCTCCTTCGAGCAACAACCGCGCGATCCGGTCCGCAGCGTGCCCGGAGCCGCCGACAACGCCAGGTGCACGCCGACCACATCGTGGCCGGCATCGACCATCCGCGCGGCGGCCACCGAGGAGTCCACGCCACCGCTCATCGCAACCAGAACACGCACGACTACCTCCCCAGCCCGGCACTGGCCAACGCCGCTTGCCGGGCCCGCTCCACTGCGGCCGGCAAAACTGCCAGCACTGCGTCAATGTCTTCGTCAGAACTGTTGTGACCCAAAGAGAATCGCAATGAGCCGCGAGCACTCGCCGGGTCCGCTCCCATCGCGATCAGCACATGCGACGGCTGGGCCACCCCGGCGGTACAGGCCGAGCCGGTCGAGCACTCGATGCCCTTGGCGTCCAACAGCATCAAAAGCGCGTCGCCTTCGCAACCACGAAAAGTGAAGTGCGCGTTACCCGGTAGTCGATCCTCGCCGGCCGCGCCGTTGAGCACCACGTCGTCGATGGTCGACAGCACCCCGCCGACCAGCCGGTCGCGCAGCGCGCCGACCCGCGCCCGATGGTCGGACAGGCCGTCGACAGCGACTCGCGCCGCCGCGGCCATGGCCACCGCACCGGCGACATCCGGTGTGCCGGAACGCACATCGCGCTCCTGACCGCCGCCGTGCAGCAGTGGCACGCAGGCGGTGTCACGGCGGAGCAGCAGAGCGCCCACACCCGTCGGTCCACCGAACTTGTGCGCCGCGATGCTCATCGCCGCCAGGCCGCTGGCCGCGAAGTCGACCGGCACCGCGCCCACCGCCTGGATTGCATCACTGTGCATCGGAACATCGAATTCCGCTGCCAACGTGGCCAATTCGGCGATCGGTTCGATGGTGCCGACTTCGTTGTTGGCCCACATCACGGAGACCAGCGCAACGTCGTCGTGGGTGTCGAGAACCCCACGCAGCGCCTCCGGCGACACCGCGCCAGCCGAATCGACCGGCAGCCAGGTCACCTCGGCACCCTCGTGCTCGATCAGCCACTCGACCGCGTCGAGCACCGCGTGATGTTCGATCGGGGTGGTCACGATGCGACGGCGCTGCGGACAGGCGTCACGACGCGCCCAGAAGATGCCCTTGACCGCCAGGTTGTCGCTCTCGGTACCGCCGGCGGTGAAGATCACCTCGGACGGTCGGGCGCCCAGCTTCTGCGCCAGCGACTCGCGGGCCTCCTCCATCCGGCGCCGCGCAGCGCGGCCCGTGGTGTGCAGTGAGGAGGCATTGCCGCCTGCTGCCAGGACCGCCGTCATCGCCTCGATGGCAGCGGGGTGCATCGGGGTGGTGGCGGCGTGATCCAGGTAGGTGGTGTGCATGGCCTGTCCAGGATACCGGCAGGCCCAAACCGGTCAGGCGGCCAAGGCGTGCCCGTGAACTGCGGCAACGGGCAGCGGACCGCATTGGTGCACCACAGCTTGGCACCGCGCGGCCAGGTCGCGGCGGTCCTCGCCCGGCAACTGCAGCGACTGCACCTGCACATGGCACACCGTCAGGCGGGCGGTCAGCACCCGCCGGATCGAGGCCAACAGGCTGTCGTCGCCGATGAATGCGGGGATGGTCGAGGGCGCCCCGTTGCGGTACCGGTAGTTCAGCTGCAGGGGCTGCACCGGCCGTCCGGTGTCGATCGCCGCCTGGAACATCGCCGGTGCGAACGTGCCGTGGCCCAGGCCACACCAGGTGGTGCCCTCCGGGAACGCCACCACAGTTTGGCCCTCCCGCAGCCGGTCAGCGACGGTACGCACCACATCCGGCAGGCGACGCAGGCTCATTCGGTCGATCGGGATGACCTTGAGGAGCCGAGCCACGAAGCCGAGGGCCGGCCATTCGATCAGGTCGGCGCGGGCAACGAACGACCCCGGCATCACCGCACCGATGACGAAGATGTCGACCCAGGAGACGTGGCCCGCGACCACCAGCACCCCGCGCAGGTTGCGGATCGGTCCGCCCGAGACGGTGATCCGCACGCCCAGACAGCGCAGGATCAGCCGGCAGTACAGGCGCTGCACCCGGGACCGCCCGGGCAGCGGAACCGCCAGCAGCGGCAGGGCCGGCAACAACGCCAGCGTCATGACCAGACGTGCTGCGGTGCGGACCGCCACGATTGCCGGGCGGCTGATCTGAGCCGGGTCCACGCGGATGCAACTGGCGTCACAGGACGCCTGCGGCAGCCAGGGGTGGGCCTGCATGGTCGGGCCCTGGGTGGTCGGGCCCTGGGTGGTCGGGCCCTGGGTGGTCGGGCCCTGGGTGGTCGGGCCCTGGGTGGTCACTGTGCGGCCTTGTCGGTCGCCGCCGCTGCCGACCGCAGTCGGGTCAGGTAGCGGACATCGGCCTCACGCTTGTCCAGCAGCGCCGGGAAGTCGCCGACACCGAAGTCCGGGTCGTAAGCCGGGTCTCCGCAGACCTTGGCGCCCAAGCGCAGGTAGCCACGCATCAGCGGCGGCACGGTCACCCGGGCCGGTGGCTCGATGTCGTCGAGCAGCTTGCCGTCGATGATCACCGGACGGTACGGACGCACGGTGTACTCCGAGGCGTGCCGACGGTTGACGAAGTCACGCACCCCGCGGATCTGGGTGGCCGGCGGCTCATCGGGGTTGCCCTGGATCGGCACCGAGACGCAGCCGGTGACGTAGTCGTAGCCACTGCGATCGAGGTAGGCCAAGATGCCGCCCCACATCAACAGCACCACGGCGCCGTTGCGGTGGTCGGCACGGACCACGGCGCGGCCCATCTCGACCAGCGACGGCCGCAGGCGGTCGAGCTCACTGACGTCGAATTCGGTTGCGGTGTAAAGGCCTCCGGCCGCGATGGCACCCGGCGGTGGCAGCATCCGGTAGCAGCCGACGAACTCGCCGGAATTGTCCTCCCGGACCAGGAGGTGATCGCAGAACTCGTCGAAACGGTCGGCGTCCCTTCCAGATTCGAAACCCGGGCTGTCGTCGGTGAGGGTGTAGCCAGGTTCGGAGGTGAACACCTGGTGCCGCAAGCGCTGCGCGGCTTCAATGTGTTCGGCGTCGGAAGACAGCAGCAGCGTGTAACGCGGAGTGTCAGTCGACGAAGCGACGTTGTCGGGGGCGATGAGTACAGAACTAGTGCTCATGATCTGCACGGTGACGTAGCTGTTCGGCGGGGTGGCATCGGTTGCGTAACGGGTTCATGTCCGATTGAGAAACATCGGGATCCGTTAGATTCGGCGCATGAGAAGTCGGGCTGCCATTGTTCGCGAGTCCGGCGGGCAGTGGTCTGTGGAGGAATTCGAGCTCGACCCGCCGCGCGCGGACGAAGTGCTGCTGCAGATGGCGGCAGCGGGGCTGTGTCACTCCGACGATCACATCCGGTCCGGTTACCTGACCGGGCCCGCCGGTGCGGCACTGCCGCCCATGCCACCCACGATCGGTGGCCACGAGGGGGCCGCAGTGGTGATCGAGGTGGGTCCGGGGGTCACCCGGTTCGCTCCCGGCGATCACGTGGTGACCTCGTTCCTGGCGGTGTGCGGGCACTGCCGTTGGTGCACAAGCGGTATGGAGTACCTGTGCGACAAGGGTGCCGGCACCCTGGTGCCCGGCATGCCCACCGACGGCACCTTCCGGCATCACAGCCTGGCCGGCGAGGACCTGCGGCACACCTCGAAGATCGGGGCGTTCGCCGAGCACACCGTGGTGGCGGCCGATTCACTGGTCAAGATCGACCCCCGACTTCCGTTGGTGCCCAGTGCGTTGCTGTCCTGTGCTGTGCCCACCGGGTACGGGTCGACAGTGCGGCGAGCCGGCGTGCGCGACGGTGACACCGTGGTGGTGATCGGAGTCGGCGGCATCGGGACGGCGGCGCTGCAGGGCGCAGTGCTGGCTGGGGCGGCTCAGGTTGTCGCGGTGGATCCGGTTGCATTCAAACGTGATTCGGCATTCGGATTCGGGGCTACCCACGCGACGGCGTCGGCGCCCGAAACGATCGGCCTGGTTCGCGAGTTGACCCGCGGAGTGATGGCCGACGCGGTCGTGCTGTCCCCGTCTGAGATCGGTGACGGCGACGTCGAGGGCGCATTGGCGCTGACCCGCAAAGGCGGCACCTGCGTGCTGACCGGAATGGCGGCTCCGACAACGGGTTCGGTCCGGATGGATCTGCAGGACTTCATCTTGATGAACAAGAACCTGTGCGGCACGCTGTTCGGGTCATGTAACCCCACCACTGAAATCCCGGCACTGGCACGTCTTTACCAGGACGGCAAGCTCAAACTGGACGAGATGATCACCCGGCGCTACCGGCTCGATGACATCAATGAGGCATTCGATGATCTGTTGGCGGGCCGGGTGATCCGCGGGGTCATCGACTTCGGGTTGTCCTGACTCCGCTGCGACCTCGATGCTGAGCACCTGACTAGAAAATGCCTTGTTGCCGTTGACTTTGCGTCCACGTAGCAAAAGTGCGAGTAACAGTGTGCGTGGATTCACAGTCAAACGGCGGCCGACGCTCGGACGGGTCGACCCTGCACTGAGGGCGCACCGTACTCGCATAAATGCACCGTAGATGCAGGGTCATCGATGCGTGACACCCCTGGCGATCAACTTGGTTTCCAGGTACTCCTCGAAGCCGGCCAGCCCCATCTCACGGCCGATGCCGGACTGCTTGTAGCCGCCGAACGGCGCATCGGCGGAGTACCAGACGCCACCGTTGACGTTGATGGTCCCGGTGCGCAGCCGAGAGGCCACCCAGTCGACGCGGCCCTGGTCGGCACCCACCACCGCGCCGGACAATCCGTAGGGCGAATCGTTGGCGATCCGAACGGCATCCGCATCACCGTCGTGAGCCAGCACCACCAGTACGGGACCGAAGATCTCCTCCCGCGCCACCCGTGCGTCGTTGGTGAGACCGCCGATCACCGTCGGCTCGATGAAGAAGCCTCGGTCCAGACCAGCGGGCCGTCCGCCGCCGCAACCGAACCTGCCGCCCTCCTGCTCGGCCAGCTTCAGGTAGCCCTCGACGCGCTCGCGCTGCCGGGCCGAGATCAACGGACCACACAGTGTCCTCGGATCGGTCGGGTCGCCGAAACCGACGTTGGACATGGCCTCGGAGGCAGCGGCCACCGCGTCTTCGTAACGGGCCCTTGGTACCAACAGTCGGGTGTTGAAGGCGCAGCCCTGTCCCGCGTGCATGGCCACCCCGGCCGCCGCGGCGGCGCAGGCAGCCGGCAGATCGGCATCGTCGAGGACGATGTAGGCGGACTTACCGCCGAGTTCGAGAAACACCTTCTTGATGGTCTGCGACGCAGCCGCCATCACCGCCCGTCCGGTCGCAGTCGATCCCGTGAACGACACCAGGTCCACCCGCTGGTCCTGGGTCAGTTGCGCGCCGATGGCGTGATCACGTGACGTGATGATGTTGACCACTCCGGCCGGAAAATCAGTGTGGTCCTTGATGATCCGGCCTATCTCAGCCGCGCACCACGGGGTGTCCGGTGCCGCTTTGAGCACCACGGTGTTACCGGCTGCGAGCGCCGGACCGAGTTTGGCGAAATTGATCTGGTGCGGGAAGTTCCACGGCGTCACCGCTCCGACGACCCCGCAGGCCTCCCGGACGACGGTGCGCCGGGTCGGCTTCCCGAACGGTGCGGCCTCCCCCAGATCAGTTGTCCACTGGTAGTTTTCCGCGAGATCCGCGACGTAATACAGGCCGTCCACCGGCATCTGCAGCTGCCCGCCGTAGGTCAGGGACACCGGGGCGCCCACTTCGGCGACGGTGACGGCGCGCAGGTGCTCGATCTCGACACTCAGGGCCTCGTGCAACTGGCGCAGGCAGTGCACCCGCAACGCAGTGTCGCGCGACCAATCGGTGTCGTCGAACGCCGTGCGAGCCGCGGCGATGGCACGGTCCAGATCGGCGGCGTCAGCATCGGCGGCCTGTCCCAGTACCTCCTCGGTGGCCGGATTGACCGTGTCGAAGCTACCCGCAGAGCCGGGCACGAGTTCGCCGTCGATCAGCAGCGGGGTGTTCACGTGATCACAAGTCCGTCAAGGGTTTCCGCAGCACGCCAGGCCGCCAGCAGGTCGGCGTATTCGGTGGGACCGCCGAAGAAGTAGCTGTCCTGGTTCAGCCGGGCGCTGGGCTGACCTTCACGGTTGTAGTAGCCGGGTGTGCACGTTTCGCGCCGGCCCGCGATGACGCTGGACCTGGCCACCACCGTTTCGACCCAGTCTTTTTCGGCCTGGTCACTGGCCTCCAGTTCGGTGATGCCGTGGTCCAGCGCCCAGGCGATCACCCAGGCGGTATGACGGGATTGAACGTCGATCAGATACGGGAAATTCACCGTGAACCCGGACTGGGCGATGCTCGCGATGAAGCAGTTCGGAAAACCGTTGACGTGCAAGCCGTGCAGGGTTTGCACCCCGTCGGCCCATTTGCCGGTGAGCGTCAGGCCGTCCCGGCCGACCACTTCGAAGCCGGTGCGCTGTGCATAGTCGGTACCGACCTCGAAACCCGTTGCGAAAACCAGGCAGTCCAAGGGGTATTCGGTGCCGGCAACCACGACACCGTCGGCTGTGATCTGCTCAACGCCGCGACCGCCGGTGTCGACCAGGGTGACGTTGTCCCGATTGAACGTCTGCAGGTACTCGTCGTGAAAGCACGGCCGCTTGCAGTAGTACCCGTACCAGGGCTTGAGCGCTTCGGCCGTGGCCGGGTCGGTCACCAGGGCGTCGACCCGCCCCCGGATCTGTTCCATCTTGGCGAAGTCGGCCAGCTCCGCCGCCGAGGCCCGCGGGTCGGTGCCCTCCTTGGCGATCGGCATCGCCTTGGCCAGGCTGGTCCAGGCGTCGTCGACCAGATCCTCGTCAGCCTCACCACCGGCGGTGAGGACCTGAAAGTTCTCGATACGGCGCTGCTGCCAGCCGGGCGTGAGTGCGGCTGCCCACTGCGGATCGGTGGGCGCGTTGGCCCGCACGTCAACAGTGGACGGGGTGCGCTGAAAGACGAAGAGCTCCCCCACTGCCGGCGCGAGTCTCGGGATGCACTGGATGGCGGTGGCGCCGGTGCCGACGATGCCGACCCGCTTGTCGGCCAGATGTTCCAGCCCCGTGCCGGTGTAGCCGTAGTCCCAGCGGCTGGTGTGGAAGGCGTGGCCGCCGAACGACGTGATGCCGTCGATGCCGGGCAGTTTCGGCTTCTGCAGGTAGCCGTTGGCCATCGAAACGAAACGGGCCCGCATTGCGTCACCGTGGTTGGTGATGATCACCCAACGCGAATCGTCCGGATCCCAACGGATTTCCCGTACCTCGGTCTGCAGACAGGCGTTGCGGTACAGGTCAAAGTGCCGGGCGATCGCCCGGCAGTGCGCGAAGATCTCTGGGCCCTTGGCGTATTTCTCGGTCGGCACACAACCGAGTTCCTCGAGCAGCGGCATGTACACGTAGGACTCGACATCGCAGGCAATTCCCGGATAGCGATTCCAGTACCAGGTGCCACCCACGTCGGCTGCCTTGTCGATCAGACGCAGATTCTGCACCCCCCGCTGACGCAGATGTGCTCCGGTGAGCAGCCCACCGAAACCCGCCCCGACGATCGCCACGTCGACCTCGTCGGTCAGCGGTTCCCTGATGAAGTGCGGATCGGCCCAGGGATCGTCGCCGAAAGCGGCGAACCGGCCTGCGATTTCGACATACTGCCCGATGCCGTCGGTTCGGAGCCGTCGCGTGCGTTCTTCGGAATACCGCTGCCGCAATGCATCTGGGTCAAACCTCACGCCGCCCATTCAAGCCGACCCAGACGCAAAGGTGCCCCGAAACCGAAAGTTTCGGGGCACCTTTGAGCTGGTGTGCGACGACTTAGCCCTTGCGAGCCTTGATCGCATCGGTCAGCTGCGGGGCGACCTTGAACAGGTCACCGACGATGCCGAGGTCGGCGATCTCGAAGATCGGGGCCTCTTCGTCTTTGTTGACCGCGACGATGGTCTTGCTGGTCTGCATACCGGCGCGGTGCTGGATGGCGCCCGAGATGCCCAAGGCGATGTACAGCTGCGGCGACACGGTCTTACCGGTCTGGCCGACCTGGAACTGACCGCCGTAGTAGCCCGAGTCCACTGCGGCACGCGAGGCACCAACGGCAGCGCCGAAGGCGTCGGCCAGCGGCTCGACGACCTGGTGGAAGCCGTCTTCGCTGCCCACACCACGGCCACCGGCGACCACGATGGCAGCCTCGGTGAGCTCCGGACGGTCACCGGCGACGGCCGGCTCGCGGGAGGTGATCTTGGTGGCGTTCTCGGCCTGTGCCGGAACCTCGACGGCGACGACCTCGCCCGCGCCGGCGGCCGGAGCGGGCTCGACGGCACCCGGACGCACGGTGATCACCGGGAGCTCACCGGTGGTCTGCGCCTCGACGGTGTAGGCACCACCGAAGATGCTGTGCACGCCCACGCCACCGGCCTTGACGTCGATGACGTCGACCAGCACGCCCGAACCCAGGCGCGCGGCCACGCGGCCGGCAACCTCTTTGCCCTCGATGCTGGCGGCGGCGAGGATCGCGGCCGGAGCGGCCGACTCGGCCAGCGCAGCCAGCACGTCGACCTTCGGGGTCACCAGGAAGTTGTCCGCGTCGGCCGACTCGGCGACGTAGATCTTGGCCGCGCCGGCTTCCTTCAGCGCATCGGTCAGCGGCGCAGCGGTGCCCGGGGCGCCGACCACGACGGCCGACGGCTCACCGAGCACACGGGCGGCGGTGATCAATTCGGTGCTGACCTTTTTCAGAGCACCATCAGCGTGCTCAACGAGCACAAGTACTTCAGCCATGAATTTCTGCCTCTGTGTCTTTCGTGAAAGTTGTGGGGTTAGACGAGCTTTTGCGCAACGAGGAACTCGGCGATCTTGGTGCCGCCCTCGCCCTCATCGGTGATCTTCTCGCCCGCGGCCTTGGCCGGCTTCGGCGTGGAGGTCAGCACCTTGGTGCCGGCGTTGGCGCCACCGACCTCGTCGGCCTCGACCCCGATGTCGGCCAGAGTCAGGTCGGCGACCGGCTTCTTCTTGGCGGCCATGATGCCCTTGAACGACGGGAAGCGAGCTTCACCGATGCGCTCGTTGACGCTCACGATTGCCGGCAGCGAGGCTGACACCGCGAAGACACCGTCGTCGGTCTCGCGCTCACCGGTGACTGCACCACCCTCGACGGACACACTGCGCAGGTGAGTCAGCTGGGGCAGGCCCAGGTACTCGGCGATGATCGCCGGGACCGCGCCACCCGCGCCATCGCTTGAGGTGTTGCCGGCGATGACCAGCTCGACGCCCTCGACGGTGCCCAGCGCGCGGGCCAGCGCCCACGAGGTCTGGATGATGTCCGAGCCGCGGAGCTGCTCGTCCTGCAGGTGCACGGCGTTGTCGGCGCCCATGGACAGCGCCTTGCGGATGGCCTCGGTAGCCCGTGCCGGTCCGGCGGTCAGGACGGTAACGGTGCCGGCGCCCCCGGCAGCCTCTTCCTTTTCCTTGATCTGCAGCGCAGCCTCGACGGCGCGCTCGTTGATCTCGTCGAGCACCGCATCGGCGGCCTCGCGGTCCAGGTAGAAGTCGCCGTCGGTGAGCGTGCGCTCCGACTCATAGTCAGGGACCTGTTTGATCAGGACCACGATGTTCGTCATGGGTGTGGTTCGTCCTCCTCGATGAGGCCGGCGGTCGGCCTGGCATTCACGATTCACGCAACGGCGAGCATGTTACTACTCGGTAACTTTTGCCGCGCGCGCAGGAACACCATAACTGGTCGCACCGGGCCCAATGGTCCCGCCGTTTGTTTTCTCGGCCACATTTGGGCGATCCGGAGGGCCGCTGGGTGGACTACTGCCCAAGAGGAACCGATCGGCCAGAAGAAACTGGACGGCAGTCTGGGTTAGCCTGCCTATTCAATGAGCACTTTTTCCTTGGGTCAGCCGGCGGAACCCACTGCCGAACCGGTGATGCCGCTGACGGGCGAGCGGACGGTTCCCGGCCTTGCGGAGGAGAACTACTGGTTCCGCCGCCATGAGGTGGTCTACCGGCGGCTGTCCGAGCGGTGCCGCGACCGCGACGTACTGGAGGCCGGCTCCGGCGAGGGCTACGGCGCCGACCTGATCGCGAACATCGCCCGCCGGGTGATCGGTCTGGACTACGACGAATCGGCAGTCGCGCACGTGCGCGCCCGGTACCCCCGGGTGGAGATGCTGCACGGCAATCTGGCCGATTTACCGCTGCCCGACGCCTCGGTCGACGTGGTGGTCAACTTTCAGGTGATCGAGCACCTGTGGGATCAGGGGCAGTTCGTTGCCGAATGCCTGCGGGTACTGCGCCCCGGCGGGGTGCTGTTGATGTCCACCCCCAACCGGATCACGTTCACCCCGGGCAGCGACACCCCGCTCAACCCGTTCCACACCCGCGAGCTCAACGCCGCCGAGCTGACCGAGCTCCTGACCGAGCAGGGTTTCGCGATGGAGGCGATGCTGGGCGTGTATCACGGTGCGGCACTGCGCGAATTGGATGCCAAGCACGGCGGTTCGATCATCGGCGCCCAGATCGACCGCGCCGTGGCCGATGCGCCGTGGGGCGATGACCTGCTTGCTGACGTGGCGTCGGTATCGATCGACGATTTCGACCTGCTGAATGCCGACTCGGCCGACATCGATGACAGCCTCGACCTGGTGGCAATCGCGGTGCGGCCGTGACGGTCACCTCCTCGCCCACCCACGCGCCGGTCCCCGGCATGTTCACGCTGGTGCTGCACACGCACCTGCCGTGGCTGGCGCACCACGGCCGCTGGCCGGTCGGCGAGGAGTGGCTGTACCAGTCTTGGGCCACGGCCTATCTTCCGCTCACCCGGGTGTTACGCACCCTGGCCGGCGAAGGCCGATCTCATCTGTTGACCTTGGGCATGACACCGGTGGTCACCGCGCAGCTCGACGACCCGTACTGCCTGGCCGGCATGGCACAGTGGCTGTCCAATTGGCAGCTGCGCGCGCTGGAGGCCACCGCCGTCCGCGACGGGGGCGGCGCGCCGGATACCTTCAACTCTCCAGAAGCATTGCGCGCCTTCGGATTTGACGAGCATCAACGGGCCGGCTCCGCGATCGAAGAGTTCAACTCGCACTGGCAGCACGGCGGCAGCCCGGTACTCCGCGAGCTGATCGACGCCGAAACCATCGAACTGCTCGGCGGTCCGTTGGCCCACCCGTTCCAGCCACTGCTGAATCCACGACTGCGCGAATTCGCCTTGCGTGAAGGCCTTTCCGATGCGCAGCAGCGCTTCGCGCACACCCCGGGTGGCATCTGGGCGCCCGAATGCGCCTACGCCCCGGGCATGGAAACCGGTTACGCCGCAGCCGGTGTAACCCACTTCATGGTCGACGGCCCGACGCTGCACGGCGATACCACGCTGGGACGTCCGGTCGGCGAATCGGATGTCATCGCCTTCGGCCGCGACCTGCAGGTCAGCTACCGGGTGTGGTCCCCCAAGTCTGGCTACCCCGGACATGGCGCGTACCGCGACTTCCACACCTACGACCATCTGACCGGCCTCAAGCCGGCCCGGGTGACCGGTCGCAACGTGTCCTCGGAGTCCAAGGCTCCATACGACCCGTTCCGGGCCGACCGGTCCATCGACACCCATGTCGCCGATTTCGTGAATACCGTTCGGCGACGACTCATTTCGGAATCCGAGCGCATCGGTCGACCGGCCCACGTGGTGGCCGCCTTCGACACCGAGCTGTACGGCCACTGGTGGCACGAGGGACCCGAATGGCTGGCGCGGGTACTGCGGGCACTGCCCGAGGCCGGGGTTCAGGTGGGCACCCTGAGCGACGCGATCAACGCCGGGTTCGTCGGCTCCCCGACCGAATTGCCGCCCAGCTCTTGGGGTTCCGGCAAGGATTGGCAGGTCTGGTCGGGCGAGCAAGTGGCCGACCTGGTGGCACTCAACACCGAGGTGGTCGACACCGCGTTGACCACCGTGGACAAGGCGCTGGCCCAGGACGGACCGGTGACCCGCGACCGGGTAGCCGATCAGATCCTGCGCGAGGCGTTGCTGACGGTATCCAGCGACTGGCCGTTCATGGTTAGCAAGGACACTGCCGCCGAATACGCCCGTTACCGGGCACATCTGCATGCCCACGCGACCCGCGAGATCGCCGGAGCGCTCGCGTCGGGCCGCCGGGACCAGGCCGAGCGCCTGGCCGAGGGCTGGAATTGCGCCGACGGATTGTTCGGCGCCCTGGACGCGAGGCGGCTGCCGCGATGAAGATCCTGATGGTTTCGTGGGAGTACCCGCCGGTGGTCATCGGCGGGCTCGGCCGGCATGTGCACCATCTGGCGGTCGAGTTGGCCGCCGACGGCCACGAGGTGGTCGTGCTGTGCCGTCGTCCGGCGGGCACCGACCCGGCGAGCCATCCGACCACCATCGAGGTGCACGAAGGGGTGCGCGCTGTCTTCGCCGCGCTGGACCCCAACGAGTTCACCTTCGGTACCGACATGATGGCTTGGACCCTGGCCATGGGGCATGCCATGACGCGCGCCGGTCTGGCGCTGCGCGATTGGGTGCCCGACGTAGTGCATGCGCACGACTGGCTGGTCGCCCACCCGGCCGTGACGCTGGCCGAATTCTTCGATGTACCACTGATTTCCACCATTCACGCCACCGAGGCGGGCCGGCATTCCGGTTGGCTGTCGGGTTCGATGAGCCGCCAGGTGCATTCGCTGGAGTCCTGGCTGGTGCACGAGTCGGACTCGCTTATCACCTGCTCGGTGTCGATGGGCGAAGAGATCACCGAACTGTTCGGCCCCGAACTGCCTGACATGAAGGTGATCTGCAACGGTATCGACACCGCGGGTTGGCCGTTCGCCATGCGCCGTCCCCACGACGGGCCCGCGGAGCTGTTGTACTTCGGCCGACTCGAGTACGAGAAGGGTGTGCACGACGTCATCGCCGCGTTGCCCCGGATCCGCCGTACCCATCCCGGCACCACGCTCACCATCGCCGGTGACGGCACCCAGTACGACTGGCTGGTCGAGGAGACCCGTAAGCACAAGGTCACCAAGGCCGTGAATTTCGTTGGCCGGGTTGATCATGTGGGACTGTTGCAGCTGTTGTACCGGGTAGATGCCGCTGTTCTGCCCAGCCATTACGAGCCTTTCGGCATCGTCGCACTGGAGGCCGCGGCAGCCGGCACCCCGCTGGTCACCTCGAACGTCGGCGGCCTGGGCGAAGCGGTGATCAACGGCAAGACCGGGGTGTCGTTCCCGCCGCGAAACGTCGGGGCGCTGGCCTCTGCGGTGCGCAAGGTGCTCGATGCTCCCGACGCCGCCCAGCACCGCGCGGTGGCGGCCCGGGATCGCCTGAACTCCGAATTCAGTTGGCGCACAGTGGCCGACGAGACTGCCGAAATCTACCTGGCGGCCAAACGCGGTGAGCGCCTGCCGCATGCGCGCCGTGCCATCGTGGAGCGCCCGCTGCCCGACCGCGGCTGACGCCCACGCTGCCGCCCGTCCAACGGACGGCCGCCCAGTATCCGGACCCTTGACCTAGATACCCCCCGGGGGTACAACGGAGGGGTGTTCACCCGGCGCACGTTCCTACTGACCACCGCGGTCACTGCCCTGACGGCGGCCTGCGGCCGGCCCCCCGGCCCCGCAGCTGCAGACCTACGCGGGGCCATCGCTGCGGCTGAGGCGGCCCGTCCACATACGGGCCGAACCGTCTCGGCCACGCTCACCCCACAACCGGTGACGGTCGACCTCGGTGGCGTGACGGCACAGACGTTGGCATACGCAGATCAACTGCCCGGCCCGCTGATTCGGGCGTCGGTGGGCGACGAACTGGCCGTGCGGGTGTCCAACAAGCTCGACCGGGACACCTCGGTGCACTGGCACGGCATCGCGCTACGTAACGACATGGATGGGGCGGCTCCGGCGACGGCGGACATCGAACCAGGCAACGACTTCACCTACACGTTCTCGTCGCCCTATGCGGGCACCTATTGGGCGCACCCGCACACCGGACTGCAGGCCGACTACGGGCTGTATCTGCCGGTGATCATCGACGATCCGCGCGAGCCCGCCGCATACGACGCGGAATGGATTGTGGTACTTGATGACTGGACCTCGGGTGTAGGCAAGTCCCCGGAGCAGATCTTCGAGGGACTGCGCGCGATGTCCGGCATGGGCAGCCACGACATGGGCGACATGGGCACCAAAGATGGGTCGGCGGACAACATGCTCGGTGGCGACGCCGGCGACGTCACCTACCCCTACTTTTTGATCAACGGACGCATTCCCACCGCACCGACCACCTTCACCGCCAAACCGGGCCAACGGATCAGGATACGAATCATCAACGTGGGCGCCGACACCGCCTTCCGGGTGGCACTGGCCGGACACACCATGACCGTGACCCATACCGACGGATTCCCGGTCAGGCCGGTCACCGTCGATGCCCTCCTGATCGGTATGGCCGAACGTTACGACGTCATCGTGACCGCGGGTGACGGGGTGTTCCCGCTGGTTGCCTCGGCCGAAGGCAAAAACAACCTGGCCCGCGCCCTGCTGTCCACCGGAGCCGGGGCTGCGCCCGCTCCAGCGTTCCGCCCCGCCGAATTGACCCGCCGGGTGGGCACCGTCACCGATTTCACCGCCACCGACAGCGACGACCTCGGACCCCTGACCCCGGATGTGGCGCTGACCGCCGACCTCACCGGTTCGATGATGAAGTACGACTGGGGCATCAACGGCCGGCCGTTCAGCGACCGATTGCCGCTGATGGTCAAGCAGGGCCAGAACGTCACCGTGACATTCACCAACTCGACCGCCATGTGGCATCCGATGCACCTGCACGGCCACACCTTCCAGGTGCTGGGCGCCGACGGTCGCCGTGGGGCCCGCAAAGACACCCTGATCGTGCTGCCCCGGCAGAAGGTCACCGTGGCACTGGTGGCCGACAACCCCGGAATCTGGATGTTGCACTGCCACAACGCCTATCACCAGGATGCGGGCATGATGACCACCCTCAACTACGCCTGACGGTCCGCCGCCGAGCAGACACATATGTCCCCGAATTCCCGGCGTGTCTGGGACATATGTGTCTGCTCGCGGAAAAAACTACGTGGCGCTCTTCTTGCGCTCGATGTCGGCCAGTGCGGCAGCCAGCTCGGCGCGCTGCGCCGCCGACGTCTCCCAGTCGAGCTTGCGGTTGCGGACCACCTTGGCCGGCGCACCGACCGCGATCGAGAAGTCGGGGATCTCCCCCTTGACCACCGCGTGGGCGCCCAGCACGCAGCCCCGGCCGATGCTGGTGTTGCGCAGGATCGTCACCTTCGCAGCGACCCAGGTATCCGGACCGATCCGCACCGGGCCCTTGACGATGCCCTGATCCTTGATCGGCAGCTCCATGCTGTCCATCTTGTGGTCGAAGTCGCAGACGTAGCACCAGTCGGCCATCAGTGCCGAGTCACCGAGTTCGATATCCAAGTAGGTGTTGATGACGTTGTCGCGGCCCAGCACCACTTTGTCGCCGATGCGCAGCGATCCCTCGTGGCAGCGGATGGTGTTCTTGTCACCGATGTGCACCCAGCGGCCGATCTCCATCTGCGCCAATTCTGGTGTGCACTGGATCTCCACGCCCTTGCCCAGGAACACCATGCCGCGGGTGATGATGTGCGGGTTGGCCAACTTGAACTTGAGCAGCCGGAAGTACCGCACCAGGTACCACGGGGTGTATGCCTTGTTCGCCAGCACCCACCGGAGCGATTCACGGGTCAGGAAGCGCGCCTGTCGCGGGTCGCCCAGCCGCGAACCCCGCCATCGTTTGTGAATCGGTGCGCCCCACATCGTCGTCATGGCCGGACAGCCTACGCGAGGCCGATAGTGACAACGGATAGTCTCTAGACCCGATGCCTGTACACGGATTACGCCGACTCACCGCGGCAGCGGTGGCGGCGGTGACACTGACCGTAGCGGCCTGCGACAACACCGACGACTGGGTTCTGGCCCATGCCTCGGACGGTTGGTCTGCCCAGTACGGCAATGCCGCCAACAGCAGCTATACCGCCCTGGGTGGCGCCGGCACCCTCAAGCAGGACTGGGCCAGATCGACCAGGGGCACGCTCGGCTCGCAGGTCGTCCTCGGCTCGGGCAGCTACCTCGCCGTCAACGCCCAGACCTCGGCCGGCTGCTCCCTGATGGTCTGGGAGAGCGACGGGCACGGCCGGCAGCGTTGGTGCACCCGGCTGTGGCAGGGCGGCGGCTTCGCCGGCCCGTTGTTCGACGGCTTCGACAACCTGTACGTGGGCCAACCCGGCGCTATCCTGTCGTTCCCGCCCACCCAGTGGATCCGCTGGCGCCAACCGGTGATCGGCATGCCGATGACACCCCGCATCCTGGCGCCGGACCAACTGCTCGTGATGACCCACCTGGGCCAGGTGCTGGTCTTCAACGCGCACCGTGGCACGGTCATCAGCACCCCGCTGGATCTGGTCGACGGCATCGACCCGACCAATTCCGAGCGCGGGCTGGCCGATTGCCAGCCGGCCAAGGCGGGCTGCCCGATCGCCGCCGCACCGGCTTTCTCGGCGGCAACCAACATCGTGGTGGCCGGGTTGTGGCAGCCCAACGCCGACGCGCCGACGCTGATCGGGTTGCGCTACCGGCCCGGACAGACCCCGCTGTTGAGCCGCGAGTGGAACAGCACCGCGGTCGGCGGCGGCCCCATCGCCAGCCCGGTGCTGTCCGCCGACGGCAAGACCATCTACGTCAACGGTCGTGACCAACATCTGTGGGCGCTCAACTCAGACGACGGCAAAGCCAAGTGGTCGGTCGATCTGGGTTACCAGCCGCTGACCCCGCCGTCGGTGACCCCGGACGGGCTGATCGTCGCCGGCGGTGGGCCGCACACCAAGCTGACCGCGATCAAAGACAACGGCGATCACGGCTCGGTGACCTGGACACGCGCCGACGTCGAGCCGTTGACCACCTCGACCCGGGCCGGAACCGGAGTCGGTTATGCCGTGGTCCGCAGTGGCGATCAGGGCCAGGCGCTGATGGTGTTCTCCCCCGCCGACGGGCACACGCTGAACAGCTATCCGTTGCCCGGTGCCACCGGCTGGCCGGTGGGAGTGTCGGTCGGCCACGACAAGCGCGTGGTGACCGCGACCAGCGACGGTCAGGTCTACGCGTTCGCGCCGGCCTGACCCGATATCAGGCCAGCATCGAATCGATCGCTGCTCGCGGCACCGTGACCTGCAGCGCGCCGGCCGATTCCGGCAATACTTCGCCCTGGCCGAAGAAGAAAATCAACGAATCATTGGTGATCGCGAAGTTCTGATAGGTGTTCGGGTCCAACCCGACACCCTGCGGGATCAGCACCGGAACGCCCGACTGCCGGATCAGCTCACCCTGCACGATCGGCAGGATCACCGGGAACGGTTGGGTGCCAGGGGCGAACAAGCTCTCGATGGTGATCGGCTTGCGTGCGCCGAGGTCCCAGTTGAACGATTTGTAAAAGGTCTGCGGGCGCGCGCCGCCAACGTCCTGGAAGGTCTTGAAGACGATCGACTGGGTGCTGCGTGACGGCGTCGAGGAGCTGTATTTGGTGGCCGTGGTGTCCAGTTCGTAGGGCTTGTCCTGGGAACCTGGGCTCTTGGCCACGTTGACGAACCCGTCACGGGTCTGCGCGACGTAGTCCGAGATCGACTGTTGGTCGGGGTAATCCACCGGGAAGCTGATGTTGAGAGAGTAAGCGGCCTCGGTGCGCCGGATCTGGCAGGTCTGCGACCCATCGATGATGCCTGACAGGCTGGCGCACGTCGCAGGTACCGCGACCGCGGCCGGGGCCGTCGGCCAACCGACCACGCTGACGGCAGCGAAGACCGCAGCGGCGGCGAGGGCGCGCATGTGTCAGATTCCTCCAAGTCACGCGGCACCGGCGCCGCTGTCGACGACAATACCGTGGTCGGGATAACTCAAACCCACGTCAAATCGTCGCGCTAGCGCGATGGCCTGCAGACAAATGCCACTGCCCGAGCGGCCGCCGCAGCGCCGATCCGGGTGATCACCACCGACAGCTGCTCGCCGCGACCCTTGAGCTTCAACCTGGACCGCAGTGCGTCGGGGTCGACGTCCACGCCGCGCACCAGTATCTCGACGGCGCCCGCCCGATGGGCCTGGAGCGCCTGCCGTAGCCGCTTCTCCTGGAACGGCAGCTCATCGAGCACCTCGAATCCCCGCTGCCCATCAGGTAATTCGTCACCCGACAGATAGGCGATCTCCGGGTCGAGTTGCCAAAGTCGGTGTCGCGCAGCGTAATGACGCACCAGACCGGCGCGCACCACAGCGCCGTCGGGGTCGACGATCCAGCGTCCGGCCGGCGCGACCGGGCAGTCGTCGGGATCGGCATCGGTGAGTTCCTCGACCAGCTGCCCAGCCTTGTCCAGCACGCTGGCGCGACGGGTCACTGAGGGTTCGGCCAGTCCCGGCGAGAAGAGGCAGGCCTCGCGGACACCGCCCGCCAGTGAGGTCACGGCGACCTCGCCGGGGAACCCCAGTTCACCCAGTTGCTCGTAATCGATTCCGGGAGCGCACTTTACGACCAGATCTCGATCGCGGTACACGGCCAACAGATCGTCGAGTGGGGGCGCGTAGTCGCGCGGGTCGAAACGCCGCCGACCCGAACTGCGCCGGGCCGGATCAACCACCACGACGCAGTCCCGGGTGACGGGCGCCAACGCATCGGCGCGACACAGCAGTACGTCGTCGCCGAGGTTGTGCTGCGCCATCGCCAACCGCACCGGATCGATGTCGCTGCCGATCACCGCGTCGGCCAAATCCCGCAGCGCCGCAAGCTCGGTACCGATCGAACAGGTCGCATCGTGCACCGTGCGCCCGGCCAGCCGTCGCGCTCGGTGCGCCGCGACCGGCCCCGGCGTGGCCTGCTGCAGGGCGTCGTCGGTGAACAGCCAGTCGGCGGCACCGTCGATTTTCACCGCTGCCCGGCGCCGCAACAGCACCGTCTCCACCAGAACCGCCGCGCGGTCACCGAAACGCGAACGGGCCCAGGCAATGTCAGCCACTCGATTGGCATCGGTCAATGACCGGCCGGCCACTTCGGCGAGCGCCTCCCGACCGGGTCCGGCCAGGTAGGCGACGTCGTCGAGGGTGAAATCTAGGACGGCTTGACCCCGGTGATCATCACGTTGTAGAACCAGCCCTTGGGCACGAGGTGCCGCCAGACGTTGGCGTCAACCCAGCTCAGCGTGGTCCAGCCGCCGAAGGCGAACTTGGCCCAGGCCCAGCCCAGCTTGCCCGCGGGCACGGTCGACTCGAAGGTCCGCACCGGCCAGCCCAGCATGGCCGCGGTGAATTCCTCACTGGCCGTGGCAACCTCGACGGCGCCGGCGTTGGTGGCCATGCGCTCCAGGTCGGCCGGCTCGAAGGTGTGCAGGTCGACGATCCACTCCAGCGCGGCGGCCCGCGAGTTCTCGTCGAGTTCTTCCTGCGGCCGGCGCCAGGAGCCCAGCCCCGGCAGCTTCATCGCCGCGACGGTGGTCTTCCAGGTCAGGTCGGCCAGCCGGCGGGCATAGAAGTTGCCGATCGTGGTGGGCTCGCCGGCGAAGATGAACCGACCGCCCGGCTTGAGCACACGAACCACCTCGCGCAGCGACAGCTCGACGTCGGGGATGTGGTGCAGCACCGCATGGCCGACGACGAGGTCGAAGGTGTTGTCCTCGTAAGGGATTCCTTCGGCGTCGGCAACCCTGCCGTCGATGTCGAGGCCCAGCGCCTGGCCGTTGCGCGTGGCCACCTTGACCATGCCCGGGGACAGGTCGGTGACCGAACCGCGGCGGGCCACGCCGGCCTGGATCAGGTTCAGCAAGAAGAAGCCGGTACCACAGCCCAGCTCCAGGGCACGGTCGTAGGGCAGCTGGCGCTGCACCTCGTCGGGCACGATCGCGTCGAAGCGACCCCGCGCGTAGTCGATACACCGCTGGTCATACGAGATCGACCACTTGTCGTCGTAGCTCTCGGCTTCCCAGTCGTGGTAGAGGATCTGCGCCAGTTTGGTGTCGTGGCGCGCCGCCTCAACCTGCTCCGCGGTCGCGTGCGGGTTGGGGGCCTGGTCAAGAATGTCGGACACCTGGGTGGCAGCCTCGTCTGCGGCGGCCTCGGACGTGTGGTCGGTACTCGTCATGCAGGTCAGCCTAACTGCCCGGTCATCCGGAGTTCACATCCGTGCAGCCTTCAGCAGGGGCCGAACGAGGCCTTCGCCGCGGCCAGCGCCCCCGGAGAAGCGTCAGCGAACCGTACCGCCCACTTGCGGGCCTCGTCATAGACGTGATCGGGTGCCACCAATTCATCGATCAGGCCCAGGGACAAGGCCTCCTCGGCGCCGGCGAACCGGCCGCTGAAGACCAGATCCTTGGCCCGGCTGTCCCCCACCACCGCAGCCAGCCGCGTCGCGGCACCCTCCGCGGGAGCGCGGCCCGACAGGATCTCGGTCGAACCGACCTTGACGTTGTCTCCGCTGATCCGCCAGTCGGCCGCCAGTGCCAGGGTCAGGCCGCTGCCC
Organism: Mycobacterium sp. MAA66; assembly: GCF_041261665.1. NCBI lineage: Bacteria > Bacillati > Actinomycetota > Actinomycetes > Mycobacteriales > Mycobacteriaceae > Mycobacterium > Mycobacterium sp. MAA66. The sequence goes on along the minus strand of NZ_JBGCCC010000001.1, from coordinate 161,106 downwards.
AGCGCGTAGCCGGTCACCGCAGCGACCGTCGGCTTGGGGATGGAGGCGACCGCATCGACCGCGGCTCGGCACACCGCACCTGCCACCTGGGCCTCGGCGTCGTCGAGAGTGCTGCTCTCCCAGTCGTCGTCGCCCGTGCTGAACACCTCATGGCCGCCGTACACGATTACCGCGGTGACATCGGAGCGCTGCCCCAGTTGCTGCGCCGCGGTGCCGATCTCCCGGCACATCTGGCGGGTCAGGGCATTGCGCGGTGGACGCGCGAGCAGCAGCGTGCCGATGCCGTCGGCGACGTGGATCTGGACGAACTCCCCGATGTCCATCACGGCGCCCGGTGGTTGCGCGCGGCGTTGTACCGGTCGCTGTTGAAGAACTCGATCTCCCAGTTGCCCTGATCCTCCGTCAGCTTCGGAGTCACGGCCACCACCTTGCGGTCGACGGCCAGCACCTCGGCGACGGTTCGGCCATTGAGCGAATCGAGCTGGGTCCAGGTCGGCGGCAGCAGGAACGACTGCCCCTGTTCGAACTCGTCGAGCGCCGACTGCGGGGTGGACCAGTCGGCCTTGTCGCTCTCGGTGTTATCGCCGTCGGCACGCTGTCCCTCGGGCAGGGCGCCGACGAAGAAGAAGGTGTCGTAACGCCGGCTGCGCTCTTCCTTGGGCGTCACCCAGTTGGCCCAAGGCCGCAGCAGATCGGCACGCAGCACCAGGTTCTCGCGGGCCAGGAATTCGCCGAAGGACAGTTCCCGGCTCTCCAACGCAGCGCGTGCGTCTCGATAGACCGAGGCGTCCGACACGATCCCCTGCGGGTCACCCGCAGGCCCGGCGAACAGCACACCGGATTCCTCGAAGGTCTCGCGAGCCGCGGCGCACACCAGTGCACCGGCCAGTACGGGGTCGACACCGAATTTCTCGGCCCACCAGTGCCGGTCCGGGCCGGCCCACGCGATGTCGGCGTCGCGGTCCCGCTCGTCGACACCGCCGCCGGGAAACACCGTCACACCGGCGACGAACTGCATGGACTGCACCCGTCGCATCAGGAACACCTCGATGCTCTCGGCGGCGTCGCGCACCAGCATCACGGTGGCCGCCGGCCTGGGTGTAAGTGGGTCAGCTGCTTCGCTCACATTCGCCTCCTGTGCGCCGCACGAGTGCGGGTCCGACGGGCGAAGTACCGCCCGTCGAGGTAGTCCAGGGCTATCGACTGGCCGAATGCCGCCGACAGGTTGTCCGCGGTCAGTACATCGGTCAGCAGACCCGCGGCCACCACATGTCCTTCGGACAGCAGCAGGCAGTGGGTGAAGCCCTCTGGGATCTCCTCCACATGATGGGTGACCAGGACAGTGGCCGGCGCATCGGGGTCCGCAGCCAGGTCAGCCAACCGCGCCACCAGCTCTTCGCGGCCGCCCAGGTCCAGTCCGGCGGCCGGTTCGTCGAGCAGGAGCAATTCCGGGTCGGTCATCAATGACCGGGCAATCAGCACGCGCTTGCGTTCACCCTCGGAGAGGGTGCCGTAGATCCGGTCGGCGAGATGTTCGGCGCCGACGCTCTCCAGGGTGTCGACGGCGCGGTGGTAGTCGACGTCCTCGTACTGCTCACGCCACCGGCCCAGCACCGCATACCCGGCGGACACCACCAGGTCGCGGACCAGCTCCCCGTCCGGGATCCGTTGTGACAGTGCCGCGCTGCTCAGCCCGATCCGGGACCGCAGCTCGGACATGTCTGTCCGGCCCAACCGCTCGGCCAGCACAAAGGCGGTACCGGACGACGGATGCTCGACGGCCGCCGCCATCCGCAGCAGGGAGGTCTTGCCGGCCCCGTTGGGTCCGAGAACCACCCAGCGTTCGTCGAGTTCGACCGACCAGGTGACCGGTCCGACCAACGTTGCGCCGCTGCGGCGCAACGCCACGTCGGTGAACTCGATCAGCAGGTCTGGGTCGGGCGCAACGTCGGATTCTGCGTGGTTGTCGCTGGGGGCGCCGGGCACTCGCTCATCGTAGCCACGGCAGGCTCGCTCACCCGGTCGCCCACCACCTGTGCCCAACCACTGACCGCCAACCACCGCCGTGGGGTGCACCGCAGCACCAGTTGCACCAACGGACCAATCCCCAAGGCGTACACCACAGTTCCCACGCCAACCGTGCCACCGAGCAACCAGCCGACAGCCAGCACGGTGGTTTCGATGCTGGTCCGCACCAGCCGCACCGACCATCCGGTGCGGGCCACCAGCCCGGTCATCAGGCCGTCACGCGGGCCGGGCCCCATGCCCGCGCCGATGTACAGCACGGTGCTCAACGCGTTGAGGACCACCGCCCCGACCATCATCGCGATCCGCACCGGCAACGACGTCGGGTGCGGCAGCACGGCCAGGCCGGTGTCGACGGTGACCGCGATGACGATGACGTTGGCGATGGTGCCGACACCCGGCCGGTTGCGCAACGGAATCCAACCCAGCAGCACCGCCGCGCCGACGACGGCCGAGGCGGCCCCGATGGTCAGTCCGGTACGCCCGGCCAGCCCCTGATGAAAGACGTCCCAGGGATCCAGACCGAGCCCGGCCTGCACCATGAGCGCCATCGAGAAGCCATAGCCGGCCAGGCCGATCAACAACGCAGCGCTCCGCGTCGGGGTGATCCCGAGCCGCACCAATACCGAGGTCCAATTTCGCACCATGGGACCATATTGACGAAGATCTGGCTTGCCAATCAATATCCAGTTAACTCAAACTGGCTCCTATGATCGAGGACATCGCCGACAGGAAGCTCGATGTGGACCTCTTGGCGCGCGAGCTCGGCAACTGGCGTACCGCAGGCGCCAGCGGACCTGCCTACCTGGGATTGGCCGACGGGCTGCGGTTGCTGGTCATCGATGGCCGGGTGCCCGTCGGGGCGCAGTTGCCCAGCGAGCGCGCCCTGTCCGACGCTCTGCACGTGTCGCGCACGACAGTCACCGCGGCCTATACCCAGCTGCGCGAAGACGGTTACCTGCGGGCCCGCCGCGGCGCACGCAGCACGACGGCCCTGCCGACCACGCCGACCACCGCCGGGCACCCCCGCGGCGACACAGTGAGCCTGGCCGAGGCGGCGCTGTCCGCGCCCGCCGCTGCCACCCTGGAGGCCTTCGGACAAGCGGTCCACGACGCCACGCCCTACCTGCACGATATCGGCATCGAACTGGCAGGGGTGCCCGAACTTCGCCGTGCGATCGCCGAAAGATATTGCGCCAGAGGGCTTCCCACCGATCCTGATGAGGTGATGGTGACCAGTGGCGCACTGCACGCCATCGGGCTGGTGCTGGCCACCTACACCCAGCCCGGCGACCGGGTGCTCGTCGAGCAGCCCACTTACCATGGTGCACTCTCGGCGATCTCCGCCTCCGGCGCGCGCCCGGTACCGGTGGCCATGACCGCGGACGGGTGGGAACTCGACGCGGTGCATGCCGCGCTGCGCCAGCTCAACCCCAGCCTGGCCTATCTGGTGCCGGACAATCAGAACCCCACCGGCCTGTGCATGTCCTCCGATGATCGAAAAGCCTTGGCGCACATCATCTCGGAGACCCGTACCCGCACCATCATCGATGAGACCATCAGCGACATCTGGCTCGACGAGCCACCACCACCACCACCGTTGGCGTCGTATCTGAGCACCCGCAAAGACCTGGTCATCACCATCGGGTCGGTGTCCAAGTCCTTCTGGGGCGGGCTGCGCATCGGCTGGATCCGCGCCGAACGCAGCACCCTGGCGACCATCGCGGCGGTACGCCCGGCGGTGGACATGGGCACCGCGATCGTCGACCAACTGGCCGCAGCCCGGTTGCTCGACCGCGCGGACGAGCTGTTGCCGGAGCGTCGGGAGCTGTTGCGGCGTCGCCGCGAACTACTCAAATCTCTTCTGCGGGAACATCTCCCGGACTGGACGCCGAATCAGGGCGGCGGCGGCATGACGTTGTGGATTCAGCTGCCGGCGCCGATGAGTTCGGCGCTGTCGGCCGCGTCCTCCCGACTGGGCTTGGCCATCCCGGCGGGCCCGCGGTTCGGCGTCGACGGAACCCTGGAACGTTTCATCCGGGTGCCCTACACGCTGCCCGAAAACCGGCTACGGGAGGCGATCGAGCTGTTGGCGCGGGCCTGGCACAGCGTCACCGGGGTCAGTGCGCCGCAAGCGCACTCCCTCGTGGTCTGAAAACTAGTGCTGCTGGCTCTGGATCAATCCGATGCAGGTGCCCTGATGCTCGGGCGTGCACGGAATGCCGTTGACCGTCTGTAACCCACCGACCGACTGGGTGATCTGCGCGCCATTGGAACCACTGTTGGTGGTCTGCGGGGGTACCGCCTGCGGACCTGCGTTGCCGGCCTGGCCTGCGGTGCACACGCCCGAGAAGTGGCTTGGCACCGTGCCGTAGGGGCAGGCGAAGGCCGGCGCCGAAGCCGACAGCGCACCGGCGGACAGCGTCCCCATGACCAATCCGACCGCGCAGCTACCGATCAGGACAGCACGCTTCATGTCACCAACTCCCCACGTCGTCAAACGTCAACAAGTCTTTCGTCCCCCGACGTCCTGCCACTGTAACCGGAGAACCACTTGGCCGACCACCACCCGCGGCGTCAGGCCTCCGGGATCTCCACCCGCCGGACCACACCGTCCGCGGCATCGGCCGCCTCGATCTCGCCGCGGGTGATGCCCAGAATGAACAGCACGGTGTCCAGGTACGGGTGGTTCAGCGCGGCGTCCGCGACCTCCCGCAGGGCGGGTTTGGCGTTGAATGCCACGCCGAGGCCGGCCGCCGACAACATGTCGATGTCGTTGGCTCCGTCACCGACGGCGACGGTCTGCTCCATCGGAACGCCGGCCTGCTCGGCGAAGTCCCGCAACGCCTTTGCCTTACCGGGCCGATCGACGATCGGCCCGGTGACCCGGCCGGTCAGCTTGCCGTCCACGATCTCCAGGTGGTTGGCCGCGACGAAGTCGAGCATCAGTTCCTCGGCCAGCGGCTCGATGACCTGACGGAATCCGCCGGACACCACGCCGCAGTGGTAGCCCAACCGGCGCAGGGTACGCAGCGTGGTGCGCGCGCCCGGGGTCAGTTCCAGTTCGTCGGCGACCTCGTCGACCACCGATGCAGGCAGGCCGGCCAGGGTCGCCACCCGCTCGCGCAACGACTCCTCGAAGTCCAGTTCGCCGCGCATCGCGGCCTCGGTGATCCTGGCGACCTTGTCCTCGGCACCGGCACGGGCCGCCAGCATCTCGATCACCTCGCCCTGGATCAGGGTGGAGTCGACGTCGAACACGATGAGCCGCTTGGCGCGACGAGCCAGACTGTAGTCCTCCAGCGCGATGTCGACGCCTTCATCGACGGCCACCCGGGCCAGCGCCGTCTGCAGCTGGCCGTAGGCCGCTCCCGCCGGCACCGAGACCCGCAGCTCCAGGCCGGTCACCGGGTAGTCCGAAACGCCCCGGATGAAGTCGATGTTCACCCCGAGCGCGGCCACCTCGCTCGCCACCACGGTGAAGGCCTCCGCCGTGATGGGTCGGCCCAGCACCACGATGGTGTGCGTGGATGGCTCGCGGAGCACCGGCAGGTCGTCACTTGCTTCGATCGTGACGTCCAGGCCAAGAGCCCGGATCGCCTGCTGCACGTCATCGCCCAACACATCGCAGGTGACGGCCGCGGGCATGGCCACCAGGACCCCGAGCGTCAGGCGACCGCGTATCACGACCTGTTCGACGTTCAACAGCTCGACATTGTGGCGGGACAGCACGCCGAACAGCGTGGAGGTGACGCCCGGTTGATCGAGTCCGGTGACGGTGATCAGGACCGACACCTTTGACGTGGTCATCTATAACCGTCCGTAACGCAGAACCGCCCGCGCACGAGGCGCGGGCGGATCGGCTGATTTCTAGTGGTGGGACCGGCCGACGTGCGCCTCGGCACGCATCCGCTCGACCATGTGGGGGTAGTGGAGCTCGAACGCCGGGCGCTCCGAACGGATCCGGGGCAGCTCGGTGAAGTTGTGCCGCGGCGGCGGGCAGCTGGTGGCCCACTCCAGCGAGTTGCCGTAACCCCACGGGTCATCGACCACGACCGGCTCGCCATAACGCCAGCTCTTGAAGACGTTCCACACGAACGGCAGCGTCGAGAGGCCCAGGATGAACGCGCCGATGGTCGAGATGACGTTGAGCGTGGTGAAGCCGTCGGACTCCAGGTAGTCGGCGTAGCGGCGGGGCATGCCCTCGTCGCCGAGCCAGTGCTGCACCAGGAAGGTGGTGTGGAATCCGATGAAGGTCAGCCAGAAGTGCACCTTGCCCAGACGCTCGTCGAGCAGCCGGCCGGTCATCTTCGGGAACCAGAAGTAGATGCCCGCGTAGGTGGCGAACACGATGGTGCCGAAGAGCACGTAGTGGAAGTGCGCGATGACGAAGTAGCTGTCGGTGACGTGGAAGTCCAGCGGCGGGCTGGCCAGCAGCACGCCCGACAGACCACCGAGCAGGAAGGTGATCAGGAAGCCGACCGAGAACAGCATCGGCGTCTCGAAGGTGAGCTGTCCCTTCCACATGGTGCCGATCCAGTTGAAGAACTTGATACCGGTCGGGACCGCGATCAGGAACGTCATGAACGAGAAGAACGGCAGCAGCACCGCGCCGGTGGCGTACATGTGGTGCGCCCACACCGCGACCGACAGCGCCGCGATGGACAGCGTGGCGTAGATCAGGGTGGTGTAACCGAAGATCGGCTTGCGGGAGAACACCGGGAAGATCTCCGACACGATGCCGAAGAACGGCAGCGCGATGATGTACACCTCGGGGTGCCCGAAGAACCAGAACAGGTGCTGCCACAGCAGAACGCCGCCGTTGGCCGGGTCGTAGATGTGCGCACCCAGGTGACGGTCGGCGGCCAGGCCGAAGAGCGCGGCGGTCAGCAGCGGGAAGGCCAGCAGCACCAGGATCGAGGTCACCAGGATGTTCCAGGTGAAGATCGGCATGCGGAACATGGTCATGCCCGGGGCACGCATGCAGACCACCGTGGTGACCATGTTGACACCACCGAGGATGGTGCCCAGACCACCGACGGCCAGGCCCACGATCCACAGGTCGCCACCGGCGCCCGGTGAGTGGATGGCGTCGGTCAGCGGCGAGTAGGCGGTCCAGCCGAAGTCAGCGGCACCACCGGGGGTGATGAAGCCGGCGATGGCGATCATCGCGCCGAACAGGAACAGCCAGAACGAGAACGCGTTCAGCCGCGGGAAGGCGACGTCGGGCGCGCCGATCTGCAGCGGCAGTACCAGGTTGGCGAAGCCGAACACGATCGGAGTGGCGTAGAACAGCAGCATCACCGTGCCGTGCATGGTGAACAGCTGGTTGAACTGCTCGTTGGACAGGAACTGCAGTCCGGGCATGGCCAGCTCGGTGCGCATGAACAGCGCCATCAGGCCGCCGATGAAGAAGAAGATGAAGCAGGCGACGCAGTACATGATGCCGATCAGCTTGTGATCGGTGGTGGTCACCAGGTTGTAGATCAGGTTGCCCCTGGGCCCCATACGTTCCGGGAACGGACGCCGTGCCTCGAGTTCTCCGATTGGGGGCGCTTCGGCTACCAACAGATCCTCCAAGTATTCGTGCATGCGGGGGCATCCCGATGCTCACCTGACGGTGATCTTATCCCCCATCTCCCCGCACTGCGCCGAGGAGTCCTACAAACTGTCGTAATTGGTGGAAATCCCTACCGCCACAGCCTGTGCCGTGCCGTCTCACCAGGGCGGCACTGGGCAGATGTTAACGTCGGCGACGTGCAGCTCCCGCCCGCTCGTGTCCGCGTCATGGCAGCCGGCGCAGCGATTGTCACCGCGACCACCGTCGGCGTGTTGACCGGATGCTCGGGCAACACCAATGCCAACGGCCCGACCCAGCGATCGGCCCCGATCACCAGCACCACGCAGGTCGCCAACGCCGGCGTGCTGGGCAATCAGCGCCGACCCGACGATTCCTGCGCGCCCGACCCGGCTGCCCTCGACCCCGACCTGATCAGCGGCTCAGCCGCCGGCGGCCCGCCGACCCGGGAGGTGCACCACGCCGCCGGTATCAGCCAGGTGAAGGCGGACCCGCAACGCATCGTGGTGCTGTCCGATGACGCACTCGACACACTGTGCGCCCTCGGGTTGCAGTCCCGGATCGTGGCCGCTGCGATCGCCGACGGTGCCGGCGGCCAGCCGTCCTACCTGGGCGCCGTGGTGCGGGGCGTGCCGGCCGCCGGGTCGCAGACCAAGCCCGACCTGGATGCCATCAAGGCCGCCAACCCCGATCTGATCCTGGGCTCACAGGCACTGACACCGGATGCGTACGGCGCGCTGTCGGCGATCGCGCCGACGGTGTTCACCGGAGCCCCCGGCGCGGCCTGGCAAGACAACCTGCGTCTGGTGGGCACCGCAACGGGTCGCGGCGGCCCGGCCGGCGCGCTGGTCGACGGATTCACCGCCGACGCGGCCAAGGTCGGGGCCCAGACCGACGCCAACCATTTCCAGGTGTCGGTGGTGCAGCTGACCGACAAGACCATGCGAGTGTGGGGCGTCGCCGACTTCCCGGGCAGTGTGCTGGCCGCCATGGGCGCGGATCGCCCTGCCCCACAACGGTTTACCGACAAGCCTTACCACGAGATCGATGTCACCCGGCTCGGTCCGTCGACCGATTTCGCTGCGGCCGACGGCGATATCGTCTACGTGTCGTTCGATTCGGCGGCGGCCAAGAGTCGCGCCGCGACCATCTTCGACAGCCCGGAATGGAAGAAGTTGTCGGCCACCCACGAGAACCGGGTTTTCGTCGTCAACAACGAGGTGTGGCAGACCGGCCAGGGCATCGTGGCAGCCCGGGGCATGCTCGACGATCTGCACTGGCTCAACGCTCCGATCAACTAGTCTGGGCACTCGTGTTTCACGTGCTCAATATCACCTACACCCAGCCCCTCGACATCGTCGACCAGGCCCGGCCCGCCCATCTGAAGTGGCTGGGCGACCTGGTCGAACAGAAGCGGATTCTGCTGGCCGGCCGACTCGAATCCCAAGGTGGTGCCGTACTCATCGCCGCCGACATGTCGGCCGAGGACGCCGACGCCCTGACCGCAAGCGATCCGTACGTCGCGGCGGGCGTCGCCAGCTACGAGCGAGTCAGCTTCAACGCCGGGTTCCGCGCAGCCGGCATTTAGCAACGGCTTTCCGCGTAAGTCACACTCGAATCCGGGACTAGTTGAGGACGCGGCCCTGTTGACATCCAACGGGGCCGCGTCGCACCCGATTCGTCGATCTCGCCAATTTTTGGCGAACGGACGCGCACCCGTAAGGCAATTCGAGAGCCAAGAGGACACATCAGTCATGACAACAACCGTTTCCGCCTACTCCGCAGCCTCAGCGACCAGCCCGCTGGTCAAGACCACCATCGAACGCCGCGAGGTGGGGCCGCACGACGTCGCATTCGACGTCAAGTTCGCCGGCATCTGTCACTCCGACATCCACACCGTCAAGTCGGAGTGGGGTCCGGCCAATTACCCCGTGGTACCCGGACACGAGATCGCCGGTGTGGTCACCGCGGTCGGCTCGGAGGTAACCAAGTACCAGGTCGGCGACCACGTCGGCGTCGGCTGCTTCATCGACTCGTGCCGCGAGTGCGACAACTGCCAGGCCGGCCTCCAGCAGTACTGCACCGGTGACTACGGCATGCACGGCACCTACAACTCCACCGAGCGCGATGGCAGCCCCACCTACGGTGGCTACAGCACCGCGATCGTCGTCGACGAGAACTACGTGCTGCGCATCCCGGACAGCATTCCGTTGGACAAGGCCGCTCCCCTGCTCTGCGCCGGGATCACCCTGTTCTCGCCGCTGCGGCACTGGAATGCCGGTCCCGGCAAGCAGGTCGCGATCATCGGTCTCGGTGGACTGGGTCACATGGGCGTCAAGTTGGCCCACGCCATGGGTGCACACGTCACCGTGCTGAGCCAGTCGCTCAAGAAGATGGAAGACGGCCTGAGCCTCGGCGCCGACGAGTACTACGCCACCTCGGACCGGGACACCTTCAGCAAGCTGGCGGGCAAGTTCGACCTGATCCTCAACACCGTGTCCGCCAACCTCCCCATGGGCGCCTACCTGGGCCTGCTCAAGGTTGACGGCACGCTCGTCGAACTGGGCATCCCGGAGCACCCGCTTGAGGTGCCGGCCTTCCCGCTGGCCGGCGGGCGCCGCAGCATCTCGGGTTCGATGATCGGTGGCATCCCGGAAACCCAAGAGATGCTGGACTTCTGCGCCGAGCACGACGTGACCCCGGAGATCGAGGTCATCGAAGCGTCTTATGTCAACGAGGCTTACGAGCGAGTCGTGGCCAGCGACGTGCGGTACCGCTTCGTGATCGACGCCTCGACGATCTGATCTCGGCTTCGCCCAACGACTTTGGCGGCCGTCGGATCAGCCCGGACTTCCGGAGCTGACCCGACGGCCGCCAAATGCTTTGTCGTTCAGTCCAATTGCGCGCCGGCCAGCGGCCAACCGGCGGCCGCCAGTTTCGCCGCGACCCGCTGGACATTCTCGGGGCCGGCGTCATGGTGCGTGACATCAGAGATGAACGACTCGATCTCGTCAGCCGTGATCGCACCAGCAGCCAAGACTTCCGAACCAGACGCGGTGATGTTGCGGACCACCTCCTTGACCTGATCGTCGGTCAACGGGGTGCTGCGCAACAATGCCAGCAGCGGGACCCGGTCGGGTCCCGGAACGCCATCGGGATAGCCGGCGCGCAGCCAATTGATGATCCGGCTGAGGAGTGAGGTGGTTGCGGTCACGTCGCCAAGTGTCCCGTGCGCGGCCGGGCGACGCCACTATTTCCGGACGTGTTGCCCCGCCATTCACGATCCGTTCAGCGCGATCCCCGGCGCGCCGAACGGCGACGATCGCCCGCCTGCCGAGACAGCGTCCGCAAGGAGCAGGTATTGGCCTGCGCTACAGCGGGATCCAGATTCCGAACAGCCAGATACCCCACTGCGAGAAGCCCTGATCCCAAACCGGCGTCTCGTTGAAGCCCCAGTAGTTGACCGGACCGGCGTTCCAGAAACCGCCCGGCGGCGGGAAGGGCCCGCCCCAACCGACCCGGGGTGGTGCGCCCCAGCCCCACGGAGCCGGTCCTTCACCCCACGGCGCACCGCGGAATCCTTGGAACGCCCCCGACGGCCTGGGCCCCCAGTCCCTCGGGCCCGGTCCGCGGAAATCGCCAGGGCCACCACGGAAATCGCGATCGCCGCCACCCCAACCACCCGGGCCGCCACCGCGGAAATCACCCGGCCCGCGGAAATCACTGGGGCCGCCACGGAAGCCGTGATCGCCGCCCCAGCCGCCAGGGCCCCGCGGTGCGTCGCCACCATGGAAACCTTGATGGCCGCGGTCACCGCCGCCGGGGCCCGGACGACCGGAACACTGCGGTGCCATGCCGCAGCCTCCACCCGGTGCCGCATACGCGACTCCCGACCCGGCCGCGATCAACGCCAGTCCGACACTTCCGGTGACCGAAATGCTTGCGAGTGCCCGTTTCAGGTTCATCCCACAGCTCCTCACCTGAGCCTTCGATGCTCTCGATAAGGAGACGTTAGATAGCGGGCCTATGTTTTGGATAAGCGTGCGCTAGGTCTGCGCTACGTCTCGAAAAGTCCTGGTTGAACAGCAATTTGATTTCGTTCAGCTGCGGGATCGGCAACAATCTGCAGGCATGGTCGTCGATCCCGTGGAGGTTCTGCAGCGCTGGGAGATCGCCGGCGGTTGGTGGCGGGTCATCGGCCACAGCGACCACGAAGTGACTGTCGGACTGTTCCGTTGCGACGGCGGCGAACAGGTCGATGTCTTGCGTTCCGCCGATGCAGCCCTGCGCGCGTATATCGGTGGGCGCCGGACCAACCTCGACTGAGCGCAGTCCGGCAACGTGTGGACCAATTCCCTTGCGCCGCACGAGCATCTACGGAGTCCGGCGGCCGGCCGCACTGCCCTGAACTGAGCCCACTTCGCGCCTACTGCCCGCGCTCACAGCCGATCCATATTTATCCGTTGCGTCAACCAGCGAATACGACCGCCCCCGGCCGCTACTGTCTGATCCGTCGATGATTCAAATTCCTGTGTGCGGGTACTACACAGAGCAAAGCGATCCGGGGAAGCCCGTGCGCTCGATCGAGAACGCGGTGACGCGGGAGGTCACTCCCGCCGCGACGAGGAGGAAAGCGTTGATAAAGCGTGGGTTTGTGGTCGGAGTCGCAGCCGCGGCCGCCGTGGTCGCGGGACTCACCGGCTGTTCAAGCACCAAATCCGGAAACACATCATCGAGCACATCGAGTGGGGCTGCCGCGGCGGCGCCACCCGGGCCGCAGGTCATCGTTGACGGTCAGCAACAAAACGTCACCGGCGCGGTCAGCTGCAACACCGCGAACAACGCCGTCACCATGGGCATCGGCGATGCCTCCGGCGGTATCGGCGCCGTGGTGAGCACCGATAACCCGCCGATCGTCCATGCGGTCGGGTTGGGGACCGTAAACGGTGTCGCACTGGGCTTTTCTGATGCCGCACCCGGCCAGGCCAATAATGCCGGAGCCGCGGTGAGCGGCAAGTCGTACACCATCAAGGGCACCGCCAGCGGCACTGATATGAGCAACCCTCAGTCACCGCAGCAGGTGACCAAGCCATTCGAGTTGGATGTGACATGCCCATAGAGCTGCCCACCGCGGTAGCGGACAAACGCCCGGAAACGAGGTAACAGGTATGTCGATTACCCGTGTTGTTACTACTGCGGTTGCCAATGTCGGCATCGCAGCACTGACGCTCAACGGTGGGGTGGCCAATGCCTACCCGCTGGCACCACCGCCGTGCCCACCTGGGCAGACCTGTCCGAGCCCGGGCGGGCCCGGCGGATCCGGCGGCGGCAGCCAATCCGGTGGTCACAGTGAGTCCGGCGGTGGTTCGTCCGGCGGCAATGGCCCAGCCAACGGTGGCGGAGAGTCCGCTCCTGCAAAGCCCCAGGCTCCGGAAAGCACCGAGGCGCCCAAGCCGCAAACCCCGGAAACCCCGGAAACCCAAGCACCGCAGACTCAAGCGCCTGCGACTCAGCCGCCGAAATCAGAGACGCCCGAGACCACCGAGGCCCCGAAGTCACAGCCGCCCCAGACCAGCGAGTCGGCCAAACCACAGAGCCCGGAAAGCTCGGCTCCGTCGACCACCTCCCGGTCGCACGATGAGACCCGCGAGTCGCAGAGCCCGAGCTCGGGCACCCCGACGACCGAGTCGTCACCCAATTCGGCGACCAGCTCGGCACCGAGCACCGAGCCAAGCGACAAGAACAAGCCTGGCCACGAGTCGTCCGCGTCGAACACCAGCACTGCGCCGAGCGCCACCGTCGACGTCGCGGTCAATGACCGGCGCCTCACCCGGGAGCAGGCCAGGGACACCCAGCCGCCGCACCCGCCGTACCAGCCGCCGCGCACAGACATCATCGCCAAGGGCAATGCAGAGGTCGGCGGTCCGATCAACATCAACATCGGGTTCAACGTCGTCGGACGCGGCGCACCTCCCCCTCCGCCGCCGCACGCCTACGGCTGGGGTGACGCTCCGGCTCCGGGTGGTCCGCCGCCGAATTGGTACGGCCCGCCGCCGTCCGGCGGCTGGAACGGCCCACCGCCGGCCGGTGGCTGGAACCGTCGGTGGGATGGACCGCCGAACCGTGACGTCGATGTGGCTCGGGTCGACTTCGGCCCGTTCCAGTTCAACGCATTCACGGTTGTTCCGGTCTTCAACTGGATGTACGGCGGTTGGGGCTACTGGTTCTTCGGCTTGTGGATCCCGCTGTACTGAGCACCGTAGCCACGTAAGTGGCACTGCCGCTTCATATTTGACGTCGATCAGGCCGGGCGGTAGCCACGGGCCTGGACGAGGTCGGCGATGAGTTCGGCGAAGGCCAGCGAAGCGGCGCTGTGGTAGGCACTGCGGCGCTGCAACAGCGCAACTGTGCGCGCCGGCAGCGGCGGGTCGAGGGAAATCGGCGTGAGGTTCGGGTGGTCGTCGGTGATGGCGTCGGGCAACACCGTGGCCAATCCGGTGCGCTGGACGATCTCGGTGAGAGCCTGGATCGTGTTGGCTTCCACCGCGATTCGCGGGGCGATGTGATGGTCGGCCAGGTAGGCGTCGATATGACCGCGCGTGGCGAAGTCACCGCTGAGCAATGCGAGTTGTTCATCCTTGAGTGCCCTCAGCGGCACCGGACCCGATAGCGTGCGGGCCGCGCCGACGACCAGGCTGAGGGTTTCGGTGAACAACGCGGTCGCGGCGATGCCCGGCACGTGCGGCCCGGTGAAAGCAATGCCGATGTCGAGATCGTCTGCGAGCAGCGCGGTTTCGATTCGGTCTTGAGATAGCTCCGTTAGCGTCAGGCCGATTCCCGGGTGGCGGGTGTGGAGTTCAGCGACGAGCGGACCGACGAAGTAGGCGATGAAGGTCGGCGTCACACCGAGCCGCACATGACCGCGCGAGAGGTCACGGACATCGTGCACTGCACGTTCGGCGGCGGCGAGTTCACGTAGCGCACGCCGCGCGTGGTCGGCGTACGCCTCGCCGGCGTCGGTGAGCCGTACGGTGCGGCCGGTCCGGTCCAGCAATTGCACACCCAAGCTCTGTTCCAGTTGCTTGATCTGCTGGGACAGCGTGGGCTGCGAAATGTACAGATCCTCGGCGGCGCGGGTGAAGTTGCCGTGCTCGGCGACCGCGAGCAGATAGCGCAGGTGGCGCAGTTCGAGCACGGCCATGCCAGCAAGTATAGACGAAACCAATGATATTCATGGTTACTGCGTATTGGACGCTATACCTCCCGGTCATGCATGGTGGAACTGCTGGCCCACCGGGCCGGCACAGACCGAGGAAGGGAGCAGTCCATGCAGGACCTCAACGAGGGCGTCGCACGGTTCCAACGGGACGTCTTCCCAGCCAAGGCTGAGCTCTTCTCCCGCCTGGCCGCCAATCACACACCGCACACGCTGTTCATCGGCTGCTCCGATGCGCGCGTGGTACCCGAGCTGATCACCGGCACCGAGCCGGGCGACCTCTTCGTCATCCGTACCGCCGGCAATCTGGTGCCGGCATACTCGCCGGAAGCCGACGGGGTGGCGGCCAGCATCGAATATGCCGTCGCGGTACTGGGTGTCACGGACATCGTGGTCTGCGGACATTCCGCATGCGGAGCGATGACCGCACTCGCCCAGAGTCACGACCTCAGCGGCGCCCCGGCGGTCGCCGCCTGGCTGCGGCATGCCGATGCGTCCCGCGCCCGGGCCGCTGGCGGCAGCGTACCAGAGTTGGTGCGACAGAACGTCATTGCCCAATTGGCGAACTTGGCGATTCATCCGTCGGTCGCCCGGGCCCTCGCCCTGCGCACGGTTACCCTGCACGGCTGGGTGTTCGACATCGGCACCGGGCAGGTCGAGGATCTGTCACCTCCCGCATTGTCGGCCTAAGCATTACTTTTCACGTAAAGCGTTTCACCCCAGGAGAAAAGGAAAGACATGATCCACGCCCAGTTCGACCCCACCGCCCGTGAAGTCCTCGCCATCGCCGCCGTCGAGGCCAAGACCCGCAAGGACCTGTCCTGGCAGCAGATCGCCGACGCTTCGGGTCTGTCCGTGGCCTTCACCACCGCCGCGGTCCTCGGCCAGCACCCTTTGCCGGAGCACTCTGCCGTTGCGGTTGCCGAACTGCTGGGTCTGGATGCCGACGACGCGAAGCTGTTGCAGACCATCCCGACGCGCGGATCCATCCCCGGCGGCATTCCGACCGACCCGACCATCTACCGCTTCTACGAGATGTTGCAGGTCTACGGCACCACCCTCAAGGCTCTGGTGCACGAACAGTTCGGCGACGGCATCATCTCCGCGATCAACTTCAAGCTGGACGTGAAGAAGGTCGCCGATCCCGAGGGTGGCGAACGCGCGGTCATCACCCTGGACGGCAAGTACCTACCGACCAAGCCCTTCTGATCCTGAGTACCAACGACTTTCGAAAGGAACTTCGATGGACTTCGCCCAACGCACCATCGACATCGCCCGCAAGAACGTCACCGAGGGCGGCCGCCCGTTCGCGACCGTCATCGTCAAGGACGGCGAAGTCGTCGCCGAGAGCCCGAACAAAGTCGCCCAAACCGGCGACCCGACCGCGCACGCCGAGATTCTGGCCATCCGCGAGGCCTGCACGAAGTTGGGCACCGAGCACCTGACCGGAACGACGATCTACGTTCTGGCCCATCCGTGCCCAATGTGCCTGGGCTCGCTGTACTACTGCTCCCCCGACGAGGTCGTCTTCCTCACCAGCCGTGAGGATTACGAACCCCACTACGTGGACGACCGGAAGTACTTCGAATTGGCCACCTTCTATGACGAGTTCGCCAAACCGTGGCCGCGGCGGCGGCTACCGATGAGCTACCAGCCGCGTGCGGAGGCCATCGACGTGTACCGGTTCTGGCAGGCGAACAACGGCGGCGAACGCCGAGTGGCAGGCGCACCGACTGCCTGACGAGCCGGGCGAGCATTCACGTGCACTGACATTCGGCGCCTACCGTCACCGATCGCCAACCTTGTTGCGCCGGAACAGCCAAGCCGCTGTGGCAAATGGAGAGTTGCAACAGCGGCTTTCTCTGTGCGGTACCAGGTTCGAGCACACCTCCGGAAGCCCTACTCAGGCGACCGGTGCGAGCACCACCGCGGAATTGTGTCCGCCCATCCCCAGTGAGGTCTTGAGGGTCAGTGCGCCTGGTTGTAGCGGCGTCGGCCCATCCAGCAACCGCGGATGTCCAGGGGCGACGGTTGGCGCTGCCGGCACGACACCACGGGCGTAGCCCAGAGCGGCCGCAGCAAGCTCCACAGCGGCAGCGGCACCTTGGCAGTGCCCGACCATCGGCTTGATGGAGTAGATGCCCGGTCGTCCATGCAGGACTTCGTCGACGAGTCCGGCTTCGGCGGTATCGCACTGTTGGGTGCCGGGACCATGCGCGTTGAGGTAGGCGATCCGGTCAGGGGTGGTATCCGCGGCGCGCAACGCATTGCGCACGCACTGATCGACCTGGGTACGGCCCGGGTCGACCGAGGTCAGGTGATAGGCGTCGTGGGTCATGTCGCCGCCGAGCACTCGCACATAGGCCCGCTCGGCACGTTGAGACAAGACGAACGAGATCGCCGCTTCCCCGGCCGGAAATCCTCGGCTGCCCTGTTGAAACGGCCGGCAGGCGTCCAGCGGCTCGGTGTCGACGACGCCGACGCCGAGACGAACGAAGTGCTCGACGTTCTCCGGTGTCAGCGACAGATCGGTCGAGACGAACACGACGTCGTCGACGAAGCCGCTGTCCAACCACATCTTCGCGGTGATCAGGCCGGCGTTGCCCGAGGAGCACATGGCGGATACGTTCATCGCGGGTCCATGAAAGCCGTACTCGCGCATCAGCATTGACACCGGGGTTGACGGCATGAGGGTCAGGTAGTCACGTACCCGTCGGCACGCGGCGTCCTTGAGGTAAAAGTCGCGCCAGCCCTCCACTTCGGAGATCACCACCGCGTGAAGCAGTCCCACGCGAGATCCGGGCACCCAGCCACGTTGCGCGGCGTCTGCAATGGCCTCCCGGGCGGCTGCTCGCAATGCGCGGGCAAACCGGCTGGAGCCGTCGAGGGGGTCTCCTTCATCTCTGATGCGGGCCAGCCACGCGTTCTCCTCGCCGGTCGGCCCGAACCCGCCGACCAGCGTGGCAGCGGGTTTACCGCTGAGCAGTCCGTTCCACAGCGGGTCGGCGCCCCAGCCATACCCCGTTACGGCGCCGATCCCGGTGATTGTTGTCTGAGCCTCGATCATGATGTGCCGCTGCCTCCTTCGTTTCTCGACGCCCCGAGAGGGCATCGTTATTTGATTAACGCCCACACCGACACATTTGACCAGGCATTATGTGGCGATATCGACTGAATCACTGTCGTCCGGCGATTGGCGGGTTGAGCCATCAGCTAACTTCAGAGAATTCACTGAGAACGGGGGCAGGTAGATGGCGACGGGACCCGGTGACGCGTCCACGAGCACCAGCTCCGCCGCGTCGCCAGACGACGGCGAACGCCGCTACCGTCAGCTGTTAGAGCACAGCCCCTACCCCATGTGCGTCCATTCCGAGGGTCGCGTCGTCTACGTGAACCCGGCCGGTATCGAAGGGATCGCCGCCCGCAGTGCTGATGACGTGGTGGGTCGGATGATCACCGACTTTGTCCATCCCGACTCCATCGCACCGATGTTGGCCCGCATCGCTTCCCTGCGGCGCGAGGGCGACAACACTGCACCGTCGGAAGCGACGATGCTGCGCCTCGATGGCAGCCCGCTACCCGTCGAGGTGGTATCGGTGCTCACCAGTTGGGACGGTAAACCCGCGTACCAAGTGGTCTTTCGCGATCTGACGGTGCTCAAGGCCGCCGAGGCAGCCCTGCACGATCAGGCAGCCCTGGTGGCCCATGCCACCGATGCGATCATCTCCACCACCGCGACTGGCGTGGTCACCAGTTGGAACCCGGCGGCCCAAACGATCTACCGGCGCTCGGCAGCGTCTGCCCTGGGATGCCCGATCAGCAAGGCCGTCGGCGCCACCGTCGATCCAGCCGCCATCGTCGCTCAAGGAGGTGTCGAGCAGCACACCTCCCATCGCGCCGCCGACGGTACGGTACTCACCGTTCGGGTCAGCGCCGCCGCGATGGACGACGGCTACGTCCTGGTGTGCTCGGACCACACCGCGTTACGACGCGCCGAACAGCGGTTCCAAACGGTCGTCGATTCCCTCGATGAAGGGGTGGTGGTCCTCGACGCCCAGCGTCAGCCCGAATGGATCAACCCGGCCGGACGCCGCATCCTCGGTATGGCACCCGACGGCCCACTGCTCGAAAACGTCGACCCCTCAGTCGATTTCCCTTTGTACGACGTGGACGGTCACCCACTCGCCGACCAACGGCGGCCCTTCGCCGCCATCATGGCCACCAGCACGGCAGTGCGAAACCAGATCGTGGGCTATCAGCAGCCCGGCGGTCCGCGCAAATGGCTCTCGGTCAGTTGCCGGTTCCTCGATCCGGCCGACAGCGGCCAGCCTGCAGTGCTGATCACCTTCACCGATGTCACCGACCAGCACCTTGCGCAACTGCGTCTCACCCACCAGGCCCACCACGACGCCCTCACTGGCCTACCGAACCGCGCCTATGCCGAAAAACGGGTATCCCGAGCGATCGAGACCGAGATGCCACCGCTGGTCGCCGTGATGTTCATCGACCTCGACAACATCAAGACCTTCAACGACGCCTTCGGCCACCATGCCGGCGACACCGTGATCAAGACTGCGGCACAGCGACTGCGCTGCACGTTGCGCACCGAGGACTTCGTCGCGCGCCACGGCGGCGACGAGTTCGTTGCCTTGCTGTTCGGCCCGGCCGACCGCGCCACACTCGACCGGCTGGCCGACCGCCTTCACTCCGCACTCGCCGCGCCCATCGACATCGCCGGAACCCCGTGTGGGCTCACCGCCAGCATCGGCGTCACTCAAGTGCGGCCCGACGATCCACGGGACGCCTCTCAGATCTTGCAGGACGCCGACTCCGCGATGTACCGGGCCAAGGTCTACCGGGCGGCCACTCGTTACGCCGAAGACCCTCTGTAGCAATCTGATTGGGCCGCGCTGGACCCTGCCCTCGGCCGTCAGTGGCGTCAGCGGCCGTGATGCGTGGCTTGGCCAGTGTTGGCATGTGACTGCTGCACCGACTTGGCCGGCTTCACAGCGGCGGCGCTGTCCGATTTCTTGCTGTCCTTCGTATCGCGGGACTTGGTGGAGCCCTCCGCGGCAGCGGCCGCAGCCGGTGTCGACTTGGAGTCCGATACCGCCGTCGCGGCTGTCGAAACCTTCGCGGCCGCAGCGGTCTGCACACTACTGGCGGCGACAGCGATGTTCGTCGTACCCACGGATTCCGTGCTCGCCGCTGAACTGGTAGCCGCTTTCGGCGTGATCGCAGCCGCGAGCGACGCGACGACATGCGACACGGCGCTGGTTGCGGCCGCGACGGCAGCGCTCACGCCGGTGGTCAACCCACTGACGAGCTTGGCCACGGCGGTGGCTATCGAAGCGGCCACCTGCTGTACGAAGCTGACGGCGTTTGTGACCAGATTGCTTACGTAGGTGCCCACGGTCTGCACTGCGGTTCCGATAGCAGCGACCACGGAGCCGGCCGCGGAAGCCGCCGCTGCCACTGTGGGATGCGCGGCGATCCACGCCTCGACGACCGCGACAGCAGATTTCGCCGTCCAGTTGTCGGTGAACAGGCCCAAGTTGTCGCCCTGACTGTCATCGAGCAGGGAGTAGAGGAACATCGGGCCGACGCCGGTCAACGAAGACCACGTGGTGAGGAAGTCTTGGATGTAGGCGGCTTGTTGAGCTTGACCACCCGATTCGTTCGACGGCTCGCCGTATTCGGTGGCCCAGATCAGTTTGGCGGCATCGCCATTGGCGTTCATCAGCGCGCGCAGTGCCTCGAGCTGATCGATCGCCGAGTTGGCGAACGTGGTACCGGCCGAAAAGGTGCTCGTGTAGTTGTACGGATGGAACGATAAAGCGTCGAAATAGCCCTGGGCACCGTCGGCGTACATCTGCTGCAGGAACGTGACGGGGTTGATGGTCCACGTTCCGATCGAGATGCCGGCGCCCAGCGCGCCCGCGACCACCGTGATATTCGGGTCCGCCGCTTTGATTGCGGTATAAGCATCCTTGAGCAATTGGGTGTAGCTCGCGGCACTGGGCGTGGGGTACCAGCCGGTGTTGCCGTTGGGTTCGTTCCAGACCTCGATCGCCGAGATCTTGCTCGTATAGCGGGACGCGACAGCCGCGGCAAAAGCGGCATAGGCGGCATCGGCCGAAGCGTTGGGCTGCGCATCCGGGATCAGGCCGTTATTGCTGTAGCTGCTGGCCCAGGTCGGGGTGCTGGTGATATCCGCATCAACCGCGATGCCGTACTTCGCGGCGGTGTTGAGAAGCTGGTCGGCCTGGGTCCAGTTGTAGGTGCCGTCGGTCGGCTCCATCACCTCCCACGGCAGCAGCACCCGGATCTGCGTGACACCCATGGTCTGCAGTTCGGACATCGCGGTGTTCAAGTCGCTCTGATCCATGAAATAGAGGCTGGAGTCCGAGACGCCCACGGCACTCGACGCGGTGTCGATCGTCGCAGCCAGCTCAATCTGCTGGCTGCGGGTGACGATCCCCGAATCGGAGGACGGATGTAGACCCGTCGAGACACCGATGACCGCAACGGTCAGTACGGATACCGAAATGGCGCGGAGAAGATTGCCGTGCGCAGACATGGAGTTCCCCAACTCTCGGAATTAATTCAACGGGCCGCGAATGAGACGCACACTAACTTCAAACTTTTCATTCCGAAGCATTATTGACCTACGAATTTCACCGCAATATCCAAGCAACTCACGTGGCCCAGCATTTGCAAATGTGCAAATCGTGGGAATGGCCTGTGGACATCGACCAGCATCAATACTTGGCCATTGACATGCAGTTCGCCGATTACCGGACCGGTGCGCATAACTGCAGTTAGGTGGATTGATTTATCGACTTCATTCAGCGCTGCCGATAGCTCAGATGCCGTTTGGCGAAATAATTTGAAAAACCCTACTAATGGTATTTCACACAGAATCAGCGCGCCCGACAAGCAAAAGTCTATGGGTGCCGTTATTAATTGCTGGGAAGACAGTGGGAATTTGCTCCCGGGTAAATAGATACCCGTAGACAGCCAAGCCGCCCAGGAAACCGTGGCCTGTCCCGGATCAGGGGCTTGCCGGGCTACCAACGCGCGTTGTTCGAGGGCAGCGATGGACTTGCCCGGCGGTTCTGCATCGACCCGCCTGCGCGTGTGCCTGCGCACGGCGGCGTCCCTCGGGCCATACGCCCGAGGGACTACGGGAACAGGGAGTTAGAAGTCCCAGTCCTCGTCTTCGGTGTTGACGGCCTTGCCGATCACGTAGCTCGAACCCGAGCCGGAGAAGAAGTCGTGGTTCTCATCAGCGTTGGGGCTCAGCGCCGACAGGATCGCCGGGTTCACGTCGGTTTCGTCACGCGGGAACATCGCCTCATAGCCGAGGTTCATCAACGCCTTGTTGGCGTTGTAGCGCAAGAACTTCTTGACGTCCTCGGTCAGACCGACACCGTCGTAGAGATCCTGGGTGTATTCGACCTCGTTGTCGTACAGCTCGAAGAGCAACTCGTAGGTGTAGTCCTTGAGTTCATCGCGCTTGGCCTCGTCGACGAGTGCGAGCCCACGCTGGTACTTGTAGCCGATGTAGTACCCGTGCACGGCCTCGTCGCGGATGATCAGCCGGATCATATCGGCGGTGTTGGTGAGCTTGGCGCGGCTGCTCCAGTACATCGGCAGGTAGAAGCCCGAGTAGAACAGGAAGCTCTCCAACAGCGTGGAAGCGACCTTGCGCTTGAGCGGATCGTCGCCGCGGTAGTAGTCCATCACGATCTGCGCTTTGCGCTGCAGATTCGGATTTTCCTCCGACCAACGGAACGCCTCATCGATCTCGGTCGTCGAACACAGCGTGGAGAAGATGTTGCTGTAGCTCTTGGCGTGCACCGACTCCATGAAGGCGATGTTGGTGTAGACGGCCTGCTCGTGCGGGGTGAGCGAATCGGGGATCAGGCTGACCGCACCGACCGTGCCCTGAATGGTGTCCAGCAGCGTCAGGCCGGTGAAAACCCGCATGGTGAGCTGCTTTTCGCCGGCGGTCAGGGTGCCCCACGACGGGATGTCGTTGGACACCGGCACCTTCTCGGGCAGCCAGAAATTGCCGGTCAGTCGGTCCCAGACCTCGGCGTCTTTCTCGTCCTGAACACGGTTCCAGTTGATCGCCGAGGCCCTGTCGATGAGCTTCATACCTTCAGACACCGTGACCCCGTTTCAAGCTGGATATATGTTTGCCGGACCGGCAACACCGACACTACCCCTGGTATCTCGTGCCGCCGCGAACCGCTAGACATTGTGTTTTCGTGTCGGACGCGTTCAGGCGCGTTCGTCGGCGGACTGCTGACGCTGCACCGCGTCGTGCACCGGCAGATCCGGCTCGAACGAGATGCCCAGCAGCTCGCCGGTGCCGTTGATGGCGCCCATCATGATCGTGGTCATGTGCGTGATGAATTCATCGCGGGGTATCCGGCGCGGACTCTCGTCGCTGCCGCCCAACCACCAATCGGTCGCCGACGCGGCCGCACCGAACAGGGTGAACGCGGCCAGCTCGAAGACCGCAGAGTCCAGGTCCATCTCCTTGAGCTCGCCGCTGACCATCGCGGCGATTGCCAGGGTGATGTCGCGGCCCCGGTTGACGGTGGTCATCGCGGCGGCGGACTGATCGGCGAAACGGCCCTGCAGCAGGAAACGGACCACGTTCGGATGCTGGTCGACCAGGTCGACGTAGTGCTCGACGGCCCGGCCGATGATGTCCCCGGTCGAGTCGTTCTCGATGTCGATAGACGGAATCACCGCCGCCCACAACATGTCTCGCATCCGCTCGCCGATCTGCGAGAACATGTCCGACTTGTCGGCGAAGTGCCGGTAGATCTTGGGTTTGGCGGTGCCGGCCTCTTCGGCGATCTCCCGGACACTGACGTTGGGGCCCAGCCGATCGATCGCGCGGAACGCGGCGTCAACGATTTCTTCGCGAACCTTCTTGCGGTGCTCGCGCCATCTCTCACTGCGGGCATCCACCTTTTCGGTGGCCACCTTCTCTGTAGAGACCTTCACCTGCACGGTGACCGAGGGCACCTTCACACTCGGCACACCGGGAACCTTCACCCCGGCCTGGATGCCGGAACGGGGAATCGATGGCCTGCGCACCCGCCCACTGTACCGGGCGGGCTGGTCCTGACCTGCCCAGACCGCGCGGCGCGGCGCAGCAGTTCCCAAGCCGGACCGGCCGCGCTTCCACTCCCAGGACAGCTGACGCGGGTAACATCAGCGCCGAGAATGCTTGGTTGACAAGGACTTGACCACATGGCCCAGCGCTACGACCTTGTTGTCGCCGGCGGCGGCCCGTCGGGGTCGGCCGCGGCGTGGCAGGCTGCGCAGACCGGCGCCAGCGTGCTGGTTCTGGACAAAGCGCACTTCCCCCGCGACAAACCCTGCGGTGACGGGTTGACCGCCCGAGGTGTCAGTTATCTGCAGAAGATGGGCTTGTCGAAGCAGGTGGCGACGTTCCATCGGGTCAACCGGGTGACAGTTTTCAGCCCGGGACAGTGGGAGCTGTCGTTTCCGCGCCGGCCCGGGATGCCAGACCACGGCTGCACGGTCAGCCGGACGCGACTCGACACGTTGCTGCTGGAGCATGCCGGTGAGGCCGGGGCCGAGGTCCGCCAGGGCGCCGAGGTGTCCGGTCCCGAACTGGATCAGAACGGCCGCGTCATCGGCGTCGTGCTCAAGGGCGGCGAGAAGATCTACGCCGAGGCGGTGATCGCCGCCGACGGTGCGTACTCCCCCATCAAACGAGCGCTGAACATCGACTCGATGTACCACGGTTACTCGGCCATCGCGATCCGCGCCGAGATGCCCGCAAACCGGCCCGATTCGGACAGCCTGGACATCTATCTCAAGCTGATGTTCCAAGGTGACCAGCTCCCCGGCTACGGCTGGGTGTTCCCAATGGGCAACGGCACCTTCAACATTGGCCTGGGCTACATCAACAGCTACCAGAACTGGCAGGCCATCAACGCCGCCCGGTTCCTGGACGAGTTCTTGCAGACACTGCCACGCGATTGGAAACTTCCATCGGTCGAGGAGTTGCAGCGGAACAAGAGCGTCCGGGCCTGGCGGCTACCGATGGGCTTCACCGCGTGGCCACCGTGGCGGCCGGGCGTGCTCTTCGTCGGCGACGCGCTGGGTGCGGGCAAGCCGACATCCGGTGCCGGTATCTCCAAGGCCCTCGAATCCGGTTTGACCGCAGGCGAATGCGCGATCGCCGCGCTCACCAACGGCGGGCCGGACGACTTCACCAACTACACGCAGCGCATCCGGGCGGCGTGGGGTCGCGAGTACCGGCGTGGGCGTTTCTTTCACAAGCTGGCCGGCATGCCGCGGGTCGCAGACGCGGGACTCAAGGCGCTGGACAATCGCGCATTCCGGGATCTGCTGCTCAAGTCGCTGTACAAGAAGGCCCAGGGCCCGTCGCACACCTGACCGGTTGGATCCACACCGTCTTTCGCCCGCCGAGCGGTTACCCCGCAGTCCGGCGGACTTCGCTGTAGGCGACGACAACCACCACAGCGGGATCGGCGCCGCAGCGCCGAAATTTGTGCGGCACAGAGGCGTCGAAGTAGGCGCAGTCCCCCGAGTTCAGGGCAATTACCTGTCCGTCATAGCTGAGTTCAACCTCGCCGGCGTGCACGAATACGAACTCCTGACCGGGGTGACTCGAGTGCGGATGCTCGGCGAATTCCGAACCGGGATGTACCACGAAGGGCGACATCGCCTTTCCGAGCATGTGGGTGGCCACGGCGTGATGCCTGCGCTGGTGGTGGTCGATCGCCCGCTCGACCGTGATCGCACTGGCCTCGGGGTCGTCGGCGAACAGCCGGGCCACATCGACTTCCAGCGCCCGCGCGATCTTCATCGCCGCTGCGATCGACGGGATGCTTTGTCGGCGCTCCACCTTGGACAGATAGCTCTTCGTCAATCCGGTGGCCTCAGCAAGATCCTCCAACGTCATTGCGCGCTGGAGCCGTACTGCACGCAAGACATCGGTCATCGCCGCTCCTTCTCACCAGTTTCGGTCCGACAAAGGATACCCATCACCACATGACACATTGTGTCCTATCGGCTACCATGTGTCCAAGTTGCCGACCGACGATCGCTGGAGGAACTATCGGATGAGCACCACCCTCGACATGTCAAAAGCCGAGCTCATGCGCCGGGCGCTAAGTGACATGTCACGACACGTCGCCGACTCCAGCTTGACCATCCGGCAGAAGGTGGCACTGACTTGCCGGGCGTTGTTCGACGCCGGACACGATTCAGGCCTGGCCGGCCAGATCACGGCGCGCGCCGAAGAACCGGGCACGTTCTACACGCAACGACTCGGCCTAGGGTTCGACGAGATCACGGCCGGCAACCTGGTTGTGGTCGACGAGGATCTCAACGTCCTGTCAGGCGACGGAATGCCTAACCCTGCCAACCGCTTTCACGCCTGGATATACCGTTCACGGCCGGACGTGTCGTGCATCGTGCACACGCATCCGTTCCACGTTGCCGCACTCTCGATGCTCGAAGTTCCCCTGATGGTGTCTCAGATGGACATCGCACCACTCTACGACGACTGCGCATTCCTGGCCGACTGGCCCGGCGTGCCGGTGGGCAACGAAGAGGGCGAGATCATCACCGCTGCGCTCGGCACCAAGAAGGCGGTCCTGCTGGCCCATCACGGCCAGGTGGTCGCCGCCGCGAGCGTCGAGGAGGCATGCTCGCTGGCGATGCTGGTCGAACGTGGGGCCAAGCTGCAACTGGCTGCGATGTCGGCCGGCACCATCGCGCCACTGCCCGAGCGTCTGGCGCGGGAGGCCCATGACTGGACCCTGGCGCCCAAACGCAGCCAGGCGAACTTCGCCTACTACGCGCGCCGCGCCCTGGCGCAGCATCCCGATGTCCTGTCCGAGTAGCGCCCTGCCCTAGCAACCCACCCGCCGCCGAAGGAAACCACAGCCATGACAACACCATTCATTCACGGCATCATCGCCTACCCCATCACGCCGTTCACCGCAGACGGCACCGCCGTCGATACCGAAACGCTGGCGGAATTGGTCGACGGCCTGGTCACTGCCGGAGTCCACGCGATCGCTCCTCTGGGCAGCACCGGCGAGGCCGCCTACTTGAGCGAGAAGGAATTCGACACTGTCGTCGATACCACCATCGGGGCCGTCGATCGCCGGGTGCCGGTCATCGTCGGAGCCTCGGATCTGACTACGGCAAACACGGTCCGCAGGGCTCGCCATGCGCAACGGGCCGGGGCCGACGCGGTGATGGTGCTGCCGGTGTCCTACTGGAAGCTCAACGATCGCGAGATTTCTCAACATTACGCGACCGTCGGTGCGGCACTGGATATCCCGATCATGGCGTACAACAACCCGGCCACCAGCGGAGTGGACATGAGCCCCGAACTCCTGCTGCAAATGTTCACCGATATCGACAACGTAACCATGGTCAAGGAATCGACCGGCGATCTCACTCGGATGCTACGCATCAAGGAACTGTCCGGCGGGACCTTGCCGTTCTACAACGGCAGCAACCCGTTGGTACTCGATGCACTGACCGCCGGGGCCAGCGGATGGTGCACCGCCGCACCACATTTGCGGCCGCAGGCCTGCCTCGATCTCTACGCCGCCGTGCAGAACGCGGAACTTGAGGCCGCACAGTCCATCTACGACGAACTTGCGCCATTGCTGCGATTCATCGTCAGCGGCGGACTGCCCACCACCGTCAAAGCCGGGCTGGAATTGCTGGGGCGTGACGTCGGTGATCCGCGCCCACCGCTGCTGCCGTTGCAGGAATCGGCCCGCTCGGAGCTTCAGGCCATGCTCGCCACGGTATGACGCATCCCGCCGGCTGCCAAGGACTCACGGTCGCGGCAGTCGGATAGTCCCGGCCGCCGCGTGCCGACGTTGCGCGCCGGCCGTCAATGTTGCCTGTCAGACAACATTTGGATAGTCTGCGGTGCATGTCATCGGCAGTCGATCTTGACGCAGTCGGCCAGCGGCTCAAATCGGCCCGCGAGAACCGTGGGCTCACTCTTGAGCAGGTCTCTGAACTGTGCGGACTGTCCAAGGCCCACCTGTCGCGCCTGGAGTCCGGCGAGCGACAAGCCTCGATCGGCGCTTTGGTAGACCTGGCAACAGTTTTGGGAGTTCGAGTCAGCGTCCTGCTGGGAGAAGATACCGACCGGTCGGTGCTGGCGACATATCCGGCCGATGCCACTCGCCAGTCTGCCGGCGGACTCGAAATCGCGGTTTGCAGTGGATATCTCGGTTCAAAATGGATTGAGGCCCTCCGCGTCCGGGTCAAGCCGCGGCGGCCCGCCGGCCCTCCGGTCCAGCATCGCGGCGAAGAATTGCTGTACGTGGTCAGCGGAGAGCTCAAGTTCGAGTACGACGGTGCCGATTACTTGATTCCATCAGGTACTGCAGTGCATTTCGATGCGGCGCGACCCCATCGGATGACTGCGCGCACGGTGACCGAGGTGCTACTGGTGTCGTCCACCGACCACGCCGAGCTGAGCCGCATTCAGCACTAGTCCTCGTGCGAGTCGAGTCCAAGCCCCGCCGAGTCGCCATCCCAACCGCCCGGGCATGACACCGGCGTAACGTCGCATTACCAGCTCTTAAATTCAGACAACTATTTGTTGTCTGCTGGGCAACATCGCTCTAGTGTCGGTCGAGTCAGCGGCGAGTGGTGCCGCACTCAACAAAGCCGAAGGCGCGCGACTCCTCGGCGCGTCAACATCTCTAGGAGCTGAGTCCATGGCTATAGCAGCGGAACTTCCGCCCGACAGTCCTGCCAAATCGCAGTCCGCACAATCGTTGTCCGTCCGCGCCGGGGCGTTGGGATTTCCGACGCTCCTGGCTCAATCGGTGGCTTTGATCTCACCCACCATGACAGCGGTACTCATCGTGCCGCTGGCTTTTTCCTTTGCCGGCAACGGAACCTGGCTGGCCTACCTGTTCGCAACGGTCATGCTGTCCTTCGTCGTGATGAACCTGAACGTATTCGCCGGCCGGTCGGCGCTACCGGGGTCCATGTACGCCTATATCGGTCGCGGGTTGGGCCCGCGTGGCGGCGTGTTGTCGGGGTGGACGTTGCTGTGGTCGTACGGTTTCATCGCGATCGCGGGTCTCGCTGGCTTTTCCATCTTTGTCAATCAGTTCCTCGAAGCGATCGGCGCGTCCTTCCGCGTACCGGCGATCGTCGCGTTCTGCGTCAGCGCCGCACTGTGTTGGTTGGTCGCATATAAGGACATTCGCATTTCGTCGCTCCTCATGTTGGTGCTGGAGGGCCTTTCCACCGCACTCATCATTGCGCTGTGCCTCACCGTGCTGGCGAAACACGGCACCATGGTGGACACGCAGCAATTCCACCTCCACGGAGTAGGTGTCAGCGGGATCACCCTTGCCGTCGTCATCTGCATTTTCAGCCTGGTCGGATTCGAGAGCGCCACCGCATTGGGCGGCGAGGCGAAGAACCCGCTACACAACGTTCCGCGCGCAGTGCGTTGGAGCCTGGTGATCGCGGGGCTGTTCTTTGTGTTCGTCAGCTACGTCGAAGTGATCGGCGCCGGCTCTCACAATCTTCAGCTCGCAGACCTGGACGCTCCACTGTCAACCCTGTCCGACGCCTACCATGTCGGGTTCCTCAAGGCACCGATCTGCCTCGGCGCCATCCTGAGCTTTTATTCGCTCACTCTGTCGTGTGTCAATGCCGGCTCACGGATCCTGCTACCGATGGCGCGGCACGGAATGCTCAGCCGACACGTCGGAAGCATTCACTCGCGGAATCGAACGCCTCACGTCGCGGTCAGCGTCTACACCCTGCTGGTGCTCGGAATCATCTGTGTGATGCAGATTTTCACCGACCCACTGACCACGTTCGGAGACGCAGGAACATTGGCCGCGTTCGGATTCCTGTTGGCCTACTTCATGGTCTCCATCGCGGCGCCGGTGTACTTGCGCAAGCGTGGGCAGCTTGCCGGCAAGAACGTCGCGATCTCGGCCCTCGCGCTGGTCTGCCTACTCGTCCCGACCATCGGCAGCTTCTATCCGCTCCCACCGGTGCCGGTGCGGTACTTCCCCTACTACTTCCTTGCCTACATGCTGGCCGGGTTGGCCTGGCTCACCGTTGTGAGCCGACGCCGCCCGAGCACCCTCGGGGACATCGAGGCGGATCTGGAGGCCAGTGTGGACACCTGGGCGGCGCCGCCGAGCACCGCCGATCAAGCTCGGCGAGAGTCCACCGAACCAGGCAGCGGCGGACGTCAAGCGTGGGCAACCTGAGCTGACCGTGGCCGGGCACGACTGGTGTCCGGCCACGGGCGCATCTGCGGCTAGAACGCCGAATACCGTTATCCGCGAACAGCTTTCGAACCAGTCCAACCGCCAGCGCGCACAGCGTTTGCGTCAGCGTCGACCACGTTCGGCCCGGCCTGACTTTCGGGCCGCCTTACCCGCAGCGGCGCGAGCGGCCTGCTTGGCGAGGGTCTTCTCTCGTGCAGTGCGTTTCGGCGTTGGCTCGGCCTGCCCCCGCGACGAACTGGCTTTACGGCCCCGCACAATCCCGATGAACTCGTCGACCAGCGTCGGCTGCGGCCCTTCCTGGAAGGCGAGCACCACCGGGCAAGCAGGCGCATCGGCGATCGGGCGGTAGGTGAGGTCCTTGCGGTGATAGAGCCGCGCCAGTGACTGCGGAACGATGAGCGCACCCATTCCTGCAGCAACGAGTTCTATTGCATCCTGGGTAGTTTCGGGTCGGTGGTCGACTGGACTACCGGGAGCGCCCGCCCAGGCGAGGACATCGTCGAGCGGGAGCAACGTCGGCTCGCCGTCAAGATCTGTGGCGGTGATCGTGTCGACTGCACTGAGAATGTGATCGATCGGCACCACGGCCACCGCGGTCTCCTCGTAAAGCGGGATGACGGCCAGCCCCGAAGTGTCGGCCAGCGGCCGTAGCAACGCCACATCGACGGTACCGGCCCGCACCGCGGTGGCCGCGTCCGCCGCAGCGACGGCGTGCAATTGCAGCGGTACCTCGGGATGACGCTCGGCCCAGATCCGAGCCCACTTCGCGGGCGTCCCGCCGGGGACGTACCCGAGGGTCAGGGAGAGCTGAGTCACCGCATCAGGCTACCGATAGGCTGATGCCATGAGCAGGCCGAACGCACAGTCCATGAAACCCGCCACGGCGGCGAAGAAGCTGGACGTGTACTTGCCCGCGACGCCGGCCGAGTTCCAGCAGAACGCCATCACTCGCTCCGAGCTGGCCGCCCTGCAGGCGGACCCGCCGCAGTGGCTCAAGGACCTCCGCAAGAACGGCCCGCACCCGAAGAACCTGGTGGCAGCCAAGCTCGGCATCTCGATCTCGGGTCTCACGCGAGGCGATGTCGAGAAGGCACTGACCACCGAGCAGATCGATCAGCTGCTCGAGGAGATGCCGGACTGGCTGGCCGCGGAGCGCGAGAGCTACAAGATGGTGCTACAGGAGCAGCGCCGGGTGAAGTCGCTGCACGCGGACCAAGCTCGCGAGAGCTGATTCGCAGACGGCACCGGACCGATGAGTTCGGGCGCGGCCGACGGTCTACCCCCCTGTGACGGTGCCCGCCCCCGGGCGCCACGGACCAGAGGAGCCGCCCGATGCACGCCATGATTTTTGTGAACCTGCCGGTCACCGACATCGAGCGCTCGCGGAAGTTCTTCACCGAGCTCGGGTATACCTTCAACGAGAAGTTCAGCAGCGACAGCACGCTGACGCTGGTGCTAGGTGAGAACCAGTTCGCGATGTTGATACAGCGCGAGGCCTTCGACTCGTTGCACCTGGCCGAGACCGCCGACGCGTCGAAGACGAAAGAGTGTGTCATCTGCTTGGGCGTCGACAGCCGTACGGAGGTAGATGCCCTGGTGGACTGCGCCATCGCCGCGGGTGGCACGGCCGGAGATACCGACGATGAGGACTTCATGTACGGCCGCAGCTACCACGACCTGGACGGCCACTCTTGGCAGATCTTCTGGATGGACCCCGTCGCCGCAGAGGTCTCCGCTGCGGCACAAGGATGACCACAGCTAAGCGCCAAATGGCCAGTCATCGCACGCTCTTCGCGATTCACGTGCAATAACTGGCCATCGAACGTTAAGCGTCACAGCATGCAGGACACGCAACCCTCGACTTCGGTTCCCTCCAAAGCCATTTGGCGCAGCCGGATGTAGTACAGCGTCTTGATGCCCTTGCGCCAGGCGTAGATCTGCGCCTTGTTCACGTCACGTGTGCTGGCGGTGTCCTTGAAGAACAGCGTCAGCGACAGGCCCTGGTCCACGTGTTGGGTGGCCGCGGCGTAGGTGTCGATGATCTTCTCGTAGCCGATCTCGTACGCGTCCTGGTAGTACTCCAGGTTGTCGTTGGTCAGATACGGCGCCGGGTAGTAGACGCGGCCGATCTTGCCTTCCTTGCGGATCTCGATCTTGCTGGCCACCGGGTGGATCGAGCTCGTCGAGTGGTTGATGTAGGAGATCGACCCGGTCGGCGGCACGGCCTGCAGGTTCTGGTTGTAGATGCCGTGGGCCTGCACCGACTCCTTCAGCAAGCGCCAATCGTCCTGCGTCGGAATGTGAATGCCCGCATCGACGAACAGCTGCCTGACGCGCTCGGTCTTGGGCGCCCATTCCTGCTCGGTGTACTTGTCGAAGAACTCACCGCTGGCGTACTTCGAGTTCTCGAAGCCCTTGAAATGCGAACCCCGTTCGATCGCAATGAGATTCGAAGCGCGCAGGGCGTGGTACAGCACTGCGTAGAAGTAGATGTTGGTGAAGTCGATGCCTTCTTCAGAGCCATAGAGAATGCGCTCGCGGGCCAAGTAGCCGTGCAGGTTCATCTGCCCCAGGCCGATGGCGTGAGAGTCGTTGTTGCCCTGCTCGATCGACGGCACCGACCAGATGTGGGTCTGATCGCTGACCGCGGTGAGCGCGCGGATCGAGACCTCGATGGTCTGCGCGAAGTCCGGCGAATCCATGGTCTTGGCGATGTTCAGCGAGCCCAAGTTGCACGAGATGTCCTTGCCCACCTTGGCGTAGGACAGGTCGTCGTTGAACACCGACGGTGTCGACACCTGCAGGATCTCCGAGCACAGGTTCGAGTGGGTGATCTTGCCCTCGATGGGGTTGGCCCGGTTCACCGTGTCCTCGTACATGATGTACGGGTAGCCCGACTCGAACTGCAGCTCGGCGAGGGTCTGGAAGAACTCGCGGGCCTTGATCTTGGTCTTGCGGATGGCGCCGTTGTCGACCATCTCGTAGTACTTCTCGGTGACGTTCACGTCGGCGAACGGAACCCCGTAGACCTTCTCGACGTCGTACGGCGAGAACAGGTACATGTCCTCGTTTTTCTTGGCCAACTCGAAGGTGATGTCCGGGATCACTACACCCAAGGAGAGGGTCTTGATCCGGATCTTCTCGTCGGCGTTCTCGCGCTTGGTATCCAGGAAGCGGTAGATGTCGGGGTGGTGCGCATGCAGGTACACCGCACCCGCACCCTGGCGGGCACCGAGCTGGTTGGCGTAGGAGAACGAGTCCTCCAGCAGCTTCATGATCGGGATGACGCCCGAGGACTGGTTCTCGATGTTCTTGATCGGCGCGCCGTGCTCACGAATGTTGCTCAGCAGCAACGCAACTCCGCCGCCACGCTTGGACAGCTGCAGCGCCGAGTTGATCGAGCGGCCGATGGACTCCATGTTGTCCTCGATGCGCAGCAAGAAGCAGCTCACCGGCTCGCCGCGTTGCTTCTTGCCCGAGTTGAGGAACGTCGGGGTGGCCGGCTGGAACCGGCCGTCGATGATCTCGTCGACCAGCTTCTCGGCCAGGTCGGTGTCGCCGGCGGCGAGGGCGAGGGCCACCATGACGACGCGGTCCTCGAACCGCTCCAGGTAGCGCTTGCCGTCGAAGGTCTTCAGCGTGTAGCTGGTGTAGTACTTGAACGCGCCCAAAAACGTTGGGAAACGGAACTTCTTGGCGAACGCGCGGTCCAGCAACTCCTTGACGAAGTTACGGCTGTACTGGTCGAGCACTTCGCGCTCGTAGTAGTTCTTCTCGATCAGGTAGTCGAGCTTCTCGTCCTGAGAGTGGAAGAAGACGGTGTTCTGGTTCACGTGCTGCAGGAAGTACTCGCGCGCGGCCTCAACGTCTTTGTCGAACTGGATGTTGCCGTCCGCGTCGTACAGGTTGAGCATCGCGTTGAGGGCGTGGTAGTCGCTTTCACCCGGCAGCGCGTGCGTGGTGGCGGCTACAGGCTCTGCAGCTGTGACGGTTGGTGGCACGAGAGTTCCTTCCAAAATTCTTGTAGACCCTCGCGAACGGCGTCAACGTCGTCCGGGGTCCCCATCAGTTCGAGGCGGTAGAGATACGGAACACCGCACTTGCGGGAAACGACGTTGCCCGCGTAGGCGAATTCGGCACCAAAGTTGTTGTTACCCGCAGCAATGACGCCACGGATCAACGAACGGTTGTGTTCGTTGTTGAGGAATGCGATGACCTGCTTGGGCACGTAGCCACCGTCGTTGATATCGGGGGTGGCCCGTCCGCCGCCGTAGGTCGGCAGCACCAACACGTACGGCTCGGTGATAACCCCGTCGTCGATACGGCCGTGCAGCGGAATCCGGATGGCCGGGACACCCAGCTTCTGCACGAAGCGGTGGGTGTTCTCCGACACGCTGGAGAAGTAGACGAGATTGCTCATTGTTTCCCTTCTCCTTCCCCGGTTGTTTGTCCGTTAGGCGGTGACCGCCACCGTGCTGAGCGCTTTGATCCGGTCCGGCCGGAAGCCCGACCAGTGCTCGTTGCCGGCTACCACGACCGGGGCCTGCAGGTAACCCAGCGCCATCACGTAGTCCCGCGCCTCGGCGTCCAGGCTGATGTCGACCTTCTCGTAGGCGACACCCGCCTTGTCCAGCGCCTTGTAGGTCGCGTTGCACTGCACACATGCCGGCTTGGTGTACACGGTGACGGTCATCTCGGTTCGACTCCTCTTCCCCTGGAAGCTCTCAAGACGTTGATAGAAACTGACTGGCAACTACTCGGGTTACTGCTCACCGCCGAAATCTCACTTCCTTCAGCGGCCCGGCTATCCCCCGAAATTCCCGGATTTCCAGCCGACCCGGACTGTGTCTCACCTGCGGGACGAAAACCGTCCGCACCTGATTTCCCAGCCCCGGCCGGCCCTCAATCTGTGGGGGCCTGTCGGTTCGCCAAACACTACACCTAGTGGCCGACATTGCGAAGGACTACAACATGTTCTGAACAACATTCGTGAAATTCCCAGGTCGCAAGCCCAACGCCGCGACATTCTCCCGGCGTGTCGCACGTCACATTTGAGGTGTTTCGCGCTACAAACACCGGTCTACCACCGCCCACCGACAAGTCCGGGCGTCCGCGGCAGACGACATCGAGGAGGTGTGACTACAAGTTTTATTTGGCACTTACAAGTTGTATCTGTCATCCCGGCGGCAAACGGCGTCAAGCGGACCGTCCCTGCCCGGGCGCGCAAACCTAGCTCCTGAGCACCAGTACTGCCTGCTCAGGACTCAACACTTCACATCAAGGCACAACAGATGACGTCCGCTATGGGCCAATGAGCACATCAAAGGCGGGAAGATCCATCAGGTAGTCGGGCAGGCTGCCGCTGACATCCGCCGGTTCGGCGCCGTGAGCCTCATCAATCTGTTCGGCAAGCGTGTCAGCGATGGCGTTGAGCGTGTCGACCAGTCGCAAACCGTAACTTGGGCACTTTGGGAGACCAGTCCATTCCGGAGTCGTTCGATACGACGCACGATTGCCGGGGATATCACTGTCTCGTATGGGCGATGGCGCGTATCGGAACATCCCGCTCGTGACGCGCACCCATACGGTCCTCCTCCTTCAGCGGATTTCGGTGTAAGGCAAACAATTTCGCTCAACAGTGTTCGTTGACGACCGGGGGCCTTGGCGGTCGACCGCGAGGTGATCAGCCAACGCTGTTCGGTCGTGTTTGCGCGCCACGCGCCGCGGAGCCGTCAGACTCCGAGCAACCGAAGCGCCTCCAGATCTATCGCGGCGGCAGCATGGCGCGCACCAACCTCAGCGTTGTAGTCCTCGGTCTGCACGGTGTCTCCGGGTGTTAAGAAGTTCAAGAAACCTGCGATCGCGAACGTACGGTAGCTCTTCCACGCCGAATCGAAGTCGGGCGCCTCGGCGCCGTGGCCTGCCAACGCACCCAGGTAGTGGACGAGCAGATCGCGTTCATTGGCCCGCCGGTCCTCGACCGTCATCGCGCCGGCCATCGCCCACACCACGTCGTAGGCCCAATGCCCCGATGAGAACAGCTGCCAGTCATACAGACCCGCGCTGTCAGCGTCGAAAAAAACGTTGCCAATGTGCGGATCACCGTGCAGCAGGCAGATCGGACTATCTTGTTTGAGTGCGCTGAGCACTGCGAACGCGCGAACGATGCGCGCACGATCACCCAACTCGGTGGGCACACGGGCCCCCCGAGGGCGGCTGAGCTGGGTCACCCAGTTTTCCTCGGACAGCAGTGCGTCGAGCATGCCGAACTGCAGGCCATCAGGCAAAGGTGCGGCAAGCAAGGCCGGATCGGCCCAGCGTGCCGCGTGCAGCCGCGCCAAGACGTCCAGGACCTGGGCCATAGCATCGCGGTCCAAGGGGTTGTCGAAGGAACAGAACCGGATACCGCTGCGTTGCCGCAGGTCCTCCATCAGCACGGCAGTGGCGCCGGATTCCTCTCGGGCATACCAACTTTCCGGTATTCGGTCACCGAGCACGGTTGCACCGTGACCACCGCGGTAAAAGCGAATCTCTGCAGCGTTGAGCGCCCTCATGGTAGGCAACCAGAATTCCGGCATCTCGGTATCGCTGATGAGCTGCCCGGACAGCGAGGTCTTCAAGACAGCAGACAACGGTGGCTGACGCGGACCATCGCCGTGCCGCCCGTACTCAATGGCCAGCGTTGCGCGGCATGCCGAGCCGTAGCTGGCAGCGGTGACCCTCACCTGTGTGACGTCAGCACCGAGAAAATGCTGTCCTAACACCGCGGACATCCACCCTGGGTCGACATCAGCGAGCACGCGCGGCACAGAAGTATGTGCGTCAGACATTGCCAGGCTCCTACAGTACGAGGTCGAAAAGGTTTGTCCGCGCAGCGAAGTCAGCACGCCGGCGACAGCCGGCCGGCGATAATCGCCGCCAGACCGTCGGGGTCGGCGATCATCGGGTTGTGTCCGGTGTCGATGGGCACGATCTCCTGGGCGCCCAAGTTCGACGCGAAGCGAAGCTGAACTCGCGGCGGCAGCGTGCGGTCCCGCAGTGTCAGAACCCAGGTCCGCGGGATCTCGCTAGGTAACGCACTGCGGTCCACCCGTTCACGGGTGAGCCCCGGCGTATCCGGTGCGTCCGGGACAAGCAGGTCGAGGGACAACGCAGCTTGTTCTGCCGACATGCCGTTACAGAACATCTGTCGGGCCAGCCAGCGCGGCATCGGCACCTTCTCCAACAGTCGGGCCACCAGCTGAGTCGGCACACTGACGGTGTCGGCGGTTGTCTGCCCCTGTGGTGGTACGCAGCATGCCACCGCCACAATGCGCCTCACCCGCCGAGCACCCAGCCGAGTGGCGATTTCCGGTACCGTCACACCGGCCAGTGAATGACCCACCAGGACCATCGAGTCGATACCGGCATCGTTGATCTGCATGGCTGATTGCACGCACGCACTGAAATTGGTATCACCGGGCATCCCCCGCCGGCCCGGCAAATCCACCGCCAACGTTGTCGCCTCGGGCTGCAGGCGCGCGAGCGACGTGATGGTTGGACTCCAACATCTGCCGTCATGCTTGCCGCTATGGACGAAGACCACACCGTCCGCGTGATCACCCATAAGCGAACTCCGAAGTGCTATCAGTAGTTTCGACGATCATCCCGGAGGAACTACCCCGCCGCGGAAACCAAGTCGACTACGGACGCCGCACCGGGAACAGAGTAGTGCCTACTCTGTTCCCGGTGTGGCGGACACGCGCCTGCGCGGAGCCGACAAGCATGGCCCCGCGGTCAGCTGCGCACAACTCTCCCCAGCTGGAATCTGGCGCCCCTCTCAGGTTGCAGGTCCGCAATCCACGGACACGGGTCATATTCGAGGAGCTTGATCCGCTTGTGCGCCTCGCGCAGCTGCGCGGCTCACACAGACGGGCGCCGAATGCGGCGGTCGTGTACGTCAACTACACCACCGTCCTTGCCCGATACCGGATACTGCCCCGACAAGCTGCCCATCATCAACGCGCAGTTCGACAGGGCGCCGCAGCTGGCGAAAACACTGATCGCCAAGACGGAGGAAGCCGCACGCGTGACCGGATCGCTGCTGGTCTCCGCTGCCGACCTGACTCTCGGTCACGATATTTGCTCAGCCGATCCGTGGGTCTACGGGTACACGTTCTCCGCGAGCCCGCTCAACTACGGGCCGATGGCCTACCACCCGACCCTGCGAGCGATGGCCACGATCGCCGCCCAGATCAACAAGGTCCTCGGTTCGAGGTAACCCCGTTCCAACGCAGAAGCGGCCGCGTGACGGCGCTCGGGCTGGCTGTGAGCCGACTTCGACCCTCGATGCGAACCCTGGGGCTGTCTCACATCTAAATCAGCGATGCCAATATTTGCGGTGTCTTAGCGGACGCCGAGGATGCGCAGGTGCTCGATCATGGCGTCGACGGCGGCTTCGAGTGGAGCAGTGCTTCGGCGGATCTGACTCAGTAACAGGCCGCCTTGAATCGCTGCCAGCATGGCCAGTGCGAGTCGATCGATATCGGTGCCCGCCGGTAGTTCGCCGCGACCCGCGACGGAAGTCAGTCCGTCGTGAATCATTTTCTCCCACTGCGCAAATGAGCGCGTGAGCTGAGCGCGTGCCAACGGATCGATTTCTGCGAGGTCGCTGGCCAGCGACCCGATCGGGCAACCTCCCACACAGCCCAGCTCACGGACCAGGCCGACCATGATGTCACGCCAGCGGCGAAAGTCATCGAGACATTCCAGGTGATCGAGACCTAGGCGTTGTACCGACAGGACCCGGTCGGTCTGGAAGTCGATGACCGCCGCTACCAGATCGCCTTTGTCAGCGAAGTAGTGGTACATCTGCGATGTACTGACCGTCGCTGCTTCCTGAATGTCTTCGATCGTGGTTCGTGAGACGCCGTGTTGGGACATCAGTTCTGCCGCGGCCGCAACGATCCGCTCCCGGGTCGCGCGCCCTTTGGGGGTGAGTTTATCTGGTGCACTGGTGGGCAAGACGGGAGTCGCTTTCTGCACGGTTACCGATGATTGGGTGCCACCTACGTTGGTGTGCAGCGACCTTTCCGCCAGGCGGCGATACCGCCGGCCAACTGGGCGCCACCACACTCCAGATGCCTGTGACGCCTGCGGCGACCAGCACGGTTTGCCCGGCAAATTCTGTCAGCACATGCACCTCGTGGTTGTCGCGTGGTCAAGGCTCATTGCAGTCGCAGCAAAATGGAGTGTCAACTCCAAACTAGGTACAGAGTCCGTCCGCATTTTGGAGTTGACACTCCATTTTTGCCCGCGCAGGCTGGGATCCGTCGAACGTTGAGCGCACATCGGAACCGTTGTGCGGCATCGGCATCCACCCGAAAGGCACTATCGATGACAACCACTGCCGGCACCAACCCCACGACGATCGCCGACCGCGTCGCCGCTATGCAGGCAGGCATGGCGGGCCAGCTCCCCGACCAGATCCGGGAGGCGTTTGCCGCCGATCAGGCAGGGCTCGATACCCGCGGAATCCCGTCTGGGGTAGCCAAAGCCGGCGAGACACTCGGCGACTTCGATCTGCTCGACGCACACGGCGCCCCGATCACGCTGTCGAGCGCACGAGCCGGGCGTACCGCGGTCCTGGTGCTCTACCGCGGTGTGTGGTGCCCGTACTGCAATCTGGCGTTGCGCGCCTATCAGGAAGACCTGGCCCCGGCGCTGGCCCGCGAAGGCGTCGCACTGGTGGCGATCAGCCCGCAGAAGCCGGACGGGTCATTGTCCGCACAGGAGAAGAACGAGCTCGCCTTCACCGTCCTGTCCGACCCTGGCAACACCGTCGCCGCTCGTCTCGGCGTGCTGACCGCACCCACCGAGGGTGCACAGGCCGCGCAGCGCACCCTCGGCCTCGATCTGCCGAGCGTCAACGCCGATGGCACTGCTGAGCTCCCCATGCCCACGGTCGTCATCGTCGACGCGGCGGGGGTGATCCACTGGATCGACGTGCACCCCAACTACACCACCCGCACCGAAGTCGCCGACATCCTCGCTGCACTCAGGACCGTTTCCCGAGAGAACCCGTAACGGGCTTTGACTGCACTAGCAGACCCTGTTGCAGCTGGTTGTCGCCGACGGCTTAGAAGGACGGCGTGAGGTAGCGAGCCGGCCGCAGCCAGTGAAAGTCCGTAGCAGCAATGTTGCCTCCCCTTCGGCACTGGCCAGCAATGCGCTAACTTGTTTTAATAAAGTTCACATTAAAAACTAAAGCCAAGGGGCGGCGGGCTGGATGAGCGCATTACTCGAGGAAGTTCTCACCGCGCACGGCGGCGCACAGGGTTGGCAGTCCATATCCGCGATCACGGCACACGGACGCATCGGCGGCCTTCTGCCACAACGCTTTCCCAGCAACAAGCTGGCACGCTTCACCGTTACGGTCCAGCCAGCCGAGCGGCGCACCGTCCTGCACGACTTTCCGCATATCGGCGAGCGTGCGGTGTTCGACCGGGGCGAGGTGCGGATTGAAACTCGCGACGGGCAACTCATCGACAGTCGAACCGACCCGCGTTCGGCGTTTTTCGGGCTGAGCGGCGTGCGTCGCAACGTGCATTGGGATCCGCTCGATCTGACCTACTTCGCCGGATACGCCTTCTGGAACTATCTGACCGCACCACTGCTGATCACCCGCGACGACATCACCGTCACGGAAGGCCGACCGCGGCAGCGCTCTGGCGAGAGTTGGCGCCGACTGCATGCGACGTTCCCTGCAGAGATCGACACCCACTGCCGGCAGCAGACGTTCTACATCGACGCCGATGGCCTGATCCGCCGGCACGACTTCGTCGCAGAACCCGTCGGCCGCTGGGCCACAGCGGCGCTGTACTGCGACCGACACCGCCCGTTCGGTGGACTGATCTTCCCTACCAGGCGGCGAGTGCGCCCACGGGGTCCCGGCGGGCGGGCCCCGTCCCGACCAACCTTGCTGGCACTCGATTTCGACGAGATCGGCATCGAGCGCTGATCGGCCGCGCGCCGCTTACTCCGGGAGTCCGGCGCCGATAGTGGCATCTCCGAGCGTGAGCCAGGGCGGCGTCTCGGCGCCAGGGCGGCGGGGAGCATCGAAGATGGCTCGCGCGGCAGATTCATCACCGTCGATGCCAACGAGCCCCACAACATGGTCCAGGGCCAACACACCTGCGGCCAACCCGAGAATGATCTGACCCTCGCCACTGACGATGACATCAAGCTCGCGGCCATCGGGGGCCGTCACATTGAAACCTGTACGGGTAGAACGGATCTGGATGAGGTCGTCGTCGACGGCCACCCCCACAGTCACTGATCGACGGGGTGGCACTCGAACGCCAAGCAGCGCGGGCAGGGCGACCAGGAGCCCATCAGCGCGGAAGCTGTCGCCTTCGGGCCCGCGGATCATCATCGGTGTGGACCAGCGGATCAGACCCTCGATCGGCTCGCGCAACTGGGCGCCCCACGCGGTGAGGACGTACGTGATCGCCCTGCTGTCATCGGTCAACCGCCGCTCGATCACACCGGCAGATTCCAGATCGCGGAGCCGATCAGCCAGCAAGTTGGTGGCAACGCCGGGAATTCCCTCGCGCAGCTCCTGATAGCGAGCCGGCGCAATGAGCAACTGGCGGACGATGAGCAGATTCCATCGTTCGCCCACCACATCGAGCGCGCGAGCCAGCCCGCAGTACTGCCCGTAACTTCGACCCACCCCAACTCCTTGACTTTTTAAAGCTGACTTGACTATACCAAGCATAGCAACGTGGAGAGGGTAACCATGACCGTCACCGAGCGACCCGCCTGGGTCGACGACGAGTTGTTCCCGTTTGAAAGCCGATTCATCACAATCGACGGGCACCGCGTGCACTACATCGATGAAGGTTCAGGACCGACGCTGCTGTTTCTGCACGGCAACCCCGCCTGGTCATTCGACTACGCCAAAGTCATCGAATCCCTGCGGCACGAATACCGTTGCATCGCCGTCGATTACCCCGGTTTCGGACTCTCGTCGGCGGCGCCGGGATACCGATATCTACCCGCCGACCACGCCCAGGTAATCAGCGCGTTCGCGGAATGCCTTGCGCTGACCGGCATCACACTGGTGGCTCACGACTGGGGCGGTCCAATCGGGTTGGCGACAATGCAACAACACCCTCGGGCCTTCGACCGGCTGGTGTTGACCAACACGTGGGCATGGCCGGTCAGCGACCCACTGATACAGGTCATGTCCCACGTGATGGGCAGCCTGATCGGACGCCTGGCGATTCGGCAGCTCAACCTGTTCGTCAACGTCATGATCCCCATCGGGCACCGGCTGACCAAACCCACCGGCAGACAGATGGCCCACTACCAAAAGGCCCTAGACAGCCCCGCCCGACGGGAGGCCTCCGCGGTCTTTCCCCGCGAAATCACCGCCAGCAGAGCCTTTCTCGCCCAGATCGAAGCCGGACTTGCCGACCTCGCATCGCTGCCGACGCTCATCGTGTGGGGCGACGCCGATTTCGCATTCGGCACCAAGGAACTGCGACGATGGGAACAGACCTTCACCGACCACCACACCGTGATCATCTCCGGTGCAGGCCATTTCGTGCCCTCTGATGCTCCCGATCAGTTCGCGGCAGCCCTCCGAGACTGGCTCACCCAACCACCGGCCGGCCGACCCCGCGCCATAAAGTAACGGAGCCGCAATCCACAGGTCCCGTAGCCGACGCATCACTGGCCGATGTTCGCTCCGAAATCGTCGGACAGCACTGCCGCCAGTTCGGCGATCCGACGTTTGTAGGTGTCACCGAGCAAATCGAAATCGATGGCGACACCGGCTGCGATGTGCTTGTCCCAGGGCAGATTGATGACGCGCCCCGGCATGATGTGTCGCTCGAACTGCGCAATCAAGGCTTTGGTGTCGACGGTCGCCGCGCCTTTGGTCACGTGGTTGATCACCACGCATGATCGGGACACCAGGTCTTCGTATCCGTTCTGGCGCAACCAGTCCATGGTGACCGCGGCTTGCCGGGCGCCGTCGACGGTCGCGGTGGTGACAATGACGACATCGGAGACGGTGGAGAGCACGCCGCGGGTCGCGGAGTGGAACAGGCCGGTGCCGCAGTCGGCCAAGACCAGGTTGTAGTACGGCGAGACCGCCTCGACGGTGCCTGTCCAATCAGTCTCGTCGAAGTCGCGGCCTGCCAGGCTGTACTGCGGCGAGGCCAGCACTTCCAAGTTCGCGTCGTTCATGACAGTGTACGCACGCAGGTCGTTGTAGCCGCGAATGTTCTTGTCGGACAACA
Source organism: Mycobacterium sp. MAA66 (assembly GCF_041261665.1). Classification (NCBI taxonomy): domain Bacteria; kingdom Bacillati; phylum Actinomycetota; class Actinomycetes; order Mycobacteriales; family Mycobacteriaceae; genus Mycobacterium; species Mycobacterium sp. MAA66. The sequence continues at coordinate 117,666 of NZ_JBGCCC010000001.1, read as the reverse complement.
GGTCCAGGATGCTCGTCTCGGGGCGTCGGTGAGCACGGTCGGCCAGGTTGCCGCAGTCCGGGTCGGCGTCGACCGCCAGGATTCGGTCACCCCGAACCCGCGCCAGGAGCGATCCGAGTGTCACGGTGACCGAGGTCTTGCCGGCACCGCCCTTGAGGCCGAGAACGCCGATCTGGTACGGGCCGAGGACGTTGCGGCGGACACGTGCGTACAGGTCGCGTTCGTAGAGTTCGTCGCGGGAGCGGCCCAGGTTGATGCGGGTTGTGGCGTACAGGGCGTGGCGCCAGCCCCGCCGCGGCGCGGGTCTGGCGACACTGCGCGCGGTAACCGACGCCATGGTTTCGGTCGCAGTGGGCAGGCCCAGTTTGGCTACCGCATCCGGGGACATCCGCAGACCGGGCCAATGTCCCTGCGGTTGGGGCTGGGTGCCGTATTGCGGTGCGTAGTGCTCAGCGCCGCCATACGGCGCATAGGGAACATTTGCAGGAACTGCTGGGTGTGCCAGGACCGCGGGAACCGGCGGAAATTGACTCGTCTGAGCATCGCCGTCAGATGGAGCCGCGGTCACCGTGGCGTCAGCTTGGACCGTATCTGTGCCGTGAAAATGCTGGTCATTGTCGGTGGTCATGCAGAAACCTTTCGAGGCGTGTACCCCCAGGCACACCAATTCAGTCGCATCGACCCTACGCCGGGAGGCTTGGCACCGCCTCTGCAAGCGGCCGTGACCAGGCATTGGTGACCCGTGGCCCGGCGGAATCCGGCGGCGGCAGGACCGGCCACCGCGACCGCAACCCAACCGAAGCGGGCGGGTGCCGCCAGTTTCGGGTAACCGGTCAGCCGGCAGCGCCACACGCCGTCAATGCGGCCTCGATGGTGGCGTTCACGAGCACGTCGTCAATCGGCCCGATCGGAGGCAATGCCGCACGAAGCAGCAGCGGACCGGTCAACAGGTCTGAGATCACGCCCGGATGCGACGGCGGCGGGATCTCACCGCGATCGGCGGCCCGGGCGAGCATCGCCGCCACCGACCGACGCCGGGGTTCCATGAAGCGCGCATAGAACACCTCGCCGAGCCGATCGTCGTTCCTGAGTTCACTCAGCACACCGGCCAACGCCGCCTGGACCATCGGATCGACGAAGAAATGGCGCTGGAGTTCCTGTATCGCCCGCAGGTCCTCACGCAGATTGCCGGTGTCCGATGCGGGATCGATCCCGAAACGACTCACCAGCAGTGCGACCACGAGCTCTCCGGGCGTCTTGGCTCGACGGTAGATCGCCGCACGGGTGGTGCCGGCCATCTTGGCGATGCGATCGATGTTCACCGCCGAATAGCCATGCGAAAGCAACACCGCCTCAGTCGCATTCGCGATGGCGGTGTCCAGAGCAGTGTCGCGTGGGCGACCTCGAAGACCTGACATGTGATCACCAGAACCATAACGTTGACCAATTAACGATGCACACTGTATCGTAACTGCATGAAGACAATCTGGGTACTCGGCGCGACCGGTAAAGGCGGCCGCGCCATCGCTTCTGAACTGATCGGCGCCAACGCCGACGTAGTGCTCGTCGGACGTGACCACGACCGACTGGCCGCTGCCGCGGCATCGCTGGGCGGGCACAGCCGCACGATTGTGGCGCCGGGGCCTGCCGAATTGGCCACCCTGATCGCAGCCGAAAAGCCGACCGTCGTGGTGAACACGATCGGCCCATTCGGTGAGACGAGTGGGCCGCTGGCCCGCGCCTGCCTGACCGCCGGAAGCCACTACGTGGATCTTGCGAACGAGCTACCGCCGGTGCTGGCGGTGCTGGACATAGATGCCGACGCACGTCGACAGGGAGTCACGCTGGTCACCGGAGCAGGCTTCGGTGTGCTTGCCACCGAGGCGCTCGTCGTCGAGTTGGCCGGCGGCCAACCGGCAGCAGCCCGCGCGACGGTGGCCGCGATGCCCACCGTGGACGGCCTGGGCTCAGCCGTGCTCGCCAGTGTGATCGATGCAGTCGGCTACGGCGGGCGGCGCTATCGCGACGGACAGCTGCAGCGGACCCGCCTGGGTGCCGACCACGCGTGGATTCCGTTGCCGGACTTGCCCGCAATTCAGGCCCTCGCCGTCCCAACCGGTGAGCTGGAAGCAGCGCGCCGCGCATCGGGCGCCGACGACGTGGTGGCCTTCTCCAGCGAGGTGCCCAGTGGGCGGATGGTGCGTGCGGCCCTACCGGTGCTGTCGGCGCTGTTGGCTGTGCGATCGATCCGGACCGGGTTGCAGCGGCTGATCAGTCGCGCTCGGTTGACTCCCCCGGCCAAGTCCGGCGACGTCTCGTGGGCGTATGCCCGGCTCGAGTGGCCCGACGGCACGCATCGTGAGGCATGGCTGCGGACCGGCGAAGGCTACGGCTTCACCGCCAGGGTCGCCGCCCACACCGCCACGCGGCTGAGCGACGGCCGGGGCCTTCCCGGAGCGTTCACCCCGGGTGCATTGTTCGGCGCCGAATTGGCCCGTGACGCAGGCGCGCAGATCATCACACCGGGCACGGTGGCATCGTGACTGCGCACGCTGTCAGCCGCCGCCAGTTACGAATTCCGGCACACGGCGATGAGCTCGATGTTTGGGTATATTTGCCCGACACCGACCGCCAAGGCCCTGTTCCCGTCGTCGTCATGGCACATGGCATCGGAGGCATCAAGGCCGGTGGATTGGCCCCGTTCGCAGAAAGATTCGCGCGCGAAGGATTCGCGGCCGTGGTGTTCGACTACCGTCACTGGGGCGAATCCACGGGCGAGCCAAGGCAGTTCCTCTCGATCCGTCGGCAGCTGGAGGACTACCGCAGTGCGCTGATGTGGGCACGCAACCAAGAGGAATTCGACGCGACGCGAATATTCGTGTGGGGCACCTCATTTGCCGGGATGCACATCGTCGAGCTGGCGGCCAGCGAACCTGGCCTGGCCGGCGCGATTGCCCAGTGCCCGCTGGTGGACGGTCCGGCCGGGCTGACCAAGATCCCGCCGACCCGCGCGCTGCGCCTGACCGCACAAGCACTGGCGGACCTGGCCGGGTCGGTGTTTGGCCGGCGCCCGCGGTACCTACCGATCAGTGTCCCCCCAGGACAATTCGGCGTGATCGCGACCGACGACGCAATGGTCGGCATGGACAGACTCGACCCCGGAGACGGTTCGTGGTCCAACGAGATCACCGCCCGGTCGCTGCTGGATGTGACGGTGCACCGACCGGTCAAACACGCCGGGAATGCCCGCTGCCCGCTGCTGATGGTGGTGGCCGAGCACGACACCATGGCGCCCACTCGGCCGGCGCTGAGCGTGGCCGCGAACGCGCCCCGAGGAGAGTTGTACCGAAGCCGCGGTGGCCATTACGACGTCTACGCCGGCGGTCTTGACCACGAGAACGTACTGCGAGTCGAAACGTCGTTCCTACATCGACATTCCGAACTCACACCAAAGCCGTAGTCGCCCACGGCAGCATCACGACAACATCTGCTCTTTGAGCGCCAGGGTGTGCTGTCCGGTGGTGTAACTGACCTCCCGGATTCCCAGTGCGTCGTGCAGCTTGCCGGCCGGCAAGGTCACCGGTTTGGGCGCCGGCCCGTCTCCGGGGTGCGGCAGTGGATAGGCGGTGGTGGTGCCGCTGTGGAACGCGACGTTGCCCTCGGTCTTGGAAAAGACTTGGTGCACATGACCGTTCAGGCAAGTCACGGAGGCGAACCGACGCAGATAGCTCAACGCCTGGGCAGCGTCGTCGGTCCCCCAGCCCCAGTCCGGATACATGGCGAACAAGGGGATGTGGCTGAACATCACGATCGGGGTGTCGCTGGAGAGCGCCGCCACGTCTTTTTGGACGAACTCGAGCTGATCGGTTCCTAGGTGCCCCAGTTTCTTCAGGTTCAGGGTGTTGACCAAGCCGATGACGTGTACCCCGGCGACATCGAAGCTGTACCAACCGTCACCGCGGGTTCCGGACCCGAATACCTTGCGGTACTTGGCGCCGGCATCATCGGCGGTGTCGTGTTCGCCGGGCACGGTGAACACATGCGGCGTATGCAATCCGCCCATCATCTGCTTGACCTGATCGAACTGTCCGGGCGTGGCCAGGTGCGTCAGATCGCCGGTGTGGATCACGAAATCCGGTGTGTAGTCGAGATTGTTGATGGTGTCGATCGCTTGGGCGAACGAGCCGGTGACATCGGTGTTGGCCGTTCCGGTGAATCCGATGTGACTGTCGCTGACCTGGGCGAAACGCAGGGCGGGGCGCTGCGGCGCCGATCCGCCAGAGCTGCCCGCGACGTGGGAGATCACTTCACCACCGGCGACAGCCAGTCCGACGGCGGCGCCGAACCAGGCCGTGTGGCGGATCAGCTGCCGCCGGCTCATCTGCTTCGACTCGGCGTTCACGGGGTCACCACCACGGTGCCGTGCATCATCGGATGAATTCCGCAGACATAGGCGAAGGTGCCCGGCGTACTGAAGGTGTAGGTGAAGGTGGCGCCCGAACCCATTGTCGGGGACCGGAACTGGCCGCCCTCTGCCACGACGTTGTGCGGTTCCTCGTCGTGGTTGGTCCAGGTCACCGTGGCGCCGACCGGGACAGTGAGCGTCGCCGGCGCGAACGCGAAATTGTCGATGTTCACCGCATTGGCGCCCGCCGGCGCCGGCGCGGCGCCACTGGATTTCGGCGCAGGCATGGGCATCGATCCCATGCTCGGCGGCGAGCCGCCACCCGTCATTCCGGGTGTGTCACTGGCGGATGGCCCGAAATCGATTGTAGGTGTTGGTGATTGCGGCGGCGGCGCGGAGCATGCGGCCAACAACAGGACGGCGCCCGATAGCGCAGCCAGGAATCGTCGGGACACGACAGGTACCTCCGTGATCGTGGGGCGGCGTGCGTTGCGCACCCTCACCGTGAGATACGGAGGCGGGTTACACCGTCAGGTCATGCCGTTCCAAGTGGCGGGCGCGAATACCTCGATGACGCCGTCGACCTCACGAATATCCAACCTGGGTAACGGTTTCGGTGCGATCGGCAGCTGGTGGGTCAGTACCACACCGTCTGTCGCGAACGACGTGGAGTGGCACGGGCACCGCAACCGGTCGTCGGGCGCGTCGAACCACAGCCGGCAGCCCTGATGGGTGCAGACACCGGAAATGCCTTGTACGGTGCCGTCCACCCGCCGGACGAATCCCACCACTGAGCCGATGTCGAACGGCCGTACTGCACCTTCGGATACGTCGGAACTGTTGGCGATCTTCTGCCAGGTTCCTTCGGTGGGCACCAGTTCCTGGCGCGCCTCGTTCGGTTCGGCCGGCGGCATCGGACCTCCGCGTTCGGCCAGTCCCCGGTCGACGGCCACCGCGGCCACGGCGGCAGTAGCGGCGGCCGACGTACCGACGATCACCTGACGACGATTGGCGCCGATCCGACTTGGCTTTCCGGCCGGCTCCTCAGTGCCGTCCAGCGCAGCGGCCAGTCGACCGTGGAGATCGGCGAGAAACTGCGGCCGCGGCTCGTCAGCTCCCGGTCGCGCCGCCGTCAGATCAATCGCCATCCGCAGTTGCGCGGCGTCGAAGTCATCGGCGTCAAAGCTCTTGGGTTTGCGGCCGCGCAGCAGATCATCGAGGTACCTGCGCAATCCGCGCGCGTTCATGGCTCCCCCTTTTCGTTGATCTGTGCCGCCAATCGCAGCGCCCGGTACTGCAGCACCTTGGCATTGGCGACGCTCACCCCGAGTTCGGCCGCGGACTCCTTGATCGAGCAGGTCTGCAGAAAGCGCAGCTCCAGTATCCGCCGATAGTTGTCCGGTAGCGCCGCAAGCACCGCGGCGACACGGGCAGGCGCCGTACTGATCGACGGCTCCGATTCGGGCGGCGCGGCGATATCGACCTCGATCTCGGTGATCTCGCGCCCCATGGACTCGCGCCAGTGCGCGGCCAGCACCGTGCGGGCCGTGCTGCGTAGATACGACCGGACCTCAGCCGCACTGGCCGTCAACCGCAGCGGTCGCAGCGCAGCCAGAAACACCTCGGCTGTGAGGTCTTCGGCATCGGCCTGGTTGCCCACTCGGGCATAAATAGTGCGGTACACCCAGCTGACGTTGTCCTGGTAGACCGATTCCCAGTCGGGATAGCGCGAATCCGACGACACCACCCGCAGTGGTGGTCGGTGCACAGGATCGCGCTGTGCGGACACGCTCGCCCCATCTCGCCGGTGCGGCTCGGCATACCCGAAACCGCCTCAACCAGAAGATAGCCACCCGGGTTACAGCTCCGCGAGGTCAAACGAACCAGCTGACCAGCCCACCCCATTGTTGCCGCAGGACGTCGGGATCGGATTTTTTCGTCGGTCGCGGATATCGAAGGCAGCGGCCGGCACTCATAGCGTTACGGATACAGCAGCCACCCCAACGAACTGGAGTCACGATGATCGAGCGAATCGCGGTGCCGGCATGACCTTCACCGGCGCAGTCATCATCCTTTTCATCGCGCTGCTGCCGGTGCTCGGTCCAGCAGCGGTCACAGCGGTGGTGCGCGCCGTGGCCGCCCGCCGCGATACCCCTGACGCCTGCTGACACACAATGAGCCGCCGCCATCCGGACACGGGGATGGCGGCGGCTCATCGGCCTGTCGGATCAACCGACCTCGGCGGCCAGCTTGCCCACGACCTCCCGGACGCCTTCGACCACGTCGGCGTTGTCCCGCGGGTGCTTGTCGCCAAACACTGCCGCCTGCAGGGACAACTTGACGTCGATCACCTGAGCGCCGGCGATGCCGAACGACTTGCGGGTCTCGTCATGTGCCCACACACCGCCGTACTGGCCGGCCGAGGTTCCGATCACTGCCAGCGGCTTGCCGACCACGGCGCCACTGCCGTACGGGCGGGACAGCCAGTCGATGGCGTTCTTCAGCACGGCCGGGATGGTGCCGTTGTACTCGGGCGTAACCGCCAGCACTGCGTTGGCCTCGCCGGCCACCTGGCGAAGCGCCGCCACTACCTCGGGCACCGTCTCGCCGTCCAGGTCTTCGCTGTAGAACGGCAGTTCACCCAACCGGTCGAATACCTTGACCGTCGCGTCCGCCGGCGCGGATTCCACCGCGACATCGGCAAGCTGCCGATTCAGCGAAGCCGCCCGCAGGCTGCCCACGAGTGCCAAGATCTTGATATCCGACATGTCATTCCCCTTGTTCGTGTGTTCCGTCGGTCCGCGGTGAACCGATCGTTGCACACAATAACCGGACCGTGGTCCGATTCATTCCGGCTGAGCTAAAGTGCGGATATGACCGAGGTGCGGGCGGGACTGCCGATGACCGTCACCGCGCCATCCGAGCGCGGCGACGCCGCGCGCAACCGGGCGTTACTGCTCGACGCCGCCCGTCGGCTGATCGATGAGCACGGCACCGACGCGGTCACCATGGATGCCGTGGCGGCTGCGGCCGGCGTCGGCAAGGGCACCCTATTTCGCCGCTTCGGCAGCCGCGCCGGCCTGATGCTGGTGCTGCTCGACGAGGACGAAAAGGCCATGCAGCAGTCGTTCATGTTCGGCCCTCCGCCCTTGGGGCCCGGTGCATCGCCGCTGCAACGACTCATGGCCTACGGGCGCGCCCGGCTGCAATTCGTCTGGAATCATCGAGCCCTGCTATCCGACGCCGGCCGCGACCCGGCAAACCGGTACAACGCGCCCTCGGCCGTGCAGCACACCCACGTACGGATGCTCCTCACCGCCGCCGACACCACCGGGGACCTCGACGCCCAGACCGCGGCGCTGCTGGCCCTGCTGGACGCCGACTACATCACCCACCAGCACGACGACCTCGGCTACGGCTTGACGGCCCAGGGCGACGCGTGGGAAAGCCTGGCGCGCAAGCTTTGTGGCGTCTGAGATGAGCTGGGTCCTACATGTCGACCTGGATCAGTTCCTGGCGTCGGTAGAACTCCGCCGCCACCCCGAGCTCGTCGGCCTGCCGGTGATCGTGGGCGGCAACGGCGACCCGACCGAGCCGCGCAAGGTGGTCACCTGCGCGTCCTACGAGGCCCGTGAATTCGGTGTGCACGCGGGGATGCCGCTGCGCACCGCAGCCCGCAAATGCCCAGAGGCCGTCTTCCTGCCGTCGGACGCCGCAGCCTACGACGAAGCGTCCGATCAGGTCATGGGGCTGCTGCGCGACCTCGGCCATCCGGTCGAGGTGTGGGGTTGGGACGAGGCGTATATCGGTGCAGCCGTGGATGATCCGTTCGAGTTGGCCGACCGGATCCGCACCGTGGTCGCCGCCGAGACCGGACTGTCGTGCAGTGTGGGCATCAGCGACAACAAGCAGCGCGCCAAGGTGGCCACCGGGTTCGGCAAGCCCGCCGGGGTGTTCGCGCTGACCAATGCCAACTGGATGACAGTTATGGGCGATCGTCCGGTCGACACACTCTGGGGTGTCGGACCGAAGACCGCCAAAAAGCTTGCTTCCCTGGAGATCACCACAGTCGCTGACCTCGCCGATACCGAGGCCACAGTGTTGACAGCGGCGTTCGGTCCCACGACCGGGTTGTGGATCCTGTTGCTGGCCAAGGGCGGTGGTGACGACGCTGTCAGCGCCGAGCCGTGGGTGCCACGCTCACGCAGCCACGTCGTCACCTTCCCGCAAGACCTGACCGACACCGCCGAGATGGAGGCGGCGGTCGCCGAGCTGGCCCAGCGCACCCTGGCCGAGGTCGAGGAACAGGGCCGCGTGGTCACCCGGGTGGCGGTCACCGTCCGCACCAAAACCTTCTTCACCCGCACCAAGATTCGCAAGTTGCCGGCGGCCGGTACCGACCTGGACGCAATCACCGCGACCGCTTTGGACCTGCTCCATCAATTCGACCTGGACCGGCCCATCCGACTGCTCGGGGTACGTCTGGAATTGGAGATGCCCGCGTGTTGAACACCGTCGCGATCCGGGGTTACCGGTCGCTGCGCGAGGCAGTCCTGCCGCTGACCGAGTTGAGCGTGGTGACCGGGGCCAACGGCACCGGCAAGTCCTCGGTGTACCGGGCCCTGCGTTTGTTGGCCGACTGCGGCCGCGGCGAGGTGATCGGCTCGCTGGCCCGCGAGGGCGGCCTGCAGTCGGTGCTGTGGGCCGGCCCGGAGAACACCACGGGCGCGCGTCGCACCGGCGCCACCCAGGGCACCTCTCGGACCCGACCGGTGTCGCTCGAACTCGGCTTCTCCACAACGGATTTCGGCTACTTCATCGATCTCGGACTGCCGCAGGACGCGGGTCCGAACTCGATGTTCGGGCTGGATCCGGAGATCAAGCGGGAGGTGGTGTTCGCCGGACCTGTGCCGCGGCGCAGTGCGACGCTAGTCCGTCGCACCCGCGAATACGCGGAGGTGGCCTCAGGTTCCGGTTTCGACGAACTGTCCCGCACCCTCCCGGCATATCGCAGTGTATTGGCCGAATACGCCAATCCCGACGCCCTGCCCGAACTGGCTGCGGTCCGAGACCGGTTGCGCGACTGGCGTTTCTACGACGGTTTCCGGGTCGACCGGCACGCGCCGGCTCGTCAACCCCAGGTCGGCACCCGTACCCCGGTACTCAGCGACGACGGCACCGACCTGGCCGCCGCCGTGCAGACCATCCTGGAGGCCGGCCTGGACGACCTGCCTCGCGCAGTGGCCGCCGCGTTCGACGACGCCGAGGTGTCGGTGGCCGTCCGCGATGGATTGTTCGAACTGCAGCTTGCCCAGCGTGGCATGCTGCGCCCGCTACGAGCCTCCGAATTATCTGATGGCACATTGCGATTCCTGCTGTGGGGAGCCGCCCTGCTGACACCTCAGCCGCCGACCCTGATGGTGCTCAACGAGCCGGAGACCTCGCTGCACCCCGACCTGGTCGATCCGCTGGCAGACATGATCGCGGCCGCGGCCCGTCAGACCCAGGTGGTGGTGGTCACCCATTCGGCGCGTCTGCGAGAGCGGCTCAACGCCTGCGGTGCAACGGAAATCGAACTCGTCAAGCAGTGGGGCGAGACGCAGATCGACGGGCAGACGCTCCTCGACGCTCCCCCATGGGACTGGGGAAAGCGCTGAGGCTCAGGCTTTCTTTGGCCGCAGCGCGCGAGTGAATACCACGTTCACCTGGCGCATGGCCACACTGTAGGGCCACCAGGCGACGCGTTTGAAGGCGTACAGCGCACGGATGTCGGACGAGGTGTAGATCAGGAACCGGTTCTTGGCGACGCCGGCCAGGATCTTGTCAGCCGCTTTCTCCGGCGACACCGCGTGCCCGGCGAACCGGCCAACCCACTTCTGCACCTGCGGATGCTCGCGGTCAACCCCCGCGATCTGAACCGTCTGCACCAGAGGCGTTTTCACCGCACCCGGCACCACCACCGACACCCCGATCCGGTGCCGGGCCAGGTCGAAGCGCAGCACCTCACTGAGGCCGCGCAGCCCGTACTTGCTGGCGCTGTAGGCCGCGTGCCACGGCAGCGCGACGATTCCCGCGGCCGAGGACACATTGGCCAGCCGCCCGCCGCGCCGGGCCGCGACCATCGGCGGCACCATGGTCTCGATGACGTGGATCGGCCCCATCAGATTGACCTCGACCATCGAGCGCCAATGCTGATGGGTCAGTGTGCTGACCGTGCCCCACGCCGAGATTCCGGCGATGTTGAGCACCACATCCATTGCGGGGTACTGACTGTGGATGTCCTCGGCAAATGCCGCCACCGCGTCATAGTCCGAAATATCGAAGGCCCGGTGTTCGGCCACCTGCCCGCCGAGCGCCCGGGCATCGGCGACGACCGTCGCCAAGCCCGCATCGTCGCGGTCGGTCAGGAACAGCACCGCCCCCTGTTCGGCGAGTTTGAGCGCTGTCGCGCGGCCGATCCCGCTGGCCGCTCCGGTCACGAAGCATCGCTTACCGGCGTAGCTCCACTGCGTCATGCCCGAACCCTACACAGGCAGGCTGCCGCCGCCGCCCCATAACGCGCTGAGCCACAACCGTTCCACGATCTCCAAGGCACGCTGCGGATCGTCGCCGCGTCCGACGAATGCGGGGTCACGGGACAGCGTCATGGCGGTCAACGAGGTCAAAGTGCGCACCAGGGCGGGCAGGTCGCCGGAAATCGGCCGGGCGCCCCCGTCCTGTTGCACCAGCCCGACGATCTTGGCGATCACCCCGTCCTCGAAATCGGCCATCAAGTCGCGGATCTCGGCGTCGGTGTTCTGCGCGGCAGTGCAGGCCGACATGATCGGGTCGTTGGTCGCGTACACCGCGGCCGCACTGCCGACCATCCGTTTGGCGAACGACTCCGGCGTCTCGTCCGGCTCGCGCGGTGCGAAGTTGTGGGTCAGCGCGTCGAGTTCTTCCATGGCCTCGGACACGATGCGGGCCAGTACCGAGTACTTGGAATCGAAGTAGAAGTAGAAGCCCGAGCGGGCCACCCCGGCCCGGGCACTGATGGTGCTGACCGACAGCTCGGCGAACGGGCGCTCCTGCAGGAGCTCGCGAACGGCGGTGATGATGGCGTCGCGTTGCCGGTCACCGCGGCTGCGGCTCTTGTCGACCTCAAGTTCGGCGCTCATGGGTGTCAACGATGTCATCGCCGCCACACCGATTCAAAACTTGACATGCGTCAAGTGTGCCAGTCAGGATGACGTCATGTGGTGACATTCGCCACAAAGACCGTCCCCAGGAGTGGTACATGACGACCATCAGCACCCCTCGGTACCTGCTCGACCAGGCCATCCGTCGGTTCAAGCCGACGCCGGTGACCGTGCCCGGCATGGGCATCATCGAGCAGCAGCTCAGGGCCAAGAAATGGGATGAGTTCGTGTTCGCCGAGCCGCCGGCGGGCAGCGGACTCAAGCCGATCATGGGCGACTCCGGACTTCCGATCATCGGCCATCTGATCGAGACCTTCCGGGCCGGTCCCGACTACGTGCTGGAGCTGTACCGCAAGCACGGTCCGCTGTACTTCGCCCAGACACCGGCACTGCCGGCGGTGATGGCGATGGGCCCGGACGCCACGCAGGCCGTGTTCTCCAACCGCAACAAGGATTTCTCCCAGCGCGCCTGGGATCCGGTGATCGGGCCGTTCTTCGAAGGCGGGCTGATGCTGCTCGACTTCGACGAGCACATGTTCCACCGCCGGATCATGCAGGAGGCATTTACCCGCTCGCGGCTGACCGGCTACGTGTCCCACATCGATTCCGTGTCGACCAAGGTGTTGGCCAACGACTGGGTGGCCAACGACCCGCGGTTCCTGTTCTATCCCGCGGTCAAGGAGCTGACGCTCGATATCGCGTCAGAGGTCTTCATGGGCCATCCGGCGGGCACCGACCGCAAACTCGTCACCACCATCAACCAGGCCTTCACCACCACCACCCGAGCCGGCAACGCCATCGTCCGTAAGCCGGTGCGACCACTGAGCTGGTGGCGCGGCATCCAGGCGCGCAAGACCTTGGAGGACTACTTCTCCGGTTCCATCGCCGACAAGCGCCGTTCAGACGGCACCGACATGTTCAGCGTGCTCTGTCACGCCCAGGACGAGGACGGGCAGAGCTTCACCGACGATCAGGTCGTCGCCCACATGATCTTCCTGATGATGGCCGCTCACGACACCACGACGTCGACCCTGACCACGATGGCCTATCACCTGGCGGCCAACCCGGAGTGGCAGGACAGGCTGCGTGACGAGTCGGCCCGCATCGGCGATGCACCGCTGGACATCGAGGCGCTGGAGAAGCTGGAAACCTACGACCTGGTGATCAACGAGTCGCTCCGGATGCAGACGCCGCTGCCGTTCAACTTCCGGCGGGCCGTTCGCGACACCGAGCTGCTCGGTTACTACATCCCGGCCGGAACCGACGTCGTCACCTGGCCGGGGATGAACCACCGGCTGTCCGAATTGTGGCCCGACCCAGAGCGTTTCGACCCCGAACGATTCGCCGAGCCGCGCAGCGAACACAAGACGCACCGGTATGCATTCGCCCCGTTCGGCGGTGGCGCGCACAAGTGCATCGGCATGGTGTTCGGTCAGTTGGAGATCAAGACCGTGATGCACCGATTGCTGCGCCGGTACCGCTTGGAGCTGACCCGTCCGGGCTACACACCCTGGTACGACTACGGCGGCATGGCCGTTCCGGTCGACGGTATGCCGATCGTGCTGCGGCCGATTTCGTAGCACGCCAACTCGTTCACGCGGCCAACCGGTTTGCGCAGGCGATCATCGCCCGCAGCGCCGACTGCACAGGGTCACGCGCCCAGCCCATCGCCCAGGTGTCGCGCACGCCGTCGGTGCCACGGATGAAAGTTGCGGTGGCTCCGCCGACCGTCGGCAACTGGTGGAACCGCAGTGCCTCGATCGCAACACCACGTTCGGCGAGCATCGCAGTCAACGCTGCAATAGACCCGGTCGCCGCTGCTGTGGTGGTGGCGATCCGATCGCCGACTGCGATGGTCGCCCGGTAATCACCGACGCCGCTGACCTGGCGGCCGACGGCCTCCCAATTGCCGAGGCGCACCGGGCCGTGCTGATGCCCGTAGCGGTCGATGAACGCGTCGTGGCACATCGCTTCGGCGTCTTCACGCAGGTCACGGGGCAACGGGCGGTCGAACAGCTCCGCGAAGCGGGCGGTGGAGGTGAAGGTTGGTGCAGTCATGAGCCGGTCTTCTCTGCTGGAATCCAGTGACCGACGGGTAGTAGCTTCCGACCCACAGCGAGGGGTCGGTCTGGATCAGACCCCGCTGTGGGTGCTGGCTACTACGAGAATGTGATGCACGATCGGGAAGGCTAGCGGCTGATCTGCGCTCCGGTCAAGGCGATTTCACGGCCTTGTTCAACAGCCACAGGAACGGCCGGTGACTCGGGGTTCCCTCGCGCCGCGACGGCATGCTGTCCCTGGCGGCTTCGTACCAGTCCGCTCGGGTCACGCCGGACAGGTCCAATCGGCGGCCGCATTTGGCGGTCAAGGCGTGCAAAAACAGCATCCCAGTGCGGCCGTTACCCTCCCGGAATGGATGGATCCGGTTGTATCGGACGTAGATCCGGGCCAGTTCCCAGGCCAGCCTCGGATTGTCCAGGCCGCGCCCGGTATTGACCAATCCCTTTGCACTGTAATGGATTTCGTCGATGCCGGCGGAGATGTCCGACGCCCAGCTGAAAGCCGACTCACCGCGGCGGATGTCGACGCTCCGAAATTCGCCCGCCCAGGTGTAGACGTCGCCGAACAGCTCCCGGTGCAACACCTGAACGTCGACACCGGACTCGGTCACGGACCGCTCCCGATGCGACAGCACCAATTGATCGCGGTGCCACCGCACCATCCGGCCGGCGGTCACCGCATATTCCAGTGCCGCCAGCTGTCGGCCATCACGCAGTCCGAAACTGTTGCGCAGCACCGTCGTTCCCGGAATCAGGTAGGGCACCGCGCGGCGCAAGAGCCTCCTGCGGACCCGGCCCGAGGGCGGCGGGTAGGCCCGACATTGCGCGGCCAGATAGTCACCGAAGCGCAGGTCGCCGGCGGCCAGCGCGTTCAGCGCCGCAATGTCATCGGGTTTCGGATCCCAACCCTCGATCCGGTGCGCGATCACCGTCTGCTCGACGGCACGATGCACTTGCAGCACCACCGCGTACGGGTCCGCGGCCATCAGCGGAAGGCCGAGGTCGATGCGAGGTACGTCAGTTTGCGACTCAGCCCGGCGACCTCCCGCGCGACACTACGCAAGGTGGTCCTTTCCTGCGGCGCCAACTGCGACAGCACTACCGAGTCTCCATCGGAACGCGACGTCCACCGGAATCGCACCAGCCAGGTGAAGCACTCATGAAGGCTCGAAACATCCTCGGCATCAAGAATATTCGCGGCACCGGCGTCATCCAGCCGGCGCAACGTCGACACTGCCGTCGACCCCGCCGACAGCGCCGCCCACCGCGCCATCTTCACCACTGGGTCGAGCGCGGCTAGTTTGATATCGACGGTGTCGGACTGGCTGGTCAGCAGCCGCAGCCGTGATGGCAACGTCGCACGCAAGGTGGTGGCGTCTTGCAACATGAACTGTCGTGCGGGGTAGTTCGTCCTGGCGGCATGGACCACCTCTGCTCGCAGCAGATCCTCGGTCACTCCATGCGCCCCCAGGTGCACGGCGCGAGAGTCCGCCAGCACGCCGGTCATCACCACGCCGCGATCCTGCCGTGGGTCGGCGGTCCAGCGGGCGATCCCGTCGGCCCATTCGCCGCCGGTGCGACAGAACCGCGGCCGACTGGCCAGCACGCCATTGGCGTCCGCCCGCACTCCAGCGCGCTCCAGGAGTTCGTGGACATCGGCTGCCTTGACCGCCACATCCGTGCGGTCCACGTCATCACCCAAGAGAATGAGGGTCTCGACGTCGGACCCGGCCACCGCCTCCCCACGCGCGACGCTGCCCGAAACGAACCACGACCACGACAGGTCGACCGCCGTCAACCTGACCGCGGCGGCCACGCCGCTGCGCAGTACCCTCGACCACCCGGCCGCCGCGTCGACGGCCGGCATCTGATTGCGCACCGCGGCCCGGGCGGCCGCCAGGCCGTCGTCGATTCCGGCCCGCAAAGTGACGTCGTCGGTGGCAGTCTCGATGGCACGAACTGCACCATCGATGCCGTCGATGGCTTCTGAGGAGGACATGCACATGATTTTTACCTCCAAAGCATCACGTCACACAGTTGTCACAAACCGGCAATCCCAGCAACAAGAAGTACCGGTATTTCTATCGCATGATAGTTATTCCCGCTTGTTCTAGGAGAACCGCATGAGCGCCAACAATTCGGTTTCCTCGCGCGAAGACGCAGCGACGCTCGAGGAACTCGGCTACACGCAGGAGCTGCATCGCGGCATCGGGTCGTACGCCGCATTCGCCTCGGGCTTCTCCTTCGTCTCGATCCTGACCACGGTGTTCGCCTTCTTCCCACTGGGCTTCTCGCTCGGCGGGCCGGCATTCGCCTGGACCTGGCCGATCGTGTTCCTGTGCCAGTTCTGCGTGTGCCTGGTGTTCGCCGAATTGTCCGGCAAGTTCCCGGTCGCCGGTGCCATATACCAATGGTCCCGACGACTGGCCGGTGAGACGGTCGGATGGTTCGCCGGCTGGTTCATGCTGATCGGCTACATCGTGTCCGTCGCGGCGCTGGCCATCGCCATGCAGACAGTGCTGCCCCCGATCTGGAGCGGATTCCAGTTGATCGGCACCAACACCGACCCCATGTCGGTCGACGGCGCCACCAACGGCATCATCCTGGGCTCGATCACCATCGTGTTGTGCACCGTCATCAGCGCGGCCGGCGTTCGATTGATGGGCCGGATCACCGTCACCGGAGTGACACTCGAGATCATCGGTGTGGTGTTGATCGTCGGCGCAATGTTCCTGCACGCCCAGCGCAGCCCCGCCACCGCCGTCGCCAACGACGGCAGCCACGGGCACGGGCTTGGTTATGTCGGCGCATTCCTGGCCTCGATGCTGATGGCCGCCTATGTGATGTACGGATTCGACAGTGCCGCTGAACTTTCCGAGGAGACCCGAGACCCCCGCAAGACGGCGCCGAAGGCCATCGTCAACGCGCTGCTGGTGTCGTTCGTCGGCGGTGGGCTGATGATCCTGGCCGCACTTATGGCCGCACCGACTTTCGACCCGTCATCCACCCCGGGCAACGACCTGGGCACCGGCGGTATCGCATGGGTGATCCAGAGCCAGCTGAGCACACCGCTGGGCAAGATCCTTCTGGGATTGGTTGCGGTGGCAATGTTTTCGGCCACGCTGGCCATCCAGGCATCGGCGTCGCGGGTGATGTTCTCGATGGCCCGCGACAACAGGCTGCCGTTCGGCAAGGCTCTGGCCAAGGTCAACAAGCGCACCGGCACCCCGGTGCTCACCGGTATCTCGGTCAGCGCCTTGGCCATCGGCGTGCTGTTGTTGAACATCGGTCAGGCCAGCGTGTTCGCCGCCATCGCCTCGGTGTCCGTGGTGATCGTGTACATCGCCTACCTGATGGTGACGCTGCCGGCACTGATCCACCGGTTGCGCGGCACCAAGCTGTCGCACGGCAAACCCGTGATGGACCTCGGCAAGTGGGGCGTGCCGGTCAATCTGATCGCCGTGGTGATGGGCGGCCTGCTGGTGATCAACATCGGCTGGCCGCGCGAGGAGGTCTACGACCCGGCCGGCGGCTCGTGGTTCCTGCAGTACTTCGCGATCATCTTCATCGCGGCCATCACCGTCATCGGGTTCATCGCCCACCGGGTGGTCCGGGATCGCGATGGCGCACCCGAGCCGGTCGACGCCCTGGTCCGCCGCAAATAGGCAATCTCGGTGTGTTCGGTATCGCTGACCGGTACCGAACACACTCAGATCGCCGCCTTGGGTAGGGTTTGCCGCGATGAGCTGGCAGCATGCGCTACTTCTGGTCGCTGCAGGTATCGCCGGTGGCCTGACGGGCAGTATTGCGGGCCTGGCCTCGGTGGCGACCTATCCTGCTCTGCTCCTGGTCGGCCTGCCGCCCGTGGCGGCCAACGTCACCAATACCGTCGCCCTGACCTTCAACACCATCGGCTCGGTCTGGGGTTCACTACCCGAACTCGATGGCATGGGCCCCTGGCTACGACGCATGTTGCCGATTGCCGCCGCCGGTGGTGCAGCCGGAGCGACACTGCTGTTGACCATTCCCGCCAAGGGCTTCGAGGCGCTGGTACCGGTGCTGCTCGGACTCTCGGCAGTGACTATCGCCGTTCCGCGACGCCGGTCGACAGACGGCATGCGCTTCCGCGAATTCTGGGTCGGCGCGGCCCTGTTCGCCATCTGCCTGTACGGCGGCTTCTTCGGCGCGGCCGCCGGTGTGGTGATGCTGGCGCTGTTCCTGCACACCGGCAGCCGGTCGCTGGCGCACGCGAACGCCGCCAAGAATGTTCTCCTGGGAGCTGCCAATGGTGTTGCGGCAGTGGGCTTCATCGCGTTCGCACCGGTGAATTGGCTGGCCGTGGTACCGCTGGGTGCGGGCTGCCTGGTCGGCTCACGGCTGGGGCCGGCGGTGGTCCGCCACGCTCCGGCGACACCGCTGAGGCTCGCGATCGCAGTGGCCGGTCTGGCGCTGGCGATCAAACTGGGGGTCGACGCCTACCGGTAGGCATGGCGGCCATCAGAGTCGCGGCATCCAGTGGTCAGCCAGTGCGCGGACCCAGTCAGCGGCTACCGCAGCGTCATCCGGAGGGGCCTGCACGAGCACGAGTTCATCGACAGCCAACTCCGCCAGTGCACCCAGGTCGCCGGGCTGAGGGTTCACCAACGCGACGGCAATCCGCAGTTCCCTGCGCCGCCGGCTCGCGTCGGCGCACAACCGATCGAGTCGGCCAAGCCTCTCGCGCACCTGCGCCACCCCGTCGAGGTTGAATGCGTACCAGCCGTCCGCCCAGGCAGCGACCCGGCGCAGCGCCGCATCACTGTTGCCCCCGACCACAATCGGAATGCGCCGATCACGAACCGGTTTGGGATTCACCCGGATGGCATCGAAACCCACGAAGGTGCCGTTGAACGACGCCACGTCATCACGCCACACCGTCCGCATCGCCGCGATATACTCAGCGGTTCGGGCGCCCCGACATTCGAATGGCACTCCCAGCGCGGCGAACTCCTCCCGGGACCAACCGACGCCGACCCCGAGCGTCAGCCGACCACCGCTGAGTCGGTCCAGGCTGGCCGCCCGCTTGGCCACTGCAACCGGGTTGTGCTCGGGCAGCAGGAGCACGCCGGTCGCCACGCCGATCCGGGACGAGGCCGCCGCAGCGAAGCTCAGCGCGATCATCGGATCGAGCCAATCCGCCTGCGCCGGAACCGCAATCAGCCCGTCGCCGGAGTACGGATATCGGGAGGCCGATCGGTCCACCATCACCACGTGTTCACCCGCCCAGAGCGTGCTGAAGCCGCACTCGTCGGCCGCGGACGCTACCGCGTCGATCACCGCACGATCTGCACCGGAGCCTATTCCCAGCGCATGCAATCCCAACCGCACCGCACGATCGTCTCACGGGTGGTCCCGATCTGCCGTAAGTTAGCTGAAGGGATTGTCTCCCTTGGCAACACGGACACCCAGTGCGATCAGCGACGCCGCCGAGGCATGCAGTTTCTCCCCGGCTTCCCGGTCGGCCAGTCCCGCCAGGAATCTCGACCAGGTGCCCTCGATGACGATGCCCAACTTGAAGCAGGCCATCGCGATGTACCAATCCAGATGATCGGTCCGCCGTCCGCCGGCCGCCAGATAGGCCTCGAGCAATTCGGCACGCGAGGCCAGTCCCCCGGCCTCCGCCAGCGCCGATCCCACCACGATGCTGTTGGGCGGAGTGGGCCAGCACACCAGCATCCACCCCAGGTCCAGCAGCGGGTCGCCGATGGTGCACATCTCCCAGTCCACAAACGCCGCCAGCGCCGGCCGATCACGGCACAGCAGCACGTTGTTGAGGTGACAGTCGCCGTGCATGATTCCAGGCTCGCCGTCGGGCGGCTGGTGCTCGGCAAGCCAGGACGCAAGTTCGGCGACGCCATCGAGTGAAGCCGGGTCGTAGTGCTCGTGCCGGTAGCTGCCCAATAGCCCGACGAACTGTGGAACCTGGCGCGCTACAAAGGATCCCGGCTTCCGGATCACCGCCAGCGGGCTGCCCTCCCAGGCCACGCTGCCCAATTGCGCCAGGCTGGCCGCGTAGGATGGCCCGACATCGTGACGCAGCCCCGCGTCGGCGGCATACGCCGGAGATAACTCCTCGCCCGGGTTGAAACCGTCCACCTCGGCCATCAAATAGAAGACGACACCGAGGACGCTCAGATCCTCACAACCGGCGATGAACTCGGGGTGTGGCACCCCCGTACCGGCCAGGGTCCGCAATACCGCGATCTCGCGCTGCATGGTCTTGTCACTGGTGGGCCGCGGGTGCAGCGGAGGTCGGCGCAGCACCACAGCGCGCCCGTCGATCCGTAGCCGCACCACAATGTTCTGGGTGCCGCCGGTCAGTGGCTCGACGTCGGTGATCTCCGTCCCCAGACCCTCGGCACGGACCCAGGCCGACACGGCATCGCGGTCATGGTCGGACAACGTCGGCTGTGCGCGCTCGGGAATGGTGGTCATCGGATCGGGTCAATCCAGCAGACGCCGGGCGACGTTCGTGGTCACCAGATCGAGCAATTCGTCTGCACGGCCGGCCATGATGGTGCGAATCGCGTACAGCGAGAAGCCTTTTGCCTGCTCGGCGGTGATGGCCGGAGGAATCGACAGTTCCTGGCGCGCGGTGACGACATCGACAACCGCCGGACCGTCGTGGGCGAAGGCCTCCGACAGCGCGACTGCCAGCTCGGCGGGCTGTTCGACGCGGCGGCCGAAGATGCCCATCGCCTGCGCCACCGTCGCGAAGTTCGGGTTGATCAGATCGGTGCCGTAGTTGACGATGCCGGCCGCCTTCATCTCGAGCTCCACGAAGTTCAGCGACGAGTTGTTGAACACCACCAGCTTGACCGGTAAGCGGTTCTGCACCAACGTGATCAGCTCACCGAACAGCATCGTCAGCCCACCGTCGCCGGCCAGGGCGACCACCTGTCGACCCGGGAATGCCGTTTGGGCACCGATGGAGTGCGGCAGTGCGCAGGCCATGGTGCCGTGATTGAACGAGCCGACCAGCCGGCGACGGCCGTTCATGGTGAGGTACCGGGCCGCCCAGACCACCGGCGAGCCCACATCGACGGTGAACACCGCGTCGTCGGCGGCAATCCGATCCACGAGTCCCGCAACATATTCCGGCCGGATCGGGCTGCGGTCCCGATCATTGACCGCAAGTGCGTCGAGCGAGGCGCGGGTCTTGCGGTAGTGCCGCAACGAGCGGTCGAGATGCTCCCGGGCGACCTTCGGTCGAATCAGTGGCTGCAACGCGGTCACCGTGTCGAGGACGGTGCCGACGAGGCCGAGCTCCAACGGGGTACGCCGCCCGAGGTTGCGGCCCCGGATGTCGACCTGGATGACGCGGGCGTGGTCGGGATAAAACTGCTGATAGGGGAAGTCGGTGCCGAGCATCAGCAAGGTGTCGGCTTCCTTGATGGCCTTGTAGCCGGACGGGAATCCGAGCAGACCCGTCATGCCGACGTCGTATGGGTTGTCGTACTCGATGAATTCCTTGCCGCGCAACGCATGCACGATCGGCGCGTTGAGTGTGGCCGCAAGTCGCACCACCTCGTCGTGCGCGCCCTCGACACCGGCTCCGGCCAGGATGGTGACGTTCTCGGCGACGTTGAGGATGTCGGCGGCTCGGCGCAGCGACGCGTCGTCAGGCCGGATCACCGAATGCGTCGCGACCAAAGACTGTTCCAGCCAACCAGAATCGGTGCCGCGCGCCAGGAAGATCTCACCGGGCACCACGACCACGGCGACGCCGTTCTCCTCGACCGCGGCCCGCATCGCCATCGCGATGATCCGGGGCGCCATCTCCGGCGTGCTCACCAGTTCGCAGTAGACGCTGCATTCGGCGAACAGGTCCTGCGGATGAGTCTCCTGGAAATAGTCCGAGCCGATCTCGGCGCGCGGGATGTGGGCGGCGATCGCCAGCACCGGGACCCGACTGCGCTGGGCGTCGAACAGGCCGTTGATCAGGTGCAGGTTGCCGGGCCCACAGCTGCCCGCACACACCGCCAGGTCACCGGTCAGCGCGGCGTCGGCGGCCGCAGCGAAGGCTGCGGTCTCCTCGTGACGGACGTGCTGCCAGGAGATCTCGTCGGAGCGCCGGATCGCATCGGTGAAGCCGTTGAGACTATCGCCCGGTAGTCCGTAAATTCGCTGTATTCCGTTGCGCGCCAACGCGGAGATGATCTGAGTAGCGACAGTGACCACAAGCGCCTCCCGTATCAGTGATGTGGGCGCGTCTGGTCTCGCTCGGCATGACGCGACGCGCCCAAGCCACTCTATTACTTGGGAGCGAAGCGCTGACCCGCATCCAGTCGCAGGCACTGACCGTTGAGCATCGGGTTGTCGACGATCGCGGCGACCAGCTTGGCATATTCTTCGGGCTTGCCCAGTCGCTTCGGGAAGGCCGCATCCTTGGTCAGCGCGGCCGCGAACTCGTCGGGGATGCCCTTGGTGAGCCCGGTGGCGAACAGGCTCGGCGCGATGGCGAGCACCCGGATACCCAGACTGCCCAGATCACGGGCCATGGTCAGGCACATACCGGCGATACCGGCCTTCGACGCGGTGTAGGCGATCTGACCGATCTGCCCCTCGAACGCCGCAATCGATGCGGTGTTGATGATGACGCCGCGCTCCTCCGCGTCGGCGTCGACCGGTTCCTGTTTGCTCATCTGCCACGCGGCCAGCCGGCTGATGTTGAACGAGCCGACCAGGTTCAGATCAATGGTCTTCTGGAAGGACTCCAGGCTGTGCGGCCCGTCCTTCTTCACGGTGCGCTCGCCGATACCGCCACCGGCAGTGGTCACGATGACGTGCAACGCACCCAGGTCGTCGATGGCCTGCTGTAGCACCGTCTCGGTGCCGGGGAAGTCCGTGATGTCGACCTCGTAGAACGAGCCTCCGATCTCCGCGGCCACGGCCTTGCCGTCGGACTGCGGCCGGTCCAGGATCGCAAGCGCGGCGCCGCGCTTGGCCAACAGCTCCGCGGTGGCCTTGCCGAATCCGGATGCGCCGCCCACGACGACGGCCTTCTTACCTGCGATCTCCATATGGTCGCCTTTCCAAAAGGTCCAAAAACTGTAAACCCAACTTAGCTGATGTCACACTTTCGTCAGACCTTTCCGACCGGCTGCGCAGTACCGTGGCCATGTGGCACGTCAACGCGACCCGAGCCTGCGTCTGCGCGGACTGGCGGCCGCGGCCATCGCCCTCGGCGTGGCCACCCTGGTGGCGGTACCGTTCGGACCGCACGCGGATGCGCGCACCGCGGTGGGGTCAGCGATCATCGATCTCACCCCCGGTCCGGTCAAAGAGTGGGCGATCCAGAATTTCGGCACCAACGACAAGCTGTTTCTCTCGATATCGGTGCTCGTGGTCATCGCGGTGATCGCAACGCTGACAGCACAATTCGAGGCAGTGCTGGCCGGCAGCGTCGCGATCGGCCTGGCCGGCGTCGTGGCCGGTGCGGCGGTGCTGACCCGCAGCGGCGCCCGCCCGGTCGACGTCATCCCCACGCTCCTCGGAGCGGTCGCCGGCATCACCGTGCTGCGTCTGCTGGTTTCCGAGCGACTCGGTCGGCGTGCCGACGCCAGTCCCGGCACCGACACCGACCTCGGTCGGCGTCGAACCCTGACCACTGTCGGCTTCCTGGCGGTCGGAACGGCATCCGGAGTGGCCGGCGCGATACTCAGCCGCGTGACGTCATCGGTGGCCGGTGACCGCAACGCCTTCGCCCCGCCGGTGCCCAAGATGTCCGCCGCTCCCGTCCCGGCGACCGTGCAACCAGCCGGCGTGGAGCTGGCGCCGTTCATCACGCCCACCGCCGACTTCTACCGGATCGACACCGCCCTGAGCGTTCCCCAATTGGACCGCCAGGACTGGCGGCTACGGATCCACGGCATGGTCGACCGCGAAATCACCTACCGCTTCGAGGATCTGGCGCAGTTCGAGGCGGTCGACAAGGTGGTAACGCTGACCTGCGTGTCAAATCCGGTGGGCGGCAACCTGATATCGAACGCCACCTGGACCGGCTATCGCGTGCGAGACCTGCTGGCTCATGCGGGTCCACACGCCGACGCCGACATGGTGCTGTCCCGATCCGTGGACGGCTTCACCGCAGGCACCCCGATCGAGGCCCTCACCGATGACCGGGATTCGTTGCTCGCGGTGGCGATGAACGGCGAACCGCTGCCCACCGAACACGGCTACCCGGCCCGGTTGGTGGTGCCGGGCCTGTACGGCTACGTGTCGGCCACCAAATGGCTCGTCGACCTCGACGTGACCAGATTTGATCGAGCGCAGGCATATTGGACTCGATTGGGCTGGGCGGAACGTGGCCCGATCAAGACCGAGTCCCGCGTCGACGTACCCCGCGACGGCGCCCAGATACCTCGAGGACCGGTGACCTTCGGCGGTGTCGCGTGGGCCCAGCACCGCGGGGTCCGCGCGGTCGAGGTACGAATCGACACTCCTGGCGGTACCGGACAATGGCAAGCCGCCCAACTCGGTGCGAACTACTCCAACGACACCTGGCGACTGTGGAGCGTGCCGTGGCACGCGCAGGACACCGGCCCGCATCTGATCACCGTGCGCGCCACCGATGGCACCGGAGCAGTGCAGACATCCCAGCAGGCCGATGTGATGCCTGACGGCGCAAGTGGCTGGCATTCGGTGTCCTTCAGCGTGGCCGCCTGAACGCCCGAACGCGATGTCATGTCGCGGCGCCCGCAGATCAGGTAGCGTTTTCCTCAGTTCCTCACCAGCCGCCAGCGCGGCCCTGTCAGTTGAAACATGTTGCGACATTTGGTCGGAAGCAAAGGAGCGCCCATGACAGATATCGGCCTGTGGGGTGAGCTCACCATCCTCGCCGGTGCGATGGCAACCGCTTTCGCCACTTGCGTGTTTGTGTACATCGGTCGGCTGGAGAAGCGGACACCCGCTGTACTGGGTGAAAAAGTGGGCGCCCACAAAGCGATTCTCGTCAAGGTGCGCAAGCGCGAACCGCTGTCCCGGGACGAATTCGAGTATGCGACCGAACTGGTGACCGATGCTCGATCACCGCTGGCGTATGCCATGCCCGCGGTGCTTTTCAGCATGGGATTCTTCTACGTGGTCGGGTGCCTGTTCGAGTTGCACGTGCACGGCGGGAACCCCTCCTTCCGCACGTTCATCGGCGGGATCCCCATGTTGACTTCCATGAACATCGCCGCGCAGCTCCGCCGGGTCGCACGGCTGAAGAAGAACCTGCAGGACGTGCCGGTGACGGAGCCCGAAACAGCTGACGGGCTCACTGTCTGATCTGCCCCCCGCTATGAAACTGGCCGCTGCCGAACATCTTCGGCGGCCCCGGTCGTCATGAACCAGAGTGTGTCGACACCCCGGAGACGGGGTCACCGTCTTCCCACAACAGGAGCTGTCGAACCGCTGCGCGTGATCCATAGGGTTGCAGCATTTGGCTTGCGGGGCGGGGCCGTACCCGTAGCGGCCACCAGAACCATCGGCCGAGCAGGGCTGCGATTGCCGGGGTCATGAACGAACGCACGATCAGTGTGTCGAAGAGCAGACCGAGCGCGATCGTCGTGCCGATCTGACCGAGGATCCGCAGATCGGCGAAGACGAACGAGGCCATGGTGGCCGCGAACACCAGGCCGGCTGCGGTAACCACCGCGCCGGACCCGGCCATCGCCCGGATGATGCCGGTGTTCAAGCCTGCGCCTATCTCCTCCTTGAATCGGGAGATGAGCAGCAGGTTGTAGTCCGAGCCGACCGCCAGCAGCAGGATCACGGCCAATGCCAACACGATCCAGAACAACTGGATACCGAGAAGGTCCTGCCAAATCAGCACCGAAAGCCCGAACGAGGCGCCCAACGACAGCGCCACGGTGCCGACGATGACGACCGCCGCGACAATACTTCGGGTGATGAACATCATCACCAGCAGAATCAGACTGAGTGCGGCGACGCCGGCGATCATGAGGTCGTATTTGGCGCCGTCCTGAATGTCCTTGTAGGTGGCCGCCGTGCCCGCGAGATAGATCTTGGATCCCGCCAGCGGCGTGCCCTTGACCGCTCCCTGCGCGGCGTGCCTGATGGCGTCGATGTGCGAAATACCTTCAGGCGTAGCGGGATCGCCGTCGTGAGTGATGATCATCCGGGCAGCTTTCCCGTCCGGCGACATGAAAAGCTTCATCCCGCGCAGGAATTCGGGGTTCGTGAATGCCTCTGGCGGCAGATAGAAGGAGTCATCGGTTTTCGAGGCGTCGTAGGCCTGGCCCAGCGCGGTGGCATTCTGTAGTGCCGCGGCGGTCTGATCGTTGATACCCGAGGTGGTGGCGTAGTTCGTCAGCGTCAGATCGCGATTCTTCTGCTGCGTGGCGATCTGCGGCGGGATCAGCGCCAACAGCTTCGGCTGCAATTCGTCCAGCTTGGTGATGCTGCCCGAGACGTTGCCCAATTCATCGGCCAGCGCATCGATGCCGTCCAGTGCATCGAATACCGACCGCAAAGCGGCGCAGGCCGGGATATCGAAACAATGTGGCTCCCAATAGAAGTAGTTGCGCAGCGGCCGGAAGAAGTCATCGAAGTTGGCTATCTTGTCGCGCAGGTCGTTCGCTGTCGCAACCGTCTGCTGGAACGCCTTGGCCTGCTCATCGGTGATCGCCCCGGACTGCTGTTGCAACGCATACTGCTGCCGCAGAATGTTGATCGAGTTGTTGATCACGTCGACCTGTTTGAGCAGATCGGCACCGCGCGCCTGCTGAAACGGCAAGTTGTTGATCTGAGATGAGTTGCCCGCACTGATCTGGAACGGTATCGACGTGTGGTCCAGCGGCGTGCCCAGCGGTCGGGTTATCGCTTGCACCTGGGCGATGCCGTCAGTGTGGAAGACCGCCTTGGCGACACGTTCCAGCAGGATCATGTCGGTTGAATTGCGCAGATCGTGGTCGGCTTCGATCATCAGCAGCTCGGGATTGAGCCGCGCCTGCGAGAAATGCCGTTCCGCGGCGGCATAACCGACATTGGCCGGTGCGCTGGCGGGCATGTAGGGCCGAGCGTCATAACTCGTCTTGTATGCCGGTAGTGCGAGCAGACCGATGAGGGCAATGGCGACCGTCACCGCCAAAATAGGCCCGGGCCAGCGCACGATCGCGGTGCCGATGCGCCGCCAGCCCTGCGTCTGCAGCCGGCGTACGGGTTCGAAAAGGCCGAAGTGCCGGCCGATGCACAGCAGCGCCGGCGCCAGGGTCAGTGCCGCCACCACGGCGACCAGGACGCCCGCACCGGCAGGGACACCCAGGGTCTGGAAGTACGGGAGCCGGGTGAAGGTCAGACACATCACCGCACCGGCAATCGTCAAGCCCGATCCCAGGATGATGTGCGCGGTCCCGTGGTACATCGTGTTGAATGCCGAGACCCGGTCCTGCCCCTCATAGCGCGCTTCGTGGAAGCGGCCGAGCAGGAAGATCGCATAGTCGGTGCCGGCGGCGATGACCAAGAGCGTCAGCAGGTTGGTCGAGTACGTCGACAGCTGGATGATCCCGGCATTCGCCAGCACGGCGACGACACCGCGGGATGCCGTCAACTCGATCATCACGGTGAAGATCACGAACAGCACCGTGGTCAGCCGGCGATAGAGCGAGAACAGCATCAGCGCGATCACCCCGAGGGTGATCAGGGTGGTCTTCAGCGTGCCGTGGCGGCCCACCTCGAACTGATCGGTGACCAGGGGTGCAGCCCCTGTGACATAGGCCCGTATGCCCGGAGGTGGCGGAGTGTGGTCGACGATGTTACGCACCGCGTCGACCGATTCATTGGCCAGCGACTCGCCCTGGTTGCCGGCGAGGTACACCTGCACCAGCGCGGCCTTGCCGTCTGCACTCTGCGAGCCGGCCGCAGTCAGCGGATCGCCCCAGAAGTTGTCGATGTGTTCGACGTGCTTGGTGTCACCGAGAAGCTTCTGCACCAGGCCGTCGTAATAGTGGTGTGCGTCGGCACCGAGCGGCTTGTCCCCCTCGAGCACGATCATCGCCGAACTGTCGGAGTCGAACTCCTGGAAAACCTTGCCGATGCGTTTGCTGGCCTGCAGTGATGGTGCGTCGTGAGGGCTCAGCGAGACGTTGTGTGCTTCGGCAACCGTCTCCAGCTGCGGCACGAAGACATTGGTCACCACTGCCAGGGCCAGCCAGAACAGCGCGATCACCACCGACAGCCGCCGGATGAGGTCTGGAATCCGGTGGCTGCTCATCCGGACTTGTCCAGGCAGGAGGTGTAGGCGTTCAAGGTGTGCACCGTTTTCTCGTCCTTGACCACATCGTCAATCTTGATCCGGCAGCCGATCGAGTCGCTGTCCCCCTGCGCCTGAACGTTGACGAAGACCGCCGGCTGAGTCGTTGTCGTGTCGTAGGACCAGGGCAGCTTGGCACCATCGACGCGCTGAGGTTGGGCGTTGACGTCCAGATAGGTGATGGTTGCCACCGTGCCGGGTGGGCCGAAGACTTCCAAGACCACATGCTTCGGGTTGAACGGCACGATGTCGTTGCCCGAGCCGCTGGGTGTGGAGGTGACGTCGTGTGAGGCAAAGATGCCATGCAGGCGGTACACAGTGAATCCGGCCAGCGCAATGACCACCGCCGCCACCAGCAGCATCCAGCGTCGGCTCAGTCGGCGCCCGATCGAAACCCTCTGCAACCGTGACCCTTTCAGCGACCCTCGACAGGCGTGGAGCGTAGGCAAATTCTTCTAGAACAGCTAATCAAGTAGGTTGACCGTACGACACTGGGCGGGACACCACAACACTTCGACGGCCGCGCCTCTGCTCGGCGGTACCGAAAAAGTCAAATGACGAACCCCGGCCACACCACTACGGTCGTCGGGATGACCCAACCCGCCGTCCGGTGGCGTACGACCCTGCGTGACCAACTGCTCATCGCCCGCAAGGCGCGCGCCACCGTGCGCACAGCTGCGCTGCGGTCCGCGCTCAGCGCGATCGACAACGCCGAAACACCGGACATCATCGTGCCCAAAGCCGGAGCCATCGCCGACAGCGCCAGCGGGCTGGGCGCCGCCGAAGTGACGCGACGGAGCCTGACCGACGTTGAGATTCGCGCACTGATCCAGACCGAGATCGACGAACGTCACAGCGCCGCAATGACATTGCTTGCCGCCGGGCATCATGACCGCGTCGAACAACTTGGAGCCGAGGCGGCGGCGCTGGCCGATCTGCTGAATGTTGTCGGACCCGCATGACACGCTGAGCTCATGATGCTCGCCGACGTCGCGCTGGCCTCTGCCGAGGTGAGCTCGGCTGCGGCCCGGTCCGCGAAGATCAAACGGATCGCGGAGTTACTCACCGCGACCGCGGATCCGGCCATCATCGCCGTCGTCGTCGACTGGCTCTCCGGTGAATTACCGCAACGGCAGATCGGCGTGGGCTGGGCGGCGTTGCGGTCGCTCCCCCCGTCTGCCGACCATGCGGTGCTGACGGTCACCGACGTCGACGGTGCGCTGTCCGCGATCAAGGCGGTCAACGGCCCCGGCTCGGTAGCCAAACGCGCACAGCTGCTGCACACGGTGTTCGGCGCGGCCACCGCAGCCGAGCAGACCTTTCTGCACCGGTTGCTCGGCGGCGAACTGCGCCAGGGCGCACTGGGTGGGGTGATGACCGACGCGGTTGCACGTGCGGCGAACCTGCCCACCCCGGACGTACAACGCGCAGCCATGCTGAGCGGCAACCTCGCCACCGTGGCCGCCGCGGCGATATCCGACGGCGCAGGGGGCCTGGCGCGCTTCACCCTGACCGTCGGACGGCCGGTGGGTCCGATGCTCGCGCAGACCGCGGTCACCGTCAGTGACGCCCTGGAAAAGATCGGCGGCACTGCGATATTCGAGACGAAGCTGGACGGCGTCCGGGTGCAGATCCATCGCCACGGTAGCGCGGTGTCGGTGTACACCCGCAGCCTGGAGGACATCACGTCCCGGGTTCCTGACGTGGTGGACGCCGTGTTGGATCTGCCTGTCACCGACCTGATCGCCGACGCCGAGGCCATCGCTCTGCGCCCCGACGGCCGGCCGCACCGGTTCCAGGTCACCGCCGCCCGGGTTGCCAAACACGGAGCCGAGCAGACCCAACCGCTGTCGGTATTCTTCTTCGACGTGCTGCACCGCGACGGCGCCGATCTGCTGGACCTACCGGCCACTGAACGCTTCGCAGCACTGGGCGAAGTGGTGCCCGAGCACCTGCAGGTGCAACGCACGATGACGGCCGATCCGGCTGCAGCCCAACGCTTCCTCGACGAAACACTGGCCGCCGGCCACGAAGGCGTGATGGTCAAGAACCCGGCCGCGCGATACGAGGCGGGTCGCCGCGGGGCGGGCTGGCTCAAGGTGAAGCCGGTCCACACACTGGATCTGGTGGTGCTCGCCGTCGAATGGGGTTCGGGGCGGCGCACCGGCAAGCTGTCGAACATCCACCTGGGTGCCCGGGACCCGGAAACCGGCGGATACGTGATGCTGGGCAAGACATTCAAAGGAATGACCGACGAGATGCTGGACTGGCAGACCCAGCGCTTCACCGAGCTCGCGGACGGTCCGACAGACGGCTACAGCCGGATTGCCGGCACCGCCGGCGGCGTGGTGCAAGTGCGCCCAGAGCAGGTCGTAGAAATCGCGTTCGACGGCATTCAGGGCTCATCGCGCTACCCGGGCGGTATGGCCCTGCGGTTCGCCAGGGTGCGGCGCTATCGCAACGACAAGCGACCGGACGAAGCCGACACCATCGACACGGTGCGTTCTCTGTACGAGCGCTGAGCATTACCCGTGTGTTCGCTCTCGCACCGCCAGCAGCGATGACAGGATGGGCCCATGGCCACCACAACCGGCAGTCTGGAATCGACCGACGGTGACATCGCGTATGTCCGCACCGATCCGGATCTGCCGCCCGTCGCGATCATCGACCGCTCGTCCATCACCGTGCGGCACCGGGTGATATTCGGAATCATCGCGGTGCTGGGTGCGGCCGCGTGGGCGGTCATCGCCTTCGCCCGCGGCGAGAGCGTAAACGCGGTGTGGTTCGTCATCGCGGCGATCTGCTCCTATGTCGTCGGGTACCGGTTCTACGCCCGGCTCATCGAGATGAAGATCGTCCGGCCGCGCGACGACCACGCCACCCCGGCGGAGATCTTCGAGAACGGCACCGACTACCTGCCCACCGACCGGCGGGTGCTGTTCGGCCATCACTTCGCCGCCATCGCCGGCGCCGGGCCGTTGGTTGGGCCGGTGCTGGCCACCCAGATGGGCTACCTGCCCGGCACCATCTGGATCATCGTCGGCGCGGTGGTGGCCGGCTGCGTGCAGGACTACTTGGTGCTGGCCATCTCGACGCGCCGGCGCGGTCGGTCGCTCGGCCAGATGGTGCGCGACGAACTCGGTGGGTTCGGCGGCACGGCAGCAATTCTCGCGGTCCTGGTCATCATGGTGATCTTGCTCGCGGTGCTGGCGCTGGTGGTGGTCAACGCCCTGGCCGAAAGTCCGTGGGGCGTCTTCTCCATCTCCATGACCATTCCGATCGCGATATTCATGGGCCTGTATCTGCGGTTCGTGCGCCCGGGCCGGGTATCGGAGGTGTCGTTGATCGGCGTCGTGCTGCTGCTCGCCGCAGTTGCCGGCGGCGGCTGGGTGGCCCAAACACCTTGGGGCGCAGAATGGTTCACCCTGTCCAAGGTCACGCTGACTTGGTGCATCATCGGCTATGGCTTAGCCGCGTCGGTGCTGCCGGTCTGGCTGCTGCTGGCACCGCGCGATTACCTGTCGACCTTCATGAAGGTGGGCACCATCGCACTGCTGGCGGTCGGCATCCTGATCGCCCGTCCGGTCATGGAGGCACCGGCGGTCTCCCAGTTCGCCACCCGCGCCGACGGTCCGGTGTTCGCCGGAGCACTGTTCCCGTTCCTGTTCATCACCATTGCTTGCGGGGCACTGTCCGGCTTCCATTCGTTGATCTCATCGGGAACTACGCCGAAGCTGCTGGAGAAGGAAGGACAGATGCGGCTGATCGGTTACGGCGGCATGCTGACCGAGTCGTTCGTCGCGATCATGGCCTTGATCACCGCATCGATCCTCAATCAGCACCTGTACTTCGTGCTCAACTCTCCGACCGCAGCGACCGGAACCACTGCCTCGAGCGCCGCGGCCTACGCGAACGGCCTCGGCTTGTCCGGCGTTCCCATCACCGCACAGCAGATCACCAGTGCCGCAACCGAAGTCGGTGAGCACTCGATCATCTCACGCACCGGCGGTGCTCCGACGCTGGCGCTGGGCATGTCTGAGGTGATGCATCAGGTGTTCGGCGGCACCAGCATGAAGGCGTTCTGGTACCACTTCGCGATCATGTTCGAGGCGCTGTTCATCCTCACCACGGTGGATGCCGGAACCCGGGTGGCCCGGTTCATGCTGTCCGACGCGTTGGGCAATCTCGGTGGGCCCCTTGCGAAGTTGCGCGACCCGAGCTGGAAGCTCGGAGCTTGGGCATGCAGCCTGCTCGTGGTCGCCGGCTGGGGCAGCATCCTGCTGATGGGTGTCACCGATCCGCTCGGTGGTATCAACACACTGTTCCCGTTGTTCGGTATCGCCAATCAGCTGCTGGCGGCGATCGCACTGACGTTGGTGACCGTCGTGGTGATCAAGAAGGGGTTGCTCAAGTGGGCGTGGATACCTGCGCTGCCCTTGCTGTGGGACACCCTGGTGACGCTGACCGCGTCGTGGCAGAAGATATTTTCTGCCGACCCCAAAATCGGCTACTGGCAGCAGTATTCGGTGTACGCCGCGGCCAAGGCAGCGGGTAAGACCTCGTTCGGCTCGGCCAAGACGCCCGAACAGATCGACGCCGTCATCCGCAATACCGCCATTCAGGGCACGCTGTCTATCGTGTTCGCCGTGCTGGTGGTGACTGTCGTGCTGGTCGGTGTGGTCGCCGCCATCCGAGCCGCGCGCGGCGGCGGCAGGCCGCTCACCGAGGATGAACCGCTGCCATCCAAGCTGTTTGCACCGCGGGGGCTGATTCCGACCGCCACAGAGAAGGAGGTGCAGCGCCAATGGGACGCCTTGCCCTCCTGACCCAGCAGATCGGTTGGTACGTCCGGTCATTGATGGGCGACAACCACTACGACCGGTATCTGCAGCATCGACGCCGCACGCACCCGGGCGAGCCGGTGCTCTCCGAGCGCGACTACTGGAAGCTGCGGTACAGCCTGTCCTCAGCCGACCCGCGCTGCTGCTAGTCCCGCGAGCAGACGCATATGTCCCCAATTTCCCGGCGTGTCGGGCACATTTGTGTCTGCTCGCGCTAAGAGGTGACGCGGTACCTGATCGGGAGATGCTTGAGGCCACCGACGAACGTGGTCGCGACATACTCGGGCCGGCCGGCCAATTCGATGGCTGCCAATCGCGGGATCAGTTCGGTGAAAAAACTGTTGATCTCCATTCGGGCCAGCGCCGCGCCCAGACAGAAATGCACCCCGTACCCGAACGCCACGTGTCTGTTGGGATCTCGGCCGATGTCGAAACGGAACGGCTCGTCGAACAGATCCTCGTCGCGGTTACCCGACGGGTAGGACAACAGTACCGACTCCCCGGCCGCGATCGGCACGCCGCGCACTATGGTGTCCGCGGTCGCAGTACGCATGAACGCCTTCACCGGAGTGACCCATCGGATCATCTCCTCGACGGCCGACGGCATCAGCTCCGGATGTGCACGCAACCGGGCCAACTCATCGGGATTGTCGATCAACGCGTGCAGTCCACCGGAGATGGTCGCACTGGAGGTGTCGTGTCCGGCCGCCGCGACGATCATGTAGTACGACACCGTCTCGATGTCCGAAAGCGGTTGTCCATCAACGGTTGCATTGGCGATCGCCGATGCCAGGTCGGCGGTCGGGGTGGCCCGACGCGACGCCGTCAACTCGGTGAAGTAGCCGAACAGCTCGATCATGGTGGCGACGTTGTCCTCCATGTTGGCGCCGCGCTTGTACTCGTCGTCGTCGCTGCCGAACAGTTCCTGGGTCCATTTGAGCATCGAAGCGAAATCCTGCTCGGGGACGCCGAGCAGCGACATGATCACGTACAACGGGAAATTCACCGACACCTGTTGCGCGAAGTCACATTCCGGCCCGACCCGCACCATCTCGTCCACGTAGCGCTTGGCCAACTCGTCGACGCGTAACTCCAAGGCCCGCATGGCCTTCGGCCGGAACCAGTCGGCACCGATGGCCCGCACCACGCGGTGCTGGGGGTCGTCCATGTGGATCAACGTGCTGATGCCCATGTCGGCTTGCACCTCGTCGGCCTCGGCGGTGACCAGCACCGGCCGGGGCGAGTTGCTGAACAACGTGTTGGCCCGTTCGACGTCCATGATGTCGGAGTGCTTGGTGATCGCCCAGAACGGTTGATATCCAGGAACCTCAACCCAGGACACCGGCGCGGCGACACGCAGATGTGCCAGTGCGGCATGGAATTTCGGCTCATCTGTGTACGCCGACGGGGTGGCCAGCACGCTGGCGGCCTGATCGATGATGCGGGTATTCACGGGTGTCCCTTCACTGGCGTAACCGGGCCAAGACGTCAGTCACGACGCCCCGCGGGAGCCCGGACGGGAACGCCGGCATCACGCGATCGATCGCCCCCGCGCAGCGCTCGTGAAGTGCGGCGCTCAAGGACTCCGCCGGCGCCACCACGGCGAACGCATCAAGCACGTCATCGTCGATCCGGGTGCCCATCTCGTCCCATCGACCGTCCAGCGACAGGTGCCGCAGCTCGGTCTGCAGATCCCCCCAACCATGCAGTTCCAGCACCGGACGGTAGGCCGGGGTCGAGGCGTAGAACGCGATCTGTTTGCGGGTTGCCGTGGCGGCGCCGGCCATCGACGCCTCATCGGTACCGGTCACGACGAACACCGGACAGGCCACGGTGAAGTCTGCCCGGTTGCGGCCCGACCGCTGCAGTCCGCGCTGCAAGGTGGGGATGGTGACCTCGTCCAGGTAACGGCGGGTGGTGAAGGCGTGTGCCAGCAGACCGTCGGCGACCTCACCGCACATCTCGGTCATCCGCTCCCCGACGGCTGCGACAAAGATCGGCGGAGTGCCGTGCGGCTGGGGTTCGGGGGTGAACATCGGCGTCATCAGGCGGTGGGTGTAGAACTCGCCGTCGAAGCTCAGCTCGGTGCCATGCCCCCAACAATCCCAGATCGCTTGCAGCGCGAGGATGAACTCGCGCATTCGCCGAACCGGGTGCGACCACGGCATGCTGAAGCGCTTCTCGATGTGCGGCTGGATCTGGGTACCCAGGCCCAGGATGAATCGCCCCTGTGAATATGCCTGCAGGTCCCAGCCGAGATTGGCCAGGGTCATCGGGCTGCGGGCAAAGGCCACCGCGATGCTGGTGCCGATCTGCAGGTGCCGGCTGTGTTCGGCCGCCAGCAGCAGCGGCAGAAACGGGTCGTGGTTGATCTCGCCGGTCCAGCAGCCGTCGAAACCCTCGCGCTCCAGATCCCGCGCGATCTGCGGGGCACCTCGCAGATCGCCGAAGATGCCCCCGTCGATCTTGAGCTTCGACACAGTGCCGACGGACATGACCGCAGACGCTACAGTAAGCAATTCAGTAGGGTCAACGGCGCGAGAGGGATGGACCGACCGATGAGCAATGCGCAGGGCTGGCAGCACACCCTCGACGACCTCACCACACGGCGGCGCCACTCGCGGGCCATGGGCGGACCGGAGCGACTGGACACGCACCACGCCACCGGCAAGCTCGACGCCCGCGGACGCATCGAGCATCTGCTCGACCCCGGATCATTCTGCGAATTCGGCACTTTGGTGGGCGGCGATGTCGCGGCCGACGGCATCGTCGCAGGCTCAGGCACCATCGAAGGACGACCCGTGATGCTGGGCGCCGAAGACTTCACCACCTTGGCCGGTAGCATCGGGCCCGGCGGCAACGCCAAACGCTACCGCCTCGCCGAACTGGCGCTGCGCACCAAGGTGCCATTGGTGATGTTATTGGAAGGTGCGGGTTTTCGGCCCGGCGGCGGGCACTACGGGCGCACCCCCACCGACCTGCTGGCCCAGGCCCGATGCTCGGGCAAAGTCCCGACCGTCGCCGCGGTGCTCGGCCCATCGGCCGGACACGGCGCGTTGGTCGCGCCGGTGTGCGACTTCTCCATCATGAGCGGCAAGGGCGCCATCTTCACCGCCGGGCCGCCGGTGGTGAAAGAGGCCACCGGAGAGGAGATTACGAAGGAAGACCTGGGCGGCCCCGCCGTCGCACTGGCCAGCGGCGTGATCCACAACCACGCCGCCGGCGACGTCGCCGTACTCGACGACATTCGGTATTACCTGTCCTACTTCCCTTCCAGCGCATGGTCATACCCGCCGGACCTCATGGGTTCCGATGACGCGGCCGCCCGGCCGACCCCTGAACTTCTCGACATCGTGTCCCGGGACAATCGACGCGGCTACGACATGCGATCGGTGCTGGACGTAGTGTTCGATTCCGCGGACTGGTTCGAGGTACAGCCCAAGTTCGGGCCGGCCATCATCTGCGCGCTGGCCCACCTCGGCGGGCATCCGGTGGCGGTGGTGGCCAACCAGCCCAAGGTATTGGCCGGGTCGATCGACGCCGATGCCGCCGACAAGGCAGCGCATTTCATCATGGTCGCCGACTCATTCCACCTGCCGATCGTGTTCCTGGCCGACAACCCCGGAATGCTGCCCGGTAGCCGATCAGAGCGCAGCGGTGTGTTGCGTAGCGGCGCAAGGATGTTCGCCGCACAGACCGCAGCGACCACACTGAAACTGCACGTGACACTGCGCAAAGCGTTCGGCTTCGGTTCAATGGTGATGTCGCTGTTGGGTTTTGACGATCAGGTGGCCACGTTCGCCTACCCCGGCGCGACCATGGGCGCGATGAGTGCAGCCGCCATGAGCCGGGCCTCACACGCGGGCGAGGACTTCAGCGAGGTGCTCAAGCAGATGGAGTTGGAGGCCTCGATCCGATCCGCCGAGCGTCTCGGATTCGACGAGCTGATCTCGCCGGAGGAGACCCGCAACGCGTTGTTGCTCGGGCTGCAGCGCGGGTTATCTGCCCGGCAACAGGCCGCCGAACCGGTGTCTCGGACGATGATCACGCCGTGACTCGTACGGTTTACTGCGAACAGACCCCACCGTCGACCGGCAGCGTGTGGCCGGTGACGTAACGCGCTTCGTCAGACAGCAGCCAGACCACCGCATCGGCGACTTCGGCGGGCTGCCCGATTCTCCCCATGGGCACGAACGCGGCATAGCTGTGCGGGTCGCCGCCGGTACCGTTGGCCAAGAGCGCGGTTTCGACCGGCCCCGGGCCGACCGCGTTCACCCGGACGTTCTGGGTGGCGTAGTCCAGGGCCGCGGCCTTGGTCATACCGGTGACGGCGTGTTTGGTTGCGGTATACAGGGACCAGCCGGGATAGCCGTTCAAGCCGAAGATCGAGGACGTGTTGACGATCGCTCCCCCACCGGTTTTCAGCATCTGCTCGATCTCGTACTTCATGCAGTAGAACACCCCCTTGATGTTCACATCGAAGAGCAACGACGCCCCGTCGATGTCCTGCTCGTGCAGCGGGACCTGCTCGCCGTCTGCACCGGCGTTGTTGTGGGCGATGTCGAGACGACCGAACTCATCGACGGTCCGCTCGACCAAAGCCTTCACCTGAGCAGGTTGGCTCACGTCGGTCCGCTGAAATACCGCCCGGCCTCCTGCGCCCCGGATGGCCGCAACGACTCCCTCCGCCCTTCCCGCATCCCGGCCACCGATGACCACCGCGGCGCCGGCTCGTGCCATCGCTACCGCGGACGCCTCCCCGATTCCCGACCCGCCACCGGTCACAATCGCCACTTTGCCTGTCAGGTCAGCCATCTCGTCTCCTCATCGGTCGCCTGGTCCCCCGACGAGTGTCCGGTGCGCCACGTAGCTCGTCATCAGTCGACCGACTGACTGCTGACCGCCGTGTCTGCGGTGCAGTGGGGTAACCCGCTGCCTCCATTGGCAGCCGCGACGACCTGGGCGACAATCGACAACGCAATGTCCGGCGCTTCTGGGCTACCAAGGTCCAGGCCGATCGGCGCCTGCAGCCGGTTCACGTCGTCGGGCAGTAATCCTGCTTCGCGCAGGCTATGACGCTTACGTGCCGAGCGACTCCTCGATCCGAGGGCCCCGACGAATCTCGGCCGGCTGCTGTCCCGCCACCGCCGCGAATCCAGGGCCTCTAGAAGCAACGGAATGGAGAACCGGTCGTCATGCGTCAGGTCGACGATCGCCGTTTGCGCGTTGATACGGCTGGCATCTCGTTCCTGGCGCAGGTAGCGATCCGGCCGGTCCACAGCCAGTTCCACCGCGGGCGCAAAGCGTTCCGTTTGCAGGAATGCGGACCGCGGATCACACACGGTCACGGAGTAGTTCATCTGCCGGGCCAATACCGCCAGCCCCGTGGCAATGTCACTGCTGCCGAAGATCAACATCCGCGGCGCCGGAACGTAGTGCGTGCAGAACACCGGCGAATCGTCAGGCTGCGTCAGCGAAGTCTGCCCCGTACGCAGATTCAAGAAGGTGCACGCAGGCAGACCACCCTGCAGCGCGAGCATGAAGGTAGCGAATTCCGGAAAATGCAGTGGTGTCACCGGGTGCACCGCCACCCTGAGAGTTCCGCGGCATGGGCCCGGCGGGGCAAACGGATCGCCGTCGGGGCGATTGGCCTCGAAATCGATTATTTGACAACCGATTTCGGCAATCGTACTCGGACATTCGCTGAACGTGGCCCGGGTACGCTCATAGAGATCCGCTTCGACGCAGCCCGAGGACACACTGCCTTCGAACAGCCCGGCTCGGTCAAAAGCCATCATCGCTCCGGCCGGGTACGGAGACCGATCAAAGGTGTCGATGACGGTCGCGGCAAGGACGTCCTCGCTGCGCTCATACCTGTGGTGAATCCATTGGAGCACGGCCCTATTTCTCATCGAGGTCACCTCCACTGGGCAGCAGGGCAAGCGGTGGGTAGGCCACTACGGTAACTGACGGCTAGTCGAGGATCCGGCGGGCGACATTGGTGGTGACGAGGTCGAGGAGCTCGTCAGAGCGGCCCGCGAGAATGGTGCGAATGGCGAACAGGGAGAAACCTTTCGCTTGTTCGGCGGTGATCGTCGGCGGGATGGTCAGTTCCTGCCGTGCGGTGACCACATCGACCAATGCAGGTCCGTCGTGGGCGAACGCCGCTGCGAGTGCGGACTCCAGATCTGCAGGATGCTCAACCCGGCGGGCGAACAGTCCGATGGCTTCCGCGACGCGTGCGAAATCGGGATTGTTCAGGCCGGTGCCGTAGTTGACGATCCCGGCGGCTTTCATTTCCAGCTCTACGAAATTCAGCGAGGCGTTGTTGAACAGCACCAGTTTGACCGGTAATCGGTTCTGTACCAACGTGATCAGCTCGCCGAACAGCATCGTGAGGCCGCCGTCACCGGCCAGAGCGACGACCTGGCGAGCACCCAAAGCGGTCTGAGCACCGATCGCCAGCGGCAAGGCGCACGCCATGGTGGCGTGGTTGAAGGAGCCGATGAGCCGGCGTCGGCCGTTCATCGTCAGGTAGCGGGCCGCCCAGACCACCGGCGAACCCACATCAGCCGTGAAGACGGCGTCATCGGCAGCAACGCGGTCGACCAGTGCGGCAACGTATTCGGGGCGGATCGGGGTACGGTCGCGGTCGTTGACCGCCAGCGCATCAAGCCGCTCACGGGTGCGGCGGTAGTGGCCGAGTGCACGGTCCAGATGCGTGCGATCGGCCTTGGCAACCACCAGCGGTTGCAAGGCGGGAAGGGTGTCGCCCACCGCGCCGACCAGTCCCAGGTGGACATCTGTGCGCCGCCCCAGGTGTCTTCCCCGGATATCGACCTGAATGACCGTGGCATTTTCCGGGTAGAACTGTCGGTACGGAAAATCAGTACCCAACATCAACAGCACATCGGCTTCCTTGATGGCCTTATAGCCTGAGGCAAAACCCAACAGCCCCGTCATCCCGACGTCGTACGGATTGTCGTACTCGACAAACTCCTTGCCGCGCAACGCATGCACGATCGGCGCCTGCAACGTCCGCGCCAACTCGACCAACTGCGCATGGGCGCCGGCCACACCCGCGCCGGCGAGGATGGTGACCCGGGTTGCCGCGTTCAGAATGTCGGCGGCGCGGCGCAGCGATTCTGCCGATGGCCGTAGTACCGACTGGCTGGGCAGCACCGGCCGGACCGGGCCGACATCACGCAGCCGATGCAGAAAGAGCTCACCGGGGATGACCACCACTGCCACGCCCTGCTCTTCGATCGCGGTTCGCATGGCGATCTCCAAGATCCGCAGGGCCGACTCCGGGGTGCTGGCCATCTCGCAGTACACACTGCATTCGCGGAACAGCTCCTGCGGATGGGTTTCCTGGTGGTACTCGGATCCGATTTCTGCCATGGGGATGTGCGCGGCGATCGCCAGTACCGGCACCCTGCTGCGCTGCGCATCGAACAAGCCGTTGATCAGGTGCAGATTTCCCGGACCGGCGCTGCCGACGCAAACTGCCAGCTGACCGGTCACCGCAGCATCGGCCGCGGCGGCGAACGCCGCTGCTTCCTCGTGCCGCACGTGCTCCCAGCCGAAACCACCCGCCCGGCGGATCGCATCGGTGAACCCGTTGAGACTGTCGCCGGGCAACCCATAGACCCGCCTGACGCCGCTGGCCCGCAACGTGGCGATGATGTGGTCGGCAACAGTGGTCATCGCATTCACTCCTTGGTAATTGCCCAACAGCCTCCGACGCCCACCCGCGCGGCGCATCAGTCAGGTGACTGATGTGCTCAGGGGCGTCAATCCGCCAGAGTTCAGTAGACAGTTCTGCCTACACTGGCCATCCCGCTCCCGCGGGCGCCCACTGGCCGAGGAGCGACATGACTTTGATGCACACCACCCATGGCCTCTGATCTCACAGCGGCGGTGCGGGTCGCATCACTGCTGGAATTGGTCGAAGGCACACCGGCGCCTGCCAGAGTTTCCGGTGTGGACCTCGTGCTGGTTCGGCAAGGAGACGACGTCCGGACACTGTACGGCCGTTGTGCGCACCGCGGAGCACTGATGTCTGACGGCCGTATCGACGGAGACCTGCTGGTCTGCGGCGTGCACGGCTGGCGCTACGAGATCCAGACCGGGGTCGCACCGGTGAACCCCGCTGTCGCGCTGGCGACATTCCCCACGTGGATATCCGACGGATCTGTCTACGTTGATCAGGCAGCGGTGGACGCCTATGCCCGCGCCAACCCGCAGAGCTACTACGACGACGGTTACCAGGGCAAGTGGATCAAGCCGGCCAACACAGCCGAGGAACCGTTCGTCACTCAGATCCATGACTGGGCTGCGCACGGACTGAACAGCGAACACGGCCCGACCGCGGCCATGGGCGTGCCGCGCGATCTGCTCCCCTCCTGGGAGTCGATCCAACTCGTCACCGCACAGCTGGCTCGGCTGCCACTGCTCGACGAAGAACCGGTGAGCACTCAGACAGTCATCGGGCCCGCGGCCCAGCGACCGCTGATCCTCGACATCCCGCTGTTTGTCAGCGACATGAGCTTCGGCGCGCTGTCCGAGGAAGCCAAGACCACTCTGGCCGCCGGCGCCGAACTGGCGGGAACCGGTATCTGCTCGGGCGAGGGGGGCATGCTTCCCGAAGAGCAGCAACATAATTCGAAGTACTTTTATGAACTCGCATCCGGCAGATTCGGGTGGAGTTTCGACCGGATCCGTCAGGTGCAGGCATTCCACTTCAAGGGCGGCCAAGGTGCCAAGACCGGCACCGGCGGCCATCTGCCCGGCAACAAGGTGGTCGGCAAGATCGCCGAGGTTCGTGGACTCCCACCGGGGACCGCGGCCATCTCACCGGCGCGATTCCCGGACTGGACGTCATTGCAACCGTTCGAAGAATTCGCCGCGCAAGTGCGCGAGCTCTCCGGCGGTATCCCGGTGGGATACAAGATGAGCGCCCAACACATCGAACGCGACATCGACGCCGCACTCCAGATCGGGGTCGACTACATCATCCTCGACGGCCGAGGCGGCGGAACCGGTGCGGCCCCAACGATTTTCCGCGACAACATCTCCGTGCCCACCATCCCCGCACTGGCCCGCGCCCGCCGGCACCTCGACCGTTCCCAAGCCGATCACGTCACGTTGGCCGTGACCGGGGGGATCCGCACGCCGGCCGACATGGTCAAAGCGCTGGCGTTGGGCGCCGACGCCATCGGCCTGTCCAACGCGGCGCTGCAAGCCATCGGATGCGTCGGAATGCGCGCGTGCAATACCAACACCTGCCCGTCCGGTATCGCCACGCAAGATCCCCACCTGCGCGCCCGACTGCCCATACCGGCCGGCGCACAACGCTTGAACCGATTCCTGCGCGCGGCGGTCGATCTGATGGTGGTCCTGGCCCGTGCGTGCGGTCACCGGAGTCTGGCCGACTTCCACATCGACGATCTCGTCACCTTCGACCGTGATTTCGCTTATCTGAGTGGAGTCCCTTACGCAGGAGCCGTTCCACTGTGACCGAGCAGGATCTCAACTGGCACAAGGCCGCCGATGCAGGCGAACTCGACGACGGCGAAGTGGCCATGTGCCCCGTCGGGATCAAGACCGTCGCGCTGACCAAGCTCGACGGCCGCTATGGCGCCATCGACAACCGTTGTCCCCATCAGGGCGGACCGCTCGGCCAGGGAACCGTCGAGAACAACAAGATCCGTTGTCCCTGGCACGGTTTCGACTTCGATCCGTTCACCGGCGAGGCCGCGGGTGGCCCCGACTTCAACGTCCGGACCTACCCGGTGGAGGTCCGCGAGGACGGTATCTACGTCGGCACT
Organism: Mycobacterium sp. MAA66; assembly: GCF_041261665.1. NCBI lineage: Bacteria > Bacillati > Actinomycetota > Actinomycetes > Mycobacteriales > Mycobacteriaceae > Mycobacterium > Mycobacterium sp. MAA66. The sequence continues at coordinate 75,056 of NZ_JBGCCC010000001.1, read as the reverse complement.
CCGCCCCCTGCCGTGCGCCCGCGGACCGTCAGCGACGTCCTGGTGGAGACCATGACCAACTGGGGCGTCGACACCGTCTTCGGCATGGTCGGCCACTCCAATCTCGGTGTTGCCGAAGCCATGCACCGCGCCGAAACAGCCGGCAAGTTAAGGTATTTCGGCATCCGGCACGAAGGTGCCGCGGCATTCGCCGCGGCCGCCTACGGCAAGCTCACCGGTTGGCCCGCCGCCTGTTTCGGCATCGCCGGTCCGGGATCGACCAATCTGCTGACGGGCCTGTACGACGCCAAATCCGACCGTGCCCCAGTCCTTGCGCTCTCCGGCAATGTGGATTCGTCGGTCGCAGGCAAGGGCGCATTCCAGGACATCGACCTGCTCGCGGCGTTCGCCGATGTCTCCGTCTACTCGGCCATGGTGCGCTCGGGCTCCGACCACGCCGAACTGATGACCATGGCCCTCAAACACGCCATCCTGGAACGCGGTGTCGGCCACCTGGTACTCCCCGACGAGGTGCAGATTCTCGAGGCGCCGGATCAGAAACCCTCTGGGCCACAAGGCCGTATGCCCGACCTTCGGGTGTCGCCTCCGGCGGCCGCGCTGGAGCAGGCCCTCGAGCTCATCGGAACGGCAACCAGGCCGTTGGTCATCGTCGGCGCTGGGGCCAAGTTCGACATGCCGGCCATCATCGCCCTCGCCGAACGTCTGCACGCACCGGTGTTGACCACGTTCAAAGCCAAGGGACAGATCTCAGACACGCACGCGCTCGCCTGCGGCGTGCTCGGGCGGTCGGGAACTCCGGTCGCGTCGTGGATGATGAACAAAGCCGACATACTGCTGGTGTTCGGTGCCTCGTTCTCGAATCACACCGGAATCTCTCCGTACAAGCCGATCGTCCAGGTCGACACCGATCCGATGATGCTCGGCCGGTTCCGTCCCGTCACGGTACCGGTGCTCGGCGACGTCGGAGTCACCGCGGCCGCCGTTCTCGACGGCCTTCGCCCGAACCCGGCGCTGGTGGACCAGCGCCCGGAGATGGCGCAGCGCTGGGCCGTCTGGCGGGCGGAGAAGGCCCGCCGGGCCGTCAAGCAGCCGGGCGGACGGGTCGCTGCCGCAACAGTTTTCGATGACCTCAGCCGTCTGGTGCCGGCGAATGCCGTCCTGACCGTCGACGTCGGCAACCACGCATACTCGTTCGGCCGATACTTCGAAACCGCGGAACAGTCGGTGCTGATGTCCGGGTATCTCGGCTCCATCGGGTTCGGCTTCCCCGCGGCGCTGGGCGCCTGGGCGGCGGCACCCGACCGTCCCATCGTGGCGATCACCGGCGACGGCGGCTTCGGTCAGTACCTCGCCGATTTCACCACGGCGGTGAAGTACCGCATGAACATCACCCACATCCTGCTCAACAACGGTGAACTCGCCAAGATCAGCGAGGAGCAACGCGGCGCCGAATACGCGGTCTGGCAGACGTCGTTGCACAATCCAGACTTCGCCGCGTTCGCACGAGACTGCGGCGCCTACGGTCGACGGATCACCGATCCAGCGGAGCTATCTGAGGCCATCGCAGACGCACTCAACCACCCGGGTCCGGCGATGGTCGAGATCATCACCGACCCGAGCAGTCACTAGGGCGCGTGGCTTTTGCTGGTCGAGTTGTCGGCGTCGGAAACGTGTCGGACCCCTCTGCGATGATGGTGTCATGTCCACCGCCGCAACACCTTTGGCCGCCGGGGTGCACCCCGGTGAGCGGCTGGAGGTGTTGTTCGAGGAAATCGCGGAGCTGACCGGTCAGCGCAACGCGATCGACGGGCGCCTGGTGCAGATCGTCGCGGAGATCGAACGTGACGAACTGTGGGGCGCTACCGGAGCCCGGTCACTGCCGGCGCTGGTGGCCTGGAAAACCGGGGTCACACCACACAACGCCGAAACCCTGGTGACCGTCGCCCAGCGGCTGGCGGAGTTCCCGGCTTGCGCCGATGGGATGCGTGCGGGTCGACTGTCGTTGGATCAGGTCGGGGTGATCGCCGAACACGCCGCCGAGGGTTCCGATGCGCACTACGCCGAGCTGGCCGCGGTGGCCACCGTGAACCAGCTACGCACCGCCATCAAACTGGAACCACGCCCTGACCCCGATCCACGGCCTGAACCGGAACGCTTCATCACCAAGACCACCAGCGACCAGTACACCACCTGGCGGATCCGGTTACCCAAGCTGCAGGCCGCGACATTCGACGCCGGACTGCAGTCCCATCACGATGGGTTGATCGCCGACTGGAAACGCGACCACGACACCGAGGCGTCGGTGTCGGAGCAGGCGCCGCCGTTCCCCGACACCGTCGATGCGTTCATGAGCCTGATCGAAGCGGGCTGGGACACCGAGGTGGCCCGCCGCCCGCACGGACAGCACACCACCGTCGTCGTACACCTCGATGTCGAAAATGATGCTGCGTCACTTCATCTGGGCTCGTTGCTGAATGAGGACGAACGTCGACTGCTGCTGTGCGATGCGACCTGCGAGCTCTGGCTGCAGCGCCGCGGGAAGGTGATCGGCGCCGGACGTACCACCCGGCAGATCAACCGCCGCCTACGCCGCGCCCTCGAACACCGCGACCGGTGCTGTGTGGTGCCCGGCTGCGGGGCCACCCGCGGCCTGCACGCCCACCACCTCCAGCACTGGGAAGACGGCGGCCCCACCGAACTACACAACCTGGCACTGCTGTGCCCCTACCATCATCGCTTGCATCACCGCGGCGCCATCACCATCACCGGACCCGCCGACCAACTCATCGTCACCGACACCACCGGACAACAACTCACCAACAGCTCACTGGCCCGACCACCAACCACCCCACCACCCGACGTCCCACCATGCCCCGGACCCACCGGCGAACACGCCCAATGGTGGTGGTACCAACCATTCCACCCACCACCAACGAACTAGACGGATTCTCCCGCGATACGGTTAGTCGAATCAATGTGGCTACCAAGGGAATTTGCGGCTGAGGCGAGCACATCCAAAGATGGGGAGACGCGCCTAGTCCCCCAACAGATCGCGCAGTTGATGGCGCCGACTGACACCGAGTTTGGGATACACGTTGTACAGGTGGGAGGCGATCGTTCGCGGCGACAGATTGAGTCGCTGGCCGATCTCGGGGTTGGTCAGCCCGGAGGCCGCCATCGATACGATCTGGCGTTCTTGCGCCGTCAGTGAATCCAAGCCGAAAACCGCAGTCGCCCCAGGAGACCCCGTGACCCCGGCCGCACGGAGTTCGGCGCGCGCGATCTGCGCGTACGGCGCCGCACCCAGGCGGTCGAAAACCTCCAAGGCAGCGGTGAGCTGCGTCCGGGCCTCGGCGGGGCGACGCACCCGCCGAAGCCATTCGCCGTAATGCAGACGTGCTCGCGCACGTTCCATGGGCCACTGGTCCCCGGCCGGATCGAAGACCGCCAGGCGGTAGTGGCGTTCGGCCAGATGCGTCGTCGTGGTCAACGCCAGCGCCTGGTGCCGCAGAAGCCGCAGTCGCACAGGTGGATTGGAGCCCAGCTGACGCCCGATCGAGGCCACCAGGGGCCTGATCTCTTCGAGGTGACTGCTGCGCGCACCAGCCCAGGCCAGATCGGCGATCGCGCGATGTGACACGACGAAATGGGCCGGCTCGCCCTCGGAGTCGAACAGCTGGCGAAATGCCTGATAGGCCGTCGCGAACTCACCGCGCGCCAGCGCGTTCCGCCCGATGGCCCAGGTAAGCGCCGCCCGTGTCGCACTGCCACATCTGTCGGCGATCACACGGGAGGTGGCACTGACGGCCGCATCCGCCGCATCCGTGTTACCGACGCAGGCCAGCAGATGGGCACGCACGACATTGCTTTCGGCATGGAGCAACGCCAGATCATAGACTGCACACAAGGTTTCAGTCTCATCAAGCAACGCCCGCAGTTCTGACCACCGCCCGGTGTCGTACAGTCCCCACGCCAGTGGCGCGATGGCGAAGGTGAATCCGCGCAGGCCACCGGCGGCCTTGAGCTGCTCGACGGCTTCCCGCAGTTCGGTGACCGCCAGGCCACTGTCCTCGGTGGCATAGGCCATCGCCCCCACGATCAGACGTCGAAACGCCTCAACGGAAGCCGGCATCGGGTGCAGCCAACGCCGGTCCCAGGGCGCTGGACGGTCGTGGGCGCTGCCTGCACTCTGGGCATACATGGCGATGTACGCCCGCTGCACCGGACCCGCCCCAGCCGGAAACGGCGTCGGAAATACGCTGTCGCCGAGGGTGTCTCGGTCCGTCTCCTGCAGCCACGGCCCAAGACGGGCCCGATGGGACAATTCGCCCGAGTAATACGACGCCGAGGCGCCGACGTACATCAAGGCCAATCGCAGGCGCGAGTTGACCGGCGGCGCACCGTCGAGGGCGCTGCGAACCAATTCAGCCGCTTCGGCCGGACGCGCCGATTGCAGCAGCACCGAGGCTCGGGTCAAGGCGGCATGCCCCATGATCTCAGGGTCCTCCGAGCGCTGTACGGCGCTGGCATTCAACGCCAGTGCCCAGGATGGATCACCACCGAAATTGGCCGCAACCGAGGCCAAGGTGAACCGCCGAGCCGCATCGTCAGAACCCGGGCTCAATTCAGCTGCGCGCTGCATTGCCCTGGCCACCTCCAGGTATCCGCCCCGCTGCCGCGAACGCTCGGCGCCCTGTTCCAGCAGAGACGCCACCGACTCATCCGGGCCGGGCGCCGCGGCCGCCAAATGCCAAGCGCGGCAAGCTACATCCAGCTGCGGAGAGGCGGCGAGCGCGATATGGGCGGTGCGGCGATCAGCCAGATCGCCCTCGCTGTAGGCCACGCTGCGCAGCAGGGGGTGACTGAACCGCACCCGCCGGTCCTCGGTGACGGCCACCAGCGACCGGCCGATCGCCGGGTCCCATCGCCACAGGTCCGCACCGAAACCCGCTGCGGCGGTGATCGTGTCGATGGTCTCGTATCCGGCACCGGCGGCAGCGAACAGCGTCAATCGGCGGGCATCGGCCGGCAGCTCCGACAGTTGCGCGGCGAACAACGCGTGGGCGAATCCGGTTCCGACCATGTAGTTGCCGCGGAAGCTGGCCGAGCCTGACTTGCCGTAGAAGCGGGCAGACTCGATCAGCGCCAACGGATTCCCGCCGGACCAGCGGATGATCTCGCCGCGCACACTCGCGTCGGGCACCAAGGATTGCGTCTCGATCAACTCCGCCGCCGCGGCGTCGGTCAGCGGCGCGACCTCGACCACCCTGACCGAACGGTCGATACCGCTGAGGGAATCCACCTGCCGCGCGCTGATCAGCACGCGAACGGCAAGGTGCGGCACCCTGCCGACGACGTAGGTGAGCACCTGACGCGAATCCGGATCGAACCGGTCGAAGTCATCGAGCACGATCACCAGGAGCCGGTCGGCGGCGGCGATCGCAAGCAGCGCCAGCACCGCCTGCTGGATCAATGCCGGACCGTGATCGTCGGCGGCAGCGCCCCCGTCGACGATGTCACGCAGCACATCGCACAGCGGCACCGGCAGTTCCGCGATCCGGTCGACGATAGGCCAGATCAACTCCGTCAACGCCGTGAAGGGCCGCACGTGATCTGGTTCGGAACCGCCGGCAAAGAGAACAGTCGCGTGCCGCGAGTCCGGCGATGCCACCGCGTACCGCAGCAGCGTCGACTTTCCCATGCCGGGTTCGCCGACGAGAATCACGGCCTGCGGAGCGGCCGCAGCCGCCGAGACGACTTCAGTGATCAGACCGATAAGTTGAGCACGCCCAACGATGGGCAACTCCGGACGTGTCATCGTCACTGGGTAAACCGCCTCCTGCGCAGCACATTCAGGCAGCGTCTTGTCATCGGTGTATCGCTTGATTGAGGAACCACACACCTTGATCAAGGGCCGCCCGCGCCGATGGGGTGTCGCTGAGCTGGGTGAGCACCACGAAATCGTGAACCGTTCCCAAGTAGCGGGTGCACGTCACCGGTACCCCGGCGGCGCGCAGCCGATCGGCGAACGCTTCGCCTTCGTCGCGCACCACATCGGCCTCAGCGGTGACGATCAGTGTCGGCGGCAACCCCGCGAGATCATCCACCGCAGCGCGAACCGGAGATACCGTCGGGCAATCAGCATCACCATCGCAGTACTGATCCCAATACCAGGCTTGCTCATCGCTGGTCAGCAGATAACCTTCCGCATAGGCGTCGTGGGACGGGTATTCACACCGTGCATCAGTTGGCGGATAGTACAGCAGCTGCGCACGCAGCCGCGGGCCACCGCGGGACTTGCACACCATGCTGACGGCGGCCGCGATCGTCGCTCCCGCGCAATCACCGGCCAGCGCAATCGCTTTCGCGTCGACACCCAACAGGTCTGCGTTGTCACGGGCCCACAGCAGAGTGGCATAGCACTCCTCCAACGCAACCGGATGCCTCGCTTCGGGCGCCCGGCTGTACTCGGGAACCAGTACTGCGGCCCGGCACCGCGAGGCGATCGCCCCGACGACGTGCCCGTGGGTGTCGGCGTCGCCGAACATGAATCGACCGCCATGCACATACAGAACCGCCGGCAGCGGGCCCGGCTCGTCGCGCGGCCGTACCAGCCAAAACCCCACCAGCCCAGACGGACCCACCGGCGCGGCATGAAACCGCGCCTCTGTCCCGGGCTGCTCGATCACGGTTCGCTGCGCTTCACGCAGCGCCAACCGACCGTCCAGTGGTCCCAACTGCCCCAGCGTCGGAGGTGTCGCCATCGACGCGACCAGGCGTGCAATCGTCGGATCCAGCACCACGTCGCGACCCACGATGTCCTCCCAATCGACGAGGCCTTCGGTGCCGAGGACTCTACGCCGATCGCCTCGGCCTGCACTGGTCATCGCGGCGACCCCAGTCATCCGACTGATGACGCCGCCGGCTGCATCTTGCAGACTCGACGTTGCACGCAAGCAAACCTGCCAGATGGGTCGACGATCGGAGGATCATGCTTTCTGTCGGGCTCGTCGGCGTCGGCGACATGGGCTCGGCCATGCTGCCGCATCTGCTCGCTGCCGGTTTCGCCGTCAGTGCGTACGACATCGATCCGCCCAGACTGCAGGCGGCGGTGGCCGCGGGCGCCCGGCGGGCCTCGTCTGCGGCCGACTGTGCGCGGCACGCTGACCTCGTGATGTGTCTGACCATGTCCAGTGACATCCCCTCCGCGCTGCTCGGCGAAGACGGCGCACTGACAGCCGCCCGTGCGGCATCGGTTGTGGTGATCGGTTCCACCACCACACCGGCCACCGCCCGGGAGATTCAGGCGCATGCCCCCGACGGCGTGCTGCTGGTCGACGCGCCGATTGTCGGCGGGGTGCGCTACGCACGGGAGAAGTCGGTGACGTTCCTTGCCGGCGGCCAACCCGAAGCGCTCGAGCAGGCCGACCCCCTGCTGACAGCGCTGGGCACGGTGGAACGCGTAGGTCCGTATGGCTCGGGGGTCGCGTACAAGCTGATCACCAACGCGTTTGTGATGGCTGCCGAGGTCGGCCTGCGCGAAGCCCTGGACCTGACCGACCTACTCGGCGGTGACTATCCGACCGCATTGCGCCTGTTCGGTGTCGGCCCGATGGCCGCGGTGGTCAACCGGGCCCTGGACGAATCCAATCCCCGGCCGTTGCGGGCATCGGCGGAGGACTTCGACACCCTGCTGTCGGCGGTCGATGACCCTTCCGCATTGCCTATATCGGCAGCCGGTCGCGACCGCCTCTGGGCTGCGGTCGACGCCGACGACACGTACGAGCCGTTGTTCGTCGACCTGACCCGCAGCACCACGGCATTGCCCGCCTATCGCACGCGTCCGAAGTAGCCGTCGGACCAACCATGACCCACCTGTTCGACCCGCTGACTCTGCGCGAGGTCACCTTCGCGCACCGCGCGTGGATGTCGCCGATGATGCAGTTCGCCGCCGTGCCCGACGGACCCGACGCCGGCACGCCGACCGACTGGCACCTGCAGCATCTGGGCTCGCGTGCGGCCGCCGGCGCGGCGCTGGTCATGGTCGAGGCCACCGCCGTGGACCCCGCGGGGCGCAGCAGCGTGTACGACCTCGGGCTGTGGAATGACCGCCAAGCCGAATCGTTTCGCCGGATCACCAATTTCCTTGTTGCCCAAGGCTCTATCCCCGGTATCCAGATCGTGCACGCCGGCCGTAAGGCTGCCACCGGCCGGCCCTGGCCCGACCCCGACCGGGCACCGCAGACCTGGCCCACAGTCAGCGCCAGCCCGTTACCATTCGGCAGGTTGCCCGCCCCTGCCGCGCTGACCGCTGCCGAGATCGCCGATGTCGTCACCTGGTTCGCCGATGCAGCCCGGCGCGCCGCCGCAGCGGGGTTTCAGGTTCTCGAACTGCACGGCGCCCACGGCTATCTGATCCACCAGTTCCTCTCTCCACACTCCAACAGGCGCACCGACCACTATGGCGGCACCCTGCACAACCGGATGCGCTTCGCGCTGGAAGTGGCGACGGCCGTACGCCGAAGCTGGCCGGCACACCTGCCACTGTTCTTCCGGGCGTCTGCCACCGATTGGCTCGGCGGCGACACCACAGACGAGCGCCCCGGCTGGACCGTCTCCGACACCATCGAACTTGCGCGTCAGCTCAAAGGACTCGGCGTGGACCTCATCGATGTGTCCAGTGGAGGGTCGGCCCCGGATGCCGCCATCCGCGTTTACCCCAGTTACCAGATACCGTTCGCAACCCAGGTGCGCGAAGCCACCCAGATGCCCACTGCCGGGGTCGGATTGATCACCGAAGCCGACCAAGCCGAGGGCATCATCGCCGGCGGACAAGCCGACGCCGTGTTCCTCGCCCGTGTCCTGCTCCGAAACCCCTCGTGGATCCGACAGGCTGCCGAGCGCCTCGGACATCAACTGCCCTACCCGCCGAACTACCGACGAGCGTTCACGTAGCCGACCCCGGTACGTGATACCAGAAAGGAGATGACGTGCCCGGCGACGCCGACACGTTCGACCCGAACGAACACCGACTGGTGCCCGCGCGAACATTCGAGGACCTGTTGGTCGGAGAAGTGTTCCGCGCTCCCAGCCGCACAGTCACCGACGCCCACGCGTCGGCCTTCCAGGCGATATCGGCCGACAACCATCCGGTGCACTACTACGCGGAATGGGCTCGGACCCACGGTCATTCGGCACCGGTGGTCCATGGGCTCCAGGTACTGGCCTTCGCCGCGCCCGGCGCGACGCTGTTCCCGCACACCCTGTACCCACAACTGGAGATCACCGAACTGGTCCCCGACGGCGCCCCAGGCCGGGTTAACGCTGCCGTGTCCGTGAAGAGTCAACGCGGTGAGCTGGTACTCGACGGCGAACACACCTATGTGCTGAAACGACAGGCCGCTGAGCAAGGAGACCAACATGGCTGACACGTACGCGGTAATCGGTGCCACCGGAGCCACCGGCGGTGCGGTCGCCAGCGCCCTCGTCGAGCGTGGTCTACGGGTACGTGCCGTTGCACGTAACCCGCAATCGTCTCGCGCGCAGAAGCTGTCCCAGGCGGGTATCGAGGTCGCTGCGGCCGACCTGGGCGATGAACAAGCGCTGACCGAAGCGTTCACGGACGTCGCGGGAGTCTTCGCCGTCACCACGCCCTTCGAGGAAGGCCCGGACATCGAAGTGCAGCAAGGACTGCACATCATCGGTGCCGCCGTGCAAGCCCGGGTGCCCCACCTGGTCCTTTCCTCGGTGTCCAATGCCGACCAGCACACCGGGATTCCGCATTTCGAAAGCAAAGCCCGTATCGAAGAGGCACTGGCCGCCTCCGGTGTGCCCCATACGATCGTCGGCCCGACCTACTTCTACGACAATCTGCTCGGCGGGATCAACGAGCTTCAGTCGGGTCGATTCGCGCTGCCACTTCCGGCCACCACACCTTTGCAGCAGTTGTCCCGGCGCGACTTGGGTCGGTTCGTCGCCACCATTCTGGTTGACCCGCAACGGTTTACCGGGCTGCGCATCGACATTGCATCGGATGCACCGACACCGCAACAGATGACCGCCGCGCTCGAACATACGTTGGGCTACCCGATCGAACTGATCACCTACAACCCGTCCCGAATCGCCTCCGCAGATATGCGGGCGATGTTCAGCTTCCTGTCCGTGCAGGGCTATAGCGCCGATATCGCCGACTTGCTCCGACGCTATCCGGAAATCGGGTGGCAGACCTTCGGCGACTGGGTGGACGAACACCTCGTCGCACCCTCCGGGCGGCGGTAGAGAGGGCAAAAACCAACTGAACAAGCCCGCCTACCGACGGCCGGAAGCCAGTCCGACAGGACGGCCTCCGGCCGTCGGCCTTTTGCACAGTCGGTTCGGCGATCGGCGCGAACTATCGAATCTGGAAGAACGACTGCTGGTCGACCTGCCCATCCACAGTCAATGCCAACGCTCTGGCCTAGCCGCCCACTCGGGAGACCGTAGCTGATCAAACGGTGTGGAGTTCAGCGATATAGCCACCCGGCCACTGCAGGATCGCCGAAGTCGCGGTGCCCGCATGCACAGCCGGGGCCAGCTCCCGCGCACCGGCGGCCACTGCCTTCTGCGTGATCGCCGCGACGTCATTCACCGCATACCCCGCGACTTCCCGTCCATACGGGTACGGCAGCTGACCGTCGGTGACCGCGATCAGTGTGTTGCCGAAAGCCGACGTGAGGTGGATCCGGCGGAACGTGGTTCCCGGCCTGCCAACGAGGGCGCCATCGGCGGTCGCCGCATCGGTGTCGATGCTTCCGTGGGTGAACTGGAGATAACTCTTCAGGAACTGATCCACGGTCGCCGCAGGGAGGTAGATCCGGTTATCGGGTACCGACGCCACCGGCGGATAGTTGGGTGTTGTTGTGTGCCAATAGAGTTGGGCATTGACTCCGCCGGGAAACTGGATGACGGTATCGCGGCCGATCGGGTCGGGGAATGGTGCAACGACAACGGCAGCACCGGCATCGCGGGCTTGTTGAACTCCGGCGTCGAAGTTGCCCACCAGCCAGCCGGTGCGCTCGGAACCGAACGGATACGGCACCGCGGTGGTGTACTCGAACGCCGAGATCGTGCCGACCGGCGACAAGATGAGCTGCGACTTGGCCTGGCTGGGGGTAGGGGTGACCGTGGCAACGGCGGCCGGCTTGGTGGATCCGCCGAAGGTGGCGAGCCAACTGCGCACAAAGGTGTCGAGTTGACCCGGCCCAACGTAGACATGCACAGAGTCGTATTGAGGGCCGACTGCCTGACTGGCCGATTGGCTGGGCGCGGTGGTGGGACCGGTCGCAGCCGGATTTCCGGCACAGCCAGCCACCAGCAGGCCGGCCAGTCCTACTGCAGACCAACGCAACCGACGAGCGATCGACGGGCGCCGACTCGGATCAACGGAGATCATTACCTGGTCTTCCTCTCGGTGCCTGGAGAAATCGTGTCCCTCTGTATAGCCGACGCCGACGCGCTCGCGATCAGTTGGATGACTGGCCGAATCTCGGCGACACGATGGTTCCGCACATTGACAGCAGTCACCTGACTGATGACGGGACGTACGATGCGCTGGGACTCTGGCATGCGGCCGACAATCGCCGATGACCGCTCCCCCGGGCCCCGGGGCGCCCAGGAGGTTGCATGACGATCACGGTGTATCCGTCTCCCGCGAGCCCTGCCGAGGTCCCGGTTCGGGTGGTCGCACTTGAGGAGCACTACGCCACCCCTGAATATCTGGCAGCCACCGAACAGTTCCTGCCGCAGGCGGCCAAATCGGCGGCACTGCACAACGCCCTGGTCGATCTCGATGACGCCCGAATCGCAGCCATGGATGCGGGCGGAATCGACGTCCAGGTGCTCTCACTGGCTGCCGGCGCTCAGCATCGGCTGACGCCGCGTGACGCCACCGCACTGGTCCGCGACGCCAACGATGCCGCGTACGCCGCGACCCGCCGGCACCCCGACCGGCTGCGGATGTTCGCCAGCCTGGCACTCGGGCAGCCCGACCGCGCTGCCGACGAGTTGTACCGCGGTGTACGCGAATTGGGCTGCGTCGGCGGCTTTCTCGACGGCACCGAAGGAGGATCGTTTCTCGACGATCCGCGCTATAGTCCCATCTTCGAGGCTGCTTCAGAGCTCGACGTGCCGCTGTATCTACACCCATCGCCGCCGCCGCGCGCCGTACAGGAGACCTATACCGCCGGACTCCCCGAGACCAGCGCATACTTCTTGGCCACCGCGGCGTACGCCTGGCATGCCGAACTGGGATTACATTGTCTGCGAATCATTCTCGCCGGCGTACTCGATCGCTTCCCGAAGGCACGGCTGATCATCGGACATCTCGGTGAACACTTGCCGTACTCCCTGTTTCGCGCCCAGGACGGGTTACCCACATCCGTCACTGGCCTGCAGCGGTCCGTCAGCGACTATTTTCTGGACCACTTCACCATCACCACGAGCGGCTACTTCACCACGCCGCCGTTCATGTGCGCCCGGGATGTCGTCGGCACCGAGCGCTTGATGTATTCGGTGGATTATCCCTACCGGTCTCCGCTGGCCGGTGCGGAATTCCTGCGGCGGCTACCGATTCCCGTGGTCGAATTGGCCGGCGTGGCCTCCGGCAACGCCGATCGAATCCTCAAATTATGACCGGCGATCCCGAACGCTGGACAGTGGCGATCGTCGGCGGTTCGCTGGCCGGGCTGGCCGCAGCCCTGGAGCTGCGCCGCGTCACCACCGCAGACATCACCGTGTTCGAACAGACCGCCGGTCGACTCGAAGGGCGCGGTGCCGGCGTCGTAATGCAGCCGGAAATCGAAGCACTGCTGTCGATCTCGCATATCTCGCCCGCTGCGGTGAGCGTGCCGCTCGTGGAACGCCAACTGCTGCACCGGCATAGCCCGCCCCGAGTCTTCACTCAACCGCAGACAATGACCGCGTGGGATACCCTCTACCGCGCCTTTCGGGGCTCGCTGGGCGACGTCGTCTACTTACCGGGCACCGAGGTGGCCGCGGTGGCACCGGGAGAACGTGGCGTGACCCTCACCTTCGGCGACGGCTCCACCTCCGACTGGGATGTGGTGATCGGAGCCGACGGAATTGGTTCCACCGTACGGCAATTCGTGCAGCCAGAGCATCCCCGGTACAGCGGGTATGTCGCCTGGCGTGGACTGGAACGAGAAAGCGACCTACCCGCCGAGTTGACCAGTGAACTGACCGACCGGTTCACCATGTTCAGTGCCAACGGCGTTCAGTTCCTGTGCTATCTGGTGCCCGGCCCCGACGGCGAGACCGAACCGGGGCGGCGGCGAGTCAACTGGGTGTGGTACGTCAACGCCTCCGAAGAAGCCTTCGGCGACATCATGACCGGCCGGTCCGGCCGACGATACGAGTACTTTCTGCCGGCCGCGGATGTGTCTGCCGCGAGCGCGGCCACCCTGGAATCATCGGCCGCCAACGAACTTCCGCCCTTGATGGCCCAGCTGGTCGCCCAGTCGAAGCCGTTTCTGCAGCCGGTGATGGATCTGGCCAGCGGACGAATGCGGCGCGGGCCGGTGTTTGTCATCGGCGACGCGGCAGGCACCGTACGGCCCCATACCGCGTCGGGCACCTCCAAATCGATCGGCGACGCCGCGTTCTTGGCGCAGGCCTTGCGGGGCCGGACCGCGCACGATCCGCTACCGGAACCGGCACTACGCCAATGGGAGAACTATCGGTTGCGGTCACTGCAGGACATTGCGGCGGTGGGTGTTTCCCGCGCGGTGGTATCGCGGCTCGGCACCACCGAGAGCGCCCCGGTCTGGGACCGAGCCATCCGTTGACACGCGACGAAGCAATCGGGCGGCCCGTCAATCGGGTCGAGGGCAGCGACAAAGTGACCGGCCGGGCCCACTATGCGGCCGATGCCGCGCTGCCCGACGTGCTGCATGCGGTCATGGTGCAGTCCACTGTGTCGCACGGCCACGTCACGCATGACTCGCTGGTGGCCGCCACCGCCCGCGCCCACTCCGCTCCGGGCGTGACGTGCGTATTGTCGCCGCTGAATTGTCCTGCGTTGCGCATTCTTCCAACCGATCTCACCTGGGATCTGCCATTGGAACGGCGCCCACCGCTATCGGATCTGACGGTCCAGCACCGCGGTCAGCACATGGCGTTGGTGGTCGCGGACACTCTGGAGAATGCGCGGTACGCAGCCTCGCTGATGGATCTGGCCTATGACGAGCTGCCGGCCCTGCTGACCGCATGGGACGTGCTCGACCGGCCAGAGCATCAGGACCGCGACGAGATCGTACGCAGCGGCGTGTACCAGCCCGATCATTTCGTGAAGCTCGAAGAGGAAAAGCTCCAAGACCACCGCGGTCCCGCCGACGAACCCGTCGACGGCATCAAGATCGCATCGCGATACACCACGCCGGAGAACGCTCACTATCCGATCGAACTGGCATCGACGATCGCGAGGTGGGACGGCGACCATCTGACCGTGCACGACAGTACCCGGTGGATTGCCGGCGAACGGCAAACGCTGGCAACGTATCTAGGCATCGCGGTCGAAAACATCCGAATCGTCTCACCGCTGGTCGGCGGAGCGTTCGGCTCGAAGAGCTTCATGTGGATGCACGTGGTGCTGTGCGCCGTCGCGGCACGGATGACGGAACGGGCCGTCAAGCTCGTCCTGCCCCGCGCCCAGATGTTCACCTCAACCGGGCACCGTCCGCCCACCGAACAGCACCTGAGCCTGGTCGCCGATGCACAGGCCCGGCTGACCAGCATCGAGCACCACACCCTCACCGAAACGTCGACCATCGCCCACTTCTGCGAGCCGACCGGGCTGTCCACGCGATTTCTCTATGAGTCACCGCGAATGGTGGTGTCGCACACCGTGGCCCGGGTGCACAACCCAACCCCGTGCTTCATGCGCGGCCCGGGCGAAGCGCCCGGTCTGTTCGCCCTGGAAGTCGCCATGGACGAACTCGCCTACGCGCTCGATGTCGATCCACTGCACCTGCGGATCACCAACTACGCCGATGAAGACCAGGCCAGTGGTCGGCCGTGGTCCGCGGAGCACCTGATCGCGTGTTATCGGCAAGGGGCTGACCGGTTCGGTTGGGAGCACCGACCGCACCAACCCCGCTCGCTGCGGCGCGACGGCATCCTGGTCGGCTGGGGCATGGCAACCGCCACCTACCCGGGACGCCGGATGCCGGCCGGCTGTCACGTCCACACCAAGCCCGACGGCACGGTCGAATTCTCCTCAGCCACCCACGAAGTCGGTACCGGCGTCAGAACCGTGATGACCCAGATCGCCGCAGACTCCGCCGGCCTGCAATTGCCACAGGTCATGTTCTTCTCCGGCGATTCGGACTTTCCCACCGCGCCCTACAGCGGAGCATCGCAAACCACCGCCGCCGTCGGCTCGGCGGTCTTCAACGCCGGCCGTGAATGGAAGCGCCGGCTGCTTGAGCACCTCATTGCCGACGCCGACGCGCCGTATGCCGGAAACACCCTGTCCTCGATGGACATCCGCGGCGGCAATGTCGTCAGCACTGACCCGGCACACCCCATTACCACTATTGCCACACTGCTGGCCGCCGCCGATACCGCACTGCTCGACCACCTGACCTTCACCGGTTCCAGCGATGGCGCACCACAGGGCGGCCCGATGTCGCAATCATTCGGCGCCCACTTCTGCGAGGTGGAGGTGGACGAACAAATCGGACGGGCATCGGTGACACGGTGGGTCGCGGTGATGGACTGCGGCCGGGTCATCAACCCGAAGCTGGCGCGCAGTCAGGTATTCGGCGGCATCACGTTCGGGCTCGGCATGGCCTTGCTGGAACAGGTTCCGTACTCCCCGGGGACCGGCCACTCACTGGGCGAGTACTACGTGCCGACCCACGCCGACATCCCATCGTTCGACATCACCTTCATTGATGGCGCCGATACCCACCTGACGGAATTCGGGGCGCGCGGCATCGGCGAAATCGGCATCTGCGGTGTGCCTGCCGCGGTCGCCAACGCCGTCTTCCACGCCACCGGCCGGCGCCTGCGCGACCTGCCGATCACCATCGGAAACCTGTTGTCCCCGTTCGGCGAAACACACCAGGACCCAACACCATGACCCCTGCCAGCGATTCCAGGTACACCATCGAACTGTCGATCAACGGTGACCCATTCACGGTACAAACCGATGTCCGCTCGACCCTGCTCGATCTGCTGCGCGAACGCCTCCAGCTCACCGGAACCAAGAAGGGTTGTGACCACGGCCTCTGCGGCGCCTGCACGGTCAGCGTCAACGGCCACCGCGTGCTGAGCTGCCTGACCCTCGCGGTGTCGATCGACGGTGCCACCGTGCTGACCATCGAGGGTATCGCCGACGGCGACCAGCTCCATCCACTGCAACAGGCATTCATCGACCACGACGGCTTCCAATGTGGCTATTGCACTCCCGGCCAGATCAGCTCCGCGCACGCGATGCTCAGCGAGCACGCCCGTGGCGACCTGTCCGCCGCATCGTTCGACGGCCCTTACGACGATCTCGCCAGAGGCCCTGAAACCCTGTCGACCAACGAGATTCGGGAACGGATGGCCGGAAACATCTGCCGCTGCGGGGCGTACCCGCACATTGTCGACGCGATCGCCTCGTGCCTGCCGGAGTGCCGCCGATGAGAACTTTCGGCTTCCATCGGGCCCGTGACGTCGACGATGCCCTCGACGCTGCGGGCGCCACCGGGGCCGTGTACTACGCGGGCGGCACCAATCTGCTGGACCTGATGAAACTCGGCGTCGCCGAGCCATCATCGTTGGTCGATATCGGCAGGCTCGGCCTCGATCAGATCACCGGCACCGCTGACGGCGGCGTCCTGATCGGCGCCGGCGTGACCAACAGCACGATCGCCAATCACCACCTGGTCCGCACCCGCTATCCCGTGCTCTCGCAGGCGATTCTGTCCGGTGCGACAACGCAATTGCGAAACATGGCCACTGCCGGTGGCAATCTCGTGCAACGCACCCGGTGCCCCTACTTCATGGACCTCTCGTTCCCCGCTTGTAACAAGCGTCAGCCTGGTTCTGGATGCGGCGCACGCAACGGATTCAACCGCGAGCACGCGCTGTTCGGCACCAGCCCGTCCTGTGTGGCAGTGCACCCTTCCGACATGGCAGTGGCACTGGAGATCCTCGATGCCGTCGTGCACGTTCGGTCGCGCGCGGGCTCCCGCACCGTCGTGCTGTCGGAGTTCTTCCAGCTCCCCGGAGACCGCCCATCGCGCGACAATGCGTTGGAACCGGGTGAACTGATTGTCGGCATCGAGCTACCGCCATCTGAATATGCCTACCACAGTTGGTATCTCAAGGTCCGCGACCGGCATAGCTACGCGTTCGCCCTCGTGTCGGTGGCCGTCGGTCTGACCATCGACGACGGCATCGTCACCTCCGCGGCGATCGCGCTGGGTGGCGTGGCCGCGAAGCCCTGGCGGGTACCCGCTGCCCAAGCTGCACTGATCGGAAAACCCGCCGACACCGAAACTTTCCGTGTCGCTGCCGAATTGGCCATGGCTGATGCTGTCGCACTGAGTGAAAACGCGTTCAAAGTCGATCTGGCCAAGCACAGCATCGTGCGTGCACTGCACAACGCCAGCACCCGGCGGTAACGGCCCGCCAACCACCGTACGACTATTCTCTCGACATATCGCTGATATCGAAATGAGGTTGGCACGCACCATGGCGCGAGACGATGCCCACTACTATCAGCCCTCCGCCGGTTGCCGGCTGCCCCACGATCCGTTCAACGCCATCGTTGCGCCCCGGCCGATCGGCTGGATCTCCTCGATCAGCCCATCGGGTGTCCGAAACCTTGCGCCCTACAGCTTCTTCAACGCATTCAACTACACACCGCCGCTGATCGGCTTTTCATCTATCGGGTGGAAAGACACCGTGGCCAACGTCGAGGCCACCGGAGAGTTCGTCTGGAACCTGGCCACCAAAGATCTCTCCGAGTCGATGAATGCCACTTCCGCCTCGCTGCCTCCCGACACCGACGAATTTGCCCACAGCGGCCTCACCGCGGCGCCGGCGCGCAACGTCCGGCCCGCCCGAGTGCTTGAGAGCCCGGTCAACTTCGAGTGCCGGCTCACCCAGCTGATCCAACTGCAGTCAGCCGATGGGCAACCCGTTGAGTCATGGTTGGTGATCGGTGAGGTGGTCGGCGTCCACATCGACAGCAACATGCTCATCGACGGCATCTACGACACGGCGGCAGCGCACCCCATCCTGCGCGCCGGCAAGCAGGGTGACTACGCCGAAATCACCGCCGACAGTATGTTCTCGATGCGTCGTCCCGGCTGATTGTCTACCTTCGAGTTTCACAACCCCGAACGCAAAGTCAGCTGCGCCTGCGGACGGGCCGCCCGGTACGCCGTCACTATGGGCTCCAACTCGTCGGGTGTTGCCCCGTGCATGATCAAAGCGTCTGCCCCGTAGTCAAATTCTTTGCGAATCCGGTCCACGCATTGTTGCGCTGAGCCGGTCGCCGATGGCTCGAGCCACTCATCCGGAATGAGTGTCGCAATGTGCTCGATCTGCGCGGCGGTGGCCTTGTGGTCGATGCCACCGGCGATCGACATCACCACCGGATCTGACCGGAAGCGTTGCAGCACAGCGGGATCCCAGTCGTTGGTCTGTACCATAAGGTCGCCGTAACCCTGCAGGTACGTCGCGAGCCTGGCCACAGTCTTCTTCAGCCGCAGTTCCTCGGGCAGGTGGTCACCGACGGTGGCAAAACACGACCAGACCCGCACAGTGGCCGGATCGCGCCCGGCCCGCTCCGCGGAGTCCTTGACAGTCTTGACCGCACGCTGCAGCGTCGCCGGAGTGAAGTAGGTGTGCAGAATGACGTCATCGAATGCCCGTCCGCCGAGTTCCAGTGTCCGAGGCCCGAAAGCCACGATCGCCAGCCGGATGTCTTCACGAAAATCGGTGTCCAGGAACAGGATCGGATACTTACCGATCGGCCCGTCATGGTTGACGATCACCTCACCGCGCCACAGCCGTCGCATCACCTGCGCAAAGTCCTCCATCTGCGAAGTGGTGACCGAAGGGATGCCGAACGCCCCGTACATGGCGGCGATGCCACGACCGATCCCGAGAGTGAACCGACCACCGGAGAGCTTGTGCATGGTGGTAGCCCACGACCCGGTGATCAGCGGGTGGCGGGTGTTGTGATTGGTTGCGGCAGTGGCGATCTGCATCCGGGTGGTCACCGCACAGGCTGCCCCGGATAGCGACGACGCCTCCTTGACGTTCCAGCGTTCCGAGATGAAGCCCGTGCCGAAGCCCAACTCCTCACCGCGGCGCGCCTCGTCCATCAAGGTGGCCGGACCTGCTCCCCCAGCACCGGCCAGCAGGTAATAGCCCAGCTCGTCCAAACCCCAGCCTCCTTCTCTAATTGCCGGAAGCGGCAGTGGGGAGCACCACCAAGTCAGGGGTTGGTGAATTTCAGCAACGTGCGGGTCAAGTGCAAGCTGGTGATAACCCAAGTCCCGTCACGCTTTTCGTACGTTTCGTGGTAGTGACCGGCACCGTGCAGTTCGCCGCCGTTGCCGAAGAACAGCATGTCCTCCATGGCCCAGATGCCCGTGGCCGAGGTCGCCGAGGTCAACGCGATCTCCGGGGTGTGGCAGTGGTGCACTGTTGCGGCATGCTCCACCCCACCCCACACCACCGGCAAGAACTCGTCGAAGCCGTGTAGCGGCGGCGCCGTCTGTGGATCGGCACCCCCGGTGGAAACCGCCATGTCGAGCGTCACCACCACGTCGGGCGCAAACAGTGCCCGCCACGAGTCGATGTCCTTGGTGTCCAGAAATCTGCAGTATCGAGCCTTCACCCGCTTGATCGCCTCGATGTCTTCGAGCACGCGAGACCTCCCCATCACCTATCCAGAAGCTACTACTGTAATGTCTTCCGTATCTCCCGACACAGCGTTTGAGCAGATTGGCGAACCGGGCATGAAAGTACCCTTCACCTGGAAAGTCACCGGCTGGTTCATGATCGGTTGGTCGGCCGAATTCACCGTAGGCCAGACCACGGCCCTGCACTTCTTCGGCGAGGACATGGCCGCCTATCGCGACCAGAACGGTGAGCTGCATCTGCTCGAGGCGCACTGCAAGCACCTCGGCGCGCACATCGGGCACGGGGGCAAGGTAGTCGGCGACTGCATCGAATGCCCGTTCCACGGCTGGCGCTGGGGACCAGACGGCACCAATCGCCACATCCCCTATCAACCCGACCGACCCAACCGCGCGCTCACCCTGCGTAGCTACCCCGTCAAGGAACAGCACGGCTGCGTGTTCATGTGGTACCAGCCCAATGGTGAACCACCGCAATGGGATTTGCCCGACATCTTCCTCAAGTTCCCACAATTCGACACCGACCCAAACCACTACTACCGGCCATACCCGGAGTTCTCCAGCCGAGCCGATGCCATCCCGGTGCACCCCCAGATCGTTGCCGAAAACGGCCCGGACAGTTCACATTTTCGCTATGTGCACGGCGCCTCGGTGACCCCGGTGTGCCTGCACTGGGAACACGTCGACGAAGAGTGGCGGTTCCTGACCGGCTGGCCCGGGGCCAGGGCGAGCGAAGCGACGGGAGACGGGGCCAGGGCGAGCGAAGCGACGGGAAACGAGGCCAGGGCGAGCGCAGCGACGGGAAGTACGGCAGCCCGCAGCGACGACCCCGACGCCATGGCACTGCGCATCCACAGTCATTTCTCCGGGCTCGGGTTCGCAATGAGCGCGTTCGAGGGCTCGTCCAATCACCGGCTGATCTTCGCCTGCACGCCGGTCGATGACGAGGTGTCGGATATGTTCTATTCCATCTGGTGGCCCAGAGAGCTCGGTGAAACTTCGGATGTGCCACCGGAACACGTGCGCCGCCAGGTCGAGAAGCAGTTTCTCAAAACCGTGTGGGAGGACTGCGATATCTGGCGCCACCAGAAATACGTCGAACACCCGCCGTTGGCCAAGGTCGACGCCAAGCCCTACATGGCGATGCGCAAGTGGGCGACGCGGTTCTACGAAGTCCCGCCGGCATCGTGAACGTCGACCTCGTCGCGCCCGGCCACACCGCGATCGTCACACAGGAATGCCAAGGCGCGGTGATCGGGCCGGCTGCCGGGCTCAAGGCGCTGGCTGAAGAAGCCCGAAAGCTCGCGCTACCCAACATCACTCGGCTACTGCCGGCGGCCCGGGCGGCCGGGGTCCACGTCGTGCACTGCCTGGTGCAGCGCCGCCCCGATGGCAGGGGTTCCAACCACAACGCCAGGCTGTTCGCCATCGGCCGCTCCGGTGTGGACATCACGCCGGGCAGCCCCGGCGCCACCCTGCTACCAGAACTCGGCCCGGAACCCAACGACCTGGTGCTCGCCCGCGGGCACGGCCTTGGCCCCATGGGCGGAACCGACCTGGACCCCGTCCTACGCAATCTCGGCGTGACGACCATCGTGGCCGTAGGTGTCTCCGTGAACGTCGCGATCATCAACCTGGTGATGGATGCCGTCAACGCCGGCTACCGGGTGGTGTTGCCCCGCGATGCGGTGGCCGGCATCCCGACCGCCTATGCGGACGCGATCATCGACAACACCCTGTCGCTGCTGGCCACCATCACCACCACCGGGGAGGTGATCGACACCTGGACCTGACCCGAACCCGCCGGCCGGCGACTCCAAGGTCGGTGTCTCAGTGGCCGGGAGACCGGGCACTGAGAGTGCGCGCGAGCAGGTTGACTCTGTGGCGATCACCACGACGACGACCGATTCGGACGCCGTGGTACTAAGTGATGCCAATGGATTGACTATCCAGCTGTCCCATCAGCCTTAGGAGAAACGTGCTGTTCACGGTTTCCGACGTCACCGACGCCGTCGCTGCCGCCATACCCGACCGCACCCTGGTCATTCAAGGCGACCGCCGCTTCACATACGCCGAGATCGTCGCGCGCGCCAACCGTTTGGCCGCGTATCTGCATGCGCAGGGCCTGGGCGTCCACACCGAGCGTGACCAGCTGGAGGGCCACGAAGTCGGCCAGGACCTGGTCGGCATCTACGCCTACAACGGCCCCGAGTTCGTGGAGTCCCTCCTCGGCGCCTTCCGGGCCCGGGTGGCGCCGTTCAACGTGAACTACCGCTACGTCAAAGCCGAGCTGCAGTACCTGCTCAACGACGCCGGCGCCAAAGCACTGGTCTACCACGCCGCATTCGCGCCGACCCTGGCCGAGGTGCTCCCCGATCTCCCGAACCTCACGGTGCTGATCCAGATCGCCGACAGCTCGGGCAACGAGCTGCTGCCGGGCGCCGTCGACTACGAGACCATCGTGAACGCCGACGTCCCGGCCCCGCCTGTCACGCCGTCGCCCGACGACCTCTATGTGCTGTACACCGGCGGCACCACCGGCATGCCCAAGGGCGTGCTGTGGCGGCAGCACGACATCTTCATGGCCTCGTTCGGCGGCCGCAACGCGATGACCGGCGAGCCCGCGACGTCGGCCCAGGAGATCGTGGACCGGGCCGCTGCCGCCGCCGAGATGCGGATGATGATCCTGCCGCCGCTCATGCACGGTGCGGCCCAATGGGGCGTGATGACCGGCATCAACAACGGCCAGACCATCGTGTTCGCCTCGGACGTCGAGGTCTTCAACGCCAAGGAGATCGTGGAGACGATCGGCCGCGAGAAGATCGCGGTCGCGACGGTGGTCGGTGACGCCATGGCCCGGCCCCTGGTCACCGCCATCGAGGAGACCCTGGCGGGCGGCAACACCGACGTGACCTCGCTGGTCGTCGTCGCCAACGGCGGTGCGCTGTTCACGCCCTCGGTGAAAGGCCGTTTGGTCGCTGCTCTTCCGAACGCCATGGTGATCGACGGTGTGGGTTCGTCGGAGACCGGCGCGCAGATGTCGCATGTCTCGACCGCCTCGAATGTGTCCAGTGGCACGTTCAACGCCGGGCCGGCCACCCGGATCGTCTCGGAGGATTTCACCGAATTACTGACCGAAGGCCACGACGGCAACGGCTGGCTGGCCCAGGAGGGCCACGTACCACTGGGCTACAAGGGCGATGCAGCCAAGACAGCCAAGACATTCCCGGTGATCAACGGCGTCCGCTACGCGGTGCCGGGCGACCGCGCCCGACTGCTGGAGGGCGGCACGGTCGAACTGCTCGGCCGTGACTCGGTGACCATCAATTCCGGCGGCGAGAAGATCTTCGCCGAAGAGGTCGAGTCCGCCATCGCATCGCACCCGGCGGTGGTTGACGTGGTGGTGGCCGGACGACCCAGCGAGCGCTGGGGCAACGAGGTTGTGGCGATCGTCGAGTTGGCGAAGGGCGCGGTGGTCGACGCGGCCGAGCTGATCAAGCACGCCTCGGAATCCATTGCCCGCTACAAGTTGCCGAAGGCCATCGTGTTCCGGCCGACCATCGTGCGCAGCCCCGCAGGCAAGGCCGACTACCGGTGGGCCAAGGAGCAGGCACTGCAGGACTGAGTCGTCTCGCCACCAGTCATCAAACTGCCCCCTTTCGCTACGAAAGGGGGCAGTTTCATGTCAGGTCGGCGCAGGAAGTCAGCCGGCGGCCCACTGCTTGGCCTTTTCCAACTCATCGAGGCCGAAGATCTCCAGCTCTCCGGGGATCATCCAGGCCACCGCGTGCAAGGTGTGGGCCACCCACGCCTTGTCGGACACCACCGCGATGCGCTTGAAATCCGAATGACGCTGGAACAGGATGCCGAGCCCCACCTTGAGGTCTTCGACCAATCCCCCGGGACCGAAACCTTCGTAGTCAGCGGCGATGACCTCGACTATCCGCAGCTCGTCGGTACTTCCGAGCTCGGCCATGACGGGTTTGAACGCCTTGATGTCATCGCCGCTCACCCGACCAGAAACACGAATGCCGGTCACTCCCGCCGGCATGTCCGACAGCACTTCGATCATGGGGCCAGCCTACGCGCAGGCCGGAACCACCGGCCTAGTTCAGCACCCGCACCGGGACATTGCTCCAGCCGGCCACGTTCTGCATGTTGACCCGGCGACAGCCGCCCCAATCCACCTCATAGCGTGGCATGAAATCGAGCATCTTCTCCAGTGCCACAGCACTTTCCATTCGAGCCAGCGCGGCGCCCAGGCAGCTGTGGATGCCGTAGCCCAGGCCGAGGTTCTGCGACTGGGTGCGGTCCCGGTCGATGTCGAATCGATCGGGATCGGTCCATGCCTGCGGGTCCCGGTTCGCCGACCCACCCACCAGGAACACGGGCTTGCCGGCCGGGATGGTCACGCCGTGCAAGGTGATCTCGCGCAACGAACACCGCACGTTGTACTGGGCCGGCGCCTCGAAGCGCAGCAGTTCCTCGACGGCCGGCCCAATCTTGCTTCGATCGTTCTGCAATACCGCCCACTGATCCGGGTTCTGGGCGAAAACCACCGCCGCATTTCCGATCAGCTTGGTCACCGTTTCGGCACCCGCACCCCCCAATAGGGTGGCGAACTCGGTGATCTCGATGTTCTCGAGCGGCGCCATCTCCCCGGAATCGCGTTCGATCTCGGCGGTGATCAACTTGCTCAACAGGTCCTCACCCAGATCATCGCGGCGCTGTTTGATCAACCGGAAGTAATAGATCGCCATGTCGATAGCGGCCTTCAAGCCGGCCTCGCTCATCTCGACGTCGCCGTGTTCTCGGTGCAGTAGTTCGTCGATCCACAGCCGGATCTGCTGCCGGTCCTGTTCGGGAACACCCTGCATGCTGGTCATGACGTCGACCGGAAACAACGCCGAAAAGTCTTGCACGAAGTCGAATCCCGCCGGGTCGACGGCAGACAGATGCTTGTCGACCATCTCGATGACCAGGTTGCGCTGCGCCTCGATGGACCGCGGAGTGAACACCTTGTTGAGCAGGCTGCGCATCCGGCGGTGCGCCGGAGGGTCCATCGCGATGATCGAACCGTGCTCGGTCACCTGGCCTTTGCGCACCTGTCCGAGGTCGACACCGTAGGCCGAGGAATAGGATTCGAAGTCCTTGAAGGCCGCGGCCACGTCGTCGTGCCGGGTCAGCGCATAGAAGTCGTACTGCTTGCTGTAGTAGACCGGAGCCTCATCTCTCATCCGCCTGTAGGTCTCGTACGGGCTGGAGAAGAACTCCTCGGAGAAGGGGTCGAACACCAATGGTGAAGCCAGTGTGGTCATTTCAGCCCTTTCGTCAGACGGCGACGGGTGCGTGCGCGGGCCTGGCGTAGCGCCAGGCCCGCAGAGATCCGCATCGAGGTGGTGAACGGCGCGGCTGCCCGGTTGGTGACCGAGAACGGTAGATCGGCGCCCACTACGGTGCGGTGGTGGCTGAAGGTGTCGAACCCGGCTTTGCCGTGGTAGGCACCCATGCCGCTGCGGCCCACCCCACCGAACGGCGCGGCCGACGGAATCATATGGGCGGCAAAGTCATTGCGCGCCACTGCGCCGCTGCGGGTACGGCTGACGAAGTGCCGGAAGTCGGCACTGTCGGGGCCGAACCAGTAGGCCACCAGCGGCGCGGGGCGACCGTTGACGTGATCGACCACATCGGAGAGCTTCTGGTATCCGCGTACCGCCAATACCGGTCCGAAGACCTCCTGATCCGCGATCGCCATGCGCTCGTCCACTCCACAGATGACCGTCGGCGCTATCTTCCGGGTCGCCGGATCGGCCAGCTGCTCGCCCGTCGGCACGACCGAACTAACTTGCGCCCCTTTGCCTCTGGCATCTTCGATGAGCCCGAGTACCCGCTCGAAGTTGGCTTCGTTGACCGACGAGCAGTAGTCGGCATTGGCCGCGATGGTCGGGAACATCTCCCGCCACTGCCGCTGCACCCGTGCGACGAACTCATCGATCCGGGCTTCCGGCACGAAAACATAATCGGGACAGACACATACCTGACCACCGTTGACCATGCGGCCCGCCGCGATGCGTGCGGCAGCCCTGGCCACATCTGCATCGGGCGCCACCACCGCCGGGTTCTTACCGCCCAGTTCCAGCGTCACCGGCACCAGGTTCGCCGCTGCCGCTCCGGCCACCAAGGCACCCACCGACGGCGAACCGGTGAAGAAGAGGTGATCGAAGGGCAGCGCGCTGAACTGTGCCGCGACGTCGACGCCGCCGGTGATGACCGCGAGTTCATCGGCATCGAAGTACTGTGGCGCCGTCGCGGCCATGAGTTCGGCGGTGTGTGCGGTCACCTCCGACGTCTTGATCATCACGCGGTTGCCGGCCGCGAACGCCGCCGAGGCCGGCAGCACCGTCAGTTGCACCGGAAAATTCCAGGGCCCGATGATCCCGACGACACCGAGCGGCGAAGGCTGGACCTCGGCATGCAGACCAAAGCAGCGTGCGGCGCGCATCAATTTGGTGGTACGCATCCATTGCGGCACATGGCTTCTGGTGTGTTCGATCACCGAGACCATGCCGTAGATCTCGGCGAACAAGGCGGCCGATTTGGAACGGCTTCCGTAGTCCGTCGCGGTGGCCTCGACGAAGTCGTCGGTGTGCTCCAACACCATGGCCAACAGCCGGTCGATCCGGTCGCGACGCACCGCAGCACTCGGCGGACCCGCACTGAAGAAGGCAGCCCGCTGGCGGTCCAGGATGTCCTGCACGCCCCGTCCTCCTCGGCAGTCGTTAGCGCCCGACGGTAACACTAGAGCACATACTGTAACTTTTACAGTAAAGTACGCAGGACGGTATCCTTCAACCCGCGGACGGCATCACGGGAGGGCAGACGATGATCAAGGTGATGGAGGGCTTCCGGGTCCTGGAAGTCGCCCAGTTCACCTTCGTTCCCGCTGCCGGGGCGATCCTGGCCGATTGGGGCGCCGACGTGATCAAGGTCGAGCACCCGGTCCGCGGCGACACCCAACGCGGGTTCCTGCGGATGGGCGGCACCGAACTCAACCCGGACCGGCACCCACTGATCGAGCACCCCAACCGCGGCAAGCGCAGCGTCGGCATCGATGTGTCCACCCCAGGGGGTCGCGAAGTGCTCTACGCGCTGGCCAGAACCTCCGATGTATTCCTGACCAACTTTCTGCCCGCGATCCGGCAGAAGAACAAGTTCGACGTCGAACACCTACGCGCGGTGAATCCGAACATTATCTACGCGCGCGGCAGCGCATATGGCGACAAGGGCCCGCAGCGCGATGTCGGCGGCTTCGACGGAACTGCGTTCTGGACCCGTAGCGGGGTCGGGCACGCGCTCTCTCCCGCCGAACTGTATGGCCCACTGAGCCAGGGGATTCCAGCGTTCGGCGACTCGATCGGCGGCATGAACATCGCCGGCGGCATTTCGGCGGCTCTGTTGCACCGGGAGCGCACCGGGGAAGCCGTCGAGGTCGACGTGTCGCTGTTGAGCACCGCGTGGTGGGCAGCCGGCGCCAGCGTCACGCAGGGCATGGACACCGGCGAAGCGATGCGCGCCCAGATGCCTCAATCCGGCGGGGCACACGGTAATCCGTTCCTGGGCAACTACGACACCTCTGATGGCGGCACGATCAACCTGTGCATCGTCAGCCCGACCGGCTACATCCGCGACACGTTCGAGCATCTGGGTCTGGGTGAACTCGCCGACGACCCACGCTTCTGCGAGGTACTGCCATTGATGGAGAATTGCGATGCGGCAAGCGAATTGATCGTGCGGGCGGTCGCCGCCAGGCCGTTCGAATACTGGCGTGAGCACCTGAAAACCATGAAAGGCCAGTGGGCACCGTTCCAGAGCCTGGTGGACCTGGCCACCGACGACCAGGCCATCGCCAACGACATGATCGTCGAGGTCGAGGCCGGCGACGGTGGTGCCCCGTTCAAGGTGGTGCGCGGTCCCGTGCAGTTCAACCACGAACCGCTGGTCACCACCCGCGCGCCGCGGGCCTCCGAACACACCGAACTGGTGCTGATGGAGATCGGCCTGGACTGGGACCGGATCGCCGAGCTCAAAGACGCCGGCGCAATCGCCTGAGAGGCAACGATGTACGACGTAGCGATCATCGGGGTGGGCATCCACCCGTTCGGGCGGTTCGCGGGCAAGACCGCCATGCAGATGGGTGTCGATGCCGTCCGGGCCGCAGTGGCCGACGCCGGCGTGCACTGGAGCGACATCCAGTCCGCGTCGGGCGGCAGCTGGACGGTGGCGAACCCGGATGCCATCGTCGGCATGGTGGGGTTGAGCGGCATCCCCTTCACCAACGTGTTCAACGCCTGCGCCACCGCGGCCAGTGCAGCCAAAGCCTGTGCCGACGGAATCCGGTTGGGCGACTATGAGATCGGCATCGCGGTCGGTATGGACAAACACCCGCGCGGTGCGTTCACCGAAGATCCGTCGCTGGTCGGCATGCCGTCCTGGTATGCCGAGAACGGGCAGTATCTGACCACTCAGTTCTTCGGCATGAAGGCCAACCGATACCTGCACGAGCACGGCATCTCACAGCACACCCTGGCCCGGGTGGCGGCCAAGAATTTCCGCAACGGTGCACTGAACCCGAATGCGTTCCGGCGCAAACCGATTCCGGAAGATGAGATCATGAACTCGGCGATGCTGAATTATCCGCTCACGCAGTACATGTTCTGCGCACCCGACGAAGGTGCCGCCGCCGTCGTCATGTGCCGGGCCGACACTGCACACAAGTACACCGACAAGCCGGTATATCTGAAAGCGGTCGAGGTACGAACCCGCCGCTACGGTGCCTACGAGGTGAACACCACTTTCGCGCCCGTGGTCGAAGACGTCTCCCCTACCGTGTACGCCGCCAAGGCCGCCTTCGAAAGAGCCGGCGTAGCACCGCAAGACGTCGACGTGGTGCAGTTGCAGGACACCGATGCCGGGGCCGAGATCATCCATATGGCCGAGTGCGGCTTCTGCGCCGACGGCGATCAGGAGAGGCTGCTGATCGAAGGCGCCACCGAGATCACCGGCTCGCTACCGGTGAACACCGACGGCGGACTGATCGCCAACGGGGAACCCATCGGCGCTTCAGGCCTGCGCCAGGTCCACGAGTTGGTGCGGCAATTGCGCGGCGAGGCCGGTGACCGGCAGGTACCCGGCCAGCCGAAGGTCGGCTTCGCCCAGTTGTACGGCGCGCCGGGCACCGCCGCGGCCATGGTGTTGACGCGCTGAGTCCGTCCCGCGAGCAGACGCATATGTACCCGACACGCCGACGATTCCGGGACATTTGCGTCTACTCGCGCTAATGAAATCGGGCGAGGGGATCCGCGGTGGCCTCGATCTTGGCCACCAGCCCGCCGCGGATGGTCAGGACCACCACGGCGAACAACTGCCGCTGGGCGAACGCCAGCAGAACGGGTTGTCCCAAAGGTCCGGCCACCACGGTGGTTCCCGGCCCGAGGTAGAGCATGAGGTTCTCGGCGACGCGCTGCGGTCCGTGGTTGACGATCGGCGCCAACGGCGGATCGCTGAGCACCGTACCGACGCCCCAAACGGTCGGATCCAACACGGCCGCCAGAGCCTGCACGTCACCACCGGCGCAGGCGGTGATGAATTTCTCGGTGACCAGTTGGTGCTCGGCGACGGCGATGTCGTCGGGGTGCCCTTCGGTGTCGGTGAACTTCGCCCGGGCCCGCCGAGCCAGCTGCCGACAGGT
Organism: Mycobacterium sp. MAA66; assembly: GCF_041261665.1. Classification (NCBI taxonomy): domain Bacteria; kingdom Bacillati; phylum Actinomycetota; class Actinomycetes; order Mycobacteriales; family Mycobacteriaceae; genus Mycobacterium; species Mycobacterium sp. MAA66. The sequence goes on along the minus strand of NZ_JBGCCC010000001.1, from coordinate 45,386 downwards.
ACCGACCGGACGTCCCACCGTCTCGGCGATCGACTCGAAAGGAACGCCGAACACATCGTGCAGGATGAAGGCGACTCGTTCACCAGGGCTGAGACGGTGTAGCACCTGAAGCAGGGCCCCGGAGACCTCGTCGTCCAGCGTCACCCGGTCGGCGGGGTCGGGATCGCCCGACGGCAGCGACGGGATGGCGCCCTGCTCCAGATCCGTCGGGCTCTCCCTGCGTACCCGCGCCGAGCGCACCACGTCGAGGCAGAGGCGTCCGGCGACTGTGGTGAGCCACCCGCGGATGTCCTCGATCTCCCCCGGGGCCGTGTGGGAGAGCCGCAAAAACGCCTCTTGTGCAATGTCTTCGGCATCGCCGACGTCACCGAGCATCTGGTACGCGAGGTTGACCAGATACGGGTGGTGGCTGCGCCAGGCCGCAGCGAATCCAGTGAATTCGTTCATGAGTTAACGACGATCTTCGGTGATCAAAAGTTACCGCACCGATTCGATCGAGTGCAGCTGTAACTTTCCCGGCCCGCATCCCGTCCTTGGTTCATAGCCACGAGGAGGTACTCAACATGACCATTCTGATAACCGGGGCGACCGGAAACATCGGCCACCCACTCACCGAGCTGCTGCAGACGGCCGGAGCCAGAGTCCGCGCCGTCACCCGCAATCCAACGGGTGCGCAGCTGCCGGCGGGCGTCGAGACCGTGCCATCTGCCTGGGACGGTCTGGCCGGCGCCGATGCGGTATTCCTGAACTCCCGGGCGCTCGGGGCGGACCTCGCGCCGATCGTCACGGCGGCACGCGACGCGGGCGTCACCAAACTGGTCGCGCTGTCCGCGATCAACGCCGACGACGACTTCGCCCGCCAGCCATCGCGGTTTCGTGGGGATCGGAACAAGGAGGCCGAACAGTACGCCATCGATTCCGGCCTGAGCTGGGTCAGTCTGCGCCCGTCGCTGTTCGCCACCAACTTCATCGGCATGTGGGCCGGCCAACTCCAAGCCGGCGATGTGGTGGCGGGCCCCTACGCCTCGGCGGCGAGCGCGCCGATCGTCGAAGCCGACATCGCGGCGGTGGCGGCACACGCCCTGCTCACCGACGAACTCGACGGCCGAAAGATCGACTTGACCGGGCCGCAGTCGTTCACCAACACCGAACTGGTGCACATCGTCGGTGCGGCGCTCGGTCGCGACCTGCACTACCAGGAGATACCGATCGAACAGGTGCAGCAGCGATTCACCGCGATCGGCTTCCCCGCTGAATTCGGCACCGCCTATGCCGCGCTGCTGGCCGAGACCGTCAGCACGCCGGCCCGGGTCACCGACGAGATCGAACGAATCCTGCAACGCCCCGCGCAGACCTTTTCCCAATGGGTGCACAGGCACCGGGCCGCATTCGCCAAAGCATCGTGATCACAAGGAGAACCGACATGTCCCACCCTCGTCCGCCTCGCTACCTCAAGCCGATGAACAAAGTGGTCGTCGCCATCGGAAAACTCGGGGTACCCGTCGGCCCTGCGATGGTGCTGACCGTGCCCGGCCGGAAATCCGGCACCCCACGCAGCACCCCGATGACCCCGTTCACCTTCCACGGCGAGCTCTACGTCGTGGCCGGATACCCAGGCGCGCAGTGGGCACTGAACGCCCGCGCCGCCGGCACGGGCACACTGTCCCGGGGCCGCAAGTCGCGGCCGGTGAAGATCACCGAGTTGACGGTCGACCAGGCCCGTCCGGTGCTGCGGGCATTTCCGGTGCAGGTGCCCGTGGGCGTCATGTACGCCAAGAATTCCGGCCTGGTCACCGACGGCACACCTGACGAATTCGAGGCGCTGGCAGGCACACTCGCGGTGTTCCGTTTCGACCCATTGAGCTGATCACGGCTTCGAGGACCGTCCGCAGGGCATGATGGGGTGCGCCAGTACAGAAACGGGAGCACCCATATGACCCCTGAGCCCGCAGCCACCGTCGTCCGGCCGCCGAAATCGGTGGCCGGCAACGTCATCCGAGGATCACTCGGCAACCTCATCGAGTGGTACGACTGGTACACCTACGCGGCATTCAGCGTGTACTTCGCCAGTGTGTTCTTCCCTGCCGGAAACCAGACCGCGCAACTGTTGAACACGGCCGGCATCTTCGCCGTCGGATACCTGGTGCGCCCCTTGGGCGGGTGGTTCTTCGGCCGCTACGCCGACAAGTTCGGCCGGCGGGCCGCACTCACTCTGTCGGTGAGCATCATGGGCATCGGTTCTCTCGGAATTGCGGTGCTGCCGGGCTATGCGGAGCTCGGCACGCTGTCCCCGATCCTGTTGGTCACCCTGCGGCTGTTCCAAGGATTGTCGTTGGGCGGCGAATACGGAACGTCCGCAACATATTTGAGTGAGGTGGCCACCCCGCACCGGCGCGGGTTCTACTCATCGTTCCAATACGTCACGCTCACCAGCGGACAGTTGCTCGCCCTCGGGGTGCAGATCATCCTGCAGCACATGCTCTCTCCGGCGCAGATGCACTCCTGGGGATGGCGCATCGCCTTCGCCATCGGCGCGCTGGCCGCGGTGACAGTCATGTGGTTGCGGCGCACCATGGATGAGTCGGAGAGCTTCACACAGGCCGCCGAAGCCGGCGGTGAACGCGGCAGCCTCAAAGTGCTGCTGACCTATCCGCGAGAATGCCTGACCGTTGTCGGCCTGACCCTCGGTGGCACCATCGCCTTCTACACCTTCACCACCTACATGCAGAAGTTCATGATCAACACCGCCGGGCTGCCCAAGGAACAGGTGTCGTGGATCAATTTCGTGGCGCTGGTGATCTTCGTGGCGCTTCAGCCGGCGTTCGGAGCGCTATCCGATCGAATCGGTCGCCGACCATTGCTCATCGGATTCGGTGTCTGCGCAACGCTGTTCAGCGTCCCGCTGCTGGTCGCGGTGGCACACACCCACACCGCGCTGCCGGCGTTCGCGTTGATGATGGCCGGGCTGATCATCGTGTCCGGATACACCTCGATCAACGCAGTGGTGAAGGCCGAACTGTTCCCCGCCCGCATCCGGGCCCTGGGCGTCGGATTTCCCTACGCGCTCACCGTTGCGATCTTCGGTGGCAGCACCGAATACGTGGCCTTGTGGCTCAAAGACATCGGCCATGAGCAGTGGTTCTTCTTCTACGTCGCCGGATGTGCACTGGTCTCGCTCGTGGTGTATGTCTTCATGGGCGAATCCTCACGCGGCTCGCACCTCGAATCCGAGGCGGCCGAGCTCTGATCCTGACGCACAACGGAATCCGGCCCCGCCAGGTTACGCGACAGGGCCGGACCTGCTGCGGTGTTACGGCCTCATCTGGTAGACGCCGGCCATGTCGCGCACCGCACGAACAATGCGCCCCAGACGCTCGTCATCGCCGATCGGCTCAGCGATCAGGCTCAGGGCCAGCTTCTTCTGCGCCGACGTTGCCGTCGACTTGCAGTGCAGCGTGGTGGCGTGCCGGGAGAAATCGGTGACCAGCACCTCGAACAGTTGATCCAGTACGTCGGTGTCGGTTCTGTCGATGGCGGCCTGCTCCAGCACCAGTTGCGCGTACGGCACCAGGGTGAACAGCTCCCCGATGGCGAACAGGAAGTCGATGTCCTCCTGCTGCGCCGCCGTGGGGGTGGCGGCGGCCAACAGGGTCTGGAATGCCTCGGCCTGCTTGATGAACACCGCCACGTTCGGTACATGGGCGAACTCTTGCAAGGACGATCGCCAGTCGTCGAAGGTGATCTTGCTCAGGCCGCGGCTCGGTCCCTGCGCGAAGAGGAAGTCATCGTTGGTGAAGTCGCGGCGGCGGCCGACCTTCGGCGGTGCGCTGCTCTGCAATGCCGATGGGGCGAACGGCAATCGGGCCAGTTGCGGGACAACGGCGGTACCGGCCGATCGCAGACCGTTGGCCACGGTCTGGACCGCGCCATTGGGGGCATACTCGACCGGCAGTGACCCCAGCGCGATCAGAGCCGCATCGGTGGGACGGAACATGTAGTTCGGCATGAACTTGAGTGACAACGCCATGTTCACGTGCACGGTGCCCTCGAGTCGGGGCAAGCCCACCGAGCCGAGCAGCGCCATGGTGAAGAACATGTCGTTCTCGAAACCGCGTGCGGCGATGATGTCCGACAGCACCGTGATGATCTTCTCGCCCTCGCGAGTGACCGTCATCTTCTCGATCGCGTTGAACAGCAGGTACCGGCGATCATCGGCGGACGCCGAACGCATGTAGTCGATGGCGCGTTCGCTGTAGAGCGTCATCCCGGCCAGGCGGGCATAGCTCTCGGCGAGCATCCGGCGGATCTGGGAGAACTCCGTGACGTGCTGGCCGAATAGGATTCGGTTCTCGGCGTGCACCACAGCCTCATACATGGCGTGCTCGCAGGTTCCGATGGCGCCGAAGCCGAGGTTGAACTTGCCGATGTTCACGGTGTTGATCGCGGCGTGGAAAGCCTCCTTGCCGGCATGCAACACATCCTCGTCAGCGACGGGATAGTCGTCCAGATCGAAGGCCGCAACATACATCTGGGCGTCGACGACGTTCTTGAGCAACCGGTAGTTCTGGTGCTGGCTGTCGGCGGCGAAGAACAGGTAGCCCTCGAAGTCCTCATCGGGCTTGCCGCCGTCGAGCGCGGTCGAGCTGTCCAGGATCGGCTTGTCCGCGCGTCGGCCGAAGGTCGACACCATCCGGGCCAAATTGCCGTTGCCGATGTAGTACTTTCCGCCGTTGGCCAGGTACCCACCGTCGTCCTGTGGAGTCAGCACCATGTCGGTCGAATACACGTCGGCGCCGTGCTCCTTCTCGGACAGGCCGAATGCGAAGATTTCGCCCGCTTCGAGGAGTTCGGCCGCGCGCTTTCGGGCCGTCGCGTTCTCCGACTGCCAGATCGGCCCCAGGCCCAGGATGGTGACCTGCCAGACGTACCAGTACTGCATGCCGTAGAAGCCCAGGATCTCGCTGAACTTGGCGTTGCGGGCGGTATCCCAGCGCTTGTCAGGGTCTCCGGTAGCTTCCGACGCCGGGGTCAGGAAGGTGGCGAGAACCCGTTCTTTCTTGAGGAATTCGACGAACTCGGCGTACCAGACCCGGTCGCGGTCTTGTTGTTTGAGCCAGGCCTTACCGCGGCTCTCGAAGAACTCGACGGTCGCGGCGAAGATGTGCCGGGTGCGGTCATCGAAATCGGAGAAATCCGCCGCATGCGGGTTGAGGAACGTCGTCATGAGCCATGATGCTACAGAAATGTAGGAAAATCCTACAAGCGTGAATAATCCTGCTACAGTGGCACCGTGTCGACGACAACCGCAGCCCCCGCACGGGAACGTGCCGCCCACCTCGGGCCGGAGCGTCGTCGACCCCAGATCTTGGACGTGGCACTGGAAATCGCCGCAGCCGAAGGCGTCTCCGCGGTGACCATCGGCGCCATCGCCACCCGGCTCGGGGTGACCCGTCCGGTGATCTACTCCTGCTTCTCCGACCGCGTCGAACTACTACATGCCCTGCTCCAGCGCGAAGATCAATTGCTGACCACCTCACTGCTGGAGGCCTTGCACGCCGGACGCGGTGACGACCCAGACGCGGCCCTCGTCACCGGGTACCAGGCGCTGCTGCACGTCGTCGAACAGCGTCCCGCCACCTGGAGGCTGTTGTTCAGCGCCAACCCCGACCCGGCCGTCGCCGGGATGATCGCGACCATGCGCGTCGAGCTCGCCGCCAGTGCCACCCGCTGGATCGGGCCGGCCCTGGAAAAATGGTGGCAGACAACGGATCTCGACCGCAAACTGCCCGTACTCATCGAGTTGTTCATGTCCTCCAGTGAGGCCGCCGCCAGGTCTCTGTTGGACACCGAAAACGATTGGACTGCAGAGACTCTCGGAGAATTCTACGGTCGAATCATGAGCGCCGCGTTCCAATCCGCCTGACCCTCACAAGGAGCAACGATGCCCAAGAACGTGCAACCCCAACGCGATTACGGCTTCTTCGGCCCAGACTCGGTGACGTGGAAGATCTGGGGCCACGCCACCACCCCGATCACCGGCCTGCAACGCGCCGTCGTGGTCGAAGAACTCGACCCGGCGTTGATCGCGGCGGTGGACACGACCGGCGCCAACTACGACCGCCCACGGACCCGCTACGACCGCACCGTGCGCTATTTCGCGACCGTCGCCGTGGGCGACAGCGCATCGGTGATCAAGGCCGCCGACATCCTGGTCAAGGTGCACTCAAAAGCCATCGGCACCGAGCCGGTCAGTGGAAATCGCTACGACGCCAACGACCCGCACTCACAGCTGTGGATCCTGCTGACCGGTTGGCATTCGGTGCTGACCGCCTACGAGATGTATGGCGGCGGCAAGCTGACCCCCGAAGAGGAGAACCAGTACTGGGAGGAATGCGCGATCGCCGCGGAGTTCCAGACCTGCGATCCCGCCGACGTACCCCGGACCAGCGCCGGGGTCCGCGCCTACTTCGATCAGATGCGCCCGCATCTGGCGGTCAGCGAGGCCGCCCGCGCCATGATGGACCACCTGCTCAACGCCAAAGTGGTGCTGCCCGAAGCGCCGAGGATCGCCAAACCCGCGGTGGAGGTCATCAACTGGATTCTCCGGGCCGGCACCATCGCCACCATGCCGCGCTGGATGCGCAAGCTCAGCGGCTTCGACCAGCCGCGGGCCGTCGACCTCGCCGTGCGCCCGGTGCTGAAGGCCAGCTACGCCCTGGTCGATCGGATTCCCCGGCTGAAACTTGCTGTTGCCCATCTGATTTCGCCGTCGATAGTCGAGGTCGCCGCGCCCTACATCCTGGGTGTGCCGCCGCTGTCGGATGAGGTGCTCACTCCGGAGCAGGCCCGTACCCGGTATGGCTACGCCAAGCCCGCGGACGCCCACCACGAGCTGCGGGCCAAGCAGCGGCAGCGGGTGTTCGACGACGGCCAGGCGCCGAGCGACGAGGGCCTGATCGAATCCCAGTCGCTGCTCGGCAATCTCGCCTGACCGGTTCGGGCGACCAGCGGGCCCGCTCAGCCGTAATTGGGCTTACCGAGGCCGAGCACATGCTGCGCGATCATGTTCCGGAAGACCTCCAGGGTGCCGCCGTAGATACCCACCAGCGGCGCGAATCGGTACACGTATTCACTGAGGTCGTCATGCCCACCGTCGGTGCCGATGGGCAGCACCGATGCCGGTCCGGCGATGTCCATCAGCTCCGGCGCGATATCGCGCATGGTCTGGGCGATGGCGACCCGGCCGAAGATGCTGGGCGTCGAGATCGCCACCTCTATACGAGCGATGCTGCGGCCCAACCGAAGTGCCACCGACGAGTCATCTGACGCGCGCCGGCCGCTGTGGTCAGGGCTGCCCACGATCGCAGCGACGTTGTCGGCAGCCGCCACCATGAACCCGGCTTGGTGCATCATGATCGACACATCGGCCAAGCCGTCCGCGGCCGCGGCCACCGCGCCGTGCTCGGCATCGAGCGGCTCGCGCACCACGGCCCAGCCTCCGTTGACCTCGCCCAGCCGGTACCTGTCGGGCACCCGCACATCGCTGTAGTACACGATGTTGGTGCGATCGCCGTCGACGGTGCGAATCCCCTGGATCTCGATGCCCGGAGTGTCCAAGGGCACCAGAAACATGGTCAGGCTCTTGTGCTTCGGCGCTGCGGGATCGGTGTTGGTGATCAGAAAGACGTACTGGCAGTTGTGCGCACCGGTGGTGAACATCTTGGCACCGTTGACCACCCAGTCGGCACCGTCGCGTACCGCCCGGGTCTTACAGGTCGCCACATCCGAACCACCCTCGGGTTCGGTGTAGCCCAGACACATCCGGACCGTGCCGTCGAACACACCGTGCATCACCTCGTCACGGATCTCCGGCGAGGCGAACTTGGCCACCGACCGGGCGATCATCGCGGTGGTCCCCCACGTCACCCACGGCACCTCGGTCCGGCGCTTCTCCAATTCCCAGATGCGCCGGCGCACCCGGGTGAAACCGCCCTCACCTTCCGGTTTCCACTCGGCCTCAAGGTATCCCGCCGCACCGAGCGCCAGGTGCACGCCCTCGTGGAAGTTGTCACCGGTGTCGCGGTCGTGCTGGATCACCTCGTCGGTGACCAGCTCACTCAGAAAGCTACGCACCTCGGCGGCGAAGGCTGCATCCGCGGCCGACAGTTCAACGCGGGAGAAATCCATCGTGGCTCCTCCTCACGCCCATGCCGCAGTGCGGTTTTCGCGATCGGCCACGATCCGGCCGATGTGAACGGCGGTGGCGCCGGGGTCGCCGCCGGCAAGCGGCCACCCGCGGGCCCGCACCAAGTATGCCGTGGCAGCGGCCTCGGCCGACACCCCGAGACCGCCTTGAACATGAACGGCCACGGTGGCGGCCTTGGCTGCCTCCTCGGCCATGAACACGAACGCCGACGGCGCCAGCTCCGGCCGCTCGTCGGGTTCGTTGTCCAGGAACCACGCGGCGCGGCGGGACAAGCCCCGCCCGCCTTGCACGGTGATGGCAATGTTGGCCAGCGGGTGCGAAATGCCCTGCAGTGTCGAGATCGGCACGCCCAGCGTGTAGCGAGTCTTGGCGAACTCGGCGGCGATCGTCATGCTCTCCTCGACCAGGCCGACCAGCGCCGAAGCGGTCAGCAGCCGCCATTCATCCAGCGCCCGTTGATAACTCGCCCTAGCGCGGTCACCCGTAGCCAGGACCACCCGGGTATCTGCGGCGGCGGGATCCACCCAGGCCATCGGGAGCTTGCCGATGTTGTCGACCTTGACCGGCCGACTGGAGAAGCCGAGCTTCACCACATCATCGCCCTCCCGGAGGATGACGTGGTCGGCTACCGAACCGACCGGGATCAGCCTCCGACCGCTGGGGGCCACCTGCTGAGGGTCGATGGCGACGATCTGCGTGCCGCCGACGACTTCCCCGGAATCCGATGCGCCCAGGCTCGCCAGCAGTCGCGAGCCCACGACGTGGTCGATCCAGGGCACCGGTGCCAGCGCGCGGCCCAATTCCTCGGCCACCAGGGTCAGGTCGACCAGGGTGGCGCCGTCACCGCCGACCGATTCGGGCAGGCCCATGGTCGTTGCGCCCATGGCACACAGGCGTTCCCACAGGCTCTTGTCGAATCCGGTCGGCTCCGCGGCGCGCACGGTCTCGATGTCGCAATGGGTTCTGAAGAACTGCCGGTAGGCAGTCTGCACGTCGGTGTGGTCCGCGTTCAGGCTGTAGTCCAGCCGACGCAGCTCGTAGCGGTCCATCGTCAGTTCTCCTGTCCCTCACCGAAAAAGAACTCCGCGGCATTGCGATAGAGGTAGTCGTCGAGCACCTCGACAGGCAGATCCAGGGCCAACGCCTCGGGCACCACCCGGTTCATCCGCAGCACCGGGTAATCCGAGGCGAAGATGATCTTCTTGGGCCCGCGGGTACGCATGTAGTGCAGCAGGCTCTCCGGCAACCGCTTGGGCGACCACGCCGAGGTCATCAGCCGCAAGTTCTGGTACTTGATCAGCATCCGGATCGCGATGTCCCACCACGGATCTGCGCCATGGATCATGCACAGCTTGAGCTCTGGAAATCGCACACACACCCGGTCCAGGTGGATCGGGTTTTGTACCTCACCGGGGATCGGAGGTCCCGGTAGACCGGTGTTCACGCACAGGGGCAGTTCCATCTCGGCGCACTTGGTATACAGGGGGTAGTAGACCGCGTCGCTGGGAGGGTACTGTCCGTCTCCCCAAAAGCTCGGCCCGACAACGGCGTAGGCGACCGGTAGATCCCTGGTGAGGATGGCGAGCTCCCGCAGCGACGGGATGGGACGTAGCAGGTTCACGCCGCCGACGGCCAACGCGAAGCGCTCCGGCTCGGCCTCGACGAATTTGCGGGCGGTCACCGACGGCTTGGCCAGATTGTCCATCAATATCGCGCGGCTGACCCCATTGGCGTCCATCTCTTCGAGCAGCTCAGGCAGTTCGACCTGGTTGTACAACGACTTCGGACCCTTGAAGTAGTCGTCGCGCACCTTCGTCATGAAGGCCGGCTGATGTTCGGTCTCGCCGAAGTGGACATTCGCCAGGCAGTCGATCACTTTGTGTGTCATACGTTCTCCACTTCCCTGGCCGCACGGCGCTTCGCCCAGCGGTAGTCGGCCTTGCCGTTGCCGAGTCGATGTACCTCATCCACGAACACCATGTCCTTGGGGATCTTGAACCGCGCCAGCGTGCTCGCGCAGTGCTCCCGCAACATGTCGGCCCCGCACTGCGCATCGGGCCGCAAAGCCACAATCCCGACGATCTCCTGCCCCCACCGCTCGCTGGGGCGACCCACCACCAAGGCATCGGCTACGTCCGGATGGGCCCGCAGCGCCTCTTCGACCTCTTCGACAAACACCTTCTCGCCACCGGAGTTGACTACCAACGCATCCCGGCCGAACAGGCGCAAGGTGCCGTCGCCCGCCAGCGAACCCCGATCGCCGGAGATCACCACGCGCTGCCCGTCGACCTCCGGGAAAGTCTTCACCGTGGCGGCCTCGTCCTCGAAGTACCCCAACGGAATCCGTCCGTTGCGGGCCACCCACCCGACCTCGTCCTCCCCCGGATCCAAGAAGCGGGTGTGGTCCTGCGACACCACCTGGCCTCCTGCGCGCAACTGAAATGTTTCCGCGGTGGGTGTCTGATTCCGGGTGTGCCCGAAGCCCAAGTTGCCGGTCTCCGACGAACCGAATCCGTTGATCACCGTGATCTGTGGTAAGTATTCCAGCAGTGCCCGTTGGTGTTTGGCCGTGGTGGCCGCCCCACCGGTACCGATCGCGAACAACGAGGACAGGTCGTAGGGCCGGCGGCCCAACTCCTGGACGATCGGCCCGGCATAGGCGTCGCCGACCATGGTCATCAACCCGACCTGTTCACGCTCGGCGGTTTCCAGCACGGCGCGTGGGTCGAACCCGCCCTTGGTGTCGTTCAACACCACGGTCAGCCCCGACAGCAGCCCTGAGAACGTCGTCCACATGCCTGCGGCATGCATCAACGGTGACACCGCGAACCACGGCGCTCCACCACATGCGACCTTGTCGTGGATCTCGGCGGCCGTACTGTGGTCGGCACCGTTCATCGACGACACGTAGATGTCGCCCTGGCGCCACATCACGCCCTTGGGACGTCCCGTGGTCCCACCGGTGCAGACCAACAACAGATCATCGGGCGAACCAGGCCCGGCGCAGTCCGAATCACCCTGCACCAGTGCGTCATCCAGGGAGATGGCATCCGGCAACGACACCCCGTCGCCATCGTCGACGCAGATCAGCACCTCCGCGTGAAGCACATCGGCGAACCTCGCGCCCAGCGACCGGTGGTAGATCACCGCCCGCGGGCGCAGGTAGGCCAGCAGGTCCGCGACTTCACTCGGCGCGTAGTGGTAGTTGACGTTGAACGGCACCGTGCGGGCTTTGAGGCAGCCGATCACCGCTTCGGGGTACAGGTCGTTGTGCATGACGAGCGCAACCCGGTCCTGACCGCATTCCCACCGGTTCAGACCGGTGCGTTCGGCATGCACGCCCAATCCGCGGCCCACGAGGAAGTTGGCCAGCCGCCGGGTGCGATCGGCGCCCTCGGCGAAAGTGCTGCGCCGGTTGCCGCACACCGTCATCTCGCGGTCGGGCACCGCGTCTGCGATGGCGTCCAGGACGGCGCCGATGGTCCACTCGGTCACGCGGCGTGGCGGTTCAAAAGTTCAAGTGCGTTGTCGCGCATGACCTTCCGGGTGTCCTCGGCGCTGAACGAGGGGAACTGTGGAATGTCCGCGGTGAAGCTCATCGGATCGGCCAGACCCTCACCGTGCGGCCAGTCGGATCCGAACAGGATCTTATCCACCCCGATCGTGTCGGCCAGCACCTTGACGTCGTCCTCGTAGTACGGGGCGATCCATACGTTGTTTCGCAGTTGCTCGACCGGATCCACCGTGAAGTGGTACGGCGCATTGTTGGCGGCCTTCTTCAGCCGCTTGATCAAGCGATACACGAAGTACGAGCCGTTCTCGATGCTCACCACCTTGAGCGTGGGATGGCGGGTGAAGACCTGGTGCACGATCATCGAGGCCATGGTGTCGTGGATGGCACGGTCGTCGAGCAGGATCTGGTCCAGCGGGTCCCTCTTGCCGAAACCTTCGAATGTCGCCTTGCCGCCCCACTGCGCCGCGATCGTCAAGTAGCCGCTGTCGGACAGATGAAAGCCCACCGGCACACCGGCTTCGGCCAGCCTTGCCCATACGGGGTCGTGCAGCGGGTCCCCGAGTGAGCGCGGTTTGACCACACCGGGTACCGGGGCCGGGCGGACCAGCACCAGCTTGGCCCCCTTGCCGAGTACGAATTCGACCTCCGCTACCGCCTTTTCGGGGTCCGCCAACGAGATGATCGGCGCCGACACGATCCGGCCGTCAGGCCTGTGGAAGCCCCAGTCGTCATCGAGCCACAGATTGAATGCATGTACCGAAGCCATGGTCGCCTCGATGTCGGACTTGAGGGCTTCCTCCACGCCACAGGCAAATGTGGGCAGCATGAAGGCCGTCTCCAGGTGCTGCTTGTCCAGGACCGTGACCCGGGCATCGCGGTTCTGGTACTCCGGGTGGTTGGCCATGCGGTCGACCTTCATCAGTGACGCCGGATCGACACCCTCGGGGATCTCACCACGAAACAGCAGGTCCAGGCAGCCCGGTTCGATGATCGGGTCGAACGTGGGATTCGGGATGAAGTGATTGACCTTCTCCCCCATCACTGCCCAGGTGCGCTTGCCGTCCTGCACCATCTGCACCCCGCGACGCTTGAATTCCTTTGGCAGATGCCGAGTGAAGGCGTCCAACGGCTCGTAGTAGTGGTTGTCGACATCGACGGCCAGGTATGGCAGCCGGTCGGGTGCGGTGGTCATCTGATCAACCTTTCTCAGCTGCCCTGCAGGGGCGGAAAGTTTGGCGGGCGCTTCTGCAGGAACGCGGTGATGCCCTCGATGAGGTCCGGCCGGACCATCGATTCGTGCATGAGTTTCTCCGCACGTGAACTCACGTCGAGCACTTCGTGGTTGGCATCGCCATAGAGCTGGCGCTTGATGACGGCCATGGCCGCCGGCGAGCAGTTCTGCGCCAGGTCCTCGGCGTAGTCGACGGCTCGGCGCATCAGATCTTCTTGCGCTACAACCTCTTTCACCAACCCTAGTTGTGCTGCTTCTTCGGCGTAGAAGGTCCGGCCGCTCAACAGCAGATCGGCAGCGGCGCCCCACCCGACCAGTCGCGGCAGGATCCAGGTGATGCCGTATTCGCCGATGAGCCCGCGGCGCGGGAACGCGGTGGCCAACTTGGCTCCGGCGGCGGCGAACCGGACGTCACACATCAGCGCGTGGGTCAGGCCGATACCGGCGCACGCGCCGTTGATCGCGGCGATGACGGGCTTGCGCAGTTCGGTCAGAAAATGTGGATGTCGTTCCCCGACAAGCTTGCTGACGTCGGTGTCCGCACTGATCGACTCTCCGATGGTGGCCATCTCGCCCATGTAGGCACCGGCGCAGAAGCCCCGTCCCGAACCTGTCAACACCACGGCTCGGACCGCATCGTCGGTCTCGGCCCGATCGAACGCGGCATACACGCCGTTGGAGATGTCCGCGCCCCATGAATTCAGCCGGTCCGGCCTATTGAGGGTGATGATCGCGACGGCCTTGTCGGTGACCTGGTAGCGGACCGCCTCATCGACAGGCGCTGTTGCGCTCATCCTCGCCTGACCTCCCGCGTCCGGATAACTGTGTGCTCTTACTGTATACCTATCAGTATCTATCGCCGCAAGTGTCCAGACCTGCCAAAACAGCACCACTGCGGGTAGTTTCAGGCCACCAGACCAAGGCGCTGATAGGCGGTCCGAATTCGATCCTTGGCTTCCTCGGGCAGTGCCGCTTGCGGCGCCCGAGACTCGGGGTGGTCGCCGACGGGCAGGCCCAGTTGTGCGGCAGCGAATTTGAAGGCTCCACCCCAGTGGGTGAAGTAATCCGCCCGGCCGGGATAGCGAGTGAACACCGAACCCAGGTCGACGTCGAAGCGGTCGAGGCCCGAATCACGCGCAAAGTCCATGGCCTCGATCAGCCGGCCGGCGACGACCAGTTCCCAGTACTGGGACGCCAGCGGCTTGCTGGGCGTTTCGAAGAGGTAGCCGGTGGTACCCAGTTGTGCCGGGCTGACGATGCCGTCGCGCAGCCAACCGGCTCGGTATACCGTCTTGTCGCATTCCCAGATGACCAGTCCCGGTGCCAGCTCGTGTAATTGCCGGCTGGCCGCAGGCTGGAACGCGCCCTCCTTGGTCGCACACACCGCGGGAATCTCGGTGTAGATCTGCGCCCCCTCGGCGGGAGTCAGCACATAGCCGGAAGACGGCGAGTTGAACATGCCGAGGGCGATGTCGGTGCGCTCGGCGATGTACTTGAAGAACCGCAGTGTCCCTGCACCGCCATGGGTTTCCATCATCGGCGTCTGGAGGTAGACGATGTCGGCGCCCGCCTCCTGGGCGTGCCGGGTCAACTCCAAGCAGTCCTTGGGGGCCATCGCCGCCGTACAAGCCTGGATGATCACATCGGGGTTGATGGCCCGCGCTTCCGCGATGGCCAGTTCCAGCAGTTGCTTGCGTTCGGCGATGGTCAACGACCAGAACTCGGCGACGCCGCTGGTACACCACAGCATCGAGTGGCGCAGTTCGCCGACGCAGTATCGGACCAAGGCGCGGTACGCATCCCAGTCGATGTCATCGCCGTCTGCCCCCGAGAACGGCGTGTACAGCGAGTCCCCGATGCCACGTAGCGCGCTGCGTGCCCACTCCCGTGCCTGCGATGCGCTGGCCATCCGCGGCTCTCCCTAGATGTAGTCGGATCCACCGTCGACGTTCACATTGGCGCCCGTCATATAGGAATTGCGGCGCGACGCCAAAAACGCTGCCACCGGTCCGATTTCGCTGGGCAGACCGGCCCGCGGCAGGTGTGCGGGATGGCCGAAGTGTTCGTCGATGGCCGCCATCAGCCGGTACGGGTCGCTTCCGTCGACGCCCACCGAATCGGCCCAGGCCAACAGCGCCTCTGACGAAATGCTGCCCGGCGAAACGACATTCACCATGATCTCGTCCTTGGCGAGCAGCAGCGAGAGGTTCTTCGAGATGGAGTTCACCATTGCCTTGGCGGCAGTGTACGCCGGTAGCATGATGCTCTGACGCTGTGTCGAGTGCGCCGAGAAGTTGACCACCCGGGCCCACTGCGCTCTGCGCAGCAACGGTATTGCCGCCCGGACGCAGTGCACCATGCTCATCACCCCCTCGTCGACCGCGGACCGCCATTGGTCATCGGTGAGTTGCTCGAAGGTGCCGGCGGCACCGGGTCCGACGGTGTTGATCAGCACGTTGAGCGCACCATCCCACCGTGCGGCGAGCTCGCCGAAAGCGATGTCAACTGCGGCGGCGTCGGTGACGTCGAGCACCACGCCGAAGGCCTCTGGACTGCCGCAGTCGACCAATTGTTCTGCAGCACTGTCCAATACATCCGGTGAGCGGCCGACAACGGCGACGCGCGCGCCGTCCGCAGCCAGGCAGCGCGCGGTTGCCAATCCCATGCCGCGGCCGCCGCCGACCACCACGGCCGTCGCACCTGCGAATCCGAGATCCATCGCCGGTCAGGCCGTCACGATCCGGTCCAGACCGGTGCCCGCTTCTCGGCGAAGGCGACGGCGCCTTCCTTGGCATCGTTGGACGCGAAGACCGGACTCATCAATTCCAGCTGCTTGCGCCACATTTCGTCGGCGCTCCACTCGGTGCCCTGGACCAGAATCTCCTTGGTGACCGCGACGGCGAGCGGGCCGTTGGCCGTGATCCGCTCGGCCAGCGCGATGGCACCGTCCAGTGCCGCACCGGTTTCGGTCAGCACGTTGACGAAACCCCACTCCGCACCCTGCTCGGCGGTGAAGCTGTCACCGGTGAGCGCCAGTTCCAGTGCCTTCTGGTAGGGAATCCGCTTGGGCAACCGCAGCAACCCGCCACCGCCGGCGACCAGGCCCCGTTTCACTTCCGGGATACCGAATTTCGCGCCCTTGGCGGCCACCACCAGATCGGTGGCCAGCACCACCTCGGTGCCACCGGCCAGTGCGAAGCCCTCCACCGCCGCGATGAGCGGCTTGCGGGGCGGATGTTCGGTGAACCCGAGCCCACGTCCTTCGACCGCCGGGAACTCTCCTTTGGCGAATGCCTTGAGGTCCATGCCGGCACAGAAGTTGCCTCCGGCGCCGGTGAGTATCCCGACCGAAAGCCCCGCCTCACCGTCGAGTTCGTCCATCGCGTCGGCCAACCCCTGGCTTACTGCGCGGTTCACCGCATTGCGCTGATCCGGCCGATTGATGGTGATGACCAGGGTGCGCCCGCGCCGCTCAGTCAGGATTTCGTCCGACACCTTGTTGCCCTTCGGTTCAGGTTCAACTCGCCAGAAAAGCTTACTATACGTATTACAGTAGGTGCGCATAGCGAGCCGCCGGTAAACCTACCGGTAATGTTGACGGCCACTTACGCACGCAGTATGACGAGATTTGATGGAGGTGCCCCAGTGGCGAAGCAACCGATCGCCGAGAAGCGTCAGCGGCGCGAGCGCGGATCCATCAACCCCGATGACATCATCAAGGGCGCATTCGAGCTCGCCGAGCAGGTTTCGATCGACAACCTCAGCATGCCGCTACTGGGCAAGCACCTCGGCGTCGGAGTCACCAGCATCTACTGGTACTTCCGCAAGAAGGACGACCTACTCAATGCCATGACCGATCGCGCGTTGCGCGAATTCGCGGTCGCAGCACCGTATGTCGAAGCCGACGACTGGCGCGAGACGCTGGCAACCCACGCCCGCACCATGCGAAAAGCCTTCATGGGCAACCCGATTCTGTGCGATCTGATCCTGATCCGATCCGCCCTGAGCCCACGAGCCGCTCGCGTCGGCGTCCAAGAGGTCGAACGGGCGATCAACGGATTGGTCGAGGCCGGGCTGTCCGCAGAGGATGCGTTCAACACCTACTCGGCGGTGTCGGTCCACGTACGGGGTTCGGTTGTGCTGCACCGGTTGTACGAGAAAAACCGCGCCATCGACGGTGGCCCCGGGGACTTCGAAGAGGCGCTGGTGATCGACGCCGAGGTGACCCCGCTGCTGGCCCAGGTCACCGACGAGGCCCACCGCATCGGCGCGGCCGACGACCACAATTTCGAATACGGGCTCGAGTGCATCCTCGCTCACGCCGAGCAGCTGATCGGGCAACGCAAGCCGGCCCGCAAGCGCTGACCCCACAAAGGATTCGGCGCCGGATGCTCACCCATCCGGCGCCGAACAAGATCGCGGGCTAAACCTCGATGACGACGCCGCCACCCTGGCCGCCTCCGGCGCACATGGCGGCGACACCGACGCCGCCGCCGCGGCGCTGCAGTTCATAGATCAGCGTGGTGACCATGCGGGCACCGGAGGCGGCGATCGGATGACCCAGGCTGCAACCGCTGCCGGAGAAGTTCACCAATTCCTCGTCGATGCCGTACTTCTTGACCGCGGCGACCGGCACTGAGGCGAACGCCTCGTTGATCTCCCAGAGCGCCACATCGGATGGCTTCAGGCCGGCGCGATCGAGCACCTTGCCGATCACCTCGACACCACCGAGACCGGTGTCACGCGGATCGACGCCCACCGAGCCCCAGGACCGCACCTTGGCCATCACGTTCAGCCCCTTGTCTGCGGCGTAGCTCTCCTCGACAAGTGCCACCGCGGCGCAGGCATCGTTGGTACCGCTGGCATTGCCTGCAGTGATCGAGAAGCCCTCGATCTCCGGGTGCAGCACCTTCAGGTCGGCCAGCTTCTCCACGGTGGTGTCCCGACGCGGGTTCTCGTCCACGGCGAACTCGATGACGGTGCCGTCGTGCATGGTGAGCTTCAACGGCAGGATCTCGTCGACGAACTTGCCGGCGTCTTGAGCGGCGACGGCGCGCTGGTGCGAGCGCGCGACCCAGGCGTCCATCTCCTCCCGGGTGACTCCCGCAGCCTTGGCGGTGTTCCATCCGACGGTGATCGACATGTCCTTGGTCGGCGCATCGGGAGTCTCGACGTGGGTCGGCGGCATCCAGCGCTCCTCGAACTTCAGCTCGGGGCCGGGGATGCGCCAGTTCGTCAACGGGGTCATCGACAGCGACTGCACACCGCCGGCGATCAGCACCCGCTCCATGCCCGAGCCGATCTGCGCCGACGCGTTGCCGATCGCCGTCAGGCTGCCGGCGCAGTGCCGGTTGACCGACTGCCCGGGCACGTGCTTGAGGCCGCAGGCGTCGGCTGCGTAACGAGCCAAATCGCCACCGCCGTAATGGGATTCGGCGAAGATGATGTCATCGATGTCGGCCGGGTCGATACCGGCGCGACGGATCACCTCGGGAAGGATCGCGGTGATCAGGGTCTCCGGCGGGGTGTTGACGAGGGTGCCCTTGCGGGAACGGCCGATCGCTGTCCGGACGGCGCCGACGATGACGGGAGTGGGCATGTTCTCAGACACCTCAAGTTGTCGGGCTGCTGATCGCAGCGTGGCAGTGGAACCTCGACGTCCACGACGTTACAAAAATAGCAGATAATGTATTGCTTCAGTAACCGGCCACTGCTCGGCTCACTCCGGCTCCGGAACATCGAAGTGCTCGTCGCGTAGCCGAAAGGCCTCCTTGGCCCCAAACTCGGCGCGGGTCTTGACGAAGTTGAACTCGCCCGGTGCGAACTGCAGGTTGGTCCCGTAAGCGTGGAAAATGTAACTGGCAGCCTCCTCACCCTGGTAGGCCTGGCTCTGCTCGACCAGCCGGAACGCCTCCTTGGCGATCACCACGCCGTCGGCCGGCATCCGCGATGCCTTCTGCGCCCAGTACCAGGCCCGTGCCGTGACCTCCTCCGGCGTGCAGGTCTCGGTGAATACACCAAGATGCTCGACGGTCGACGCCTCAACGATGTCGCCGGTCAGAAGCAGCCGCCTGGCCAGCACCGGGCCCAGCCGGTGAAAGAACATGTGCAGGCTGCCCAGCGCGGGCCCGAGGAACCTGGTGGCAGGCATACCGATCCGGGTGTCGCGGGCGATCACCGAGATGTCGGTCATCAGCGCCATCTCGAATCCGCCACCGAGTGCGTAGCCGCTGATCTCCCCGACGGTGACCTTGGGGAAGCCCATGAAGTTGTGATAGAAGCCAAAAGCCTTGCGATCCACGGTAAGACGCCGGCGCTGGCTCGGACGCCGCCTCGCCTCAGGCGAGTCTTCCTGGCCATACCAGGCGTATGCGTTGTTCATGTCGGCACCGGTGCTGAACACCCCGTCGACGCCGCGCAGCAGCACCACGGTGATGTCGTCATCGTCGGCCGCGGTATCCAGGTGTCGGGCGATGGTGTCCCGCATCGCCGCGTCGTAGGAATTGCGCTGCTTCGGGTTGTTCAACGTGATGGTCGCGATCCGGCCCTGCGGGTCACGCTCGAACAGCACCCGGTCGTCATCGGTCGTCATCGGTTCTCCTGTCGGTCAATTCTCGCGCCGCACGCCGAAGTTCGAGCCCGTGAGCTTTTCCGGCGGCAGCGCGACGGTCTCGGCAGTCCCGACCGCCAACACCTCGTCGCCGAAGGCCAGCCGCACCATCGAGGTCAGTCCGCGTTCGGTTTCGGAGCGCACGATGTCGAACGTCAACTCGGCCAGCAGCGGTGTGGGTCGGCGGTAGCGCACCTGTAAGGAGCGGGTCTTGCCGGACAGCCTGGTCGAGCAATTGTGTTGCTGGATCACGCAATCGAAGAACACTGCGAGAAAGCCCCCGTGCACCAGCCCCGGTGGCCCTTCATAGGCCAACGGGAAATTCACCGTGCCCCGGGCCTTGTCACCATCGACCGAGCCGAACTGGTATTCGGGAAAACACGCGTTGTAGGCGCCGACGTCGAAGGCGTGATCCAGGTAGAGCCGGCCCGCGTCGTCTGGGATGTCGCCGATGCGTGGCGCCAGATCCAGCGGCGCGGTTACGGACAGCTGACCTTCCCAGCGCGCGAACTGCTGCAGCATCTCCGCCACCACCGGATGCTCACATTCCTGCGCCAACAACAGCCCGGTCAACCGCCGGATCGCCGCGGCCGCGGCGACGGTCTGCGCCAGTGGCTGCTCACCGAACCGCGCGAAGCTCACCGACCCACCTCATCCGCCACCTTTCCCGGGCACCCATTACTTGCTAACTTGGATGCGGCAGTAATCGTTACGCCTAC
Source organism: Mycobacterium sp. MAA66 (assembly GCF_041261665.1). Taxonomy (NCBI): domain Bacteria; kingdom Bacillati; phylum Actinomycetota; class Actinomycetes; order Mycobacteriales; family Mycobacteriaceae; genus Mycobacterium; species Mycobacterium sp. MAA66. The sequence goes on along the minus strand of NZ_JBGCCC010000001.1, from coordinate 25,106 downwards.
TGTAGGGTTCACCATATAGCTCCGGAGAGGCGGGATCAACGTGATCGAACAGCCCCATCCGACGGCCCCGCCAGGCCCGGACGGCTCGGTTACACTCGCCCGCGACGGAGCCGTGCTACGCCTCATCATCGATCGACCGACTCACCGGAACTCGTTGAACCACAGCATGATCGACGAGCTCGTCGGCGCGCTGACCGAAGCCGCGACCGACGACACCCTTCGAGCCATCCACATCACCGGGGCCGGGGACGACTTCTGCTCGGGTGCCGACTGGCTGGCCGCCAACGACTCGGGAAGGCGCCCGCGGACCGGAGATCTGGTCCGCCGGATACCGCTGAGCAGCCACCGCATCGTCGAATTGGTCGCGACCGTGGCGCTGCCGGTGGTGTGCTCGGTGCGCGGCTGGGCCGTCGGACTGGGCTGCAATATCGCGTTGGCCGCCGACTTCACGATCGCCGCCGACGATGCGGTCTTCTGGCAGCCGTTCATCACGCGCGGCTTCAGTCCAGACTCCGGCGCCAGCTGGCTACTGCCTCGGCTGGTCGGGGTAGCCCGGGCCCGGCGGATGCTGCTGCTCGGAGAGAAGGTCAGCGGCCGCGTAGCCGAGGAGTGGGGCATGGTGCATCACGCCGTCCCATCGGCCGAAATCGACACGGCCACAGAAAATCTGCTCGACCGACTGGCCGGCGGACCGACGGTCGCGTTGGGCATGGCCAAGCGTGGCCTGGCGTTCGGCCAGCATGCCACCCTCGAACTGACCATGAACCAAGAACTGATGCACCTCGAATTATCCTGCCGTACCAACGATTTCAAGGAAGGTCTGGCCGCCTTCCGAGAACGCCGCGATCCCGGATTCACCGGACGCTGAAGCGAAGAGGGAACGCTGCATGAGCGCTGGCCCGTACGACACCATCGGGTATGAGGTGGACGGCCACAAGGTGACCATCACACTGAACCGTCCGCAGGCGCTCAATGCCCTGAGCCCGCACATGGTCGGCGAACTGCGCGCCGCATACGCCGAAGCCGAGGCCGACGAGGGCATCTGGACCATCATCGTCACCGGGACCGGCCGCGCCTTCTGCTCGGGGGCCGACGTCGGCGAGATCCCCGCCGATGGTCGGGTGATCTACGAACGCCCGTACCTGTCGACCTACGACCAATGGGAGGCACCGCAGGAGGGCACTCCGCCGTATCGGCGGATGGCCAAACCGGTGCTGGTGGCCGTCAACGGAATCTGTTGCGGCGCAGGACTTGACTGGGTCACCACCGGCGACATCGTGATCGCCTCCGAGCAGGCGACGTTCTTCGACCCGCACGTGTCCATCGGCCTGGTTGCCGGACGCGAGGTGGTCCGGCTGGCCCGGGTATTGCCTCGCTCGGTCGCGCTGCGCATGGCCATCATGGGCAAGCACGAGCGGATGAGCGCGCAGCGCGCGTACGAGTTGGGCATGATCACCGAGGTCGTCGAGCCTGACCGGCTCGCCGAACGCATTCACGAGATCGCCGACATCGTCAACTCCAACGCGCCCCTTGCTGTTCGGGGCACCCGCCTGGCCATCCACAAGACCTTGGACCTGCCGCTGGGCGATGCCGAGATCCTCGCCGAGACCTTCCGGGAGCGGGTGGTCCGCACCGACGACGCCAAGGAGGGGCCGTTGGCCTTCATGGAAAAGCGTGCTCCGAACTGGCAGTGCCGATGAGCGACTACCGAACAATTCTCCTGGAAGTCGATCGTGATGCGCACGTCGCGACCATCACCTTGAACCGGCCCGAGCGGCTCAACGCATTCAACCGCACCATGTGCGAGGAGATGGCGCGCGCCTGGCGGGCGGTCAAGCTCGACGATGACGTACATGCCGTGGTGCTGCGCGCCGCCGGTGACCGGGCCTTCAGCGCCGGACTGGACATCAAAGAGTCCTACGGCCAGCCGGACAACATCTGGAACCATGAGGATCCGGGCGAGGCGCTGAGCCCCAAGTGGCAGAAGATGTTCAAGCCGGTGGTCTGCGCGGTCCAGGGCATGTGCACGGCCGGCGCGTTCTACTTCGTCAACGAAGCCGACGTGGTCATCTGCTCGGACGACGCCACCTTCTTCGACTCGCACGTCAGTGCCGGGTTGGTCAGCGCACTGGAACCGATCGGTTTGATGCGCAGGATCGGGCTGGGCGAAACCCTGCGAATTGCCCTGAGTGGCAACAGCGAAAGGGTCGCGGCACAGACCGCCCTGCGCATCGGGCTGGTGACCGAGATCGTGGGTAAGGCAGAGCTGTGGGGCCGGGCGCACGAGATCGCCGCGAGGATCGCCGGCCATCCGCCGTCGGCCACCCAGGGCACCGTCAAGGCCATCTGGGAATCCCTGGACAAGCCGTACCGCGCCGCACTGGACCAGGGCCTGATCTATACCCGGCTGGGAAACCCCATCGGCCAGGCCGATATGGCTGCCCGACCCCCGACCCCGGAACAGACGCCGAGGATCCGTTGATGGTCCACCGGCTCTCCGCACGGATCTCGACTGTTCTGGATCTCGAACCGATTTCCCCCGCAATCGAATTCGAGAATCAGTGGGTCACCTGGGGCGAGCTGGCCGATCGCGCACGGGAGATCGCCGGGAACCTGAAGGACCGCCCACAGGTCGGTGTACTGCTGCGCAACACCCCGCAGCATGTGGCCGCGGTGCTGGGTATTCTGTCGGCCGGCGCGACGCTGGTGGTGGTGAACCCGGCCCGCGGCGACGACCGGGTCAAGGCCGATCTGGCCGCACTCCACCTGCCCGTCACCATCGGCGACACCGCAGACATCGCCGCCGTCGCGCCGACCATCGGATCATCGGCCACAACGATCGATACGCTCACGGTGGTCGTGGCAGCCGTACCAGGGCCCATCGAATCACGGCCGGGTGTCGCGGTGCGGATGCTGACCAGTGGCACCACCGGCACACCCAAGCGCATCGACCTGACCTACGGCATGCTGGCGCACAGTGTGCTCGGACCGGAACCGACGGCAACCCGACCCGGGATCGCCATCGTGAACGCTCCCCTGGTCCACATCGGCGGCATCTACCGGGTACTGCAGAACATCTGCGAAGCAAGGGCTTTCGTGCTGCTGCCACGCTTCGAGCTGGAAAGCTGGGCAATGGCGGTCCGCACCCACCGCCCCAAGGCCGTGTCCTTGGTCCCCGCGGCATTGCGCACGGTGTTGCACTCCGATCTGACAGCCGACGACCTGTCCGGCGTCAAGGTCGTCACCTCCGGTACCGCACCATTGTCCGCCGAAGATGCGGACGCCTTCACCGAGAAGTTCGGCATTCCTGTGCTCACCTCCTATGCGGCAACAGAATTCGGCGGCGGCGTGGCCGGGTGGACCTACGCCGACCACCAGCAGTTCTGGCATACCAAGCGTGGCAGCGTGGGACGCGCCAGCATGGGGGCGCAGCTGCGGGTCGTCGATCACACCGGCGCGGTAGTCGACGCCGGTGAACCGGGGCTGCTGGAAGTCAAAGCGGGACAGCTCGGACCGGGGACCCCATGGCTGCGTACCACCGACCTCGCCCGGATCGATGCCGACGGATTTCTGTGGATCCTGGGCCGCGCCGATCAGGCCATCATCCGAGGCGGATTCAAGGTGATGCCTGACGACGTCCGCAGCGCGCTGGAGAGCCATCCCGATGTGCAAGGTGCCGCGGTGGTGGGCCGGGCAGATCCGCGACTCGGTGAGACCCCGGTGGCCATGGTGGAGCTGCGCGCAGCGGTCAGCGCTGACGAGTTGTCCGGCTACTTGCGGAACCGGTTGGCGCCGTACGAGATTCCCACCGAGATCGCAGTCGTGGACGCCATCCCCCGCACCCCTTCCGGCAAGGCAGATCTGACCGCGGTGCGGGTGCACTTCGGATCGAGCACATGACCGATACCGTGGCGGCCGTGCTGGCCGCCCAGGCCCGCACTCGTGCCGAGCACCCCCTGCTGATCTGCGACGAGGACCGGATCAGTTACGCGCACGCCCAAGAGCGATCGGCGCGGCTGGCCCGCGCCCTGGTGGCCCTCGGCGCCGGCAAGGGCACCCACGTCGGGTTGTTGTTCGCCAATGGCAGCCCATTCGTCGTGGCGGCGTTGGCTGCCGCCCGGATCGGCGCGATCGTCGTGCCATTCAGCACGTTGGCCACCGCGCCGGAGTTGCGCCGTCAACTGGCCCACGGGGATGTCCGCATTCTGCTGGCCGCGTCGTCGTATCGCTCTCACGACTACCGCGCACGCCTCGCCGACGCCCTCGACAGCCAGCTGCCGGAACTGCGCGAGGTGGTGTTCGACCTGGATGGACTGGACACGTTGGCCGACTCCGTCGCCCCCGAGCTGCTGGCCGCACTGGAGGCCGACGTCGATCCGTGCGACCCGCTGGCCATCATCTACACCTCCGGGTCGACCGGAACGCCCAAGGGGGTCATACACACGCACGGCGCACTGCTCGGACACCAGCGGAACCTCAACCAGATCCGTGGGCTGGCCGCCGACGATGTGCTGTTCTGCAACTCACCGTTCTTCTGGATCGGCGGATTCGCGTTCGGGCTGCTGGCCACCCTGACCGCCGGGAGCACGCTGGTGTGCTCCAACGCAACCGATCCAGCGCGGACCCTGGAACTCCTCGAATCGGCAAAGCCCACTGTTTGCAACGGTTTCGCGGCGACGGTGACCAAACTCGCCGAGCATCCGAGTTTCGCCACCTGCGACCTGTCGTCGCTACGTCGGGGCAATCTGTACCCCATCATGGCGCCGGACTGTCGACCGGCCGACCCCGAACTGCGGCACAACATGCTGGGACTGACCGAAACCGGCGGCACCGTGTTGCTCAGCTCCGATGAGTCCGACCAACCCGAACATCGTCGCGGTTCCTTCGGTAAGCCGGCCCCGGGCTTCGAGGTCAAGGTCGTCGGACCGGACGGCGAACCCGTGCCGGCCGGCGATCCCGGCGAATTGTGTTTCCGCGGCCCATATCTGATGCAGCGTTACCACCGCCGCAGCCGAGAGGACTCCTTCGATGCCGACGGTTGGTTCCATACCGGCGACGCCGTCTGCGCCGACCTGGACGGGTTCCTGTATTTCCTGGGTCGCAGCACGGCCATGATCAAAACCGCCGGAGCCGATGTGTCCCCCGTCGAGGTGGAAAACGCCATTGCTCGGGTCGGCGGCCTGACCGCCCATGTGGTGGGCCTGCCCGATCCCGATCGCGGCCAGGTGGTCGCCGCCGTACTGGCGCTGCGCGATGGTCAATCGGTCGATGAGGGGGCCCTTCTGCGGGAACTGGCAAAAGAGTTGTCGTCGTACAAGATTCCGCGCCGTTTGATCACCGTCGCCGAAGCTGACATCGCGGCGCTGCCCAGCGGCAAGGTCGACCGGTGGCAGTTGCGGGAGCACTTCGGTGACTGACACCATCGACACCCTGCTGCGGTTACGCGCCGAGCAGCAGCCCGACAAGACGGCATTCGTCGATCCAGATGTCCGGATCAACTATCACCAACTCGATTCGGCCACCACGGATCTGGCTGCGGCATTGGTGCGGCTGGGCGCCGGCAAGGGAACGCGGGTCGGATTGATCATGCCCAACGGCGTGCCGTGGGTACGGATCGCGCTGGCGGCCACCCGGATCGGCGCAGTACTGGTGCCGCTCAGTACGCTGCTGACACCCGCCGAACTGACCGCTCAGCTCAAGGTGGCATCGGTCCAGCTGCTGATCGCGGTCGAGGAGTTCCGCGGCCACCGTTATCTCGATGACCTTCCCCGCCGGACGAATACGGACCTACCGGCCTTTAGACAGGTCTGCACCACCGAGCAGCTCGCAGCAGGTTCGGCCGACGAAGCCGCCCGCAGTGTGGTGAGCGCCATGGGTAGGGCGGTGAGCCCCAGTGACCCGCTACTCGTGATGTTCACCTCGGGCAGCAGCGGAATGCCCAAGGGCGTCAAGCATTCTCACGGCAGCGCACTGGCCGCGGTCCGTTCCAGCCTAGGTCCACGATGCATCGATTCAGACACCCGGCTGTACCTGCCGATGCCGTTCTTCTGGGTCGGTGGCTTCGGCGCTGGAGTGTTGTCGGTGTTGCTGGCCGGCGCCACCTTGGTGACCGAACCCACCCCGCAACCCACCACCACGCTGCGGCTGCTGGAACGCGAGCGCGTCACCCTGTTCCGCGGCTGGCCCGATCAGGCTGCAGCCATGGCCCGCGAACGTGATTCGATCGGCGTTGATCTCTCGACGCTGCGGCCGGGCAGCTTGGCAGCCCTGTTGCCGGCCGAGCATCGCTCACCGCCGGGCGCCCGGGCGAACCTGTTCGGGATGACCGAATCGTTCGGACCGTACTGCGGCTACCGCGCCGATACCGACATGCCCGAATCTGCCTGGGGCAGTTGCGGTCGGCCGTTCGAGGGCGTGGACATTCGCATCGTCGACACCGAAACCGGCGCACCGCTACCCGAGGACGCAGTCGGTGTGATTCAGGTTCGCGGGCCGCACATGCTGCGCGGTATCTGCCGTCGCAGCCGCGAAGAGGTGTTCACCCCGGACGGCTACTACGCCACCGGGGATCTCGGCAGGCTCGATGACGAAGGCTTCCTGTTCTACCACGGCAGATCCGATGACATGTTCAAGGTCAACGGCGCCTCCGTCTATCCCAGCGAGGTACAACAGGCGCTGCGCAGCATCGACGGTGTGCATGCCGCGTTCGTGACGAATGTTCCTGGCATGCAGAGCAATCGGGTAGGCGCCGCGGTGGTGGGCAGCGCGGCCCCAGATCAGTTGCGGACCGCTGCACGCGGCCTACTCAGTTCGTTCAAGGTCCCGACCGTATGGCTGATCCTGGACGACGACGATGCAATACCCCGCGGCGGGACCGGCAAGGTTAACACCGCCGCGCTACGTGAAATGCTTGTGCAAACAACCGGATCCCAGGAGCAGATATGAGCCGACTGACCGACCGCGTCGCCTTCATCACCGGCGCTGCCCGCGGCCAGGGACGGGCCCACGCGCTGCGGATGGCCCGCGAGGGCGCCGACATCATCGCGGTGGACATCTGCGACAAGTTGCCGGACTGCGTCCCGTACAACCCTGCCACCGAGGACGACCTGGCCGAGACGGTGAGATTGGTACAGGAAACCGGTCGACGCATCCACTCCGCGATCGCCGATACCCGAAACCTGGAAAGTCTGCAGCAGGTGGTCGACGAGGGAGTCGCACAGTTCGGCCGGCTGGACATCATCGTGGCCAACGCCGGTGTGTCGGCCCCACAGATCTGGCACGAGATCACCCCCGAGTCCTTCCGGGACGTCATGGAGATCAACGTGACCGGCACCTGGAACGCCGTGATGGCCGGCGCGCAGCACATCATCGACAGCGGCCGCGGTGGCTCGATCATCCTGATCAGCTCCGCGGCCGGAATCAAGCTGCAGCCGTTCATGGTGCACTACACCACCAGCAAGCATGCTGTCACCGGGATGGCCAAGGCCTTCGCCGCCGAGCTCGGCAAGCACGCGATCCGGGTCAACAGCGTGCACCCGGGGCCGGTGAACACCGACATGGGCACCGGTGACATGGTTGCCGCGATCGGCCATGCGACAGAAAGCAATCCGGCACTGGCGAACATGCTCACCCCGTTCCTGCCGACCTGGATCGCCGAACCGGAAGACATCGCCGACACCGTCTGCTGGCTGGCCGGCGACGAGTCACGCAATGTGACCGCGGCGCAGATCCCGGTGGACCAGGGCTCCACGTCCTACTGACCATGGCCGCAGCCGAGGTGTTCGCCGCCAGACTCGCCACGGGCCTGGCCGGCTACGGCGATCGCCCGTTCATCGAATTCGACGGGCGGTGGTACTCCGGCAACGAGATCGCCGCGATGTATCGGCGCATTGAGAAACTGTTGTGCGGCAACGGGGTCGGGTCCGGCGAGCCCGTCGGTGTGGTGGTACGAAACCGGGTACCACACGCCGCAGCGATCCTCGGGTTCATCGCCGCCGGCCGGCCGGTGGTGATGATCTACTCGTACCAGTCCGCGGCCGGGATCGCTTCCGACATCGCCGCGTTACACCTGCCTGCGGTGATCGCCGACGAACAGGACTGGACCGGGTCGGTGGTGGCGGCGACGAAGGTTGCCGGCTCGGCATCGATCTCGTTGTCGCTCAACGCGATCCAAGTCATCGGCGCTCGTTCCCACGCTCCCGCGCTGACGGCCGAATCCGGCATTCACATCCTGACCAGCGGCACCACCGGCGCACCCAAACGAATACCGATACGCACGGCGGTGCTGCAGCACACGGTCGACAGCATCACCCACGCGTCGGCACCGGAACCGGACGGTCCACCGGATGTGGTGTTCTGGCCGTTCGGCAGCGTCGGCGTGTGCCAACTACTGGCCGCGCCGTTCGTCGGCAAGCGGATGGTGCTGCTGGAACGGTTCACCGTCGCCGACTGGGTACGAGCGGTGCGCACCTACCGGATCCGGCGCAGTGGGGTGCAGCCGGCGATGGTCCGAATGCTGCTGGACGCACCCGATGTGTCCGCAGCAGATCTGTCGTCATTGGAGTTCATCGTCGGTGGCTCCGGCCCTCTGGAATCCGCCACCCGCGAGGAGTTCGAGCGGCGATTCGGCATCCCGGTGCTGTGGGCCTACGGCGCAACCGAATTCGCGGGATCGGTGTGCTCGTGGACACCCGATTTGTACCGGAGGTACGGCGCGGCCAAGCCCGATAGCTCCGGCCTGCCACTGCCGGGTGTGCAGGTCCGCATCGTCGACCCCGCCACCGGTGCGACACTGCCGAGGAACACCCAGGGACTGCTCGAGGCGAAGGTCGAGGTGATGGGTCCGGAGTTCATCCGCACCACCGACATCGCCTCGGTAGATGCCGACGGTTTCGTGACCATCCATGGCCGCTCCGACGGTGCGATCAACCGCGGCGGGTTCAAGATTCTCCCCGAAGCGGTGCGCCGGGTACTGCTGACCCATCCGGCGGTTCGTGATGCGTTCGTCGTGGGCGTGCCAGACCGCCGACTCGGTCAGATACCGTTCGCCGCGGTCGAATTACGCTCGGAAGCAACATTACCCAGCGAGAATGATCTACGGCAGCTGGTGCGCGCGGCACTGCCCAGCCACCACGTCCCGGTGGCAATCGCGGTTGTCGAGGCCCTCCCGCGGAACGCCGCGATGAAGGTCAGGCCCGACGCGGTCGCGGCGCTGTATCGGCAGACTCCTGCCGAGTCACTGTGATGGTGACAACGCAGACGAGCACGAAGAGCAGCGGCTGATGTGCCACCGCAAGCAGCTTGTCGAATTTCGTCATGTGATCGATGGCGGCATTCAAGGCATCGACGTACGTCGGATAGCTCGCGCCGAATCGGGTCGCGGTGCGATACAGCCAGGCGTTGAACCACATGAAGACCGCAAGGTAGATCATCGTTGCCACAGCGGCCCAGAGCCGGCGAGAGGTGCCCGTGCTACGAATAACGCGATCGATGGTGACGGCCAGTAGCGGCACGGTCCACACCCAGTGGTGACCCCACGCCAAGGGAGGCACGGTGCATGCGAGCAGCCCGACGATAGTCACCGCCAGCAGTCGCTGACCGCTGAGTTCGGCGCGATACGCGGCGTAATAGCCGCACGCGGCCACCAGCATGACCCCAACCAGCCACCAGAGCGTCGGCATCGGTGCGGGGGCCCACAACGTGGCCAGCACTCCTCCGATCGAGAAATTGCCAGGATGATCCAGCGGACCGATTCGGTCGATCTGGAACATCGCATATGACCAATATTCCGCGGAGTCAGCAGGCAACAAACACCACGTGAGCAATACGGTCGTGGCCGCCGTCGAGGTCGCGGTGATCGCGGCGCGCCATTGTCGGGTGATCAACAGGTAGGGCACGAAAACTACAGCGGTCAGCTTGATTCCGGCGGCGATTCCGACCGACCATCCCCGAAGACGGGCCCCGCGGGCGCGGGTGAGGTCCCAGATGATGATCGTCATCAGCACAAGATTGACCTGGCCCTGCCACAGCGAGCCACGTACCGCTTCGATATCGAGTGCGACAACAGCACCGGCCACACTCACGATCGCGAGTAGCCAATCCCGCCGGTAACCCAACACGGTCGCGCAGCGCCATATCGTCGCGATCAATGCAAGGAACGACACCGCCATCCAGACTGCCTTCGCCACCGTGAAATTCACCAGCGCCAATGGCACGAACGTCACCGCGGCGAACGGCGGATAGGTGAACCAGCCGCCGCCGGGAAGCTCCCGGGTATACACGGCAGCGCCGTGCACCACTTGCAGAGCGCCGTGTCGGTAGATGTCGAGGTCACCACCGTTGGTCAGCAGGCCCATGTGCGAGCCCGCGGTGAACGGCTCGATCCATTGCTGAATCAGCAGCGCTGCCAGCGCGGCCAGCCAGGAAACCATGGCGCATCGTCGCGATATCGCGGGTAATCCCCTGCTATCACGACTGTTTCGGCTACCGATCGGCTCATCCCGAGGAGACTGCCACGCGGACGTTGTGGGGAACGGCACCTTATAACTCGTATCTGAAACAAGTGTTACAGTCAAGCGTGCCCCGGCCTTTCGACCACTCGAAGCGTGAGGAACTGCTCACCGCCACCGGCGCCGTACTGGCGCGCACCGGTGTCGTCGATACGTCTCTACGTGAGCTCGCTTCGCACCTGAACACCAGTGCGCGAATGCTGGTGTATTACTTCGGGAGTAAGGAGCAGTTGATTCTGGAGGTCCTGGCGCGTCAACAACGGGCGGCGATACCCGAGACCGAGGATCTGGACCTGCCGGAGTCTATTGCCGCACACCGGCAATGGTGCTTCGATGACTGGCGTGAGTGCACCCGCGGCGAACGCAGCGACACTCTGCGCGTAGTGCTGCAGGTCTTCGGCGCGGCCTGCGGTGTCGACAGCCCGTACCGCGAATACACCTGGACGACAATGTCTTTGCTGACCCGTAATGCGCAAGCCCGCCTCGAGGCAATCGGCATGCCCAGCCCAGTTGCCGAGACCCGGTCACGCATCGCGCTGACCGCTTTTCAAGGCCTCATCATCGAATACTTCACCGCCGAGGACACCACGATCGTCGATGAGACCTTCCGGCGGTTCGTCGACGAGTTCCTGCTGGCCCCTTGGTGAGAGCACACCGACGGTACTGACTTCCTCAGGCCTGATCGCGGATGACGCCGCGCTCCGCCAGGTGCGCGGTCAGCGGTTCGACACCGACCGTGAAATGCTCGGCCATCGCCGACCGAGCGGCATCGGCGTCGCCGGCCTGCAGCGCAGCGATGACCCGACGATGGTCGCGAATCGACAACTCGGGCCACCCTTCAAGGGTCGGGAACACCGACTCAGGCGCGTAACGCGTTACGCCCGACATGAATTGGGTCAGCTTCGGTGAATCGGCGATCACGTTGATCAGTCGGTGGAACTCATGATTGAGCCGAACCATCCGGTCGACATCGGTCAGCCGATAAGCCAGCTCCAGCGCATCCTGGATGCCGGTCAGCTCGGCGACCTGCGGGGCGGTGATGTTCGTTGCCGCCCGTGCGGCCAGCTCTCCGCCGACGAAGGCCTGCACCATGGCAACGTCACCCAGGTCGCGCGCCGTCACCGCCAACACCATGAAACCGCGTCGGGGATGCTGTACCAACAGGCCTTCGGCGCGCAGATTCAGCAGGGCCTCGCGGACCGGGGTGACACTGACGCCGAGTTCGGTCGCCAGCTGATCGAGGCGCAGATACTCCCCTGCCGGAAAGGTGCCGTTGAAGATCCGTCGCCGAACGAACCGCGCAACATCATCGGAAAGTTGTGCGGGGGCGGCGAATTCGGGCTCAGATGCGGTACTCATGGAGCAGGTTCTTACTGATGATGGTCTTCTGGATTTCGCTGGTGCCTTCGCCGATCAACAGGAACGGAGCGTCGCGCATCAAACGCTCGATCTCATACTCCTTGGAATACCCGTATCCACCGTGGATCCGGAAGCTCTGCTGGGTGACCTCCGCACAGAACTCGCTGGCCAGGTACTTGGCCATCCCGGCGGCGACGTCGTTGCGTTCACCGGAGTCCTTCAGCCGGGCCGCGTTCACCATCATCAGATGTGCCGCTTCGACTTTGGTGGCCATCTCGGCGAGCTGAAACGCGATGGCCTGGTGGTCCGCGATCGGCTTGCCGAACGTCTCGCGCTGTTGGGCATAACGCACCGCGAGCTCGAACGCCCGGATACCCACGCCGCACGCACGAGCCGACACGTTGACCCGACCAACTTCGATGCCGTCCATCATCTGGAAGAAGCCCTGGCCGGGCTTGTCTCCCAGGACATCGTCGGCGCCTGCACGATACCCGTCGAAGATGAGTTCGGTGGTGTCGATGCCCTTGTAGCCCATCTTGTCGATCTTGCCGGGGATGGTCAGGCCGGGCTTGACCTCACCGAAGCCGGTCGGCTTCTCGATCAGAAATGCAGTGAGATTACGGTGTGGCTTGTCTGCGCCTTCATCGGTTTTCACCAGTGCCGCAACCAGAGTCGAGCTGCCACCGTTGGTCAGCCACATCTTCTGACCGGTGATGGCGTATCCGCCGCCGGCGTCACGCACGCCCTTGGTCCGAATCGCCGCGACATCCGAGCCGAGTTCGGGCTCGGACATCGAGAAGGCGCCGCGTACCTCGCCGGTGGCCATCCGCGGCAGGTAGCGCCGTTTCTGCTCATCGGTGCCGTGTTGCCGGATCATGTAGGCCACGATGAAATGCGTGTTGATGACGCCCGAAATGCTCATCCAGCCGCGGGCCAGTTCCTCGACACACAGCGCGTAGGTCAGCAATGATTCCCCGAGCCCGCCGTACTCCTCCGGGATCATCAGGCCGAACAGGCCCATGTCCTTCATCTTTTCGACGATGTGCTGCGGGTAGGAGTCGGAATGCTCCAATTCCTGGGCGTTCGGAATGATCTCCTTGTCGACGAATTCCCGTACGGTGGAGATGATTTCGGCCTGCACCTCGGTCAGGCCCGCGGTCTGGGCAAGTCTGGTCATTTCGCGATCCGTTCGAATATTGCGGCCAATCCCTGGCCGCCTCCGATGCACATGGTTTCCAGCCCATAGCGGCCCTCGCGCAGTTCCAGCTCGCGGGCCAACGTGGCCAGCATCCGGCCGCCGGTCGCACCCACGGGATGTCCGAGCGAAATACCCGACCCGCGTACATTGGTGCGCTCCCAGTCGATGTCCGTGAAGTTCCACTCTCGGGTACAGGCCAAAGCCTGGGCAGCGAAGGCTTCGTTCAGCTCGATCACATCGATGTCGGCAAGCGACAGACCGGCTTTGGCCAGCGCACGTTCGGTGGCGGGCACCGGACCGATACCCATGACATTCGGCGCTACCCCGGCCACGCCCCAGGACACCAGGCGCACCAGCGGCCGCAGGCCCAGCTCGGCGGCCCGCTGCGGGGTGGCGACGATGCACATGGATGCGGCGTCATTCTGCCCGCTGGAGTTGCCCGCGGTCACCGTGGCATCCGGATCGCTTTTTCCCAGAACCGGTTTGAGCTTGCCCAAGGCCTCGACGGTGGTGTCGGCGCGGGGGTGTTCATCGGTGTCGATCACGGTCTCACCGGTGCGTCCGGAAACCGTGACCGGGACGATCTCGTCGGCCAGTACCCCACCGCGCTGAGCTGCGATCGCCCTCTGATGCGACCGCACTGCCAGCGCATCCTGCTCGACCCGGGAGATGCCGTACTGGCGCCGCAGATTCTCGGCCGTCTCCAACATGCCGCCGGGCACCGGATGGTCCTTGCCACCGGCGGTGGTCCGGCCGCGGGCCAGGGCGTCGTGCACCTTCACCCCACCACGCGCGCCGCCCCACCGCATGTCAGTGGAGTGGAAGACCACATTGCTCATCGATTCGGCACCTCCGGCGACGACCAGATCGTTGTTGCCGGAGGCCACCTGCATGCAGGCCTGGATGACGGCCTGCAGCCCCGAGCCGCAGCGGCGGTCGAGTTGCATTCCGGGCACGGTGATCGGCAATCCCGCATCAAGTGCCACCACCCGGCCGATGGCCGGGGCCTCCATCGACGGGTAGCAGTGCCCGAGTATCACGTCCTGCACCGCGTCGACCGGAATTCCGGTGCGCGCCAACAAACCTTGCAGGGCTGCGACGCCGAGGTCGACGGCGGTCAGATCCTTGAACATGCCACCGTAGCGACCGATCGGGGTGCGCACCGGCTCGCAGATGACCGCGGACGCGAGGAGCGATGAGGAATCAGCGGACGCGTGGAGCGAGGACGCCCCAGCCTGAGTCATCAGATATGCCGTCCGCCGGTGATTTCCAGCACGCAACCGGTCATATACGACGACATGTCCGACGCCAAGAATGTCACCACGGACGCCACTTCACTGGGTTCACCGGCCCGGGCCATCGGGATCTCGGCCAACTTCTGGTCCCAAATCCGTTGCGGCATAGCCTCGGTCATGGCCGATCGGATCAGACCCGGCTGCACCGCGTTGACCCGTACCCCGAGGTGGGCCACCTCTTTGGCGGCGGCCTTGGTCAGGCCGACGATGCCGGCCTTGGCGGCCGAGTAATTGGTCTGGCCGATCAGACCGACCTTGCCGGAGATCGACGAAATATTGATGATGGCACCACTTTTCGCCTCACGCATCACATTGGCGGCCAGCCGGGTGCCGTTCCAACAGCCCTTCAGGTGCACGTCGATGACCTGGTCGAACTGCTCCTCGGTCATCTTGCGCATGGTGGCGTCCCGGGTGATGCCCGCGTTGTTGACCATGATGTCGATGGTGGCCGAGCCCCCGAACCCGATTGCCGCGTCGATCAGCGCCTGCACGTCGTCCGCCGAGGTGACATCGCAACGCACTGCTTTGGCCACCGAAGCCCCGCCCAGTCTGATGACGGCCTCTTCGGTCGCTTCCAGGTTTAGGTCGCCCAGCACCACACAGGCGCCCTCGGCGATGAAGCGCTCGGCGATCGCGTATCCGATTCCCTGAGCGCCGCCGGTGATCACCGCAGTACGTCCGTCAAGCAACGCCATGGCCGCCCGCCCTCTCTTGGTCAACTGATCTGCAATATAAAATATGATATTTCTTGCATCAAACCAGCCCGACCCCCGGTTACTCAAGGAGACCCAGGCGTGACCGAACAAACCGTCAGCAACCAGGACTTCCAGGACATCCTCGACGCCACCCGTCAGTTCGTCCGGACCGTCGTCATGCCGCGTGAGCTGGAGATCATGAACGGCAACCGGGTGCCCGACGACATCCGCGACCAGACCAAAGAGATGGGCCTGTTCGGCTATGCCATCCCCCAGGAATGGGGAGGCCTTGGCCTTGATCTGACGCAGGACGTCGAACTCGCCATGGAGTTGGGATACACCACCCTGGCCCTGCGCTCGATGTTCGGCACCAACAACGGGATCGCGGGCCAGGTACTGGTCGGCTTCGGCACGGATGAACAGAAACGGCGCTGGCTCGAAGACATCGCCAGTGGTGACTGCGTCGCGTCGTTCGCCCTGACCGAGCCGGGCGCGGGGTCGAACCCAGCAGGCTTGCGCACCAAGGCAATTCGCTCCGGAAGGCAGGACCGGGGAATCGGTGAAGCCGATCAATGGGTGATCACTGGACAAAAACGATTCATCACCAACGCCCCGACGGCCAACCTGTTCGTGGTGTTCGCCCGGACCCGCCCCGCCGATGCTGACGGCCCGGGCATCGCGGTGTTCCTGGTACCCGCCGACGCCGCGGGCGTCGAGATCGGAGCCAAGGACGCCAAGATGGGCCAGGAAGGCGCGTGGACCGCCGACGTCACTTTCGACGGCGTGCACGTGGGCAACGATGCCCTGGTCGGTGGCGCGGAGGACATCGGCTACCGGGCTGCCATGACCTCGCTGGCTCGCGGCCGAGTGCACATCGCCGCGTTGGCGGTGGGTTCGGCACAGCGTGCCCTCGACGAGTCCGTGGCGTACGCCGCCACCGCCACCCAGGGAGGCACCGCGATCGGCGAGTTCCAGCTGGTCCAGGCAATGCTCGCAGACATGCAGACCGGCGTCATGGCCGGGCGGGCACTCGTGCGCGAAGCCGCCCGCCTGTGGGTCAGCGGCGAAGACCGGCGGCTGGCCCCGTCGACCGCGAAGCTGTTCTGCACCGAGATGGTCGGCAAGGTGGCCGACCTGGCCGTCCAAGTCCACGGCGGCAGCGGCTATATGCGCGATGTCCCGGTGGAGCGGATCTACCGGGACGTACGACTGCTCCGCCTGTATGAAGGCACCAGCGAGATCCAGCGCCTGATCATCGGTGGTGGGCTGGTCAAAGCGGCACAGCGAGCGTCGACACCCCGCTAGCCACGGGTACGAGAAACGGGCCGCCCCAGGCCGGGCAGCCCGCGTCTCGTCACGACGTCAGGCGATGAATCGCACGATCGATTCCACGACCGCTGCCGGCTTGTCCGAGCCCTCGATCTCGACGGTTACGGTTACCGTCGCCTGCGCGGCGCCGTCGAGCTGATCAATTTTCGTGATCTCGCCGCGAGCACGAATATTTGCCCCAATTTTTACCGGCGTTATGAAACGTACCTTGTTGTAGCCATAATTAACGGCCAAGGAAATGCCATCTACTCGGTACATCTGATGCGTGAAATGCGGTAGCAGCGACAACGTCAGCAAACCGTGCGCGATTGTGCCACCGAAAGGACCCGAGGCTGCCCGTGCCGGGTCGACGTGGATCCACTGATGATCGTCAGTCGCCTCGGCAAACATGTTCACCCGGTCTTGGGTGATCGGCATCCACTCGGTCGGTCCAAGTTGGCTGCCCTCCGCCGCGACAAGCTCAGACAGATTGCTGAAGACTTTCACAACTACCCCTCTCAACTGGGCCGCGAGTCGGCACCACCTCTAATACTTGTAGTCGTCCACCGGCGTGCCGCACAATGACCGAACTTTGCCTACCCTTTCAATTTTGCCATGGCCAAAGTTCGCCAAATCTGCTGGCCAAAGCGATTACCAGCAGAAATCAATGTCAAGTTAGTTGCCAGCATGCCCAAAGGCAAAGCACACCATTTGGTTAGTCCTTCACATACGCGTGGATAATTAGACAACTTTCCCCGACTAGCTGGATTCCACTGCCCAACAACCCGGATACTGATTCATCTAACACATTCCATCTCGGATACGAATCAAACAGTCGTCTGTCGCGTGACGTTGCAGTGACTGCATAAACAGAACGGGGCATCGATGTCAGTCGAGTATGTGATCGATGAAGCCAGCGGCGATATCGACTTCATCGAAAACATTAGATGGCGCGACACGGAAACCGGCTACACCGTGGTCATCTCGCAGCCCAGTGCCGACCCCGACCTCTGGAACGGGTACCTGGACGCCGCCCAGCAAAGTTACAGCAAACATGGTGTCGAGTCCGTGGTCGATGCCGCAGAGATCCGGAGCGGTACCGATACCGCGCTGTTCTGGACCATATGGGACGACCGTGACGCCATGATCGGCGGACTACGAGCAAAAGGACCGTTGCTAGGCGCGAACGATTCGCACGCGGTCGTGGAATGGGCCGGCCAACCGGGGCAGGCGGCAGTGCGAAAGATGATCGACGACCGCGCACCTTTCGGGGTCGTGGAGATGAAAACCGCGTGGGCCTCCGACGACCGCCGTCGCGCGCACGGCGTCACCAACCTGCTGGCCCGCACGCCGAACCACGCGATGGCGATTTTGGGTTGCCAATTCGCGATGGCGACCGCCGCCCAACACGTGCTGGAATTCTGGAAAACCGCCGGAGGCGTGGTGGCGCCGATACCGGCCACGCCATACCCTGACCAGCGCTATCGCACGAAGATGATGTGGTGGGATCGCCGGACGATGGTCAAGCACTCCGAGCCTGCCCAGCTGTCGGCGGTGTTCAGCGAGCTCAACCGGATCTCGAGCTTGCTGGTCGCAAGTTGACGACCACCGTCGATTCAGAGCACGCCGCGCGACCCAAACTACTTTCGACCGCAGGCGCCGAACTGATCTGCCGGCAGCCGCGATGGGTGTAGTACCCATAGCGCATCGGCCCCACCCGAACCGGCGACGAATGAGGGTCGGTGCGGCGCTGCCACCACACTTCAGGCGCCAGTCCTCCACGCCCGCAACAACACCGAACATCACGAGCTATCGAGCAAACGCAGACAAGAGCTGGGCCAGCTATGCGACGAGTTCAGCGCACTCGTGACAAGGACCCTGCGGAGTCGCCCGTGCCGACCCTTCGAATATCACCTGCCCAGACACCGTCCGTGTCATGTAGACGAAGCGCTGTTGTTACTAACAGTAAGGGTTAGGCTGGTCGCCAATGCCCACCGATGACTTGCTCCCCTCGCTCGATCGTGTAGTGACGGATGTCGCGACACGGTTGATGGCGGTAGACGCCACGAACACCATTGAGGTGTGCACAGACGTTCTGGAGATGCTGGTCAAACATTTCGGTGTCGACGCCAGTTTCCTCCGTCGCAACGACCACGAAATCGGTGCTTCGATACTCGTCGCGGAATGGCCCGCCCATCCCGAAAGCGCCGACCCAGACCCGCTACAGGTGGTGTATTTCGCCGAAGCCGACCCGATATTCGCCGAAAGCGAAAGCCGGAAGACGTCTTTGGTAGTTCGGCCCAATCTGCAGTCCTACGACTATCAGCGTCGAATTGAAGCAGACCGAAACGTCCCCCAGATATCAATGGCCGCCACGCCGTTGTTGTCCGGGGAAAAGACCACCGGCGCGCTGGGATTCGTCAAGTACGGCGACCGCGAATGGGCCGCCGAAGAGATCAACGCACTCGAGGCCATCGGCTCATTGTTCGCTCAGGCGCAGTCTCGGGTGTCCGCCGAGGAACGACTGCGCCATCTGGCCGAACACGACGACATGACCGGCCTGCACAACCGCCGGGCGCTGCTGGCGTACCTGGACCGACGCCTGCAGCCCGGCCAGCCGGGTCCGGTGACCGTATTGTTCTTCGACCTGGACCGCCTCAAGGCCATCAACGACTACCTCGGCCACGGGGCCGGCGATGCCTTCATCCGCACCTTCGCCGAACGCCTCACCGAGGGGGTCGACGACCGCAGTGTCATCGCACGTCTGGGTGGCGACGAGTTCATCGTGGTGCCCTCCGCACCCGTGACGGTCGCCGAGGCCGAGGTTCTGGCATGCCAACTACAGGATTCACTGCGGCGCCGAGTCTGGATCGATGGGGAAAAGCTGACCCGCGCGGTCAGCATCGGCGTGGCGTCCGGCGAACCCGGCACGGACACCACATCGGACCTGTTGCGTCGCGCAGACCAGGCGGTGCTCAGTGCCAAATCCGCAGGCGGCGATTGCATCTCGGTGTTCAACGACGAGATGTCGCTGGAGTCGACATATCGCAACGACATCGAGTTGCACCTGCAGGACGTCATCGAAAACGGTGACCTACTGCTGAACTACCTGCCGGAAGTGGACATGCGCACCGGCAAGCTGGTGGCCGCTGAGGCCTTGGTCCGGTGGGACCATCCCACCCGGGGGCTGCTCGGACCGGGCGCGTTCATCCCCATCGCCGAATCGATCAATCTGGCAGGCGAATTGGGCCGCTGGGTGATGCGGACCGCATGCGCCGAATTCGCCAGATGGTTGGCCGAATTCCAGGATTCTGAGGCGACCGACGCGGCCGCCGGGCGTGACCACTTTGTGCTGCGCATCAACGTCTCGCCGGTTCAGCTGGTCACCGAGGGCTTCGCCGAATCGGTCTCCGAGATCTTGGCCGAGTTCGGCTTGGAGCGTGGCTCGGTATGCCTGGAGATCACCGAGAACGTAGTGGTTCAAGACATCGACACCACCCGCGTGACGTTGGCAGAACTCAAGGCGGCCGGCGTCCGGGTCGCAATCGACGACTTCGGTACCGGCTACAGCGTGCTGTCCCATCTCAAGTCGCTGCCGGTCGACGTGCTGAAGATCGACCGCAGCTTTGTCACCGATCTCGGCAACAACCCGGGCGACCTCGCGATCGTGCGTGCCGTCATTGCACTGGCCGACGCATTCGGGCTCCAAGTGGTCGCCGAGGGTGTCGAAACTGCAGCTGCAGCAACAACATTGCTGCGACATGGCTGCCACCGCGCCCAGGGATTCCTGTTGTCCCGGCCGCTGCCGGCCGCCGAAATGGCCGCGTTGTTCCGCAAGGGCCGGGTGCCCGTGCGTTTCGACAATGTGGCGACGAACTAGCTCAGCGAGCTGAGCAGCTCCACCCGGACGAATCGGCTGCCAGGGATGCTCACCAGGCAAACCCTGACCTCAGACGACGCCGTTGACAGCGGCACGTCATCCGGCAGCGGGAGATCCGGCGAGAACACCACACCATGGCGGGCCCGGACCGAATACGCACCGTCCGGGCCATCGAGCACGGCTCCGACCGCAGCACCGCCGTCGAACACCAGACGCTGCACCGGGCTGTCCAACGCCACCTCGATGTCACGCGTGTCGACGCCGTCCACCAACGCCTCGAGCAGGTCACGCGCGCTGCCGCAGGCGACATCGCCGACCGGTGCCACCAGGATCTGCCTACCGCCGGCATCGCGCATCTCGCTGACCGTCCATCCCAGCACGGTGCTGAGCAGTGCGCCGGTTACCGACCGCAGGCACTCGACACCCCAGTTCGCGACCCGCGCACCGACAAATGTCGGCACAGTGCGGGTACCGGTTGGGCGCTCCCCTGCCACTCGCGTCGGGATGGCTCCGTCGACCGTGTCAGCAGTGTCAGCCATTTCAAAACCCTCGACCAGAGCTGCCAGGTACTGGGCGGTCTCCTCGTCGTCCACCTCGGTGCACAACCAGGCGCGCAGATCCGCGGCGGGTGCCCCCAGGTCTGTCGGCGGCAACTTCGCGTGCGCGCTCGTGATCATCACCTCGACGCCGGCTTCGTCTGCGGCGATTCCGGCAGCCAATCCACCGATACCCGCACCTATGCACAGCACGTCGACTTCCGTGTCCCAATCCAAATCCGAATTCCCCGCGATGTTATCCCGCCTAATATTCGCAGTGCGTCAATAAATGTCTTGCCCAGCACCGCGATCAGTATTTTACATACCTAAGGAATGGGAAGTTACCGATCACGATCACAGACCCTATGATTCCGCATGGAGCCCATCCCGGGCCGTTGACGGAGGTAATCGACGAATGGCGCGACAATCGCGTTCCGAGGTGACCCGGCGCAAGATCATCGACTCGGCAGTCGATCTGATCAATGAGATCGGTTATCCGGCGGCCGGATTGGCCGACATCATCGAGCGCGCTGAGTTGACCAAGGGCGCCCTTTACTACCACTTCGATTCCAAAGAAGCGCTCGCGACCGTCATCATCGAAGAAGCAATGACGCAGCTGCTCAACGTCTTTCAGGCCGCTCGCGACTCTGGACTACGGGCACTGGAATCACTGATCCTCGGAACCTACGAAACCAGTGACCTTCTGGCGAACAACCGCACGGCCAGAGCCGGAACGCGACTGTTGCGCACTTTCGACGGACTCAATCCAGCATCCAAATTCGCGTACGAGAATTTTTCCGTCCAGTTCGGGGTCGACATGCGGAAGGCTGCAGAACAAGGCGATCTGCGCAGCGACATCGATCTGGATCAGGCCACCGAATCCCTGGTTGCGGCGACACTCGGCATCGAGGTGCTGTCCAGCGCGCTGACTAGCTGGACTGACATGCACACACGCTTCGACGGATTGTGGAACATGGTGCTCCCGGCCATCGTCACTCCCGAGTCGCTCGACGGATATCTGACATTCCTGGCGACGATGTCCACCCGGACGACGAGCCCAGCAGAACCCGACGCGCCCTAAAACTCACATCGCTAACTAAGTTCACTGTCTTATTGCTAGCGTGCATACCGGCCCGAGCAATAGGGAGAATCGGTATGGACCTCAACTGGTCAGCGCGCGACCTCGCATTCCGCGACGAAGTACGCGCATTCCTGCAGGACAAGCTCACACCGGATATTCAGCAGGCGGGTCGCTTGATGACCAGCGTCTACAGCGACCACGAAGCGAGCTTGGCCTGGCAGCACATCCTGCACGAACGCGGTTGGGCAGCCCCGGCCTGGCCGGTCGAGTACGGCGGCTGCGATTGGAGCTTGACGCAGCACTACATCTTCAGCCGGGAATCGATGCTGGCCGGCGCCCCACCCCTATCGCCTATGGGCATTCGGATGGTGGCCCATGCGATCGTCGCGTTCGGCACCCAGGAGCAGAAGGATTACTTCCTGCCTCGAATCCTGACCGCCGAAGTGTTCTTCTGCCAGGGGTACTCCGAACCCGAGGCTGGTTCGGACCTGGCCGCGCTGTCCATGGCCGCTGTCAGCGACGGCGACGATCTGGTGTGTACCGGCAGTAAGATCTGGACCACTCACGCCGCCGAGGCCAATTGGATCTTCGCCCTGGTACGTACCACCCGATCAGCCAAGAAACAGCAAGGCATCACGTTCGTATTGATCGACATGGCTACGCCGGGCATCCAGATCCGGCCGCTGGTCATGACCTCCGGCGAACAGGTCCAGAACCAGGTGTTCTTCGACGAGGTCCGGGTACCCAAGAGCAACGTGATCGGTCAGATCGATGACGGCTGGACTGTCGCGAAATACCTGCTCGAGTTCGAGCGCGGCGGCGGTGCCAATGCACCGGCACTGCAGGTGCTGGCCGACGAAATCGCCACTGCAGCGGCGCAGTCACCCGGCCCGGACGGTGGCCTGCTACTCGACGACCCCGCGTTCTCCCGCAAGCTGGCCGATGCCCGGATCCGCACCGAAGTCCTCGAAATCCTGGAATACCGTGTGCTAGCGGCACTTTCGGGCGGCGGACATCCCGGCGCGGCATCGTCGATGCTCAAGGTGCTGTCGACCGAGTTGAGCCAGGCGCTGACCGAGCTGGCCATGGAGGCCGCCGGACCTTACGGCCGCGCATACCAGCCGCATGCCACCCGACCCGGCGGGCCAGTGGCCGAATTCTCCCCTCCCCCGGACGGTTATGTGGGCGGAGAACCGTGGCAGGCGGTCGCGCCTTTGCGCTACTTCAACGACCGAGCCGGCTCAATCTACGCGGGCAGCAACGAGATTCAGCGCAATATCCTCGCCAAAGCAGAACTGGGGCTGTAGATGGACTTCACATTTTCCAAGGAACAGGAACTGCTTCGCGACGGCTTGTCCAAGTTTCTGGCTTCGCGCTACGGGCTGGAATCGAGCAGGGCCGCAGCCAAAACCGGTCGCGGATGGCAACCCGAGATCTGGCGGTCGTTCGCCGACGAGCTCGGCATCCTCGGTGCTGCATTGCCGGAAGAATTCGGCGGCATCGGAGGCGGGCCGCTGGAAGTCATGCTGATAGCCGAAGCCCTCGGCCAGGCGCTCGTCGTCGAACCCTATGTCGATACCGCGGTGGTGGCCGCCGGCCTGCTACTGCGGTCCGGTGACGCTACAGCGCATTCGGTTCTGGAGGAAATCGCTTCCGGCACAGCAATTGTCGCACTGGCCGCGGCCGAAGTGCAGTCCGGTGACCGATGGAAGGATGTGCAGACCACTGCCGTCCGCAACGGCGACGGCTGGGTGATCAGCGGCTCGAAAATCATGGCAGTCAACGCACCGCTGGCCACCCACCTACTGATCACCGCACGGACCGAGAGCGGGATCTCACTGTTCCTGGTCGACGTTGCCTCGCAGCCTGCTGGTCTGACCATGCACACCTACCGCACCGTGGACGATCGCCGAGCAGCAGATCTGCAGCTACAGGATCTGCACCTGCCGGGCGACGCGCTGCTGGGCGCCGAAGGCCAAGCCTGGCCGTCGATCGCACAAGCACGCGACGAGGGCGCAGCAGCAGTATGCGCCGAGGCTGTCGGCAACATGCGAAAAGTCCTGTCCGACACCGTCGAATACGCCAAGCAGCGGCAACAATTCGGCCAGCCGATCGGCAGTTTTCAGGCACTGCAACACCGAATGGTCGACATGCACATGGAGCTCGAGCAATCGATCTCGGCGGTCTACCTGGCGGTGCTGAACCTGACCTCGGACCCGCACACCCGAGCGCGGACGGTTTCGGCGGCCAAGGCAACAGTCGGCCGCGCGGCGCGATTCATCGGCCAGAACGCCGTGCAGCTGCACGGCGGCATGGGGATGACCGAAGAACTCGCCATCGGACACTATTTCAAGCGGCTCACCGCCGTTCAGTACGAGTACGGCTCCACCGACTACCACGTGACCCGGTACACCAAACTCACTCGGGGGTGACGGCCGTTCCGGCATGAGACCTGTACTGGACATATGTCCGGTGCTGATGAATCGAGTGATGCACTGAATTGATGCCGCCCGGTAGCAGATTAGACATCTGTCGGCAAACATAGCTTCAATAGGTCATTTTCAGGTCGGCGTTGCGACTCCAATAAACCGCAGCTAATCTGGACACATGTCCAGATTGACCATGGCATATTCCTGCGCCAACCCGTCTGGGCCGCGTACATCCACCCAGCCAACCGACACCGCCCTCACCGAGCGATACCTTCAACAGCTCTCACAGCTCCCACTGACCGTCGACCCGTCTTCGCCTCCACACGAACGGGTGGCCGAGCAGTTGGCTGCCGCCATGCGAATTCTCCGGGATGAGCCGCGACTGGCTGCGGCCTGCACCCGATCGCTGCTGAGTGCCGACGATCCAGTTGCCGAGGTTCGGTCCCGCATCGGTTCCGAGATCCACCGGCGAGTGACTGCAGCCCTGGGCACCGGCGCCTGGCCCGAGGTCGTCACCACGCTCGAGACGATGTTCTGGGGCATGCTGATCCAGGCTCATACACAGTCGATGGACTACGCGACCACGGCCGCCCGGTTGGACACCATGGTTTCGTTGGTTCTGACCGACTGAGTTCAGCGCCCGCATAGCTGGGCCAGCCCGGTCCGCGGGAGTGAGCGCACACGGACCCACCAGCGCGGCCGATCTGCACGCTGTATCAGCTTGTGGGACTGTCTGTTTCGTCATCGTCGTTGCCTTCTATCGGGTAGAGGGTGGGGTGGTGGTATTGGTTGGTGCGGGGTTGGCCGACGTCCAGTA